>CACYWL010000052.1 GCA_902778055.1 uncultured Eubacteriales bacterium | reverse complement strand
GAACGCATGGAGGTTCTGAGCTTTGCATCCAGGTTGGACAGCGGCTCGTCAAGCAGGAATACCGCAGGGTTGCGGACCATGGCTCTTCCTAAAGCCACACGCTGTCTCTGGCCGCCGGACAGAGCCTTCGGCTTTCTCTCCAGCAGGTGCTCCAGGTCAAGGACCTTCGCAGCCTCGTGCACTCTCTTGTCAATCTCTGCCGTGTCAACCTTTCTGAGGGTCAGACCGAAAGCGATGTTCTTATAAACCGTCATGTGGGGATACAGCGCATAGTTCTGGAAAACCATGGCGATATCGCGATCCTTCGGCGGGATATTGTTGACTCTTCTGTCGCCGATGAACAGGTCGCCACTGGAGATGGACTCCAGACCTGCGATCATGCGCAGGGTGGTGGACTTTCCGCAGCCGGAAGGTCCGACCAGGATGATGAATTCCTTATCCTTGATCTCCAGGTTCAGATTCGGGACAACCGGGGTTTTTGCCCCATCGTAAATCTTCGTTACGTTTTTAAATGAAATGGAAGCCATATATTTCCTCCGTTATCTTTTTACCATAAACTCGTATCATATCACTGCATATTCTCTTCTATCTTCCGGAACGCCCTGAGGTAGGCCAGGTTGGTCAGGTAAGCCGTGAGGCCGAAGCCGATGACCGCCCAGAAAAACACCGCACCGCCAAACCGTTCGGGACGCAGGAAAAAGGTGAGAACCACTGCCGCTGCCGGAATCATGAGTCCCAGCAGGGTCTGGGGAAGCGCTGCCACCGAGAGGAGATACGCATTCCGTATCGTCCGTCCCGCCCCCTGTCCGAATCTTGCCAGCATCGGGAATACATACTGATATCCCGCGAAAAACACCAGCACCAGCGCGTAAAAGGTAATCCGGTACAGATGCTGTGTGCCGCCCTCCAGGCTGTTCACCGTATGGTAATACAGCAGAAGGAAGGCGATGCCCAGAAGGCCGGACAGCCAGAGCAGCGTCGCGCGCAGGAAGTGGTCTTTAAAATTCTGCCAGAACACTCTGAGCGCGGACTTTCCTTCATCCTCCTTGTCCTCCGCAATCAGCTGCATCGCAGCCGAAAGTCCCGTCATGGCCGCCCCCGCGGTAATCACGGGAAGGCTCAGCACACAGAACAGCACATTGCAGAAGACAATGTCCGAAATTTTCCGAAGGAGTTCCATAAAGAACCCGTTCGGGTCCGTCAAAAATCCCATATATGCTACCTGCCGTAGAGCAGCGTCGCTCTGCGGATCTTCTCCTGAAGTTCCTCTGTGAATTCCCCCGGAAGCAGCCGCCACTTCCAGTTTTCTCCGGAGGTGGAGGGTGTGTTCATCCGCGATTCACTGCCGTAACCCAGCCAGTCCTGCATCGGAATGACCGCAATTCTTGCCACGCTTCTGAGAGTTGCGCACACCATGGCGTACACGGGGGCCTCTTCCGATTCCGGAAGGGCGAGGTAGGAAAATACCGTCTTCCGTTCCTCCGGAAGAATCTCAGAAAACCATGCCTTCAGCGGGGCATTGTCGTGGGTTCCGGTGTAAGCTGCCGCGTTGACGGGATAATTGTGGGGCAGGTAATCCTGCGCCTGTCCCGTATCCCGGGAGTCAAAAGCAAACTCAAAGAGTTTCATGCCCGCAAAACCCGTGTCTTTAATCAGCTGCCGGACACCCTCCGTCACATAGCCGAGATCCTCCGCGATAATCTCCCTCTCGCCGATGGCGCCCGAGATGGCCTCAAAGAGGCTTCTTCCGGGGCCCTTCTTCCATCTTCCGCCGACGGCGTTCTTATCGCCTGCCGGAATGGCAAAATACTCATCAAAGCCGCGGAAATGGTCGATGCGCAGGATGTCGCAGGTCTCATAGCAGTGGCGGATTCTCCGGATCCACCAGTCAAAGCCGGTTTTCTCGTGGGCCTCCCAGTCATAGAGGGGGTTGCCCCACAGCTGTCCGTCTGCCGCAAATGCATCCGGCGGACAGCCTGCAATTTCGACAGGAAGCCGGGCTTCATCCAGCTGAAACAGCTCCGGGGAAGCCCATACGTCCACGCTGTCCAGCGCGACGTAAATCGGAATATCTCCGACGATGCGCACGCCCTT
>CACYWL010000051.1 GCA_902778055.1 uncultured Eubacteriales bacterium | reverse complement strand
ACCGACCGGAACAGCATCTGCTGGGAGGTTCATCAAAAAGCCCTGGACATCATCGAAGGCCGGAAGGATGATCCTCGCTTCTACCCCGTGCTCTACGGCTTGCCGGATGACGCCGACTGGACGGATGAGCGCAACTGGTACAAAGCCAACCCCTCTCTGGATCAGACGATCTCCATCGATAAGGTGCGGGATGCCTTCCGAAAGGCCCAGGAGACGCCCGCTGATGAGAACATGTTCCGTCAGCTGCGCCTGAACCAATGGGTCAAGCAGAGCATCCGCTGGATGCCCATGGACAAATGGGATGAATGCGGCGGCGCTGTCAATGAGTATGAACTGGAAGGCCGCGCCTGCTATGCAGGGCTCGATCTTTCTTCCACTTCCGACTTGACCGCCATGGTGCTGGTGTTCCCGCCAAGGGATGACGAAGAGCAGTACATTGTGCTGCCGTACTTCTGGCTTCCGGAGGAAACCATGCAGCTGCGCGTCCGGCGCGATCATGTGATGTATGACAAGTGGGAGCGCCAGGGTTTCATCCATACGACCGAGGGCAACGTGGTGCATTACGGCTTTATCGAGCAGTTCATTACCAAGCTGGGAGAACGATTCAACATCCGGGAAATTGCCTATGACCGCTGGAACGCCACCATGATGGTGCAGACTCTGGAGGACGACGGCTTCAACATGGTGCCGTTTGGACAGGGCTTTCGGGATATGAGCCCGCCGACCAAGGAACTGATGCGCATCGTGCTGGAACGGAAGCTGAATCACGGCGGGCATCCGGTGCTCCGGTGGAATATGGACAACGCCTTCGTGCGCACTGACCCTGCCGGGAACCTGAAAATCGACAAAGAAAAATCCACGGAGAAGGTGGACGGAGCGGTCGCGCTGGTCATGGCGTTGGACAGGGCCATGAAGAACCAGGGCGGCGAATCCGTCTACGACACCCGTGGACTTTTGATTATCTGATGGAGGTGCAGCATGCCTCAAAAACCAAGAAGACCCTGCCGCTATCCCGGATGTCCGGGCTTCTGCGAACAGGGTCAGGTGTTCTGTAAGGATCATATGGAATGGAGCGGCGACAGGCTGCGCGGCGGTGCTGATGCCCGTGGTTATGACAGCCGATGGCGTAAGGCCCGCGCTCTCTTCCTGAAGCAGCATCCGCTGTGTGCCTTCTGCCAGGCGGAGGGCAAGGTCGTCCCTGCAACCGTTGTGGATCACATCATTCCGCACCGGGGCGATCAGCGGCTGTTCTGGGATCAGACGAACTGGGAGCCCCTCTGCAAGGAATGCCATGATAAGAAGACTGGAAGAGGGATGTAATTACACTATCTTTTTAAGCAGCTTTAGAATGAGAACAGTTAAGGCGGATCCACCAATTGCACCACCTGCAATCAGGGCAACGTCTCGTCCAGTACTACTTTTCGGTGATGCTGCTTCAGCAGTTTGATGTTGGTGCTCGACCATTCTTTCCTGCGACGCTTTAGTATCCGCATTAATTTGTAGCATGTCTTGCGTGTATAACCGCAATTCCGATATGCACTGGCGGAAATCCTCTGGTGATAGATTGCCACTTTTCAATAGACTACGTATCGCGTCACTATTAGCCTTTGCCGTATCCAGAGCTTTCTGAGCCATTTGATCCGACGAAGCAATAGCCTGTGTTGCAGATTTGTTGATCTGGGCGACAATATCCTTCCGGATTTTTGCGTCACTACAAACGATGTTCATTACTTTGTTGAAAGTATCGTTTCCTGTTTTTAGAAGTGCTGAGGTTAATTCATCAATATTATACCCGTTTACAACGGAAACTCCGTTATCGAGGACATCGGTGATGATTTGTTCCTCAACAGGCGATAATGCTAACTCCTGATTCTCGTCCATGAAACCGACCCCCTTTAAGTATTGCCCTATTTTACCATGTATTCACCAAAACTACCATAACGAAAGGATGAACTCCGCATGAAAAATCCCTTCACCGCCCTGTTCCGTGCGCGGGACAAGCCCCATGACAGTGTCAGCGCCGCTCCGGTGTTCTACTTCGGCACCAGCGGCGCAGGCAAATCCGTCACCGCCCAGACGGCCATTCAGCTTTCCACGGTGTACGCATGCGTCCGGGTAATCTCGGAAACGGTGGCCAGCCTGCCGCTGGGTGTGTATGAAGCGACGGATGACGGCAACCTGAAAGCCGGAGATCATCCGCTATACCATCTGCTTCATGATGAGCCGAATGCAGAAATGACCTCCTTCGTTTTCAGGGAAGTCATGCTGGCACACCTTCTTCTCTACGGAAACAGCTACAGCCAGATCATCCGCAGCGGAAAGAACACGGTGGTCGGCCTGTATCCGCTGCTCCCGGATCACATGGATGTGGATCGGGACAGCAAGGGCAACCTGACGTACACCTATACCACCAGCGACGGCAAGACCGTGGTGATCAAGCCG
>CACYWL010000050.1 GCA_902778055.1 uncultured Eubacteriales bacterium | reverse complement strand
AAGCAGATCGACGCGATCCGCTCCTTCATCGCGTACCGGGTGGACGTGATCGTCTTTTCCCCGATCGTGGAGACCGGATGGAGCAATGTGCTGAGCGAAGCGAAGCAGGCGGGAATCCCGGTGATTCTGGTGGACCGGATGATCGAGACGGAGGAAGAGGACCTGTATACCGCCTACGTGGGCGCGGATTTTTATGCCGAGGGCGTCCGGGCCGGGGAATACCTGAAGCGGAAGGCGGACGCGGAGGGACTGGACAGAGTTCGGGTGGCCGAAATCTGCGGCACGCCGGACTCGACGCCCATGCGCGACCGGCAGCGCGGCTTTCTGGATGCGCTGGCCGGGGACGGGCGCTTTGAGATCGTGGAAAGCCTGAACGGGGATTTCCTGCGCTCCAAGGGAGAGGAGTGCATGAACCAGCTGCTGGAAAAATACGGCGCCGGGGGAATTGACGTGGTATATTCCCACAACGATTCCATGACGCTGGGCGCGCTGGATGTGCTGGAGAAGAACGGCATCGCGCCCGGGAAGGATCTGATTCTGATTACGGTGGACGGGGAAAAGGAAGCCGTGGAGGCGCTGAAAGCGGGGAAAATCAACTGTGTCGTGCAGTGCACTCCGGACCTGGGCGGGGACGTCATGCGGCTGGTGAGCGACCTGAAGGCCGGAAGGGAGATTCCCAGAATCACCCATCCGCAGGAGGGCGCCTTTACGGACCTGGATGACCTGACCGATCCGGCGGTCCGGGGCTTCTGAGAAAAGCAGAAGGGAGGGGCGGAGGATGACGCGAAGCAGGCTGACCAGCATCGTAGGGGAAGTGCGCCAGTCCGTGATCACCATCGCCCTTCTGCTGACGATTCCGGTCGTGACGGGGCTGGTGACCATGCTGCTTTATTCCGGACGGTATCAGGCGATGATCCGGCGGATGGACCGGGCAGTGGAGCTGAAGCCGGCAGTGGAAGCCACCCTGGCGGAAAACATGTTTTCGGTCGTGGCCGGGAGAACCGCATTTGAGGACAGCGGGGCGGAGAAGCTGATCGGCCGGGTGAACGAGACGCTGGACGCCCTGTTGGCGGAAACCCGCGGAAACGGCCATCTGCAGCTGACGGTGGCCCGGCGGACGATGGACACCCTGGAGCAGTACATCCTGAAAATCCGGGACGGCATGGCGGAGGGCATGCCCATCGACGAGGCGGAGCAGATCGTGGATGAAATCCGGGATGTGGGCCGGCTGGTGGCGGATATGCTGGATGCCTTTATCGGGCAGGAGATTACGGACGCCACGGAGACCAGCGCGCGGCTGGGCCGGGTGATGATGAGCGTCGCGGTGGGCGAGGCGTTGCTGCTGATTCTGGGGCTGGGCTATTCCAGCCTGGCGATGGGCCGGCTGACCCGGAACATCCGCAGCGCGCTGTCCTCCCTGGAGGAGACGGTCCGGCGGATTGCCGAGGGCGATCTGGGAAACCGGGCGGACGATCTGGGCGTCGAGGAGCTGCAGGAGCTGGCGGAGCACATCAACCAGATGGCGGAGCGGCTGGAGACCCTGATCGCGGAGACGGGACGGAACCAGGAGCACCTGGCCAAGGCGGAGCTGCGGACGCTGCAGGCGCAGATCAATCCGCACTTCCTGTACAATACGCTGGACGCCATTGTCTGGCAGGCGGAATCCGGCCGATCCGAGGAGGTGGTCCGGCTGACCCGGAGCCTCAGCGATTTCTTCCGGATTTCCCTGTCCTCCGGGGCGGACTGGATTCCTGTCAGCCAGGAGATGAAGCATGTCACAGCCTATCTGAGCATCCAGCAGACCCGATACAGGGATATCCTGCAATATGAGGTCGATTCTCCGCCGGAAGGACTGGAGAGCGTCTATATGCTGAAGCTGCTGCTGCAGCCCCTGGTCGAGAACGCGCTGTACCACGGCATCAAGGAGAAGCGCGGCGGCGGGAAAATCACCGTGCGCATGCGGCCGGACGGCGCGCTGATGAGGTTCTCGGTTACCGACACCGGGAAGGGAATGACGCCCGAGCGGCTGGCGGAGATTCAGAAGCGGCTGGACGCGGAAAAGCTGACGGTTCAGTCCGCGATGGAGCCGGGATACTCCGGTTTCGGACTGCGGAACGTGGACATGCGGATCCGGCTGTACTACCATAAGCAGAAGGGGCTGAAGATCCGCTCCGGTCCGGAGGGAACGGAGATTTCCTTCGTGATCCCGATCCGATCCCGGGAGGAGATCGGTCAGGAGGAAGGGCAGCACGGAGCCCGCTGAGCGCGGCCCAGGACCGCCGCGGCGCCGGAGCTCCGGCGGGACAAACATGCGCAAAGGGCGGGAAAAAGCCCGGAAGGCGGGAAGCGCGGAAAACAGACAGAGGAACAGGGAGGGGACGGAGCATGATGAATGTGTTTCTGGTGGACGACGAGATCGCCATCCGGGAAAGCCTGCGAAATACCTTTCCCTGGGAGGAAAAAGGCTTTCAGCTGGTCGGGGAGGCACCGGACGGGGAGATGGCGCTGCCCATGATCCGGGATCTGAATGTGGACATCCTGCTGACGGATATCCGGATGCCCTTTATGGACGGGATGAAGCTCTGCGAGGAGATTCAGCGGACCATGCCCTGGGTGGAACGAATCATCCTGTCCGGGTACGACGACTTTGAATATGCCCGGAAGGCGATTACCCTGGGCGTCAGCGAATATCTGCTGAAGCCGGTGACGGCCCGGGAGCTGGAGCAGGTGCTGGACAGGGTTCGGGGAAAGATCGAGGAGAAGCGCCGGGAGCGGAAGCGGCTGGCGGAGATCAGCGCCCGGGCGGTG
>CACYWL010000049.1 GCA_902778055.1 uncultured Eubacteriales bacterium | reverse complement strand
CATCGCGGCAAAAGCCAGAAAGGCATATCGCTTCTGCTGTCTGAAGGACGGAAAGATTCGGTCCGAACGCCAGTGTGAGTATGTGCGTCCGATCGCCTTCGGCCTGCTGGACGGAGAAGAAAATCAGCAGGCGGCAGATGATCTGAACGCGCTGGTGATCAAGGACGGATATCACCTGAACACCGGTTTTCTGTCGACCCCGGATCTGTGCAGAGTGCTGGCGGAGAACGGGCACGTGGATACCGCCTATAAGCTGCTCTTACAGGAGGACTGCCCCGGCTGGCTGTATGAAGTGAAGAAGGGGGCGACCACCGTCTGGGAGACCTGGGACGGCGTGCGGCCTGACGGCACTGTGCACGATTCTCTGAACCATTATTCCTACGGGGCCATCTGCGGGTGGCTGTTCGGGGGCGTGTGCGGCATTCATCTGGAAGCGGGCCGGCTGACGATCCGTCCCTTCCCTCATTCCGCTCTTGGCCATGCGCAGGCAGAATGGCTGTCTCCCGTCGGGAAGATCTGCAGCGGATGGCGCTATGAAAACAACAAGATCCAGATGCGTATCGAAGTTCCGGTTCCGGCTGAAATCCTGTTGCCGGACGGCCGGGAATTCAAGGTGAAAGCAGGTGCGTACAGCTATGAAGTATCTCTGTAATCCAGTCAATATCAACTACCGCTATCAATTCAACATGGATCCGCGTCAGCACGGGAAGATGCAGATCTGCCGGGAGGCCGCGGATCCTTCCATGATCCTCTTCCACGGCCGGTACTATATTTTCGCCTCCATGACCCTGGGCGTATGGGTGTCCGATGATCTGTCCACGTGGGAAAACCACCGGCTTCCCGGGGAGCTGCCCCTGTACGACTACGCCCCCGATGTGCGGGTGATGGGCGACTGGGTGTATTTCTGCGCTTCCCGGCGGGAAGAGAACTGTGACCGGTACCGCACGAAGGATATTCTGAACGGCCCCTACGAAAAGATTCAGGGCAGCTTTCCGTTCTGGGATCCCAACCTGTTCATTGACGATGACGGGCGGGTGTACTTCTACTGGGGATGCTCCAACATTACGCCTGTCTGGGGTGTGGAGCTTGACCCGAATACGATGCAGCCGAAGGGCGATAAGCGTGTGCTTGTGGAAGGGCATCCATTTGAAATCGGCTATGAGCGGGTGGGAGAAGACAACAGCCAGTTCCCTGCCACCGAAGCGGAGATTGACGCGGCGTATGCGGCGTTTCACAGACGGCAGGGGATCTCAGAGGACCAGGTTCCGGAACAGCTGAAGCCGCTGATTCGGGGCATGTTCTCAAGAAAGCCCTATATCGAAGGCGCCTGGATGGACAAGCAGAACGGGAAATACTACCTGCAGTACGCCTGCCCCGGAACCCAGTACAACACCTACTCCGATGGCGTGTACGTAAGCTCCGGTCCGCTGGGCCCCTTTACCCTGGCGGACAACAATCCCTATTCCTACAAGCCGGGCGGCTTCCTGCCCGGTGCCGGACATGGCAGTACCATGCGGGATCGAAAGGGCAACTGGTGGCATGCCGCAACCATGCGGATCAGCATGAATCACGATTTTGAGCGCCGTGTTGGGATCTGGCCTGCGGGCTTTGACGCTGACGGCGAGCTTTTCTGCAACCAGCGCTACGGAGACTGGCCCATGGCCGCGGAGGGGGATCCCTGGCGCTCTCCCGCCTGGATGCTGCTGAGCGCGGGCAAGAAGGCCACCGCTTCTTCCTTTGTGGACGGGCATGAGCCGGGCAGGGCGACGGAAGAAAACGTGCGAAGCTGGTGGAGAGCTGCGTCCGAAAACCGGTCCGAATGGCTCCAGATCGATCTGGGTCAGGTGTTTGACGTGCACGCCATTCAGATCAATTTCGCGGATGACCATATCGACATTCCATGCCCCGGTCGGATTGTGGGCGGCAGCCAGGCCCGGTATATTGAGGAGCGGGATCTGACTACGCAGTGGAAGCTGATGGGCAGCATCGACGGGAAGAACTGGTTCGTGATCGAGGATAAGTCCGATGCGAAGAACGATCTGTCTCACGACTTTATCCTGCGGGAAGAGGGATTCCGGGCACGTTTCCTGCGCCTCACGGATATGGCAGTGCCGTATGGTCAGCGGCCTTGTGTCTCCGGCCTGCGGGTGTTCGGTCTGGGACAGGGGGAGAAGCCCGCTGTGCCTTCATTCACAGCCCGGCGGGACAGTGATCTGGACATGACCGTTTCCATTGAAGCACAGGAGAACACCCTGGGGTACAACATTCTGTTTGGAAACAGCCCGGAAAAACTGTACCACAGTTATATGACCTTCCGGGCGGGAAACCAGCGCGTCGGCGCGCTGATTAAAGGAAGAAATTATTTTGTGCGTGTAGACGCCTTTAATGAAAACGGCATTACGGAAGGTGCCTGCGTGCAGCTGTGAGGAGGAGAGTACTGTGACATTTCCAAAGGGATTTTTGATCGGCGCTTCTACCGCTGCCCATCAGGTGGAGGGCAACAATATCCACAGCGATTACTGGGCGCAGGAGCAGATGCCCCATTCAAGCTTTACCGAACCCAGCGGGCTGGCCTGCGATCACTATAACCGTTATGAAGAAGATATCCGCCTTATGGCGCAGGCCGGGCTGAACGCTTACCGTTTCTCCATCGAGTGGGCGAGGATTGAGCCGGAAGAGGGACAATTTGACGAACAGGAAATCGAGCATTACCGGGACAATGGTGTGGAACCCATTGTGACGCTGATGCATTTCACCAGCCCGGTGTGGCTGATCAGAAAAGGCGGCTGGGAGGCTGAATCTACCATAGGATATTTCCGGCGTTATGCCGCGTATGTGGCCGAAAAACTGGGCGGTGAAATCAAATACATCTGTACCATCAACGAAGCCAACATGGGCCTGCAGTTGGCGGCCATCTCCAGGCGTTTCGAGCTTATGGCCCGGCAGGCCCGGGAGAATGCGCAGAAGGCGGAGGGTACGGTACAGGTCGGAATGAATTTCCAGAAGATGATGGAAAACATGAAATACGCTGCCCAGGAAAACGCTGCTGTTTTCGGCACTCCGCAGCCTCAGGTTTTCGTGTCTTCCCGCACGCCGGAGGGAGATGCTCTGGTATTTCGCGCCCATCAGGCGGCCAGGGAAGCGATCCGGTCAATCCGCCCTGAGATTCAGGTGGGCGTCACGCTTTCTCTTCACGATCTGCAGGCCCTCCCGGGAGGCGAGTCCTTCGCGGGAAAAGCCTGGGAGGAGGAGTTCCGTCATTACCTGCCGTTCATTCAGGGGGATGATTTCCTTGGCGTTCAGAATTACACCCGAACCCAGTATGGACCGGAGGGACAGCTGCCCTGCCCGGAAGGCGTGGAACTGACCCAGATGGGTTATGAGTTCTATCCGGAGGCTCTGGAGCATGTGATCCGCAAGGTACACGAGGACTTTCGCGGCAATCTTATCGTCACCGAGAACGGCATCGCCACAGCCGATGATACCCGCCGGGTGGAATTCATCCGCAGGGCTCTGCAGGGCGTGGAAAACTGCCTTGGCGACGGCATTCCAGTGAAAGGCTATTGCCACTGGAGTCTGATGGATAATTTTGAATGGCAGAAGGGCTTTTCCATGACCTTTGGCCTGATTGCCGTTGACCGCACAACCCAGGAAAGAAAGCCCAAGCCGAGTCTGAAATATCTGGGAAGCTTTGCACAAGATGGGGCGACATGACGAGTGCTGTATGCTCACCCGGCAGTGTTTCGCATTCTGCAAGGGAGAGAAAACCAATTCTAAAGAGCAACTCCAGATGAAATGATGTGTGGCGGAAGCAGGTTCGTATCGGAATCT
>CACYWL010000048.1 GCA_902778055.1 uncultured Eubacteriales bacterium | reverse complement strand
CTCCGACCGCACGAAACCAACGGCCCGCCGCAGAAGCGGCGGGCCGTTTTTTCATGCCTTTCCCGGGAAAAACCATCAGACATATCGCTCAATTACCGTATTCCATTTCCCTTTTTTGCTCTGTCCCTCCGCGCCCAGGAAGCGGAAACGGCCCATTCCCCGGACAGAGACGATCTGCCCCGGCCGCGGCTCCGCGTCCGTCCGCAGACATTCCGCCCCGTCGAGGAACACCTTTCCCGCCGGAAACAGGCTCTGGGCACCGGCCCGGCTGAGCCGGAACGCATGCGAAACCAGCGCATCCATCCGTTCCGAGGAAACCTGGATCACTTCCCGCCGGGTCCGGAACAGCTCCCCGGACGACGGGGCTTCTGTCCGGGACGCTTTCACGGAGGTGCGGCGCACCGAGGTCAGTCCGTCGCAGAGATAGTCCGCAATCCGCTCCGCACAGAACACCCAGGCTTCCTTTTCCCGCAGGATGATATCCCCCAGCAGGCTTCGTTCAAAGCCCAGGCTCATCAGGGAGCCCAGCACATCCCGATGGCTCATTTCCCCGGCGAACTTCAGCCCCGCCGGGGTGATTTTCACGCAGGCCAGCGGAAAACCATCCGTCCCGTCCTCCTCTGACACGCCGAATCCGGCGATGACCCGCTCGCAGCCCTCCGCGCCGCCGAAAAGGCGGATCTCCGGCTGGGGCAGGCCGGCCCGGATCCTGGTCAGCACCGTCTGCTCGCTCAGATCCAGGAAATCGGTATAGCAGGGAATCCCCCGGCTCCAGGACCGCTCCGCCAGCTCGCGGAACCTTTTCTCCGTCTGGTCATTCATCTTCAGATCCCCAGCATCCGCGCAGCCTTCAGCACGGCGGTCTGCGTTTTGGCGTCGGATATTCTTCCCGCCATGACATCCTCCACCAGCTCGCTCAGCGGGACGGTGAACACATCCAGAAATTCATCCTCGTCCAGGTGCCTTTTCCCCGGATGCAGCTTCCTGGCCATGTACATGCTGATATATTCGTCGCTGTAGGCCGGGGCCGGATGAAAATCTCCCAGCGGAATCCATTCGTCCGCCGTGTATCCGGTTTCCTCCCTCAGCTCCCGCTGGATCGCGGACAGGCGATCCTCGTCCCGGCTGTCCAGCTTGCCCGCGGGAATTTCCGTGATGACCCGGTCAATCGGATAGCGGTACTGCCGCTCCACAATGACCCGGTTGTCCTCCGTCACCGGAATGACACAGACGGCTCCGATATGCCGGATCACCTCCCGGTTTCCCGGGTTTCCGTTGGGCAGGGCGACCGTATCCTTCCGAACGTGAAGGATGAATCCGTCAAAGATATTTTCCGAGGCCGTCTGCGTTTCCCGCAGGGCGCGCAATTCATGTTCGGCATCTGTTTTCAGCATGTTTCCTCCCTCTCCGCCTCCGGCAGACTTCTGTTGCTTTCCGCCGCTTCCTTCCCCCTCCGGGAAAGGAGCTCCGGTCGAAAAAAGCGCCGCGGAAACCGCGGCGCCTGTTTTTACGCTTCCTTGGGCTGAATGGTCGCCTTGATCCTCCGAACGCCCGCGGAGGAGGATTCCTCCTTCTGGATCTTGAAGGAGCCCAGATCCCCCGTGTTCTCCGCATGGGGGCCGCCGCAGATCTCAAAGGAATAATCGCCCATCCTGTAGGTTCTCACCCGCTCGCCGTATTTGCTCTCGAACAGACCGATAGCACCCTTCGCCTTCGCCTCCGGCACGGTCATCTCCTCGCAGACCACCGGAACCTTCGCGTCGATGGCGACATTCACCAGGCGCTCCACCTCCTGAAGCTCCTCGGGAGTCATCTTCCGGCCGAAGGAGAAGTCAAACCGCAGCCTCTCCGCGGTGATGTTGGATCCCTTCTGGGCTACCTCATCCCCCAGCACCTTCCGCAGCGCGGCATGAAGCAGGTGGGTCGCGGTGTGCAGCCGGGCCGTCTGCTCGCTGTGATCCGCCAGACCGCCCTTGAACTTCTGATCCGCGCCCTGATGGCTCAGCTCCTGATGCTTCCGGAACCGCTCCGCAAAGTCCGCCTCGTCAATGGCCAGGCCCTTCTCCGCCGCCAGCTCCCGGGTCATTTCGATCGGGAAGCCGTAGGTATCGTAAAGCTTGAAGGCGCTGCGGCCGTCCATGGTGGAGAGGCTCTCCATCCGGGTCTTCACCGCCGCTTCCAGCGCCGCGGCATCCCCGGCCTTCGCCGCCTCGATGATGGGCATCATGTCGGGAGAAGGACGGAGCTTCTTGGTCTCCGCCATTTCCTTCGCCAGCGCGACACGGTCCTCCGCCCCCAGGATGCTTTCCAGCAGCGTCCTGGTCTGGCAGACATTGTTGTAAACCTTCTCGAATTCCTTCTCGCCCTGCTTCAGCGTCCGGGCGAAACGGCCCTCCTCCAGCTTCAGCTGCTCCAGCACAAAGGCGGAGTTTCTCTCCAGTTCGGGATACACATCCTTGTACTGATCGATAATCACCTTCGCGATTTCCACCGTGAAGCCCTCGGGCATGCCCAGCTGCATGCCGTAGCGGACCGCCCGGCGGATCAGCCGGCGCAGGATATAGCCCTGATCGGTGTTGGAGGGGCTGACACCGCGGTCGTCGCCCAGGATGAAGGTGGACGTCCGCATATGATCCGCGATGATGCGGAAGGCCTTCGTGGTCGCTTCGTCCGCTTCGTATTCCTTCCCGCTCAGCTCGGAAATCCGGCTCAGGATGCGCGCGAAGGCATCAATTTCATAAACGCTCTTCTTGCCGTTCAGCACGCAGACCGTGCGCTCCAGCCCCATGCCGGTATCGACATTTTTCTTGGCCAGAGGCTCGTATTTGCCCTCCGCGTTCTTGTTGTACTGCATGAAGACATCGTTCCAGATCTCCAGATATCTTCCGCAGGAGCAGGCGGGCGAGCAGTCCGGGCCGCAGGGCTCCTTGTCCGTGATGATGAACATCTCGGTATCGCTGCCGCAGGGACCGGTAATCCCTGCCGGGCCCCACCAGTTGTTCTCCTTCGGCAGGAAGAACAGGTTTTCTTCCTTCACGCCGCAGGAGCGCCACAGCTCATAGCTTTCCAGATCCCGGGGGCAGTCCTCATCCCCCTCGAAAACGGTAAAGGCCAGCCGGTCCTTCGGCAGACCCAGATATTCCGGGCTGGTCAGGAATTCCCAGCTCCAGGGGATCATTTCCTTCTTGAA
>CACYWL010000047.1:1626-8168 GCA_902778055.1 uncultured Eubacteriales bacterium | reverse complement strand
AAAAAAGTCCCAACGCCTGAACGCTGAGACCTTTTCCTTCACAGTCTGCGCCGTCCCGAATCCGGGACGGCTGTTTTTATTCAGCCTTCTTACTCCGGCAGCACGGTGTTCTTTTCCGTGGCCCGGTTCAGCAGGATCAGCGCCACAAGCACCTCCGCCGCCCCCATGCCAGCCGCGCCGGCCAGGGCAGCTTTCGCTCCGCTGTTCCACAGAAGCACCGCGGGCACAACGCACAGCGCCGTCAGCACCGCCCAAAGCATCATGCCGATCACCTGGTTAAAGTTTTTCTTGATCGCTTCCATCTCCGTCATCCAGCTGAGCTGAGGCCGCACGGCGTCCACCCACAGCGAAATCGCCGCGGAAGCGAACCCGATCATGGCCGCGAGCAGGAAGGCGATCAGCAGCCACTGGAGGGGCATCCGCACGAGGAACCACGCCACCGCGGCAATCATCGCCATACACACCAGGTTGATTTCCATGCCCACCATCAGCTTGGCCATAAACCGCGTCCGCTGCCGGACGGGCAGGGTGAGCGCGAAGGGCCACCGGCCTCCCTCCCGGGAAATGGCGGTGGAAACCGCGGGGTTCACCATCGCCCCGAAAAGAAGGATCGCCGCCGTCACCAGGGCCACATAGCCCTGATCCACCCCGCTCAGGGTCATCCGCATGGCCTCCAGTCCTTCCCCTGCTTTGGAAAAACCAGAGAACACACCGATGCCGATCATCAGGGGAAACATGATCACCCCCATCAGGGAGTTGTAGGCCCAGGCGGGCGTCCGAAGGATTTCCTTCCATTCCAGGGAATGAAGGGCGCCGAAGGCGGAGCCTGTCCGCCAGCCGAAGCTGCCGCTTCTCTTTCCCCGGTGCACCGTCCTCTCTGTGCTCTGCAGCGCCTGATTCAGATATCCCGGCCCCGCCAGGCAGATCACCGCCGCGGCACAGGCCAGGGAAACCGCCGCAAACAGCGCCAGCATCGCCGCCTCCCCGGTCAGGGCCTGGGTAGCCCACCGGGCCGGAGGGAAGGCGCCCAGCATCCGGCTGATCAGACCGTTTTCGCTGGTCAGCATCGCGACAAGATCTCCCGGCTCCATGTTCTGGCTGTTCATCATGGTCACACCCACGGAGTAGGCAATCGCCAGCAGCATGCTCAGCGCCATGACCACAGATTCCCGGTGACGGCTGAAGGCGCTGATCCGCATCAGCAGACTGGCGACCAGCGTCACCGCGCTCAGGGGAATGATCGGCAGGAGCAGCAGCACGGGAAGTCCGGTCAGCGCCGCAGGAAGCGCGCTGCCCCGGCCCACGGAATACAGCACAAAGGCCGGGATGCACAGCATCGCGTCCAGCGCCAGCTCTCCCAGGTAAAGCGTCGTCATCCGGGCCGCAAAAACCTGACGGGAAGTCAGGGGCAGCACCGCCAGAAACGGCGCGTCCTTTCCCTGAAAAAGCTCGCTCAGGCACTGGAACAGCCCCAGCACCAGCGTAAACACCATGGAAATGAAAATGGCCATCCCGGGCAGCAGCGTCGGCATCCGTATCGCACTCAGGCCCTTGAACAGCAGATATTCCAGGTAGACCACGGATCCCACCGCGAACAGGGACAGCAGCGCCAGCATCACCGCGCGCACCGCCGCCCGGTTCTTTTTCTTTCCGTCCGCGTAGACGCCGTTGGCCGGATTCATGGAAGCCAGCATGTTCTTCAGCATGACCCGGGTCAGAATCCAGTAGTTTTTCATTTGCTTCCGCCCTCTTCCTCCGTGCTGCCGCTCTCCGTCAGCTCCAGGAAAAGCTCCTCCAGGCTGGCGTCTCCCCGGCGGCTCACCAGCTCCTCCGGGCTTCCCTCCAGGATCAGCTTGCCCCGGTTGATGATGCCAACCCGGTCGCACAGCCTTTCTGCGACCTCCAGCACATGGGTGGAGAAGAACACGGTCGCGCCTTCCCTGGCCCGGTTCTTCATTTCCTCCTTCAGCAGGAAGGACGCCCGGGGATCCAAACCCACCATCGGCTCATCCAGCACCCACACCGGCGGGTTATGAATCAGCGCTCCGATGGAGGCGATTTTCTGCTTCATTCCCCTGGAATAGCTGGCGATGCGGTCTCCCGCCGCGCCGGTCATCTCAAAAATCTCCAGGTATTTTTCGCTCCGGGCCTTCCTGTCCGCGCGGCTTACTCCGAAGAGATCCGCCATGAAGTTCAGATATTCCCGTCCCGTCAGCTTGTCATACATCTCCTGGCTGTCCGGCACAAAGCCGATCAGCTTTTTTGCCTCCACGGGGTTTGCGGCCACATCGATGCCGTTCACTGTGATTTTCCCTTCCGTGGCCCGCAGCGCGCCGGTCAGCAGCCGGATGGCCGTCGTCTTTCCCGCACCGTTGGGCCCCAGAAAACCGTATACGCAGCCGTCTCCGACCGTCAGGGTCAGATGATCCAGCGCGGCCCGGTCGCTTTTCCCGTATATTTTGGTGGCTCCCTCAAAAGAAATCATGTTATCCTCCTGTTCTCCCGCCGCCCCTGCGGCTCCTGTTACGGGTCTCATCATACGCCCTTTTCCCCGGGAAATACAGCCCGTTTTCCGCAAATAATGCGCCGTTATTCCTCTTTCCCTGCATTTTTCCGCGGATTTATCTTTCCTGTGCCGGTCTTCCTTTCCGGAGCCGGGGAAATGGTTCCTGCGGTTGGGGGACACTGTTCCCGCAGTTTTTTCTTGCGCGCCGCTTCAAAACAGCGTAAGATGAGCCTGTCCGCCTTTCCCTTTGACATACCGCGAAGGAGTATCCCTTTTCCATGAGGCTGATCTGGAAATATGTCCGTCCCTACCGGTGGTTTATTCTCGCCGTCATGGCGGTGAAGCTGGCCGGCACGGGCACGGAGCTGCTGATCCCCTATGTCCTGGAGCATCTGCTGGATCACGTGGTGCCTTCAGCAGAGAGCGCCTGGCCCGTGGTGGCCTGGGGCGGCGTCATGCTGCTTCTCACGCTGGCCACCCGTTTCCTGAACGTGACGGCCAACCGGATGAGCGTCCGTGTCGCCCGGAACAGCACCTTCAGCCTCCGCCGGGATCTGTTTCACACGGCGCTGAACCTCTCCGGCCGTCAGATGGATCAGATCGGCCTGCCGTCCCTGATCTCCCGCATGACCAGCGACACCTACAATGTCCAGAGTTTCGTCCGCATGATTCAGACCATGGGCATCCGGGCGCCCATCATGCTGCTGGGAGGCATCGCCATCACCCTGACAATGGACACGGGGCTGGCCATGATCCTCTGCGTCATGGCACCCGTCATGATCTTGCTGGTCTCCTTCGTTTCCTGGAAGGGAATTCCGCTCTATGACGGGGTACAGCGGAGGATGGATACGCTGGTGCGCATCATGCGGGAAAACATTACCGGAATTCGTGTTGTCAAGGCCCTGAGCCGGGAGCCCCGGGAAATGCGGCGGTACAGCGAAGCCAATGCCGCCATGGCCCGGCAGGAGGTGAAGGCCAGCGTCATCATGAGCCTCCCCGGGCCGATCGTGACGTTCTTCCTGAATGTCGGCCTGACCCTGGTGGTGCTGATCGGCGCCCGCAGGGTGAACGACGGGCTCACCGCCCCGGGCGTGATTCTCGCCTTTCTCACCTATTTCAATATGATTCTCATGGGGGTCATGGGCCTGAACCGCATCTTCATGATGATGTCCAAGGCCAACGCCTCCGCGAACCGGATCGCCGGGGCGGTGGATCTGCCCGAGGATCTGACACCTCTGCCGGAAGACCGGACTGCTCCGGCACCCTCCGGAGATATGCTGATTTTTGACCGGGTTTCCTTCAGCTATGACGCGGACAGCACCGGGGAAACGCACGGCCAGTTCCTGGGGGAAGAGCGGCAGCAGTGCCTGAAAGAGATCTCCTTCCGGGTCAAAAGGGGCGGAAGCCTGGGCATCATCGGAGCCACCGGCAGCGGAAAAACCAGCATTGTCAACCTGCTGATGCGCTTTTACGATCCTCAGGAGGGGCATGTTTTCGTGGACGGAAAGGACGTCCGTGCCTACGACCGGGATACCCTTCACCGGAAGTTCGGCGTGGTGTTCCAGAATGACGTTCTCTTTGCGGATACCATCCGGGAAAACATCACCTTCGGGCGGGAGGTCTCCGACCCGGCGCTTCGCCGCGCCGCGGAGGATGCCATGGCCCGGGAATTCATAGAGAATTATTCCGATGACTACGACCACGAGTCCGCCATCCACGGCGCCAATTTCTCCGGCGGCCAGAAGCAGCGCCTGCTGATTGCCCGGGCGCTGGCCGCGGATCCGGAAATCCTGATCCTGGACGATTCCTCCTCCGCCCTGGATTACCGGACGGACGCGGCGCTGCGCCGGGATCGCCCAGCGGGTGTCCTCCATCCTGGCGATGGACGAAATCCTTGTCCTTCACGAAGGGGAGATGATCGGCCGGGGCACCCATGAAGAGCTGCTGTCCTCCTGCCCCGAATACCGGGAAATCTATCAAATTCAGATGGGCGGAGCGGACGGCAGTTCGCAGCGCGACAATTGCGAATTGGGCGGAGCCGAAGCGCCCGCTGTGCGGGATGAAGCGAGGCGGAAGCCCAATGAACAACAGAGCGATGCAGACGGCAGTCCGCAGCGCGACAATTGCGAATTGAGCGGAGCCGAAGCGCCCGCAGTGCGCGATGAAGCGCCCGACGGGAAGGAGGCATAGGATGGCCCGGCGCGATACAGTCATGAAAAAGCCGAAGATAGGATGGCCCGGCGCGATACAGTCATGAAAAAGCCGAAGGACACCCGGGGCACGCTGCGCCGCCTCCTTCGTTATCTCGGTCCCTGGCGGTACGTCATTCTCGGCGTCGCCTTTCTGAGCCTGATCAGCAATCTGCTGAATCTCTGGGGTCCCACGCTCGCCGGCAGCGCGATCCGGGAAGCCGCCGCGGGACCTGGAAAGGTGAATTTTGACGCCGTCCGGCAGAATGCGCTGCGGATGCTCCTGTGCTATGTGGGCTCCTCACTGCTGGGCTTCGGCATCAGCCTCATCATGACGCTGGTCAGCAAGCGCGTGGCCCGTCAGATGCGCCAGGACGTGTTCGATAAGCTGATGCGCCTTCCCGTCGGCTATTTTGACCGGCATCAGGCCGGCGACATCATCAGCCGGATCAGCTATGACATTGACGTCATCTCCACCAGCATGGCCACGGATATCGTTCAGATCCTTTCCAGCCTCATCACGGTCGTGGGCTCGCTGATCATGATGGTCGCCATTTCCCTGCCCCTGTCCGCCCTGACGCTGGTCACCATTCCCGTTTCGGTTCTCTATACCGTGCACATGAGGAAGAAAACCCAGCCCCGCTTCGCCCGGCGCTCCAAAAGCTACGGTGTCATGAACGGCTTTGTGGAGGAAATGCTTTCCGGTCAGAAAACCATCCTTGCCTATGCCTACGAAAACCGCGTCAATGAGCGCTTTGACGGCATCAACCGGGAGGCCGCGGACGCCTTCTCCGACGCGGAGCATTACGGGGTTACCATCGGCCCGACCATGACCGCGATCAACAACCTGACCCTGAGCCTCATCGGACTGCTGGGCGGCGTGCTGTACCTGAGGGGAATCATCGACCTGGGAAGGATCTCCTCCTTTGTCCTGTACAGCCGGAAATTCGCCGGTCCCATCAACGCCATCGCCGAGGTGTTCAACGAGCTGTTCTCCGCTCTTGCGGCTTCCGAAAGGGTTTTCACCCTGCTGGACGAGGAGGAGGAAACCGCGGACGCACCGGAAGCCAGGTTGCTGGACAATGTCCGGGGAAACGTTTCCGCCGAGCACGTGGCCTTCGGCTATGAACCCGGACAGCCCATCCTGAAGGACCTGAACCTGACGGCCCCCGCGGGAAAGCTGATCGCCATCGTCGGCCCGACCGGCGCGGGGAAAACCACGATCATCAACCTGCTGATGCGCTTCTATGATCCGGACAGCGGCGTTCTCCGGATCGACGGGCAGGAAATCCGCACCTCCGTCCGCCGCAGCGTCCGCGGCGCCTGGGCCATGGTGCTCCAGGATACCTGGGTTTTTCAGGGAACCATCTTTGAAAACATCGCCTACGGAAAGGAGGACGCCACCATGGAGGAGGTGGTCGCCGCGGCGAAGGCCGCCCGGATCCATCCCTTCATCATGCGCCTTCCCCAGGGGTACGATACGGTCATCAGCGAGGACGGCGGCAATATATCCAAAGGACAGAAGCAGCTGCTGACCATCGCCCGGGCCATGCTTTACGACGCGCCGATGCTGATTCTGGATGAGGCAACCTCCAATGTGGACACCGCCACCGAGCGGGAGATTCAGCGGGCCATGCGGGAACTGATGCGGGACAGGACCTGCTTTGTCATCGCTCACCGCCTGTCCACCATCGAGCACGCCGACCAGATCCTCGTCCTTCGGGGCGGCGACGTCGTCGAGCAGGGCACCCACCGTCAGCTGATGGCACGGAACGGGTTCTACCGCCGGCTGTACGCCGCGCAGTTCGATTAACGCGCCGCAGGCCGGAGGCACTTTTCCTGTCCCG
>CACYWL010000047.1:0-1601 GCA_902778055.1 uncultured Eubacteriales bacterium | reverse complement strand
ACCGAAACGAAGGATGGAAGACGGCGCGGGCGTTCCGGGAACGCCGGGAGGAAGCGTCGGGGAGGACTGGCAATGCAAATTACGGATCTGATTCTGCTCCTGGGGGGCGTGGCGCTCTTTCTCTTCGGCATGTCGCTGATGGGAGACGGGCTGAAAAAGGTGGCCGGAAACCAGCTGGAGCTGGTGCTTTACCGGCTTTCGTCCACGCCGCTCAGGGGCATTTTGCTGGGTACGGGCGTCACAGCGGTGATCCAGAGCTCTTCCGCCACCAGCGTCATGGTGGTCGGGTTTGTAAACTCCGGGATGATGAAGCTTCGGCAGGCCATCGCGGTCATCATGGGCGCGGTCATCGGTACCAGCGTCACCGGCTGGGTCATCTGTCTCTCCAGCATCGGTGAAGGCGGCACTTCCGCGGCCCTGCAGCTGCTGAGCACGGAGAACCTCAGCGCGATGGTCGCCATCGCCGGCATCCTGCTGCACATGGCGGGCCGGAAAAAGTCCACCATTCACCTGGGCGATATTCTGATGGGCTTTGCCGTGCTGATGTTCGGCATGAAAACCATGAGCGGCGCGGTGTCCGGTCTGAAGGAGGACGAAACCTTTCTCTCCCTGCTGACCAATTTTTCCAATCCCCTGCTGGGGATTCTGGTCGGGATTCTGATCACCGCCGTGCTGCAGAGCGCCTCCGCGGCCGTAGGTATCCTGCAGGCGCTCTCCAGCACCGGTCTGCTGGACTTCGGCGCTGTGCTGCCCCTGATTCTGGGCATCGCCATCGGGGCTTCCGTTCCGGTGCTGCTGTCCGGTCTGGGCTCCTCCACCGAGGGCCAGCGCGCCTCCCTCAGCTATCTGGTGCTGGAGGTGCTGCGGGTCATTCTCTTCGCAGCGGTCTACTACGGGCTGAACAGCTTTCTGCATTTCGGCCTGGAGAACCGGGTCATGAACATGTTCTCCATCGCCCTGCTGAATACGCTCTTCCGTCTGTCCACGGTTCTTCTTCTCGCCCCGGCCATTCCTCTGGTGGAAAAGATCACCCGGCTGCTGGTTCGTGAAAACCCTCAGGATATGCAGCGCGCCCGGGACATGGAGCGGCTGGAGGAGCGCTTCCTCACCTATCCCACCCTGGCCGTGGAGCAGACCCGGCTGACCATCAACAGCATGGCGGAGCTGACCCAGCGTTCCATGGACGCGGCCATCGGCCTGCTTTCAAATTACGATGAAAAGCAGCTGCAGGAGGTCCGGCAGCTGGAGGAAATGGTGGACCGCTATGAAGACCGCATCGGCAGCTATCTGATGCAGCTGACCGGCCGGGAGATGACGGATACCCAGACCAAGGGAGTCAGCCAGTACCTCCGGGCCATCACCGATCTGGAACGGATCAGCGACCACGCGCTGGAAATCGCGGAACGGGCGGAAGAAATCCATGAGAAAAAAATCCGCTTCTCCGACAAGGGACACCGGGAGATGGAAAATCTGATTTCCGCGGTCTCCCGAATCCTGGCCATCACCATGAGCGCCTTCCTGGATGACGACGCCCAGACCGCCGCCCAGGTGGAGCCGCTGGAACAGGTCATCGATCAGGTCTGCCGGAAGATGCGCCAGAA
>CACYWL010000046.1 GCA_902778055.1 uncultured Eubacteriales bacterium | reverse complement strand
CATGCGGTAAGCCCCGCTGCTGGCGTGATTTGGCATCTGACAGTATACGGGTAAATCCACGTTCCTGCAAATGCTGGGGTCACTTCATATTATCTAATAGGCGATCATCGGCAGGCTGACGGGCCGCTCCGGAGCAGGCTCCCGGCCCCCGTCCATCACCTGATAGATTTCCTCCGCCGTCCGCAGCGCGGCTCTCCGCATGGCCTCATGGGGGCGCAGCGTGATATCGAACAGCCCGATATTGTAGTTCTCCCCGTCAAAGCGCCCCAGGGCGAACTGATCATAGCACTGGAACCAGTGGCATCCCACGCCGGAAGGATGGGCGGCGACCCGCTCGCAGTAATAGCGGTAGGCCTTGCCCCGTTCCTCCTGATTCGGAACCGCTTCCAGCCCGGTGGCCGGCAGGCCGGCATCCAGGGCGCCGAAATGGAATTCGCCGATCATCACCGGCAGATCCACCCCCAGATCCCGCACGTTCTGCAGCGCGGCGGTGGGGTCGACCGCGTAGCAGTTGATGGAAAACACGTCAAAGGCGTCCCAGCCGGAAACCAGCAGCGGATCGGAGATCCACGCCCAGCGCATGCCGAGAATCATATGATTCGGATCCACGGCCCTGCAGGCCTCGGCCGGAATGCGCATGTACCGCTCCGTCAGCACGGCGGAGAATTCTCTCAAATCCTCCCGGGCCCCGGCCGAGAAGGAGGAAGCCTTCTCCATCGGCTGATAAAGCTCCCCGAAGGACCGGAACGGATGCTCCCAGGCGCGGGAAAGCGCCTCCGGCGTGCCGTATTTTTCCTTCAGCCAGCCAATCAGGCCCTCCCGGCAGGCGGAGTTCTCCGGCCCGCGCAGCACCTCGTCCGCGATGATCAGATCATCCACAAACGCCCAGGAGGGCTCGTTCCGGAGGAAATACCCGATCATCCACGGATCGTCCCGCCTCTCCGCGAGGGCGGCGGCGCAGCGGATCGCTTCCTGCCGGTATTCCTCGGAAAGCACATCCGGGAAATCCCGGAAGATCGAAAGCTTCGTCGCCGGGAATTCCGGCAGGCTGGTGACATAGGGCATCCGGCCGAACAGCGCCGGATCGCTCCAGTTGCCCAGGGTGTTGCAGCCCATCTGCTTCAGCTGAGCGATGATCATGTCCTTCCATCCGGCATACCAGTCCGGGCCGAAGGCGCGCATCAGGTTCCATCGCTCATAGGAAAAGAGGACGGGTTTCCGCGTGCTCTCGCCCCAGGGGAGCGGGCGCTCGCCGTACAGCTCCGGAGCCTCCTCCCGGGAGGGAACCGGCTCCAGCAGCGATTCCACGCCGTCGATCCGGGCGTCGCATCGGGCCGTGACGCAGTCGCAGCCCAGGCTGAAGAAGGCATATCCCTCGGGATCCGTCAGATACCAGCGGTCGTCCGCCCGGGCGCGGCCGAAGAAGCCGGTTCCCTCCGTCAGCTTCCGCCCCCGGTTTCCGCCCCAGGGCGTCCAGGCGGAAAATGCCCACGCGTTCTCCCGGGCGGCTTCGCGCTTCAGCGCGCGGATCAGCTCCTCCCCGTCATGAATCCTGCCCGGCCAGTCCTTTCCGGTATACTGGCCGAAGGCGTCTATCCGGGTTCCGGCGGGCGGCGGAAGCGGCTCGCAGGGTTCATCATCGTACCAGGCCCGCTCCAGCCGGATGCGCACGGGCGCGGCGGACGGCATGCTGACGAATTCCGCCGCCCGGATTTCCTCCCGCGCGATCCTGGAGCCGTGAATCACGACCTTCTGGGTTCCGACCCGATGGCCCGGAAAGAGAATATGCCCGTCCATCCAGTTCAGATCGACCGCGACCGCCGCCGGCCAGAAGGGCATCAGGCCGAAGCGGATGATCACCTGCGGGGTCTCCCCCTCTCCGTAAAGACGGACCTCGAAGGTCTGCGCGTGATCCTCCAGCACCTCGAGGCGCAGGTTCAGCCACCGCTCCGTGCCCTCCCGCAGGCCGGGCAGCCGGATTCCGCCCTTCTCCGCGGGCAGCCGCAGGATCTGATCGGTCATCTCCGTTCCCGGAAGCAGATTCTGCCTGATCTCAATCTTTCGCATGGATGTATCCTCCTGGGAACGATAGGGACGGTCCTTTGAAGACAGGGGGAAAGACAGGGGGACGGTTCTTCTGTCTTGCCGGCCCTCATTGCCTTCTTTGTTCGATGCCGGGCGGCCCGATTCCTTCTGTGCCTCCCGTGCAGACAAAAGCTCTGTCCTTCCTGTCTATGGAGAATTGGATACAAAATCATGTCGGTCCAGAAACACCTGAAGCCCATGAAATAAAGGCTTTCGTCAGATTCCTATGTCTTATATTCTTCGTTACTATTCACAGTTTTGCAAGGAGAAAATGAAAACTGCCAGTAGTTGGATTAACTACCGGCAGCCCAGAGTTCCTGGAGAGTATAGGGCTTGTTTTGAGTCAGGCGAAGAAGAGCCTGGAATTCGTTCACACCGTTTCTGGCGCAGGTTTCGATATAGGTGCGGATATTGGCAAAGTATTGAGCGTAGGATTCACTCAGGAACTGCCCGGACATTTTGTCCTTGCACTTTACGAAGCGAAGAGAACGCTCACTGAGGTTGTTGGTCGTCGGGATGGAGAAATCCCTGATCCATTCCGTATAGTTTTCCTGGTACTCCCTGAGCCTGACCAGGAGAGCGTTTTCATCACTGCTGTAATAAGAGTTGAGATCCTTGATGTATTCCCTGTATCCGGATTCAAGTAAGCCGGTGTACTTCGCCATGAAGGACCTGGCATCTTCTCCGGGGAATTCTTCGCATCCGGCGGCAATCAGCCGCTTTCGCTTGTGGATTGTCCGCTTAATCAGTTCCTTCATTTCTTCAGGCCATCTGTGGTGAGAAACGTCAATCAGTTTCTGCAGATCCCGCTCCAGATGCTGAAGACATTCCACATTCCGGTATCGGAATTCCTTGCGGTAATTGACCAGATTGTGGTCATGCATGACGGTGGTTGTTTCAGGCAACACCGGCAGGATGTTGTCTTCCATGAGTCCTTCCAGATTCTTGTTCATATGGGCGGTGTACAGGGCCAGACGTTCATTTCCGTAAAAGCGGATGCAGGCTCTGGAAGTATTGATGAAAACAACGGTATCATCCCAATACAGCAAAGGGGAGGCGATACAGCCGGTGCGAACTTCATCCGCAAAGGCATGGAGCCGTCCGGCATGACGTTTCTGAAGCTTGGCGAGATATCCTTCGCTGATTGACACAGAAGACGGATCGATTCCACAAAGCAGGGATCTGGTTCTGTTCATGCTGACGAATCCGAGATTCATGAGAGCCAGCGCCGTTGACTGTATCACTGCGCCGTACTGGTTTTCTGCTTTCAGGGAAGCATCCTTTGTGCGAATGACCTTTCCGCAGTTATTGCAGACATATTCCCTGAAAATATGGCGCTTTTTGACTACCTTGACTTCGTAGTCAAGCTCATCCTTGGGGATTTCCCTGACTTCCGTAAGCATACCGCCGCATTCCGGACAGGCATCCAGCTCATGCTGAACGATTTCAGTAACTTCCTCCTCAGAAAAGGATTCCATGGAATGTTTGGCGTGCCCGGGCTGTCCGCCTCTCGTCTTGCCGCTTTTCTCCCTGGAGTTTGGAATGACCTTCTTTTTATTCAGCGGGGTTTTGGATGTGGGGAGTCCCGTGTTGGTGCCGTCCCGGTTCAGAAGAGCGGTAAGTCTGGCAACTTCGTCAGACAGTGCTTTAATCTTGGCGTCGGCTTCCTCTTTCGCAGTCCTGGATTTTATGCCCGTATCTTTTTTTGCGCATTCGACCTGCCATTCGAGAGATCTGATTTTTGCTTCAAGGTCGATGTTCTTGTCATTGAGTTCGTAGACCAGGAGCTGTTTTTCCTCATACAGTTTCCTGTAGCGCTCTATGATCTTATCTTTTTTCTGAATTTCCCGGGTCAGTGCGGAAATCTGCTTAATGTGGTCGATTTTATCGGGGTCGGAGTAAGCACCTTTGCGAAGCTGCTCAATGGTCTCCAGCAGCTTGCTGTTCTCACGCTGCAAAGCCTTACATTCCTGCTTGCGCATGATATATGCTTCTTCCAGCCTCATTGCATGTATCCTCCGGAAAATGAAGTCAGGCCTGCGCCTTTGCCAGCTGTTCTTTCAGGGAGCGGTTTTCTTCCAGGAGCCGCAGAATCTCAGCTCTGCATTCCTTAAGCGTTTTAGGCATCTGGTAGGCCGTGTCGTCCTGATGGGAAGGACTGAGCTTTTTGCAACGACCGTCGGTTGGAATAATCTTACCGGTTTCCGGATCGACCCTGCCGATGAGTGTACGCTTTGAGCGGGACTGTTTCTTTTCCTTGTCCCAGTATGCTTTGTTTTCGTAGGCGTAAGTGATGCCGGAACGCTTATCCGTCTGATATACGATACCCATGAGATTGACCTCCTTTCGTTACGTGTATAGTATAACACATAACGATTACAAAGTCAACAAAAAAGTTGAGAATTTCGTTATTTCTCAACGGGTTCAGGCGATCTTGCAAGGAGAAAATTACTCGTTATGAAAAGTTGGGAAAAGAATGAAAACCGCCAAACTGTGAGTAGTAACT
>CACYWL010000045.1 GCA_902778055.1 uncultured Eubacteriales bacterium | reverse complement strand
ACCGACCGGAACAGCATCTGCTGGGAGGTTCATCAAAAAGCCCTGGACATCATCGAAGGCCGGAAGGATGATCCTCGCTTCTACCCCGTGCTCTACGGCCTGCCGGATGACGCCGACTGGACGGATGAGCGAAACTGGTACAAGGCAAACCCCTCGCTGGATCAGACAATCTCCATCGACAAGGTGCGAGACGCTTTCAGAAAGGCCCAGGAAACGCCTGCTGACGAGAACATGTTCCGTCAGCTGCGCCTGAATCAGTGGGTCAAGCAGAGCATCCGCTGGATGCCCATGGACAAATGGGATGAATGCGGCGGTGCTGTCAATGAGTATGAACTGGAAGGCCGCGCCTGCTATGCCGGGCTCGACCTTTCTTCCACTTCCGACTTGACCGCCATGGTGCTGGTGTTCCCGCCAAGGGATGATGAAGAGCAGTACATTGTGCTGCCGTACTTCTGGCTCCCCGAGGAAACCTTGCAGCTGCGCGTCCGGCGCGATCATGTGATGTACGACAAATGGGAGCGGCAGGGCTTTATCCATACGACCGAGGGCAACGTGGTGCATTACGGCTTTATCGAGCAGTTCATCACGAAACTGGGCGAACGGTTCAACATCCGGGAAATCGCCTATGACCGCTGGAACGCCACCATGATGGTGCAGACCCTGGAAGACGACGGTTTCAACATGGTGCCCTTTGGACAGGGCTTCCGGGATATGTCGCCGCCAACCAAGGAACTGATGCGCATCGTGCTGGAACGGAAGCTGAATCACGGTGGGCATCCGGTGCTCCGTTGGAACATGGACAATGCTTTCGTGCGCACCGATCCTGCCGGGAACCTGAAAATCGACAAGGAAAAATCCACGGAGAAGGTGGACGGCGCGGTCGCGCTGGTCATGGCGCTGGACAGGGCCATGAAGAATCAGGGCGGTGAATCCGTCTACGATACCCGTGGACTTTTGATTATCTGACGGAGGTGCAAAATGCCCCAAAAACCAAGAAGGCCCTGCCGCTATCCCGGATGTCCGGGCTTCTGCGAGCAGGGTCAGGTGTTCTGTAAGGATCATATGGAATGGAGCAGCGACAGGCTGCGCGGCGGTGCCGATGCCCGTGGGTACGACAGCCGCTGGCGTAAAGCCCGCGCTCTTTTCCTGAAGCAGCATCCGCTGTGCGCCTTCTGTCATGCGGAGGGCAAGGTCGTGCCCGCAACGGTGGTGGATCACATCATTCCGCACCGGGGAGATCAAAGGCTGTTCTGGGATCAGAGCAACTGGGAGCCGCTCTGCAAGGGATGCCATGATAAGAAGACTGGAAGCGGACTGTAAGTTTATCCCTTGTTTCGTATTCCGCTGTTGCTGGTTCCGCGAACCTCTTCATGATAGAAGTAATCCACGATGGTCGGATGCCCCTGAGGCACACGTTCATAGGGCGTTTCATTATCGACGAAGCGGCAGTTATGCTTTTTAGCCATCTCTTCAGCCTTCTTTTCAAGGGCCTCGAAATAGCTGCGGTTTTTCCTGTTATAGATTTCCTCGTACAGCGGGAGAAGCTCAGGATACTTTTCGGCGATATAACTCATGATACCAGCCTTGAACCCGCCGCGCAGATTCAAGTTTTCCAGCCAGATCAGGTCGCACTGATCCTTAGCCCGTTCAAAGATGGCTTCGATATCCGTGATCCCGGGGAATACAGGAGAAATAAAGCAGACAGTGCGGATCCCCGCGTCATACACCTGCTTCATGGCGGCAAGTCTTCTCTCGATGCTGACCGCTGAATCCATATCATCCTTAAAGGCTTCATCCAGCGTGTTTACCGACCAGGAAACGGTCAGCCGGTTCCGCTTGTTGATTTCCCGCAGCAGTTCCAGATCCCGCAGGACGAGATCGGACTTGGTGCAGATCAGGATATCCGAGCCGCTGTCTTTCAGCTGCTCCAGCAAAAGCCGGGTCTTCCCGAATTTCTCTTCCAGCGGATTGTAGCCGTCCGTAACCGTCCCGACGATCACCTTCTGCCCGGCATATTTCCGGGGATTGGTAATGGCCGGCCATTCCTTTACATCCATAAAGGTGCCCCAGTCTTCGGTATGCCCGGTAAACCGTTTCATAAAGCTGGCGTAGCAATACCGGCAGGCGTGCGGACAGCCCACATAGGGGTTGACGGAATACCCGCCCAGCGGAGCGTTCGACTTGGTCATGATGCTCTTCGTCTGTACAAATCCTACTTTGATTTCCGGCTGTTCCATGCTCTCTGCTCCTCCAGTACATGATTGAATGCTTCCGGCAGTTCCTGGATCATCTGTTCCTCTCCCATGATGGGAAGGAGATCTTCTTTCCAGAAGACGGGGATGTTTATCCTGTGCGCCTGTTCTGTCAGGGAATATGCCCACGCGGGCTCAGTATGAACCTTCTTGCTCTGCGCTCCGGTCATGGTGCCGACGACAACCCATCCGATGCAGGACAGATCGGCAACGCCGGGGTCATCAAACAGCGGCTCGAAGGTTACGTGATAATGCTTTGCTTTCACGTTTTCTCGCAGCGCATCGATGCGCCAGAGCTCCGCTTTTCGGGTCACCGTCACACCGAACCAGGCGTTGTCCAGGTCGGTGCGGATATCCAGCAGATCAGGCCGCTTGCTGAGGAAAAGGAACTGATGCTGCGGATTCTCCCGGATCTTTGCGAATACCTCATCCCGCCACTCCGGTTTCCAACCCGCCAGGTCGCTCATGCCCGTCAGCAGGAAGTTCTGGGGACGGGGCTTGTCCATCATCCGCAGCTTTCCAGGAAAGAACTCCGGTTGAGAAAAGTCGTCGATCATGTGATACCGCTTCACATTGTTCCGGGCGTAGCAGTATGGGCAGCCCACGGTACAGCCGATTACCAGGTTCATGTTCTGGATCAGATCCTTGATGCATACGCTCATGACTTCAGCTTCTCCTCCAGATTCTTCTGTATCCGCTGCAGGGATTCCTCGAACTGCCTGATCTCATTATCCGTGAAACCCTTGTAGTACAGCGCACCCATCTGATCGGAAACGGCGTCATAATCGGCCCGCAGCGCCTTCGCCTTGTCGGTCAAAAAGAGCAGTGTCTTGCGCTTGTCCCGGCTGTCCGATTCCCTGCGGATCAGCCCCTGCCTCTCCATGCGCTCCAGCATGGTGGTCAGGGAGGTAATGGCAAGACCGCACTTGTCAGAGATCGTTTTGATCGGCACACCGTCCTGCTGCCAGAGGACATACAGGATCCGTCCCTGCGCGCCGTTGAAGGCGTCAATGCCTTTCTCGGCCAGCACCTTTTCAAAGATGCGGTCGCCAAGCTGCTTGATCTTCGTGACCAGGAAACCACCGTTCGTAACCATCACAACAACTCCTACATAGTAGTACTCTAAGATTCTACCATATAGGAGCTTTTCTGTCAATGAAAATTAACAAGGAGTGAGATCTGCATGAAAAACCCCTTCACCGCTCTATTCCGTGCGCGGGACAAGCCCCAGGATAGCGTCAGCGCTGCTCCTACCTTCTACTTTGGCACCAGCGGTTCCGGCAAGGCGGTCAATGCCCAGACAGCAATCCAGCTTTCCACAGTGTACGCATGCGTCAGGGTGATCTCGGAAACAGTGGCCAGCCTGCCGCTTGGTGTATATGAAGCCAAGGAAGACGGCAACCGCAAGGCGACGGAGCATCCGCTGTATCGCCTGATCCATGACGAGCCGAACAGCGAAATGACGTCCTTTGTGCTGCGGGAGGTCATGCTGGCGCACCTGCTCCTGTGGGGCAACAGCTACTGCCAGATCATCCGCACGGGCAGAAATAAGATCACTGGTCTATACCCTCTGCTGCCAGACAAGATGACTGTGGATCGGGACAAGAACGGCATCCTGACTTACACCTATATGACCAATACCGGCCAGACGGTGTTGCTGTCTCCTGAGGATGTGCTTCATATCCCCGGACTCGGCTTTGACGGTGTCATGGGCTACAGCCCCATTGCGCTGGAGAAGAATGCTATCGGCCTGGGCATCGCTTCCGAAGAATACGGCAGCAAGTTTTTCTCCAACGGCGCACGCCCTTCCGGTATCCTGACACACCCGAACACCGTAAAAAACCCAAAAGCACTGCGAGAAAGCTGGAACGCAGCCTACGGCGGATCATCCAACGCGAATCGGGTGGCCATTCTGGAAGAAGGCATGAAGTTTGAGCCCATGGCCGTGCCCAACAATGAAGCGCAGTTCCTGGAAACCCGAAAGTTTCAGGTGGATGAAATCTGCCGGATCTTCCGGGTACCGCCCCATCTGGTCGGCGATCTGGAGCATGCCACGTTCTCAAATATCGAACACATGAGCATTGACTTCGCCGTTCACACCATTCGCCCCTGGCTTGTCCGCATTGAACAGGCTATGAATCGCGCCCTTTTCACCGATCAGGAGAAGGGGCGCTTTTATGTGCAGTTCAACATCGACGGCCTGATGCGCGGCGACTACAAGAGCCGGATGGAAGGCTATGCTATTGCCCGCCAGAACGGTTGGATGTCCGCTAACGATATCCGGGCGCTGGAAAACCAGAATCCCATCCCAGCGGATCAGGGCGGCGACGCCTATCTCGTCAACGGCAACATGATCCCCATTACCACTGCTATGAAGCAGCAGACCGACGATGCCAACAGGCAGACTCAGCCTGAAAGAAGGGAGCGGATGCAGCCTTGATTGTTCCCAGCCTGATCGTCATTGCCGCGCTCATTTTACTAAGCATCCTACTGATGATTGCCATCGGCTGGACGCATCGACATTAAGGAGGAATTCGCTATGCGACATTTCTGGAACTGGGTCAAAAACGATGATGAGACCCGTACCCTGTACCTGGAGGGCGTGATCGCCGAAGAATCCTGGTTTTCCGATGATATTACGCCTGCCATGTTCAAGGAGGAGCTTTTCTCCGGAAACGGCCCCATTACCCTGCACATCAACAGCCCCGGCGGCGACTGCATCGCTGCCAGTCAGATCTACACC
>CACYWL010000044.1 GCA_902778055.1 uncultured Eubacteriales bacterium | reverse complement strand
ACGTCGGTCAGCCGGGTACCGGCGGGATGGGGCGTACCCATCAGATAAGGAACCAGAGGGTGCATGCCCGCCGTGGTAAACAGCACGGTCGGATCATTCTCCGGAATCACGGAGGCGGAATCGATCCGGTGATGCCCCTTGGACTCCATAAAGCTCAAAAACTTTTCCCGCAGTTCGGCGGAAGTAATCTCTTTCATTTCCTGTACCCCTTCCCGCAGATCTTCTGTTTCGCAAATCCGGTACGCCTATTTCTCAGGCGCACCGAAGCATTATAGCAAATGCCCTTCCCGTTTGCAAGATCAACGATTGCCGCAGGATCCAGCGGATGGCGATGGGTGCAAGGTCGCCGGTGCCGAACGCCTTTTTCAGCGCCTCCACCGCTTCCAGCCCCAGCTCATAGGGTACGCCGGAGAAAGTTTCTCCCTTGTCAAAGGCCGCACCGTCCCGGTTATAGCTGCGGTGATCCTTCGGGCCGAAGGCCGGGGCTGACTGGTGTTTTTTCTCCTCCCTGCAGCGGTTTTTGCTCATTGACAGATATTTGTCCATCCGGTACAATCCTAACAGATCAGGAGGCCATTGTAAAGGCTGGCCTCCATTCACAGAATAGTCCTGCTGTGATCGGAAAGGCAGAATATGAGTAAAAAAAAGAGAATCGTCCTATTCTCGGTGCTTGGTCTGGTGATCCTTCTGGCCGTCGGTCTCCTCTGGGGCGCCAATTATCTGGTCACCTTTGCCATCGGGCGTTCCACCGGCCTTCAGGATATCGCACCGGAATCCACCCTTTCCGAGGAAGCTACCCAAAACATCGTCGAGAACTGGCAGCAGCAGTCCAGTCAGGCCAAAAAATGGATGGCACAGGCCGAGACTGAAACGGTGCAGATAGAATCCTCGGACGGACTGAAGCTCCGCGGGGAAGCAGTCATTTCCGATCCGGCCTCCCATCTCTGGGTGATCGCTGTGCACGGCTACCGCATGAGCCATTCCTCCATGTCCGCCCTGGCGTCCTATTACGGTCTGAAGGGCTGGAACGCGCTGCTGCCTGATCTTCGCGGCTGCGGAGACAGCGAAGGCGATTACATCGGCATGGGCTGGCCGGACCGCAGGGATATACTGCAGTGGATCGACTGGATCATCCGCCGGGACAGCGAAGCGAAGATTGTGCTCCACGGCATTTCCATGGGCGGTGCCACCGTGATGATGACGGCCGGGGAAGATCTGCCCGGACAGGTCAAGGCCGTTGTGGAGGATTGTGGATACACGTCTGTCTGGGACATTTTCACCGACGAGCTGGATTATCTTTTTCATCTGCCCGCTTTCCCGCTGCTGAATATCGCCAGTGGTCTTTCCTCCCTCCGGGCCGGTTACAGCTTTTCCGAAGCTTCTTCTCTGAATCAGATCGCGAAGGCCCAGGTGCCCGTGCTGTTCATTCACGGGTCGGAGGATAATTTCGTGCATACGGACATGGTCTACCGGCTGTACGACGCCTGCCCCACCGAAAAGCAGCTGATGGTCGTCGAGGGCGCGGGCCACGGCAATTCCTTCAACCATATGCCGGACGAGTACTTTGAAACCGTTTTCAGTTTTCTCGACAGATTTCAGCTGAATTGAAAAAAGAAGTCCGAGCCTGCCGGCTCGGACTTCGCGAAAGAAATCACTCCAGGGGTTCGGCCAGCGGCATGAATGTCAGCATGACAGACATAAACAGCACCATAATTTTTCTTCCGGCCTTCATCGGGTCAATCCTCCTTCATCCTTCTTCGGATTTCTCCGTGCCAGGTTCTCCGGAAGCATTATACCCTGTTTCAAACAGATTAGTTCACCCTTGCGCCCAAATTCCGGTTTCCGCTTCTTCGGATTCATTCCTTTGCTCCGATGGGGCGGAAGCACCGCAAAGTCGGATGTTACGATTGTTTATGACAGGTGCCGGCCATGGGACAGCTCCCGCAGCTGCAGCCGCAGGTTGATTTTCCCTGTTTTTTATCCTTCCGCAGTTTGATGAGGATCGCGGTGACCATCCCGATCAGCAGGAGCGAAACGATGATGGTGCCCGCATTGTTTATGATTGTCTGTATCATCTTTTCACACTTTCCGGGTCAGCCTTTCGGCCTCCTGGTACTTCCTGAAGAACAGCATGTAGATCATCGCACTCAGTACTGCCAGAGCCGCAATCAGCCCAATCACATTCACGCCTCCTGTGAACAGCAGGCCGAACTGATAGATCATCAGAGCGACCGCATAGGCGAAACCGCACTGCCAGGCAATGGCGAACCACGTCCATCCGGCATTGTTCATCTCCCGTCTGATCGCGCCAATCGCCGCGAAGCAGGGCGCGCACAGGAGGTTAAACACCAGGAAGGAATAGGCGGAAATTCCGGTGAAGGTCCTTGCCAGGTTGGCATAGGTTTCCGTGCCGCCGTACAGGATGCCCATGGTGCCCACGATGTTCTCCTTTGCAATCAGACCGGTGATGGAAGCGACAGTCGCCTGCCATGTACCGAACCCCAGGGGCTGGAAGATCCAGGCGATGAGTCCGCCGAATCCGGCCAGGATGGACAGTTCCAGTTCTTCCTCCTCCAGCATCCGGAACGTGCCATCCGCCACGCCGAAGCGGCTCAGGAACCAAACCAGAATGGTGGAGAGCAGGATGATGGTGCCGGCCTTCTTAATGAAGCTCCAGCCGCGCTCCCACATGGAGCGGAGCACATTGCCAACCGTCGGCCAGTGATACGCAGGCAGCTCCATGACAAACGGAGCGGGTTCGCCCGCAAACCGCCGGGTCTTCTTCAGGATGATGCCGCTGACGATGATCGCTCCCATACCGATGAAGTACGCGCTGGTGGCAACCCAGGCGGACTTATGGAAAATCGCGCCGGCGATCATGGAAATGAAGGGCACTTTCGCGCTGCAGGGGATGAAGGTGGTGGTCATGATGGTCATACGCCGGTCCCGTTCATTTTCGATGGTTCTGGATGCCATGATACCGGGCACGCCGCAGCCCGTGCCGATCAGCATCGGGATGAAGGACTTGCCGGACAGGCCGAACTTGCGGAAGATGCGGTCCAGCACGAAGGCAATACGGGCCATGTATCCGCATGCCTCCAGGAAAGCCAGCAGCAGGAACAGCACCAGCATCTGGGGCACAAATCCCAGCACCGCGCCGACACCGGCCACGATCCCATCCAGGATCAGCCCCTTCAGCCAATCCGCAGCGCCGATGCTGTCCAGTCCTCTTTCCACCAGCACCGGAATGCCGGGCACCCATGTGCCGTAGTCGGCAGGATCGGGCGCGCCGGTCCCGGACTTGTAGCCCTCCTCTGTGCTCAGGTAATCATCCACCGCCGCCTTCAGATCCGCCTTGACGGTATTCGGATGCTCTTCTGTTTCCAGCGTTTCCTCATCCTGGGTAAGATAGGTCACGCTTGCGTCCTCCGGCACGGCGGTCAGCAGGGCGTTCAGGGATTCCTCCGGATTCTCCTCATCAATCTCCACACCGTACTTTTCCGCAAAGGCCCCGATGATCTGATCCGTGTCGCCGTAGCGTTCCGCCGCTTCCTCGTATTCGGAGGTTCCTCTGCCAAACAGGTGATAGCCGTCTCCGAACAGGCCGTCGTTCGCCCAGTCTGTCGCCGGGGTGCCCACCGCCACCATCGCAATCCAGTACACCGCAAACATGATCAGGGCGAAGATGGGAAGCCCCAGCCACCGGTTCGTCACCACCCTGTCGATTTTGTCGGACGTGCTCAGGCTGCCCGTATTGTGCTTGCGATAGCAGGACTTGATCACCTGCGCGATATATACATACCGCTCGTTGGTGATGATGCTCTCTGCGTCGTCGTCCAGTTCCTTCTCGGCGGCTGCAATGTCAGCCTCGATGTGCTGCATGGTCTCCGGCGGAATCCGGAGCTGCTCGAGCACCTTGTCGTCCCGTTCAAACACCTTGATGGCATACCAGCGCTGCTGCTCTTCCGGCATGCTGTGCACGGCCGCTTCCTCGATATGGGCCAGCGCATGCTCCACCGGTCCGGAGAAGGTGTGCTGCGGTATGGTTCTTCCGCCCCTGGCCGCCTCGATGGCCGCTTCCGCCGCTTCCATCACGCCCGTTCCCTTCAGGGCAGAAATCTCTACCACCTTGCAGCCCAGCTGCCTGGAAAGCTCTGCTGTATTCAGTCTGTCTCCGTTCTTCTTTACCACGTCCATCATGTTGACGGCAGCTACAACCGGAATACCAAGCTCCACCAGCTGAGTGGTGAGGTACAGGTTCCGCTCCAGATTGGTGCCGTCAATGATATTCATGATGGCGTCGGGGCGCTCACCCACCAGGTAGTTCCGGGCAACAACCTCTTCCAGCGTATAGGGGGACAGGCTGTAAATCCCCGGCAGGTCTGTTATGATGACGCCGTCATGCTTCCGGAGCCGGCCCTCCTTTTTCTCCACCGTCACTCCGGGCCAGTTTCCCACAAACTGATTGGATCCGGTCAGGGAATTGAACAGCGTTGTCTTTCCGCAGTTGGGATTTCCCGCCAGGGCAATTCGAATATTCATCGTGAGTTCCTCCTGTTTTCTGCGCTTTGTTAGCTGCGCCTAACCCGCGTGCAAAAAAATTACTCCACTTCGATGCTTTCGGCATCCGCCTTGCGCAGGCTCAGCTCATACCCGCGCACGGTAATCTCAATGGGATCGCCCAGGGGAGCAACCTTCCGCACAGAAATCTCCACGCCTTTCGTGATGCCCATGTCCATGATTCTTCGTTTGACCGCACCCTCACCGTAAATTCTGACTACCTTCGCCCTGCTGCCGACCGGTACTTCACGCAGACTTTTCATGTCCTGACCTCCTGTTAAATCAAGATTTTGCGTGCCATCTCCCCGTCAATGGCCACGCGGGATTCTTTGACCTTCACGATCACGTTCCCGTTCAGGGAAGCAATGACGGTTGCTGTGCCGCCCACTGCGAAACCCAGGTTTTCCAGGTGCCTCTTTACTTCGGGACTCCCGCCTATTTTCCGAATCACGGATTCTTCGCCGGGGTCTGCGTAACATAATGGCATCATACAGCCTCCCTCCAAACTCATGAAGCAAAATCCCGGATGCATTTGGTTAGCATCCGCTAACCCGGATGCATTTGGTTAGCATCCGCTAACGCATTGCATTATAGTTAGTTTTAGCTAACGCGTCAAGGATTTTTTTATTTTTTGTTTTTGCGCAATGAATATATTTTACCGACACGTTCAGCAAGCCCCTTTATATGAGCCCTTCCTTGTTCATTGTCAGTCTGGGAGCAACGGAAAGACGCTGGAATAAAAAGGACGCTTCTGCGCGTGCTCTGGATCCGGGTTGACGGGTCCGGGCAGAACCTGATAAAATGCCCCCTGAAGAACAGGCGGGAACAGACCGCCGTTGCTAATACAGTGAGACCAAAGGAGCTTTTTTTCGATGCGTTTTCCGTCCATGGCCAACAAAAAAGAATTGCTTTCCGCCTACGGTCAGATTGTACTGGGCTGCGTGATTGGCGCCGCGGCCTATCCTGCGTTCCTCGTTCCGAACCGTATCGCGCCGGGAGGGCTGACCGGAATGGCTATCATTCTGAATCATCTTTTCGGACTGCCCATCGGCACCACATCCCTGCTGATGAATATTCCGCTTTTTCTGATGGGCTATAAGGCCATGGGCGGCATATTTGCTTTCCGCAGTCTGCTGGCCACGCTGCTGTTCTCCGCGCTGATTGACCTGCTCCCCCTGCCGGTCATCAGCAACGATCCGCTGCTGGGAACGCTTTTCGGCGGAGCTGTGCTCGGAATCGGTCTGGGGCTGATTCTCCGGGGCGGGGCGACCACCGGCGGAACGGACATGATCGCCCGCATGGTTCACCGCCGCTTTCCTTTCATCACTGTGGGGGCTTTTCTGTTCGCGCTGGATTTTGCGGTGGTGCTGGCGGCCGGGCTGCTGATCGGCAGCCCGGAGGCGCTGTATGCCATGATCAATATCTTCGTCACCGCAAAAGTGATTGACGCGGTGATGGTCGGTTTTACCGGCAACAAGGCCTGCTTCATCATCAGTGAAGCCTGGGAGCCGGTTTCCCAAAGAATTATGAAGGATGTCGGCAGGGGGGCCACCTATCTGACCGCCCGGGGAGCCTATTCCGGGGAGGAACGTCCGGTTGTGCTCTGCGTGGCCTCCCGCCAGGAGATCAGCGCAATCAAGCAGATTGTCCGCGAGGAGGACAAAAAGGCGTTCCTATTTATTACAGACGCACACGAAGCCCTGGGAGAAGGATTCACCAGGCCGGACGAGGGCGACTGACGCTTTTGATATCCGCAGCCCAGGCCGAAACCTCCTGTCTTGCGCTCTGCGGTTGCGGGAGATTTCCTCCGCAGCGAAGGGCTTTTTCTATTAGATTGTTGCTCAGAAATGGATCACATGCCGCCACTGGCTTTCATTAGTGTCATTCCCACTCGCTCCTGGCAAAGCCATTCTAAGCGATTTTGTTAGGCTTATTTAGCTCCTATTATCCACATTCGTCATATTCCATCCTTTGGGATGGGCTATCCGACTTTGTGTTGCCAAAGTGTTGCCACGCTTGGCTCCCTTCGTATACCAGAGAATTATGCAAAAATCAAGCATATTCGTTTACTTTATTATTCACTCTATTTTGTCCGGTTATTTGATATAATGTAACAATGAACCAGAGAACCTCTATAACGATTATGAATCGAGTTCAAAATGGCCTCAGGGGGTTCATCGTTAAAAAGTATACGCACGCATAGAAAAGCGCCTCCGAAGAGGCACCCGCCTGACTGATGATCATCCCGTAAAACCGGAATCCGTTACTCAACCGGCAACTGAATCTTGGTCACCCAAGGAACGCCATAGCGTACCTCACCTTCAAGCTTTACTCGCGTATATTGTCTCTCAACATGTATTCTGCCGCCCTGATCTCGCCCATACAGTGAATCCTTCCTGAACCGCTGCTGCAGTCGTAGCCATGCAGACAACTGCGGCATTGCACCTTAAATCCATAAATGCCAGTGTCAGCGGGAAAACGAACAGCAGCCCTCCGGTTACCCTGTTTATCATAGAATGCACCGGTATGAACTCTTTGTGTCGTATAAATCCGGCAATGATATTGCTGAACTTTATGAATGCTATGACGGCAAACCATACATAAAGCCAGACCGGAACATCCAGTATTGGAAGCAACTTTATCAGGCAAACCGCTGCAAAAACGATATCCGCGAACGTATCCAGCCTTGAGCCAAACTCGCTGACGGTTTCTGTTCTCCTTGCCGCAGCACCGTCGATCATATCGGAGAGGCCGCCGGCAACGTAAAGCACGAAGAACGCCGGAGACAATACCGGAAAGAACAGCAAGGCGACGCTGAGCGCGATTCTGATCCCAGTTATGATATTCGCCATGTTATATCGGCGTCCCCACTTCGATCAGATTTCCGTCCGGATCATAAAAGCGTATAACTTTCTGTCCCCAGCTGTGTGTCATGAGTCTGTTGACGTATTTCACTTCCGGAAAATACTTTTCGAGCCTGTCGATAAAACCCTCAATATCAGGTTCCACAAAATAAAGTTCGCTGGCATTGTTCTCCGGGATGATATCTCTCCCAAGGAACGCTTTCCAGTATTTTTCTTCCTGCAACACCAATCCTTCCGTCAGGATCATATTGCCGTCATTGTCAAGGACCATCTCGAGGCCGAACAGATCCCGATAGAACTTTTGGGATCTCTCGATATCTTTAACAACGATCAGTACGTTTTTCAGTTTCATTCTCATCGCTCCTTTATCGGATGCTGGATGACGGTTTTTCACGTCACTGTGAACTCCGTCCATTCGATGTGATTGTACTTCATCACATCGTCGGCCCTCTTCATGCCGCATTTCTCGTAAAACGGCACGGCGTTTTCGTTGGCGATCAGATAGACTGCGATGTCCTTTTCACCGCCTGCCAAATGATGCGCGGTTTTCATCAGGCGCTTGCCGATTCCCTGGCGGGTATAATCCCTGTCCACCCCCAGATCAGTGACGTAGAGCCAATAGGCGTAATCCGTCAATCCGAACAGCACGCCCACCAGCAGGCCCTGTTCATTCCGCGCGGTCAGGCTGATGGAAACTGTATTCACCAGGCGGGCGATCCGCTCCTCAAAGCGTTCCCTGGGGTACTGGGAGCCAAGGTCGGTACGCTTGAGAAAACCGATGTATTCCTCCGCTGTGACCCGCTCTTCCCGGATCGTGACAGCGGGTTTATGGTCTCTTAGATATGTTTCAAACTCCGGCGTCCGGCTCCAGTAGCGGATGCCCCAGGTGTTAAAGCTCCACTCGTCCATATATTCGTTGCATTCATAATCCACGTACCAGATCAGCCCGTCCCGTACCACGAAATTGGTGGGAAACCAGTCGACGTTCAGCCCGGCGGCCTTCGCCTTGTCCGCCATGTCCCGCACCTGGGCAAGATAAGGCTCGGCAGACGCTCCATCCCTGACCAGGTCAAAAACGGTGGGACCTTCGATGTATTCCTTCACAATGCGCTCCGCGTCCATATCGATGGCCAGCATTTGCGGGATGCGGATGCCCGCCGCCCGCAGGCGTTCATAATCCCGCTGTTCCGCTTCGATCTTGTTGCCGAAAGCGTAGTAATCACAGGGCTCGTGGTGGATTTGCTTCACCACCACCTGTTGCCCGTCATCCTCCGCCAGATAGGAATATCCGCCCTTGCCGTGGCCCAGCAGCTTGAGGATACGATAGGGTTTCCCGCAGACAATCAGTTGCTCCGCCATGCTTTTCTCCTGTTTCATTCCGTCTTTTCGGGAATCCGGGTGAAGGATATATTTATTCCCTTTTGCCTGATGTCCCGAAACTCAAACAGATCATCATAATCCGATTCTCTGAACGGTCTCAGCAGCAGCCGTTTGGTCCGTATCTCTCGCATATTCATTTTCATCCATGATCCATAGCAGCCACAGCGGTCCTATATAGACAGTATAGCCCTGCGCTCAGCAGCACAGAACCAACGATATCCGTGAGCCAGTGCACTCCGGCCACCAGTCTGCCAATCACCATGAACGCGGAAAACAGGATGACAAAGGCAGATGTGATCCGCCTGACTGTCTGGCTCTTTGCCCGCCTGTTTACCTGGAACAGCAGCGTGGGCATGACGCTGAGCACCAGCAGGGTGGTGGAGGATGGATAGGACGCCTCCATGGCTCCGTCGATCAGGATGGGGCGGTAATTGATGGGGATCATCTCAAAGATCAGATACCCGAAAATGACCAGAATGTAATACCCGCCCAGCAGCAGGATATCCCTGTCCACTTTAGCAATGCTTTTCCTGCGAATCCACTGCATAAGGCCCAGCATGCCGAAACCGATGCACACCGCAATAGGTACCAGCCCAAGCCAGTCCGTGACGGTGTAGATGCCCATATGCACGCCTGTCAGACGGTGGAACCAGGTGTTGACAGCGGCAAAACCTACGCTTGTTCCATTCACACCAACGGGCTGCACATCCACCGTTTGAATCAGAAATGTCCAAAGAACAAAACTCAGAAGCAAAACGCCACTTGCGATAAACCCTTTCCGTTTTCTGGTCCTGATCGTCCACATAGTAGCCCTTGGGCGTCTGGTACACACCGGTGACCCCGTCCAGATACCCCGGTACCAGCTCCCGGCACAGGAAGAAGGAATCGTCCGCCCCCTCCGGCAGATCGTGATAGCGGATACCAAATTTCCGGGCATAGTCAAATCCGCAGTGGCTGTAGAATTTGATGTTGCCCTCAAACAGCACCGCGCCAAAGCCCATGACCGCCGCCTTATTCAGGCAAAAGTCCAGCAGCTTTTTTCCATAACCCTGCCGTTTCAGTTCCGGGATGATGCCGATAGGGCCCATGGTCAACACTGGGATTTCCCGGCCGTCGTCAGTGTTGATGACGGTTTTCATGAACATGTTCTGTCCGATCAGCCGGCCGTTCTGCTCCATCACAAAGTCCAGCTCCGGGATGAAGGCTGGGTCGTCCCGCAGCACATGCATCACATAGTGCTCGCTGCAGCCGGGTCGGTATACGTTCCAGAAGGCCTCCCGGATCAGGTTCTCCGTTTCCCGCCAGTCTTCTTTTTTCTCCAATCGAATCATGTATTTCTCCATGTTTTTCGTTCCTTTCAGGTTCTTTTTTCCAGCCGGTTCTTCCGGATCC
>CACYWL010000043.1 GCA_902778055.1 uncultured Eubacteriales bacterium | reverse complement strand
TCCAGCACGCCCGCCTCCTCATACGCGGCGCAGTAGGCCGCCTTCTCCTGGCGGTGGGGCGCGGGCACATACACCCCGGCATAGTATTCGGCCGGGGCGAAGAACTGTCCGCAGATCACCGGCACCTTCCGGTACAGCTCGTTGTCCTCCGGCACGTAGCTCACCGCGTACCTCCCGTCGGACTGGCGGATCAGGGTATCCCCCACCTCCCCGTTCTGGGAAACCAGCATGGTTTCCGTCTCAAACTGGGCATCCAGCCAGCGCAGAGAGGCCTCGATATCCCGGTTGTCCGTCGTCAGCGCCGCGCCGAAATCCACCAGATCGATCAGGCGGGGCAGGCAGGCCTGCTTTCCCTCCGCCGCCACCGGTACCATCAGCCGGTACATGCCCGTCACCTGAGGAGACAGCGCGGTGTTCTGCAGCCGCCAGTAGCTGAACAGGCCCACGTTGCCCTCGTTCACCTTGTCCGCCCAGATGTTGCTGCCCTGAGAGATGAAGTCGATATCCAGCAGCCCCTCCTCCGTCATTCGGTGCAGCCAGGCCAGGGTCTCCCCAAAGGCAGGCTCCTCCGGTGCGAAACGGACCTGCCCCTCCGCGTCCACATAGACATAATCCACGTTCAGCGGCAGGCCGAAGAAGGAAAACAGATTGTAAATCCCGGTATTGTTGTCATCAAAGGTGAACTCCAGGGGAATCTCATCCCGCAGGCCGTTCCCGTTGGGATCCTTTTCCCGGAAGGCCCGGAGGGTTTCCGTCAGCTCCTCCAGGGAAGCGGGCACGGGCAGGCCCAGCGCGTCAAGCCAGTCCTGATTCAGGAAAAAATGCCCGTCCGTATTGACGCCCTGGGAGATCAGAAAGCCCAGCGTATACATATGCCCGTCCGAGGCGGTCAGCTGCTCCCGGAGGTTTCCCTCCGACAGACGGGAGGCATAATTCGGCAGCATTCCTTTTTCGATATATTCCTCCAGCGGCACCAGCAGATGCCGGGATACGCCGTATTCCTCCACATCCAGGGAGCCTCTCAGAATCAGGTCCGGCATGTTTCCCCGGGCAAAGGTCAGCGCCACGCTGCTGGTCCACTCCGAGTCCTTGACATCCGAAAAATCCACATGGACTCCTGTCTGCTCCTCCAGCCGCTGATAAAACCACAGGCTGTCGAAATCCACCGCCATGTTTTCGATTTCATACTGCAGCGCCGTCAGCTGCACGGGCTTCTTTGGCTCCGCCTGCTCCGCGGGCTTTCCGGCGCAGCCCGTCAGCAGCACCGCGCAGCCCGCCAGCAGAGCAGCCAGCTTCTTTCCGCGCTTCATGGAACGCCTCCCCGGTCCGATGTGAAAAAACGGGGAACCAGGATGGCTGGTTCCCCTGTAGTTCCTCTTCCTGTTAAAGGAAGTATATCATTTTTTGCTCCGGGCTTCAACGGTCTTCGCGCCGAGGGACGCTGCCCGTCCGCGCCGGAAGCCGCTCACTTCGCCAGATAGGCGTCGTAGGCATTCTGATACAGCTCGATGTAGCGCTCCGCGCCGACGGCCTTCGTCTGCTCCTGGAAGGCGTTCCAGCTGTCGTCCGTGACACCGTTGCGGACAAAGTTTGCAAAGCTTTCTTCCATCAGCTTCTGAAGCTCGGTATAGATATCCGCAGCCTCGGTCGCATCCTCGTTGGACATCTTGGACAGATCACGCAGATACTGGAAGCTCTTGTATTCCAGCACGCCCGCTTCCGCGTAGGCCTTGGAATCCTCATAGCGCTCCACGCGGTGCGGCGCCATCTGATAGATGGAGGTGTAATAGTCGCCGGGGGCAAAGAACTGGCCCATGGTCACGGGCACAAAATCATACAGGCCGTTGTTCTCCGGAATATTGATCACTTCGTACTTGCCCTCGTCGTTCTTCACGATCTGCTCGCCCATCCGGCCGTTCAGGGCGACCATCATGGTTTCGGTTTCCAGCTGGGCATCGATCCACTTCAGGGCCGCCACCGGATCCTTGCAGTTCTTCGTCAGGTAGGCGCCTGCGGTGGGCACCTCCAGAATCTGGGATACGGCAGCCTTGTAGCCGTCCGCCACCGGTGGCAGAATGCTCTGGAAGTTGGCGATGTTGTCCGCGTTGATGGCCGTGTTGATCAGCCGCAGGTAGCAGAAGAAGCCGACCTGGCCCTCGTTCACCTTGTTGGCCCAAAGGTTGGAATCCTGGGTCAGGCTTTCCGGATCCATGAGGCCTTCCTCATACAGCTGATGCAGCCACTCCAGGCAGGCGCGGTAGCCGGGCTGAGCGCCGGTGAACTGCACCTTCTCGTTCTCGTCGATGAAGTAATAGTAGGTGTTTTCCGGCACGCCGAAGGAGGCGAACTGGTTCCAGATCGTTTCCGGACCGAACTGGGTGTAGCTGGCGGAGAAGGGATACTCCAGCCCGTCGGCCTTCATGGCCCGCAGCATCTCGGTCACTTCATCGATGGTCTTCGGCACCTCCAGGCCCAGCTTGTCCAGCTCCGCCTTGTTGACATACCAGGTGCCGGTGTGGTTCACGTTCTGCGCCATCAGGTAACCGATGTAATAGGTCTTGCCGTCGCTGGCGGGGATGGAATCGCCCGCGTGGTTGATGTTCAGGCGGCTCACATAGTTGGGCATGATCTCTTCCGTCAGATATTCGTCCAGCGGCAGCAGCAGCCCCTGGCTCACGCCGTATTCCTCCACGTCCACGGGGTTGCGCAGGATCATGTCGGGCATCTGGTCCGGCACGGCGAACATCAGGTTCACATTGGTCGCCCAGTCCGCGTCCTTGACCATGTCAAAGGTCACATGGGTGTTGGTCTTCTTTTCCAGCTCGTCAAAGAACCAGAGGTTGTTGAAGTCCGTGTTCTGGTTTTCCAGGGCATACTGGAAGGCGGTCAGTTCCACCTTGTCCTCGCCCAGGGCGGCGCCCAGTCCGAGCACCAGGCTCAGGGCCAGCAGCAGAGAAATGAGTTTCTTCATGGGGATCCCTCCTTGTATAAAATGATGCTATTTCCAGCGGCACCCTGCCGCGGAGAAACAAACGGGGATTCGGCGGAATTTCCGCCGCCGGCGGCCCTTCCGGTCGCCGACATAGTCGCAGCTCGCCACCGGCGAGCCTGCTCCTTGCCGGCTCTGTAAGAATTCGATGATTTTTCCGTCACTAGCGGTTATCTAATTCTTACCCCTTCAGGCTGCCGATCATGACGCCCTTGACAAAGTACTTCTGCATGAACACATACAGCAGGACCGCAGGCACGGTGGACACGACAATGCAGCAGTACTTGGCCACCTCGGCCTTCCGCAGCGCCTCCTGCAGGCCGCCCAGGTTGTCCGCGTAGGCGGCGAAGAAGGTATCGGAATTGCCCGTGGAGGTCAGGGAGGCCAGGATTTCGCGCAGCACCAGCTGCAGCGGATACAGCTTTCTGGACCGGAGCATCACCAGGCCGGTGAAGTAGTCGTTCCACCGGGCCACCCCGTAATAGACCGCCAGCACGGCGACGATCGTGCCGCTCAGAGGCAGGATGCACCGGAAGAAATAGGTGAAATGCCCCGCACCGTCCATGACCGCCGCCTCGTACAAATCGTTGGGGATCGTGGTCTGGATGTAGGTCCGGGCGACCATCAGATTCCATACGGAGACCAGGTTCATCACGATCATGACCGTCCGGGTGTCGTACAGTCCCAGATCCCTCACGTTCAGGAAAATCGGGATCAGTCCTCCGCTGAAGAACATCGTGAAGGTGATCGCCAGATTCACCAGCTTTTTCCCCGCGAACCTGCGGCTCAGGGCATAAGCCGCCGCCAGGGTAACCATGACGCTGATCGCCGACCCGACCACGGTATAGAAGATGGAGTTCAGATAGCTGCCCCACAGTTCCGTGTACTGGAACACGGCGTCATATCCCATCAGGGAGAAATCCACCGGCCACAGCAGCACCCTGGCCTGCAGCACGGCGTCCGGATCGGACACGGAGGCAATCAGGATGAGCCACAGCGGATACAGGGTGATGAACAGCACGATCAGCCAGAACACCAGGTTGATGACGTTGAACACCCGGTCCGCCCGGGTCTCCCGGATGGCTCCGGATTTGCGCACGGCGGCTGAAACCGACATGTTCCCTTCCCTCCTTCCTTAAAACAGGCTGATGTCGCTGAGCTTCCGGGAAATGAAGTTCACCAGCATGATGATCGTGAAATTGATGACGTTCAGGCACAGGCCGATGGCCGAAGCATAGGAATACTGAGCCTTGGAGGCCGCGATACCGACGCTGTAGACATAGACGCCCAGGATGTCCGAGGTCGCCATGTTCCCGGAGGTCTGCAGCAGCAGCGCCTTGTCCGTATTGGAGGACAGCAGCGACCCGCAGTTGAGGATCAGCATCATGACGGCGATGGGCACCAGATGAGGCACATCAATATGTTTGATCTTATCCCACCGGGTCGCCCCGTCGATGGTCGCCGCCTCATACAGCTGGGGATCGATGCCTGTCAGCGTCGCAATGTACAGGATCGTGTTCCATCCGGCGTTCTGCCAGATCTCCGATCCGATAAACAGCGGCCGGAACCATCCGGGCTCCATGATAAAGTAAATGGGCTTTCCTCCGCCGGCGGTAATCAGGTGGTTGATGATCCCGTTGGTCGGGGAGAAAAACAGATAAATCATCCCGGCCAGCACCACCGTGGAGATGAAGTGCGGCACGTAGATCGCCGTCTGGGCAAAGCCCTTGAAGCGCTTCCGGTTCAGCTGGTTCAGCATGATCGCCAGCAGAATCGGAATGGGGAAGCCGAAAATCAGTCCGTACAGATTCAGCAGGAAGGTGTTCAGGAACATCCGTCCGCAGTAGTAGGAGCTGAAGAACTTCTCAAAATACTTCAATCCCACCCACTTGCTGCCCGTGATGCCCAGGGCCGCCTTGTAGTCCCGGAAGGCGATCTGCACGCCGTACATGGGGAAATAGCAGAAGATAATGAAGAAAGCCAGCGCCGGCAGCATCAGCACCCACAGCTGCCAGTCCCGTCTCAGGGTCAGCGCCGCGCGGTAGCGAAGGCTGCGCCCGGATCCCGCTCCCATCGATCCGTTTCCTCCCCGGGTTGGTACCGATGTCATTTTTCCCGCTCCCTCTTCTCCGTCGTTTTCGGATCACCGCGGCGCCGCCCTGATCCGCGCGGCGAAGAAACGCGGTCCGCCGAAAGGATTTCCCTCCGGTTCTGATCCGCCTTCAGGATAAAGAAAAAATCCCCTCCGGGGAAGAGACGAAAATTTCGCACATTTTGCGCCATGTTTGTGTTTTCGGGCCAAATCTGTCCCGTTTTTGATATGCAGAATTTTTGAGCATCGCCTTCAGAGGAGCACTCAGGAACCTTTGGGGCCTCTCTGTGATATAATCCTCCCGTCGTCGGAAGCCCGGGATCGGCCAATCGTCCCCGTGCGGGAATTTGTCCCCGCTTCCCCGCTTCTGAAGTCCGAAGAGGAGGTTCTGCCCATG
>CACYWL010000042.1 GCA_902778055.1 uncultured Eubacteriales bacterium | reverse complement strand
TAATAGTTCGCCTTCATTGTTCTTCGGCTTCAGAAATGCTATAATCATCCCGTGAGTGTCGGGGACGGAAAACCCCGGACAAAAGCGCCGAAACAGGATATCCCGAAGGAAATGCGGCTGACCTGTCCCTTTGGGCAGGAGCCTTTGATCAAAACGCGCCGGGGCATCCGCCCGGGCCGGAAGGAGGCAGGGAAAATGAAGGTGGTTCAGGCTGCCATAGGGTATATCACCATACCGCTGGTGACGCCCTTCAAAACCGCGCTGCGGACAGTGGACGCCATCCGGGATCTGATCGTCCGGGTGAGGCTGGACAGCGGAGAGGAAGGGTACGGAGAGGCGCCGCCCACCGCCGTGATCACGGGAGAAACCCCGCAGTCCATTGAGACGGCGGTCCGGGAATACCTGTGGCCCGCGATCCGGGACAGGGAAGCGGACCATCCCTCTGAGCTCTGGACGCGGATGGACAGGAGCATGGCGAAAAACACCACCGCCAAGGCGGCCATGGACATGGCGGTCTACGACGCCTGGGCCAGGGCCAAGGGACAGCCGCTTTTCCGCCTGCTCGGGGGGGCGGCAAACGAGACCCCCAAAACCAGGCTGGAGACGGACATCACCATCAGCGTCAACGACGCGGAGACCATGGCCCGGGACGCGGAGCGCGCGGCGGCCGGGGGATTCCGGATTCTGAAGGTCAAGGTCGGCCGGGGAGGCCGGGAGGATGTGGAACGGGTGCGCCGGGTCCGGGCCGCGGCCGGAAGGGAAGCGGTGCTCCGCATCGACGCCAATCAGGGCTGGACTCCGGACGAGGCCCGGAGGACCATCGAAATGATGGAGGACGCGGGGCTGAACATCGAGCTGGTGGAGCAGCCGGTTTCCTGCCATGACTTTGCGGGGATGCAGTACGTGACGGCCCATGTTCAGACCCCGGTGCTGGCGGATGAGAGCGTGTTTTCCCCGGAGGACGCGGAACGGCTGATCCGGGAGCATGGCGCGGATCTGATCAATATCAAGCTGATGAAGACCGGGGGCATCACGCCGGCGCTGCGTGTCTGCGAGCTGGCGGAAAAGCACCGGGTGGGATGCATGATGGGATGCATGCTGGAGAGCGCGGTTTCCGTCAGCGCCGGCGCGCACTTGGCCGCGGCCCGGAGCATCATCCGGTACTGCGATCTGGACGGCCCCTCCCTCTGTGCGGAGAATCCCTACGCGGGCGGGCCGGTCTACAGCGGCCCCTGGATCGATCTGACGGAAACCCCGGGAATCGGACTGACCGACGTACCGGTCCGCTTTGAGAACATCTGAAGGAGAGAGATTCCATGAATAGCTTTGTCAGGGATCAGCTGGCCCTGGTGTCTTCACCGAAGGCGTTCCTGTACGACCGGCCGGAGGAGGACGCCGGTCCCCAGTCGGACGAGGTGCTTTCCGGCTGGGCGCTCCGCATCACGGAGGAGGAACGGGACGGCTGGGCCGGCGTCTTCACCCATTACGGATACCGGGGCTGGATCCGGACCGGGCATCTGATCCCCGCCGACGGAGAGATGCTGAAGGAGCGGAGCCGGCAGGGCCTGCTCCGGGTTTCCGCGCCCTGGATGGATATCTACAGCGAGCCGGACGTGAAGGGCCGGCTGCTGACCTGCCTGCCCCGGGGAAGCTTCGTACTTCCCGCGCCGGCGGAACTCCGGGAGGGATGGCAGAAAATCCTGGCCTGCGACGGGACGGAGGGCTGGGTTCACCGGATGGATCTGATGCCCCGGGAGGACTCGGACGACGCGCTGATCCCCGAAACCGCCGGGCCGGAATGCTTTCTGCGGATGGCGCGGGAAGCCGGGGCCCGGAAGGGGGAGCAGGAGCTGCGGACGGGAGCCGCGGCCAGCGCCCTGGCCTACCGGGGAACACCGTACCGATGGGGCGGAAAAACCCAGGAGGGCATCGACTGCTCCGGGCTGGCCTTCATGAGCTGGATGGAAAACGGCATCCTGATCTACCGGGACGCCCAGATCATGCCGGAGTATCCGGTGCGGGAGATCCCCCTGGAATCCATCCGGACCGGGGATCTGATCTTCTTCCCGGGACACGTGGCCCTCTATCTGGGGGACGGGAAGTATATTCACGCAACGGCCTGGGCCGGGACCCCCTGGGTGACTGTCAACAGCCTGAACCCGGCGGATCCGGATTACAGGGCGGATCTGGCGGGAATGATCACGGCCTGCGGAACGGTTTTCTGATATCCAAAAGCGGCTGCCCCGGAGAGGGACAGCCGCTTCATTTCAAGCTTTTTCAGAGGGCGGATTTCAGCCTTCCCGCCGCCCAGCCGGGCTTTCCTCCGGAGAGGAGGAAGGCCTTCATTTTTTTCTGAAGGGAGGTTTTTTCCGGCAGTTTCTCCAGGGGCACCGTCGGGCCGGGAAAAACCCAGGTCACCGCCCCCATATTGTCCTCATCCAGGGAAAACAGCTCAAATCGGTCCTGAAAGGCGAGAATGCGGGAATCCTCCGGCAGCAGGGGGCGAAGAAGAGGGGACATCAGCCAGGAATCCAGGATCAGCTCCGCCTTCTCCCAGTCGGGGAAGAAGCGGGGGATGAAATCCCGAAGGCGGCGAAGGGAATCATCGACGGCTTCCGGGGCCAGGGAGGCGTCGGTGGGGATATGGAAGAAAACCTTATGGGCTTCCCCCTCCCGGACGAACTCAAACTCCAGGCTGCCCAGGCGGAAAAGCTCCAGGGCCAGCTGGCGGGGGAACCACCAGCCGGCGGTAAAGCAGTACTCCCCATAGGCGGCCAGCCCGTCCTTCAGATAACGGGTCGCAAAGGCCATGGTGTCCCGGTAGATTTCCAGCGGAATGCCGGCCTGAACCCATTTCGGATACTGCCGGGCCGCGACGGTCAGCTCCTCCAGGAGAGCACGGAGATGCCCGGGATCCTCGCCCAGAAGGGCGGTCAGATCCTGCCAGGCCTCCGCCCACTTCTCCCGGCAGAGCAGCCGGGACTCCAGATCCGGTGTCATCACGGAGACGCCTTCCGCCTCCCAGCGTTCGAACCGTTCCCGGACGGGGACGGGGAGGGCGATCAGCTGAAAGAGTTCCTGCGTGGTCATGTTTTTTCATCCTTTCCGTTCATCAGGGCTCAGGAAGGCGCCGAAAAGCGCCGGAAAGCCCTCAGGGTTCCATCCGGATCGCCGGAGCATAGGGCGCGGTTCCGGCCAGAGAGGAGGGGAGCTGCACCAGCAGGCCCGCCTCCGTCCGGCGGAAGGAAAGCTTCTGCCCGCCGGACAGCAGGGTCAGCCGGGAGACCGGATGGGGCCACGGAATCAGATATTCCCCGGGGAGGACTTCCCCCTCCGGGAGGCGGATCAGGGCATAAACGGTTTCTCCCTTCAGGGTGAAGGCGACCTCGTTCGCCTCGTTGGGTTCCGCCAGACGGGTACCGTAAATGGCTTCGCCGTTTTCCCGGAGCCAGGCTCCCAGCTCGTCCAGAATCCGGACGCCGTCCTCCGGCAGCCGGCCGTCCGGCTGGGGAGCGATGTTCAGGGCGAGATTGCCGCCGCGGCAGACCACGTCGATCAGCAGATGAACCACCCGCCGGGGAGATTTCCAGGAGGGCTCGAACCGGTAGGAAAAGCTGTCTCCCAGGGAGACGCAGCTCTCCCACGGCACGCGGATCGGATGATCCGGCACGCTCTGCTCCGGCGTGATGTAATTCTCGTTTTCTCCGCCGATGGTCCGGTCGGAAACAATCAGCCCGGGACGGAGCTTCCGGGCCCGGCGCATGAACTCGGAGAGGCGGATGTCCTGCCCGTTTCCGGGGCCGACCTGTCCCCCGTCCAGCCAGAGGATATCCAGGGGCCCGTATTTTTCCACCAGTTCTCCCAGCTGACCGTGGGTAAAGCGGACGAATTTCTCCCACAGCTCCGGATGTTCCGCCGGTTCATAGGTGGGATTCCGGTCACAGGCCACGGGCTTTTCCATTCCCTCCGCCCAGTACCAGGGGCAGTGCCAGTCCGGCTTGGAGAAATAGGCGGCAATGCCAAGCCCCCGGGCGCGGAAGGCATCGAACACGTCCCGGACGATGTCCGCGTGGCGATGGGTATGGAAGGGGCAGTCGGGGGCGGTGGACTTGTAATCCGTCCATTCCGTATCAAAGAGGCAGAAGCCGTCGTGATGCTTGGTGGTGAAAATCAGATACCGGAAGCCGTTGCGCGCGGCGATATCCGCCCACTTCTCCGGCTCCAGCCGGACCGGATTGAAGCTGCGGTTCAACCCGGTATACTGGCGGCGGAAGATTTCCGGATCCTTCTCCCAGTCGATGCCCTCCCGGCTCCAGGACGCGTCCCCGTCCGACAGGGGCCAGGATTCACAGATCCCCAGCTGGGAATAGATGCCGAAATGCATCATGATCGCCAGCTTCTGATCCTGAAACCACTCCAGCTTTTCACGAACCGCCGGATCCTCCGGCGGAACATAGCTTTCCTCCCGGCTGCAGCCGTGCAGGCCCCGGATAATGGCGTCGGCCATGCTCAAGTCCTCCGTATCCTTTCGATTTTCCGGAAACGCTGACTGATTCAGATCCCTGTTTCCCCAGGGGCTTTATTGCTCCCCGCTCCGCGGAGGAGCCTTTGTCAGAGCTTCGGCCCATATCTTACCCGCGGCAGGGCAAAAAATCAAGGCGGTTTGTTTACGGAAGCGCCCGGATCTGGTATAATCCCTTCATCAAGACGGCGCCGCGGCGCCTCGGTCCGGTTAAAAATGAAAAGGAGAGCATGAGCCATGGCGAAAATCATCGGAAGGGCGATCCCCAATCTTCCCTGGGAGGAAAAGCCGACGGGCTGCCGGGAAGCGGTCTGGCGGTATTCGGGCAACCCCATCATCGGGCGGGACGGAAACAGGCGGTCCAACAGCGTGTTCAACAGTGCGGTGGTCCCGTTCCGGGACGGATTCGCCGGGGTCTTCCGGTGCGACAGCCGGTCCATTTCCATGGATCTCTTTTCCGGCTTCTCGGAGGACGGGATTCACTGGAAAATTGACGACGACTGCCTGCGGATGACCGACGCGGATCCGGAGGTGCTGGCAAAGGAATACCGCTATGACGCCCGGATCACTCCGATGGACGGAAAATACTATGTCACCTGGTGCAACGGATACCACGGGCCCACCATCGGCGTCGCCTGGACGGAGGATTTCCGCACCTTCCATCAGCTTGAAAACGCCTTCCTGCCCTACAACCGCAACGGGGTGCTCTTTCCCCGGAAAATCGGCGGCATGTACATGATGCTTTCCCGGCCCTCCGATACGGGGCACACGCCCTTCGGGGATATCTATCTGAGCCAGTCGAAGGATCTTGAATTCTGGGGCCGGCACCGTTTCGTCTTCGGCACCGTGCCGGGAAACGCCTCCGCCTGGCAGGCCACCAAGGTCGGTCCCGGTCCCGCGCCCATCGAGACGGACGAGGGATGGCTGCTGATCTACCACGGGGTTCTGAATACCTGCAACGGGTTCGTGTACCGGATGGGCTGCGCGCTGCTGGACCTGGAGGAGCCCTGGAAGGTCATTGCCCGGACGGCGGACTACATCCTGGCGCCCTGGGAGATCTATGAATGCGTCGGGGACGTGCCCAACGTGACCTTCCCCTGTGCCATCTATTACGGCTGCGCGGACACGGTGACGGGGCTGGCCTTCACCACGGCGGACGAGCTGGTGGCCTTTACCAGGGAGCACGCGCTGTAATGCAGGCCGTCTGATTAATAACTGTCATTTTTTTCCAAAAAGCTTGCAAAAACAATCGAATTGTAATATTATTATTCTCGTAAATGTAGTTTCTGGGCTGAAATGAATTTCTTTTATAAATGCCCTGAACTGTGATATGGTTTTTTCTGACAGGGTTATACCCTGTCCTTATTCCATTTTTTCAAAGGAGGACTGTTCCGTGAGCCTACACACCGTGAAGCCGGCCAAGAAAAAGGGAAAGGGAAGTACGGGCTCGTCGTTTGACAATCTGGAGATTTTCCTGCTCCACCTGCCGACGACGATCTGGTACCTGCTTTTCTGCTACGCGCCGATGTTCGGCGTCATCATCGCCTTCAAGAACTACAAGCCCAGGCCGGGCAAAAGCTTCCTGTGGGCGCTGTTCAACAACAGCAAGTGGGTCGGGCTGGACAACTTCAAGTTCCTCGTGAACTCCTCCTACTTCCCCACAATGCTGAAGACCACGGTGTTCTACAACATCGTGTTCATCATTCTGGGAATCGTGATTCCCGTCACCCTGGCGATCCTCTTCAGCGAGATCTATTCCAAGAAGCTGGCGAAAACCTGCCAGACCATGATGTTCCTGCCTCACTTCCTGAGCTGGGTCGTGGTCAGCTATTTCGTATACGCCTTCCTGGCCACGGAGCAGGGCCTGGTCAACAATGTGCTGCACCTGGTCGATCCTGCCACGGGGCGGTTCCACAACTGGTATCACGATACGAACTTCTGGATGTACTTCCTGGTCTTCCTGAACGTCTGGAAGGGCATGGGCTATAACATGGTGGTCTATATGGCCTCCATCAGCGGCATCGACGGCGAGCTGTACGAGGCCGCGCTGATCGACGGAGCGACCAAGTGGCAGCAGGTGAAGTACATCACACTGCCTCTTCTGCGGCCGACGATCTCCATCATGTTCATCATGGCCGTGGGCAATATCTTCCGGAGCGACTTCGGTCTGTTCTATCAGGCCACCCGGAATTCCGGTGCGCTGACCAGTGTGACCCAGACCATTGATGTCTATGTCTACAAGGCCCTGCTGGAGCAGAGCAACGTGAACCTTTCCTCCGCGGCCGCCTTCCTGCAGTCCGTCGTGGGCTGCATCACCATCGTGGCGGCGAACCTGATCGTCAAGAAGATCGACCCCGAAGCCGGGCTGTTCTGATCCGGGCGGTCTGAGAGAAAGGAGAATGGAACCATGGCCAAGAAAGAAAACGTCAAACTGAAATATACCCGGGTCAAGCCCGCAACCAATGTGGCCATCAGCGCACTGTTCATCTTCCTGGCGCTGCTGTGCCTGATGCCGGCGCTGCTGGTGCTGATCGTTTCCCTGTCGTCGGAGGCTTCCATCCGCGTCAAGGGCTACAGCTACATTCCCAACCAGTGGAGCCTGCAGGCCTTTGCCTATCTGATGAATCAGTCCTCCTACATCGGCCGGGCCTTCCTCAATTCCATCGGCATCACCGTTGTGGGTACGGTGCTGGGTCTGATCATGACCTCCACCATGGGATTCGCCCTCAGCCGGCCGAACTACCGGCTCCGGGGCTTCTTCACCTGGTTTATCTTCATCCCCATGCTGTTCAGCGGCGGTCTGGTCGCCAGCTACATGATCAACGCGCATATCCTCGGGCTGAAGGATACCTACTGGGCGCTGATCCTGCCGATCTGCTGTTCGAGCTTCTACTGTATCATCATGCGCACCTTCTTCCAGACCACGGTGCCGGACGCGATCATCGAATCGGCGAAGATCGACGGCGCCCGCATGATCCGGATCTTCGTGCAGATCGTGCTGCCGATCTCCCTGCCGGCCATCGCGACCATCGGCCTGTTCCTCAC
>CACYWL010000041.1 GCA_902778055.1 uncultured Eubacteriales bacterium | reverse complement strand
GACAGATAATTCTCGAAAACGAAAAAATGGAACAGAATGTATTCTATGCATGGAATGTGTTAGAAATTGTCCAAAGGATGCACTTTAGGACAGGCAAAAACTGCCACACGAGAAAAAAGGCCCGGCTTACTCACATTGTAAGCCAGGCCTTGCTTTCGCAGAATTAAACAGTATAGATGTAATTGGCTTTTCTCGGGGCGGCATTGAGCTTGGTCACATACGGACATTTCCCAAAGCGTTCCTCAAGCGTTGTCTGCTTACCCATTACACATCAAACTCTTCCTTCAGGTCCATCATGCCGCGGATCTCGGCGTGGCCGTTCTCCAGAAAGAAAAGACCCATTTCCCAGCCGTTCTGATCGTAGAGAGCCATGATCTGCGGCATGGCTTCGCGCACCTTTTCAAGCAGCGCGGCATCCTTGACGACCCTGGCGGTGCCGTCATAGCGCATGAATTCTCCGCCGTTCACAGCCAGCACTTCGACCCTGGGATTTGCGGTCAGCTGCTTGAACACATTCTTGAAGGTTCCGCAGCCGAAATACAGTTTGTCATCCACCAGCATCTGGAACCCAAAGGGACGTCCTTTCGGCTGATCCCCATCGGTGGTCAGGAAATAGAAAGTCTGCGCCTTGTTCAGAAACTCATGTACTTTTTCAGCGTTGGTCATCGTCCTTCTCCTCCTTGGTTCATGGTCATTTTCTTGAACCGGTTTGATTTTACAACTGAAATGTCCGTTACACAAGTACGATTTTTTATGATACCTGGTATCATCTGTGATACCTGGACCGCCTGCGCCCTCTGCGGAAACCTTCTTTCTTCGGCAGAGGCTTCCTGTTCATGGTCCCCCTTTTTCTGTCCCGGGAACTGTTCGGTTTCAGGTTGATTCAACCGCCCTGGCGGGCGCGTGCGCGTAGTGAATGATCCCCGGATGCCGGCTCATGATCATTTTCCAGTCCTCCGCCAGCAGCGCGTTATCCGCATAGGCCTCGAGATACTCAGGGGGCTCAAGATCCCCCACGAAGCAGTTTCCGTCATCAAGAATCAGGGAAATGCTGTCCTCGCTGTGGCTTGCCGTTCGGAGGATTTCGCCTTCGATTCCGAGCCTTTTCAGAAAAGTTCTGCTTTCATTCGCGGAAATGATCACGGCTTTCGCAGGATCAACCGGCGTGTATTCCCGTTTTTCCCTGGCGAAGATATAGTCCGGATTGTGAACGGCCCCCGCCTGGGAGTCCAGCAGAAGCAGATGAATCCCCTGCTCCTGAAGCTGACCGATCAGGCCGCAGTGATCCGGGTGATAGTGCGTCGCCATCACGCAGCTGATCTGATTCAGCCTGATTCCGTTTGCCTTCAGCGCATGATGGAAGCCCTGCATCGTGCCGGCATAGTCTGTATCCACAAGCAGGTTCCCGGATGTGCCCTTCACCAGAAACGTATAGGTATTGCCGTATTTCAGCGTCACCGGGTCCGTTTTCATCGGGCGTCTCCTCCGCTATCTGTCCAGCAGGAATGTCGCCGCTTCATCCGCGACATGGGTGAGCCACGCCAGAGGGAACTGCTGATAGGCGCTGCTGACATCCCTGACGGTGGTCGCGCTGCCGTCGGAGAAACCCATGTGGCAGTTGATGGCCGCGGCCTCCTCCGTGGTCAGCTTCATGAACTGCTGCACAAGAAAAACGGACTTGGAGCCGTGCCCGCCGAAATGGAACTTCTCCTCAATCACATACACGGGCACTTCCCGCCATACGCCGTCGATTTTCTGATTGCGCTTGTCGACCTTATAAAGGTTGACCTTGCATACGTCATGGAACAGGGCCGCCACCGCCAGGGACTCCTCGGAGGGAGCGGACGGCATCAGAAACGACAGCTTTTTCGCGTATTGATAAACATCAATCGAGTGCTGACAGAGCCCGCCGGCATAGCCTCCGTGATACCTTGTGCTGGCCGGCGCGGTGAAAAAATCCGCTTTGCAGAGCCATTCCAGCAGATCCTCCAGGCCGTCCCTGTGGATCTCGGTCCGGCAGATCGTCAGAAACTCCTGCTTCTGGGCTTCCAGATTCAGTTCCATGGATTGCATTCCCCCAGTCCTTCAAAGCGTTCCGTACCAATTGCAAATCATAGCATGGAAAAGGCTCGAAGTCCAATGAAAGCATTTTTCGAGGACCGGGAATGAAGGAAAATGAAAATGAAAAACGAATTACTATGTTGTCGGTTTTTGTGCTGCTGTGTTCCGGCTTTCCCGCTCAGATGATCCGGCACAGGCAGGATGATTGCGGCGGGATTTTGATTTGATGAGGTGGGATCCATGTTTCTGGATATACTGATGACCGTTTTGCTGGGCGGAAGCAACACTTTTACGATCGTGACGAGTCTCCTGTACATGACCGGTCTATGGATGATGTTCGAAAAATCCGGCATCAGGGGCTGGTGGGCGCTGATTCCCGGCGCACGCGAATATCAGCTGAGCCGCTGCGCGGGACGTGAATCGGAGGGGCGCGGCTGGTCGATCGTCGCGGTCGCTGCCATTGTGAGTACCTTGTTCGACAAGTTCGTGAATCCGGACACGGGCCGTGATTATCTCACTGTGCTGGACATCCTCATGGTGAGCGTGGATCTGGCCCTGGTCGTGACGCAGCTCGTCTATGAGATCCGGGTGTTTGCCGGGCTGATCGAGGTCTACGGCGTCAGCAGGCGCTGGATGTGGCTGTGGATCCTTCCGACAAACTGTATCGTCACCTGCATCTGGGGCTTCGACAAAAAGTACCAGCCGGCCTGGAAGGTCGAGGATATCCGGGCCGAGATGGCCCGGCTGGCCAGCCACGGAAGCGCCACCGTCATGGACGAGGGCCTGACCGTGAACCTGGAGGAGCGCAGCACCACGGAATTCTTCCAGAAAAAGGTGCTTCTGCGGGATATTCACATGGCGATTCCCCAGGGGCATATGGTGCTGCTGCTGGGCGGTTCCGGCGCGGGCAAGACCACCTATCTGAACGCCATCAACGGCTATGAAAAGGCGAAGGCTGAGGTCGTGCTGAACGGGAACAACATGTACAAGGATTACAAAAAAATGCAGTACGAGGTGGGCTTCGTCCCCCAGACCGAAATGATGCGCGGCAAGGACACCGTGCTTTACACGCTGCTGGACGCGGCGAAGCTGCGGCTGCCCAAGGAGGTCACCCCGGCCCAGCGGCGGGAACGGGTGAACGAGGTCATGGAGATCTTCGGGCTGCTCCCGGTGCAGAACAACCTGGTTGAAAAGCTTTCCGGCGGCCAGAAGAAGCGCCTTTCCATCTCCATGGAGTTCATTTCCAATCCCTCGCTGTTCATCCTCGATGAGCCGGATTCCGGCCTGGACGGCGTCATGGCCCGGGAGCTGTTTGAGCAGCTGCGGAAGATCGCGGATACCGGAAAAATCGTCATCGTCATTACTCATACGCCGGATCGGGTCATCGACCTGTTCGACGACGTGATCGTGCTGGCGAAGGACAGCGCCCGGACGGGCCGGCTGGCCTTCTACGGCAGCATTGAGGACGCCCGGAAGTTCTTCGGGAAGGACCGGATGGAGGAAATTGTCAAGTCCGTCAACCGCAAGGAGGAAGGCGGCGACGGACTGGCGGACGAATTCGTGATGAAGTATGCGGAGGTGCAGCATGGCTGAGATGGTTGCAAACAGGAAAAAGCGCCGCCTGCGGATCCTCTATCGCGGACGCAGCGCCCAGGTCTGGATTTATCTTGGAAAGCTGCTGAGGATGTTCATCTATCAGAATGACTGGAAGGTGCTGCCCATGGCGGCGCTGATCGCCGGGCTGGTGGGCATGGTCATCCGGACACGGCTGTTCGTGAACATGGAAGGCACGCTGATGGGCTCCTTCGCCCTGGTCATGGTCTGCATCTGGAACGGATGCTTCAACTCCATCCAGGTCATCTGCCGGGAGCGGGACGTGATCAAGCGGGAGCACCGCTCCGGCATGCATATCTCTTCCTACATCCGGGCCCACATGATCTATCAGGCGCTGCTCTGCCTGCTTCAGACCGCCGTCACCGTCTATATCACCAGCATGGTCGGCGTGGCGTATCGCGGAGAGGGGCTGGTGACGCCTTTCCTGATCGTGGATTTCGCCATTTCCATGTTCCTGATCACCTACGCGTCGGATATGCTGGCCCTGTGGATCTCCACGCTGGCAAAATCCACCACGACGGCGATGACCATCATGCCCTTCGTGCTGATTTTCCAGCTGGTGTTCTCCGGCGGCATGCTGTCCCTGCCGTCCTGGACGGAGAGCCTCACGCCGCTGACCATCTCCAACCCGGCGCTGAAGGTGCTGGCTGCCCAGAGCAACTATAACAGCCGCCCCGTGATGACCGTATGGAATACCGTGAACGGCATGAAGGACCGGGAGGTCTCCGCCACCGTGACCCTGGGCCAGGCGATGGATCTGATGCAGAAAGAGGACAACCCCATCATCGCGGAATTCCGCGCCGGGGAGCTGACCGAGGGTCTCACCGTGGGCACCCTGCTGGATCAGGTCGCCGACAACCCGGAAGTCCTGGCCCACCGGGAGGACAGCTATACTTTCAACACCACCATAGGCGGGATCATGGACATGATCGGGGCCGATCGGGTGAAGGATCTCCTGCAGAACAGGATCGCGGAGGCCAGCCGGGTTGAGGATTATGAATACTCGCTGGAAAACATCATCGGATACTGGCTGCAGCTGTTTCTGTTCGTGATCGTGTTTGCCGCTCTTTCCATCATCACCCTGGAATTCATCGATAAGGATAAACGATAACCGGAAAAAACATTCGGAGAAAGTGGAGGCTGGAAAAAATGATGAAACTGTTTTGCTTTGTAATCATCCTGTGCATGATGCTTTCTGTGAGCGCTTCCGGAGAGCAGAGCCCGGCGCTGCAGACGCCCCGGGAAATCATCGGACTGGAAGCGGAAGCGTCCCCTGAATGGGCGGCAGCCCTGGCGGAAAAGCAGGACGCGCAGCAGCTTTTCGTCGTGGCGGCCTATGAAAAAACCACAGCCTGGGTCTCCCTGCATGAGAAGGATGAGACCGGCGCGTGGAAGATGATCATGTCCACCCCGGGCTTCATCGGGAAAAACGGCTTGGGCAAAACCAGAGAAGGCGACGCCCTGACTCCTGTGGGTGTGTTCTCCTTCAACCGGGCCTTCGGCATTGCGGAAGACCCCGGCTGCGCCATTCCCTACGTGCAGGTGGATGAGAACAGCTATTGGTCCGGCGACGCGCGCGAAGGGATGCGGTATAACGAGCTGGTGAGTCTCCCGGATTATCCGGACCTGAACCTTGAAGACAGCGAGCACATCACGGATTATACCTACCAGTATCAGTACTGCCTGAACATCAGCTACAACGCGGAGGGCACGCCCGGCCTGGGCTCCGCCATCTTCCTGCACTGTCTGGGCGACCGCAAGCCCTATACCGGAGGCTGCGTGGCCATTCCCATGGAGCAGATGTACTTTGTGATGCAGCATGTATCCCCGGACTGCACGGTGGTCATCGATACCCTGGAAAACCTGGGCGGCAGCTTCTGATCGCCTGAATCCCGAAAGGGCTTGCTTCTTCCGACTTCATCCTTCATGAAGCAGGTCACGACTGCACCGGAGAGGACTGCCCGATCTGCCAGGCGATCGCGGGAATCCTCCATCTGACGGACCGTTGCACCGGCTCACCGGCCTGTACTGTCCTCCCCGGACGGGAAACGCAGATCGTATGTCCATGGTTCCGCGTTCTCCTTCTCATCCAGAGAGTATCTTTTCACGGTCATCCGCCCGTCCCGGAACGAGAGAACCGTGCCGACCCCGTTGGTGATGTATCCCGCGTTCAGATAGACAAAGCGGAGGGTTTCCGTCCGGGTGACGAGTTCACTGTATTCCCCGTCTTTTTCCATCCTGACGGTTCTGGCGCCTGTTTCATTTCCCCGGTCGTCGGTCTCCCAGGTCTGGACCGTCAGCTCCTCTCCGGGCAGGCGCAGATAATTGGCCCGTTCAGACTCACGGCCGTTTTTTCCTCTTTCCAGCGTATGATTGTGCCCCCAGAGGAAAATCACGTCATGCTCTTCGGCGGCAGCGTTCAGCGCCTGCATCCAGGTCCAGGCTCCGCAGTTGTCTCCCCTGCGCGCATGAAGCGGCACATGGGACATCACAATGATCGGAAGGTGATCATCCAGGCCTTTCACCCAGGAAAGGAACAGTCCGGAAGCGCTTTGGGCGGACAGGCCGCGTTCGTCCGCGAGGTCCTTTCCGCTGTATTCTTCAGCCTCCGCCTGCCGGTCCGTATCATGAATCATCTGGGAGAAGGAGATGCCGTAGAGATGGCAGCCTCCGCAGTCCGCAGGTCCGGAGAAAAAGGCTTTCTGATACTCATCCACCGCGTTCACGTCATGCGAGCCGTAGGTATACAGCGTGCCGGTTTCCCCGCCGAAAACCGCCCGGACCTGCGCGTCCACCGCCGTCATGGAGAAATGGGGTGCTCCCATCGGATACCCTGTCACGTCCCTGCTGGCATCGCTGCCTGAGCCGACAAAATCGCCGCCGATCAGCGCAAGCTGCGGCACAACGCCGTCCGCCCTGACCAGCTTCAGCAGCTCCGTCAGGTTGTTGTGCCATATGAGGCTCCCGTTTTCATCGTAGACGGGAACCTGGCTGGCCCGGGGCGCCTTCTTTTTCTCCGAAGAGTTCTCTTTCTTCGGAGATTTGCTCTCTTCGGGAGGCCTTTCCTCCCGCGCTCCGTCTCCGCCTTCCTTGGCGGTCTCATAGGCGGCATGGCGGTCCGTGGCCACAAAAAGGACGGTTTCTTCGGACGCGGCTGTCGTTCCGTCCCCAGGCAGCGCGGACTCCGCTGCCGCCCCGGTAAAGAAGGTCGTCAGGATCAGTAAATACAGCAGTATTTTCTTCATTTTCCGTGTCATTCTTTGCATCCTCTCCGTCTCCTGTCCGGCTCTCAGTTCATGGGTCCGCGGATCAGGCGTCAGCCTTGCTTTCCGCCGGCACGGGCGTCTCCTCCGCGGTGGTTTCTTCGTTTGCCGCCGTGCTTTCCGCCGGCGCGGCCTCGTCCTCCGTGCAGTAAGGCAGGCCCCCGGTGTCCAGAGTGACGCCTCCGTTGGTGGTCAGGCTGTCCGCCAGAGCGGAAGCACAGAGCATGCAGAGCGTCAGCAGAACAGCAAACAGTCTTTTCATAGTCACCCTTGTATGATAATTACGGAAGCGGAAATCATACTTTCCTTTCCTTTTTGTCGGCCAGCGACTACGATACATTCAGATGCTGCGGACTACTAATTTTGCC
>CACYWL010000040.1 GCA_902778055.1 uncultured Eubacteriales bacterium | reverse complement strand
GCGGTGCGCGAGACGCTGTGCGTCCGCGGTGCGCGCGCGGTTCCTTGTTTCTTGCGCGTTTCTCTTCTCTGTATCGTTTTCAAGGTTCGGTCTGCTCCCTCATCGGTCCGTCCCCTCGGTTCCGGCCTTTCGGCTGACCCTCGGTTTCCCCCGCTCGAGCGAGCTTGCAAAGAATAACAGATTTCATTCCGGGTGTCAAGCGTTTTTTCAAAAAAAATTGAAAAAAAGTGAGGAAAATCAAGGCTTCCGGACGTTTTATCCGCCCCGTTTTTGAAACGTTCGTGTTTTTCTCCATAATTTGGGGTTTATACGAACTCCTTCCACAATTTCGTTCGCCCCGGTTTTGGAGGTCCGCTTCTTCTCCGTCGCCTTTCCGCGGGAACAAAAAAAGGGCGGATGCAAATCCTCCCTCTTCATTCTTTTTGACCCGCGTCCAGAACCTCTGTCACAATCGCGCCGCCCAGGCAGCGCTCCCCGTCGTAAAACACCGCGCTCTGCCCCGGCGTCACGGCCCGCTGGGGAACCAGGCTGCGAATCAGCATCCTGCCGTCCTCCCGCCAGAAAAGCTCCGCCGGCTGGTCCGGCTGCCGATAGCGGTATTTCACGGTGCAGCGGAAGGGACTCTCCCTGACCGCCGGCGCATCTCCGACCCAGGTTACGTCCTCCGCCAGGCAGCGCGTGCTGTACAGCATCGGATGATCCTCGCCCTGGGCCACGAGCAGCCGGTTTCTTTCCAGATCCTTCCCGATGACAAACCAGGATCTGCCGTCCCCCCGTCCGCCGATGCCCAGCCCCCGGCGCTGACCCAGGGTGTAGTACATGAGTCCGTCGTGGCGGCCGACCACCGTCCCGTCCGCCGCCACCATGTCCCCCGGCTGGGCCGGCAGATACTCCGACAGGAACTTTTTGAAGTTCCGCTCCCCGATAAAGCAGACGCCGGTGGAGTCCTTCTTCGCGCTGACGGGCAAATGGTTTTTCTCCGCGATCTCCCGGACCCGGGCCTTGGTTAGCCCGCCGACGGGGAACACGGATTTCCGGAGCTGTTCCGAATGCACCATATAAAGGAAATAACTCTGATCCTTTCCCTCATCGACTCCCCGCAGGAGCCTGCCTTCCTCATCCGTCCGGACAAAATGCCCCGTCGCCATCCGGGCCGCGCCCAGGCTCATGGCAAAATCCAGGAAGGCCCGGAATTTGATCTCCCGGTTGCACAGGACATCCGGGTTCGGCGTCCGGCCCGCCCGGTATTCCTTCAGAAAATAGGAAAAGACCCGGTCCCAGTACTCCTTCGCAAAGTTCACGCTGTAGCAGGGAATGCCGATCAGGTCGCAGACATCCCGTACATCCTGCCAGTCCGTTTCCGCAGTGCAGATCCCGTTTTCATCCTGTTCCTCCCAGTTTTTCATGAAAACGCCCACGACATCATAGCCCTGCTCCTTCAGAAGCAGGGCTGCCACGGAGGAATCCACTCCTCCGCTCATGCCGACCACGATCCGCTCGCTCACGCTCAAACCTGTTTCCTTTCCCGCCGGATGCCGTGCGGCCGCTTTATTCCGCCGCCATCAGCTTCTCCAGCACCGCCTCCGCGATGGCCTTCGCGATTTCATCCCGGTCGCTCCGGGCATCCACCACCACATACCGCTCCGGGTTCCGGGCGATCAGCTCGTGATACCCTTCCTCCACCCGGGCATGAAATTCTTCCTTCTGGATTTCCATCCGGTCCAGCTCGCTGGCCGCGCTGCGCCGGCGCAGGCTGGTGCGGTGATCGAGATCCAGATACACCGTCAGCAGCGGGAGCGTTCCCTCCACGGCCGGTGCGTTGATCTCCAGCACCCGGTCCACGCCCAGCTGTCTTCCGCCGCCCTGATAGGCCACGGAAGAATCCAGAAAACGGTCGCACAGCAGGACCTTTCCCGTGGCCACCGCCGGACGGATCCGTTCCCTCACATGCTGAGCCCGGCCCGCCGCGTACAGGAGTGCCTCGGTCATATCCGTCATTTCCATGTTTTCCCGGCTCAGCAGAATCTCCCGGATCTTCTCCCCGATCGGCGTGCCGCCGGGCTCCCGGGTATGCTCCACCTCGAATCCGTATCTTTCCAGCGTCTCGGTCAGACGCTCCATCTGCGTGCTCTTCCCGGAGCCGTCCAGTCCCTCCATGCTGAGGAAGGCGCCGGCCGGCCTCTCCGCGCCGGGGCAGAGCTTTTCCGCGGCCTCCCAGGGCGTCCGCGCGATCTCTTCGGCGCCGGAGGAGCGCAGCTCCTCCTCGCTGCCGTATCCCCAGGCCGCGCCCAGCGTATGCACCCCGGCCGCGATGCCGCCTTCCATGTCAAACCTGCGGTCTCCGACCATCCAGACCTCCGCCCCGGTCTCCGGCAGGACGGATCGGATCAGATCCTCCTTCTCCGGCCGGGCGTCCGTCGCGCAGGCCAGGCATTCCATGAACTTCCAGAGCCCGAAATGCTGCAGAATATCCCGGGAGGGGCCTTCCGGCTTTCCGGTGACCACGCCCATGTGCACTCCCTGCGCCCGCAGGGTCCGAAGGAGGCTGCGCACACCGGGATAAACACGGTTTTCATACTTTCCGGCCGCGGTATACCTTTCCCGGTAATACTCCTGCGCCCGCCGGGCTTCCTCCTCCGTCATGCCCATGAGGTGCTGAAAGGACCAGAGCAGCGGCGGCCCGATCCATTTTTTCAGCATCTCCTCCGTGGGCGGAGGAAAGCCCATCCGCTCCGCCGCGTACCGCGCGCATTTCCAGATGCCTTCCTCCGACTGCGTCAGCGTGCCGTCCAGGTCGAAAAACACCCATCTGTCCATTTCAATCCCCCGGGCCGGATTCTTCCCGGCTTCTCTGATTTTCCCGTCTCCTGCATTCTCCCGGTTTTCAGCCTTCCACCCGGATCACGTTTTCCACCCTGCAGATCTCCGGATTCAGGGCCTTCACCACCCGCTGCACGGCGCTTTCCGGCGCCACGTGGGTGATCACGATCAGGGTCGCCTTGCCGCCGGGCTCCGCGCCCTTCTGCATCATGGCGGACACGGAGATTCCCTCCCCCGCCAACAAGCCCGTGACCTCCGCCAGCACGCCGGGGGCATCCTTGGCCTTCATGCGGATAAAATACTTGCTGTGCCAGTCATCCGCCACGGGAACCGGGTCCTCCCGCAGGTAGGGCATGGGATGCACCGCGTTCTGCGCCGCTTGGACAATATCTCCCACAATCGCGCTGGCCGTCGGCGCGTCTCCCGCGCCCCGGCCCTCCAGCATCATGTCCTTGAAGGAATGCCCGTACAGATAAACCGCGTTCAGGGATCCGTCCACCCGGGCCAGCGGATGGTCCGCCGGCAGGAAGGCCGGATGAACCCGAGCTTCGATCGTATCCCCGTTATCCTTGCCGATGGCCAGCAGCTTCAGGACGTAGCCCATCTCCCGCCCGAAAGCAATATCCTCGGTATTGACCCGGGTGATTCCTTCCCGGTAGACATCCTCAACCCGGATCCGGCTGTGGAAGGCCAGGGATCCCAGGATGCTCAGCTTATAGGCCGCGTCCATGCCCTCGACATCCGCCGTCGGATCCGGCTCTGCCAGGCCCAGCCGCTGGGCGTCCTTCAGCACTGTTTCATACTCCGCGCCCTCCGCAGCCATCCGGGTCAGGATATAATTGGTCGTGCCGTTGACAATGCCCATCATCTGCTCGATATGGTTGGCGATCAGCGGGCTCTGGATCGCGTTGATGATCGGGATGGCGCCGCCCACGCTCGCCTCATAGTACAGGCCCGCGCCGGTTTTCTTCGCCATGGCCCTCAGCTCGTCAAAATGCAGGGACAGGGCCATCTTGTTGGCGGTCACCACGGTCTTCCCGTTCTCCAGCGCCCGGAGCATCATGCCCGCCGCCGGCTGCTCGCCGCCCAGGAACTCGCACACCACCTGGATTTCCGGATCCTCCAGGATGTCCGCCCGGTCCGTGGTCAGTACCTCCTCCGGCACCTCGTGGCCCCCGTGGATTTTTTTATCCAGCACCAGCGCCTTCTTCACCCGCAGGGAGATTCCCGTGCGGACGGCCGTCTCCGCCCCGAAGGTCCGGATCAGGTCCCAGACGCCTCCGCCGATATTGCCCAGTCCCAGCAGCCCCAGCACAACCTCTTTCATCCTCGTTGCTCCTTCCCTTTTGATGAACTCCCGCCTCCGCTCATCCCGCGCGGCGTCTCTTCGCCGCGGCGCGGCCGGGCGCTTCGCCCCGTCCTACCGTTCCCGGTTCCGCTCATAGATCAGCCGCAGCCCCTTCAGGGTCAGCAGGCCGTCGAGCTTGTCAATCGCCCGGCTCTCCTCGGCGATCATCACCGCCATGCCGCCCGTCGCCACCACATAGGCCTCCCGGCCCAGCTCCTGCTTGATCTTGCGGACAATGTTCTTCACCAGGCCCACGTAGCCGTAGTACATCCCGCTCTGCAGATTGGTCAGCGTGGTTCGTCCGATCACCGTGTCCGGCTTGATGAATTCAAAGCGGGGCAGCTTCGCCGTACCGGTGACCAGGGCTTCGCTGCTCAGCTTGATGCCCGGGCAGATCAGTCCGCCCAGAAAGCTTCCTCCCTCATCCACGACGCCGAAGGTGGTCGCCGTGCCGAAATCGATGAAAATGCAGGGGCCGCCGTATTCGTCAAAGGCGCCCACGGCATTGGCAATCCGGTCGCTGCCCAGCTCCCGGGGATTTTCATAGCGGATGTTGATCCCGGTCTTCACACCGGGAGCCACGAACAGCGGCGCCTGCCCGAAATAATTCTGCAGCATGTGCTCAATCGTGAAATTGATCGTCGGCACCACGCTAGAGACCACGATGCCCTCCACGCTGGAGGTGGGGACGCCCTCATGGGCAAACATGGAGGACAGCCGCACGCCGTACTCATCCGACGTGGAGTTGATGTTCGTGGACATCCGCCAGTATTTGACCATTTCCTTTCCTTCGAAAAGAGCGGTTTTGATATTGGTGTTTCCCACATCCATGGTCAGGATCATCGGTTTATTCTCCTTGTCCTTTTTTCACGGGGAAGGCATCCTTCCAGCGGTGCTCCGGCTTACAGCAGCCTCGCCTTCTTCAGGGCCGAGCCCGCCGCGCCGGTGACCAGCGCCGCCACGATCATTTCCACCACGGCATTGACGCCGACGGAGGCAATCAGATAGGCGAGCACCCCCCGGCCGGCCATGGCATTCTGCATATAATCCGTTTGCTGAAACAGCACCACCAGCAGGGTCATGAAAAAGATGGTATTCAGCACCGCGGCACTGAAGCCCGTCACCGCTCCCTGGACATACATGGGAGCCTTCGTCCTCTGCATGGCCCGGAAGACCAGCGCAGTCAGGACGCCCACCGCCACCCGGGAGACAAAGCGCTGCACAAACATCAGCAGGGCAAACCCGAGACCCGGGTTCGCCGTCACCAGCGCCACGCCCATGGGGCTGACCCCCAGAATCCCATAGCACTGGAGAAAGCTGATCAGCCCGAAGGCCCCGCCGATCAGCGCGCCGCCGGGGACGCCCATGGCCAGCGCAGCGATCGCCACGGGGATCATGTTGAAGGTAATGCTCAGGCCGGCCGGCATGGGAATATTCACCAGGGCCAGAACAATCAAAACGGCCACCAGCATCGCCAGCAGCGTCAAACGGGTCATCTTTGTGCGGTTTTTGGATGTATTCATGTTTCCCTCCGTTCGGGCTCCTCTCCGGGATGCCCGTCGTCCAAAAAAGATTTTCCGGCACAGTCCCTTTCCAGTCCGGGGCCGAAGCTCCCGGCAAGGCTGTGCGGAATGGCTTCATTATACATGGTTTTGAATGAATGTAAAGAAAAAACCGCTCATTTTCTCCCTCCCTTCTGTTGCCCGATTCCTTTTTCTGTGGTATAAATCTGAAGAAAGCCGGTCTCGTACCGGCTCCCCTCCGGCGCCGTGCCGCAGGGGCTTCTGCCCTCCCCCGCCCGCCGACGGCAGGCAGGGAAGGACAGGGATGATACAGGAGAAAAGGAATGATCAGAAGAATCGCCGCACTCCTTTCCGCCGCGCTGCTGCTGTTTTCCGCCGCCGCGCTGGGCGAGGAGGATGTTGAAATTGAAGAAATTGTGGAGAATGTCCTGCTGGACGATGAAGGGCAGGAGATTCCCCTGACGCCCGAGCCGGAGGGGTCCTCCGCGTCCGGCGGAGAGTTCATTCCCTCCCGGGGCAGCAGCTATGCCCCCCGGCCGGGAGAAAACAATTACTGGACCCTGCCCATGGACATTACGGACGAGGCCGCCGTATGGGAGATGCTCATGCAGCCCATCACGGTGGTAGACACCGGGAAAAAGAACAGCGAGAAGGCCCAGACCTATCTCTACCGGGAGCCGGATGAAAACAGCCTGAAGATCGGGGTCGTGACCTGCGAGTCCCAGGGCGTCCGGGTGCTGGAAACGCTCGACAGCGGCTGGTCCCTGGTGGAATGCTATTCCAGCTCCTTTCATGACACGAAGGTCGAGGCCTGGAACCTGCTCGTTTCCGGATACATTCCCACCGATTATCTCAAGCAGGTGGAGCCTAACCCGGAGATGGGCATCGTCGTGGACAAGCTGACCCAGAGGCTGTACATTTTTCAGGAGGGGAAGCTGCTGACCTCCCTTCTGTGCTCCACGGGTCTCACCATGTGGAACGGCTCCAAATATCAGCCCTACAACGAAACCCGCTCCGGCGAGTTCCTGCTGATGAGCAAGGTCGGCACCCTGATCAGCGACCGGCTTTACTGCGACATGGCCATCCGTTTCAACAGCGGGGACATGATGCATGAGGTTCCCCATGTGAAGAACGCCGACGGCACGAAGAACTACAGCTCCACCGAATTCAAGCTGGGCACCAAATGCAGCCACGGATGCATCCGGGTGCAGCGGAACAAAACCCCGGAGGGGGTCAACATGAGCTGGATCTGGAATCAGCTGAAGAGCGGCAGCCGGGTCAAGTTCGTCATCTGGGAGGACTGGCAGGGCCGGCAGATCAACATTCCCGACGCGGACACCCCCCTGTATTACAACCCGGACAAAGGGCAGTATTATCATCGGTCCTCCTTCTGCTACATGGCGAAGGCCGTCACCTTCCAGCCCTTCTCCTACGGGGAGCTGGAGCAGGAGCCCTTCTCGAAGCTGAAGAACTGCCCCTACTGCACGCCCCCTCAGCGGGAGGCGGAAATCCAGGCCGTCAACGAGGCCTATGCCGAGGGCGGGGATCACGACGAGCTGCTGACCAGCCTCCGGCAGGGGTATTACGAATATCTGCAGAACAACTGAACAGGAACCGAAACGGGGCGGCCATCCGGCCGCCCCGTTTCCTATGCTGTCGCTTCCTTCCCGGCGCAGCCGGACGTCACAGGCTCAGAACAGGCCGGTGATCTTTCCCTCGTCATCCACGTCAATCCGCTCGGCCGCGGGGGATTTCGGCAGGCCCGGCATGGTCAGGATCTCACCCGTCAGCGCCACGATGAATCCCGCCCCGGCGGAAACCTTCAGATTCCGGACGGTGATGCTGAAATGCTCCGGCGCCCCCAGCTTCGCCGGGTCGTCGCTGAAGCTGTACTGGGTTTTGGCCACGCAGATGGGCAGGCTGCCGTATCCCAGCGCCGTCAGGCGCTCCGCCTGCTTCTGCGCCGCGGGGGTCAGCACCGCGCCTTCGCCGCCGTAAATCCGCTGTGCGAGCAGGTTCAGCTTGTTTTCGATCGTATCCTCCAGGCCGTAGGAGAAGGTGAAGGTTTCCCGGCCGTGCTCCTCCTCGCAGAGGCGGACCACTTCCCGGGCCAGCGCTTCGCCGCCCTTTCCGCCCTCCGCCCAGACGGTGCTGAGCACGGTGTTCACGCCCAGCTCCCGGCATTTGGAAATAATGAAGTCAATCTCCGCGTCCGTGTCCGTGGGGAACCGGTTGATGGCCACCACGCAGGGCAGATGATAGACGTTCTTCATGTTGCTCACATGGCGCAGCAGGTTCGGAATGCCCTTCTCCAGCGCCTCCAGGTTTTCCGGCGCAAGATTTTTCTTGTCCACCCCGCCGTGCATCTTCAGCGCCCGGACCGTTCCGACCACCACCACCGCGTCCGGCGCCAGTCCGGCCATGCGGCACTTGATGTCCAGGAATTTTTCCGCGCCCAGGTCGGCGCCGAAGCCGGCTTCCGTGACCGTATAGTCCCCCATGCGCATGGCCAGGCGCGTCGCCATGACGGAATTGCAGCCGTGGGCGATGTTCGCGAAGGGGCCGCCGTGCACGAAGGCCGGCGTGCCCTCCAGGGTCTGCACCAGGTTGGGCTTCAGGGCGTCCCGCAGCAGGGCCGCCATGGCGCCCACCGCCTTCAGGTCCGCCGCGGTCACGGGCTGATCCTCATAGGTGTAGGCCACCACCATCCGCCCCAGGCGCTCCTTCAGGTCCGCCAGGTCGGAGGAAAGGCAGAACACGGCCATGATCTCGCTGGCCACGGTGATGTCAAAGCCGTCCTCCCGGGGCATGCCGTTGGCCTTTCCGCCCAGTCCGTCGACCACGAAGCGCAGCTGCCGGTCATTCATGTCCACGCAGCGCTTCCAGGTGATGCGCCGGGGATCGATGTTCAGGGCGTTTCCCTGCTGAATATGGTTGTCCAGCATGGCGGCCAGCAGGTTGTTGGCCGCGCCGATGGCATGGAAGTCCCCCGTGAAATGCAGGTTGATATCCTCCATCGGAACCACCTGCGCATAGCCGCCGCCGGCCGCGCCGCCCTTGACCCCGAAAACCGGGCCCAGGGAAGGCTCCCGCAGGGCGACCGTCACGTCCTTGCCGATGCGCTTCAGCCCGTCCGCCAGGCCGATGGTCGTCGTGGTCTTTCCCTCTCCCGCCGGGGTCGGCGTCATCGCGGTCACCAGCACGAGCTTTCCGGGCTTCCGGTCGGTTTCCTTCATCAGGGCCGGGTCCACCTTGGCCTTGTAGCGGCCGTAAAGCTCCAGATATTTCTCCGGCACGTGGGCCGTCTTCGCAATCTCCTGAATCGGCTTCATTTCGCACTGCTGTGCAATCTCGATATCTGACAGGTAAGCCATGGCTTATGCTCCTTCCGTTTCACGCAGGACCCGTTTCTTCCGTTCCCGCCGTATTATCCTCTGAAATACTTCACCGCAGATTCAAACATTTTGATGTCGTAGTTTCCGGGCACATTCCGGTACAGGTCCTTCCCGACCCGCTCGCTGTGCCCCATCTTTCCGAAGACCCGGCCGTCCGGGCTGGTAATGCCTTCGATGGCGTACAGGCTGCCGTTGGGGTTGAAGCGCAGATCCATCGT
>CACYWL010000039.1 GCA_902778055.1 uncultured Eubacteriales bacterium | reverse complement strand
TCCTCCCGTTACCCCGGTAAAGCAATTACAGGTTACACCATTTTTCATGACTGGACAATAGTCGAAAATTCGATTGTCCTTGACATGGGGAGCACATTATTTTCGCAGATCAGATCGTCCGGCTTGGGCTGCATCAGCTCCACCATCATACGGATGATATGGCGGGGCGTGCGGAACTGGCCGTTCACACCTGCTGTGGACAGCTTCGACAGAAGATACTCATAAACGTCGCCGCGGGCATCCGTATCGCTGAGCTTTGCCATCTGCTCATACATATCGTCCATGGCCGTGACGATCTTATCCAGCATCAGGGGCGTGGGCACTTTGAAGATGGCGTCGCCCATATATCTGGAATAAGCGCTTTCCTTGTTCCCGTGCAGATTTTTGATGAACGGGAAGACCCATTCCTGCATGACGCTGTACATCTTTGCTGCCGGGAAGTCATGGAACACACCCCACTTCAGTTGGGTACCGTCCACCTTCTGGTTCCCGATCTGCACTTCTTCCGCAAAGATGCTCTCAAAGGGCAGGCCCAGCATGGCGCTTTCCTTCGCGCGCAGGGTATCGGCAGCGTCCAGATCATGAATGAACATGAGATAGGTCATCTGCTCGATGACGTCCAGCGGATTCGTCAGACCGCCTGTCCAGAAGATTTCCCAAATGCTGTCAATCCTATTTTTCAGTTCACCGGTAATCATTTGTCATCCACCTCACGATTCCAGATATAGGATGTATAGCGGCCGCCGCCGATTTTAATGATCTCTCCGTTTTCCCGCAGAGAAGCCAGGGCCCTCTCCACCGTTCTCTCCCCGATATCAGGACACTGTGCCATGATTTCCGCTTTCGTCAGTTTCCTGATACTGTTTCGGAGAATCTCCCTTACACGTTCCGGTTTGGACAGGCCTTTCGTAATCAGAATCTCTACTCTTTCAGAGAAATCCCTGTAGGCTGCAATAATCACTCCAAGCATATACCGCGCAAACGGCAAATAGTCGTTCTTCTCCTCATGCCAACCGGCATCGCTTTCCTGCAGGGCATCGTAGTAGCTTTCCTTATGATCGGCGATCAGCTTTTCCAGACTGATATATTTCCCGACAATATACCCGGATCGGTAAAGAATCAGCAGCGTCAGGAGTCGGCTCATTCTTCCGTTTCCGTCATTGAACGGATGAATGCAGAGAAAGTCCAGAATAAAAATGGGCAGCAGGAGAAGCGGGTCCATATCCGGATCATTGATAGCATCGTTGAATGTGTTGCAGAGCGTTTCAATTGCATCCGGAGTTTCCCATGCAGGTACCGGCTGAAAGCGGATCAGTTTGGTCCCGTCGGGCAGTTCTTCCGCAATAATGTTGTCGCTGTTCTTGTAGCTTCCGCCAAATCCTGGATTGTTGAATTTATACAGATCCCTATGCAGCTGAAGAATCATATTAGGCCGGATCGGGATAAAGTCGTAATTCTCGTGAATACTCTCCAGTACATCGCGGTATCCGGCAATTTCCCTTTCGTTGCGGTTTCGCGGAGACGTCTTGTTGCGCACAATCTTTTTCAACCGGTCATCTGTGGTGATGATTCCCTCAATCCGATTGGATGCTTCCGTGCTCTGGATTTTCGCAATCTCCAGCAGCTCCGTCAGCGCATCTTCATGGGCTTCAATGAACAGATTCTGCTGCCCTTTCTGCTCGTGAATCTTCGCCAGATAGGAAACGATCTCAGGCGTCAGCAGCCTCCGATAGGTTTCTCTGTAGTTCAGCTTTCTCATTGAATTACTCCATCTCAGCTTTCAACTTCGCCATTTGTCCGTTACTTGGCTGAATTGTAACACATAAGCCGCCAAAAATCAATTCAACACCGCCATTTCATGTCAGAATGGCGGTGTTGAATCATAGAATGGCGGCATTCATCCGCGGTTTATGTTCAGAATGAGGCAAAACGCTGACAGATTGTTCAGTAAAAAACCGGCAGGGCTGCGTCATAGCTCTGTCGGTTTTATGTGTCCGCCGGATGCCGTCAGGCTGTCCAGCGCCGGAATTCCTCCTCCGTGGCCAGCACCTTATGGCTGCCCTCCAGACTGCGCTCCGTTCCTTTTGCATAGTCAATACCGGAGGTGGCATAGTCGTAGGCAACGGATTTCCGACGTTTCTCCACCTCGGGGTTCGGATGCGGGATGGCTGACAGAAGGGATTTTGTATAGGGATGCACCGGACGGTTGAATATCTCCTCCGTCGTGCCGGATTCCACCATGTAGCCCAGGTGCAGCACGCCGATCCGGTCGGAGATATACTTGACCATGGCCAGGTCATGGGCGATAAACAGGAAGGCGCAGGAGGTTTCCTGCTGGATATCCTTCATCAGATTCACCACCTGGGCCTGGATGGACACATCCAGAGCGGAGATACATTCATCCGCAATGATCAGCTTCGGGTTCATGATCAGCGCCCGGGCAATACCCACCCGTTGGCGCTGTCCGCCTGAAAACTGATGGGGATACCGGGCGGCATGCTCCAGGGACAGGCCCACTTTCTGCAGCATCATGCCGATCTTCCTGGCCCTTTCCTCGCTGTTTTCCGCAAGGTGATGAATGTCCAGCCCTTCCCCGATGATGTCCGACACCTTCTTCCGGGGATTCAGGGAGGCCATGGGGTCCTGAAAAATCATCTGCATCTCTTCCCGCAAACGGTTGCGGGTTTCCTTGTCCATTCTTCCGGTAATATCCATACCGTCGAAGGTGATCTTCCCGTCGGTAGGATCATACAGACGGATGATGCTTCGTCCGATGGTGGTCTTTCCGGAGCCGGACTCTCCCACCAGCCCGTAGGTCTCCCCGGGATAGATCTCAAAGGAAACGCCGTTAACCGCCTTCACCGTATAGCTGCGGTTCACGCGGAAATATTGTTTCAGATTCTCGACTTTCAGCAGCGGTTCGCTCATTGAACTGTCTCCGCCTCCTTTCGCGCGCGCTCGATCCGGGCTTTCAGCTCCGGCGGCATCTCCACCTTCGGCGCGTCGGGATGCAGCAGCCAGGTAGCCGCAAAATGAGTTGGCGACACCTGGAACAGCGGTGGTTCCGCCTTTTCATCAATGGCCATGGCATAGCGATTCCGGGCGGCAAAGGCATCGCCTTCCGGTTCATGCAGCAGGTTGGGCGGACTGCCCGGAATGGAGTAAAGCCGCGGATCGTTCGTGTCCAGATCCGGCATGGAGGACAGCAGCCCCCAGGTATAGGGATGTTTCGGATCGTAGAAGATTTCATCCACATTGCCCACTTCCACAATCTTTCCGGCATACATCACGTTCACATAATCCGCTACCTTGGCCACCACGCCCAGGTCATGGGTGATGTAGATCACGGACAGCTTCATCTTCTTCTGGATGTCCATAATCATCTCCAGAATCCGGGCCTGGATCGTCACGTCCAGGGCCGTGGTCGGCTCGTCGCAGATCAGGATATCCGGCTGGGCGCTCAGCGCGATGGCAATCACCACCCGCTGCCGCATGCCGCCGGACAGCTGATGCGGATAGTTTTTGAATCGCTTTTCCGCGTCCGGAATGCCCACCATATCCAGCAGCTCAATCGCCCGTTTCCGGGCCTCCTCCTTGCTCATGTTCAGGTGCAGAAACATGCCTTCCATAATCTGCTTGCCAATGGTCATGGTGGGATCCAGGCTGGTCATGGGATCCTGAAACACCATGGCAATCCGCTGCCCATTGATATGCTGCCGCAGCTCTTTTTTGCTCAGCTTCAACAGATCCACGGTTTTTCCCTCGCCGTTTGGCGCCTGATAGGTATAGAGGATCTCCCCGCTGTTTACCGTGGCATTGGCATCCAGCAGTCCCATCACTGACTTGACGGTCACGGATTTGCCGGATCCGGATTCACCGACGATGGCCACCGTCTCGCCCCGGCACAGGTCGAAGTTTACTCCGCGGATAGCGTGCACCACGCCCGCATTGGTCTTGAAGGAGATATCCAGATTCCTGATATCCAGGATTTTCTCGGCCGCTTCGCTCATCTCGTCCGTCCCCTCCCCTTACATGTCTTCCAGCTTGGGCGCCAGGGCTTCCCGGAGTCCATCCCCGATGAAATTGAACCCCAGCATCAGCAGAGCCAGCACAATAATGGGCGGCAGGATCTGATAAGGCAGCGTTGTAATATTGTTGAACCCATCCTCAATCAGGGTGCCCACGGAGCATTCCGGCAGAGCAATACCCACGCCCACAAAGCTCAGGAACGCTTCGGTAAAAATCGCCGTCGGGATGGAAAACATCACCTGGGTAATGATGGGCCCGATGGTGTTAATCAGGATCTCCCGGAAGATGATATGCCCGCTCTTTGCTCCCAGAGTGCGGCTGGCCAGCACATACTCCTTTTCCTTGGTCTTGAGCATCTCCGCCCGGGCAATCTTGCTCATGCCGATCCATTCCGTCAGCAGCAGCGCCACAATCACCAGGCCCATCCCCTTGGCCATGAAGATCGCCAGCACGGATACGATCACCAGCCGCGGAACGCTGTTGGCAATCTCCACAAACCGCTGCATGATGCTGTCCGTCACGCCGCCGAAATAGCCGGAGATCAGGCCGTAGCTCATGCCGATGATCATATCGATGATAATGGTGACAAACGCGATCAGAATGCTGACCCGGGCGCCGTACCAGGTGCGGGTCCACAGATCCCGACCCATGTCGTCCGTGCCGAACAGGAAAGTGTATTCCGCGAAATTCCCCTCCGGCGCCTTTCCGGTAAACAGCTGCTGCAGGGCCGGGATCTGCGGTGCAATCCCCCGGGCCACCACCCGCTTGTTATTCTCATTCCGGAACTGGACAATGTCCCGGTAGCCGAAGGAGTTCATCATGGGTCCGAAGATGGCCAGCAGGATGATCACGGAGATGATCACCAGTCCCGCCATCGCCCGGCGGTTTTTGATAAAATGGGTCACCACGCCCTTCCAGTAGCTCTGGGAGGCATAATTTTTGTCCACATCCAGGTCCTGATGGTTCAGGAACTGAAAATCTTCCTTCACGGGCACGTAGTTTTTTTCCATGATCAGTGCTCCCCCCTTCTCCGTCCTGCCACGCGGATCCGGGGATCCAGCACGCCGTAGAGCAGATCTACGACCAGCATGATGCCGATATACAGGGCTGAATACAGGATACCCAGCGCCAGCACATAGTTGTAGTCGATGCCCTCTCCGGCAATGGCGTCCACCATCAGTTTTCCGATGCCGTTAATACCGTAGATCTTCTCTACCACCAGTGCTCCCGTCAGCAAATCCACCACCAGGGGCGCCAGCACCGTCACAATGGGGATCAGGGCGTTGCGCAGCACATGCCGGCGAACCAGCTGCCCGCCGTACAGGCCCTTGGCCTCCGCCAGCCGGACGTAGTCGCTGTCAAACACCTCCACCATCTCATTCCGAGTGAATCGGGAAATGGTGGACATGGTGAACAGACTCAGGGATACCGCCGGGATCACCGAGGAATGGAGGAATCGGCTGTCGTCAAAGAAATAGGGAAAAACCGGAATACGGAAGGAAAATGTATACTGCAGAAAGATCAGAAAAACATAGCTGGGAACGCAGACGCCCAGGATGGAAAACACCGTGCAGAAGCCATCCAGGAATTTTCCCCTGTGCAGTGCCGCCGTAATCCCCAGCAGCAGTCCCACTGCGGTTCCCAGCAGAATCGCCAGTCCGCCGATGCGAAAAGAATTGCTGATGGCTGTGGACATCACTGTACTGATTGGCGCACCGTAATACAGGGAGGTACCTTTGCCGAAATCTCCCCGAAACACACCGGCCATATAGCGCGTAAACTGGGTCAGGATGGGATCGTTCAGCCCCATTTCCTGCCTCGTCCGTTCAATCTGTTCAGCACTCATCCGCTCGGACGGAAAAGGATTTCCGGGCATGATACGCACCAGCACAAACAGCAGAAAGGTGATGATCAGCAGGGTCAGCAGAGCCATGCCGATTCTCCGGAGCGTGTACTTGATCATATCGTATCAGCGTTCCTTTGTTAAAAGTGCGGAGCAGCCCCGTCAGGACTGCTCCGCCCGGTTGAACTTGAATTATTTGGTCGTATCCTTGTATACCCGGTTCAGGGCGACGGGATGGAAATCAATTCCCTGCACGGAGGGGTTGATCAGGTTGGCCTGGGCTTTGGTGTAGAGCGGCGCGATGACCGCTTCCTGCAGCACCAGGGTCTCCGCCTTGAACATGGCTTCCCAGCGGGCATCATAGTCGGTGATGTAGGCGCCGGTCGTGCAGTCGGCGATCAGCTGATCGTATTCCGCGTTGCTCCAGAAGCCGTAGTTGTTGGAGTTGTTGGTGACCCACATGCCCAGATAGGTCATGGGATCCGCATAGTCCGGACCCCAGCGGGTCAGGGCGACGTCATAGTTGTCTTCCTGCATCTTGTCCAGGCGCTCCGCCTTGGTCATGCTCTGCAGGTTGATAGTCAGGCCGGGCAGGGCAGCCTCCACGTCTTCCTTGATGGCCTGGGCCACCTTCTGAACCTCGTCGCCTTCGTTGTTGCCGTAGATCATGGTGAAGGTGAAGGTGTCGGTGCCAAGCTCGCTCTTGGCAGTCTCAAAGTATTCAGCCGCCTTGTCGGGATCATAGCCGATATAGTCCGCGAAGGCGTTCTGGTCGGCGGAGAAGTCCTCGCCCGTGGTGGCGGAGGCGGCGAACTGCGGGGGAACCGCGGTATAGGTCGCAAGCGATCCGTCCATCACGTAGTTGTCCACCAGGTTGTCCCGGTCAATCGCGTTGGAGATGGCCAGGCGCAGGTTCTTGTTGGCCAGCATGCCGCCCTGGGCATTCTTCTCGGTCTGGCTGAAGGTCAGGTACCACATATAGCCGGCGCCGGTCACCTTCAGGTTCTTGCTCAGTTCCGCATCCTTTTTGGCAGCGTCCACCTGGTTGCCGGAAACCATCACCACGTCCAGCGTGCCGTTCCGGAAGGCAGTCAGGGCGTTGTCGGAGGAACCCACCACCTGATACTTGAGGCCCGCCAGCTTCACGCGGTCCGCATCCCAGTAATCCGGGTTCTTCTTCAGGCTCAGATCGGCGGTACCGGGGGTATATCTCTCCAGCAGGAAGGCGCCGCAGCTCAGGAAGGTCTCAGGGCTGGTGCCGTAGGTACCGTCCGCCAGGCTGTTGTAGAATGCTTCATTAATGGGATAGAAGGTGGGGAAATACATCAGACTCGGGAAGAAGGAGACGGGCACATTCAGCTCCACCACCAGGGTCTTGTCGTCTGCAGCGTTCACACCCAAGGTGGTCAGGTCGCTTTCCTGTCCGCTGATGATTTCAGCCGCGCCCTTGATATTGCCGATCTCATCCAGCATGTAGGCATACTCGCCCGCCAGCTGGGCAATCCGCCGCCAGGCGAATACAAAATCGCCCGCGGTCACAGGGGTGCCGTTGCTCCACTTGGCATCCCGGAGATGGAAGGTATAGGTCAGGCCGTCATCGCTCAGGTCATAGCTCTCCGCCAGGGCGGGAACCGCCGCGCCTTCCGCGTCCATCTGCATCAGACCGTCGATGCAGTCGGCAATCACTTCAAAGCTGTCGCCGTCCGTGGCCAGATTGGTGTCCAGGGACATGACGTTGGTGCCCAGCATGACGCCCAGGTAGTCCGCGCTCTCCGCAGAGGCGGAAAACGCGCAGGCCAAAAGCATCATGACGGACAACAGTAAAGCAGTCAGTTTCTTCATCGTATTTTTCTCTCTCCTTTCTTCTTCTGAGCGGACTCTCCGCTGATTTCGGTATTGTATCTTTTTCAGGAAAAAAAGTAAACAGAAAAACACATCCAGAACATTTCAAAAAAATATCCGTTTTTTCCCCAGAATTCGCTTCACATCCTGCACCAGCCTCCAGGCTTTCACCAGGAGGCTGGCGGCGGGGACATATACGCTGCAGCCGCCGTCCCGCACCGCGAACTCGCCCCAGCCGTCCCGGTCGATGGTGACAGGGCGCTGATCCCCGATGACGCAGATGAAGATCCGGCCAGCAAAGCGCCGGCCCATTTCCATGCGTTTCGTCCCTCCCCTGGCATTGGTGCAGAGGAATGCCAGCCCGCTGCCGGGGATTTCAGCGCTCCCGTCCCGCGTCAGGCCGATCAGATCCGGATCGTCGAACCAGTCCCGCTCCGTTCCGTAGGCACAGTACAGCCGCAGGCGAATCAGTTTTCTCAGCTCGGAGACGGATCCGATGCCCCTGGCGGGGATACCCTCCAGATCTCCCCAGAAAACGCAGGGATATCCTTCCTTCCGCAGCAGAATCAGCCCGTATGCGGCAGCCTTGAACCATCCATCCACCCAGCTTTCCAGGGACTGGCCGGGCTGCGTGTCATGATTGTCCACGAAGGTCACCGCGTGCTGCGCTCTGGTGTTCACCAGGGTTTCGGCGAGGATGTTCCGCATATCGTATCCCCCGTTGCTGCGGGAAGCCTCGGTCAGATGATAATGCAGGGGCACGTCAAAAAGCTGTATCCGTCCCTCCGTCCGGTCCAGGTAGCGGGTCAGCCTCCCCAGATCGCTGTTCCAGTACTCCCCCACCGCGTAAAGCTCCTGCCCGGTCCGGTCCCTCAGGGCCTGCAGCCAGTCCCGGTAAAAGCCGGCGGAAATATGCTTGACCGCGTCCAGCCGGAATCCCTCCACGCCGGTTTTCTCCAAGAACCACATTCCCCAGCGGTCCAGTTCCTCCCGCACTGCCGGATTCTGCAGGTCCACGTCGCAGCCCATCAGGTAATCATAGTTTCCCTTCTCCTCATCCACATCCGGCGCCCAGCTTTTCCCTTCGAAAAGGAACAGATGGTGATCCGGATCCAGCTCATTCCAGTCGCTTCCGGTAAAGCAGCTGTGATCCCAGATAAAATCGGAATAGCGGCCGTTTCTCCCCGGGAAGGTGAAGCGGGTATAGCAGGCGATGTCCTCCTCCGTGTCCGCCGTCTGCAGCCGGTTTTCCGGGTCGCAGGGTCTGGCCCGGAAGGTCTCCTTTTCGTCCCCGCCCATCCGGTGGTTCAGCACAATATCCGCCAGTGGCTGAATGCCCACCCGTTTCAGGGACTGAACGCATTCAGCATATTCCGCCGCGGTTCCGTATTTTGTCCGGACCGTGCCCTTCTGATTGAATTCCCCCAGGTCGTACAGGTCATAGACCCCATAGCCTACGTCATTTGTTCCCGCGTTCCCCTTGCCCGCCGGGGGCAGCCAGACCGCCGTAAAGCCGCAGAAGGCCAGCCAGCGGGCACGCAGAGCAAGCTTTCGCCAGTGTCTTCCGTCCGGGGGCAGATCCCATTCAAAGCCCTGCAGCATCGTTCCGTTCATCTTGTTCTCCTTCAACCGTCATCTTAGTTCGGCGGATGGATCATTCTACTGACAATTTTATTTTGAGTTTCACTGTTAAACTCTATTGCTGTAAGTACACAAATTGCAGTAGATCATTTCCACCCACGCAAGTTTTTGGTTTGTCAGAACCAATCTTCGTTACAGACAGGAAGAAGCGGTCCAATACTGCCGTATGGGGAATGGCGTAGAGAAATGAGATTTCCATCACGGCCTTGGTTGGAAGGAAGGTGTCGTCCTGACGAATGCCGATTACGCCGGCGATGATGAAGGCCAAACCGAAGAGGATCGCGCCGACTTTCATCAAGCGCTTCAGGGTGTTGGAAAGACGGATCTTGTGGTTTTCCTTCCTTTCTTTTTATCCGGCCGCATCCAGCCGCTGCCGTGCCACCAGCTCGGCGAAATGGCCGTTCTGCGCGATCAGGTCATCATACGTACCTTCCTCTATGATCGTCCCTTTGTCCATGACCAGAATCCGGTCGCAGTTGCGGATGGTGGAGAGGCGGTGGGCAATCACGATGCGGGTGCAGTTCAGCTTGTCCAGCGCGCCAGACACCTGCTTTTGCGTCTTGTTGTCCAGGGCGCTGGTGGCTTCGTCGAAAATCAGGATACTGGGCTTGGGGGCGACGGCCCGGGCGATCATCAGCCGCTGCTTCTGTCCGCCGGAGATTCCCCCCTGGCCCTCGGAGATCAGGGTCTGCATGCCCATGGGCATGTCCCTTATATCCTGGGCGATGCCCGCCATCTCCGCCGCTTCCCAGGCTTCATCCAGCGTCAGATCGGGAGCGGAAATGGTAATATTGGAGAAAATGTCGCCCTGGAACAGCTGGCCGTTCTGGATCACCACGCCGATGTGCTTGCGCAGAGAACGGGGATCGAGGCTGTTCAGGTCGTGCCGGTCGTAGAATATCCCACCCTTTTCCGGCTTTTCAAAGCCCAGCAGCAGCCGCACCAGCGTGGATTTGCCGCAGCCCGTGCGGCCCACGATGGCCACATATTCCCCGGCCTTGATATCCAGGGAAAGATCATTCAGCACATAGGGCATGCTTTCCTCATACCGGAAGGAAACATGGCTCATTTCAATGTGCCCCGTCACGCGGTCAACGGGCTGCTTGTCTGCGGCTACTTCAGGTTCGGCTTTCAGGATAGGCTCGGCCATTTCCAGCACCGGACGGATGGAGGCCACCGAGACGGCGATGCCGGCCAGCGCGGAGAACGCGCCCATGACCCGGCCATAGGCAGCCGTGAAAGCGTAATACTGGCTGACGCCCACATTCGTTTGAATCGCCAGATAATACAGCACGATGGTGCCGATCAGCGAAATCGCCGTGGTGATGACAGTGTTGATTTTGAGAAACAGCGGCGGGTTGTATTCCAGCTGTGCACCTTTGGCGTACAGCCGTCCCCACCGGGCAAAGACCCGCTTTTCGGAGCCGGAAAGCCGGATCTTCTGGATGCCGTTCATCACGGCGTAGCTCATGCCCTGCTCCTCGGCGCTCAGCTTCATCCGCTTCCTCGAAATGCCGATTTGCACAAAAGACACCGCCAGACTCATCACCACCGTGGCCAGGATGATCAGCAGCGATGGCCACACCAGCGCCGGGGCGAAGCTGAAGATCTGCGCCACATAGAGCAGGGACAGGAGGCTGCTCAGGCCGATGGACAGAATGTTATTCAGCATCATGCTGCACAGGGAATTGACGCTGCCCGCCCGGCTGGACAGCTCGCCGGAGGAATACCTGCGGAAAAAGCTCACCGGCAGGGACAGAATGCGCATCATCACCGAGGCCTGCACCGCCTGGGAGGTTTTGGTGTTGATTCTCTGCATCAAAAGGCTGCTCACCAGGCCGATCAGCTGGGCGGCAAAGGCGCTGGTCAGGAGAAACACCCCTACGCCCGCCATCAGGTTCATATTGTGGCCTTCCAGGATCTTGCCCGTCACCAGGCTGTACACCCGGGGCTCGATCATCCCCACCAGCTGCACGGCCAGGGTGGCCAGCACGATCACCACCAGGTCCCCGTAGGTGATGCTGTTTTTCATGTACTTTAGCAGATCGGGAATGCCCAGCTTTTTCATGGGCAGGGGCTGATAAAAACACAGCGCTTCTCGGGAAAACAGCCTGGCGGTTTTCCGGGTAATGCGGGTTCTCTTGCCTGTGGCAGGGTCTTTGAAATAATAACCGTAAATCGTTCCCGGCAACAGGGCTACCGCGGTTCCCGCTTCCTTGAGATAGCCCAGCATGGGGCCGTAGGCGTCGTTCTGCCAGCCCTCCTCCAGTTCCACTTCCCGGGTCATCAGGCCCGTGGGCCGCAGCACATATTCCAGCTGGTCGTTCACGTCCCGGATGGTATCCGGGATCTCGACGGGCTTTTGATGATAGAATTTCAGGATGTCGTCGATAGCTTCCTTGGCGATCAGGCGCTCGTCCTCCAAACGATTCGCGTCCCACTTGTCCATAACCACGCTGGCCATGCGGAAAAAGGAGTCTTCCAATACGTTCTGGTCATTTTCCGTTCGCTGCCTGATCTGTTCGGTAAACCAACCCATAACAGAAGTCCTCCTTTCTTATTCGCTGGTCACAAGTTCGGCGTAAGCGCCGCCCTTGGCGTAAAGCTCCTCGTGCGTGCCACGTTCCACAATACGGCCCTTATCCAGCACGATGATCTCGTCGCAGTCCCGGATGGTGGAAAGCCGATGGGCCACCACGATGCAGGAAATGCCGCGATCCTTGATGGCCTTCACCAGCTCATATTCCGTTTTGGCGTCCAGGGCGCTGGTGGCCTCGTCCAAGATAATAATAGAGGGGTCTTGGGCCAGCACCCGGGCGATCTCGATGCGCTGCCGCTGGCCGCCGGACAGATCCTTGCCGTTCTCCGTCAGCCTGCCCTGATATCCGCCGGGCCGCTGCAAAATATCCTCGTGGATCTGGGCGTCCCGGGCAGCCAGGATCACTTCAAAATCCTCGATGGTTTCGTCCCACATGCGGATGTTGTTGGCAATGGTATCCTCAAACAGCACGATGTCCTGATCCACCATGGCCACGGAGCCGGTAAAAACGTTGCGGGGGATCTGGGAAATGGGCTTGCCGTCAAAGAGAATCTCGCCCGCCCAGGGCTGGTACAGCCCGGTGATCAGCTTGCTGACGGTGGATTTGCCGCAGCCGCTGGCCCCCACGATGGCGATGCGCTGCCCCTGTTTCAGGTGCATGGAAAAATCGGAAATGATGGGATTGCCCAGCCGGGAATAGCCGAAGCTGACGTGCTTCAGCTCCACATCGCCGCTGAGCTTGGCATAGTCTTCCGATGCGCAATCCGCGCCGTATTGCAATGCCGGGTCGTCCGGGTTTTCCATCACGTCCTCCACCCGCTCCATCTCGGTGCGCATTTCCTGGATGGTCTGGCCCGCTTCCACCAGCGTCATGGCCGGGCCCATAAAGGAGGAAAGCAGCCCCTGGAAGGTGACGATCATGCCGATGGTGAAGCTGCCCTGCATCGCCAGGCTGACGCCCAGGAACAGCACCAGGTAATTGCTGGCCGTGCTGATGAACTGCGGGATCAGGCCGATGCGGGCGTTGAGGGTGGCAAACTTGACCTGCTGGGTGTTCACCGACGCCTGGTAGCCGCTCCACTTGCGGAAGAAGCCGGCCTCCGCCCCGGAGGATTTGATGGTCTCCGTCATGCTGATGCCAGCCAGGGTGGCGGAAGCCAGCTTGCCCGCGTCCCGCATTTCCACCCGCATCAGATTGATGCGCTTGTTGGACAGATACCGGGCCACGGCGAGGTTCAGGGCCAGGGAAGCCACGCCCACCAGGGTCATCACGGCGCTGTAGCGCAGCATGACCACCAGGTAAAAAAGCATCATCACCGTGTTCAGCGCCAGCGGGGCCACGGTGTTCACCAGCGTGCCCGCAATGGAGGCGTTGGTGCCCTGCCGCTGCAGAATATCGCCAGTCATGCGCTGGGAGAAAAATTCCATGGGCAATTTCAATACCTTCCACATAAAGGAGGCGTTGCCCTCGATGGCCATTTTGCCGTTGATCTTCAGGCTGTAAACGGCTTGTGCCCATTGCACGACGATCTGGAAGCCCGCCAGCAGGATCATGGCGAGGATGAAGGGACGCAGCCATTCCGGGGCCAGCCCCGTCAGCAGCCGGTCAAAGAAGATGCGGGACATGACGGGATTGATGATGCCGAACAAATAAGAAATGATGGAGGTCAGCACGATAAAGGCCACGGCGGGGGCCGCGCCCTTCAGGCGCTTCCGGGCAAACGCCAGGGTGCTCTTGCGCTTGCCGGAGGGCGTGAAGCCTTCCCCGGGCTTGAAGGTCAGCACCAGGCCGGTGAAGGATTGGTCAAACTGCTCCATGGGCACCTGCACCATGCCCCGGGCGGGATCGTTGAGCACAGCCTTGTCGCCCTTGAAGCCGTCCAGCACCACGAAATGATTGAAATTCCAATGGATGATGCAGGGAAAGGAAGTCTCCTTTTTCAAGGCTTCCACTTCCATGCGGTAGCCGTGCACCTCCAGCCCATAGCTCTGGGCGGCCAGGTACACATTTTTCATATTGGAGCCGTCCCGGCTTACGCCGCAATCTGCGCGCACAACCTCCAGTGGAATCCATTTCTGATAGTACGCCAGCACCATGGCAAGGCTGGCCGCGCCGCACTCCAGCGCTTCCATTTGCATGATCACCGGCACCTTCGCGATCCCGTTTTTGACGGGCTGCTTCACTCTCTTTTCAGCCATAGACAGCCCCCGTCAATTCCACAGGAAGCTGATGGGCGTGGTGGATTCCAGCACCAGCTCTGCCTCGTAGTCCCCCTCCGGAAGCGGAACATAAAGATTGTCTGTTGAAATCTCAAGTACGACCTCGTTATTGGGCTGCACGCCAATCCAGCTGATATAGCCTTCTACTTTTCCCAATCGGACCTTCATACCCAGATCCACCTGATCCTTTATGGCATGTGGAAGGAAGGCCACCATCCCTGTGAGTTTTTCCGTCTCCCCGCTGGCAGTATCCTCTCCCGGAATCTCATAGTGTGACAATGACACCGTGATGGGCATCGTGTTTTCCATCGTAGCCGTGGAGGCGTACACGATAAAGCCTACCAGCAGCGCCACGATTGCGCCAAGGATCATCCACAACCTGGGGCTGGTGACGCGCATGTAATCATGCAGCTCCTCCGGGGAGGAAATGCGCTCCATGCTCTTTTTTCTGAACAGTCCGTTTTCCATCGGATTCTCCTCTTTTCTCGCCCCGACAGCCTCTCCATCCCCAGGCGGAAGTCATGTGATACGGCGTCTCCCGATCAGTCTTTGATCCATTGGCTGCATTCTGTGCATTTCTTATACAGGCGTCTGAAGCCGCGGCCAGGCAGATCGGTCATTTCTTAACGAGGTAAACCTTTTTGTTGAGACTGTCCCAGCGGAGGAAGAAAGACTTCACGCAGGCATCGCATATGAATGCTACTTCGAAGGAACTCGCCCCGATCCTCTTTACGACATCCGCGCTTGTGTTCCCGCAATACGGGC
>CACYWL010000038.1 GCA_902778055.1 uncultured Eubacteriales bacterium | reverse complement strand
TGCTACTTAATTAGGCGTTCTATTCTACTGTGGGGTACTTTTCATTGACAACCCTGGCCTGCTTCTCAGCGGTCATTTACATCATACAGGAAGCTCCATGCCCATGGAAATGATCGCCGGCGCTGAGGAGTATTACAACTACACCAAGGAACTGACCGAGACGGAAGGCGCCGAGGCCGCGTTCGCCCTGACCGCGGATGAGGGCTCCAAGTTCGCCGAGACCGTCGGCATCCAGATCCCGGATGAGAAGACCATCGTGTACACCTGCGTGGACGCGCTGCCCTACTTCGCTTCCGTGGCGACCTACAACTGCCTGTATCCCCTGAGCGCCGAGCTGATCGAGGAAGTCGGCGTGCAGGGCTACAAGGACATCACCTGGGAGGACATGTGGTACAACGGCGCCTACACCGTGACTTACTTCGAGTACCTGAACCAGAAGGTGCTGACCGCGGCTCCCAACTACTGGAACGCGGCGAACGTGAAGCGGTTTGACACCGTGACCATCAAGATGGTGGAATCTCAGGCCGCCGCCTATCAGCTGTACCTGGCCGGCGAGCTGGATCACGCTTCCAGCCTGGACCAGGCAACCCTGCAGGAGATCTACAACGACGATACCAACCCCAACAAGGCCAAGCTGGTGGAAGCCCGCCCGACCAAGTACTCCTATCAGATGCACCTGGTGTACAGCAAGAACAAGGAAGACGACACGCCGGACACCAACTGGAACACCGCCGTGGCCAACGAGAACTTCCGCAAGAGCCTGTACTACGGCCTGGATCTGACCAACTATCTGGCCCGGACCAACTCCATCAACCCCCAGAAGTGCCAGAACTACGTCTACACCGGCAACGGCGTGGCCTTCACCTCCGACGGCACCGACTACACCGCGCTGGTCCGCAAGGAGATCGGCCTGGAGTACGATAACGAGAAGTACAACCGCTATGACCCCGAGAAGGCCGCCGAGTACAAGGCCAAGGCCATCGAAGAGCTGACCGCCAAGGGCGTCACCTTCCCCGTCGAAGTGGATTACTACATCATGGGCAACAACACCACCGCCGCCGAGACGGCCAAGGTGCTGGAGAACATCTTTGCGGACGGCCTGGGCGAGGACTATGTGAAGCTGGTCACCAAGACCTACATTTCTTCTCTGGCCAACGAAGTGCGCAAGCCCCGCTACGCCTCCATCTTCATCAACGGCTGGGGCGCCGACTTCGCCGACCCGATCAACTTCCTGGGACAGGAAACCTATGATGATACCGCGGCGTACTATTCCAATGCCTACAGCATGATCAACGACGCCACCGACGAGGATCTGATCGCGGCCTACAAGGAATTCACCGAGCTGACCCTCGCGGCCAAGGCCATCACCGATGACATCGATGCCCGTTACGCGGCCTTCGCCAAGGCGGAAGCCTGCTTCCTGGATCACTGCCTGACCATCCCCATGAGCTATGAGGTGGCCTGGGAGCTGACCAAGATCAACAACTACAGCAAGGTGTACAGCGCCTACGGCATGCAGGCCTACCGTTATGTGGACTGGGAGACCAGCACGGACGGCTACACCACCGAGCAGATGGAAGCCTTTGCGGCGGCCTATGCGGCGGAATAATCCAACGGCGGATTGCTGAAAGCCCGTTTTTCCGGGGTAGTTCCTTCTTCGGAGGAACTACCCCTCTTTTTCATCCGTGAGGCTGATCCCGGCTCCCGGGACGCGGAAACCGGGATCAGCCCCAGAGAAACTTACAAGGAGGAACAGGTATGGCCAGATACATTCTGAAACGGCTCTTCCAGTCCCTGATCACCGTGCTGCTGGTGGTCAGCGTGGTCTTCGTCCTGCTGCGGATGATGCCCTCGGACTATTTCTTCACCGAGGACGAGCTGATGAAGTTCACCGAGGTTCAGAAAAACGCGAAGCTGGAACGGCTGGGCATGATGGAGATGTGCCCGGAATGCCACGGCAGCGGAAAGATCGGAGAGGAGCCCTGCGGACACTGCCGCGGAGAAGGCTATGTCAACCGGAGCGTCTTCGCACAGCTCGGGGATTTCTTCTATCAGATGCTGGAGATGCGCGTCTACAACGCGAAAGGGAAGGAAGTCAAAACCGTGACCCCCGTGCCCCTCTGGACCTATCTGAGCCAGAAGAACGCAGGCCAGAACCCCTTTGAGGGAAGCATGAAGGAAGGCTACAGCACCCGGGTGGTCTTCAACCTGGGCAAGAGCATCCGGCTGGAGAAGGGCCAGTACGTGACGGACGTCATCCAGACCAAGATGAGCGTCTCCATGGAAATCGGGCTGATTTCGCTGGCGATTTCCCTGATGCTGGGCGTCGCCTTCGGCGTGCTGCAGGCCCACTACAAGGGAGGCGCCTTCGACCATGTCGGAACCGGATTCACCGTGATTGTCAACGCGGTGCCGCATCTGGTCATCTATACGATCATCATGATCGCGGGCAGCAGCCTGTTCGGCCTGCCCATGCGGTATGACGCGACGGCGGCCAATCCGACGCTGACGAAAATTCTGCCGATTGTCTGCCTTTCCGTGGCCTCCACGGCGGGCTACATGCTGTGGACCCGGCGGTACATGGTGGATGAGCTGAACAAGGATTACATCCGGCTGGCCAAGCTGAAGGGCCTGAGCACCGGGAAGGTCATGTTCCGCCACGTACTGAAGAACGCCTTCGTGCCGCTGGCGCAGTACCTGCCCTATTCCATCCTGCTGACGGTGGGAGGATCGCTGCTGGTGGAAACCTTCTTCTCCGTGCCCGGCATGGGCCCGGAGCTGACCAAGGCGATCGGGCGGTACGACCTGAACCTGGTGCAGGGAATCGTGCTGCTGTACGCGACGATGGGTATTCTGGGCGTGTTCCTGGGCGATCTGCTGATGACCGTGATTGATCCCCGGATTAAGCTGACAGGGAAGGGAGATGTGCGCTGATGGCGAAGGAACGCAAAAAGACCGTGCAGGAGCTGGAAGCTCCGGTCGTCAACCTGAAGGCAGACAAGGGCGCCGTCGAGGCGGACAACAAGAGCGAACGGCCCAGGGGACGGGAATATCCCAAATCCCGGAACACCATGCAGGAAAAGCAGCTGTTCGAATTTGCGGAATACAAGGCGCAGGAAGCGGAAAAAATCGGATATTCCAACTATTCCTACTGGAAGAGCGTCTGGGCCAACTTTATCAAAAACCGCCCGGCGCTGATCATGTCCGTCATTTTCATCCTGCTGTTCATATTCACCTTTGTGGCCTCCGCGATCGGAAAGTATACGATCGACATGGCGCCGGATCCCCTGAACCGGGCCTTCATCGAGCCCAACGGGGAATACTGGTTCGGCACCAACGCCATCGGGCAGGATTACTGGGCCCAGGTCTGGTATGCCACGCGGGCTTCCATCCTGCTGGCGGTGCTGGTCTCCCTGGGGCAGATTCTCGCGGGCGTGATCATCGGGCTGGTCTGGGGCTATGTCCGGAAGCTGGACCGCTTCTTCACGGAGCTGTACAACCTGATCGACAATATCCCGACCATCATCTACATGACGCTGATCGCCCTGATGGTCGGCAAGAGCATGGTGACCATGGGCATCACCATGGTGGCCTTCGGATGGCTGGCCACGGCGCGCAACGTCCGGAATCTCGTGTTCATGTACCGGGACCGGGAGTATAACCTGGCCTCCCGGTGCCTGGGCACGGGGCTGTGGCGGATCCTGTTCCGGAACATTTTCCCGTATCTGATTTCCGTGATCATTCTGCGGATGGCGCTGGCGATTCCCAGCACCATCGCCTACGAGACGACGCTGACCTATCTGGGCCTGATGGACATCACCAAGCCCAGCCTGGGCATGCTGCTTTCCGCCGCGCGGGCCATCTTCCCCCGGGCGTCCTACACGCTGCTGTTTCCGGCCATCATCGTCTCCATCATCACGATCACCTTCTACCTGGTGGGCAACGCGTTTTCCGACGCGTGCGACCCGCGGAACCATGTGTAAGGAAGGAGGAGACCCATGAGCGAAACGAGTGAAAAAATCAGCGGACGCATGCGGGAAGGGATCGAACAGATCCGCGGTGTCGATTTTGATGAGCGGGCCAGGGCCATTCTGAGCCAGGAGCCCCTGCTGAGCGCCCAGGAGGTGGAGGTGACCTTCAGCCTGCGGGGCAACAAGCTGACTGCCATCCGGAGGACCTCCCTGGATCTTTATGAGGGGGAAACGCTGGCGATCGTCGGCGAAAGCGGATCCGGCAAGAGCGTGTTTGCCAAATGCTTTGTTGGGATGCTGGACAAGAACGGCTCCATCACCCACGGTTCCATCATGTATGACGGACAGGACCTGACCAAGCTGACCGAGAAGGAATGGCTGAAGATCCGCGGCCGGAAAATTGCCATGGTGACCCAGGATCCCATGACCAGCCTGAACCCCCTGAAAACCGTGGGATGGCAGATTCAGGAAGCGGTCGAACTGCACCAGGGGCTGAAGGGAAAGGCCGCGAAGGAAGAGACGCTGCGCATTCTGGAGGCTGTCGGCATTCCGGATCCGGCCCGGCGCTACAGGCAGTATCCTCACGAGTTTTCCGGCGGCATGCGGCAGCGCGTCGTCATTGCCACCGCCGTGGCCTGCAAGCCGCAGATTCTGATCTGCGACGAGCCGACCACCGCCCTGGACGTGACCATTCAGGCCCAGATCCTCGACCTGATCCGGAGGCTCCAGAAGGAGCAGAACATGACCATCATCTATATCACCCACGATCTGGGTGTGGTGGCCAATGTGGCGGACCGGGTGGCCGTCATGTATGCCGGGCAGATCATTGAAGTCGGCATGTGCAACGAGGTTTTCTTCGATCCGTGGCATCCCTACACCTGGGCGCTGCTGCAGGCGCTGCCTCAGCTGGGCGTCAAGGGGGAGAAGCTGCCCGCCATCGACGGCACGCCGCCCAACCTGTTCAACGAGATTCACGGCGACGCTTTCGCGCCCCGAAACCGGCATGCCCTGAACATCGATTTCCTGGAAGAGCCGCCCATGTATGAGGTGACCAGCACCCATATGGTGAAGGCCTGGCTGCGGGACCCCCGGGCGCCGAAGGTGGAACAGCCCACGGCCATCGCCCGGCTGGCGGAGGAGAAGGAGGAAAAGGGAACCGATCCGAAAGCCTGGCATCCGCATCTGGATCCGAACCGGGAAATCCTGGTGGAGGTCCGGAACATGCAGGTGACCTTCGGCTCCGGCCGGCACAAATTCGTCGCGGTGGACGATGTCAACTTTGAGATCTACAAGGGCGAGACCTTCTCCCTGGTGGGCGAGTCCGGCTCGGGAAAGACCACCATCGGCCGGGCCATCGTGCGGATCAATCCCATCACCGGCGGCGAGGTGCTGTTCAAGGGAGAACGGATCAGCGGCAAGATCAGCAAGGAGCTGGACACGAAGGTCATCCGGTCCATGCAGATGATCTTCCAGGATCCCATGGCGTCCCTGAACGAGCGTGCCAAGGTGGACTACATCGTGTCCGAGGGCCTGATGAACTTCCACCTTTATGAAAATGAGCACGACCGGCAGGATAAGGTGCAGGCAGCCCTGAAGGAGGTAGGCCTGCTGCCGGAATTCTCCAGCCGGTTCCCCCATGAGTTTTCCGGGGGACAGCGGCAGCGCATCGGCATTGCCCGCAGCCTGATCATGCAGCCGGAATTCATCGTCGCGGACGAGCCCATCTCCGCGCTGGACGTCTCCATCCGGGCGCAGGTGCTGAATCTGCTGAACGACATGAAGAAAAAGCGTGGGCTGACCTATCTGTTCATTGCCCACGACCTGAGCGTCGTCCGGTTCATCTCGGACCGGATCGCCGTCATTCACAAGGGACGGATCGTCGAACTGGCGGAGGCGGAGGAGCTGTTCTTCCGGCCGATGCATCCCTATACCCGGGCGCTGCTTTCCGCCGTGCCGAACCCGAACCCCTATCTGGAGCGGACCAAGAATCTGCTGGTTTACGATCCCTCCATCCACGACTACTCCTCCGACAAGCCGGTCTGGTGCGAGCTGCTGCCGGGACATTTCGTCTACGGCAACGAGCGGGAGCTGGACGGATACCGGAAGGAATTCAGCCTGTAAACAATCGCAGACGGATTCGGATCAGCAGGAAAGCATACAGGCCGGCAGGCTTTTCCAGGCTCCCCCGCGCAGCGGGGGAGCTTTTATCTGCGCCCGCCGGGGCGCACCAAAAAAGAACCCGCTTCCGGAAGGAGGCGGATTCTTTGATTCATCCGGTTTATCGGCCCCGGTATTCCTCATACCCGGGATAGCGGGCGTAGGAAGGATCCGCGGCGATCAGCTCGACAAAGTTGTCGATTTCCAGAATGTCGGACTTGTGGCATTTCCGGATCTCAATCCGGTAGTTCCTGGCCATGAGCTTCAGGGGAACCTGCTCCCAGAGGTTTTCCCGGCCGCCCCGGCTGTGGTAGACCTTTTCCAGATCGGCCTTCAGCCTCTCACTGTCCGCGCTGTCCCAGTAGGAAATACCGAAGGCCTGATAGCAGTCCGTTCCGCCCAGCCTGTAGTTGGCCGCATATCCGTTCTTTTTCTGGAAGCACCAGTCGTCCGTTTCCGTCACCCGTGCGCCGAGATAATTGGTGCGGTACTCATATTTATTGATGACCTCCGGATTGGAGATATACAGATCGGCTTCACAGACATAGCAGCGGTCGAGCCGGTCCGCCGCCTGCAGGATGGAGCTGATGTTGTTGGAGAGATTGAATTCCGGGTTGTCAATGAATCTCAGGGTGGGGTATTTCTCCAGCAGCTGATCGAACTGCTCCTTCTTGTACCCCCGGACCACGGTAATGTTCGTGATGCCCTTGGCCACCAGCGCATCCAGGAGGGTGTCCAGGATGCGGACGCCGTTGACCTTCACCAGCGGCTTGGGGGTATCCAGCGTGACCGGGGCCAGCCGCTGGCCGAAGCCGGCCGCCAGAATCACCGCCCGGCGGACCCGGTAGGGCTCGAGCATTTTCAGCCCCTTCGCGCTGATCTCCATCCCTCCGTCCGCCAGCAGATTGATCCAGTCCCTGTCCGCCAGCTCGCGGACCAGCCGGGCCGCACTGGAGAGGGTGATCGTCAGGTCATCCGCCAGCTTCCGCTGGGAATAGAGGCCCCGGCCGTTTTTCTCCAGCCAGGTCAGGCAGTCAAACTCCAGCCGGGTCAGGACGGCGGACTCCTCCCTTTCCAGGTGCTCCGCCCTGCGGAGGGCGGCGGAAATCAGCGCGAACAGACCGCGCGCACCGAGATTCAGCACCAGGATGATCAGACTGATGACGCTTTGCATCTCATAGTTGCTGTTCTTCTCATAGGTGGTGATCAGGATGGACAGGGGCTGATTTTCATAGGTACAGAGAAAGGCCACGGCGGAAATCGTGATCATGCTGTTCAGAAAGAAGTAGGAAAACATCTCCGTCAGCGTGGAGAGCGAATGGGGGAGCAGGACGCGGGCAATGATTTTCCCCCGGCGGATGCCCAGCGTTTCCCCGATGATTTCATAGTCCGAGTTGATCTTGCCCAGACAGTTTTTCGCCAGCAGATAGGGCGAGCCCAGAAAATGGAAAATGTTGGCCACGGCCAGGATCAGCACGGTTCCGTAAAAAAAGCCGCCGGTCTCCCGGAAAAGGAAGATATATCCGATGCCCAGCACCAGCCCGGGCACCGCGATGGTACTCAGGGCGAGAAGATCCACCGCTTTTGCGGCCCGGCCCGGCATCCGGACGCTCAGATACCCGAGAAGATAGGCAAAGCAGGTTCCGGCCGAGGCGGTCAGCAGCGCAAGCAGGAGAGAATTGCGGATGTAGGCGGCCAGCCCGACGCCGTAGGTATTGGAGAAAATCTGCGCGAGATGATCCAGGGTGAAGGAGAGATCGTTCGGAAAGGAGGCGGTGAAGGAAAGGCTGATAAAGGCCAGCTGGGGAAGGAAGAGAATCAGGCAGAGCGGCAGCAGGAAACACAGGGCAGCCCGGTTCAGCCCCTTCGTGGGAGGAATCAGGGCGCTGTGCTTTTCCCCGACGCTCTGCTCCCTGAAAAACAGGTCAAAGAGAAAGGAGACCAGCGAGGGAACCAGCAGGACGAAGCCGGCAATGCTTCCGCGCCCGTACTGGAAGCTGCTCATGAACTGGTCATACAGGTACATCGGGAGGGTTTTGACCTTTCCCGCAATCTCCATGGGAATCCCGTAATCCGCAAAAATCAGGGTGAAGCAGGCAAAAAAGGCGGAGATCAGGGCGATTCTCAGATAGGGGAGCGTCAGACGGAAAAAGGTGCTGACCCGTCCGATGCCCAGGACGGCGGCGGCATCGTGCGGACCCTTGTCCTCGTAATGCAGGGCGTCGTAGAGAATCAGAAAGGTGGCCGGGAAGGAGGTCATCACGGATCCCAGAATCAGCCCGGGAAGGCCGCGAATTTCGATCCTCAGCCCCAGGAGCAGATCCAGAAAGCCGTTGGCGCCGAACAGGATCCGGAGCCCGAGGCCTACGGAGACGGTGGGCACCAGCATGCCCAGGGTCAGAAGAACGACAAGGACCTGCCGGCCGCGCAGGGAGGAGGATTCCAGCAGATACGCGGCCGCCAGCGCCAGCAGGGTTGTGATGGCCGCGGCAGCCGAGGCATAGAGCAGGGCATTTACGACCGCCTGGCGGAAATTCCTGTCCCGGGCAATAAAGGCCCAGTCCTTTCCGGAAATCTGGAACGCCAGGGTGAAAAGCGGCAGGACGGCGAAAAGAAAAATACAGCCGACGGAGATCAGCCGGAGGGATTCATGCCGGAATGCCCGTCCGGCCCGCAGGATCAGATGCTTCATTGGATACTTTCCTCGATGCTCCGGACCTTCAGATCCAGATGTTCCGCAATAAACCGCCGGACAAAATCATCCGCCGGATGATGATACAGGTTGTGCGGCGTATCCAGCTGGGCGATATGCAGATCGTTCAGAACCATGATCCGGTCCGAAAGGGCAAAGGCTTCCTCCTGATCGTGCGTCACGTAGACCATCGTGATTTTCATTTTCCGCTGGATTTCCTTCAGCTGACGCCGGAGAACCAGCTTGATCTCCGCGTCCAGCGCGGACATCGGCTCGTCGAAAAGAATGAGATCCGGGTTCAGCACCAGGGTCCGCGCAATGGCCACCCGCTGCTGCTGTCCGCCGGAAAGCTGACGGGGCTTCTTGTAGATATGCTCCTCCAGACCGACGGCTTCAATGATCTCCCGGACCTTCCGCCGGATTTCCTCCTTATCCGTTTTTCTGCTCTGAAGGGCATAGGCGATGTTGTGATACACATCCATATTGGGAAAAAGCGAATAGTTCTGAAAGACGATGCCGATGTTCCGGTCCCTCGGCGGGATGGCCGTGATATCCTTTCCCTCCTTCAGGATCCTTCCGGAGGTGGGCTGCTCGATCCCGATCAGCAGCCGCAGGATCGTGGTTTTTCCGCTGCCTGACGGACCGAGCAGGGAGAGAAACTCGCCCCGGCGGATCTCGAAGGAAACGTCCTCCAGCACGGTCCGGCCCCTGTATTTCTTGCTGATCTGCTCGCAGCGGATCAGCACCTCCTGCTGTTCTTCCATCCGAATCTCCGCTCCTTCTCAGTAGATCCACTGATCCAGCAGATCCTGCTTGTACCGGAAATCAAACAGACCGTTCATGGCGATCTCGGCATAGTCCTCCGGGTACCCCGGAATTTCGGCGGGAGGCATCTCCGCGTAGATCCGGTCCGGATTGAAGCGGGCGCACTGCGGCCTGTTCAGCTCCTCATACAGGCAGGTGAAGACCTCCTTCACCGCGGGCTTCGTCTCGTGCCCGGAGATCATGCCCATGACAAAGAGATCATAGGCGAGGCCCTCCGGGGGAAGGACGACGGTCAGCCCGCTGTTTTCACCCGCGTACTGCACACACTGCCAGAGGAGCCCGTAGGCGATGGCGGCATCGCCGCGGACGGCGGATTTCGCCGGCGCGGAGCCCGAGGTGGTAAATTCCAGGATGTTCGGATACAGATCGTCAAAATACTTCAGCCCCGCCTCCGGCCCCAGCAGCGTTATCATCCCGTTGTAATAGCTGTATCCGGTGCCCGAGGACAGGGGGGACGGCATGGAAATCAGCTCCGCGTAGGCCGGGTTCAGCATGTCCTCATAGGAGGCGGGAACCGGCAGCCCTCTTTCCTCCAGCAGGGCGGTGTTGACCAGGAAGGCTCCCGCCGTTTTCCCGTTGACCGCGTATCTGCGGTGACGTTCGGTATACGCGGTGACGGAGGGATCGTAAATGCTGAAGTCGTATTCGCTCAGGTCCGCGAAAAGCTCCGGATCCGAGTTCAGAATGATCTCGGCGTTGACAACCTCCAGATCATAGAAAATATCGCAGTCCCCGTTCCGGCCCTCCGCCTGGAGACGGGACAGCAGCTGGCCGGTTCCGAGAGACTGGAGGACGATCTCCGTTTCCGGGAAGCGGGCGTTCAGTTCCTGCTCCAGAAAGGCGATCCGTTCCTCCTCCGCAGCGGTGTAGATGACCACGCGCTCCGCGGCGCAGGCCGGGAAACAGAGCGACAGCACGCAGCAAAGAAGCAGCACGGATAAAAACTTTTTCATGATCTTCCTCCCCTGGCGAAGCTCTCTCCGCCTGATCCCGCATCCGCCGGACGGCTCCGGCAGATGCTCCGAATTGCCTTCCGACGAGCGAAAGATCTGTTCATCCCACACATAGAATGAACCGTAAACTGAACGATATTATACAAAGAATCCATTGCAAAGTCAAGAATCGGCGTTCGAAACAGCCAAAAATAGTGATGAAATTGAACATGAGACTGAGAGATGCCGCTTGGGCGGCTCAACCTCTTTCCTGCGCCCCGCAAAGACTGGGAGCAGGAAGTATGCTCCTTTCCAAGGGGAAGCGATTTCCCCAGGAAGGGAAGGACAGGTATCCTTCGCGGGGGACAAACCGGCAAACACAGGCCGGTTTATGATCTATAGGTCGATTCGTGATTTATAGACACTTGACAATAAAACAAAAAACGGTACAAT
>CACYWL010000037.1 GCA_902778055.1 uncultured Eubacteriales bacterium | reverse complement strand
TTGCGGTCATAATTGAGCTTCACACACAACACCTCCGGCTGAAATATAGCTCCATTATACCACATATTGTGAAAACGTACAACCCCGTACAACAAAAAACAAAATTTTGCAAAAAAAATAAAGCCCCATAAGGCTTTGCAGCGATTTTGGTGTCAGTCAACTGTTAAACTCCCGCTTGACCGGGACGAGCGCCGTATCTCTGAACTGAAACGCCTGTTCATTAAGGTGTATGAGGATAATGCGGCAGGCAGACTGAGTGATGAACGGTATGAGATGCTCAGCCAGACCTATGAAGCGGAGCAGAAGCAGTTGGAAGCCGATACTGCCAGGCTGCGGCAGGAAATCGAAGTACAGGAAGCAGAGAACGATCATATTGAGCGGTTCATTGAAAAGGCGAGAGCCTATGTCGGTATCAAGAAGCTGGATGGCTATATCCTGCATGAGCTGATCAGCGCGATCTATGTGAGCGCGCCTGACAAGAGCAGTGGGCACAGGGAACAGCACATCCGCATTGAGTACAACGGCATCGGTTTTATCCCGATCCATGAACTGATGGCAAAGCAAACGGCGTGACCGAAATCACGCCGTAAGCCTTGAAAACATTACGTTTTCGTCGTTTTGAACCTAATACTGTAAAATGTACCCGTGATTTCGGACAGTTAGAGTTTTTGACAGCCCCCATTGTTCGGACATCTCGGTTTCTGAAATACCCTGTTATCGGACAGCGAGTTTTCAGAAACCCCTACATTTCGGACAAGGAGGTTTGTAACGGTTTTTCAAGAGGAATGCCCCATCCTTCGGACAGATGATTCACTGGAACCCAGATCCTCGGACAAACGGTTTCATGAACCCCGTTCTTCGGACAGGTCATTTGCCTCCAATTCAGCTGTGTATTACAATAAAGTCAGCGAATTGGAGGGAAGCCCATGGCCAGGAAAGAATTCACTGAGGAAGAGATTGCAATCCTCAAGACCAGTCCCCATGTAATGGATGTTTCCCCAGCGATCATCCATTTCAATGTAGCGTTTAAAGAGCTGTTTTGGAAGAAGTTTCAGGCGGGAATGGCGCCAGCAGATATCTTTCGGGAAGCGGGTATTGATCCGGATATGTTAGGAAAGACCCGCGTTGAGGGATTCAAAGGCATGCTGAAAGCGGAGATAAAGAGAGGGAGAGGGTTCCGGGATCTGACAACATCCAATGAGTTCTACGCCAAGAACATGACGGCAGAGCAACGGATTTCTTACCTGGAACAGCAGCTCGAGTACAAAGACCAGGAGATCGAGTTTTTAAAAAAAATTGTGTCTTTGACCCGGGGAGACAAGGGCTCTTGAGCATTCCAGCGAACGCCAAGTATGCTATTATCCGAGAGATGACGATGCGCGACAATAACCGACTGAACCTCTCCTGGCTATGCGAAACCGCCTGTGTATCGCGCTCCGGGTATTATAGCTATCTTCAGAACGAAGCCAAACGGCAGGAGCGAGAGGAGACTGATCGGAAGGACTTCCTGCTTATTGTAGAAGCGTATCAGTTCCGCGGATACGATAAAGGAGCAAAAGGGATCAAGATGCGGTTGCTTCATCTGGATCCACCGGTGAATATGAATCTGAAGAAGATCCGGCGACTGATGAAAAAGTATCGCCTGCTTTGTCCGATCCGCAAGGCGAATCCATACCGGCGAATGGCAAAAGCATTGAAGACGTCCAATGTAGCTCCAAACCTGGTGGAACGCCAGTTCGAAGCCCACGGACCCCGAATGGTGCTGCTGACGGATATCACCTACATCCTGTACAAGGATTCCGGGAAATGCTATCTGTCTACGATCCTGGATGCTTTCACGAAGCAGGTACTTGCCTGGGTTCTCAGCGATTCACTGGAGGTCGACTTTGTTCTTGAAACAGTGGAAATCCTCGTTCGAGATCACGGTAAAGAGATCACCTCGTCGACTATGTGCCACTCGGACCAAGGCTGTCACTACACCAGCTATAAGTATATTGAGCTGTTGAAGGACAAGGATCTGCGTCAATCCATGTCCCGCAAAGCCAATTGCTGGGATAATGCACCCCAGGAATCATTTTTTGGCCATATGAAAGACGAGATTGATGCCAAGATCAAGGAATGCAGCACTTTCGATGAAATCAAAGCGGTTATCACCGATTGGATGGGATATTATAACAAGGACCGTTACATTTGGGACTTGGCAAGGCTGTCGCCCGATGAATACTACAAGTATTACATGACAGGCATCTATCCGATCCCTGGAGTGAAGCCTCCGAAAGATGCTCCTGTATCGCCCAACGCCGTTGCTCAGCAAACCTAATGCGGGGGCTCTGCCCCCTGCACCCCTGGGATTTACCGCTTTTGTTTCCGTAGGGAACGGAAACCATTGGTATCATTGCCGGCAGCCGTGGCTTGTCGTAGCTCCCAAAGATTACCGTTTCCCAACTAAAAGAGGCGATACCAATTGGTACCGTCCCCCGCAAACCCGCTACGGCGCTCATGTCGCTTCCCAGCGTTGCACTATCCTCCGTAGCGGTAAAGCAATTATATTATGTTGGAATACTCAGCTGATGGCAACCCCAAAAACTCAAATTGTCCTTGACATGGGGTACACTTTACTGTGTTACGGAGCCCGCCGGAAGGGCGCCGGGTTTTTTAAACGGAGAGAGGCAGGCCGCTTATCCGGCCTGAAAGGCGTGCCAGGCGTCCGCGTGCAGATGCCTGCGGAAGGGGAAGAGGGCGGTGCTTTCCCGCGTGGGATAGACCCGGTTGGAAAGCAGCAGCACCCAGAATCCGCTTTCGGGTTCGACAAGCAGGCTGGTGCCGGTGAAACCGGTATGGCCGAAGCAGGCGGAGGGAACCGCATCGGAAAAGAAGCAGTCCGGCGTACCGGCCAGATGGAAGCCCAGCCCCCGGTGCTGCTCCTGGCCAGGGGTCCGGTTCCGGATTGCGTCGGCGAGCGTTTCCGGCTTCAGGTAGCTGCCGCCGCGGCAGGCCAGCATCTCTGCGAAGCGGATTCCGTCGCAAAGCGGCATGAAAACGCCCGCATTGCCGGAAATCCCGTTCTGGAACCGGGCGTTTTCGTCGTGCACCACGCCGATCCAGGGACGGCCGGATTCCGGATCCACCTCTGTGGCCGCGAAGACGGCGGAGGGATCAGGACAATACCCGGTTTCCGCCATGCCCAGGGGATCAAAGACCCGCTCCCGGGCCAGCCGGTTCAGCGGGGCGCCGAAGCGCTTCTCCAGCATTTTGGCAAAGAGAATGTAGCCCATACAGGAATAGATGGGCCGGACGCCGGGCTTTTCCTCCAGCGGATAGCGAAGGATGCATTCGGTTACCTCGGAGGGATCGGAAAGGAGCCGGTCCAGCCGGAAGGAGGGATTGAAGCCGCCGGTGTGGGTCATGAGCTGCAGCACTGTAATGCCGGCCTTGTCCGCAGGGGCGTCCGGGAAAAAATCACCTACCGATTCCTCCAGGGAGAGAGTTCCTTCCTCCAGGGCGCGGAGGGCGATCATGGTGGGACCCAGGACCTTGGAGAGGGAAGCCATGTCATAGCGGGTATGGGCGTCCACGGGAGATCCGCCCGGCACCGGCGCTTCGCCGGCGAAGGCGGAAGCCAGCACGGTGCCGCCCGCGCCGACTGCCGCGGCGGCGGAGGGGAAGCATCCCCCGGAAAGTCCCTGCTGCAGGCGCTCTGAAAGCCATTTATCGCTGATCATATCCATACATCCCTTTCTTGACGAAAAGATGGGAATAACCATATAATAATAACATGAAAAGAGAAGATCCCGCAATCGGGTAATCCGGACAGGAGAAAAGAAAAATGGAAGCTTTGCATCAGCTGGACACGGAGCAGCGAAATCCCGCCAGCGCGGGGATTGATCGGATGAGCACTCTGGAGATGGTGACGCTGATCAACACGGAGGATCATCATTGCGCGGAAGCGGTGGCCCGGGTGCTGCCGGAGATCGCACGGAGTGTGGACCTGATCGAGGGTCAGCTGCGGAAGGGCGGAAGACTGTTTTACGCCGGAGCCGGAACCTCCGGACGGCTGGGAGTGCTGGACGCGGCGGAGTGCCCGCCGACCTATGGGGTGGAGCCGGAGATGGTAACCGGGCTCATCGCGGGAGGGCCCAGCGCCTTCCTGAAAGCGGTGGAGGGCGCGGAGGACAGCCGGGAGCTGGGGCGGCAGGACCTGATCGACCACGGCTTCAGCGAAAAGGATGCCCTGGTGGGAATTGCCGCCAGCGGGAGAACACCCTATGTGATCGGCGCGATGGATTATGCCCGGGAGACCGGAGCACCGGTTATGGCGCTGACCTGCTGTCGGGACAGCGTCATGAGCCGGCATGCGGACGTGACGATGGCGCCGATCCCCGGGCCGGAGGTGATCACCGGGTCCTCCCGGATGAAGAGCGGAACCTGTCAGAAGCTGGTGCTGAACATGCTTTCCACCTGCGTGATGGTAAAGCTGGGAAAGGTTTACGGAAATCTGATGGTGGACGTGCAGGCCACGAACGAGAAGCTTGTGGACCGGTCCATCCGGATCGTGCGGACGGCGACGGGCGCGGACGAGCAAACGGCCCGGGCCGCGCTGGAGGAAAGCGGATTCCGGTGCAAGACGGCGATCGTCATGATTCTGCTGGGAATGAAGGCGCCGGAGGCGGTACAGGCGCTGGAGGCGGCTCACGGGCGGATCGCAGAGGCGCTGGAGCAGCGGAAAGCATAAAAGGAACGGGAGAGAACAGACGGATGTGGTACGCAGGATGGGACGGAGGAGGAACCAAGACCGAGGTCTGCGTTCTGGATGAAACCGGCGCGGTCATGGCGGATCGTTCCTTTGGCCCGCTGAATCCAAACGGCACCAGCTCTGACAGGGTCAGAGAGACGGTGCGGGACGCCGTATGTTTTCTGCGCAGTCTGCCGGGCGGCCCGGAGGCGTGCGGGGGAACGGTGATCGGTGCGGCAGGCATCAGCAATGAGGATGCCCGGAAGCTGCTGGAGCAGGCTGTATCGGAGGCGGGATGGACCGGAAGGGTCCGGCTTGCGGGAGACCAGGAAATCGCACTGGCCGGCGCCATTGACGGACACGGAGCAATCCTGATTGCCGGGACGGGAGCCGTCTGCTACGGACGGGATCCGGAAGGCAGGTTCCACCGGGTCGGAGGATACGGTTATCTGATTGATGACGCGGGAAGCGGTTATGCCATCGGGCGGGATATCCTGAACGCGGCGGTCCGGGCTTTCGACGGCAGGGGCCGGCCCACGGTGCTCAGTGAAAAGGCCGCGGACAGGATCGGATACGCGCCGGAGGAAATTCAGCGGATGATCACCTGGCTGTATGCCCCGGATACAGGGAAAAAGGAAATTGCCTCCCTGGCACCGATCCTGACGGAAGCGCTGCGGGAAGGGGATGAGACCGCCCGGGAGATAGCCCGGAAGGCGGCGGCGGACCTGGCGGAAATGGTGACCGCGCTGTGGCGGAAGAGCGGCATGAAGGACGGGGAGCTGGCCCTGATGGGAAGCATTCTGACCCATATCCCGGAAATCCGGACCGGAATGGAGAAACATGTGCGGGCGGAGTATCCCGACATCCGGATCATTGCCCCTCGCAGGTCTCCGGCAGCAGGCGCGGCCGCCCTGGCCGCGAAGTATGCGAGCCGGGATTAAAAGACTGATAAACCTGTGAACCTGCGAAAACGGGAAGAAAAATGCCCCGTTTTCGCATTTTTTTTGTTAAAATTATGGACATCGAACGTAAAATGTGGTAGGATATGCGAGTAGTTGTATGAGCAGCAGCAAGCATATTTGTGAAATGAACTGAAAACGGCATCATGAGAGGGTTCGGGAGAGACGGCCGGGCGTTCGGCATTTTTCCTCTATCCACGGAAAGGAGTTTGCGTCATGACGGTCAAAAAGGCTGAACAGAAGGCGGGGATGAAAAAGAAATCCCGATTTACGCTGGATGATCTGCAGCTTTTTTTCCTGAGCCTGCCTTCCGTGCTCTGGTATGTCCTTTTCTGTTATCTGCCCATGTTCGGGCTGATTATTGCCTTCAAGAAATACAAGGTAGCTCCCGGAAAAGGCTTCCTGTGGAGCCTGTTCAACAACAGCGCATGGTGCGGGCTCGACAATTTCCGCTTCCTGTTTGCGAACAACCGGGCCACGACCATCAACATGTTCCGGAACACCATCGGATACAATATCATCTTTATCGTCCTGGGTGTGGCGATTCCGGTTGCTCTGGCCATCATGATCAATCACCTGCGCAGCCAGAAGCTCGCCAAGGTGACGCAGACGGCCATGTTCCTGCCCCACTTTCTCAGCTGGGTTGTGGTGGGTTATTTCGTGTTCGCTTTCCTTTCCACCGACAACGGCCTGGTGAACCATCTGATCCTCGCCTTCGGCGGAAATCCGGTCAAGTGGTATCAGGGGGAGGCAGCGGAGTACTGGCCCTGGATCCTGATTTTCCTGCACATGTGGAAGACGGTGGGATACAGCATGGTGGTCTACCTGGCCTCCATCAAGGGAATTGACGAAAGCCTCTATGAAGCGGCCATGATCGACGGAGCCACCAAGTGGCAGCAGACGAAATACATCACACTGCCGATGCTGAAAACGATCATGATTATCATGTTCATCATGGCGGTCGGCAAGATCTTCAATTCCGACTTCGGTCTGTTCTACCGGACCACGCGAAATTCCAGCAGCCTGACCAACGTATATTTGACGCTGGATGTGTATGTCTACAATTCCATGTTCAACAATCCGCGGCCTGTATACGGATACATCTCCGCGGCAGGCTTTATGCAGTCCGTACTGGGCTGCCTGACCATGATCGCGGCGAACGCCATTGTCCGCAGGGTGGACAATGAGAGCGCCCTGTTCTGAGAAAGGAGGAAGAAAAAAATGACCCTATCCAACCCTTCCTCCCCGAAGGAGGCAGGAAGCGGCATGCTGCGCTTCAATGCGCTGAAGCCGGGAACCAACGTGCTGTACAGCATTATCTTTCTGCTGCTGGCGCTGATCTGCGTAATCCCCGTTGTCTTTGTCATCATCATTTCCTTCTCCTCGGAAGCATCCATCGGCAGGGTCGGATACAGCTTTGTGCCCGACGAATGGTCGGTGGAAGCTTATCGGTATGTATGGGCGCTGCGGAACAGCCAGGGGATCCCGACGGTGGTGATGGCCTTCCTGACCTCCATCGGCATTACAGTGGTCGGAACGGCGATCGGCGTGACGCTGATCTCCACGATGGGGTACGTGCTGTCCCGGCGGAACTTCAAACTGCGGGGCTTCTACACGACGCTGATTTTCATCCCCATGATCTTCAACGGCGGCCTGCTGTCCACCTACGTGGTGAATACGCAGCTGCTGGGGATGAAGAACACCTACTGGGCCCTGATTTTCCCGCTGGCCTGTTCCTCGTTCTACGTGATCATCATGCGGACCTTCTTCCAGACGACGGTGCCGGATGAGATCATTGAGTCCGGCAGGGTGGACGGCGCCTCCCAGCTGCGGATCTTTGCCCAGCTGGTTTTGCCGATCTCTCTGCCCGCACTGGCGACGATCGCGCTGTTCCTGACCTTTGCCTACTGGAATGACTGGTATCAGGCAAGCCTGTACATCGAGAGCAACCGGCACGACATGTTCCCGCTGCAGTATGTGCTGGTCAACATTGAAAAAAATATCCAGTACCTGGCGAACAACGATATGGCGATGTCCGCCAATTCCACAGCTCTGCCGAGCGAAACCATGCGGATGGCCATCGTCGTGATCGCAGTGGTGCCGATCATGTTCTCCTATCCCTTCTTCCAGAAATATTTCATTTCTGGACTGACCATCGGGGCAGTGAAGGGGTGAGAATTCGGCGACCGCCAGTGGCGGGAATTTCGCCGAATTCTCACAGAGCCCGCACAGAGCGGACTCGCCTGCGGCGAGCCGCGACAATGCGGGCGACCGGGGACATTCGGCGAGCCGCGACAATGCGGGCGACCGGTACAATTGATTTGTACGGCAGATGCCGTCAAAAAATATTTTTAAGGAGGTATCCCCATGAAGAAGATCCTGTCCCTGGTACTGGCTCTGGCAATGGTTCTGTCCGTCTGCTCCTTCGCAGCGGCGGAAGCCAAAGAGCCCGTGCACCTCGTCTGGTTCATGTACACCGCGAGCGAAACCCCCATCGACTGGCCCGAAGTGGAAGAAGCCCTGAACGCGTATTCCGCGGAGAAGATCGGCGTGACCTGCGAGTACAAGTACATGGATGAAACCCAGGTCGCTCTGGCCATGAACACCGGCGAATACTTCGACATCGCCTTCACCTGCGACTGGTGGAACGATTATGCCACCAACGTGGCGGCCGGCATGTTCCTGAACCTGAACGACTACATCGACAAGTACCCGGCCCTGAAGGACTCCATCGTGGACAAGGCCTGGGAAGGCGTCAAGGTCAACGGCGACATCTATGCCATCCCGCACATGAAGGATATCGGCTACGAAGTGTTCTGGATTCTGAACTCTGATTACTTCCTGAACCAGAAGGGCTTCGAGAAGGATCAGTACATCACCTTCGAAGGCATCGAGCCCTATTTCGAAGCCTACAAGGCGGATTATCCGGACGACTATCCCTTCAAGATGAGCTACGGCGGCATCACCTCCTGGCAGAACGCGCTGGCTGACTGGCTGAACATGGATATCCTGATCGGTCTGGACTGGGAAGCCCAGGGCACCGACGAGGAGACCAAGGTCAAGAGCGCCCTGGAAATCCCCGCCTGGAAGAACCGTCTGAAGAAGATTCATGAGTGGTACGAAAAGGGCTACATCAACCCCGACGCGGCTGTGACCGAGTCCATGCCCCGCGCCCAGGCCGGCGTGGTGCAGTCCGGACAGGGCTGGTTCGGCGCCGAGACTGTGTGGGCCAACGTCATCAAGAAGCCCATCTACATCTCCCGGTATGACGGCCCCTACATGAGCACCTCTTCCATCCGCGGTTCCATGACCGCCGTGAGCAGCACATCCGAGCATCCGGAAGAAGCCCTGAAGCTGATTGAGCTGATGAACACCGATCCCTGGTACCGCGAGACTGCCCGGTACGGTATCGAAGGCAAGCACTATGTCCGCAACGATGACGGCACCGTTACCCGCACCGAGCTGGGCGCCTCCAACATGGGCGTTCAGGCTTATGCGCAGGGCCACTACACCGTCGGCGCGCTGGAAGCCTCTCCCTTCCCGGAAGTTCCTACCGATATCGATCAGTGGACCAAGACCATGGCGAACTATGAGAACGCGACGCTGTCCGCGGCCATGGGCTTCACTCCTGACCTGAGCAAGGTGGAGAACGAGAACCTGGCGGTCAAGTCCGTCATCGAGGAATACAAGCGCGAGCTGTTTACCGGAACTTCTGATCCTGAGGTCGTGATTCCCGAGATGCTGGACCGGATGAATGAAGCCGGTCTGCAGACCATCATCACCGAAGTTCAGGCTCAGCTGGATGCTTTCCTTGGAAAGTAATTTCTGAGCATCAACCCTGGCCCCGTTTCCGTCCCGGAAGCGGGGCCTTTTTGAAAAAAGATACCGGGCTCTGACAGAAAGGAAAAGGATGAACATGGTGCTTTCGGGCGCAGACCGGCTGGAAACGGTTCACTGCGCGCTGCGGCGCGGACGCGTGGGCCTGATGACGAACCAGACCGGAATCGGCCGGGATTTCCGGCCTACCATCGACCTGATCCGGGAAAAATACCGCCTTACGGCCCTCTTTGCCGTCGAGCACGGCATCCGGGGCGACATTCAGGCCGGAGAGAAGGTCTCCGCCTATCAGGAAAACCGGGCTGACGGTCTGGCCGGTCTTCGGGGGAAATCACCGGCTGAGCGCGGAAATGCTGGAGCAGTTCGATATCCTTTGCTTTGACATTCAGGATGTGGGGGCCCGCTTTTATACCTACCTTTACGCCCTGTCCTTCGCGATGGAGGAATGCGCCGGGGCGGGGAAGGCCGTTGTGGTGCTGGACCGGATCAATCCCCTGGGCGGGGAGCTGATTCAGGGGACGGTGCTGGATCCCGCCTTCGCTTCCTATGTGGGGATGTACCCTCTGCCGACCAGGTACGGCCTGACCATCGGCGAATATGCCCGGTGGGCGAAGAACTACCTCGGGCTGGACGGGCTGGAGCTGGCAGTGGCGCCGCTTTCCGGATGGAAACGAAGCATGCGTCCGGAGGAAACGGGTCTGCCCTGGGCGGCGCCCTCCCCGAACTGCGCGACCTTCCACTGCGCCCGGGCCTATGTCGGAACCTGCGTCTTCGAGGGCACCAATCTGTCCGAGGGAAGGGGGACAACCCTGCCCTTCGAATATATCGGCGCGCCCTGGCTGGACGGAGAAGAACTGGCCCGGAGGATGCGGGAGAAGGAGACCCCGGGGATCCGTTTCCGGCCGGTCTGGTTTACCCCCACCTTTTCCAAACACGCGGGAACGCTCTGCTCCGGGGTACAGATGCATATTCCGGAGCCGGAAACCGCGGACCCCGTTCTGGGGGCGCTGACGCTGCTGGACGCGGTCAGGGAAATGCACCCGGACCGGTTCGAGTGGGTGAAATGGACAACGGAACGCTATACGATCGACGGACTGCTGGGGACGGACCGGTACAGGAGGGGGACCCTGGACGCGAAGCGGTTTCTGGAGAGCTTCAGGGAACAGCGGGAAGCCTTCCGGAGAGAAAGAGAACCCTTCCTGATGTATGAATGAAAAGGAATCAAAGAAGAGGGGAGCGGATACAATGAGCGGGATGGACTGGATGCGGCCCCGGCTGGAGGCGCTGCCGGGAAATATCAGCGCGCTGTGCAGAAATCTGGAGACGGGGGAAAGCTTTGCTTTTCGGCAGGAAGCGCGGCACGGATCGGCGAGCGTCATCAAGCTCTATCTGATGGCGGCGATGTTTCAGGGCTTCGCGGACGGGGAATTCAGACCGGAGGACCGGCTGACGGTCCGGGAGAAGGACTGCGTTCCCTCCTGCGGCGTGCTGACCTATCTGGACCGGGATCAGGAGTGGTCCCTCCGGGATCTGACGGAGCTGATGATCATCGTCAGCGACAACACCGCGACCAACGTCCTGGCGGATTTCTATACCCTTTCCCGGATTCAGACCTTCATTTCCGACCGGCTCGGGCTGCGGGACACCTTTTTCCGGCGGAAAATGTATGACACGGAGGCGAAACGCAGGGGAATTGAGAATGAAACCACGGTCCGGGACACGGGCTGGCTGCTGGAAAGCATCTGGCGGGGAGAGCTGGTGAACCCCGAGGCCTCGGCGCAGATGCTGGGGATGCTCCGGCATCAGCGGCTGAACGGGAAAATCCCTTTCCGGCTGCATACCCTGGAGAACGCGCCCCGGATCGCCCACAAAACCGGAGAGGACGACGGAACGACCCACGACGTGGGCATCGTGGAGGGAAAGCAGCCGCTGCTGCTCTGCCTGATGGGCAACGAGACGGATGTGCCGGCCTTTGAGCGGGAGATGGGAGACCTGGCCTGGGAGCTGTATCACCGGCTCTGAAAACGGGATTCCGGGAAAAGCCGGAATTTCCAATTGACAGGGAACGTTTGTCTCTGATAACATAACCTTTAATTAAAGTCCGAAGGGGGTTGGTTTTCGAGATGCTGCAGGGAAGAATCAGAGAAGGATACACTTTTGACGACGTACTGCTGGTGCCGGCCCGGAGCGAGGTGCTCCCCAGAGACGTGGATCTCTCCATTCAGCTTACCCCGAAGATCCGGCTGAACATCCCGATGATCAGCGCGGCCATGGATACGGTGACGGACTCGCACATGGCCATCGCCATGGCCCGGGAGGGCGGCCTCGGAATCATTCACAAGAACATGAGCATCGAGGAGCAGGCAGCCCAGGTGGACAAGGTGAAGCGCAGCGAGCACGGCGTGATTACCGACCCGTTCTTCCTGAGCCCCGACAACCTGATTCAGGATGCCGAAGACCTGATGGCCCGCTATCGGATCAGCGGCGTTCCCATTACGCGGAACGGAAAGCTGGTCGGCATTCTGACCAACAGGGATCTCCGGTTTGAAACAGATTACAGCCGGAAGATCGGCGAGGTGATGACCAGCGAAAACCTGATCACCGCGCCGGAGGGAACGACCCTGGAGGAGGCCAAGAAGATTCTGGCGAACAACAGGATCGAGAAGCTGCCCATCGTGGACGCGGAGGGCAATCTCCGGGGTCTGATCACGATCAAGGACATCGAAAAATCCCAGAAATATCCCAACAGCGCCAAGGATGCCAACGGCCGGCTGCTGTGCGGCGCGGCGGTGGGCGTGACCCACGACGTGTTTGAGCGGATTGAGGCGCTGCTGGCCGCCAAGGCGGACGTGATCAATATTGACACGGCCCATGGTCACAGCGCGGGCGTGCTGAAGCAGGTGGAGGCGATCCGGAACCGCTATCCGGACATCACGCTGTTCGCCGGCAACGTCGCGACGGCCGCGGCTACGCGCGATCTGATTTCCGCGGGCGTGGATGTGGTCAAGGTGGGCATCGGCCCCGGCTCCATCTGCACGACCCGGGTGGTGGCCGGCATCGGTGTGCCGCAGATCACTGCCATCGCCGACTGCGCGGAGGAAGCGGACAAGCACGGGATCCGGATCATCGCCGACGGCGGCATCAAGTATTCCGGGGACATCACCAAGGCCCTGGCGGCCGGCGGCAGCGCCGTGATGCTGGGCAGCCTGCTGGCGGGCACGGAGGAATCCCCCGGAGCCATGGAGATCTATCAGGGTCGGAGCTACAAGGTTTACCGCGGCATGGGAAGCCTCGGCGCCATGGCGGTGGGCTCCGGAGACCGGTATTTCCAGGAGGGAGCCAAGAAGCTGGTTCCCGAGGGCGTCGAAGGCCGCGTTCCCTTCAAGGGGTCGGTGGCGGATACGATCTTCCAGATGGTGGGCGGCCTGCGCGCCGGCATGGGCTACTGCGGCGCGAAGGATATCGATACGCTGCGGCGGGAGGCGGAGTTTATCAAGATCTCCGGCGCCGGCCTGGCGGAGAGCCATCCCCACGACATCAACATCACCAAGGAAGCTCCGAACTACAGCCGGAGCAACTGAAAAACGCTGTCCGAATCCGGACAGCGGAAAAGGTTTCCAGGCCAGAACCATTTATCCCTCAGGGATTATTATCGGCTCCCTCGCTCTGCGGGGGAGCTTTCAGCATGTCCTCACAGAGAATCCGGAGGAACTTCATGACGTTTTCGTCGTTTCTGTTGGTGATCAGGACGGCCAGATACCCGTTCTCCACATAAAGATACTGCTCGAGGCCGGGCAGCCGGGAGAGTGGAATGCCGTAGAGATGGCTCTCTCCTGAATCCGCCTCCCGGCGCCAGCCGGACTGGAGGCTGATGTCCCGATCCGTAAAAAGAGAGGTGAGCTCCGCGTCGTTCTCCAGGACCGCAAAGGCGCCGGACGCGGCCATCGAGACAAACTGATCCCGGGGCAGGAAATACAGATCTCCTTCTCCCGCGGCGACGAAGGTGGACAGCTGCATGGGGCCGTAGGTGGCGTCGGTGGTCAGCATCAGGGAGCTGATCTCCTCCATCTCGGGCATTTTTTCCTCCCGGACCTCCGCCAGATAGCTGTTCAGAGGTTCCTCATTCGTGATCCCGTAGACATACAGGATCACCTTTTTATCCTCCGGGACGCGGTAGGCGGTGACCGTATAATACAGATTCACGGCCAGGGCGCTGAGAATAATGAGCAGGGCATATTTCCACCAGGAGTAGGTCAGATGCTGCCTGACCGTCCGGGCATTGACGGGCGTTTTCATTTCGGGACTCCCCTCGGTTCGGTATTCAGATTCCGCAGGCGGAAAACACAGAGGAGTTTATCAGAAAAGCACCCAAAAGGCAAGGCGATTGACGGGAAAGGGAATCGCGTGGTATACTTATTCCGTAGACAGGACGACAATGCGCCTTCATAATTTCATAAAGGAGGGGTTTTGCATGGCAGGGACAATCATTACGGTAGGCCGCCAGTACGGTTCGGGAGGCCGCTATGTGGCCCGGCTGCTGGCGGAAAAGCTTGGGATCCCCTTTTACGACAAGGAGCTGCTGGCCGAGGTCGCGAAGGACAGCGGCATCTGCAAGGAGCTGCTCGAGGAACATGACGAGAAGAATTCCCGGAGCTTTCTTTTCTCCATGATGAGCGGCACGCAGCCCATGGGGGACAGCAGCGCCATGTATATGGATATGCCGCTGAACCACCGAATCTTCCTGGCCCAGTTTGACACGATCCGCCGTCTGGCGGACGAAGGCCCCTGCGTGTTTGTCGGAAGATGCGCGGATTATGTGCTGCGGGATCATGAGAATGTGCTGAACGTGTTTGTCAAGGCGGACCGGGAGGAGAGAATCCGGCGTATCGTGGAATACTATGGAGCGGAGCCCCTGAAGGCCGAGGAGCAGATCAAAAAGGCCGACAAGCAGCGTGCCTCTTATTATAATTATTATGCCACCGGAACCTGGGGAGACGTGGATAACTACGATCTCTGTGTGGATACCGGCGCCCTGGGAATCAACGGCGCGGTGGAGCTGATTGCCTGCTGCGCGGCGCTGATGGAAAAACGGGCGGTTTCGAAGGATCAGGACGTATGGTGAGGAAAACGGCCGCGACGGCGCTGACCCTGGCCCTGCTCCTCTGCTGTTTCCAGGCCGGCGCGGAGATCAAGTGGCCGGAGAATACGGGCGGCCAGCGGCTTCTGAAGACCTATGCGGAATCGGCAAACCGGTTCCTGATTGAGCAGGGGGAGCCGGGTATCAATTCGCTGTTCGAGGCATATCCCGGCCAGGTGGTTTTCGGCATTACCAGCGAGCCGGAGGCAGAGGTGCCGGAGAATGTGGAAATCACGGCGAAGCTGTTTCCGGAGACGGTGAACAGCCTGCAGGTCCGGGTCAGCGATGCTTCCCGTTTCCCGCGGATCGCCGCCTCCTTTATCCAGGCCCTGTCTCCGGAGACCATCACCCGGGAGGAGGCGCTGAAGGCCCCGACCAATCGGATGCAGCGGGCGGTCTCGGCGCCGGAAACCTCTTTCGAGGATCAGGTGGAAGACCTGAACGGCACGGTCCCGTATATCTATTACGCGTATTATCCCAACCAGTATCATGACGGGGTCAGCTGGCTGCAGATGACGATCGTCTTCCCGCTGGAGGGTTACTGGGACGGCCGGGAAACCGTGACCGGATCGGAGGTTACCCGCGGACCGGACAATTATTCCGACCACAGCGAGGATTACGAGGGCTACGATTCCGACGACGATTATACTCACTATGAAATCTTCTCGACCCCGACGCCGGAGCCGGATTCCGCGGCCGCGGAACTGGATTTTCGATAATGACGGGGCAGGAACGCTGTTGTTTCTGTGTTGTATTTTGGGAAAACGGTTGAAGGGCTTCTCCTTTCCGGATACAATGTCCGGTGGGTGAAGCCCTTATTTTTCTGCGCAGAAGGAGAATGCCCCCGATGGAAAAAGTCCGGATGACAACCCCGCTGGTGGAGATGGACGGAGATGAGATGACCCGTGTCCTTTGGAAGCAAATCAAGGAATTGCTGATTACTCCCTATGTCGAACTGAAGACAGAGTATTATGATCTCGGACTGAAACACCGGGATGAGACGGATGATCAGGTGACGGTGGACAGCGCCCGGGCGGCGCTGAAATACGGCGTGGCTGTCAAGTGTGCCACGATTACCCCCAACGCCCAGCGGGTCGAGGAGTACGGGCTGAAGCAGATGTGGAAAAGCCCCAACGGGACGATCCGCGCCATGCTGGACGGCACGGTCTTCCGCGCGCCGATTCTGGTGAACGGGGTGCGCCCCACGGTTCGAACCTGGGAGAAGCCGATTACCATTGCCCGGCATGCCTACGGGGATGTATACAGAAATTCGGAAATCCGGATTCCGGGCGCCGGCAAGGCTGAGATCCTCTTCACCGGGGAGGACGGACAGGAGATCCGCCAGACCATTTTCGATTTCAAGGGACCGGGCATCGTACAGGGAATCCACAACCTGGACAGCAGCATCTCCTCCTTTGCCCATTCCTGCTTTCAGTACGCGCTGAGCGTGAAGCAGGATCTGTGGTTCTCCACAAAGGACACGATCAGCAAGACCTATGACCATCGGTTCAAGGATATCTTTGCGGAAATCTATGAAAAGGACTACCGGAACGCCTTCGAGGCCGCCGGAATTACGTATTTCTATACCCTGATCGACGATGCGGTGGCGCGGGTGGTCCGCAGTCGCGGCGGCTTCATATGGGCCGTCAAGAACTACGACGGGGACGTGATGAGCGACATGATCGCCACGGCCTTCGGCAGCCTGGCGATGATGACCAGTGTGCTGGTCAGCCCCACGGGCCAGTTTGAGTATGAAGCGGCCCACGGCACGGTGACGCGGCATTATTACCGTTATCTGAAGGGCGAGGAGACCAGCACGAATCCGGTGGCGACCATCTTTGCCTGGAGCGGAGCGCTGCGGAAGAGGGGTGAGCTGGACGGGCTGAAGGATCTGCAGGCCTTTGCGGACCGGCTGGAAAAGGCGACGCTGGATACGATCAACAGCGGCGTGATGACCAAGGATCTGGCGCTGCTTCATGAGGACGGCGTTCAGGGCGTGAATACCCTGGAGTTCCTGAACAGCATCGCGGCGAGACTGGCCGGGTGATCGTGTGCCGGGGACCTGTTTTCCCGGCAGCCGCGGGCCGGAAAAAAGAACCGAATCAGCAGAAGGCGCTTCCCTTTCGGGAGGGGCCTTTTTTCCATGGTTTTTTCCGGAAATTACATTGACTTGAAAGGGCCTTTCATGCTATCCTTCGAGCATGGATTCAGCGTTTTTTCGACCGGCTGAACCAATTGGAAGGAGTGCGAAAAATGGATTTTCTGGACAAACTTTCCCTGGCCGGACTGGTTCCTGTGATTGCGATTAATGACGCGGAGGACGCGGTTCCGCTGTGCAAGGCCCTCTCAGAGGGCGGTCTGCCCGTGGCGGAGATTACCTTCCGTACCGCCGCTGCGGAGGAGTCGATCCGCCGGGTGCACGAAGCCCTGCCGGAGGTTCTTCTCTGTGCCGGAACAGTGCTGACGACGGATCAGGTGGACCGGGCGGTGAACGCCGGCGCGGCCGCGATTGTCAGCCCCGGGCTGAATCCCACGGTGGTGAAGTACTGTATCGACAAGGGGATTCCCGTCTGCCCCGGTACGAGCAATCCCTCCGACATTGAGGTTGCTCTGGGCTTTGGCCTGAAGGCGGTCAAGGTTTTCCCGGCGGAGGCCATCGGCGGCATCAAGCTGATCAAGAGCATGGCCGCTCCCTACGGCGACCTGAAGTTCATGCCGACCGGCGGCGTGAACGAGAACAACATGCTGGATTATCTTTCCTTCCCGAAGATCCTCTGCTGCGGCGGAAGCTGGATGGTTCCGAAGGACGCGGTTGAGGCGAAGGACTGGGAGAAGATTACCGCGCTGACCCGCTCCGCGGTCAACAAGATGCTGGGCCTGGAGCTCCGGCACGTGGGCGTCAACAGCGGCAGCCCCGAAAAGGCCATGGAGGACGCGAAGCGCTTCGCGAAGCTGCTTGGATGGGAAATCAAGGACGGCAACTCCTCCACCTTTGTGGGCACCGGTTTCGAGATGATGAAGAAGCCCTTCAAGGGCACCCACGGCCACATTGCCATCGGCACGAACTTCATCGCCCGGGCCAAGTGGCACCTGGAGCAGCGCGGCTTTGAGTTCGTCGATGAGAGCGAAGCCAGCTTCAAGAACGGTAAGATGACGGCCATTTATCTGAAGGATGAAATCGCCGGATACGCGGTGCATCTGGTTCAGAAGTAAGCCCGGAAAGCCCCTGCCGGGAAACACGGATGGACGGGAAAGCGTTTTTCCGGACCCGGCCGGATTGCATGTCAGGTCAGCCGCCGGAGGCGGCAGAGAGAAAAGGAGGATGGATTCCCATGGCGAAGGTAGTTACATTCGGTGAAATCATGCTGCGGCTGAAGAGCCCGGCTTACGAGCGGTTTTTCCAGAGCCCTGTGCTGGAGGCAACCTTCGGCGGCGGCGAGGCCAACGTGGCGGTCAGCCTGGCCAATTACGGCATGGACGTGTCCTTTGTGACCGTGCTGCCGAAGAATGACATTGCGGAAGCCTGCATCCGCGAGCTGCGCGGCTTCGGCGTGGATACCGGAAAGATCGTCCGGAAGGACGGACGGCTCGGCATCTACTATCTGGAGACCGGCGCGGTACAGCGCCCCTCCAAGGTCGTGTATGACCGCGCGGGTTCCGCCATCGCGGAAGCCAAGGCCGGCGATATCGACTGGAAAAAGGTTTTCGACGGAGCGACCTGGTTCCATCTGACCGGCATCACCCCCGCCATCTCCCAGGGCGCGGCGGATCTGAGCCTCGAGGCCGTGAAGGCCGCGAAGGAAATGGGCGTTCATGTCTCCTGCGACCTGAACTACCGCAAGAACCTTTGGAAATACGGCAAGAAGGCCGATGAGGTCATGACCGAGCTGGTGAAGTATGTGGATACGGTCATCGCCAACGAGGAGGACTTCCAGAAGTCCCTGGGGCTGAGCGCCGAGTCCGCCTCCGCCGTGCAGGAAGGCCAGATCGACGTGGAGCTGTACAAGAAGATCGCTTCCAGCGCCATGGCCAAGTATCCGAACATCAAGCGCGTGGCCATCACGCTGCGGGAAAGCAAGAGCGCCAATCACAATGACTGGAGCGCCTGCCTGTACAACGGCAAGGAATTCTTCCTCAGCCGGAAATACAGCATCACGGATATCGTGGACCGCGTCGGCGGCGGCGACAGCTTCGGCGGCGGCCTGATCTACGGCCTCAACACCTATGAGAGCGAGAAGGATGCCCTCGAGTTCGCCGTGGCGGCGAGCTGCCTGAAGCATACGATCCCGGGCGATTACAACCGGGTCACCGTGGCGGAGGTTGAATCCCTGATGAAGGGCTCCGGCACCGGCCGCGTTCAGCGGTAAGAAACCCCAAAATACAGGGAAGCGTTCGAAATCCGGACGCTTCCTTTTTCAGGAGTGCGGAATGATCAGAAAATATACCTTTGGCAAGCCTTTTCCCACCGGAGCAGTGGTCCGGGAGCTGAAGGCGGAGACAGGGCCGGTGCCCTACTTCCGGGTGAGCCGGGAGGAAGGCCGGGTGATTCTTCGGCTGGACCTGAGCCCGGAGGAGATCATCTTCGGGCTCGGAGAAAGCGTTCGCGGCATCAACAAACGGGGACACACCTACCGGTCCTGGAACATGGATATCACGAACCATACGGAGGACAAGGCAAGCCTCTACGGAAGCCATAACTTTCTCCTCTTTTACCGTCCGGACCGGATGATTGGGCTCTATGTGGACGATCCTGGCCTGGTTTCATTCGATCTGGGTGAAACCCGTCTCAGCGAGGCGGTCATTACCTCGGAGAACGGGGACCTGGATCTGTATGTGATCGAGAACGGCAGCCTGAAGGAAACGGTCCGGGAATTCCGGGAGCTGATCGGCCGAAGCTATCTGCCGCCGCGGTGGGCCTTCGGCTATATTCAGAGCCGATGGGGCTACACGGGAGAGGAGAATGTCCGCGCCGTTGTAAAATCGCACAGGGAAAAGCATATTCCCCTGGACGGCGTATGTCTGGACATCGACTACATGGTCGACTTCAAAAACTTTACCTGGAAGCCCTCCGCCTTTCCGGACTGGAAGCGCTTCAATGAAGAGATGAAGCGGGAACACATCCGGCTGATTCCGATCATCGACGCGGGAATCAAACAGGAGAAGGGCTATGAGCCCTATGACACCGGCCTGGCGAGGGACGCTTTCTGCCGGAAGGAGGACGGCACTCCCTTTACGGCAGCGGTCTGGCCCGGGCTGTGCTGCTTCCCGGATTTTCTGAACGCGGACGCGCGGAAATGGTTCGGGGATCTTTACCGTCCGCTGCTGGAGGAGGGCGTTGAGGGCTTCTGGAATGATATGAACGAGCCCTCCCTGTTCTATTCGCCCGAGGCGCTCCGGGACTGCTACCGACAGGCGCTGGAACAATGCGAACGCGTGAACGACTATCAGGGCATGTGGAGCCTGAAGAGCTCTCTCGACGGCCTGGCGAACAGCGGAAAGGATTTTCGCAGTTTTTACCACAGGACGGAACAGGGCAGGATCCGGCATGACCGGGTGCACAATCTCTATGGCGCAAAAATGGTCCAGGCCTCTGCGGAGGGGATCCGGCGCTGCCTTCCCGGCCGCAGATATCTGCTCTTTTCCAGGTCTTCCTTCACAGGCTCTCATCGGGACGGCGGAATCTGGCAGGGGGATAACTATTCCTGGTGGGAGCATATCAGGCTCGCCATGCAGATGATGCCCGGCCTGAATATGTGCGGATATCTGTTCAGCGGGTGCGACCTGGGCGGCTTTGCCCTGAACACGACGGAAGACCTGCTGGCCCGATTCCTTCAGCTGGGCGTATTTCTGCCCCTGATGCGGAATCATTCCGCCCTGTATACCCGGGAGCAGGAGATTTACCGTTTTGATTCCTGGGAAAAAATGCGGGATACGATTACCGTCCGGTATGCGCTGCTGCCCTTCCTGTACAGTGAGTTTATGAAGGCGGCCCTGAGGAATGAGATGTATTTCCGTCCCCTGGCCTTCGATTATCCGGAGGATAGCAGGGCCCTACGGGTTGAGGATCAGCTGATGCTGGGAGAGGACTGCATGATCGCGCCGATATATGAGCAGAATGCCGGAGGCAGATACGTCTATCTGCCGGAGGATATGCTCATGATCCGCTTCCGTGCCGCAGGAGACTATGACCTGATCCCCCTGGAGAAGGGAGATCATTATCTGGAATTCGGGCTTCATGAATTCCCGCTTTTCGTACGCAAAAACCGCCCGGCGCTGCTGTGCGCGGGCGGGGAGAGCACGGATGAACTGGACGATACCAGCCTGACTGCCCTCGGATGGATGGAGGGTGCTGCTGAATACGACCTGTACAGGGATGACGGGCTTCAGGCGGAGCCGAAGCTGGAGGAGCACCTGAACCGGATCCGCGTGGAAGGAAAGCCGGGAGTTTTCCGGTATACCCTCAGCTGACCCGGCTCAGCCGGAAACAGAAGGCGCTGATCATGTCCGCGCCGTTTTCCAGGGAGACGCTTTCCGGGGATTCCGCCCCTCTCTTTCTGATCTGCGGAACAGAAGGAGAGGGGCGGCTTTTCCGCTACACGGAGGGAACCGCCCTGTGCTTTTTCCCGTGATGGTTGATGCAGACGATGCCAGCCACGAAGAGCAGAGCCCCGCAGACAATCCATCCGGTAATCGGCTCATGGAAAAACAGGACGCCCCAGACCAGGGCAAAAAGCACCATGGTGCTCTGCAGAAGCGCCACCATCTGGAAAGGAACCAGCGGGATGGCCTTGGCGTTCAGATAGAACCCGATCCCGGTTACAAACCCGAAATAGAGAATGGCAATAACGCATTTCGCATCGGGAACGGAAGCAGGCAGAACCTTCCCTTCGGCCAGAGGGACAAAGACCGCCAGCAGGGAAGCCATGGAAAACATCACCAGATTGCTGTCCAGAATGTCAAAATCATCGGCAACCTTTTTCTGGGCGAAGATAAAAAGACCCGCGCAGAATCCCGAAAAGACATACAAAAGTGTCAGAGGAAGATTATCCCCCAGAAAAGCATCCAGACTGAGTCCGTTCCAGGAAATCAGCACAATCCCGAGAATACAGAGACCTACGCCGCTCCATTTCCATGTATTCATGCTTTCCTTTAGCACCAGGACGCCCAGAACGGTCATCAGAAGCATCTGGGCCGGCTGTGTCAGAATATTTCCGTAGGAAACCCCGATGGAGAGCCCAATGTTTTCCATGGTATAGGCAGCCATTTTGGCAGCCGCACCGAAGGCCAGCCATTTCCAGTGCTTCCTGAACGCGGAAGGAAAATCCTGACGGAAATGCTTTCGTTTGATCAGCTTCAGCAGAAGCAGCCAGAAAACCCCGACCGCAAAGCGCATCAGCGTGATCATGGAAGGCCCGAAATACGGACGGATCATTTTCACGCTGGTTCCGCCCAGACTGAACATCAGCGCTACAAGCAGCAGGTAAACGTACCCCATTGAAAGCCTCCGGCAACAAGAATGCTTTACTCTACCACATTTTCGAAGGAAATCCAACAGGAAAGGGAAGCTTCTCAAGCAGGACAGAATCTTATGGGTCAAGTAACTGGAATGGCAGCAAAAAATACTTGACGGACGATCAAAAATGTGATAGAGTATCCTCTGTTCGAAGGAACACGGTGGCATGGCTCAGTCGGTAGTCCGAAGTGGTAGGTTCTTCAAACTGCCGGGTGGCGGGAAACGTGGTGGCATGGCTCAGTCGGTAGAACCCACTGGTCAAGTTATCAAACTGCCGGTTCATGAGTATCTCAAGTGACCGGCCCACTGGTAGACAAGACCGACATGCGCAGGAAGCTGAAATGA
>CACYWL010000036.1 GCA_902778055.1 uncultured Eubacteriales bacterium | reverse complement strand
TCATCCGTCTCCAGGATCCTTCCGTAGGGAACCAGCCCCAGCTTGATCAGCGCCTGGAAGCCGTTGCAGATGCCGCACATCAGGCCGTCCCGCTTTTCCAGCAGCTCCGTGACCGCGTCCTTCACCTCCGCGCCGCGGAAGAAGGCCGTGATCAGCTTGGCGCTTCCGTCCGGCTCGTCGCCGCCGGAGAAGCCGCCGGGAACAAAGATGATCTGGCTCTTCCGGATCTCCGCCGCGAAGGCTTCCGCACTGGCCGCAATTTCCTCGGCCGAGCGGTTGCGGATGACCAGGATCTTCGCCTCCGCCCCGGCATCCTCCACCGCCCTCGCGCTGTCATATTCGCAGTTGGTGCCCGGGAAGGCGGGAATCAGCACCCGGGGCTTCGCGGTCCGAACCGAAGGCGCCGGCCAGCTCTCCGTCTCATGCAGGAATGCCTCCGTCCGGTCCTCCTGCCGGGTTTCCGCGGCGCAGCGCCGGGCTTCCGCCCGGGCCTTTCCGTCCCATTCGGGGTTCAGGGTCGGATAAACCTTTTCCAGCGGCTCCTGATAGCAGCGGCAGAGCTCCTCCAGCTTCACCGCGCTCCCCTGCCAGCTCAGGCGCGGTTCTCCGCCGGTCACCCGGCCCAGCATTCTTCCGACCGGCAGGTCTCCGCTGAGCTCGGCGATGAAGGAACCGTACACCGGGGTAAAGAGCTCCTCCAGGCTCCAGCCCTCGTCCAGGGCGCAGCCCAGGCCGTTTCCGAAGCCCATCTTCATGACGGACACCGCGGGACCGCCCGTCTCCCCCGTCCGGCAGGAAACGATCTTACCCTCCCGGATCAGCTCGGTTACCTGACGGAAGAGCGCCAGCAGGGATTCAGTTTTCGGAAGTCCCTGCGCGTCCCGCTCCGGCTCCAGCACGACGACGGGATGTCCGGGCTGCTTCAGCTCGGAGGAGATGATTTCTCCGGTTTTTCCCGCGGTCACCGCGAAGGAGACCAGCGTGGGGGGCACGTCCAGATCCTCGAAGGATCCGGACATGGAGTCCTTGCCGCCGATGGCGGCAATGCCCAGATTCATCTGGGCCTCAAAGGCGCCCAGCAGCGCCGCCAGGGGTTTGCCCCAGCGCCGGCCGTCGGTTCCGGGCTTTTCAAAATACTCCTGGAAGGTCAGATAGACATCCTCGAAGGAGGCGCCGGAGGCGATCAGCCTGCTGACGCTCTCCACCACCGCCAGGTAGGCCCCGTGGTAGGGGCTGCGGGAGGTCAGCCAGGGATCGTATCCCCAGGCCATCAGGGTGCAGTCGTCCGTGTGTCCCTTCTCCAGGCTCACCTTCTGAACCATGGCCTGGATGGGGGTCAGCTGATGGATGCCGCCGAAGGGCATCAGCACCGTGCCCGCGCCGATGGTGGAGTCAAAGCGCTCGCTGAGCCCCTGCCGGGAGCAGATGCCGAGGCTGCCGGCCAGGCGGCGGAGGCCGTCCGCGAAATCCTCCGTCGCTTCAGCCGGTTCCGGCAGCGGCAGGGACTTTTCGGGGGTGATCACCGTATGCTTCGGCGCGCCGTTGGAATTCAGGAAATCCCGGCTGATGTCCACAATGGTCTTTCCGTTCCATTTCATGACCAGGCGCGGCTCGGCCTTCACCTCCGCCACCGGCGTCGCCTGCAGGTTTTCCTCCGCCGCCAGCTTCAGGAAGGCTTCCGTATCCTCCGGGGCCACCACGACGGCCATGCGCTCCTGGCTCTCCGAAATCGCCAGCTCCGTGCCGTCGAGGCCGTCATACTTCTTCGGCACCGCGTTCAGATCGATCTCCAGCCCGTCCGCCAGCTCGCCGATGGCCACGGACACGCCGCCCGCGCCGAAGTCGTTGCACCGCTTGATCAGCCGGGTGGCCTCCCGGTTCCGGAACAGCCGCTGCAGCTTCCGCTCCTCCGGCGCGTTCCCCTTCTGCACCTCCGCGCCGCAGGTTTCCACGCTGTGGGCGTTATGGGCCTTGGAGGAGCCCGTCGCCCCGCCGATGCCGTCCCGGCCGGTCGCGCCGCCCAGCAGGATCACCGTATCCCCGGGAGCAGGCCGTTCCCGCCGGACGTTCTCCTGCGGCGCGGCGGCGATCACCGCGCCGATCTCCATCCGCTTGGCCGCGTAGCCCGGATGGTAAATCTCGTCCACAATTCCCGTGGCCAGGCCGATCTGATTGCCGTAGGAGGAATAGCCCGCGGCCGCGGTCGTGACCAGCTTGCGCTGGGGCAGCTTGCCGGGGATGGTCTCCTCCACGGGCCGCGTCGGATCCGCCGCGCCGGTCACGCGCATCGCGCCGTACACATACGCCCGCCCGCTCAGCGGATCGCGGATCGCTCCGCCGATGCAGGTGGCCGCGCCGCCGAAGGGCTCGATTTCCGTCGGATGGTTGTGGGTTTCGTTCTTGAACAGCAGCAGCCAGGGTTCCTTCCGCCCGTCGACAGTGACATCCATCTTCACCGTACAGGCGTTGATCTCCTCGCTCTCGTCCAGCTTCTCCAGCTTTCCGGCCCGGCGCAGGGCGCGGGCGGCCACGGTCGCCAGATCCATCAGGCAGACGGGCTTTTTCTCCCGGCCCAGCTCCTTCCGGACCGCCAGATACCGCTCCCAGGCCTTTTCCAGCACCTCGTCCTCAAACGAGACGCGGTCGATTTCCGTCAGGAAGGTCGTATGCCGGCAGTGATCGCTCCAGTAGGTGTCCAGCATCCGGATCTCCGTGATGGTGGGCTCCCGTCCTTCGGACCGGAAATAGGCCTGGCAGAAGGCGATGTCGTCCGTATCCATGGCCAGCCCGAGATCCGCGCAGAGCTTCTCCAGCCCCGCCCGGTCCAGCGCCGTAAAGCCCTCCAGGGTCGCAACCTCCGTCGGAATCTGATATTCCGTCCGCAGGGTTTCCGGCTTCTCCAGGGACGCCTCCCGGGCTTCCACCGGGTTGATGACATATTTCCGGATCTCCGCGATTTCCTCCGCGCTCAGCTCCCCGTAGAGCAGGTAGACCTTCGCGCTGCGGATCAGCGGCCGCTGTCCCTGGGACAGCATCTGGATGCACTGGGCGGCGGAATCCGCCCGCTGGTCAAACTGCCCCGGCAGAAATTCCACCGCAAACACCGCCGCGGCGTCCTGCGCCTCCAGCGTTTCCGAGGTGCGGTCCAGCTGCGGCTCGGACAACACCTCCCGCACCGCCAGCCCGAACAGCTCCGGGGAAATCCCCTCCAGGTCGTACCGGTTCAGCAGCCGAACCCGTTCCAGGTGTTCGATGCCCAGAAACGCCCTCGCGTCCTGTGCAAGCGCTCTCGCCTCGTTGTCCAGTCCCGGCTTTTTCTCCACGAAAATTCTGTAGACCATCTTTTATCTCCCCGCCTTCAGCGCCCGCTGACCGATATCCCGGCGCAGGTACCTGTTTTCAAACGAAATCCTGTCCGCCAGACCGTAGGCCTCCCGCACCGCGTCCTGCAGGGTGTCCGCCACAGCCGTCACGCCCAGCACCCTGCCGCCGGAGGTCACGAGCCGGCCGTCCTTCTCCGCCGCGCCGGCGACGAAGGTGCAGGGCCAGACCTCCTCCGGAACGGTGATTTCGAAGCCCTTCTCATAGTGCTCCGGATACCCCTTCGAGGCCAGGATCACGCAGCAGGCGTGACGTCCGGAGAACCGGACCTCCGTCTCCGCGAGCTTCCCTTCCGTCGTCGCCCGCATGACCGTCAGCAGATCGCTCTCCAGCAGGGGAAGCACAACCTGCGTCTCCGGGTCGCCGAACCGGCAGTTGTATTCGATCACCTTCGGTCCGTCCGCGGTGATCATGAGCCCGAAATACAGGCAGCCCCTGAAGGGCCGGCCCTCCTGCTTCATGGCCCGGATCGTGGGCAGGAAGATTTCCCGCATGCAGCGCTCCGCCGTCTCCGGCGTGTAATACGGGTTCGGGGCCACCGTGCCCATGCCGCCGGTGTTCAGGCCCGTGTCCCCGTCGCCTGCGCGCTTGTGATCCATGCTGGAAATCATGGGAATCACGGTCTCCCCGTCCGTGAAGGACAGCACTGAAACCTCCGGTCCCTCCAGGAATTCCTCGATGACGATCCGGCTGCCGCTGTCCCCGAACTGTCTTTCCTCCATGATGGACCGGACCGCGGCAAAGGCCTCCTCCCGGGTGGGGCAGATCAGAACACCCTTGCCCAGGGCCAGCCCGTCCGCCTTCACCACGGCGGGCAGCGGCGCGGTTTCCAGATACTTCAGCGCGGCGTCCGGCCGGTCAAAGACCTCATAGGCCGCCGTCGGAATTCCGTATTTCTTCATCAGGTCCTTGGCAAAGACCTTGCTGCTTTCGATGACCGCCGCGTTTTTCCGGGGCCCGAAGGCGGGGATGCCCGCCGCCTCCAGCGCGTCCACGCAGCCCAGGGCCAGCGGATCATCCGGCGCGACCACGGCATAGCCGATCCCGCCTCGGGATTCTTCTTCAGCGACCTGATGATCGCGTGCTCGCGGCCCCCGCCGCCCACCACCATGATTTTCATGCGTTTCTCCTCCGGGCGCTTCGCCCCGCCGGCCGGAAGGCGGCTCAGCCGTTCTTGTTGACCATCCGGCTTTCCGTCTTTCCGCTCTTCAGATCCGTGTAGCGGACATAGAGGCTGATGCGGTTGGCCGCGTTCAGCGAATTCCACAGGTCATCCGTAAAGTCGTCGATGCTGTCGTCCATGTACATCCGCTCCGGTTCCCCCTGGAAGGTGGGAATCGGGCTTCCGTCCGTCACGTAGGTGTGGAGGAAATGCCCCAGTCCCGGCAGCGGCGCATAGGCGTAGGTAAAGCGGTTGCAGGCGGTTCCCTCCGCGTCCGCGCTCTTGAGAATGCTCATCTGGTAGGTGAAGGCGCCCTCCCCAAAGGTGATCATTCCGCTGATCCGGGGCGTGAAGTTCGGCGGATCCGGCTCAAAGCAGCGGCTTTCCAGCGCCTCGGAGAAGCTCAGCCCCTTCTGCAGGCCTTCGTAAACCGTATCCGTCTGATTGCCGTTGGTGACGATCAGCCGGCTGCCCAGCTGGCGGACGGCGGCGTAGATGATCAGGGAAGGATCCTCGACCCTGGAGGCGTCGAAGGGCTCGGTAAAGACCTCCCCGTCCTTCTCCACGAAAACCCGGTTCCGGCTGTTCTCGCTGCGGCCCATGATGAAATAGGCCGCCACCGCCTTCGTCCCATCCGGCGTCATGCCCAGAATGATGCCCCGCCCCGGATAGGGATTGCCGCTCAGCAGCTGCTGAGGGCTCTGGATGTCGTAAATGCTCATGGATCGTTCCTCCTGTATTTTTTATTCCTTTTCTTCCCGTGTCAGCCGTGCGGAAACCGTCTCCGCGGCCTGGGGTAGCAGAATCCATTCCGCCTGCTCCATCACCCGCCGCTGCAGCGTCTCCGGCGTATCCTCCGGCCGCACCTCCACCGCCTTCTGGGCGATGATTTCGCCGCCGTCCGGAATCTCGTTCACGAAATGCACCGTCGCGCCGGTCACCTTCACCCCCCGCGCCAGTGCCGCCTCATGCACCTTCAGCCCGTAGAATCCCGCTCCGCAGAAGCTGGGGATCAGGCTGGGGTGAATATTCAGAATGCGGTGATCGTACCGGCGGGTGAAATCCGCGGAAAGGATGCTGAGAAATCCCGCCAGAATGATCAGATCGATTTTCTTTTCCTCCAGGGCCTCGATCAGCCTCTGCTCAAAGGCCGCCTGCCCTCCGCAGGCTTTTTTGCCGATCTCCGTCCCGGGCACGCCCGCCTTCGCCGCCCGCTCCAGCGCATAGGCTCCGGGCCGGTCGCTGACGACCAGCACGACCTCTCCGCTCTTCAGCTCCCCGCGCTGCTGCGCGTCCAGGATCGCCTGCAGGTTGGTGCCCCCTCCGGACACCAGCACCGCGATTCTTGCCTTCCTCATCTCCGGCCTCCCGCGTTATACAATCTCGATCTTCTGCTCCGCCTGCACGATTTCTCCGATCACCCAGGCCTCCTCGCCCTGATCCCGCAGGATGGCAAGCGCCTCCTCCCGCCGGTCGGCCGGAACCACGAGGCTCATGCCCACGCCCATGTTGAAGGTATTGAACATGTCTCTTTCCGAAACGCCGCCCTCCTTCGCGATCAGGTCGAAGACGGGCAGCACCCGGACGGCCTTCCGGTCGATGCGGGCGCAGAGCCCGTCCGGAACGCTCCGGGGGATATTCTCGTAGAAGCCGCCGCCGGTGATATGGCTGATTCCGCGCACGGGCACCTTTTCCAGCAGGGCCAGCACCGGCTTCACATAGATCCGGGTCGGCTCCAGCAGCGCGTCCCCCAGGCTCCGTCCGCCCAGCTCCGCCCGGGGCGCCTTCAGATCCGCATGCTCAACGTCGAACACCTTCCGGACCAGGCTGAAGCCGTTGCTGTGCACCCCGCTGGAGGCCAGCGCAATCACGATGTCCCCCGCGCGCATGGCGGTGTTGTCCAGGATCTTTTCCCGGTCCACGATACCCACGGAAAAGCCCGCCAGATCATAGTCCTCCGGGGCCATGGTTCCCGGATGCTCGGCGGTTTCCCCGCCGATCAGCGCGCAGCCCGCCCGGACGCAGCCCTCCGCCACGCCCGCCACCAGCTCCGCCACCTTTTCCGGAATGTTCTTCCCGATGGCGATGTAGTCCAGGAAAAACAGCGGCTTCGCGCCGCAGCAGATGATGTCGTTGACGCACATGGCCACGCAGTCGATGCCCACGGTATCATGCCGGTCCAGAAGCTGCGCAATGCGCTGCTTGGTCCCGACTCCGTCCGTGCCGGAAACGAGGATCGGCTCCTTCATCCCCTGCAGATTCGGGGCAAACAGGCCGCCGAAGCCGCCCAGCCCCCCGATGACCCCGGGAATCACGGTCCGCGCCACGTGCTCCTTCATCAGCTGCACGCCCCGGTATCCGGCTGTAATGTCCACGCCCGCCGCGGCATAGGCTTCGGATCTTGAATTCTCCATTTTTTATATCTCTCCCTTTCGTCTGACTCGTCGTGTCCCCTCGCCTTCGGCGCGGCCCACCGGGCCGCCGGGGTCACTCCTCCCCGCAGACTCAATGGTCGCTCAGCCCCCTTGGAGCGGGGGCTGCTCTCCCTTTCGTCTGACTCGTCGTGTCCCCTCGCCTTCGGCGCGGCCCACCGGGCCGCCGGGGTCACTCCTCCCCATTCCAGCAGTAGGTGCAGAGCTCGCACGGGTTGATTCCGATGGCCTGGAGAACGCCCTCCAGGCTCTGGAACTCCAGGGAGGCGAAATGCATTTTCTCGCAGATGGCCTCCCGCATCCTTTTGCCCCGCTCCGTGGTGCCGTCCGCGTATTCCCTGATATGATTCAGCCCGTCCTCCCCTTCCAGCTCGACGATCACCCGCCGGGCGATCAGCTCCATATCGCTGTTGGAGCGGCTGAAGTTCAGATACTTGCAGGCATACATGATCGGCGGGCACGCGCTTCGGATATGCACCTCCTGCGCGCCGTTTTCATACAGGAAATCCACCGTCTCCCGCAGCTGCGTTCCCCGGACGATGGAATCGTCGACGAACAGCAGCTTCTTCCCCTGAATCAGGGCGTGCACGGGAATCTGCTTCATCTTCGCAATCTTGTCCCGGTCCTTCTGGGTCGCCGGCATGAAGGAGCGGCTCCAGGTCGGCGTATACTTGATGAACGCCCGGGCGAAGGGCCGTCCGCTCCGGTTCGCATAGCCGATGGCGTGCGGCGTACCGCTGTCGGGCACCCCGCCCACGTAGTCGATGTCCTTCGCGCGCCCCGCGGCCAGATCCGCCTCCGCCATGATCGCGCCGTTCTTGTACCGCATTTCCTCCACGTTGACCCCTTCATAGGTGGAGGTGGGATAACCGTAATAACTCCACAGGAAGGAGCAGATCTTCTTTTCCTTCAGGGGCGGGCTCAGCTGGACGCAGCTGTCCGGCGAAATCTCCACGATTTCCCCGCTGCCCAGCTCCCGCTCGTCCTCGTATCCCAGCTTCTGATAGGCAAAGGATTCGAAGGACACCGCGTATCCGTCCTCGCCCCGTCCGATCTGCACCGGCAGGCGGCCCGCCCGGTCCCGGGCGGCGATCAGGCGGCCGTCATCCTTCAGGATCAGGATGGACGCCGTACCCTCGATGGATTTCTGGGCGAAGCGGATTCCCTCGGCGAAATTGCTTTTCTGGTTGATCAGGGCCGCCAGCAGCTCCGTCTGGTTGATGCGTCCCCCGGTCATGGAATCGAAATGCCCGCCGCTGAAGGACAGATACTGGTCGATCAGCGCATCCGCATTCTGAATCACGCCGGTCATGCAGATGGCGTAGGTGCCCAGGCTGGAGCGGATCAGCAGCGGCTGGGGATCCGCGTCCGAAATGCAGCCCATGGCCGAGGTGCCCCGCATTTCCTCAAAGATATGCTCAAACTTCGTCCGGAAGGGTGCGTTCTCAATGTTGTGAATCTTCCGCTGCAGCCCGATCTTCGGATCCCAGGCCGCCATTCCGGCCCGCTTGGTGCCCAGATGGGAATGATAATCCACGCCGAAAAAGGTATCCAGCATGCTGTCCCGCGAGGAAGCAATGCCAAAGAATCCGCCCATAGGATTTCCCCCTGTTGATGTATTCCCGCCCATGCTTTGGCCGGCGGCCCTCCGCGCGCCCCGGAAGCGGTCCGGAGAGCGCTGCGCTCCGCAGGAGCGCCCCGGGCTCCGGCGGCCTTACAGCCGCTCCAGGATGCCCCGGTCCTTCGCCAGCACGGCCTCCGCGTCCGCCTTCCGCTTCGCGTCCAGCCGGGCTGCCAGCGCCCGGTCCTCCACGGCCAGAATCTGCGCCGCCAGCAGCGCCGCGTTCCCGCCGCCGCCCACGGCCACCGTCGCCACCGGGATGCCGGTGGGCATCTGCACCGTGGAAAGCAGCGCGTCCAGCCCGTCCAGCAGCGGCCCCGCGCAGGGAATGCCGATCACCGGGAGCGTGGTGTTCGCCGCCAGGGCGCCGGCCAGATGGGCCGCCATGCCCGCCGCGGCGATGATTGCGCCGAAGCCGTTTTCCCGGGCGCTCAGGGCAAATGCCCGGGCCTCCTCGGGCGTTCTGTGGGCGGAGTAGACATGCACCTCAAAGGGGATTTCCAGGGACTTCAGCATGTCCGTCGCCTTTTTGATCACGGGCAGATCGCTGTCGCTGCCCATCACAATGCCGATTTTTTTCATTCCGCTTCTCCTTAATGATGGAAGAGCCGCATGTGGGTGAAGCACATGGTCATGCCGTACTGATCCGCGCACTCAATCACCGCGTCGTCCCGGATGGATCCGCCCGGCTCGGCGATGTATTTCACGCCGCTGGCCGCAGCCCGCTGAATATTGTCGCTGAAGGGGAAGAAGGCATCCGAGCCCAGGGCCACGTTCTGCCGCGTCGCCAGGAAGGCCTTCTGCTCCTCCCGGGTGAAGGGCTCCGGCCGCACGGTGAAGTATTTCTGCCAGTTGCCCTCCGCGCAGACGTCCTCCTCGTTCTGATTGATGTATCCGTCGATCACGTTGTCCCGGTCCGGCCGGCCCAGCTCCGCCCGGAAGGGCAGGTTCAGCACCTTCTCATGCTGACGCAGGAACCAGGTATCCGCCTTGCTGCCCGCCAGGCGCGTGCAGTGGATGCGGCTCTGCTGCCCCGCCCCGACACCGATCGCCTGTCCGTCCACCGCGTAGCAGACGGAGTTGGACTGGGTGTATTTCAGCGTAATCAGGGCGACGATCAGATCCCGGACGGCGGAATCCGGCAGCTCCCGGTTCTTCGTCACGATATCCTGCAGCAGCTCCCGGTTGATTTTGAAATTGTTCCGTCCCTGCTCAAAGGTGATGCCGAAGACCTGCTTCCTCTCCTGGGGATCGGGAACAAAATCCGGATCGATCTGAACGATGTTGTAGTTCCCCTTCCGCTTGGTCTTCAGGATTTCCAGCGCCTCCGGTTCGTATCCGGGGGCGATGATGCCGTCGGAAACCTCCCGCTTCAGCATCTTCGCGGTGGTCACATCGCACACGTCGCTCAGCGCCACCCAGTCGCCGAAGGAGCACATCCGGTCCGTTCCCCTCGCCCGGGCATAGGCACAGGCCAGCGGAGAATCATCCAGCCCCTCAATATCATCGACAAAGCAGGCCCGCTTCAGATCCGCGCTCAGAGGAATGCCCACCGCCGCGCTGGTGGGGCTTACGTGCTTGAAGGACGTCACCGCCGGCATGCCCAGCGCTTCCTTCAGCTCCTTCACCAGCTGCCAGCTGTTGAAGGCGTCCAGAAAATTGATGTACCCCGGCCGGCCGCTGAGGATCTGAATCGGCAGCTCGCTGCCGTCGTGCATGTAGATCTTCGCGGGCTTCTGGTTCGGATTGCAGCCATACTTCAGTTCAAATTCCTTCATGATGATTTCCTTTCCGCGGTTTTCCCGCGAGATCCGTGCTTTTCCTTCCGGCTTCAGGCTTTCGGGGCTTCGGAAAGCCCTTCCTTTGCCTCTTTCTCCGGAAAGGCGAATGTATGATATCCGAATTCCCGAACATTGTCAACAAAAACTCCGGCCGATTTTTGTAAATTCATGAACAAACCCAAACGTTCGTGAAAAAACGTTCGTGTTTTTGCGCTTTCTCCTGATTCTGCCTCCGGCCGGGGCGGAAACCCCTTCAGCAGAACTCTGCCCCCCGGCGGATCATTTCCTCCCGGACGGCCCGGCCGTCCCGGAGGCCCAGGGCGGCGGCAATGCCGGCCGCCTCCCCGAGCGCCCGGCAGGTGGGCATGATGCGGACGGAGGACTGGGCCACAAAATCCGTGCCGATATTCCTTCCGGCGGCCAGCAGGTTGTCCGTCCCCCGGACCTGCAGACAGCGGAAGGGGATTTCATAGTATTTTCGGGGTTCGTCCTCCCGCCGGACCAGGTCCTGATTTCTCAGCGTCCGTCCGTGGATGTCGATCGGATAATTGGACTGGGCCACCGCGTCGTCAAACTTCCGCCAGCCGTAGGCGTCCTCGGCGGTCAGCATGTATTCCGTCTCGGCGCGGCGCCCCTCCCGGATACCGACCATGGAGGCAATCTGATCCACATACGCCTCCTCAAAGCCGGGCAGATATTTCCGGTAAAAGCGGAGATGCCGCAGGATCCTCAGCTTGCCCTGCACCTGCACCTCGCTCTGCCGGTCCGCGTCCGTAATATCCTCGATGTCAAAGAATTCCGGGCAGTTGAAGGCCAGGACCCCGCGCCGGCCGGGCACGGTAAAGAACTGCCAGTACAGCGCGTCCTCCTTCGCCAGGTCTCCCCGTTCCACCGCTTCCCGGAAAAAATCGTTCAGCGCCCAGCTGCCCTGCCCCAGGGTCGCCGCGCCGTCGAAGTTCTCCGGCCTGGGTTTTCCGGGCTCTCCGCGCTTTTCGCAGAGGAACTGCCAGAAGCGGTCCGGATCCACGCCGCCGATCAGATAGCGGAGGGAGCAGGGCTGGTTGCGGTGCGCCTCCTCATCCCCGTGCCGGGTGGGCAGGCCGGCCAGGCGGCAGACGGCCGCGTCCCCCGTGGCGTCAATGTACGCCCGGGAGGCCCGGAGAATTCCGGTTCCGCTGGCGTTGCTGACGCGGATCCCGGTGATGCGGCCGTCGGAAACCTCCGCGCCGGTCACCATCGTGTGATACAGCATGGTGACCCCGCGCTCGGAAAGCATCTCCTCCAGCACCATCGACAGCATCATCGGATCAAAAAAGCATTTGTGCTCCCCATCGGCGGCCCCTTCCCGGGTCAGGCGGCGGATGATTTCCAACCCGAGATAGGAGCACTGGGGCTTGTTCCGGATGCCGGGGGACATCAGCGGGGTGACCAGCCCGAGGGAGCTGCTTCCCCCGGCGCTGCCGAACTGCTCGACCGCCAGCACCCGGGCCCCGCAGTCCGCGGCGGCCAGGGCCGCGGCGGCGCCGGCCGTGCCCGCGCCAAGCACCACCACGTCATACAGCTTTTCAAAATCAGTTTCCCGCATGAAATCAACCTTCCTTTCTCCGAAACCGCCGCACCGGCGCCTTTGCGGCAGGGCGCGGCCGCCCTGAAAGCCCGGCCCGTCCGGCCGTTCTTCCTGGATTATACCCGGTTTGCCTCCGGAAGCGCAACGGAAAAAACGGCTTCCGCCGCGGTCGGACAGAGGATGCAAAGCCGTCCGATCCGTTGTATAATGAAGCGGGCCGACGGTTTGCGGAGCCGGTCCGATGCGCTCCGCCGAAGCCGGATGCCCGCGCGGCGCGCCGCCAGGGAGGCAGCATGCCGGGGAAAGGAAGACGATGGGCGGAATTCAGAAAACAGTCCGGAGAGGCTGGGAGTATTTTCGGGAGCGGGGCCTTCGGGAAGCGGCCCGAAGGACGGTGCTGCATTTTGAGCGGAAAATCTCGGAGCGGCGGTATGTGCGCCGGATGATGCCCACCGAAGAGGAGCTGGCCGCCCAGCGGAAGGACTGCGCCGCCTGGGCTCCCCGTTTCAGCGTTATCGTTCCGCTTTACAACACGCCGATGGATGTGCTGCGGGAGATGATCGATTCGGTCCGGCGGCAGAGCTGCGAAAACTGGGAGCTCTGCCTGGCGGACGGAAGCGGGGAGGATCACCCGGAGGTGGGGGCATACTGCCGGAAGCTGGCGCAGGAGGATCCCCGAATCCGGTACCGGAGGCTGGACAAAAACATGGGCATCTCCGGAAACACCAATGCGGCGCTGGAGATGGCGGAGGGGGATTATATCGCCCTGTTTGACCATGACGACCTGCTGATGCCCTGCGCCCTCTATGAAATGGCCAGGGCCATCCGGGAGCAGGCGGCGGATTTTCTGTACTCCGATGAAATGATTTTTGAATCCCCGCGGATCACCCGCGTCGTCGGCATCCGCTTCAAGCCCGATTACACGCCGGAGGATCTGTGGACCAACAATTATATCTGTCATCTGACGGTTTTCCGAAGGTCCCTCCTGGAAAAGGCGGGGCTCTTCCGCTCCGCCTATGACGGCAGCCAGGATCACGATCTGGTGCTCCGGCTGACCGAGGCGGCGGAGAAAATCGTTCACGTGCCGAAGGTGCTGTATCTCTGGCGCTCGCTTCCCGGCTCCGTGGCCTCGGATATCCATATGAAGGAATATGCCATCGACGCGGGCCGCCGCGCGGTGGAGGATTTCCTGCACGGCCGGGGAGAAACGGAGGTCCGGGTGGAAAGCACGGAGGTCTTTCCCACCATGTACCGCATCCGCGAGCCCATCCGGGGAAACCCCTCCGTCCGCATTCTCCTGACGGCGGACCGGGAAGGCGCGGCCGCGGAGGAGAAGCTTCGGAGGCTGGAGGCCGGAACCTCGTGGAAAAACGCCGTCTGGGAGCTGATCCCCGGGGACCGTTCCCAGGGGCAGCCCTCCGGCGGTAAATCCCTCAGCCGGCTCCTGGCGGAGGCCGCGGCCCGCGCCGGAGAGGATTATCTGCTCTTCCTGGACGGAATCCCGGAGACCCTGACGCCGGACTGGGTGCAGGAAATGCTGATGCTCGCCCAGCGGGAGCAGATCGGCGCCGTGGGCGCAAAGATGCTTTTTGAAGGCCGGAAGGATCTTCGGCACGCGGGCGTCATTCTCGGTCTGGGGGAGGCGGGGATTGCCGGGCGCCCCTATTTTGACCGCTATGACGACCGGGTCGGCTTCTTCGGCCAGCTGGCGGTGGTCCGGAATGTTTCCGCCGTGACCGACTGCTGGATGATCCGCCGGGAGAAGTTTGAAGCGGCGGGTGGCTTTGATCCGGCCTACGGGGATTCCCTTTTCGAGGTGGATCTGTGTCTGAAGCTGCTGGAGAAGGGATACCGGAACCTGTGGACCCCCGGCGCCGCCCTGCGGGGAGGCAGCGCGAAGGTTTACCGGATGGATGTGGGCATGGACCGGGCCTCCTTCGGCGCGGACAGCCGGATCTTCCGGGAAAAATGGAAGGACTTCCTGGCGAAGGGCGATCCCTGCTATAACCCGAACCTGAGCCTGAAGCATGAGGACTGGCGCATCGGCTGACGGAAAACCTGAGCCGGGCGGACAGAAAGAACCGGCCGTATCCGAAGAGGCGGCCGGTTTGATTCTGTCCGTTTTTCAGTTTTTTTACCTGGCCTTCCGCTTGCCGCGCTGGCTCAGCACCACGCTCTGCAGCACGATGAAGAACAGCAGCATGGCGCCGGTGGTGATGCTCTGCCACCAGGGATCCTTCAGCCCGCTGGTCACGACAATCTTCTTGATCGTCGTCAGGGTCAGCGTGCCGAAGAAGGTGCCGATCACATTGCCGACGCCGCCGGTCAGCAGCGTCCCGCCGATGATCGAGCTGGCGATGGCGTTCATCTCCGCGCCGGCCGCGTTGGTCGCGTTGCCGGCCCCGGTATGCATCATGAAAACATAGCCCGCGATGCCGCTCAGCAGGCCGCTGATCAGATAGGTCATGAACCGGGTCCGTTTCACGTTGATGCCCAGCATCAGCGCGCTCTGCTGGTTGCCGCCCAGGGCATAGAAGTTCCGTCCCAGCCGGGTGAACCGCAGCAGCAGGAAAACCGCGATCACGCAGAGCAGGGCTACGACCACGCCCAGCTCGATACGGCCCGGAATCAGGTTGCCGTTCTTGGCCACATAGCCCAGCCAGGGGATCTCGATCTTTACGGACCGGAGGGCGTTCAGGCCCTCATGGGTCAGCTTCTGGGGATTGACCGACAGAATCGTCGTCATGCCCCGGGCAAAGAACATCCCGGCCAGGGTGACGATAAAGGGCTGAATCTCCAGATAGCTGACCAGCAGCCCATGGAGCGTTCCGAAGGCCAGCCCGATGCCCAGGGCCAGCAGCAGGGAGACCGGGCCGCTTCCGTTTCCGTTCAGGTACAGCACGCAGCTCATGACCACCAGGGAGGTCACGCCGCCCACGCTGATGTCGATTCCCCCGCCGATCATGACCACGGTCAGCCCGCAGGCCACGATGATCAGCGGGGCGTTGTCGTTCAGCAGGTCAAAGATCTGCTGGGTCCGGAGGAAGCCGCCGCGGAGAAAGATCATCGCCGCCGCGTACATGGCGATAAAGATGCCGATGGTGATGGTCATCAGCAGCTGCGTATCCGTGAAGGGTTCCCGACGCCTCTCCATCAAACTCCCTCCTTTGCCGCGGTCCGGGCCAGCCGGCCGCTCCGAAGGTTCCCCGTCATCCGGGCAAACCAACGCTTCACCACCGGGGATCCGATCACCACCAGCAGGATGATAACGACCGCCTTGTAGGCCTTCACATCCGTGGAGGAGACCTTCATGGCGTACAGGGTGATGGTCAGCATCTGAATCACGTAGGCGCCCAGGATGGAGCCGCTGATCTTGAATTTGCCGCCGCCCAGGTTGTTTCCGCCGATGGCCACCGCCAGGATGGTATCCATTTCGATATCGATCAGCAGCGTCTCATGGTTGATCAGCCCCAGCCGGCACACGCCGATGCTGCCGGAGACCGAAACGCAGACGCCGAGGATGACAAAGCTGAGCAACTTGATCATCGTCGTGTTGATACCGTTCAGCCGGGCCGAGCTCTGGTTGATGCCCACCGCCTGGGTGTAGAGTCCCAGCGTGGTAAACCGGAAGGCCAGGGTAAAGAGCAGCGCCATCAGCGCGACGATGAGGACCGGCGTCGGCACCGGGATGCCCGGGATAAAGCTGCCGATCGCGCCGGTGATCGGGGTGTCGATGGTCGGGGTCGCTCCGCCGTTGATCCAGTAGGCGATGGAGCGCCCGCAGGTATACAGGATCAGGGTGGCGATCATGGGCTGAATCCGGAAGATGGCCACCAGCATGCCGTTAAAGGCGCCGAACAGCATCGCCACCAGGCAGCAGGCCAGGAAAGCCAGGATCACCGTTCCGCCCGTCACCGGGGCCGCTCCCCGGATAATCCGCACGAAAACGCTGCCCGCGATGGCCGCCGCGGCTCCGACGCTGATGTCCTGCCCGCCGCAGGCCGCCGTCACGAGCGTCATGCCCATGGCCAGAATCGCCAGCTCGCTGGCGCCGTTGATGATGCTGACCAGGTTGCCCGCCAGCACCGTGTTTCCCGTGTTGTTCGTCTTGATTTCGATGCTGAAGAAGCTGGGATCCCGGATCAGATTGAAAATCACCAGAAGGGCGATGGCAATCAGCGGAATCAGCAGCTGTCCCGCGCCTCCCCTTTTTCTTCGGGCCGCCTTTGTCACGACGCTTCACCTCCCGCGATGGTTTTCATGACCTGAGCCTGGTTCAGGTCCTCTCCGGTCAGTTCTCCGACAATATTCCGATCCCTCATGACGATCAGGCGGCTGCAGGTGCGCAGCATCTCCTCGATTTCCGAGGAAATGAAGGTCACGCTCACGTTGTCCTCCGCCAGCTTCAGCACCAGCTTCTGGATCTCCAGCTTCGTGCCCACGTCGATGCCGCGGGTGGGTTCATCCAGAATCAGGTAATCCGGATGGGTCAGCAGCCACCGGGCCAGAATCACCTTCTGCTGGTTTCCTCCGCTGAGGGAGCCGATGGGCGTGTCCCTGCTGGCGGTCTTGATCTTCAGCGCGTCGATGTACTCATCCGCGAATTTCTCCGTCTCCGCCCGGCTCAGCGGCCGGAAGAACCCCTTCATGACCTGCAGGGCCAGAATGATGTTCTCCCGCACAGACAGATCCGCGATGATTCCGTCCCGTTTCCGGTCTTCGGGCAGGTATCCGATGCCCGCCTTCATGGCGTCGTGCGGGCTGGCAATCCGGACCTCCTTTCCATGGACCTTCACCTTGCCGCCGGTCACCCGGTCCGCCCCGAAGATGGCGCGCACGCTCTCGCTGCGCCCGGAGCCCAGCAGGCCCGTAAACCCGTTGACCTCCCCGCGGCGGATGCGGAAATCGAAGGGACGGCTCTCCACGCTGGAGAGGTGCTCCGCCTCGTAGACCGTCTCGCCCTGGCCGGTGTTCTTCACGCCGACCTGCTCCAGATCCGCCAGATCGTTCAGGTCCTTGCCCATCATCCGGGCCACCAGCTCCACCTGCGGCAGCTCCTCGATCGGGTATTCTCCCACCAGCTCGCCGTTGCGCAGCACGGTGATCCTGTCGCAGACCTCATAGACCTGCTCCAGGAAGTGCGTCACAAAGATGATGCCGACACCCCGGCTCTTCAGATCCCGCATCAGGCCGAACAGCATCTGAACTTCCTTTTCATCCAGGGAGGAGGTGGGCTCATCCAGGATCAGCACCTTGCACTGCATATCCACCGCCCGGGCG
>CACYWL010000035.1 GCA_902778055.1 uncultured Eubacteriales bacterium | reverse complement strand
CAGCCTGCGGAGGGGCAGGCTCCGGCCGACGGCACCGCTCCCGCGCAGCCCGAGGAGAACCAGGCTGCGGCTGAAGGAACCACTCCCCCCGAAGCTCCGGTGAACGGACAGATGCCGCCCGAAATGCCGGCCGGTACGGCGCAGGGACTTCCGGCGGAGCTGACGGCCAAGCTGGTGGAGGAGGGCCTTCTGACCCAGGAGCAGGCGGATGCGATCAGCGCACTGAACGCCGCGGGCGGGACGGAAGCGGCCGCCTCTGAAGCCGCGGCAGCTTCCGCAGAAACAGCCGTCGACGGCTAACCTCCCATTTTCCTCTTTTCCCGGGCTCTTTCGAGAGCCCGGGAATTTCAGCATGCCGAAGCGGGGAAAACCTTCCGCGGAAAAAGCTGGAAAAGGGGCGGAAAAAATGGTATGCTTGCCGGGAAAAGACAATTGGAGGATCTGCCTATGCGGGTGCTGCTGGTTGAGGATGAAAAAAGGCTTTCCCAGGCGCTGCAGAAGCTGCTGCAGCAGGAAAGATATGAGGTGGACGCAGTCTATACGGGGACGGACGGGCTGGACTGGGCCAGAACGAACAGCTATGACGCCGTGATTCTGGACGTGATGCTGCCCGGAATGGACGGATTTGAGGTGCTTCGGCACCTGCGGGAGGAAAGAATCGCGACGCCGGTGCTGATGCTGACGGCCCGGGGCGGCGTGGAGGACCGGGTGCGCGGGCTGACCGGCGGGGCGGACTATTATCTGCCCAAGCCCTTCGAAACCGCGGAGCTCATGGCGTGCCTGAAGACGATTACCCGGCGGGGAGAAGTGGCGCCCCGGATGACGCTGGCCGCCGGGGATGTGGAGCTTTCCGAAAGCGAGGGAAAGCTGCGCTGCACGGCGACGGGGAAGGACGTGAAGCTGGGAGCGAAGGAATACCAGCTGATGGAGTTCTTCCTGCGCAATCCCGGGCAGATCCTGCCGAAGGAAATGATCCAGGAGCGGGTGTGGGGATATGACAGCGAGGCGGAGTACAACAATCTGGAGGTCTACGTGTCCTTCCTCCGGAAAAAGCTGACCTTCCTGGGTTCCGAAGCAAAAATCAGGGCGAGCCGCGGACTCGGATACGCTCTGGAGGTCTGACCCGGGGAAAAAGGCGGGAGGTGGTAGCGTGATCGGAAAGCTGCGCCGGAAAATGACCATACTGGTCATCGGGGTGCTGATCCTGGTGTCCGTCGGGATTGTATTCGCCATTTACGCGGTGAATACCAGGAATATCATTCTGCAGGCGGAATCCGCCCTGGAGGCGCTTGCGGAGAACATGGGCCGCCGTCCCGCTCTGCCGGAGGGAGAGCGGGCGCCCTTCCGGGAGGAGAACGGCACACCTCCGCCGAAGCCGGACGGGGAAGCGGACGCGTCAGGGGGGAGCGGTGACACGCCTCCCCCCAAACCCGGAGAGACGGCGGGGGACGGCGCCGGGACGGGCTCCCCTGGCGGGGAGAACGGTTTCCGCGCCGGTGATTCCAGACAGATGAGAGGCCCGGGGGGACCGGCCGGGAACGCCGGAAGGGGCATGAGCCGGGAGGAGGTCGCCAGCCTTTCCAACTACTATACCGTGACCCTGGACGGGGACGGGACGATCCTCTCCTGGGAAAGCGACCGGGCGGATCTGTACAGCGAGGAAACGCTTCAGGAATTTGTGAATCAGGTGTGCGCCACCGGGAAAAGCAGGGGAAGAATCGGGAACCAGTTTTTTCGGATGACGGAGCAGGAGGACAGCCGGCTGCTGATCGTGCTGGACGCAAGGCTGGAAATGTCGGCCGGGCAGCGCGTGCTCGGCGCCTCCGCGCTGGTGGCCGGCGCCGCCTGCCTGCTCCTGAGCCTCGGAGCCTGGCTGCTGATCCGCCGGATGGTGAAGCCGGTGGAGGAAGCCTTCCGGAAACAGCAGCAGTTCGTCTGGGACGCCAGCCACGAGCTGAAGACGCCGCTGGCCGTCATCTCCGCCAATGCGGACGTGCTGGAGGGCGAAATCGGGGAAAACGAATACCTGGGATATATCCGCTCCGAGGTGCGAAGAACGGACAGCCTGGTGAAAAACCTGCTGACCCTGGCCCGGATGGACCGGGGCACGGTGAACCGGGAAATGGAGGATCTGAACCTGAGCGAAGCCGTGCTCGGTGTGCTGCTGCCCTTCGAGAGCACCGTGTTCGAGGCGGGGAAAAGCCTGGAGACGGAGATTCGGGAGAACGTCCGATGCCGCGGCAACGGGGACATGCTGCAGCAGCTGACTGTGATCCTGCTTTCCAACGCCATGAAATACTCCGATGAGCACGGGACGATCCGCGTGAGCCTGGAAAAGAAAAAGAACGGGGCGGAGCTCCGGGTGGAGAACACCGGGGAAGGCATCGAGCCGGAGAATCTGGAACGGATCTTCGACCGCTTCTACCGGACCGACGCCTCCCGAAACAGCGAAACCGGCGGGGAGGGTCTGGGCCTGGCCATCGCGAAATCCATCGTGGAGATTCACGGAGGAAAAATCCGGGCGGAAAGCGAGCCCGGGCGGAACGCGGTTTTCATCGTGAACCTGCCGTAAACTGCTTCAGACGCAAAAAGAAACGCTCCGGAAAGCTTCCGGAGCGCTTTTTGCTGTTCAGATTATTTCCTGGCGGCGTCTACCAGCGCCTGAACCTTGGTGGGCAGGCCGAAGAGGGTGATGAAACCGGCGGAGTCCTTCTGATTGTAATCGCTGGCGCCGAAGGTGGCGATCTCCTCGGAATAGAGGGAATAATCGCTCCAGATGCCGGCCTTGATGATGTTCCCCTTGTACAGCTTCAGCCGGACCCGGCCGGTCACATGCTCCTGGGTCTTGTCCACAAAGGCGGAGAGCGCCTCCCGCAGGGGGGAGAACCACAGGCCGTTGTAGACCAGCTCGGCGAAGGTCACGGAAAGCCTCTGCTTTTCATGCATGGTCAGCTTGTCCAGGGTGACGGATTCCAGCGCCTCGTGCGCCCGGTACAGGATGGTTCCGCCGGGGGTCTCGTACACGCCGCGGCACTTCATGCCGACCAGCCGGTTCTCCACGATGTCGATGATGCCGATGCCGTTTTTCCCGCCCAGCTCGTTCAGCTTCAGGATGATGTCCTTCGCGGACAGCTTTTCCCCGTTCAGCGCGACCGGGGTGCCCTGCTCAAAGTCCAGGGTGATGTAGGTGGGCTCATCCGGCGCGTCGAGGGGAGAGACGCCCATCTCCAGGAAGCCGGGCTTCTCGTACTGAGGCTCGTTGCCCGTGTCCTCCAGATCCAGCCCCTCATGGCTCAGATGCCAGAGGTTCTTGTCCTTGGAATAATTCGTTTCCCGGGTAATCTTCAGCGGCACATGATGCGCCTCGGCATAATCGATTTCCTCATCCCGGCTCTGAATATCCCACTCCCGCCAGGGGGCGATGATGGGCATGTTGGGCGCGAAATGCTTCACGGCCAGCTCGAAGCGGACCTGGTCATTGCCCTTGCCGGTGCAGCCGTGACAGATCGCGTCCGCACCCTCCTTGAGGGCGATTTCCACCAGACCCTTGGCGATGCAGGGACGGGCGTGGCTGGTTCCCAGCAGATAATCCTCATAGATGGCGCCGGCCTTCATGGTGGGGATGATATAATCATTCACGTACTCATCCTTCAGATCCAGCACATACAGCTTGGAAGCGCCGGTTTTGAGGGCCTTTTCCTCCAGCCCGTCCAGCTCCGTCCCCTGACCCACATCGCCGGAAACGGCAATGATTTCGGGATTGTTGTAATTCTCCTTCAGCCAGGGAATGATGATTGAAGTATCCAGACCGCCGGAATAAGCCAGGACGACCTTTTTGATCTCCGCTTTGTTCATCGGGAAAACCCTCCTTACATTCACTCGGCCGGCGCGCATTCGGGATGCTCTCCGGTACGCGGGAGAATATACTCCTGTTATGCAAACCTGTCAAGGGGGAAATCCCTGTTTTTTTCCGCGGGCAAAATGGCCGGGAAATCAAATAACAGAGCAGATATCAGCCAGGGGAGGATTTCGGATCGCCCCGAGAGAATATTCAAAAGAGATGTATAAATGAATGAATATGCATCTGTTCCCCTGCGGAAAAGGAATCACGATTGCGGTTTGACTTTCCGCGCGGGATTTCATACAATAAAAAGAACGCTTTTCAGGGAGGGGGACGCACGCGTGGTCGAGATGTGCCTGCTGGGGACGGGCGGTACGCTGCCGCTGAAGGACCGGGCGCTGTCCTCCCTGTATGTCCGGGTCAACGGGCGGGCCATGCTGGCGGACTGCGGAGAGGGCACCCAGGTCGGCATCCGCCGGCTGGGATGGGGCTTCCGGTGCCTGGAGGGCCTGGTCCTGACCCACTTCCACGGGGATCACTGCACGGGGCTGCCCGGCCTGCTGCTGAGCCTGGAAAAGGCCGGGCGGGAGGAGCCCTTCGACATCTGGGGCCCCGCGGGGCTGAAGCGCGTGGTTGAGGGACTGTGCGTCATCGTACCGAAGCTGAGCTTCGCGGTGAGGCTTCACGAATACCCCCCGGAGGGCCGAAGCTTTGAACTGATCGGGCTGCAGATCCGGGCCTTTCCGGTGGATCACGGCATCCCCTGCTACGGATACCGGATGGAGCTGGAGCGGAAGGGCGCCTTCGATCCGGAGCGGGCGAGGGAGCTGAAGATTCCCCTGTCCGAATGGAAAAAGCTGCAGGCGGGGGAAAGCGTCCGGCTGGGTCTCAGGAAAATCCGGCCGGAGGAGGTTCTCGGACCGGCCAGGAAGGGCATCACCTTCGTCTTCTCCACGGATACGCGGCCCTGTGAAACGCTGCGGAAATATACGGCGGGAGCGGATCTGGCCCTTCTGGAGGGCATGTACGCGGAAGAGGAAAAGCATCCGCTGGCCGTGAAGAATCATCACATGATGTTCCGGGAGGCCGCTGAAACTGCCCGGGAGGCAGGAGCAAACCGGCTGATTCTGACCCATTTCAGCACCAGCCTTGAGGATCCGGAGGCGGGGCTTCCCGCGGCGAGGGAGGTTTTTCCCGAGACCTGCGCGGGCCGGGACGGGATGCTGATCCGGCTCAGCTATCCGAAGGACCGGGAGCCGGCGGGGCTGGAAATCAGACAGAAGGAAGACTGGTAAGGAGGCGCCGCGCCGCCGAAACGGGAAACGAACGGAACGGATGCGCCGGATACAGACGGAAGAAGGAACCGCGGAAAGGGAAAATGGACAGATTCGTATTAAAGGCTCCCTATCAGGCCTCCGGGGATCAGCCGGAAGCGATTGAAGCGCTGGCCCGGGGAGTGCGGGAGGGAATGAAGGATCAGATCCTGCTGGGCGTCACCGGCAGCGGAAAAACCTTCACGATGGCCTCGGTGATCGAGAAGGTGCAGATGCCGACGCTGGTGATCGCGCACAACAAGACCCTGGCCGCCCAGCTGTGCTCCGAGCTGAAGGCTTTCTTCCCGGACAGCCGGGTGGAATACTTTGTCAGCTACTACGACTATTATCAGCCGGAGGCCTACATTGCCTCCTCGGATACCTATATCGAGAAGGACGCTTCCATCAACGACGAGATTGACCGGATGCGCCACAGCGCCACCGCGGCGCTGCGCGAGCGGAAGGATGTCATCATCGTGGCCTCCGTCAGCTGCATCTATTCCATGGGCGACCCCAGCGAATACGAGGGGCAGATGCTGAGCCTTCGCCCGGGCATGCGGATTGAGCGGAGCCGCCTGCTCCGCGCGCTGACCGATATTCAGTACGAACGGAACGAGCTGGAATTTGCCCGGGGAACCTTCCGGGTCCGGGGGGACACGATTGAGGTGATTCCCGCCGGAGAGCATGAGAAGGCCATCCGGATCGAGCTTTTCGGCGACGAGATCGACCGGATCTGCGAGATGGACGCGGTCAGCGGCCATGTGCTGGCCACCCTGGAGCACGCGGCGCTGTTTCCCGCGACGCACTATGCCACGGATCCCGCCCACATGGAGGAGCACATCGGCGAAATCGAGCGGGACATGGAGGAGCGGGTCGCGGAGTTTGAGAAGAACGGGCGGCTGCTGGAGGCCCAGCGCATTGCCCAGAGGACCCGGTACGACATCGAGATGATGCGGGAAATCGGGTACTGCCAGGGAATCGAGAACTACAGCCGGTACTTCGACGGCCGGAAGCCCGGGGACGCGCCCTATACGCTGCTGGATTATTTCCAGGGAGAATTCCTGACCCTGATCGATGAAAGCCACGTGACCGTGCCCCAGATCCGCGCGATGTACAACGGGGATCGGGCCCGGAAGGAAACGCTGGTGGACTACGGCTTCCGCCTGCCCTCCGCCTTTGACAACCGGCCGCTGCTTTTCAATGAATTCGAGGCGAGGATCGGCCAGACCATCTATGTCTCCGCGACGCCCGGACCCTACGAACGGGAGCGGGCGGAGCAGACAGTGGAGCAGATCATCCGGCCGACGGGACTTCTGGATCCGAAGGTTATTCTCCGGCCCGCCACCGGGCAGGTGGATGATCTGGTCGGCGAAATCCGCAGGGTAACGGCCCGGAACGAGCGGGTGCTGGTGACCACGCTGACCAAGCGGATGGCCGAGAGCCTGACGGATTACCTGAAGGAGCTGGAAATCCGGGTGCGATATCTGCACAGCGACATTCTGACCATCGAGCGGATGCAGCTGCTGCGGGGGCTGCGGCTGGGCGAGTTCGACGTGCTGGTGGGCATCAACCTGCTGCGGGAGGGACTTGATCTTCCGGAGGTGGCCCTGGTGGCCATTCTCGACGCGGACAAGGAGGGCTTCCTGCGTTCGGAGACCTCGCTGGTGCAGACCATCGGCCGGGCCGCGCGGAACGCGGAGGGCCGGGTGATCCTCTACGGGGACACCCTGACGGAGAGCATGGAGAAGGCCATGACCGAAACCAACCGGCGGCGGGCGCTGCAGGAGGCCTACAACGAAGCCCACGGCATTACGCCGGAGACCGTGAGATCCGCGATCCGCAATGTGCTGGAAATCACGAAGAAGGTGGAGGAAAGCTCCGAAACCCCGCTGACGGAGGAGGAGCGCGACGCCCTGAGCCGGCAGCTGGAGGAGGAAATGCTGCTGGCCGCGAAGGAGCTGGAGTTCGAGAGGGCCGCCAGGCTGAGGGACCGGCTGCTGGAACTCCGGGGAGAGGCGCCCATGCAGGACGACACCCAGCAGAAACGCCACAGAAGACGGGAGAGAACCCGGAAGAGCGAGAAATAAGCCCGAAAGGCCCGGCGCGGGCCGGAACGGGCAGGGGAGGAAACAGAATGAAAAAACAGGGGAAATGGATCTGGCTGACGCCGGTGCTGCTGGCGCTTCCCTTTATCGCCGCGGTGGGGGCGGCGGCAGCCCTTTACGGGCCAACCCTTCAAAATCTGGTCAGTGTGGCCATCAAGCTGGCGGTGACAAAATGAGCAAGAAGAACATGAAAGCCGGAAGGCTGCCGTCCCTGGGAGCAAGGATTCCCGCGGCGGTTTTCGCGCTGCTGCTGACCGGGGCGATCTGGGCGGCGGTGCTTTCCCTGCTGGGAATCCAGCTGCTGACCTCCCGGGGACTGCATGAGCGGGCCGCACTGGCCGGGGACGCGGTGGAGCTGCAGATGACCCGGATCGAAAACGGATTCCGGGAGCTGGCGGATGAATTCGGATTCGAGCCGGAAACCCTGATCAGTCTCGTGTCCCGGGAAAAGATGGAGAATCTCGACCGGGAGGTGGTCCGCTGGTGGACCGAAAGCGTGGCCACGGGCCGGATCGGAGAAAAGCCGACTGTTCCGCTGGAGGGGGCTGAGGAGGCCCTGAAGGCGGACAGCAGGCTCTCCGCCTCGGTCGAGCCGCTGCTGCTTCCGACTACCGTGGAGAAAATCACGGCCCGGGCCGGACGGATTGTATGGAAGAGCGCCGTCCATGTCCGGGACGACCTGCTGACCGCCGGCGTTCAGATCGCCGGCAGACAGATCAATCTGCCCCAGGCGGCGGAGCTGCTGGGAAAGGTTCCGCTGGCCGCCCTCGCGGCTGCGCTTCTCTTCGCCGGGCTCATCGCGCTTTGCATGAGCCGCCGTCTCCAGACCGCGGGGCATTTCATCGGCGGCGCAATGGCCGCGGCGGGCCTGCTGACGGCGCTGACCCTGCTGCCGGTGAAAATGCTGAATCTGCGGGGCATGCTGGCGGAGGCCTCCGGCGCCCTGACGGCGCAGTCGGCGCATCTGGAGCGCATCCTGACCCTGGAGTCGCTCGGATGCGCGGTACTGCTGATCATTGCCGGCGTGCTGCTGATGCTCCTGGCGAAAAAGGAATATGCAAGGCATGAAGGCTAAACGAAACAGGGTCTATCATACGATTCGCAGTCCGAAGATTCCCCGGCCCCTGACCCTGGCCGTGGCGGCGGATCTGCACTCGGGCCCCTTTGACGATGTGATGGAGGACTTCCGCGCGTCGGACGCGATTCTGGTGCCCGGGGATCTGGTGAACCGGCACCGGCGGGGCTATGCGGAGGCGGTCCGCTTCCTGCGGGAAGCGCCCGATGCCGCGCCGGTGTTCTATACTCCCGGAAACCATGAGGTCAAGTTTCATCACCGGCAGGAATGGATGCGCCTGGTCCGGGAAAGCCGGGTGACCTGGCTGGACGATGACAGCGCCCTTTTCCGGGGCATCCGGATTGCCGGGGTTTCCAGCCGGATCGGCGGAGTTGCGAACACGGAATTTCTGGACCGGCTCGAGAGGGCAGAGGAATTCACCCTGCTCATGTGCCATCAGCCGGAAATGTGGCGGGATTATGTCCGGGGAAGGGACATTGATTTCACGGTCTGCGGGCATGCCCACGGCGGCCAGATTCAGATTTTCGGCCGGGGCCTGTATGCCCCCGGCCAGGGCATCCTTCCGAAGCTGACCCACGGCCTGCACGACGGCGGAAGGATGATCATCAGCCGGGGCATGACCAACGGAGCCCGGGCTCCGCGGATCAACAATCCCTGCGAGCTGATCATTCTGAGGCTGGAGCCCGGGGAACGAGCGGAATCAGATGAATAAAACAAACAGGAGGACAAATGAATGGACAGGGAAGATCTGCAGCTGATGATCGATTGGGTGGAAAAAAACAAGGACCATGAGCTGAATTTTCTGGAGAAGGAGGCCATCAAGGCCGTGCTCCGGAAGAGCAAAACCGTAGGGGACCTGTTTGAAACCGCGCTGAATCTGCTGAAGAAGTCATAACCAAAGGTTATGGCAGAGAATCGTATTTTGGTATTGGACAAAGGACAGGACGGGTGATATGATACGCCCATCCCAAATGAAGCGGGCCCTGCCCGCGGGGAAAACTCCTCCGGGAAGGCCCGGCGGAGGAAAGAAAGAAGGAGGATGGTCAAGATGAAAAAGTTTGCTCTCTGGCTTTGTGTGGTTGCGCTGGTGATTTCCGCGATGGGCACCTTCGCCATGGCTGATACATACAGGATCGCGATTCCGGACGACGCGACGAACGAGGGACGCGCCCTGCTGCTGCTGCAGTCCATCGGCGCCCTGACCCTGAAGGCCGACGCGGGCATCGAAGCGACCGACAAGGATGTGGAGTCCTCTGTGGCGGATCTGGAGTTCGTTCTGGTGCAGGCCGCGAACGTGCCGAACGTGCTCGCGGATGTGGATTTTGCCATCATCAACAACAACTACGCGCTGGACAACGGTCTGAACCCCGCGAAGGACGGCCTGGCGATCGAGTCCGCCGATTCTCCCTACGCCAACGTGCTGTGCGTCAAGGAGGAGAACAAGGACAGCGATCTGACCAAGGCCCTGATCGCCGCCTTTACCTCCCAGAAGGTGAAGGACTACATCGAAGCCACCTATGCGGACGGCTCCGTGGTGTCCGTGGTGGAAGAAGCGACCGACGGCTATGATCCCACCGTGGATTACGAAGCACTGAAGGGCCAGACCGTGAGCATCGCCGTCACCCCCGTGCCCCATGAGCAGATTGCCGATATCGCCAAGGAAATCCTGGCCGAGAAGGGCATCACCCTGGAAGTGAAGGAAGTTCTGGACTATGTGACGCCCAATGACTTCGTCGAAGCCGGCGACGTTTACGCGAACTTCTTCGCCCACATCCCCTATCAGGAAGCCTTCAACCGGGACAACGGAACCCATATCGCGATCGTGGCCCCCATCCATGTGGAGCCCATGGCGATCTACGGCGGACAGACCAAGGATCTGGCCGTGCTGACCACCGCGAAGTAAGCGCTTCGCAGCCCGAATGCTTGCATTCGACACCGGCAGTATGCCTGCCGGTGTCCTTTTCGCTTTCAACGGAGGTTTTTCCGGATGATTGAAATCTGTAACCTTTCCAAGAGCTTTACGACCGCCGGAGGAACGGTGGACGCGCTGCGGAACGTGAATCTGACGATCAGGGACGGGGATGTCTACGGGATCATCGGCATGAGCGGCGCGGGAAAGAGCACCCTTGTGCGCTGCATCAACATGCTGGAGCGGCCCACGGAGGGCACGGTCCTGCTGGACGGTGTCAATCTGGGAACGCTCAGCAAGAAAAAGATGCAGGAAATGCGGCACCACGTGACCATGATTTTCCAGAGCTTCAACCTGCTGATGCAGCGGAACTGCCTGCAGAACATCATGCTGCCGCTGAAGCTGATCCACATGCCGAAGGATCAGGCCCAGAAGCGGGCGGAGGAGCTGCTGAACACCGTCGGGATGAGCGACAAGGCCAAGGCCTATCCGGCGCAGCTGTCCGGCGGACAGCAGCAGCGCATCGCCATCGCCCGGGCGCTGGCCACGGATCCCCGGGTGCTGCTCTGCGACGAAGCCACTTCCGCGCTGGATCCGAAGACCACCCAAGACATTCTTTCCCTGATCCGGGAGATCAATCAGAAGCTCGGGATCACGGTCATCGTGATCACGCACCAGATGAGCGTCGTGCAGGAAATCTGCAACCGGGTCGCGATTCTGGAAAACGGGTCCGTCGTCGAGGAGGGGGACGTCAGCGAGGTCTTCTCCAATCCCCAGGCCCGGGCGACGAAGCGGCTGGTCTATCCGGATATGGCCGCGGGGATGGATTCCTTCGGCGCGCCGCACCAGCAGATGATCCGGCTCGTCTTCCAGGGAGCGGAGGCCGCGGCGAAACCGCTGATCGCCTCCATGGCCATTGACTGCCGGATTGCCGCGAACATCCTGTCCGCCGCGACGCGAACCCTGGACGGCAAGGTGTACGGCACGATGCTGCTGAATATTCCGGGAGGGCCGGAGCAGCTTGCAAAGGCAGCCCAGTACCTGAGCCAGACACCGGACGTGCGGGTTCAGATCGAGAGCGAGTACGCCGGACTGCAGGAGGAGAAGCGGCAGGCGCAGAGCGGGGAGGCGACGGCGTAATGGCGGAGTATTTTGCAAGGTATTTCAATGACAAGAAAATGGCGGATGCCTGGGTGCTGATTCAGGAGGATTTTCTGAGCGCGACCTGGTCCACCCTGTACATCACGCTGATGTCCACCCTCTTCGCGATTCTGATCGGCCTTCCGCTCGGCATTCTGCTGGTGACGGGGGACGACAAGGGGATTCATCCGCTGCCGCGGGGACTGATGACCTTCCTGAACTGGCTGATCAATCTGCTGCGGTCCGCGCCCTTCATCATCCTGATCGTGCTGCTGATGCCCTTCACCCGGATGATGCTCGGCTCCGCGGTCGGCGACGGCGGCGTGATCGTGCCGCTGGTGATCGCCGCCTTTCCCTTTGTGGCCCGGCTGGTCGAGGGCTCGCTGCGGGAGCTGAATCCGAACATCATCGAAATGGCGCAGTCCTCGGGCGCGAACACCTGGCAGACCGTGTTCCATGTCATGCTGCCGGAGAGCGTGCCCAGCCTGATCACAGCCTTTACCACCGCGATCACCACCATCCTCGGCTATACGGCCATGAGCGGCGCCGTGGGCGGCGGCGGCCTGGGCAACCTGGCGATCGCCCAGGGGCAGCAGCGGTCGAATCACGCGGTGCTGCTGGCCGCCCTGATCATTCTGGTCATTCTGGTGCAGATTCTGCAGACCTTCGGAACCTGGCTGGCGAAGAAGAGCGACAAGCGGCTGAAGAACAGATAAACGCGCCGGGCGAAATGCCGAAGGAGGAGAAGGACCGGTGAAAACGATTCGGGTCGTGGCCGCCGTGATCCGGGACGGAGAACGGATTTTTGCCACACAGCGGGGATACGGGCCTTACAAGGACGGATGGGAGTTTCCCGGCGGCAAAATTGAGCCCGGAGAAACGCCTGAGCAGGCCCTGGCCCGGGAAATCCTGGAGGAGCTGGATACGGAGATCGAGGTGGGGGAGAAGCTCACCCAGGTCGAATACGACTATCCCGAATTCCACCTTTCCATGGGCTGCTACATTTGCTCCGTCCGCTCCGGGCACCTGACGCTGAAGGAGCATGAGGCCGCCGGATGGCTGAGGGCGGAGGAGCTGGACGGACTGGACTGGCTGCCGGCGGACCGAATCATCGTTTCCCAGCTGAAAAAAGGCCGGGAGGGTTGACAGGCAAGGGACCGATGGGTATAATTCTTCCGGTCCTTCGGGAGAATATCTGCGCACCTGAGGCCGAAACAGGCCGGGTGCGCTTTGACAATGAAATGGAGTGATAGTCATGGCTGAAGAGAAATCGACCATTCTGACAGAAAGCGGTCTGAAAAAGCTGGAGGAACAGCTGGACTACCTGATTTCCGTCCGGCGGAACGAGGTCAGCGAGCAGATCGCCGTCGCCCGCGGCTTCGGGGATCTGAGCGAGAACGCGGAATACGACGAAGCCAAGAAGGAACAGGCCAAGGTCGAGGCGGAGATCACCCGCATTCAGGCGACGATCCGGACGGCCACGGTCGTGGCGGACGATGAGATCACGACGGAAAAGGTTTCCATCGGCACCATCGTCAAGGTCAAGGATCTCGATGAGGGCGAATCCTATGAGTACGCCATCGTCGGCGCGAATGAGTCCGACCCCTTCAACAACCGGATTTCCATTGACAGCCCCGTGGGCGCGGGTCTGCAGGGAGCCAAGAAGGGACAGACCGTTTCCATCTCCGTTCCGGCCGGGACCCTGCGGTACAAGATTCAGAGCATCCGCAAGATATAAGGACGGAGGCCCGGCAGCTGCCGGGAAAGGAAACGGACAGGGGATATCCAGAAGCGTTTTCCGCGTTTTCAGAAAACGCTTTTCTTCTTATCAGGGGAACGCGTCCGAAGCGGCGCGGAGAGCCTGAATGAAAAAAGAAACAGAGGTTCGGAAGCATGGCAGAGAATCAGAACGTGCAGGATTTAAGCGAACAGGCCCGGATCCGCCGGGAGAAGCTGGCGGCGCTGCAGGAAGCGGGAATGGATCCCTTCCAGATCCGGAAATACGACGTGACCCATCATTCCGGCGAGATCAGGGAGCAGTTTGATGCCCTGGAGGGACGCGAGGTCTCGATCGCCGGCCGGCTGATGTCCAAGCGCATCATGGGCAAGGCGAGCTTCTGCCACGTGCAGGATCTGCAGGGAATGATGCAGGTGTACGTGGCCCGGGACGCGGTGGGCGAGGAGGCCTACGCGGCCTTCAAGAAGGATGACATCGGCGACATCGTCGGCGTCCGCGGAACGGTTTTCAAAACCAAAACCGGAGAGATCTCGGTGCACGCCATTTCCTTCACCCTGCTGAGCAAGGCGCTCAAGCCCCTGCCGGAGAAGTTCCACGGGCTGACGAATGTGGATCTGCGGTACCGCCAGCGGTACGTGGATCTGATCATGAATCCGGACAGCAAGGATACCTTCATCAAGCGGTCCAGGATCCTCAGCTCCATCCGCCGCTTCCTGGACAGCCAGGG
>CACYWL010000034.1 GCA_902778055.1 uncultured Eubacteriales bacterium | reverse complement strand
CGTTCCGTTTGCGATTTTTATCGTATCGCTCAGTTTCTCACTCGCTTCGCCGTTATTCACTTTTATCGTGGTCGTCCGCTTGTATCCGGCTATCTCTGCGCTGTCTGCAACCTCGCTTACGGTGTAGGTTACGCCGTCCTTGATACCATCGGCCTGCGTCAGTACCCACTGACCGCCCGTCATTTCACTGTATTTCTTTGTCAGATAATCGACGCTCTCTCCGTTCTTCTTCAGGCCTGTACCTTCTACCTTGAACTCAATATTCGCTTTCTGCTCTGCAGTCAGGTCTGAATCGCCGAAGCTCTTTGTGATCGTCAGGCTGCCTGTCTCATTCTTCCCATTAGTTATCGTTATCTCATCTTTATTATCGTCTATTGTAATCGAGTGTCGAATTTCAATCGCAGAGTCTTTTCTTGTAATGCTTTTTGTTATCTTGACCTGATGAACAGTTTCATCAAGCCCGTATCCATCGGGTGCCTTGGTTTCCTTTAAGTACAGAATAACACTCTTTGAGTTCGTCTCATTTACCTTTGTCGGAATCTTTACATCCGGAATATAAGGCTGGAGAGCACCCATATTCGTATTAATTCTGAAAGTAGAATTTATAAATGTCCGAATCCGATGGCGGCAGTTATGATCACTGAACAGGCCAAACCTTGCCCCAGAAAGAGGTTTGTTTTGTTCATCTACTTTGTGAATAGTAATATAATCATGAGTTGTATCTTGATAAGTATTCGCAAACTCAGGCGCTCTCCTCACCGGGGTCGAAAGCCCGATTGCAGCGGCAGAATCTCCATCTCTCGAGAATTTGGATATATCAAAGTTCTCGAAATACATGGTCTGACTGGCCACAATGGATCCATCCTGCAGTTTGGTTGCTTTTACCGCAGCAAAGAATACCTTTGTTGATGTCGTAAATGTCCCGCTTGATGAACTGGCAGACTCCTTAATCTGATAAACATTCCATCCTTCTACAGGTGTCAGCGGCTCGAAGGCTATGGAAGCACCATTATTCTGTTTCGTCTGAGTAGCGTTAGTTTTCCATGACCAGGAATTACCACTGTCCTCCATCTCATAGAGTTCGAAACTGAAGGTCTGATCTTTTGTGGCGTTTACACCATTAACTGTCTTTCGTGCAATGACGTTTGCTTTATCAATAGACGGCATACCTGAGTAAATATTATGCCACTCAGCGCTGTCATTGGTAACAGTTCCGCCGCAAATGATCCATCCCGCGCTGGATCCGACAATATCAATATCTCCATTAGGGACAAGAACCATTCCGGTCACGGTATCCAGAGTAACCTTTGCTCCAGGAGTCGCAACGTTCCAGACTACAGTTTGAGCAATCTTCTCCTTTGATCTGTTCGTGTCTCCCTGAGATATTTCCGTTGAGGAATCATACTCTGTACCACCAATATCAACAACAAACTTATTTATCGTGACATTAGTCTTTTCGTCGTAATTGAAAACTATAACCTGATTTTCTGTCTTCTTAATCGTTAGTCCACTGGTAGTGGCAATCAAATCAGCAATTTTATCAGCATCTACATAGATTGTATCGTTAGCTCCAAATGCTGTAGTGTCAATTATCACTTTATTTGATCCACGAATCACATTAAAGGAAGGATCATGACCCGCCAGGTCTGCAGAAACGTCCTTCATATGATCAATGATGGGATTAACAACCGAATTCTCGATGGTCTCCTTAGTTTCAGGAAGTATCTCAATCAAGCTCGTGTTGCCACCCATTTTTTCAATATACTCGGAATCAACAGGAGTAAACAGGATGATTTTTGACCCATTTGAGCTGCTACTGTCAAGTCTTATCTTTCCAGATTCACGTGCCCCTATATAGAACAGTCCTGCGGAAGTGCCGGAAAGGTTAGGCGTAATATTTGATTCCGAATGACCGAAGCGATTTACAGCAAAGTTCGTCTGCAAATGGTTGTTCTGCTGAAGCTTGTCCGCCACAATACCGTAGAATAAGCCATTTCCGAGAATGGATTTGAAGTTGTAGTCTGAAGAAGTATCGATCCTGCTAAACCGAACAAAGTCAGTGATAGTTGCTGTCTTGGCAGAGATATCTTCATCCACTTCACGATCAATATCGTATGACAGTTCGTAACCTGCAATCATGGCCCCTTCAGGCTGCGGAATACACTCACTAAATTTGAGCGCATTAGCTGCCGTAAGGTTGCTTCCTGTGCCCTTCAAAATGTATAGTGTCGTTGCCTTTTCGTTTCCAGTAAAGGTATATGCCTTACCTTCTTCCGTTAATTTTTTCCCGTTTCCATTGCGCCAATCGGTATTAGGAATATTTATCGTTGTTTTTGAATCTGATCCATTAACAGTAATCCTCTGGAAGAAATACTCATGTTCTGTAGATGAAGCGTGATCAAGCTGAATCAGCAAGAAATAATTATCAGATTCTGAAATTGAAAGGCCCGCTGGATCAACAAGCAGCTTAACCTGATATGTTTTCTCGAAGGAGGTGTGCAGTTTAATTGTACTGGTGAGACCGTCCTCCGACATCACATTGCTGAAGATGTCATAGCCTTCGATCTTATCTATCCCCGCCTTAGCTGAATTGTAATTCGTTGGCAGGCGTCCAGCAATATCGTATAAGCGTGTAGTCAGAGTGTATACAGAATGATCATAATAAATTGTGCTCCCTTCATCATTTCCTTCTGAATCCATCACATTGTACGCAGCAGGAACTGTGATCTCATAATGTCCAACACTCTTTGCTGCACCCATGCTTGTGATGGAATATGCAATTATCGTGTTGCTTTCCTTCTCTTTCAATGTAGACAACAGGTAACAAGTATGGTCAGAAGTCGGAGAGAATGCAACATTGGTCTGTTTATCTGCACCATAGAAATCAATTGTTACTTTATGCTCTGTCCCTCCTGTCGGCGTCTGCGCCGGAGAAAGCGTTATCTTTGTTGAACTACCCCCTGGCTCATAAGAAACCCGATATCCTTCTGTGTAATTATCTTCAGCTAGCACCAGACAGTTGGCGTGCTGAACCGCGTTTGCCAGAGTAAGGCCAGTATTATCATCAGCCCTTAGCAAAGTGACCGATACATTTTGATCCCCTGTATAATATACCTTGTTGTTGCCATTTGCGTCGGTGAAAACATCAAAATCTACTTCAGAAGGAAGCGATGAGATACTAAACTCCTTTAATTGATACCGTTTTTCTGGCTGATTGCTTGCACCAAGCACTTCAATCTCAGCCAAAGCATAATAACGCTTGGTCGAAAAAGAATCTGTCGGTGCCGGAACTATTTCCAAAGTTGCATGATACGGCTCAATACTGTCAATTGACAAATTAGCCGCAGGCGCAGACGCACTTCCAGTGGAAGCCCCTGTAATCCGTTTTGAATCATTGATAATCGAATTTGTAGAATAACGCGGATAAGTCGAAACGGCTCCATCTGGACCGTTCTGGTACGCAGATAAAATCTTGTTTAAAGTCTCGGTAACTTCCGTGTTTTTCGGAGTCTGAACAATATATGCCTTGTACTCATTGGAACCATTTAACGTGACCGAAATATCTGAACTATTTGCAAAAGAGGAAAACACATATTCCTTGGAATTCTCATTAGCCAGCTGCTGGATCGCATAATATTTCTGGCCGTCCTCGGCATACTCAACCAGAAGGAAATAATCATGGTCAGTAAATGAAAGCGTATCTGCATTCGTAACCGTCACTTTCGCAGTGGGAGCGGGAGCTAAGGTGAATTCCGTCTTCTTGTTCGTGGTATCATGTGAAATCGCAGATATAATGTATGGACCGACACCTGAAAACTGGCCTAAAATAGTACCATTATTGCTGTAAGTGTCTTGATTTGTGGATATGAAATCGTCTTTTGTGCTGCTTACCAGATTAACAGTCAATGCCATACTGTCATTGTAATACAACACATCATTGAGGTTACTGGTCGAAAATAGAAACTTATTTACTTTGACTTTTACTCTATCATTGCTTCCAAATGACAGCTTTTCGCTCTTGAAGAAGTAGGTTTTCCCATTATTTGTGGTAGTCGCTACAATATAATAGTTTTTATTACCTGCATAATTAGTTATTTCCGCTGTTGCTTCTGACGGGCGGATTACTTCCACAAGATAAGAATCGGAAGCTGCAGTAAAAACACCATTATTGTATGTAACCTGATAGCCGGCTATAGCTCCTCCTGTTGAGTCAATTACTGAAGCTTCTGACTTAATGGTTCCATTTTCTGTAATGTTGTTCCGATCTGAATAGTGCAACAATTTAATCTGTATATCCGTAGGCGTGCCAGTCAGCTCATTCAGAGCTTTGGCTTGATCTTCTCCATAAACTCCACCAGTGCCAAACTTATCAATACTCCAATTTGCGGACAAAGACTCCGAATTGCTAAACTCTATTGGATTGGAAACTCTGTAATACTTAGTTTTGTTCAAAACAAATGAGACATAGAAATACCAAAATCCACCGACCGGTTTTTCATCGAAAGACACAGATAAGCTTGTCGGAATACCCGCATTTTGTAGATTCCTTTGGAAAGAAAATGTTTTTGTTTTGGTAGTTGAATCCATGGACTCAGAGCTATATTTATAATCTCCGATACTTTTACCCTGCGTTACAGTTAAGTTGTTATAGTTGTCAAGAGTAATGTCTTCTCCTTGAACAAGGGATATATTGATTGAACTAACTGAACTTGTATTACTGCTAGCTAAATCAATCGTATATCTATTATCCACACCATTACATAAGAAACCACTCGTCTGGCCTTTTATAAGCTGTCCAGGAAGAATGATTTCCTGCGGTGAAGAAGACGCATCAACAGCAACATAATATAAGAAGGGAAGAGAAGCATCACCAACTTGGACATTCCCCGAAAAAACAACATAGGTATGAGGAAGAGATCCGCCAGTCTTATCAAAGGTTACCTTTGCCGAATACCCGGAAGACGAGCCGGGTGTAGATCCAGCCCCTCTAACCGAAGCCATTCTTTGGCTCTCTGATGCCTGACCAGACGCATCAGAAGTACCATCTCCTTCCGTTGCCAGAGAAGAAGTGGGGATCATGCTGAACATCATCATCAGAGCCATCAGTAAAGCGAATAGCCTGTGCAATCTCGTCTTCATCGTTGCTGCTTCCTTTCATTCTCCAGGAAAAATATATGATACAGCCTGTCGTCGGTCTGTTCAGCATAGCTGACAGACCGGACGGAATGGATTAATCCTGCTGAGGTTCCTCAATAACGTCCACGTAAACTCTCCAGTAGAGATAGTAGGTCTCCGGAGTGATCTCTACGTCCATCTGAAGTTCGTGTTCGTCAAGATCCTCCCATGTCTGGTCATCCAGGCTCTTCTGCCAGGTGATCACATACGGAACATCGTCATATCCGACAAGGTGCGCTATAAAGTGAGCAGTCTCGCCGAAGACAGGGCCGTCGCTGTCATACTTGATTTCAAAATCAACCGAGTACCCGACGTCTTCGGTCTGATCGGCTTCCTCAGGGGTTTCAGGCTGCTCCTGAGATTCGGTGTCAGGGGTTTCGGAATCAGGAGATTCAGCTTCCGGAGATTCAGCGGCAGGAGATTCGGTGTCCTCGTCTTCAGTCCCTTCCGTCTCTTCCTCCGGCTGAACCTCGTCCTCAGGGGTTTCGCTTACTTTTTCCTGTTCTTCTGTTTCGGCAGGTTCCTCTTCCTCGACAGCGGACGCGCTCAGGGTAAACTCAGTCTCAGCGTCAGAGGAAAGAACAATCGCAACATCCGCTCCCGATTCCAGGGTCAGTTCCGCGGAAAGGGTGTCAGCCTCCTCTTCGTCCTGGAAAGCAACCTCTTCCCCATCGGCCTTCGCCTTGATGCCGTCACCGCCCTGAGCTGTCAGGGTGAGCATAACATTTCCGGCCTTCCCGACCTTCAGCGTGATTTCGAAGGGCTCACCGGCCAGGATGGTACCGGAGAAGGATTCGCCCAACTTCAGCTCGGCCGGGAGAACAGCATCCTCTGTGTTCCCGTCTTCATTATCAGTACCTTCGTCCCCGTCTTCCTCGTCCGTCGTCGGATCGGTCCCTTCGGGATTCGTACCGTCCGCAGGGGTATTCCCCTCGGGCTGCTCTCCGTCTGCGGGAACTGTTCCTTCGGGTGAATCAGGATCCTTCGGGGTCTCCCCCTCCGGGGTCGTCCCGGGCTGGGCTTCAGGCTGCTTCTCATCCTGCTGCTGATCAGGATTGGGATTGATCTGCTGCTCGGGAGAAACCGTCTCGTCACTCTTCGCTTCCGGATCCGGGGTCTTCGGCTCCTCAGACTTAGGTTCCTCAGTCTTCGGCTCCTCGGACTTGGGTTCCTCTTCCTTCGGCTGCTCGGGCGCAGGTTCCTCAGTCTTCGGCTGCTCGGGCGCAGGTTCCTCGGTCTTCGGCTGCTCAGGTGCAGGTTCCTCGACCTTCGGCTCCTTGGGGGCGGCAGGAGGCTCCTGCTCCGTCACCGGGGGCTGCTCTGCCTCCGTCGGCTGGGCAGGTACTTCCGAAACCGTTTCTGTATTCTCTACAGAAGGGGCCTGATTTGTTTCAGGGGCGGGCTCGATGACCTCTTTGGTCGGCGTCGTTGACTCAGTCGGTTCTTCCGTTTTTTCGCCGCTGGGAGGAGTTGTTTCTTCCCCGCCGGTCTGAAGAGCCGCGTCCGTTGTCGCTTCCGGGACCGTTCCGTCCGCCGCGGGCGATTCCTGACTCGTCGGCGCGGCGCCGGGTGCGGGAGACTGCTCTCCGTCCGCATACGCGCAGGCCATGGATGCGATGCAGCCAAGAAGCATCGCCACCGTGCACAGGATTGCCGCCAAACGTTTTGCCATCTTCATTTTCCTTACCCCTCTTTCAGGTATTCAGGTTCGTTGGTTCGCTCATATATGGAAGACATCCCCGGCCAATTTCGCCGGCTCGGATGGTGTTCTGGGACCCTTGCGCAATCTCTTCAGGCGCAGCAAAGGAACATACAGGAACTTTCCTGGGCTCGCACCCAGGAAAGCGGTAAAATATGTGCAGCGTCAATATAGCATTAAAGCCCTTTTCTGTCAACGGTTTCGGGAAGTCTGCGCAGCAGCTTGAAAGGGCGCGATATCCCGCCGAATTTAATCGTTTTGATAATGTTCGATATACGTCATTTGTTTCAAATTATGCATATATGTTGCGTTTTTGTTACGATTTTTGTGCAATATCGTCAATATATAGAAACATGACAATAATGTGTAACCGGAGTCTGTTTATCTTTTGTCGGGGGATTATTGCAGAAAAAAAGCTTTGCAAATAATTCTTTGGATTTCTTTTGTTTTTACCGTTACTGGGAATCTTATTAATCATTTAAGAGATAATTTCCCAAAATTGATACCGGACTCCGGTCTGTTAGTTTTGGCTTATTTGAAGCAGATGTCGTATCTGGTTGATTTTGCAGCAAAATCGTTTTAAAAATCGACCAAATCATCGTCTGAAGGGTTCAGGTATGTATACAGTATTAAATCCGGAAGACCCGATTTTGTGCACAAAAAAAGCCGGCGCTGTGCGCGCCGGCAGGAAAAGATCAGTCCAGATAATCCCTCAGTTTCTTGCTACGGGAAGGATGGCGGAGCTTCCGCAGGGCTTTGGCCTCAATCTGGCGGATGCGTTCCCGGGTGACGTTGAACTCCCGGCCCACTTCCTCCAGGGTCCGCTGATGCCCGTCGTCCAGGCCGAAGCGGAGGCGAAGCACCTTCTCTTCTCTCGGGGTCAGAGTGTCCAGCACCTCCATCAGCTGCTCCTTCATCAGGGCGAAGGAGGCGGCCTCCGCCGGAGCGGGCGCGTCCTCATCGGGAATGAAGTCTCCCAGGTGGCTGTCCTCCTCCTCGCCGATGGGCGTCTCGAGGGAAACGGGCTCCTGGGCAATCTTGATAATCTCCCGGACCTTGGCCTCGGAGATGTTCATTTCCTTCGCGATTTCCTCGGGCGTGGGCTCCCGGCCGTATTCCTGCAGCAGCTGGCGGGAAACGCGGATCAGCTTATTGATCGTCTCGACCATATGCACGGGGATGCGGATCGTCCTCGCCTGATCGGCGATGGCCCGGGTAATGGCCTGCCGGATCCACCAGGTGGCATAGGTGGAGAACTTGAAGCCCTTGCGGTAATCAAACTTCTCGACCGCCTTGATGAGGCCCAGGTTTCCTTCCTGGATCAGGTCCAGGAAGAGCATGCCGCGGCCCACATAGCGCTTCGCGATGGAAACCACCAGGCGCAGGTTGGCCTCCGCCAGCTGCTGCTTGGCCGCTTCGTCCCCCTCCTCGAGGCGCTTGGCGAGCTCGATTTCCTGTTCCGCCGTCAGCAGCGGAACCTTGCCGATCTCCTTCAGATACATGCGGACCGGGTCATCAATGGCGATGCCCTCCGGCATGGAGAGATCCAGCTGATCCTCCAGGGGAACGTCCTTCTCCCCCTGCCCGGCGGTGGCCGCGGCCACATCCGCCGCGGCTTCCGCGGCGGCATCCTCGGAAAGGGCGATCTCCGACTCGTCGTTCACAACGGAAATGCCGTAGGCCTCCAGCGTCTCCAGGATCTTATCCAGCTGATCCGGCTCCATTTCGGATTCCGTCAGGTGCTCCATGATCTCCTTATAGGTCAGGACACCCTTCTTCTTCCCTACTTCATAGAGCTCCTGCAGCTTGCTTTTCTTTTCCGTGTTTTCCTGCGCCAAAGCCATCTCTCCTTTTTCTCTGCGGCCGGTCTGTACCCGTCCCTCAAGCCGGACCGATCCATGCTTCGCGGGAAGAACCCGCAGCCCCGTTCCGGCGGCGAAAGCCGGCAATTACATCTTCTGAAGGGTTTCTGTCAGCGCCTGATATTCCGCAAGCAGTCGCATCTGCTCTTCCCCGGAAGAGTTCGCCATCTGCGCTTCGATTTCCTTCATTTTCTTTTTGTATCCATTTCGGCGGATACTGGTGACGCATTCCTGCGCCATGGCGATCAGCTCGTCCGTGCTTTCCGCCGGGGGGGACAGCAGCAGCCGCGTCCGTCGGGAGCGGCTTTCCCCGTCCGGGGCCTCATCGACCAGAGCGGCGGCGGAGCGCCCGTCCCGCAGCTCCTGGTATATTAATTTCAACTCCGGATCGGTAAAATCCTCTTCCCGGATCAAATCTCCCGGCAGCCTGCCGGTCGCCGCCAGGCCGATCAGGACCTCCTCCGCCCGCTGAATTCCCCATTCCGCTTCGGTGGGAGGTTTCTTCTTCGCCGCGTCGGCCGCGGTGGCGGCTTCGGGCTTTTCGACCCCCATGGCCGCCAGCGGATCCACCCGCTTGCTCCGGGCGGCATCCCTTCCGGCCCAGGGATCCTCATTTTTCTTTTTCCGCCGGTCCAGCTCCTCCCGGATCTGGGCCTCGAGCACCTCCCGGCTGAAGCCGGTCTGCACCGTCAGCTCCCGGAGATGGCCGTCCCGCTCCACGGGATCCAGCCCGGCGATCACCGCGACCGCCTTCCGCGCGAAGTCCACCCGCCCCTCCTGGGTCGAAAGGTCCGATTCCTCCTTCATCCGGCGGATCCGGTAGGTTTCCGGCGTCAGCACCGGCAGGGCATTGAAGCCCTCCACCCCCTCGGCGCGGATGAATTCATCCGGGTCCATCCCGGCGGGAAAATCCAGCACCCGGCAGGGAATGCCCGCGCTTCCGAAGGTATCCAGACCCTTCAGGATCGCCTTCTGGCCCGCGGCGTCCCCGTCGTAGGCGAGATAGATCACCGGGGCGAAACGCTTCAGCAGCTGGGCCTGCTCCGGCGTAAGGGCCGTGCCCAGGGTCGCGCAGACGCCCCGGATGCCGAACTGGGTCAGGCTGACCACGTCCAGATTACCCTCGACGAGGATGATCCGGTCCAGGTGCCGCTCCCGCTTCAGCAGATTGGCGCCGAAGATGTTCTTTCCCTTGTTGAACACCGGGGTATCGGAGGTGTTGACATACTTCTGCTGGCCCTTCTTCTCCAGAATGCGGCCGCTGAAGGCGATCACGTTGCCGTACTGATTGATGATGGGAAACATGACGCGGTTGCGGAACACGTCGTAGGTTCTGGCCGGGCGCGCCGGTCCGTTCTCCGAGGCCGGCTCGGCCTCCCGGATCCGGATCAGGTCCGCGAGAGCCAGCTCATGCTCCGTGAAGCCCATCCCCGTCAGGTGCTTCAGCAGGGCATCCCACCGGTCCGGCGCCGCCCCCAGGCCGAATTTCCGGATGACCGCATCGTTCAGGCCCCGGCCGTGCAGGTAATCCAGCGCCGCGGCGCCGGCGGGGGTGAACAGCGTTTCGTAGAAGAACTTCGCCGCCTCCCGGTTCGCGTCCAGCAGGCGCTCCCGCTGGGCCTTGCGGCGCTCGTAGTCCTCGTCGTTGATCATCTCCGGCATGGGCATGTGCGCCCGGTCCGCCAGCAGCGCCACCGCCTCCGGGAAGCTCAGGTGCTCCATCTCCTCGATGAAGGTGATCACGTTGCCCCCGGCCTTGCAGCCGAAGCAGTAATACAGCTGCGCCTCCGAATCGACAGAAAAGGAGGCCGTCTTCTCCCCGTGAAAGGGGCAGAGGCCCCAGTAGCGCTTTCCGTTTTTCTTCAGGGACACATAACCCGAAACCACCTGCACCAGATCGCTCCGGGCCCGGAGCTCGTCCATCCATACGGGCGGAAATTTCCCGGCCAAACCGTGTCCCTCCTTTTAGCAGATTCCGAAGGAAGCCGGAACGAAGAGCTCCGTAAACTTCCTCGTGGCGTATCGGTCCGTCATGCCGGAGAGGAAGTCCGCGACCCCTCTCTCCGTCCCGTCCTGATAGGTGATCATGATGTATTCTTCCGGCATCTCCCCGGGATGGCGGCAGAAATAGTCGAACAGCGTCCGGAGAATGAAATCGCATCTTCTCTCCTCCGGGTCCCGCCATCCGTCCCGGTAGACCTTTTCGAACATGAATTCCCGCAGCGCGTCCATGGCCTGCCCGACCCTCGGACTCATGGCCAGATGGGGCCGGCCGGCGCTGTTTTCCACGATATCCCGGATCATGGTATCGATCCGCTTTCCGTGGCTGTCGCCCAGCACCCGGAGGCAGTCCGCCGGCAGCTCGAAATCCTTCAGCACTCCTGCGCGCAGCGCGTCGTCCAGATCATGGTTCAGGTAGGCGATCCGATCCGCCCGCCGGACGCATTCGCCCTCCAGCGTCGCGGGAAAAGCCTTCCCGGAATGGTGCTCGATCCCGTCCCGAACCTCCCAGGTCAGGTTCAGCCCCTTCCCGTCGTTCTCCAGCCGCTCCACGACGCGGCGGCTCTGCTCATTGTGCCGGAAGCCCCCGGACAGCAGGCTGTCCAGCGTTCTCTCCCCGATGTGCCCGAAGGGCGTATGGCCCAGATCGTGCCCCAGGGCGATGGCCTCCGTCAGATCCTCGTTCAGCCGCAGGGCCCGGGCCAGGGTCCGCGCGACCTGGGAAACCTCCAGGGTATGGGTCAGGCGCGTCCGGTAATGATCCCCCTCCGGGGAAAGAAAGACCTGCGTTTTGAATTTCAGCCGGCGGAAGGCCTTGCAGTGGATCACCCGATCCCGGTCCCGCTGATAGTCCGTCCGGATCTCGCAGGGGGAAATCGGATTCTCCCGCCCGCGGCTTTCCGCCGCCCGGGCCGCATAAGGCGAAAGCAGCAGGGCTTCCTCCTGCTCCGTTCTTTCCCGTATCGTCATCCCGCATCTCCCCTTCCGGCCTCTCCGGGCCCATGGAGGATTAATACCACGCCCGGCCCCCGGATTCCTGCCTGCCGTTTCCGGTTTCGATCTCAGAGCCGGCTTTTCAGAAACCGGATGTCCTCCTCCGTCTCGGCCAGCAGCTCCGCGTCCGGCCGGTCCGCCCGGCGGAGTCCCGCCGCCTTGGCCTCCAGCACCTCCGCCCGGTGCGCGATCCAGAGGCGCAGCACCGGGGAGGCGGAAGCGAAAAGGCATTTCCCCAGCCGGATCTCCCGGGGCGTCAGGTTTTCCTCCCCCGGCTCCGCCTTCATGATCAGATAAAAGCGCCCGGCGTCCAGGCAGGGCTCCTCGGCGGTCAGGTGATATCCGATATCCCGGACCGCCTCCCGGACGAGGGCCAGATCCGTATGGGCGGACAGCAGCAGGGCCGCGCCCCGCAGTCTTTCCGGCGCCGCGGTCAGCATCTCCCGAATCGTGCGGCCGCCCATGCCCAGCACGGAAACCGCGCCGCAGGCCTCCCGCAGCGGCGCGAGCCCGTCCCCCAGGCGGAATTCGGCCCGCTCCGTCAGCCGGGCTCGGCCGATATTCTCCCGGGCGTTCTGCAGCGCGTCCGGGCTGATGTCGGTCAGGATCATTCTTCCGCATTTTCCGCTCCGCAGCAGGGCGGCCGGCAGATGGGCATGATCCGTGCCGATATCCGCCGCCAGTTCGCAGGCGGGATACATTTCAAAGGCCAGGGACAGCCTGGGATCCAGATTCATCTTTTCCTCCGTTCCGGGCGCGGATCCGTTCCGTCCTTGCGCCGCGGCTTTCCGCAGGATAGCACAAAATCCGGGGCGGGGCAATGTTTGCCTTGCCCGGAGAGCTGAGGTATAATGGAAGAAAAAACGGAAACAGGAGGCTGCAGCACATGACCGTTCGCGAAATCTATCGGCTGCTGGACGCGGTGGCGCCCTTTGAGACCCAGGAGCCCTATGACAATTCCGGCCTGCTGGTCGGCTCGCCGGATCAGGAGGTCCGGGGGATTCTCTTCGCCCTGGACGTGACGGAGGCGGTGATCCGGGAGGCGGTCTCCCTGGGCGCGAACCTGATTGTGACCCATCATCCCCTGATGTTCGACCCGATCCGCCGGCTGACGGACGAGACCTATGAGGGCCGGCTGATCCGGCATCTGATCCGGGAGGATCTTTCGCTCATCGCCAGCCACACCTGTCTGGATCAGGCGCCGGGCGGGATCAACGACGCGCTGGCGGAATGCTGCGCGCTGCTGGACGTGGAGGGTGAGGGCTTCATCCGGGTGGGCACCCTGCCCAAGCCCATGCGCGCCGGGGAGCTGAAGGAATACCTGTCCGCGGCCCTGGATACGGAGGTCCGCCTGATGGGAGATCCCGAAATCCCGGTCTCCCGGCTGGGGATGTGCTCCGGCGCGGGCGGGAGCGAATGGGAAGCCGCCGCCGCGCTGGGAGCGGAGGCCTTCCTCTCCGGCGAGGTGAAGCATCATCAGGCTCTCGCCATGGCGGACGCGGGCGTTCCCTGCTTTGAATGCGGGCATTTTGCGACGGAGCGGCCCGGGATATTCGCCCTGGCCGATGCTTTACAAAGCGCCCTGAATCAGGTACAATACAATTTGGACATTTATAAGTCGGAAACGGCGGCTTACGCTTCCGTGTCCGGGCCGGGGCAGGCGGTCTGAGTGGTTCCTCCTGCCAGACAGGAGGCCAGAGATGGATTTTGAAGCATTGTGGGCGTACCAGTCGGAGGATTTGAAGGCGGAGGCGATTGCCACCGAGATCAAGCGGTCCCCCATCCGGGTGAAGCTCGAAAAATCCCGGGATTTCATTATGGAGCGCCAGAAGCAGTATAAGCAGATTGAGGACAGCATTTCCGCCATCGAGGATCGGAAGGATATGCTGATTCAGGCCCTGGAGGCCACCATCGCCAGCATCGAAGCCCAGCGCGAGCGCATGGAGTCGATCGATCCCGACGATGAGGAGGCGGTCGCCGCCCTGCGGGAGGAGGTTGCCCGCTCCCGGAATGAGATCCGCTCCCTGGAGAAGGAGCTCACCCAGATGAGCAGCGATTCCGCCGCCTATGACAAGCAGCTCCGCTCCGTGCGGGTCGACGCGGCGAAGGCCAAGCAGGCCTTTGACCAGCTGAAGGTCGATTACGAGACTGAGAGCAAGGCGAAAAAGGAGGCCCTGGAGCAGCAGCGCGCCCGGGTCCGGGCTCTGGAGGGCACCGTGGACGAGAAGCTGATGGCGGAATATCTGTCCATCAAGAAGCATACCACGCCGCCGGTGGTTCGCCTGCAGTACGGGCAGTGCTCCGGCTGCAACACGAGCCTTCCCTCCGCAACCCTGAGCAAGATCAGGAACGGCAGCCTCGTGGAATGCGAGACCTGCGGCCGGATGATCATCCAGTAAGCAAAACCCTTCCGGCCCGCCCTGAGGGCGGGCTTTCTCCCTGTCTGGGAGGCAGGCGGAGGATGCCCCGGGCCGCCGGAGCGCGCCGGAAACGCGGGGCAAATTCATTCAGAACAGGAATGGCAAGCGATTATGCGGCAAAGCGGTATTCTGATGCATATTACGAGTCTTCCCTCCCCGGGCGGCATCGGCGACCTGGGCCGGGAGGCGCGGGACTTTGCGGATTTCCTGCAGCGCAGCGGCATGCGGGTCTGGCAGGTGCTGCCCGTCGGGCCCACCGGATACGGCGAGAGCCCCTATCAGTCCGCCTCGGCCTACGCGGGCAATCCGCTGCTGATCTCCCTTCCCCTGCTGCGGGAGGAGGGGCTCCTCTCCTATGAGGACGCGGAGCTTCCGCCTCCGGCGGATCCGGAGCGGACGGATTACGAAGCCGTGCGGAAGGTGAAGCTCGCGCTGCTCCGCCGGGCCTTTGAGCAGTCGGGCGAAAAGCTGGCCTCCGAAATCCGGGAGTTCTGCCGGGAGCAGTCCTGGGCGGAGGATTTTGCGCTCTTCTACTCCCTGAAGGAGCATTTCGGCGGCGTCATGTGGACCAAATGGCCGGACCGGGGGATCCGGAACCGGCGCCTGCTTTCCCGCTGGAAATGGCGGCGGAAGCTGCAGCGGGAGATTGATTTCCATCTTTTCTGCCAGTATCTTTTCCGGAAGCAGTGGATAGCCCTGAAGAAGTACTGCAACGATCGGGGCATCTCCCTCTTCGGGGATATGCCGATCTATGTCGCGGAGGATTCCGCGGACACCTGGACCAATCCCCGGGTCTTCCAGCTGGACCGGAACCGGCTTCCCACCCGGGTGGCCGGAGTGCCGCCGGATTACTTCTCCGAGGACGGCCAGCTGTGGGGCAATCCCCTGTACCGGTGGGACTATCTGCAGCGGACGCACTTCGTCTGGTGGGTGAACCGGATGCGCGCCATGGCGGATATGTACGACATCGTGCGGGTGGATCACTTCATCGGCTTCGGCAACTATTATTCCATCCCCTACGGCGCAAAGAACGCCCGGGACGGCGAATGGATCAACGCCCCGGGGAAGGAGCTTTTCGCGGAGCTGAAAAAGCAGATTCCCGGCCTGCGGGTTATCGCGGAGGATCTGGGCGAGGTGAACGACCGGGTCCGGGAGCTGATCCGCTGGACCGGATATCCCGGCATGCGGGTGCTGACCTTCGGCTTTGACAGCGATGAAACCAACACCCATCACCCCGCGAACTATATCGAGCACATGGTGCTTTACACGGGCACCCATGACAACGATACCGTCCTGGGCTGGGCGGAAAAGGCCGACCCGAAGGTGCTGAAATACGCCATGGACACCCTGGGCTTCAAGACCGTGAAGGAGGCGCCGGACGCCTTCTGCGAGGCGGCGATGAAGTCCCCCGCGGAGCTGACGGTCCTCCCGATGCAGGATGTGCTCGGGCTGGACGGAAAGCACCGGATGAACGGATGAACCTGCCGGGCACGACGGTCAACAACTGGCTCTGGCGGATGAAGCCCGGCGCGCTGACCCCCGAGGTTGAGGAGAAGCTGCGCCGCTGGAACAAAGAGAGCTCCCGGAGCTGACCCAGAGGAAAGGACGCGCCCCGAGGCGGGCGCGGGATAAAAGGAGATGAATGGGATGAACGCTAAACAACTGATTCAGGCCACGGAAACCCTGCTGCTGACCCAGGCCCACAAGACCCTTCCGGAAGCCACCGCGGCGGAGCTGCACAACGCGCTTTCCGCCGCGGCCATGGAAGCCCTGGCCCCGGTCTGGGCGGAGAAGGAGGCGGAGCGCTTCCCGAAGCGC
>CACYWL010000033.1 GCA_902778055.1 uncultured Eubacteriales bacterium | reverse complement strand
GTTTCTCAGGATATCCGCCCGCTGCAGATTCTGCTGGTAAACCTGATGCCCAAGAAAATCCAGACGGAGGTTCAGTTTTCCCGTCTGCTGGGAAACACCTCCCTCCAGATTGAGCTGGAGCTGGTTTCTCCGCAGAGCCACATCCCCCAGAACACCCCGCCGGAGCACCTTCAGGCTTTTTACAAAACATTCGATGAGGTTCGGGACAGGAATTTCGACGGATGCATCATCACCGGCGCGCCCGTGGAGCATCTGGCCTTCGAAGAGGTGGACTACTGGCAGGAGCTCTGCGAGATCATGGACTGGACCAAAAAACACGTTCATTCCACTTTCCACATCTGTTGGGGGGCTCAGGCGGGTCTTTATCACCACTTTGGTATCGAAAAACAGCCTTTATCCGCCAAGCTTTTTGGTGTCTATCCCCACCTGGTGGAATATCGCAACAGCATTCTGTTCCGCGGATTTGACGATGTTTTCCAGGTGCCTCATTCCCGCCACACCACCGTGAACCGGGCTTCCATCGAGGCTGTTCCCGAGCTGCAGATTCTGGCCTCCTCCCCGCAGGCCGGCGTCTATGCCGTCTATGCGAAGAAGCACAAGCAGATCTTCGTCACCGGCCATTCCGAGTATGACGCGGACACGCTGGATCAGGAATACCGCCGGGACCTGGCCGCCGGAAAACCCATCGCCCCGCCGGAAAACTACTATCCGGGTGACGATCCCTCCGCCGCTCCGCAGGTCACCTGGCGGGCCCACGCCAATCTGCTCTTCTGCAACTGGCTGAACTACTTTGTCTACCAGACCACGCCCTATGAGCTGTCCATGATTCCCCAGGAGCGGGAAATTCCCTGATTTTCTCCGGAAAAGAGCAGGGCAAAGTGCATCATGAACGCTCTCCCGAGCAGCGCCTCCGGGCGCGCATGAAAAGGCCGGGCGAAGCATCCGCTGCTTCGCCCGGCCTTTCTGTTTTTGGGAAGTCGGTCACCGCGTCCATTTCCAGCCGGCCACCTCGGGCAGATCCTCGCCGTACTGATGGATGTACTGCTTGTGCTCCACCAGCTTGTCGCTCATGCGCTGATAGAGGTAGGCGCCCCGGTTGCCCAGCTGGGGCAGATACTTGATGGCCTCCTGCACCAGATGGAAGCGATCCACGTTGTTCTGCACCCGTACGTCAAAGGGCGTGGTGATGGTGCCCTCCTCCTTGTAGCCGCGGACATGCATCAGCCGGTTGTTGTGCCGGCGGTAGGTCAGCTCGTGAACCAGAGAGGAATAGCCGTGGAACGCGAAGATCACGGGCTTGTCCTGGGTAAACAGAATATCGTATTCCGCATCGGTCAGGCCGTGAGGATGCTCAGTGGCGGGCTGCAGCTTGAACAGGTCCACCACGTTGATGAAGCGGATCCGGACATCCGGCAGCTCGCTGTTGAGAATCGAAACCGCCGCAAGCGCTTCCAGGGTCGGAGTTTCGCCCGCGCAGGCAAACACGATGTCCGGCTCCTGTCCCTGATCATTGCTGGCCCAGTCCCAGATACCGATGCCCTGGGTGCAGTGCTTCACCGCCTCAGGCATGGACAGCCACTGGGGGCGGGGATGCTTGCTGGCCACGATCACGTTGACATAGTTCCGGGAACGGATGCAGTGGTCAAAGGTCGAAAGGAGGCAGTTGGCGTCCGGCGGCAGATAAAGGCGCACCACGTCCGCCTTCTTGTTGGCGATATGATCCATGAAGCCGGGATCCTGATGGGTAAAGCCGTTGTGGTCCTGCTGCCAGACCGTGGAGGCCATGATCAGGTTCAGGGAGGCCAGCTCCTCCCGCCAGGGCAGCTGATTGCAGACCTTCAGCCACTTTGCGTGCTGGGCGGCCATGGAATCGATGATGCGGGCAAAGGCTTCATAGGTGGCGAAGAAGCCGTGCCGTCCCGTGAGCAGATAGCCCTCCAGCCAGCCTTCGCACATATGCTCGGACAGCATGGAGTCCATGACCCGGCCGTCGGGGGCCAGATGGTCATCCGTGTCCAGATGCTGGGCGTTCCAGTCCCGGTTCTCCACCTCAAACACGGCGTTCAGCCGGTTGGAGTTGGTTTCGTCCGGTCCAAAGATCCGGAAGTTTTTCGCTTCCCGGTTCAGGGTGAAGATATCCCGGACAAACTTGCCCAGCTCAATCATATCCTGACCATCGCGCTCGCCGTGGCCCTGGGTGTCAAAGGCGTAATCCCGGAAGTCGGGCAGCCGCAGGTCCCGCAGAAGCAGTCCGCCGTTGGCATGCGGATTCGCGCCGATGCGGCGGTTTCCTTCCGGCGCCAGAGCCCGGATTTCCGGCAGGATGCGGCCGTTTTGATCAAACAGCTCCTCAGGATGATAGGAGCGCAGCCAGCTTTCGAGGATTTTCAGATGCTCCTCGGGCTTCGCCATGGAGATCGGCACCTGATGCGCCAGGAAGTTTCCCTCGATGCGCTGGCCGTCCACTTCCTTCGGTCCCGTCCAGCCCTTGGGCGTGCGCAGCACGATCATGGGCCATACCGGGCGCGTGGGATCATTGTTCTCCCGCGCGTGCTTCTGGATCTTCTGAATGCTTTCGATCACCTGATCCACGGTTTCGGCCATCAGCCGGTGCATGGTCATGGGATCGTCGCCCTCGACAAAATAAGGCTCCCAGCCGCAGCCGTGGAAGAAATCCGTGATCTCCTGATGGCTCATACGGGCAAAGACGGTGGGATTGGCAATCTTGTAGCCGTTCAGATGCAGGATGGGCAGCACAGCGCCGTCGGTGATGGGATTCAGGAACTTGTTGCTCTGCCAGGAGGTGGCCAGGGGGCCGGTTTCCGCCTCTCCGTCGCCCACCGTCACCGCGGCAATCAGCCCGGGATTGTCGAAGACCGCGCCAAAGGCGTGAGCGACGCCGTAGCCCAGCTCGCCGCCCTCATTGATGGATCCGGGAGTTTCCGGCGCGCAGTGGGAGGGCACTCCGCCCGGGAACGAGAACTGCTTGAACAGTCTGGCCATACCGGCCTCATCCTCGGAGATATTCGGATACACCTCGGAATAGGTGCCGTCCAGATAATCATTGGCAATGAAGAAGTTTCCGCCGTGGCCGGGGCCGGAAAGCAGGATCAGGTCCAGATCATAACGCTTGATGGCCCGGTTCATGTGCACAAACACAAAGTTCTGTCCCGGCACGGTGCCCCAGTGGCCGACAATCTTCTTCTTGATCATGTCGATGGTCAGGGGACGGCGCAGCAGAGGATTCTCCAGCAGGTACAGCTGGCCGGCAGAGAGATAGTTGGCCGCGCGGAACCACTGATTCATGCGGTACAGCAGCTCCTCGGTGATTTCGCCCTTCTCGGGGCAGCAGGGAATATTCCGGTCGTTCATGGGATGCTCCTTTCCTGATAAGCAAAATATTTCGGAAACGGCGAGGCGCTTCCCGGCGCCATCGCTGATTTGAACCAAACCTGGAAACCGCTTTTACAGTTTCTGCACACCCTCCCGGGTCACCAGCGCGTAGAAATTCTTTCCCCGGTCACAGGGTGTCCCGCTCCAGGAAAGCGCCGCCCGGATCGCCTGCTCCGCTCTGTCCGCATCCTCCTCCGTCCGGGCATGCAGCTCGCACAGCGGGGTCTGAGGCGTCACATGATCTCCCAGCCGCACCTTCAGCACAAATCCCACGGAATAATCGATGGGATCCTCCTTCCGCAGCCGGCCCGCGCCCATCGCCTGGGCCGCGGAGCCCAGCGCCATGGTATTCATCCGGGAGACATACCCTTCCCGGCCGCAGAGCACCGTCCTCCGGACAGCCGCCTGCGGCAGCAGGCTCACATCGTCGCATACGGCGGGATTCCCGCCCTGCGCCGCGATCATCTCCTTCAGCTTTCTCAGGCCGGCTCCGCTGTCCAGCGCCTGCCGCAGCATTTTCTCCGCCTTCTCCAGCGACCCGGCCTTTCCGGCCAGCACCAGCATATGCGCGCCCAGGGTCAGGGAAACCTCCTTCAGATCCCCCGCCGCGCGGCCGGAAAGGATGTCAATCGCTTCCTTCACTTCCAGCGCGTTGCCCACATGGGTCCCCAGCGGCTGATCCATACCGCTGATCAGGGCCACCGTAGGCTTGCCTGCCAGGGTGCCCACATTCACCATGATCTGCGCCAGATGAATGCTGTCCTCCAGATTCTGCATCAGCGCGCCGCTCCCGGTCTTGACATCCAGCACAATCGCGTCCGACCCGGCCGCCAGCTTCTTGGAAAGGATGGAGGAAACCATCAGCGGAATCGAGTCCACGGTGGAGGTCACATCCCGCAACGCGTACAGCGTCTTGTCCGCCGGCGCCAGATGTCCCGTCTGCCCCACTACAGCCACGCCGGTTTCCTTCACCTGGCGCAGGAATTCCTCCTCCGTCAGGCCGATCCGAAGCCCGGGAATGGATTCCAGCTTGTCCAGCGTACCGCCGGTATGGCCCAGACCCCGGCCGCTCATCTTCGCCACCGGCGCGCCGCAGGCCGCCACCAGCGGCGCCAGCACCAGCGTGGTCGTATCCCCCACGCCACCGGTGGAATGCTTGTCCACCTTGATGCCCGGGATGGAGGACAGATCCGCCACGTCGCCGGTATCCCGCATGGCCAGGGTGAGCTCCGTGGTTTCCTCATCCGTCATGCCGTTCAGCCGGATGGCCATCAGCAGCGCCGCCAGCTGATAATCCGGCACGCTCTTCTCCGCCGCCGCATTCGCGAAGAACCGGATTTCCTCCGCGTTCAGCGCCTGCCCCAGCTTCTTTTTTTCTATGATCTGCACCATCGTCATTTTTCCCGTTTACCCCCGTTTCTCAGCTCTCCTCCGGCCGGCCGCTCCGGATGGTGTCCATGACCTTCTTTTCGTTGTAGGCCCCGAGGATCACCGCTCCGAGAACACAGAAGACCACCGCCGCAATCGCCACGATCCGCAGGCCCACGGGAGAGGCGGTCAGATCATTGCTGGTCAGATCCTGCTCCGTGCCGAGCACGGCCAGCGAGGTGAAAATCAGCATGGCCAGGGACTGGCCGAACTTCATGGCAAAGGTTCTGGCGGCAAAGAACATGCCTTCCCGCTTCTCCCCGGTAACGATGGCGTCCTCCTCCGCCACATCCGCCACGATGGCCTGGGGAATGATGCCCAGCAGCGCCATGGGGAACGCGGCGATCACCACGATCAGGATCCCGGGCACCATGCCGGACAGGCCCGGCACCACGCCGATCAGGGCCGTGATCAGATAGGCCAGGGCCAGGCCCAGGAAGCCGAAGATCACCAGCTTCTTTTTCCCGTGCTTCTGAACCATTTTGGATACAAAGGGATAGAAGCAGGCAGAGAGCACCGTCATGCCGCCCAGGAACACGGTGGTATAGAATTCATCCAGCTGCATGGAAACCTTGACAAAGAAGGGCAGGCCCGTCTGGAAAAGGGTCAGGCCGATCCAGTAGGCGATGTCGGAGGCCGCAAACCGCCTGAAGTCCCGGTTTCTGAAGGTCTGGGCCAGACTCTTCATGGCATTGCTGTCGCTGGGCTTCGATTCGACAAAGTCCGTCTCCCGGAGTTTGAAAACCGGAATCAGCATACAGATCAGCGCCACGGCCGCCAGCACGATGAACCAGACGCGGTAGCTCCAGGCGTAGCTCATCATGGAGCGAAGCGGAGCCGCAAACATAAAGGGAAGATAGGCGATCAGCGTTCCGAAGAAGAACGTCAGGGAAATCGCCGTGGAAATATACATGCGGTCTTCCTGGGTCTTTCCGAACTCGGAGATCAGTGCGTTATAGGGCGTGCAGTACATGGTCATGAAAAGATAGAAGAGAAGCAGGAAACCCAGCACCCAGGCGATGTTCACACCGCTGATTTCTTCCACCGGCGCGCAGAACACCAGCACGGTCATCACCGCAAAGGGAACGGCCGCCTTCTGCATAAAGGGAATGCGGCGCCCCTTAGGGTTCCGGCTCCTGTCCGACAGAGAGGCGATCCAGGGATCCGTCACCGCATCAAAAATCCGGCATACGAAAGTGATGAGTCCCAGCACCGTCAGGACCCCGAAGATCACAAGTCCTGTCGGCACATAAAACTTCGCACCCGCCTCCACCGATTCCCTCGTCGGCAGATAAAAGGTCACCAGCCAGGTGTTTACAATCCCGCTGAGGATGGACCAGCCCAGCTGTCCGACAGCAAAAATCCACATTTCCTTTTTGGTCAAGCGTCTGGTTTTCATTTTGTTTCCCGCTTTCTTCTTTTCTTGGAACCCATGGACTGATTATACCTGCTCATCCTGAAAAAGCAAGGAAAAACTTCCCTTTCGGCGCACGAAAAAAGCGGAGTGTCTCACTCCGCTCATTTCTGCAGTTTCCCTGTCCGCAGCTTCCGATCCGGACCGGATCAGTCCTCTTCGTCCTCGTCGGGAAGCTCGGCGTTATGGTATACGTTCTGCACGTCGTCGCTTTCCTCCAGCAGATCCAGCATCTTCCGGATCTTCTCCAGGGTGTCGGGATCCGTCACCTCCACGGTGTTCTGCGGAATCTTCTGAACCTCCGCGCTCAGGAAGGTCAGCCCCTGCTGCTCCAGCGCCTCGCGCACGCTGCTGAACTCGTTGGGATCGGTCAGGATTTCGACCACGTCCTCATCCGGACGGACATCCTCCGCGCCGGCATCCAGCGCCATCATCATCAGTTCATCCTCATCCATGCCGGCCGTCCGCTCAACCACCAGCACGCCGCGGGTATCGAACATGAAGCCGACAGAGCCCGTCGTCCCCAGGTTGCCGCCGTACTTGGCAAAGCAGTGCCGGATGTCGCTGGCCGTACGGTTGCGGTTATCGGAAATCGTATCCACGATCACGGCCACGCCGCCGGGAGCGTATCCCTCGTAGGTGATCTCTTCGTATACCACGTTGCTCAGCTCGCCGCTGGCCTTCTTGATGGAACGCTGAATGTTATCGTTCGGCATATTGTTGGCCTTCGCCTTGGCAATCACGTCCCGCAGCTTTCCGTTGGATTCGGGATTCGCTCCGCCTTCGCGCACGGCGATGGCAATCTCACGGCCGATCTTGGTAAAGACCGCGCCGCGCTGCGCGTCCGCCTTGCCCTTTTTTGCCTGAATATTATGCCATTTGGAATGTCCGGACATCGTCTTCCCTCCAAAACACCTGAATTTTCAACAGCGGGATTATACCATCCCCCCCAAAGTCGCGTCAAGCCATGATCAGCCTTTATTTTCCGGCTCCGGGGCGCTTTCCCCTTTCTGTTCGGAGCTCTCCTGCTTCGCTTCTGCCCGCTTCTGCTGGTACCGTTCCACCACGCTGCCGAAGCCCAGCGAGAGGAAGAGCCCCACCAGCCGGGTGATCGCCTTCCGGGAATTCGCGCTCAGCTCCCGTGTTCCCTTTGCCATGCCCGTCAGCGTCCTCAGGCGTTCCGTCAGCGCCTCATTGAAGTTGGAGGCCTTGGTACTCTCCAGCAGGCTGAACAGGGTATCCACCATTACGGATCTTTCCTCCCGGTCCGTCTCCCTCAGCAGGCCGTGAAGGGTATCGCTGATGACCTCTGCGTTCGCATCGATTTTCTCCGTGGTTTCAAACCTGGGGCCATAGACGCGCCAGGTCAGCGGATCATGCTGATTGATCCCGGAGGCGTCGGACTTCACGACCGTATACTTCCGGTGATATTCCATCATCATACCCACAATGCTGGTCTGCGGGACAAAGGATCTGATTTTCTCCACGATCCGCTGATAGCCCTCGCTCTGGAAGACCTCCGGATCCATACCCGGCCCGTCGAAGGAGTACACCTCCTTCAGCCTTTCCTGCACCTCCGGCCTGCAGCATGCCGCGGCATAGGCCGCCAGGTTGCCCCCTTTGCTGTGGCCCACCAGCCGGATGGGACGGTCGTCCATTTCCGCCGCGCGCTCCAGATAAAACACCGCGGCTTCCTGGGCCGGCACCACGCTCTGCCAGGACATGTTAAAGTCCTCCCGCCAGCCTACAAAGGTTCCGTCCGTCCCCCGGAAACCCACGCACAGGGTTCCGTCCGGCAGATCATAGCAGGTTGCGGAAAACTGCAGCTCCTGCTTCTCATCCGTCACCGCGATAAAATGGTGCATCCGGACTCCGCCGAACCGGTGAGACTCCGCCATGGCCTCAAACTGAGCCTTTCTTCCCTCGAAATTGGCCACTGTCGTTTCCTGCAGCAGATCCAGACGCTTCGCCTCGGCGACCGTCCATCCCCGCGGGTCGTCTATTCCGTGAAAATTCAGATAGCACAGATTGGACATCATCAGCGCATCCACTTCATTCCATGGCGCCAGGTCCATTCCGAATTCTCCGCGCCAGACAAGGTAATCCATGAGGTTGGCCATTTGTACTCCTTTACACGCTCAGCCTTCGGCTGCAGGCCCCCGGCCTGTCTCTCGCATCGCTTTTCCGCGCTCTCAATGGTCGCCCAGGCGCCTGCCGGCGTCTGGTCTCCCTTTCGATCGAGAAGCTCAGCTCGTTCAGCCTTCGGCTGCAGGCCCCCGGCCTGTCTCTCGCATCGCTTTTCCGCGCTCTCAATGGTCGCCCAGGCGCCTGACGGCGTCTGGGCTTCCTTTCGATCGAGAAGCTCAGCTCGTTCAGCCTTCGGCTGCAGGCCCCCGGCCTGACTCTCGCATCGCTTCCCACTGTTCCCGGGTGATGAGGCATTTCCGGGGCTTGCTTCCATCCTTGGCGGAAACGATTCCCCGCTCCTCCATTTCATCGGTCAGCCGGCCCGCCCGGGCATATCCCACCTTCAGCCTCCGCTGGAGGGTGGAGGTTGAAATCTGTCCGTCCGCGATGGCAAACTCCACCGCCTGTTCAAAAAGGTTCGCATCGCCCGGACCGTTCTCCGGCATGCCCCCGACCGTATCCATTCCCGGGCCTTCCTCCTGTCCCCGGCTCAGCTGTTCCAGCTTGTCCAGAACATCCGGGTCGTAGGCGCTGGGATTGGCCTGGCGCACATGATCGGCGATGCGGTTGACCTCCTCATCGGAGAGGAAGCAGCCCTGAATCCGCGTCGGCGCAAAGTTGCCCGTGGGCAGATACAGCATATCGCCCCAGCCCAGCAGCTGCTCGCTGCCGTTCCTGTCCAGGATGGTCCTGGAATCCACATAGCTCGCTGTTTTGAAGGCAATCCGGCTGGGGATGTTGGCCTTGATCAGGCCGGTAATCACATCCACCGACGGCCGCTGAGTCGCGACAATCAGGTGAATGCCCGCCGCCCGGGCCAGCTGCGTCAGCCGGCAGATATATTCCTCCACATCCTTCTTGCAGACCATCATCAGGTCCGCCAGCTCATCGATGATGATCACGATTCTGGGCATCGGCTTCTCCCCCGGTCCGAGGATCGCATTGTATCCCTCCAGGTTCCGGACGCCCCGTTCCGAGAATTTGTCGTAGCGCTCCATCATTTCCGCCACCGCCCAGGCCAGCGCCGCGGAGGCCTTGTGGGGATCGTTCACCACGGGCAGCAGCAGGTGCGGAATCCCGTTATAGCACTGCAGCTCCACCACCTTGGGATCCACCAGAATCATCTTCACCTCTTCCGGACCGGCGCGGAACAGCAGGCTGTTGATGATGGTGTTGATGCAGACGGATTTACCGGAACCCGTTGCGCCGGCAATCAGCATATGCGGCATTCTGGCCAGATCGCAGACCACCGGCACGCCGGCGATGTCCTTTCCGAGCGCAACGGTCAGAATGGATTTCGCGCTCTGCATCTGGGGGCTTTCCAGAACCTCCCGAAGGGTCACGGTGGTCCGCTGCGGATTCGGCACCTCCACGCCCACCAGCCCCTTGCCTGGAATAGGCGCCTCAATCCGGACGGAGGTCGCCTGCATGCCGTAGGCAATGTCCTTTTCCAGCTCCGCCACCTTATTCACCTTTGTCCCCGGCGCCAGCTCCAGCTCGAAGCGGGAAATCACGGGCCCGTGGGTCACGTGCACGACCCTGGCCTGTACCTTGAAGCTGGCCAGCGTGGCCTCCAGGCGCCGGGAGCGGTCTTCATCCTCCCGGGTGGTGTCCAGCACGTTTCCGTCCGGCTTTTTCAGATCGGTAATCGGCGGCGCATAATACGGCGTCGGCTCCCAGTATTCCTCTTCCTGTGGCTTCTCCTTTTCCTCCACATGCTTCAGCTCCGGCTTCCAGGTCGGATTCTGGATCGTCTCCTGCGCCACCGGAATCTGCAGCTGTTCGGGTTTCCGGGCTTTTTCAGGGCCCCGCTGCCACTCGGCCGGTTTTTCCTCCTCCTCCGTCCAGCTCGCTTTGGGCTGCTGCTTCTCCTTTTCTTCCGGCTGCTTCCGGCCGGCTTTCCCCTCCGCGGAGGTCTGCCTCGTCCAGGGAGAGCCTTCCTCGTCCTCCTCCGCCTTCTTTTCCGGCGTCTTCCGCAGCCTGTCCGTTCGCGGATTCGGGAGAGCCGATTCCGCCGTCTGAGCTTCCGGTCCGTTCTCCGGAACCCGGGGCCAGCTCTCTCCGGCCTGACCGGAAAGGGGGTCCGCTTTCTTCTCTTCAGGCTCCGGCTCCCGCCAACGGTTCAGGTCCTCTTCCACACGCTCCTGCTCCGCGCGGATCCTCTGATTCCGCGCGGTACCGGACAAGCCTGCCCGGTCCGTGTTTTCCCTCTGTCCGCTTTCCGCCTGATCCGCCCTCTCCGGCGGGAGCTTCCCTGCCCGGGGGATGCGTCAAAAATGGAGCTTCTTGTTTTCTCCTCGGGCGCCGGCGCCTCCTCCCGGCTGAAAATCGCGCTCTTCCGTCCCCTCTGCTGTCTCACGGTCTGATCCGTCAGCTGCTGCTGCCAGTTCAGCACGCTGTCCTCCGTCACCGCCGGCGTCCCTCCGGTCCAGACCTGCCGCATTCCCGTATTTCCCGCCTGCGCGGGCCAGGCTGCGGAGTTTGCCGGCTGTTCGGGCTGCGGCCACGCGGCGGAAGACTGCTGCGCCGCCGCCTGCTGCTGCAGCAGATAAGCCTGCTGCTGGGCATAGGCCATCTGACGCTGTCTTTCCTGCTCCTGCTGGAACGCAATCTGCTGCTGCTCCCGCTGCGCCCGGTCCTCCTCCTTCCGGCGGAAACCTCCGCCCGAAGCAATCGTCCGGATTCGCGCAGGGGTCAGCCCGAAGGCCAGAAGCACGCACAGCACACCCAGCAGGAGCACCAGCGCTGCGCCCAGAATGGTCCCCAGCAGACTCCGGAAGGGATATGCCAGCATGACGCCGAGAGCGCCTCCGCTCTGCCCAAGCTGAATGCTCCGAATATATCCCCGCTGAATCACACCGCCCCAGCTGCCGTCGGATGCGCCGGCCAGCTCCGCCAGGAACTCCGTCCGGTCCCGGCCCACACGGGTCACCAGCACCACAAAAGCGCACAGCGCCAGAAAAGCCAGCACCGCATAGACAAAAGGCTTCACCGGCGCCTTCCGCTGGCTGGACCAGATTACCAGAACCCCGCCCCATACCGGCAGAACCGGCAGCACCGCGGCCAGTCCACCGGTCAGCCCGTAGCAGATCTGCCGGAGCGCGTCAAAAATATTCCCGGCCATATTCATCTCCACCGCCAGGAACATCATCACCCCGAGGGCTGTCAATACCAGTCCTCCGATATATCGCAGCGCCAGCATATCCGCGGAATACACCGGCTGCCGACCTTTGCTCCGCTGAGCCATTCATAATCCTCCGTCCGACTTTTCATCTTCCCGGATCCTTCTCCGAAATTCTCCCGTCCGGGATCGGATCCTTCTTATCGTTTCAATTCCCGCAGGCTGTTTCCGCCGCCGGATGATTGGACGCTTTCAGGCTCCGGACATTTTCCTCTCCGGCCTGCACGCTGCTTTATTTTACCGTATTTTTACTTTTTCTTCAATAGTTTGTTTCTTTTTTGAAATAATTTGGTTTATTGTTTGACACACTTTCGCTTTGCTTCTATACTGCTGGGGAAGACCGGACGGAGCGGATGAACGATGGAAAGCTCCGGGGCAAAGGAGACGTCTGCGATGAACGACCAGTATTATACCCGGGAGCCGGGCAGCGAATCCCGGCCGGCGGAATGCGATTTTCTTTTCCGGGGGCAGGCCCTGCACTTCACCACGGACGCGGGCGTATTCTCCCGGGGGGAACTGGATCCCGGCACCCGGCTGCTGCTGGACGCCCTGCCCGCCCCGCTATCCGGCGATATTCTGGATCTGGGCTGCGGCTGGGGTCCCATCGGGATCAGCGTCAAGGCCGCCTGGCCGGAGACGCGGGTTACCCTGGCGGATGTCAATCTGCGCGCCCTCGACTGGAGCCGGAAAAACGCCGTGCGGAACGGGGCCGACGTGACCTGCGTGGAAAGCGACGGATTCACCGCTCTGGAAGGATGTCTGTTTGACGCGGTGCTGACCAATCCTCCCATCCGTGCCGGAAAACAGGTGCTTTACCGGCTGTTCGCGGACGCGCATACGCATCTGAAGCCCGGCGGAAGCCTGTTTCTGGTCATTCGGAAGCAGCAGGGCGCGGAAAGCTGCATCAAATACCTGAAAACCATTTATGCCTCGGTGGAAAAGCTGGACCGTTCCGCCGGATACTGGGTGCTGCAGGCCGTAAAAGCATAGGGCCGGGGCCAAAACATAAAAAAGGGCGCCTGTCCGGCGGATTTCTCCGCGGAACAGGCGTCCCGTTCTTTTTACAGGCTGATCCGGTTGATGCTCGTCAGCTCTTCCTCCGTAAATTCGGTATTCTCCACCGCCTTCAGATTCTCCAGAATCTGAGCGGGTCTGGAGGCTCCGATCAGCACGCTGGTCACCTCTCCGTCCTTCAGGATCCAGCTCAGCGCCATCTCCGCCAGCGTCTGTCCCCGGGCCGCCGCGATCTCCCGCAGCGCGAGAATTTTCCCGATCGTCTCCTCGCTGATGGCACTCTCCTTCAGGAAGCGCCCGTCCGTACGGACACGGCTGTCCTCGGGAATCCCGTGAATATACCGGTCCGTCAGCAATCCCTGGGCCAGGGGGCTGAAGGCAATGATTCCCTTTCCGAGCCGGACCGCGGTCTCCTTCAGGCCGTTTTTCTCAATCGTCCGGTCAAAAATCGAATAGCGGTTCTGATTGATCAGGAAGGGGACCCGCTCCTCCCGCAGGATGGCTTCCGCCTTTTCCAGCGTCGGGCCGTCGTAATTGGAAAGACCCACATAAAGCGCCTTGCCGCTTCTCACAGCCTGCGCCAGCGCGCCCATGGTTTCCTCCAGGGGCGTCGCCGGATCCATCCGGTGGTGATAGAAGATGTCCACATATTCCAGTCCCAGCCGTTTCAGGCTCTGGTCCAGGCTCGCCAGGAGATATTTCCGGCTGCCGAAATCCCCGTACGGGCCCGGCCACATCTCATAGCCCGCCTTGGTGGAGATGATCAGTTCGTCCCTGTATCCCTGGAAATCCTCCCGCAGGATTCTGCCCAGGTTGGTCTCCGCGCTGCCGGGTTCCGGGCCGTAGTTATTGGCCAGATCGAAATGGGTGATCCCGCAGTCAAAGGCCGTACGGCACATGGCCTTCATATTGCCCAGGGGCGAGGTATCGCCGAAGTTGTGCCAGAAGCCCAGGGACACCTTCGGCAGCTTCAGTCCGCTTTTCCCGCAGCGGGCGTAGAGCTTTTCCGCGTTCTCATAACGGTTTTCCGCTGGCTGATACATCCTGTTTTCCTCCTTTTTCTTCCTGCCCCTGTCCTTGATTCCGGTTTCCGGCGGAAGGGGCCATCCGTCCCGGTCCGGTTTTCCGCATTTTTCTCCCCGGTTCGCCCGAGGCAGCCCCTGCTCAGGGCATCCGCGCCGCCTCGCGCAGCGCTTCGAGCTCCTCCGGCAGCAGCTCCCGCCACTGTCCCTCACCCAGGGCCGGATCCAGCTCCAGCGGGCCGAACCGGCAGCGCCGCAGCGTCAGCACCTCGTGTCCAACCGCCGCGAACATCCGTCGGACCTGGTGGAACTTTCCCTCTGAAACGGTCACCCGGGCCAGGGAGGTCCTTTCCCCCGCCTCCAGAATTTCCAGCTCAGCGGGCAGGGCCGTAAAGTCGCTGAGCGCCAGCCCGGCGGCGAAGGCCGCCTTCTCCGTCTCCGTCAGCCGGCCCGTCACCTCCGCCAGGTAAACCTTGTCCACATGCCGTCCGGGAGAGAGCAGGCGGTGATTCAGCTCTCCGTCGCAGGTCAGAAGCAGAAGCCCGGTCGTATCCTTGTCCAGCCTTCCCACCGGCATGCAGCCGATGGCGCTGTAGACCGGCGGCAGAAGCTCCATCACCGTCGGCTGTTTTCGGTCCCTGGCCGCGGTCAGCAGACCGGCGGGCTTATTCAGCATCACATGGCGGACGGTTCTGCCGTCCACCTCCTGGCCGCCGACGGTCAGCCGGTCCGATTCCGTCTCCACGGTTCTTCCCGCATCCGTCACGGGGGTTCCGTTCACCGTCACCCGTCCCTTCCGGATCAGGTCCTTGCCTTCGCTCCGGCTGCAGACGCCCAGGGTGGTCAGCCACCGGTCCAGTCTCATTTTCATCTATTCCGTCCGACCCCATTCCGGCCGCCCTCCGGACAGGCCGAAATCAGGCTTTTCCCTCTTCGCGCACGCGCGTTTTCATTTTTCCCGCTTCAGTCCGTCCACAAACGCGGCAGGGATCAGGCTGCGCAGCGGCAAAAGCGGCAGCGTCAGCAACGCGCCGATCCCCAGGATCACCAGCGTCCCCTTCGTCGAAGGAAGCTCGGCCGTTTTCATCAGCAGAGCGTTCAGATCCGTCAGCACCGGCAAATACCGCAGAATGACCGCCGCAACCGCGATCAGCAGCGGCAGAATGCTCAGCAGGGAGCTCAGCCAGCAGAGCACGATCCTGCCGTGATGCCCCCGCACCAGCTCCCTGTCCCCCTGCGCAAAGGCGTGCCGGGCTCCGCTGTGAAAGGCACACCCCAGGGCCAGCAGCAGCAGCGCCGCCAGGGTCACGAGAACCAGCACCAGGATTCCGCGCATCTGATCCCCGCCGCCCAGATCGTTTTTGATCATCCGAAGCACGGTAAAGCTGTCCACCTCTCCGGAAAAATGAATCCGGAATACAATCCCCAGCGCAATCAGGGGAGAGCCCCACAGAGCCAGGAAAAGCAGGCGTTTCAGGCCGAAGGCCAGCTTCCGCCCGTATCCGTCCGTTTCGATCAGCCGTCTTCCGCCCAGGTCTCCTCCCCGCAGGCCGTCCCTCATGGCCGCGGCCGCGTTCATCCGCGCCGGCAGCATCACCAGCAGCCAGAGCACCGGAGAAACCCAGGCAAGGGGCTTCAGCCCCTCCTCCGCCAGAAACAGCAGCGGTGCCAGGCAGATCAGCGTCAGACAGGTTTCCGTCAGCAAAAATCTCCCTGTTCCTGCCGGCGAGGCGGTATATGCCCTCCTCGCCGCGGAAACGGCTTTGGATATCTTCATCTTCAATCTTCCTCCTTCAGGTTATCCCGCGGCTTCTCCCGTTCTCAGTCTTTTCCGGGCCACCGCCAGGTAACAGATCATGTGAATCGCAAAGGTGACCGCCCAGGAAACGGGATAGGAAAGATACAGCGTTTCCAGCGTGGGGTTCGCCGCGAAGACCGTCATGATCCAGACGATACGCAGCCCGCAGGCCCCCGTCAGCGAAACGATCATCGGCAGGATCGAGTACCCGATGCCCCGCAGCTGGCCCACCATCACATCCATCATCCCGCAGAAGAAATAGGTCGGCAGGATGATTCCCATCCGGATGCCCCCGTAGGCGATCACCTCCGCGTCCCTGTTGTACAGGCCCATCAGCGGCGCGCCGAAGGCCCGGACCAGGAGACCCAGACCCAGGCCGACCACAGCCACGATCCCCAGGCAGCACCACAGCGTCTTCTTCACCCGGTCATACTTTCCGGCGCCGTAGTTCTGGCCCGCAAAGGTCATGCAGGCCTGATGCTGGGCATTCATCGCGGTATAGACGAAGCCCTCGATATTGCTCGCCACCCCGTTTCCCGCAACCACCAGGCTTCCGAAGGAATTCACGGAGCTCTGAATCAGCACATTGGAGATGGAAAACAGGCTTCCCTGCAGCCCGGCGGGCAGGCCCACCCGAACCATGGCCAGGGCGCTGACGCGGTCGATCCGGCATTCCTTCAGCTCCAGGCGGGTCACCCCGTGGGAACGAAACAGGCACAGCAGCACCAGAACCATGCTGACAGCCTGACTGGCCACGGTTGCAATCGCCACCCCGGCCACCGACATTCTGAATACGATCACCAGCAGCAGGTTCAGCGCCACATTCACCAGACCGGATATCGTCAGATAGTACAGCGGCCGCTTCGTATCCCCCACAGCCCGAAGCACCGCCGCCCCGAAAGTGTAAAGCATGTTGGCCGGCATGCCGAGAAAATAGATTCTCACATAAAGGGCCGCTCCGTCGATCACATCCGGCGGGCTGTCCATCCATTCCAGCATGGGACGGGCCAGAAGGAAGCCCAGGGCGCCTACCCCGATTCCCATCAGCAGCGCCAGCGTCATGGCCGTATGCTCCGCCTTCCGCATGCGCTGCACATCCGCGGCGCCGTAGGCCTGCGCCATGACCACGCTCGCTCCGACGCTCAGGCCCATAAACACATTCACCAGCAGGTTGATCAGCGAACCCGTGGAGGAAACCGCGGCCAGGGCCGTATGCCCTGCGAAATTTCCCACCACGATCACGTCCGCCGCGTTGTACAGCAGCTGCAGGATTCCCGTCAGCATCAGCGGCAGGGAGAACTGCAGGATTTTGGGGATCAGCGCCCCGGTGGTCATGTCAATCTCGTAACGTTTTTGCCGTTTGTGCAGCAGCTTCATTGCGATGCCTTTCTGGTGAGCGTAATCAGCGTCACCGTCGGCGCGTTAAAGACACGGCCGGGCATGTTTTCATAGTGCGGATCCGAACCCAGCCCCGGGCTGATGTACTGCGGAATCCCTTCCACGGCGTGCATACCGGAAACCTTTTCATCCTCCGGAAACCAGCCCAGCTCCGGCACATAAACGGGACCGATCAGAGGAATCCGCCACTGCCCTCCGTTGTAGTGGCCGGCCAGAATCAGCCCGGCATACCGCAGGGAGAAGGTATCCTCCTTCCCTCCCCAGGTAATCATGTCCCGAACGTATTCGGGCTCCAGCGGCGTATGGGTCAGCGCAATCTGGATATGCTGCGCCCCGAACTGCTCCCGGATCTCCGCGAGATCTCCCAGGCGCTCCAGCTCATATTCCAGCACCCTGCGCCTGGCCGCGTCGTCCGCGTCCAGCGAGGTTGCTCTCCGGTTCATCTCCGCCAGCTGATCCCGATAGACCTCCGCCATCCTTTCCGTATCCAGGGTATACAGCTCCTCCGGCACAAACCAGATGGTTCCCTTTCCCCTGGTTTCGGAGACGGGGCGGTCCAGAATCCGGACGCCCGCGGCCATCAGCTTCTCCGCCCAGGAGGAATACACCGAAAGGCTGCCGTGAGCCCGGCTGTCCAGCCAGTCCCCGTCCTCATCCCCGGGAATATAGTACTTCGGCGTCTCCGCGGGCAGCAGGGCCACCAGATCCAGCAGGGGCTCCGGATCCTTGTTTTCCCCCAGCATATCCCCCGTCATCACGACGCAGGAAAACCGGGTGGTGCCCAGCGCGTTTCCGATGGCCTTCTGCCTTTCTCCCAGCTCCGCCCCGTGCAGATCGCTCAGATGCAGGATGGAGTACTGCTCCAGATCCTCCGGCAGGTTCAGAATCGTCAGATTCACCTTCTCCAGTCTGACCCGGTTGGAGAGAATGTAATTCGACACCAGCAGCAGAGCGACCGCCAGCGGCAGAAAAATCAGCACTGCGTTCCGGAAGCCATGCCCGCCCTCCCGGCGTCGTCTTCCCTCCGGAGCAAAGATATACTGATTCCGGCGCCTGTTTCCCATGCCTGCCCTCCCCGCTCAAAAACGAAGCATGTTCTTCATTATAGAGCCTTCCGATCAAAAGATCAATCTTCAAATGGGATGCAAATTCGTTGCAAATCGTTTCGGAACCGTTCCGGCGGCGGAGCGCGCGACTTTTTCCTTTCCTCCGGCGGAAGGTGCTCCGCGGTCTCCGCCGCTCGCCCTCCGCCGCTGAAAAAACGCATTGCAAAGCGCGTTTTTTTTCGGTAAAATGAGGAAAACGATAAAGGCAGGGACACCCATGAATCGATATCTTGCCATTGACATCGGAGCCTCCTCGGGCCGGCATATCGTCGGCTGGAAGGAGGGCGGAGAGCTACGGACGGAAGAAGTCTTCCGCTTTCCCAACGGCGTTCTGGAGAAGGACGGCCGCCTGACCTGGGATCTGGACGCGCTTCTGGGATACGTAAAGGAGGGCATCTCCAGGGCCAGAGCGGCTTTTCCGGACCTGGTCAGCCTTTCGGTGGACACCTGGGGCGTGGATTATGTCCTGATGCGGGGTTCGCAGGAGGTTCTGCCCTGCTATGCCTACCGGGACAGCCGTACGGAAGAGATCATTCCCCGGGTTCATGAAATCGTCCCCTTCGACCTTCTTTACCGCCGTACCGGCATTCAGTTTCAGCCCTTCAACACGGTCTATCAGCTGATGGCCGATCTGGAGGCGGGGCGGCTGGAGGGCGCCACGGATTTCCTGATGCTCCCCTGCTGGCTGATGTATAAGCTCTGCGGCGTAAAGGCGCATGAATACACCAACGCCACCACGGGCGGCCTGGTCAGCGCGGAAACCGGGGAATATGATCAGGAACTGATCCGCCGCCTCGGCCTGCCGGAGCATCTGTTCCCCCGGCTGCGCCAGCCCGGCGAGGTTCTCGGTGAGTACGAGGGGCTGAAGGTTCTCCTCTGCGCAACCCACGACACCGGCAGCGCCGTCGAGGGCATTCCCATGGAAACGGAGGCGCCGTATATCTCCTCCGGCACCTGGAGCCTGCTGGGCGTCCGGGTTCCGAAGCCGCTGACGGACGCCGCCAGCCAGGCCGCCAACTGGAGCAACGAGGGCGGCGTGGGGTACACCCGGTATCAGAAGAACATCATGGGCATGTGGCTGGTCAACCGTCTCCGGGCGGAGCTGTGTCCCGACAGGCCATGGAATGAGATCACCGCCGAAGCCGAAGCCGACCGTTTTGATCCGGTGGTCGACGCGAACGATCCCGTATTTCTGGCGCCGGAGAGCATGAAAGCCGCCTTTGACGCAAAGCTTCCCCGGCTTCCCGAATCCGCCGCCGGTTATTTCCGCTGCGCGTACCGCAGCCTGGCCCAGTGCTACCGCCAGGCCATCGCGGAGCTGGAGCACAACACCGGACGGTCCTATGACAGCCTGTATATCGTCGGCGGCGGCGCGAAAAATCAGTATCTGAACCGACTGACGGAGGAAGCCACCGGCAAGAGGGTGCTTGCCCTGCCGATTGAAGCGACCGCGCTCGGAAACCTGAATCTTCAGATGAAGTCACAGCATCTGCACAGATAAAAATCAGTCCCTGAAGGGAAGGCAGGGGCCCCTGAGGATCCCTGCGGAAAGGAGTCATCATGCTTGTCAACACCAAGGCCCGCGTCGGCGTCTTCGCCATCGCCCTGGGCGCCTATCTGCCCCAGTTCCCCTCCCTGGTTCCGGAATTCCAGGGCCAGTACGAGGTCTTCAAGAAGCGCATCCCGGACACCGTGGAGCTGATCGACGGCGGCCTCGTCACCACCAAGGAGCTGGCCATGGCCGCCGGAGACAAATTCCGGTCCGCCGATGTGGATCTGGTCATCCTTCAGCTGCTGACCTATGCCACCAGCTACAACATGCTGCCCGCGGTCCGGGATCTGGATGTTCCGGTCGTGCTGGTGAACGTGCAGAAAAAGAAGGCTCCCGATTACGCCAACACCGATACGCCCACCTGGCTGGGTGAGCTGTATGCCTGCGGCGCTGTGGGAGAAATGGTCGCGGATCTGGAGCGCGCCGGCAAGCGGCACGCGGTCATTACCGGCGTCGAGGAAGGCGGGGATCCGGCCCTTCAGGCGGAAATTGAGGACTGGTGCCGCGCCGCGCAGGTGCGCCGCCGCTTCCGGGATACCAATATCGCCCAGATCGGCCGCCCCTATCCCGGCATGATGGACCTGTATATTGACGAAACAAACCTGTATCACCGGATGTGGCTGTATACCAAGCAGTTCGACTGGGAGAAGATGTGGGCCATCGCCGACAACATCACCGACGAGGCCGCCATCCGCGCCAAGGCGGAGGACATTCTGGACACCTTCGACATCGAAGGCGGCGCCACGGTGGAGACCGTCTGGGATATGGCGAAATACGTCGTCGCCTTTGAACAGTGGGTGAAGGATGAGCAGCTGGGCCTCGTCGCCTCCCATTACGACGGCTTTGCCCAGGGAATCGCGGGAAAGCTGGACAGCATGCTTATTCCCGCCTTCTCCATGCTGATCAAGCAGGGCACGGCCTGCGCCGTGGAAGGCGACATCAAGGTTGCCATGGCCATGAGCATCCTGAAAACCATCGCGGGCACCGGCCAGCTGAGCGAAATGTACTCCATCGACTTTGACGAGGATATCTGCATTATCGGACATTCCGGCTCCGGAGACGCGGATATCTCCCAGGCCAGGAAGCCCTCCATGAAGATCGTGCCCGTCTTCCACGGAAAGACCGGCGGAGGATATCTGACCCAGTTCTATCCGCCGACGGACAGCCCCATTACCTTCCTGGGCATCACCCAGGATCGGGACGGGCATTTCAAGTTTGTCGTGGCGGAAGGCATCAACGAGGAAGGCCCGATCTTCATGTTCGGAGATACCAACATGCGGATGCGCTTCACCATCTCCGCCCGCGAGTTCTGCAACCGCTGGAGCGAAGCCGGCCCCACCCATCATATGGCCGCCGCCGTCGGCCGTCATATCGACACCATCCTGAAGGTTGCCAAAATCTTCAATGTTCCTGTGGACATCATCACCCGGTGATTTTCTTCCGGTCCCTGCGCGCCTTCCCCGGAGGGCCGCGGAAACCCGTTTTGAACCCACCCCGGTTTACCTGAAAACAATGTGAAAGGAAGCATCATCATGAGCATTCTCGACCTGGAAATCATGCAGAAGTATATTCGTGTCTGCAACGACGGATGGCTGCAGGGCTGGCATGAGCGCAACGGAGGAAACCTGACCTACCGCCTGTACCCGGAGGAAGTGGAAGCCGCGCGCCCCTTCTTCGATGCCGAACCCCGCCCCTGGGTTCCCATGGGCGTGACCGGAGCGAACCTTGCAGGAGAGTTCTTTATCTCCACCGGCAGCGGAAAGTTTTTCCGGAATGTAAGCCTGGATCCCGAGGACAGCCTCTGCATCGTGGAAATCAATGACCGGGGTGACAGCTACCGTATCCGCTGGGGGCTCGTCCATGGAGGCCGGCCCACCAGTGAGTTCCCGACCCATTTCATGAACCATTCCGTCCGCGTTGCGGCGACGAACGGCGCAACCCGCGTCATCTATCACGCCCATACGCCGAACGTGATTGCCATGACCTATGTTCTGCCCCTGACGGATCGGGATTTCAGCCGCGCCCTCTGGAAGAGTGCGACGGAATGCCCCGTCGTCTTCCCCGGCGGCGTCGGCGTGGTTCCGTGGATGGTGCCCGGCGGAGCGGACATCGCCCTGGCCACCTGTGAGAAAATGAAGGAATTCGAGGCCGCCGTCTGGGCACAGCACGGGCTGTTTGTCTCCGGGCCGGATTTCGATATCACCTTCGGTCTCATGCACACCATTGAAAAAAGCGCCCAGATCTGGGTGCTTCAGAAGAGCACCGGCCTGCCCGAGCTGCAGACCATCACCGATGACGGTCTCCGGGCCATCGCGAAGGATTTCGGCGTTACCCTGCGGGAGGAATTCCTGGACTGAGCCGTTCCGGCGCCCGATATTCCAATTCTGTCCTGCAGGGCCTGAAGGCGGGCTTTCCGCCCGTCCCGCCTGCATAATACAGGCGCTCCGCCTCTCCGCGGAGCGCCTTTTTCATTCCCCCCGAAAGCCGGCGGAAGGAATTGCGCCCGGCTCAGCGCCTTCCTCCCCGCGCCTCGAAGTCCTCCTCAATCCTCTTTTTCCATCCTCTTCCCAGCGGCATTCTGGCCCGGACACACTGAATGGCCTCACTGACACTTTCATAGTTCAGCACCTGACCTCTGGCGTCATTCATGAACGAAACCGAGCGGTCCTCATCAATGCCGTAGCGCGCCGCCGTCTCCACCGCGTCAATGTTCGCGCCGAGGAAGAGAAACTCCCAGCCGTATTTCTCCTTCTGACGGCGGACCATCTGCCGGACCCGGTCGCTGTCATAGTGCCTGCTGGCATTTTCCATCCCATCCGTCATAATCACGAAAACCGTGTGCTCCGGCCGGTCTTCCTCCCGGGCATATTTGTGAATGTTGCCGATATGGTGAATCGACCCGCCGATCGCGTCCATCAGCGCGGTACAGCCGCCCACACGGTATTCCTTTTCCGTCATGGGCGCGATTTTCCTCAGATCCACCCGGTCATGAATCACCGCGCTGTCGCCGGAAAACAGAATCGTGGAAACCAGAGCCTCCCCTTCCTCTTTCTTCTGCCGCTCGATCATGCCGTTGAAGCCGCCGATCGTATCCCCTTCCAGCCCCGCCATGGAACCGCTCCTGTCCAGAATAAAAACCATTTCCGTCAGATTCTTCTTCATGGGATTCCTCCGCTCCTCTTCTTCAGTCTGCGGGGCCTTTCCTCAGCCCCGATCAGATTCTATCCGAAAGCGGATCCAAAAATGTCGCCTGCCATGCGACATTTTTCGGCCTCCCGCGGATTCCTCCCTTTTCTTCAGCCCGGAACAGGCAGCTCCCAGTTTTTCGTTTCCTCCCATACATACCGCGCCATGGCCGTATACCCCGCCTCATTCGGATGTATTCCGTCCCTGCTCATCAGCGCCGGCAGGTTCCGCTCCTCCAGCCATCTGGCGCGCAGATCCAGCAGAGGGCAGCCCGCCTCCCCGGAAACTCCGCGGATCACGTTGGCGTACCTTTCCTGCCAGCGGGAAATATGCTCCACGTCTCCCAGGTACTGCAGAATATGCTCCGCGTTTTTCCCCCGGCTTACCCAGTGATAATACCGCTGGGACAGAATGGGAGGGGGCGTCACCAGCAGGGGCGTCAGATATCTTCCCCGCGCTTCCTTCACGAAGATCCGGAGAGCCTCCCCGAACCTCTTCAGCGGCACCTTTCCGTCATGAAACACCGTCGGATGATCCGAAACGGCCTGCCAGTCCAGATCGCAGTCGTTTCCCCCGAATTCAATCACACAGATCCCGCCGGACTGCGTCTCCGTCCCGCGGAAGAATTCCAGCCCCTTTTCCACCGTACATCCCATCAGCGCCCGGCTCTCAATGGGAAGGCCGCCCTCCGAAAGCTGCTGAATACAGCTTTTCAGACTCCTGCGGTATCGGCCGGAGGATTCCTGAACATAAATTCCCTGCCCGATCGAATCTCCGAAAACATATATGGGCCTCATATGATCTCACCTCCGAAATCAAGTAATCTGGTTTCTAAAACTATATTATATGATTTATATATCATTGTCAAGTGTCATTCTTGACTGCTTATTTCGATTTTGATATGATAGATCATGTGAAACGGAGGGATCGTTCAATGGCGCAGGAATCATTCATGGACGCGCTGGACGGCTGTCAGCTGCCGGCGTGGGAAACGCTGCCGGATTTCGGTTTATACATGGATCAGCTGCTGACCTTTGTGGAGCGAAGCGTTCCGAAAATCAGCGGCATTCTCGGCCTGACGCCGGCGATGATCAACAATTACGTCAAGCTCGGGCTGATCGACCGCCCCGCGGGAAAAAAATACAGCCGGGACGCCCTGGCCCAGCTGCTGATGATCGTCCTGCTGAAGCAGAGCCTGTCCCAGGAAAGCATGAAGCAGCTGCTCCATCCTCCGGAGGATCTCTGCACGGAGGCTCTTTATCGGGATTTCCGCGCTGCCCAGAAGGAAATCATTCGGCGGTATCAGTCCGTGCCCGAAGTTTCCCGTCTGACCTGCGCCCTAGAGTCCGCCACGCTCTCCCTGGCCTTCCGCCTGATGTAGGCTTTTTTCCCGCTCCGGCTGCCGCGGTCTGAAATGCGGCAGTTCCGAAAGATCATGCAAAAGTTCAATTCGGCGGCGAACTTTGACAGAAAAACGCCGGTGCCGCGCCGGCCTGAGGTCTCCCATGATAATCCGTGAAATCACGGTCGGTCCCATCGGAACCTGCTGTTATCTGATTCTGAATGAGGAGGAGAACGCCTGTGTTCTGATCGACCCCGGCGCCGAACCGGAGCGGATCCGGAAGGCCGTCGGCTCCAGCCGGCTGTCCGCCATTCTTCTGACCCACGGGCATTTTGACCACATCGGGGCCGTGGATGCGCTGATGAATCCGGAAACCGTGCTGTACCTGCATTCGCTGGACCATCCGATGCTCTCCGATCCCTCCCTGAACGGGTCCCGGCTTTTTCTGGGCAGCTCTGTCCGGATCGCTTCCTCTCCGGTCCCGGTCGCGGAAGGAGAAACCTTCTCCGAAGCGGGTCTTTCCTTCCAGGTTCTTCATACGCCCGGCCATACCCCCGGCAGCGTCTGCTACCGGGTGAACGACTGCCTTTTTACGGGGGACACGCTGTTCCACAACGGCTGGGGAAGAACCGATCTGCCCGGCGGGGATGAGCATCAGATCCATGAATCCCTCCGGCGGCTGATTCCCCTGATGAAAACCCTGTCCATCTATCCCGGGCATCATACCTGAAGCCCGGCGTCCAGACCGTTTCTCCGCTCCCGGATAGCCGGGAGCTTTTTTCAGGCTTCTTTCTCTTGAAGAGGTGAACCGGGCATCCAGCGCCCCCGCAGCCAGCAGATGCTGAAGAGCACAAAGAGCATCAGGTTATGGGCAATCATGCAGCCCCAGGCCGAGGTGAGTCCCAGCCCCAGCATCCCCGTGCAGACAAAGGTTCCACAGATACGCACGCCCCACATGCAGGACACGTTGAAGATCAGGGGGAGCATCGTCTGCCCGGCGCCCTGCATCATCCCTTCCAGCACAATGGGCACTCCGTAGAAGGGCTCGGAAACGGCCACCATTTTCAGCACGGTGGTGCCCAGCCGGATCACTTCCGGGTCCGCGGTAAAAATCCGGACCAGCGGTTCGGCCAGCAGAAAGAGCAGGGTCCCCGAAAGGAGCATCAGCAGCACTTCCAGCAGGACCAGAGAACGGCCGAGACGCCGGATCGTTCCGCGGCTGCCCGCTCCGAAGGCGTTTCCGGAGAGCACCGCTGCCGCGGTCTGCATGCCCCATCCGGGGATGTAAAAGGCGGATTCCACCGTATTGGCTACGGTATGGGCGGCCGTGGAGATATCCCCGAGGCGGTTGATCATGGCCGCGAAAACCACATAGCCCAGGGAGGTGATGAACCGCTGAACCATATTCGGCACCGCCACCCGGAAGCACCTCCGCAGCAGCTCCCGATCCGGCCGGAAGGACTGTCCCCTCGGAGAAATCTCCTTATGCCGGAAGAGCGTAACGGTGATGAAGATGCCGCCGAAGGCAAAGGCCAGCGCCGAGGCGAGGGCCGCCCCTTCCACGCCCATATTCAGCCCCGGCAGGGAAAGGGTCAGGCCGGCCAGAGAAACGCGGCGCGCCGGATAGATCAGCAGCGCGTTGAGCGCCACGTTGAGCAGATTGACCAGGATGCCCACCCGCATGGGCGTTTTTGTGTCCCCGACGCTTCGCAGCACGGTGCCCAGAATAATGCTGGCCGCGCGGAAAAGCATCGACGAATAGAAAATCAGAAAGTACCGGGCGGTCAGATCCCGAATCCCGGGATCCACCTGCATCCAGACGGGAATCCGCGTGCTGAGCAGCGAGGTCAGCAGCGTCATCAGGCTTCCGAAGCAAAGGGTAATCAGAACCGCCTGGGCGCTCGCCCGGCGGGCGGTGGCATGATCCTTCGCGCCGAGGGACTGGCTGATCAGCGCCAGAAAACCGACTCCCACCGAGGAAACGGTGCTTCCGATGAGCCAGCTGACCGTACTGGTGGCGCCCACGGCTGCCGTAGCCTGGGTACCGAGCGAGCCGACCATGGCCGTATCGATATACTGTACCGCCGTCTGCATCAGCTGCTCCAGCATGGTCGGCCAGGCCAGCCGGATAATCACTGAGAGCATGGCACCATCCATCCGTTTGCCTCCTCGGGGGATAAGTAACAAAAAAGCCTGATCTTTCGACCAGGCCTTTTGGCTCCCCAGGTAGGGCTCGAACCTACAACCCTTCGGTTAACAGCCGAATGCTCTGCCATTGAGCTACTGAGGAATATGGAATCTCCCGGGCCGTCTCCAGCCAAGTACCATCGGCACTGAAGGGCTTAACTTCTGTGTTCGGTATGGGAACAGGTGTGACCCCTTCGTTATCACCACCGGAAAGGGTGATTAATGTTTGCGGTACCGGACCCGCAGGTCCTTTCCCGCTATTCGGTTACTGAACAGTCGTCCTTTTCTTCCTCCGTTCAGCTCCTGCCTTCTCCGGTCTCCCTTTCATCCGCAAATGGATGTTTCCTCCCGAATCAGGCCCAGGGTTCCGGCGCTTTCGCGCTTCCGCGCCCTGACAACCGCACAGCTTTCCGAGATTCGATTCACTTCTGACCTGTTCTTCCAATCAGTCTCCTGATCAAGCGCCTGAAATCAAGCCCTCGACCTATTAGTATCATCAAGCTCCATACGTTACCGCACTTCCA
>CACYWL010000032.1 GCA_902778055.1 uncultured Eubacteriales bacterium | reverse complement strand
ATCCGGTTTTGGTATCTGCTATCAATTTGCTATCAAATGCCCCGTTTCCGCTTCAAAAACCCAGTGTTTTCAAGGCTTTGCGGGTTTTGTCAGTTATTCCCACTCGATGGAGGCCGGAGGTTTGGTGGTCACATCCAGAACCACACGGCTTACGTGAGGAACCTCGTTGACGATGCGGGCGGAGATCCTTGCAATCAGATCATAGGGAAGCCGCGCCCAGTCAGCGGTCATAAAGTCATCGGTGGTGACGGCACGCAGTGCCACTGTGTAGTCATAGGTACGCTCGTCACCCATGACGCCGACGCTGCGGAGATTCGTCAGCACGGTGAAATACTGGTTCACATGGCGATCCAGTCCGGCAACGGCAACCTCCTCCCGGAGAATGGCGTCACTTTCCCGGACAATCTCCGCCTTTTCAGGCGTGACCTCTCCGATGATCCGGATGGCCAGGCCGGGGCCGGGAAACGGCTGACGCCAGACCAAATCCCTCGGCAGGCCCAGGGTTTCACCCAGGGCACGGACTTCATCCTTGAAGAGCATTCGCAGGGGCTCAATGAGTTCTGTAAACCCGAGCTCCTTCGGCAGCCCGCCGACGTTATGATGGCTTTTGATGACGGCAGCGTTGGTTCCCTGGCCGCTTTCAATCACATCCGGGTAGATGGTGCCCTGCGCAAAATAGTCCAGCCTGCCCAGGGCGGCTGCTTCCTTTCTGAATACCTCAATGAAATCCCTGCCAATGATATGCCGTTTTTCCTCCGGATCGGAAACGCCCTTCAGGTCTTCAAAAAACCGGGCAGCGGCATCCGCGCGGATAAAGCGAACCGGAAAAAGCTGGCTGAACACGTGGCAGACCTGCTCGCTTTCACCCTTGCGGAGCAGGCCGTGATCCACAAAGACACAGGTGAGCCTTTTCCCGATTGCCCGATAGATCAGGGCGGCAGCCACGGAGGAGTCCACGCCGCCGGACAGAGCCAGCAGCACGGTGCCGGTCTCACCGACCGTTTCCCGGATCTGCTGAATCACGGTCTCGGCAAAGGCGCTCATGGTCCAGTCCCCGGAACAGCCGCAGAATCGGAACAGGAAATTCCGGATCAGCATGCTTCCATCCTCCGTGTGGGTGACCTCGGGATGGAACTGTACGCAGCAGATTTTCTTTTCCTCATGAATCATGGCCGCAATGGGGCAGTTATCCGTTTCCGCGATGATTCTGAAGCCCTCCGGGCAGGCGCTGACCTGCCAGGTATGACTCATCCAGCAGCTGGAAGCGCTTTTCATCCCGCCGAGGAGTCCCTGCTGTTCCTTCATCCGGACAGTAATCCTGCCGTATTCGCGCTGAGCGGCTCTCTCCACGCTTCCGCCCAGCAGAAGAGCGGTCAGCTGCATGCCGTAGCAGATTCCAAGCACCGGAATACCCGCGTCATAAAGAGCGGGATCAATTCTGGGCGCTCCCTCATCATGAACGCTGGAAGGGCCGCCGGACAGGATGATCCCCTTCGGGCTGCGGTTCAGAATATCCTGCAGGGGTGTATCCCACGGAATCACCTCTGAGTAGACATGACACTCGCGAACTCTGCGGGCAATAAGCTGGGTATACTGTCCTCCGAAATCCAGAATCAGAATCTTCTCCTCCGTCATGCTCTTCTCCTCTCTCTGATCTGCTTCTTTCGCATGTTCCTTGCGGCGATCGCAGTGCACTGGCCCGGAGCCTGGGTAAGCCCGGTGCCTGCGGCACAGCGGCCGCTTCTGTCCGGCGGCCTGCCGGTTCCCTGCCGCTGTCCGCCTCTCCCCTTCCCTTTTTCCCGGTTATCGGTTCCGGGAAGGCGGACATTTCGGAACAGAGTATATACCAAAGCGGTCTCAAAAGCCAGATTGCCGGCTGACAGCTTTGGAGAGGTTTACGGTCAGCCGCGCCTGTGCTATACTGACCGGGATCTCAAATCATACGGAAAGAGGTTGTTAAAATGGATTTAATCCCCAGCTTTTCAGTGGATCATACCAGGATTGTTCCGGGCATCTTCACCAGCAGAACGGACACCCTGGGGGATCAGATGGTAACCACCTATGACGTACGGCTGACAAGGCCCAACATCGAGCCCGGCGTGGACGCTGCGGCCATGCATTCCCTGGAGCACCTCATCGCCACTTTCCTGCGGAATGACCCTGACTGGAAGAACCAGGTTATTTACTGGGGGCCGATGGGCTGCATGACGGGATTTTACCTGATCCTGAAGGGCGGACGCGAACCCCGGGAGATATTTGACCTGATCCTGCGGAGCTTCCTGTCCGTGGAACAGGCGGAAGAAGTTCCCGGCACCACGCCGGAGAACTGCGGCGCATATCTCATGCATAACCTCGGGCTGGCCAAATGGTATGCCCGCAGGTTCGCTGCCTATCTGCAGGAGAACGCGGACAATCCGAAGATCTTCACCTATCCTGGAGCGGAGCGGCCTGTGACCGAAGACGGCCGGCGTTTCTTCGATTCCTGAGCGAACCACCGCTCTCCGACTGAAAACGATTCCAGCGGATCAGAAAGGAAAGGGAAACGATGTCCACCCGAAACATTGGCATATTCGCGCATGTTGACGCGGGCAAGACGACCCTGTCCGAGCAGCTGCTGGTGCATTCCGGCAGAATTCGGGAAGCGGGCAGCGTGGACCGCGGCACAGCGCATACCGATGACCTCCCGGTGGAGCGGCGGCGCGGCATCTCGGTCCGGGCCACATGCGTCTCCCTGGAATGGAAGGGGACGTCCATCCAGCTGATCGACACCCCGGGGCATACTGATTTTTCCGCGGAGATTGAGCGCTCTTTCTGGGCGCTGGATGCGGCGGTGCTGGTGGTGGACGCGGCGCAGGGGGTTCAGCCGCAGACAGAAACGCTTTTCCGTGCTCTGAAGAACCAGAGGATGCCCTTCCTTTTCTTTCTGAACAAGACAGACCGGGAGGAGGCGAATCCGGATGCTGCGCTGAAACAGATCAGGAAAAAGCTGACTCCCGAGGTCTGCCCCCTGTGGGATCCGGAGGAACTGACCGAATACCTATGCGGCACCTCGGACGAGCTGATGGTCCGGTATCTGGATGGTGAGACCATACCAGCTGACGAACTCCGGGAACGGCTGATCCGGCTGACGGCTTCCGGGGAGGCCTGCCCGGCGCTGTGCGGCTCCGCCCTGCATGACCGCGGGATCGCGGAACTGCTGGACGCCATGGTCACCTATCTTCCCGGACCGGAAACCGGAGACAGTGAACTGTGCGCCGTGGTTTTTGCGGCCGCGAGGGATCGGAGTATGGGCCGGGGGCTCTGGACTCGGATGTTCGGAGGGCGGCTTGAAAACCGGATGACCGTGGAGCTGCGGATCGGGACGAACCGGGTTACAGGGGAGCCGATTCTTGTGCAGCGCAAAATCAGCCAGATCCGAAATGCGGCCGGCGAGGATACCGGCGTGCTTTCCTCCGGAGAGGTCGGAATCGTGTACGGTCTCGGCGACCTGGAGATCGGCCACGTGTTCGGAAATCCGGAAAAGCTTCCGCGGAAGGTTCAGCCGGGCACGCTGAAAACACCCCTGATGATGGTGCGCGCACTTCCGGAAAAGCCTGAGGAGATGCAGCGGCTGCGGGAGGCCTGCGCGGCGCTTTCCTCCGAGGATCCCCTGCTGGAGGCCAGATATGTGGAAACCACCGGGGAAATGGTTCTCCGGATCATGGGCAGGGTTCAGCTGGAGATCCTGGAGGAAATGCTGAAAACGCGGTTCGGGCTGACGGTTTCCTTCGGGGAGCCGGCTGTCATTTACCGGGAAACCATCCGGCAGCGGGCCACCGGCTTTGTCGCCTATACCATGCCCAAGCCCTGCTGGGCCGTTCTGGAGTTCGATCTGGAGCCCGCGCCGAGGGGAAGCGGAATCACCTTTTCCTCCGTGGTTCCCGGCCGCGATATCATGCCGAGGTATCAGCACCAGGTGGAGCAGGCACTGCCCCTCGCGCTGAGCCAGGGACGCCTCGGCTGGCAGGTGACAGACCTGAAGATTACCCTGACCGGCGGGAACCACCATCTGATTCACACCCATCCGCTGGACTTTATCGTCGCGACACCCATGGGCATCCAGGACGGCCTGCGGCGGGGAGGCAGCGTGCTGCTGGAACCGGTGCTGGAGATTGTGTTCACCGCGCCCTCCGGATGCGCCGGGAGGATTCTCAGCGATGTACAGCAGATGCGGGGAGAAATTCTGGACACCGCCGCGGACGGGGAAACCGTGACGATCCGCGCCCTGGTCCCGGCCGCCTCCAGCATGGACTATCCGATTCAGTTTGCTTCCCTGACCAGCGGAAAGGGAAGCATGAGCACCTCTCTGCACGGATACAGGGAATGCCCGACGGAGCTGGGAAAAACCGCGCCGCGCAGAGGTGTGGACCCGCTGGACACATCCAAATATATTCTGGCAGCGCGGAGCGCCCTGGAGGGAGATATTTTTGAATTCTGACTGCCAATGCAAACCCCCGGCCTGAGAGGGCGGGGGTTCCTTCGTGCTTAGGCCTGTTTCGAAAAACACTGCAAAACTTTTTTGTGAAGTCTGTAACGAATCCGCCGGTACCCCGTCTAACCTGTGATTCCTGACGGAAGGGAGGTGAGAAAGTGACCCAGGATCAATGTGCCCGGCTCTATGAAACCTGCTATATGCGGGTATTCTCCTATCTCATGACGCTGGCCGGAGACCGTTCTCTTGCGGAAGAGCTCACGCAGGAAACCTTCTACCGTGCCTTCACCCGTCAGCGTGAATTCCGGGGTGAATCGGACGAAGTCACCTGGCTGTGCGCCATCGCAAAAAATCTTTTTGTGGATGAGCAGCGCCGGAGCAGCCGCCGCGGCGAGATTCCGGAGGATCTGCCGGATCACGCCAAGAGCGTGGCAAAGACGGTGGAGGACAGGGATTCCTCCTTCAGGATCCACCTGATCCTCCACGAGATGGAGGACCCGTACAAGGAAGTGTTCGAGCTGAGAATATTCGGAGAACTGAGCTTCCGGGAAATCGGAACGATTTTCGGAAAGACGGAAAACTGGGCGCGGGTCACCTATCACCGTGCGCGAATCAAATTGCAGGAAAGGTTGGATGAAGCATGAAGACAGATTGTGAGATCATCAGGGATCTGCTTCCCCTGTATGTAGATGATATCTGCAGTGAAAAAAGCCGGGAGCTGGTGGATGAGCATCTTCGTGAATGCACGGAATGCGGCAGCCTGCTGGACAGGCTGAAAAGAACGGAAATTGAAAACGGACTGAAGGCGGAAAAGGAGGACGCGATCAGCTACGGCGTCCGGAAATTCAAACAGCTTTCCGCCAGAACAGGCATTACCGCCTCCGGCCTGTTCATGATTCCGCTGCTGGTACTGCTGGCCATTAACCTGTTGGCCGGATCGCAGCTGGGATGGTTCCTGATCATGGTTGCGGCGTTAATCGTTGCGGCCAGCGTGATCGCCGTGCCGATCCTGGTGCCGGAGAGCAAGCTGTTCTGGACCCTGTGCGCCTTCACGGCCAGCACTGAACTGCTGCTGGGCGTGATCTGCCTGGTGACCCGCGGAACCTGGTTCGGCATCGCCGGAAGCGCGGTGCTGTTCGGACTGGCCGTGTGCTTTCTGCCCTGGGCCATCCGGGCCAAGCCTTTGCGGAAATGGATCGGGAACAGGAGCAAGGTGCTGATCGTAATCTGCGTGGATGCTCTCCTGTTTCTGAATATGATGACCATGATCATGCTGCATGCGGGCGGCGCCAACCGGTTCTGGCCGACCGTCGGCGTCACTGCTGGAATCACCCTGGGCGTACTGTATGTGATGAAGAACAGGCGGGATGAAAAATAAACAGCAGAGCTCATTTGGACAATAAGCATACCGTCTCGACACCGGAGGTCCAGCAGAACATGTCTACCGGCTGCACTTTCTGCGGCAGGTAGCCCCTGCCGGCCAGCAGTCCGCAGTCCCTGGTCAGGGTCGCCGGATTGCAGGAAACATATACAAGCCGGTCCGGAGCAGCCTCCGCAATCGCCTGAATAACCTCCGGCTCCAGACCCTTCCGGGGCGGATCCACGACGATTACGTCCGGCCTCAGCCCCTCCGCGACCATCCGGGGAAGCAGCTCCTCCGCCTTTCCCGCATGAAACTCTGTGTTCAAAATCCCGTTCTTCTCCGCATTGTGTTTTGCATTCTCAATCGCGGAGGAGACGATTTCGATTCCAACCGCCTTTCTGCAATGCCTCGCCATGGTCAGGGTGATGGTACCCGCGCCGCAGTAAACATCGCAGAGCAGGTCCGTGGGCTTCAGCTCCGCAAAATCGAGCGCGGTCTGATACAGTTTTTCCGTCTGAACGGGATTCACCTGGAAAAAGGAAGCCGGGGACAGATCAAACATCAGATCAAAAAGCCGGTCCGTCAGCGTTTCCCTTCCCCAGAGAAGGCGGAAGCGATCCGAAAGGATCACATTGTTTCTCGCCCTGTTTTCGTTCAGCCACAGGCTGACCGTCCCCAGGGGCTGCAGGCATTGTACCAGTTCCTCCGCATGCGGAATCTTTGCCGCGTTGGCCACCACCGTAACCATGCTCTGCCCCTCGCGATTCACGCGAATCACCAGATGCCGCAGCACGCCCTGTCCCGTTTTTTCCTGATAGGGAGTCACACGGTACCGCTCCGCCCAGGCCAGAAAGGCGTCGGCGATCCGATCCGCAGGCTCCATGGCGTTGGGGCAGTTTTTTACGGGAATCACGGCATGGCTTCTGGGAGCATAGAATCCCAGCACCGGTCTGCCGTCCCTTTCTCCCAGGGGAAGCGAGGTTTTATTGCGGTAGTGAAAGGGATCCTCCATTCCGATCACGGGCTGGACAGTCACTTCCAGTCCGCCGATCCTCGCAAAGCAGTCCTGCACCTGCTGCCGCTTGGCATCCAGGGTCGCTTCATAGCGCATATGCCGTCCCGTACATCCGCCGCATCTCGGCCAGGCATCACAGTCCGGTTCCCGCCTTTCCGGAGATCTCTCCGCGGGCATCTCCTCCATACGCCCGAAGGCATACCGTTTTTCCGCCCGGACGATGCGAACCTCCGTCTCCTCTCCGGGCAGCAGCCCGGGCACAAAAACCGCCTGTCCTTCCGCGCGGCAGACACCCTCCAGATCCGCTCCCAGTCTTTCAGCCCGCATCCGGATGCACTCGTTTTTTTTCATCTCCGCGTTTCCTCTTCCCTTCAGGCCTCTTCCGCGCAGCAGCAGCCGGTCTTCCGGCCGCCGGGCGGCGGTCAGTATCCTTTCTGCGGATTCACCGCCCGGCACAGCGGCCGGCCCGCGCAGTAGTTCTCAAAATCCTCCAGAAACAGCTCCACAATCCGCTCCAGCGTATAAGGCAGGGTCATGTTTCCGGCCACATGAGGCGTCAGCAGCAGGTTCGGGCAGTCCCACATCGGATCCTGCTGCGGCAGGGGCTCCTTCTCAAACACATCCAGCGCGGCAGAAAGCCTTCCGGCGCGAAGCTCCTTTTCCAGCGCCCCTTGATGAATCGCGCTTCCCCGGCCTACATTGACGATCACCGCTCCGTCCGGCAGCAGGGCCAGACGTTTCTGGTCCAGCACGCCCCTCGTTTCCGGGGTATCCGGCAGGGACAGGATCAGCAGATCCGTCTCAGGCAGCACCTTTTCCAGGTCTTCCGGGAGAAGGATGCGGTCAAAACGCTGCGCGGGATTCCGGCCCGACCGGTTCAGCCCCAGCAGAGAGGCCGGAGAGAAGGCTCTCAGCCGAAGGGCGGCCTCCTGTCCGATATCACCCGTGCCCATCATCAGGATCCGGCTGCCCCGGATGGAGCGCACCGGCAGATCCCGCCGCCATTCCCGCCGGGCGGTGATTTCGGTGTAATCCTGCTGCCTGCGCAGGATCTCCAGCGTGACCATGATCACGTGCTCCGCGATGGTCACCCCGTACGCACCGGAGGAGTTGCTCAGCAGCACCTCAGGCCCGGCGAACGTTCCCGGCGCAAGAAAGTGATCCACTCCCGCGGACGGCGTGCACTGCCAGCGCAGCGAAGGCGCATGTCTGGCCAGCGCTGCGGACTGTGAGAAAAGGATCTCCGCCCCATCCAGCGCCTGACGTGCGTCCTCCTCCCGGTCCAGGAACAGCGCCTCAAAACCATGCCGTTCCGCTGCCGCAAGAATGCGTTCCCGCTGCCCTCCCGTCAGCTGGGCAATGGAGACAATCATTTTTCGCTTCATTTCCGTTTCTCCTCCCGGTTCATCCCTTCATGGCTGCCGAGGCCCATGGGCCGGGCTGTTGCTCCCGCGCCGTCAGGAAGGAAAGGCGGTTTCCTTCTCCCTTCCCGGCTTTGCCTCCGCGCGATAAACCAAAAAGGCTCCAGGGAAAACCAGCCTTCCTTGGAGCCGTTTTTTTGCTGCTGTCCCGCTTAATGCCGGTCCCTGATCAGGGCATGCCACTCCTGCAGGGAGCGCACATTCCCCCGGTCATGCTTCAGCACCCGGCGGATGCCCTCCGCCGCAGCCCGGGCCGCCGCGATGGTCGTGATATAGGGGATCCGGTTCTTGATGGCCGCCTTGCGCAGGTAGCTGTCATCATGGGCGGAATCCTTGCCGATGGGGCTGTTGATGATCAGCTGAATCTCTCCGTTGGTCATCAGATCCAGGATGTTCGGCCGTCCCTCATACAGCTTTTTCACCCGCTCCGCAGGAAGCCCCGCGCCGGAAATCACATCGTATGTGCCGCCGGTCGCCAGAATCCGGAAGCCGTTTTCCCGGAAGAGGCGGGCAATTTCCTCCACCTCGGGCTTGTCCTTGTGATTGACGGAAATCAGCACGGTGCCTTCCGTCGGCAGCGTCGCGTTCGCGCCCTCTTCCGCCTTGAAGAAGGCTTCTCCCGTGGTCTCCGCCAGGCCCAGCACCTCTCCGGTGGAGCGCATTTCCGGTCCCAGTACGGGGTCCACTTCCGGGAACATGCTGAAGGGGAACACCGCTTCCTTCACGCCATAATACGGAATCTCGCGATCCTTCAGCCCCGGCACGGGAGAAGGACGTCCCGTCAGATCCTCGGTAATGATCTCCGTAGCCAGCGGGACCATGCGGATGCCGCAGACCTTGGACACCAGCGGCACAGTCCGGGAAGCCCGGGGATTGGCCTCCAGCACGTACACCACATCGTTCTCAATGGCGTACTGCATATTCATCAGGCCTACCACATGCATCTCCTCCGCAATGCGGCGGGTATAATCCCGGATGGTCTTCAGATGCTCGGGCGCAATGTGCTTTGAGGGAATGATGCAGGCGGAATCTCCGGAATGGATACCCGCCAGCTCAATGTGCTCCATCACGGCCGGCACATAGGCATGCGTTCCGTCGGAAATCGCGTCCGCCTCGCATTCCAGCGCGTGATTCAGGAACCGGTCGATCAGGATCGGACGGTCCGGAGTCACGCCCACAGCCGCGCGCATATAGCCCGCCATGGCCTCGTCATCATAGACCACTTCCATGCCCCGGCCGCCCAGAACATAGGAGGGGCGAACCATGACCGGATAACCGATCCTTCCGGCAATCGCCTGGGCTTCCTCCACGGTTGTCGCCATTCCGGACTCGGGCATGGGAATCCCCAGCCTGTCCATGACGGCCCGGAACTGATCCCGGTCCTCCGCCAGGTCGATGACCTCAGGCGTCGTGCCCAGAATCTTCACTCCGTTACGCTGCAGCTCCCCGGCCAGGTTCAGGGGTGTCTGCCCGCCGAACTGGGCGATCACGCCCACCGGCTTTTCCTTGTGATAGATGCTCAGAACATCCTCCAGCGTCAGCGGCTCGAAATACAGCTTGTCGGAGGTATCATAGTCGGTGGAAACCGTCTCCGGATTGCAGTTGACAATGATCGTCTCAAAGCCGAGCTTCCGCAGGCTCTGCGCCGCATGAACGCAGCAGTAGTCGAACTCGATTCCCTGACCGATCCGGTTCGGGCCTCCGCCCAGGATCATGATTTTCGGCTTCCCTTCAGAAACCGGATCCCGGTCCGGGGCATTGTAGGTGGAATAGTAGTAGGCACTGTTCTCCGTGCCGGAAACATGCACGCCGTCCCAGCACTCTTCGACGCCCAGTTCAATCCGGCGCGCGCGTACGGCGTCCTCCGAAATTTTCAGGATCTGGCTCAGATACTGATCGGAGAACCCGTCCTTCTTGGCCTGAATCAGCGCGGCGTCCGAAGGCAGCCCGCCGGCGCAGGCCTGGAGCTGTTCCTCCTCCTCCACGAGTTCCTTCATCTGTTCGATGAAATAAGCCTTCACATGCGTCAGATCATGCAGCTGCTGGACTGTCGCGCCCTTCCGCAGCGCCTCGTACATCAGGAAATGCCTCTCGGAGCAGGGAACGGCGAGCCGCTGCAGCAGCTCCTCCAGGCTGAGCCGGTCAAACCCGGAAACATGCCCCAGGCCGGCGCGGTTTTTCTCCAGAGACCGGATCGCCTTCTGGAACGCTTCCTTATAGGTTTTGCCGATGGCCATGACCTCTCCCACAGCCCGCATCTGAGTCCCGAGATGATCCTCCACGCCCTTGAACTTTTCGAATGCCCACCGGGCAAACTTGACCACCACATAATCCCCGTCGGGATGATACTTATCCAGCGTGCCGTATTTTCCGCACGGCAGATCCTTCAGGGTCAGTCCCGTCGCCAGCTTGGCGGAGACCAGAGCAATCGGGAATCCCGTCGCCTTGGAGGCCAGCGCGCTGGAGCGGGAAGTCCGCGGATTGATCTCGATGACGATGATCCTGCCGCTCTTCGGATCATGCGCAAACTGGACGTTGGTGCCGCCGATGACCCCGATATGCTCCACGATCCTGTAGGCCTGCTCCTGCAGCTTCTTCTGAACTTCTTCAGAAATGGTCAGCATCGGCGCGGTGCAGAAGGAATCGCCGGTATGGACGCCCATGGGGTCCACGTTCTCGATGAAGCAGACGGTGATCATGTTGTTGTCCTTGTCCCGGACCACCTCCAGCTCCAGCTCTTCCCATCCCAGCACGCTTTCCTCCACCAGCACCTGGTGCACCAGGGAAGCCTGCAGGCCGCGGGCCATAACGGTTTTCAGCTCATCCCGGTTGTAGACCAGGCCGCCGCCGGCACCGCCCATCGTATACGCGGGGCGCAGCACCACCGGATACCCCAGCTCCTCCGCGATGGCCAGGCCTTCCTCCACGGAATAGGCAACCTGGCTGCGCGCCATACCAATTCCCAGCCGGTTCATGGTTTCCTTGAATTCCACGCGGTCCTCGCCCCGTTCGATGGCATCCACCTGAACGCCGATGACCTGCACGTGGTATTTATCCAGAATGCCCTCCCTGTAAAGCTCGGAGGCCAGATTCAGTCCGCTCTGGCCGCCCAGGTTCGGAAGCAGCGCATCCGGCCTCTCCTTCGCGATAATCTGCTCCAGCCGGGCTGTATTGAGCGGCTCGATGTACGTCACGTCCGCCATTTCCGGATCCGTCATGATGGTCGCCGGATTTGAGTTCACCAGCACGATTTCATACCCCAGGCTGCGCAGCGCCTTGCAGGCCTGCGTCCCGGAATAGTCGAATTCGCAGGCCTGACCGATCACAATCGGGCCGGAACCAATAATCAGGATCTTGTGGATATCCGTTCTCTGTGCCATGGAAACCTCCTTGCTGGATCGCGTGCACAGGCGCAAAAGCAGGGCGCCCAACCTTCCGGGAGATTTTACAGGAAAGGGGCCTGTGAATCAACCCCTTTCCCTGAAAAGGCATGAAAAAGACAATTTGCGCCTTCCCTTTTTTTCTGTTGTGGAACGCCCGGTTTCTGTGGTATATTGTTTCCGACGGAGGCCTTTCGGCGCTTCCCTGACAGCATGAATAAAGGAGCGGATTGGATATGGAAGAGATGAGATCAGGCGTTTCCAGAGTCGCCTTTATCGGCTCGGAATGTTATCCCTTTGTCAAAACGGGCGGTCTGGGCGATGTCATGTATGCGCTGCCCCGGGCCCTGGCGCGGGAGGGCGCGGACATCCGTGTCCTTCTCCCGCTGTACAGCGTCATTCCGCAGAAATACAAGGATCAGATGGTCTGGAAGGGCTCCTTCATGATGGATCTGACGCAGGACGGAAGATCCTTCTTTGTCGGCATCATGGAGCTGACCATGAACGGGGTGACCTACGATTTTATCGAGAACCGTGAATTTTTCGACTGGGGTAATCCCTACACCGGCCTGTGGGAGGACATTCCCAAGTACTGCTACTTCTCCAAGGCGGCCCTGGCGGCGCTGAACTATCTGGAGTGGGTGCCGGATATCGTGCACTGCCATGACTGGCAGGCCTCCCTGGTCCCGGTTTATCTGCGGACGCGCTTTGCCCTGACGCCCGTCGGCGCCGCGCGCAGCATTCTGACCATCCACAACCTTCGCTTCCAGGGTATCTGCAGCATTGATCACCTGAAGTACTGGAGCGGTCTTCAGGATGACCTTTTCAATTATTCCGTCTTCCTGATCAACGGCGCCGAGGCCAACATGTTCAAAGGCGGGCTCGCCTATGCCGACCGGGTTACGACGGTCAGCGAGACCTATGCCCGGGAGATTCAGACCGATGCCTTCGGCGAAGGGCTGAACGCCCATCTTTCCTATCATCGGGAAAAGCTGGTCGGCATCGTGAACGGCATCGATGTGGAGCAGTGGGACAGCCGGACTGACGCGCTGCTGCCCGCCCCCTACGGGAAGGAGGACGTGCTCGCCCGAAAGCCCGAAAACAAGCTGGCGCTTCAGCGCCGTCTCGGCCTGCAGGAGGATCCGGGACGTCTGGTGCTCGGCCTGATTTCCCGCCTGACGGATCAGAAGGGCCTGGACCTGGTCAATGCCATCTTTGAGCAGATGCTGGACGAGCGCACCCAGGTTGTCGTCCTGGGGACCGGAGATCCGCGCTATGAAAGCGCCTTCCGTTATTTCGAGAACGCACACCGGGGCCAGGTCTGTGCCTGCATCATGTATGACGAAAGCCTGTCCCACCAGATCTATGCCGGCGCGGATGCGCTTCTGGTTCCCAGCCTTTTCGAGCCCTGCGGCCTTACGCAGCTGATTGCCATGCGCTACGGCACGGTGCCCATCGTCCGGGAAACCGGCGGCCTGAAGGATACGGTCGCTCCCTATCAGGAGGAAACCGGCGAGGGCAATGGCTTTACCTTCGGGGATTACCGGGCCGACCTGCTGCTGAACGCGGTCCGGCAGGCGCGGAGCGTCTTCTTTGACCACCGCGACCGCTGGAACGGTCTTGTCCTGCGGGACATGGAGCGGGATGTCTCCTGGAATCATTCCGCCCAGCTGTATCAGAATCTGTATGCGGAGCTGAAAGGCTGACCGCCGCCCCTTCGTTTTCCGGCAGCTTCAAAACGCCGGCAGCGCCCATTTTGGGCCTGCCGGCGTTTCTTTGTTTGGCTCCCTGCGCTTTCTTCCCGCTCAGGCTTCCTGAAGGTACTTCTTCATTTCCTCAATGTACTGCAGCCCCAGCGCAGTATGAATCGTATTCTTCCTGTCGATATAGCCGATTTCCATCTTCAGGTCCCTCCCGGACTCCTCCGCCGTGAAGGGAACCGCGATATAGTCCACGCCGCTGAGCTCTTCGCAGATGATGCCGGAGCAGAGGGTATATCCCTTCAGGCCGACCATCAGGTTCAGCACCGTCGCCCGGTCGCAGCAATGAATCAGCCGGGAATACTTCTCCGTGGACATCAGCTCCTCCGCGAAATAGAAGGGAGCATCTCCCTGCTCAAAGGCCAGGCAGGGATAAGGGCGGAGATCCTCCAGGGAAATGGCCTCCCGGTTCGCGAGAGGATGTCCTTTCCACAGATAGACATAGGCTCCGCAGTCCGTCAGGTGATGAAAGCTCAGCCCCTCCTGATCCAGCATCTTCCGCAGGGGGTTCCGGTTGCTTTCATTGAGATAGATCACTCCGATCTCGCTCCGCAGGCTGCTGACATCCCGGATCACCTCCATCGTCCGGGTTTCCCGGATCGCCAGCTCGTATTCCGCCACATCCACCTGCTGCGTCATCTCCACGAAAGCCTTGACCGCAAAGGAATAATGCTGCGTCGACACCGCAAAGCTGGCCTTTCGCTTTTCGATCCGGCCGAACTCCTCCATCAGGTTCAGGTATTGGCCCTCCACCTGCCGGGCGTAGGGCAGAAACCGGACCCCCTCCGTCGTCAGCGTCACGCCTCTGCTGCTTCGGGTAAACAGCGCCAGCCCGAGTTCCTTCTCCAGCTCCTGGACAGCCTTGGTCAGGGAGGGCTGGGAAACAAACAGCCGTTCCGCCGCCTTTCCCATCGATCCCGTTTCCGCGATCGCGATGACATATCTGATCTGCTGCAAGGTCATGCTTCCGGTTCCTTCTCCTTCCGGACAGGCAGGGTTTTTCCCGCTGCCCGGGCTTCATTTTCTGCTCAGAAGTTGATGGTCTCCACCTTGATGGTGTTCGTGTTTCCGGGAGGTCCTCCGATCTGCCCGCCCGTAAGCACCACATTGTCCCCGCGCCCCAGCTTCAGAATCTCCTTGGCCAGGCGAAGATCCTGCCAGAACATGACGTCCATGGAGGTGTAGCTCTCCGTCAGCACCGGGGTCACACCCCAGGAAAGGTTCAGCTTCCGCCAGGCCTTCTCGTCGGTTGTGGTACCGATGATGTTCACCGGGCAGCGGAACCGGGACACCATCCGGGCGGTTCTTCCGGAAATGGAATTGACAACAATAGCCTTCGCGCTGACGTCCACAGCCATGGCGCAGGTGGCATGGGAAACCGCGTCCAGATTGTTGTGGATGGTGAAGACCATCGTATGGAAGCGATCCGCATAGTCGATGCCTGCCTCAGTGAACTCCGCGGTCTCCGCCATGGTGCGCACCGCCTGCTCCGGATATTTGCCCGCGGCGGTTTCCCCGGAAAGCATCAGGGCCGAGGAGCCGTCATAGACGGCGTTGGCAACGTCGGAGATCTCCGCGCGGGTCGGCCGCGGATTGCTGATCATGCTCTCCAGCATTTCCGTTGCCGTGATGACGCGCTTGCCCAGCATCCGGCATTTGCTGATCAGGTACTTCTGCAGCGCGGGCACCTCCATGAAGGGGATTTCCACGCCCAGATCCCCGCGGGCCACCATGATTCCGTCCGCCACCTCGCAGATTTCCTCGATCTTTTCCACTCCGCTGCGGTTCTCGATCTTGGCGATGATATCCACATTTTTCGCGCCGTTCTCATCCAGCAGATCCCGGATCGCCTGCACATCCTCCCGGCAGGATACAAAGGAGGCTGCCACGAAGTCGATGTCCTGCTCAATCCCGAAAAGAATATCGCTGCGGTCCTGTTCGCTCAGGAAATCCTGCTTCAGCACCTTCCCGGGGAAATTCATGCTCTTCCGGTCCGACAGCACGCCGCCGGTCACCACCTGGCAGATCACATCCGGCCCGGATACCTCCTTCACCCGCAGGATCACCAGTCCGTTATTGATCAGCACCGTATCCCCCGGGTTCAGTTCCTCCGTCAGGCCCTTGTAGCTGACGGAAACCCGGCTTTCGTCCCCTTCGGTCTCTTCCGTAGTAAGAATGAAGTCCGCTCCGTCCTGCAGAAAAACCTTCCCGTCCCGGAAGGTCCTGATCCGGTATTCAGGACCCTTGGTGTCCAGCATCACCGCGATGGGCAGGTTCAGCTTTTCGCGTACGCGGCGGATCAGTTCAATCCGCTTCAGGTGATCCTCATGGGTGCCGTGGGAAAAGTTCAGCCTGGCCACGTTCATCCCCGCCCGGCACATGGCGGTCAGGGTTTCTTCGTTGTCACAGGCCGGCCCAATTGTACATATAATCTTTGTTTTTCGCATCCTGGAATCCTCCCGTTCTCATTCCGGTCTTTCGGTATAGATTCGACTCCGGCCGGTGCTTCTCCTCCCATCCCTCCGGCCCGGATCAATTGAAACCAGTCTCCGACTGTGATATGATACAGCCCTGTGGCGGAGGAGGTGACGAGAGCATGATGCGGTTTCTGCGCAGAAGGCTGGAAGGGCTGCTGACGACGGAACAGTTCAGGTATCCGGAGCTGCGGAGCATGTTCCTGACGCTGGCGCTGGATCAGTTCTTTATTTTCTTTATCGGCACGCTTTCCACAGCCATGGTTTCCTCCGTCGGCGAGGCAGCCATCGCAGCCGTTTCCATGGTCGGGACCATCAACGGGATGGTTTCCCTGATGTTCACCTCCCTGGCGGCCGGCGGCTCCATCGTGGTTTCCCGGGCCAAGGGCCAGGGGGATCAGCAGGAAATCCGCCGGGCCATCGGCGAAGTGACCGGGCTTTGCTTTCTGGTGTCGGCCGCGCTGGGCAGCCTGCTGTTTCTTCTCTCCGACACCCTCGTGCAGGCCATCTATCCGGATGTGGATCCCCTGCTTTGGGAGTATGCCTCCCACTATATCCGGCTCATGTCGGTTTCCTTCATTCCCTTTTCCGTTTTCAACGCGATTTTCAATATTTTCCGGAGCCTGGGCGATACCCGCAGCAGCTTCTTCCTCACGGTGGTCATCAACCTGGCGCATCTGCTGCTCAGCCTGCTCTTCATCAACGGTCTCGGCCTGGGAGTCACCGGATCCGGGCTTTCCTATATTGTAGCCCGGCTTCTCGGCGCTGCGGTCGCGCTGTTCTGGGTGCTCCGGGTTCACAATGACTACGGGGTCCGCCTTCATCATTTCTTCCGTTTTCGCCGGGAAGTCACCCGGGATATCTTTTCGCTGGGCATGCCCCTGACGGTGGAATCCCTGCTGATGCAGGGCGGCATGCTGCTGATCCAGATCTATCTGGCCCGCCTGACTACAACGGATCTGGCCGCTCACGCCGTGGCCAACTCCATTTTCAATCTGTACAGCACCACTTCCGGAGCCCTGAACACCATGGCCAGCACGATCTGCGGCCAGTGCTTCGGCGCGGGCCGCAGGGACCTGGTCCGCCAGTACTGCCGGAATCTGATCCGGGTCGGGCGTTGGATTCTCCTGGCCACCAGCCTGATTCTCTATCCCATGACCCCCCTGCTTCTCCGTCTGTATCATCCGACACCGGAGGGCGCGCGTCTCGTGATGCAGGCGCTGGCCGTCGCCGCCGCCGCCTTCCCGGTCTTCTGGTGCGATGCCTACCTTCCGGCCATGACCATGCGGGTCGCCGGAGACAGCGCGGTCATGGGCATTATCTCCGTTGTCTCTCTGGCGCTGTGCCGCTGTGCCCTGGGATATTTCCTTACGATCCCCATGGGGCTCGGGCTGATGGGCGCCTGGCTGGGCACCGGACCGATGGCTTCCTTCCCCCTCCGGCAGCTGACCGGGGCACAGCCCGTCCGCTCCGCAGAAAGAGTTTTCTCCGCCTTTCCGTCGCTTTCGGAATCATACCTTTTTAAAAACTCATGAAAAACACAGAAAAATTGAGATTTTCTTTGAAAAGCAGAATAATACCCCCAAAAAATCCAAAAGCTCAGCAAAGGCCGCCTCTTTGATCTTCCTTGACTTTTGACTTTCTTTGACCTTTGAGTATAATGACAATTGTTCCGAGAGGGACCAGGAAAGCGGAAATGCCTTCCGAATGAAACATGATTTGATTGGAGGCTTTGAATATGAGTGCTTATCTTCCTACCCTGTTTGGTGAAAACCTGATGGATGTTTTTGAGGATTTTGACCGTGATTTCTTCCGGGGCATGCGGATGCCGGAGCATGTGCTGTACGGCAAGAATGCTCCCCACATGATGAAGACGGATGTCCGGGAAACGGATACGGGCTATGAGATCGATATGGATCTGCCCGGCCTGAAGAAGGACGAAATCAACATCGAGCTGCGCAACGGCACCCTGACCGTTTCCACCCGGAAATCCCTCGAGAAGAAGGATGAAGAGAAGGGCGGCAAACTGCTCCGGCAGGAGCGTTACTCCGGCAGCATGAGCCGCAGCTTCTACGTCGGCGAGCATATCACCGAGGAAGACGTCAAGGCCCGCTTCGAGGACGGCGTGCTGCATCTGACCCTTCCGAAGAAGGATGCCAAGAAAGCCGAAGAGAAGAAGACCATTCTGATTGAAGGTTAATTCCCTTATCCGCCGTACCTTTGCGGCGTACAGGCAGCCCCGCCGGGATCATCCCGGCGGGGCTCTTTTTTTATTCGCCGCTCTTTTCCGCCACGCAGGTCACCCTGTCAATGCCGTAGTATTCAAAGCACCGGATCGCTTCCCGGGTGATGCGCTCCCCGCTGATCAGAATCGGAACGGCCGGCGGACAGCTGACGCAGGGATCCGCCAGAATCCGGCCTTCGCTTTCGGAGACCGGAACCTCCTCCGTCCGGGACATCAGCGCCGCGGCCGGTGTCATCGCCTGACTCGCCTCCGGGACCATCGGCGCAGTTTCGAAGACCGGCTCCCGCCGCGGGATCTTCCCCAGAACCTCCCGAATTGTCTCCAGACCCTCCGCCCCGGTTTCCGGCGTCACCATCATGACCAGATAATCCGGATCGGAAAACTCGCATTCCACATTTTCCTGCCGCAGCAGATCATGCAGCTGATCCCCCGTATAGCCGAAGCTTTTCGGCATCAGGGTGATTTTCAGCGGCTCATCCCCCGCTGTTTCGTATCCCATGGCCCGAAGGGCTTTCTTCAGCGCGTCCACCCGGGGAACAAATACCTTCAGCTGCTCCCGGTACACGCTCGACAGACAGGCATTGCAGCGGTCCAGGCTCTGCAGAATCAGCCAGGAGGGGCTGGTGGAGGCAAAGGAAGCCATCGCCCGCTCCGCCCGGGCGGCAAAAAAAGGATCCACATCCCGGTGAATATGCAGGTATGCGCCTCCCGTCAGCACCGGCAGCGTTTTGTGCGCCGAACCGAATCGCAGGTCAGATCCGCCCCCAGCGTCAGCGGATGCTGATCCTCCGGAAGAAACCGGAGATACGCTCCGTGGGCGTTGTCCACCATCAGCGGGATTCCCCTTCTCCGGCATACCTCCGCCGCCGCCCGGACATCCGCCCGGTTTCCCAGATAGTCCGGGCTGGTCAGATACACCGCCGCCGGCGGTTCCTTTCTCTTCGCCATGGCCGCCGTCAGCTCCACGGCTGTCGGACAGCAGCACAGCAGGCTTTCGCCCCGCAGCCATTCGATCTCCGCGCCCACCCGCGCCCGTGCAACAGCCATCATCACCATGGCCCGGATACAGAGGGAGGATCCCTCCGCGGAATAAACCGTCCTTCCGGAACCGAACAGCGCCTCCGCGTTTCCCTCGCTCTCCCGCAGGATGCCCCGGGCCGGATAAAGCGGCTCCGCACCCCGGATTTCCGTAATATCCAGTGCTTCGACTTCTCCGTGTCCCTTGTGCCCCGGCATATGCAGCCGCAGCCCGTGCAGCTCCCGGTACCGCTCCGCGAAATCGCACACCGGGGTCAGGCTTTTATCTTTCCGCTCTTCCATCTTCGCTTTCCTCTCCGCTCCGAAGCGTCTCCGTCCCCTTCGCCGGCGCAGTCCGAAGTCCGGCGTGCTCATCATATCCTCCTGAGCTCTCTGCGTCAATTCGCACCCTTTCTCCCGGGGGAGAAAAACCGCTTGTTTTTCGGCCTCTTTCTTGTATAATAGTCGCGTCATCTTTTGTCCGGCAGGGCGTTTTTTCCGCAGGCTGTGCTTTTCCTGAAAAGCCCGGTTTCCGGAAGCCTCCTGACCGATCAACCGATTAGAAGGAGAATAAAACAGATGCGGAATCGAATGGAACAGAAGGCGCTGGACCTGAATGTGGCCTATATCGGCGGCGGAAGCCGCGGCTGGGCCTGGGGCTTTATGATGGATCTGGCCATGGATGAGCAGATGTGCGGCACGGTCCGGCTGTACGATATCGACCGTTCCGCCGCCGAGCGGAATGAGATCATCGGCCGGAAGATCAGCGCCCATCCCGACGCGGTCTCCCGCTGGGAATACGAGGTGCGGGATTCCCTGAAGGACGCGCTGACGGGAGCGGATTTTGTGGTCATCTCCATTCTCCCGGCCACCTTTGAGGAAATGCGCAGCGACGTGCACCTTCCCGAGCGGGTGGGCATCTGGCAGCCCGTGGGTGACACCGTGGGCGCCGGCGGCTTCATGCGCGCCATGCGGACGATTCCCATGTATGTGGAAATCGCGGAAGCCATCAGGCAGTACTGCCCCGACGCCTGGGTCATCAACTATACGAACCCCATGTCCCTCTGCGTCCGCACGCTGTACCATGTATTCCCGGAAATCAAGGCCTTCGGCTGCTGCCATGAGGTTTTCGGCACCCAGAAGCTGCTCTGCGCCATGCTGAAGGACAAGCTGGGAATCGAGGGCGTGCAGCGTCAGGAGCTCTACACCACCGTGACCGGAATCAACCACTTCACCTGGCTCACCCGTGCTTCCTATCAGGGCATCGACCTGATGCCCCTCTATGCGGAATTTGCGGATCAGTACTATGAAACCGGCTTCGACGAAGGCGGTGACAATAACTGGATGAATTCCTCCTTCAACTGTGCCCAGCGGGTCAAGTTTGACCTGTTCCGCCGGTACGGCGCCATCGCCGCGGCCGGAGACCGGCACCTGGCGGAGTTCACCGCGCCCTGGTACACCAAGGATCCGGAAACCGTCGCCTCCTGGAAATTCGGCCTGACAACGGTGGACTGGCGGGTGGAGGATCTGAAGCGCCGCCTGAAGCGCTCCGATGATCTGATCTCCGGAAAGGAAAAGCTGGAGCTGAAGCCCTCCGGCGAGGAAGGACACCTGCTGCTGAAAGCCGTGCTGGGTCTGGGAGATCTGGTCAGCAATGTCAACATCCCGAACCGGGGCCAGATTCCGAACCTGCCCCTGGGCGCGGTGGTGGAAACCAACGCCTTCTTCGGCCGGGACCGGATTGAGCCCGTCTATGCCGGCCCAATGCCGTCCAATATTCTGCCCCTGGTCGCCCGCCATGTATACAATCAGGAGAACACCCTGAAGGCCGCGCTGACCTGCGACCGGAAGCTGGGCTTCTCCACCTTCATGAACGACCCGCAGCTGGCTTCCGTCATGCCGGCGGACGGTCAGAAGCTTTTCGACGACATGCTGGAGGCCCAGCGCTCCTGGCTGCCGAAGAAATGGTTCGAATAATCAGCAGAAGAAAATATCGGGGAGCGGTCTGTGAACCGCTCCCCGTATTGCTTTTGAAGTCTTTCCGGATCCCCGTCCCGCGGCTCCGCGTTCTTCCCGGGATTCCTTTCCGACGAAGGCTGTTGACCCGACAGCCACGGAAAGCCGCCGGCTTTCACCTCAGCCTGTCCGCGGCCGGATCGATGTCCAGCGTGGCAAAGTAGTCCTTTGCCGTTTCCGCCCGCCGGATCATCCGGTATCCTCCCTGGGCCGTATACAGAATCTCCGCGCTCCGCAGACGGCCGTTGTAATTGTATCCCATGGCATACCCGTGGGCGCCGGTGTCATGGATCACCAGCAGATCGCCGATCCCAATCTCCGGCATCCGCCGCTGAACCGCGAACTTGTCGTTGTTCTCGCAGAGGCAGCCCGTAATATCATAGGTCCGGTTCTCCTCCGCGTCCCGCTTTCCGCACACCGTGATATGATGATACGCCCCGTACATCGCCGGGCGCATCAGATCCGCGGCGCAGGCATCCACCCCGATATAGTCCCTGTAGGTCTTCTTTTCGTGCACCGCCCGGGTCACCAGCCATCCGCAGGGTCCGGTCATCCACCGGCCCAGCTCGCTCTTGACCGCAATCCCGCCCTCGGGGCAGACCGTCTCATAGGCCCTTCGCACACCCTCTCCGACCGCCTGGATATCCACCTCCGGCTGATCCGGCCGATAGGGAATTCCGATACCGCCGGACAGATTGATGAAGCTGAAACGCAGGCCGGTCTTCCCTTCCAGTTCCTTCCCCAGCCGCAGCAGAATCCCCGCCAGCTCCGGATAGTAGGACTCCGCCATGGTATTGGAGGACAGGAAGGCGTGCAGGCCAAATCTGATCACACCCATGCCGCCGGCGCGCCGCAGCGTATCCTCCAGCTGATCCGCCGGCATGCCGTACTTGGCCTCCCCCGGATTGCCCATGATGGTGTTTCCGATGGAAAAATCTCCTCCCGGGTTGTAGCGCAGACAGATCTGCTCCGGAATCCCGCCGTGGGCCGCCAGGATATCCAGATCGCTGGCATCGTCCAGATTCACGATCGCTCCCAGCGCTCTGGCCTGTTCATACTCCTCCGGCGGCATGGCGTTGGCGGAAAACATGATTTCCCCGTCCCGGAATCCGCAGGCCTGCGCCAGGGTCAGCTCCGTCGCACTGGAGCAGTCCAGCCCGCAGCCCTCTTCCTTCATGATTCTCAGAATCACCGGGTTTGGCAGCGCCTTGACGGCAAAGTATTCCCGGAAATCCGCGCACCAGGCGAAGGCCTTCCTCAGCCGCCGCGCCCGATCCCGGATGCCGCCCTCGTCATAAAGATGAAAGGGGGTGGGAAACCGCTCCGCGGCCTCCTCAAAAACACTGTCCCGCAGGGTGAAATTTGGCATGGGATTCTCCTTTCCGGTCCGTCCGATCTGCTTTTTCTCCCGCCGTCCTTTCCGTGGCCCCGCCGGCCCCCCTTTTTCCCGGGCGGCCGGCTTTCCCGGCGTTCCTTCCGTTCGCCTGTTCTATTCCTGATAATCCTGAAGGGACACGGACACCATTTTGCTGACCCCCTGCTCCTCCATGGCGACGCCGTACAGGCTGTCCGCCCGCTCCATGGTTCCCTTCCGATGGGTTACAACGATAAACTGGGTCTCCTTTGAGTATTCCACCAGGTAGTCCGCGAAATACCCGATATTGGCATCGTCCAGCGCCGCCTCGATTTCGTCCAGAATACAGAAGGGCGTCGGCTTCAGCTTCAGCGTTGCGAAGAGAATCGCGATGGCGGTCAGCGTCCGCTCCCCGCCGGAGAGCAGCGTCAGCAGCTGGAGCTTCTTGCCCGGGGGCTGGGCGTTGATCTCAATGCCGCAGTTCAGCGGATCGGAGGGATCCATCAGGATCAGCTCCGCATGCCCTCCGCCGAAGAGCCGCTGGAAGGTTTCGGAGAAGTAGCCCTGCAGCAGGGTAAAGTTTTCCACAAAGGTGGATTCCATCTGCTGCAGCAGGCGGGCGATCAGATCCTTCAGGTCTGTCTCCGCCCTTTCCAGGTCCTCCCGCTGGCGGCCCAGCTCGTCCGCCCGGGCCTTCGTCTCCGCGTATTCCTCGACCGCCCGCACGTTCACCGCGCCCAGCGCTCGGATTTCCGTGGAAATCTGCGCCGCCCGGCGGTCCGCCTCCGTCACGTTGAAGCCCTCCGTCTGCCGGAATTCCTCCGCCATGGCATAGGTCATTTCATAGGTATTCCAGATCCGATCCCGAAGTGCCTTCAGCTCCCCGTCGGTCCGGGTCCGGTTCAGCTCCAGCCGGTGCATCTTATCCGCGTCCCGGCTGCGGGACTGATGCAGCCCCTCCATCTCGGAGAGAATTTCTCTGAGCGCGGTCTGGCGAAGCCCCCGGGTTTCCTCCAGGGAGCGGATGATCTCTTCCCGGCCCGCCTGAGCCGCCCGGGCTTCCGCTTCCGCGCTTTCCAGCCTTTTCGCTTCCTGCGCGTCCGCTTCCTCGTCCGCGGCCATGCGCTTCAGCTCTTCCTCCCGCCGGGCCTGATCCCGCGCCAGGTCCTCCTGCTCTTTCCGGACACGGTCCCGGTCCCGCCGCAGGTTTTCCGCCTCATGGCGCAGGTCATTGAGCTCCAGCGTTACCTTGACCGTCCGCGCCGAAGCTTCCTCTGCCGCTTTCCGGGCTTCCGCAAGCATTTCCTGCAGCCGGGCCGTTTCCTGTTCCATCTCCTCCCGGCTCTGCTCCTCGCGGCTGGTATCCCCGGACACCATGGACAGCTGCTCCTCAATCTGATTCATGGATTCCATCAGCTGTTCCCTGGCCGCCTCAGATTCGGACAGGCGCATGGCATGCCCGTCCCGATCTCCTTCCGCGTTCTGGACGTGTTCGGTTTCCCGGGCCACGGCAATCTCCTGCTGATGCAGCGCCTCCAGCGCTTCCGCGCTTTCCCGTTTCAGGGCATCCTTTTCCCGCTGGCCCTCCTGCATGGCCTTCAGCAGCTTTTCCAGCTCCGTCTGCCCGTCCGCCAGCTTTTCCGTCAGCTCCTTCAGCTCCCGCTCCCGGGAAAACAGATTCACATTCCGGGAGGAAACCGATCCGCCCGTCATGGATCCGCCGGAATGCATCACGTCCCCCTGCAGCGTAACCAGCCGGAAGGCATGCCTTCCCCTGCGCATGATGGCAATTCCCGCGTTCAGATCCTCCGCGATCAGGGTCCGCCCCAGCAGATTCTCCACCACGCCCCGGAACTTTTCCCCGCAGTCCACCAGCTCGGAAGCCACGCCCAGGCACCCGGGCATGCTCAGCACTTCCCGCTCCCGGGCATCCAGCACCCGGGACTTCACGGAGGTCACGGGCAGGAAGGTCGCCCTGCCCAGATGATTCCGCCGCAGGTATTCAATCAGCTGCTGCGCGGTCTCCTCGTCCTCGGTCACAATGTTCTGCTGAGCTGCTCCCAGCACCATGTCCAGAGCCGTTTCGTACTTCTGCGGCACATGAATCAGCTGGCCAAGGACGCCGTGCACGCCGGCCATTCCCCGCTCCCTGGCCTGTTTCATCGCAGCCCGGACGGAATGGGCGTAGCCCTCCATCTCCCGGCTCATTTCCTCCAGGATTTTCTGACGGGATTCCATATCCCGCATCTCCGCCAGCTTCCGGTCATAGCTCTGCCGGGCGCGGATGACCTCCGCGTCCGCCTGCCCCAGGCGCTTCACACTTTCCTGCCATGTCCCGGTCTTCTCCTGCTGGAGTGTCTCCTCCCTCCGGAGCATCTCCCGGGCTGTGCGCACCGCCTCTTCCTTTTCCTCCGCGTCCTGCCGCATCTCCCCGCAGGACACTGTCAGCTCCCGCAGGCGGCTTTCCATCGTGGAGTACATGGTCTTCAGCCGGGTCTGATCATTCATGGCCGCCGCGTGCCGGTTCATGGCATCCATCACGGCTGTCTGCTGTGTTTCCAGCGCTTCCTCCCGTGCGCTTTCCTGCGCCCGGGCCTCCGCCTCCGCCTCCTGGGCAGAGGCCAGATCTGCTTCCTTTTCCTCGATGAGGCGGCGCCGGTTCTCCCCTCCGCTCTCGTTCTCCGAAAGGAGCGCCTCCAGCTCTTCCATCCGGCGGGCTGTTTCCGCGCTTTCCGTTTCCACTCTCGTCCGGTTTTCCGACCGGCGGCTTCGTTTTTCCTCCACCCGCCGGCATGCATCCTGGGCCTGATGCAGGGCTTCCATACCCTCCACCACCGCCTGATGCGCACCGGAGATTTTTTCCTCCAGCCCCGCAATCTCCGCCTGCAGGACGTCCCGCTGCTCCGCCTTTTCCTGCAGGACGGTCTCCGCCTGATCCAGCACGGCCTTCATGCCCTGCAGCTCGCTGTCCAGCTCCCGCAGCCGGGCCTCCATCCGGTCGCTGCGGATCAGGAAAAGGTTCAGATCCAGCGTCTTCAGCTCCGCGCTCAGCTCCAGGTAGATCCGGGCGTTCTTTGCCTCTTCCTCCAGCGGTCCCAGGCGGTGCTTCAGCTCCTCGAGAATATCGTCCACCCGGCTCATGTTTTCCCGGGTATGGACCAGCTTTTTATCCGCCTCTTCCTTCCGGGCCCTGAACTTGACGATGCCCGCCGCTTCCTCAAAAACCAGGCGGCGATCCTCCCCCTTCCGGGAAAGGATCTCGTCGATCCGGCCCTGGCCGATGATGGAATATCCTTCCTTGCCGATGCCGGTATCCCTGAAAAGATCCACCACATCCTTCAGACGGCAGGCGGACCGGTTCAGGAAGTATTCGCTTTCCCCGGTACGGTACACCCGGCGGGTCACCATGATTTCGGCATAGTCCATCGGCAGGGACCGGTCCTCATTGTCGAAAACCAGGGAGACCTCGCAGTAGCTCAGCGGCTTGCGCTTCTGGGTGCCGTTGAAGATGACATCCTGCATGCTGGCCCCGCGGAGCAGCCTCGCGCTCTGTTCCCCCAGCACCCATCGCACCGCGTCGCCGATATTGCTCTTTCCGGATCCGTTGGGCCCCACAATGGCCGTAATTCCTTCGTTCAGCACGATCTCCGTCCGCTGCGCGAAGGATTTGAATCCGTACAGTTCCAGTTTTTTTAATCGCATGTTCCCTTTTCTGTTCCTGTTCCTTTCTGCCGGCCGCTCCGCATCCGCCGGAATTGCGGTCCGGGTCCCACGCCCGCGGAGACGGTTCATCATATCATAATTCTCCCGGAAAAGAAACCGTCCCCGCCGCTCATTTCCTGTTCCTTTCGCGTTTTCCTGCCTCTGATCCGCACACAGCCCGGCACACAGCTTTCCGTGCCCTTTCCGCCGCCGCACGGCTTCCGCCGGTCCGCCTGCTCCGGTTGTCTGAAAACAGCAAAAAGGCCGGAGCAGTATCGCTCCGGCCGGCAAGACCTCATTCAGATCAGCGTCACGGTGAACCAGGTGGTATAGACCCTTCCGGGATCCAGCAGGGTGACATACGGCTTGTCCTCAAAATTGTCGCTGTCCTGCACCCGGCCCGGCATCCCGTGCCAGGGCTCGAGGCACACATAATCCGCATTCTTTTTCGGCATGCTCCAGACGGCGAGCACCTCCATCTTCGGAAAATCGAAGCGAAGTCCGTGCCCGCTTTCCCGGTGCACCAGATCCACGCTGCGGCTGTTCAGCCCGGCGAAGACCAGCGCGTCCCGCTCGTCAAACAGGGCATGGCTCAGGGGAAGCACCCGGCCGTCCTGCAGCTCCTTCAGCTTCTCCTCCCCGTCGATCAGATAACCGCCCGGGGCCAGGGAATTGATCCCTTCTTCCTTTTTCGAAAACACGATCCGGTAATCCTCAAACGCCGCGCCCTTCTCCATCGGCACGATGAATCCCGGATGCCCGCCCGCGCAGCAGGGCATCACCCGGTCCGAGCGGTTCTCGATCAGGAAGGTCGTCGTATATCCGTTTTCGAACAGCCGGTAGGTCACATGGAAGGCGAAGTCAAAGGGGTACATGTTCTTCGTCTGCTCCGAGGCCGTCAGCACCAGGTCCACAAAATCCTCCCCCACATGGCTGATCTCAAACTCCGGCTCCCGGGTGAAGCCGTGCTTCGTCATGGGGTAAACCTCTCCGGCGATCCGGATCTGCCCGTCCCGGACCGATCCGCAGACGGGGAACAGCACCGGCGCGTGCTGCGGCCAGACGGCAGGATCCGCCTGCCAGAGCACCTCCCGCCCGTCCAATCCCCGGAAGGAAACAATCTGGGCTCCCTTGGTCCGCACCTTCGCGGTGGTCTTTCCGTATTTCAGTTCAATATATTCCATGGGATTCTCCTCCTTTGCTGCTCCCAATGTATCACAGCTCTCCGCGGTTTGCAACCAGGGCCGGTTTCCCTATCTGTCCACCATGCGCCTGCGGTTCATCCATTTCCCTTTCCGGTAGTAAATCACCAGCGCGATGCTGGTAATCGTCCAGGAAACGGCGTAGGACAGGCAAAGGGAGAACAGCGTGCCGTAATGCGCGAAAACCGTCGCGATCCAGATTACCCGGAACAGGCAGATCCCGATCCCGATAATCGCCACCGGACGGATCGCGTCTCCCACTCCCCGAAGCACCGCGGACAGCACCTCCACCAGCACCCAGGTAAAGTAGAACGGCACAAAATAGGACATGATCCGATAGGTGGTCTCCACAACCGCCTCATCCGGGGTCAGAATCCGAAGCATCGGAATCCCCGCGATCATCAGGAAGGCGCTGAGCAGGACGGTCACCGCAAAGTCCATGATCAGGCTCTGACGGACACACTCCCGGACACGCTCCCGGTTTCCCGCTCCGTGATTCTGGGCGATAAAACTGGTAATCGCCGCGCCCATGGCATTGCTGACCGCCCAGTAGATTCCGTCCGTTTTCCCGCTCATGGCCCAGGAGGCCACGACCAATGTCCCCAGGGAGTTCACCGCCACCTGGATGATCATGTTGGACACGCTGTACATGGAGGACTGCAGCCCCGCGGGAATCCCCAGACGGAGCATGTTTTTCAGGTAAACCCCCTTCAGACGGAGATCATGAAGGGTCAGCCGGAATTCCTGCCTGCTTCGCGTCAGCTGCCAGGTCAGCAGCGCCATATTCAGCACCTGGGAAGCCACCGTCGCCACGGCGACGCCGGCAATTCCCCAGCCGAAGGCCACCACGAACAGCACATCCAGCACAATGTTCATCACGCAGCCCGCCACCATGTACAGGAAGGGGTGAAAGGAATCTCCCAGCGCCCGCAGGATGCTGGACTCCATATTCAGCAGCATGACAAAGGGAACGCCGGCGAAATAGATCCGCAGGTAGAGGATCGCCCCCTCCATGGTCTCCTCCGGCGTATTCAGCACCCTCAGCATCCATGGGGAAGCCGCAAGACCAAAGATCATCAGCGCCAGACCGAAAAGCCCCAGCGCGGCCAGGGAATTTCCGATGGCCGGGCTCAGATCCTCCTTCCGCCCTGCGCCGTAAATCTGGCCGATCACCACCGCGGCGCCGGCTGTCAGGGCTACAAAAAAGCCGACCAGCACGTTGATGATCTGGGCGGAGCTCCCGCCCACCGCAGCCAGCGCGCCGGTTCCCACGTACCGGCCCACGATCAGCCCGTCCACAGCGTTGTACATCTGCTGAATCATCGTGCCCGCCGCGATGGGAAGAAAAAAGATCAGCAGCTTTTTCCATACGCTGCCCGTTGTCAGATCATTCCTGTCCTTGCTCCCGGTACTCATCTCTGCTCAAACCATCGGCCGGAAAACTCCGCGACCGCCTCCGCCAGCTTTTTGATTTCCCAATGGGTCGAATTCACCGTCAGATCGAAGGTGCTTCCGTCCGACGCGCTCCGGCCCGTCAGAACCTCCCGCACCTGCTTGCGCCCCCGGTCGATCCTGCGGATGTTTCTCAGAATCTCGTTCTCCGTCAGGCGTTCCTCCGGCTGCTTCCTTTCCTCAAAGCGCAGGCAGCGTTCCAGCCTCGCCTGCATCTCAGCGCAGACGAATACCCGGAAGGGATTTCGGTCCCGGAGAAGAACATCCGCGTCCCGGCCGACAATAATGCAGTCATTTCCGGAATCGGCAATTTCCTCGATGATTTCCCGCTGACGGATCAGCAGGTCCGTGTTTTTCCACCCGCCGGTCAGGGTCTGCTGAAAGCTGTGCCGATAGGTCAGCTGATAATGGTGCCAGCCGTGGCTGCTCAGCATCTGATGCACATACTCCGGATCCAGCCCTTTCTCCCGGGCCAGCGCCTGAATGATTTCCCGATCATAATAATCCCAGCCCAGCAGATCCGAAAGCCTTTTCCCCAGTTCTCTCCCGCCGCTGCCGAACTGCCTGCTGACGGTCAGAATCCTCATGCCGCACTCCTCTTTTCTCCCGCTTTGTGCGGGGCGGTCCCGGTTCAGGCGCTTCCGTCCCCCGTCCCTCAGTTTTTTCGCATTTTATCATGGATTATCATCGGGTTCAACACTCTTTCTTCCGCTGCAGCCGGAGAATGTATCCGTTTTGCTTTCTCCGGAATTTATGGTAGAATACCGGCTGAATAAACGGGGGAGGAAGAAAAGAATGATTACGGTTGCACTCGACGGAAGCGGACAGTATACCAGCCTGCAGGCCGCCATCGACGCACTGCCCGTGGAGGGTTCTGAAGAAGACCGGACGGTTTTCATCCGGAAGGGCGTCTACCGGGAACGGGTCATCGTGCATAAAAACCATGTCCGCATTGTCGGAGAGGATGCGGAGGAAACGGTGCTGACCTGGTCCTCCTTCGCCCTGCAAATTCATCCGGACGGCACAGAGCGCACCACCTTCCGCTCCTGGACGATGATGGTCTGCGCGGACGATGTGACGGTGGAAAACCTGACCGTCCGGAACGATGCCGGAGACGGCACCGTCGTCGGCCAGGCCGTGGCCGTATACGCGGCAGGTGACCGGGACGTCTGGAAAAACTGCCGCATGATCGCCCATCAGGACACCCTTTACTGCGGGCCGCTCCGCATCCCGGACGTCGTGGACGACCTGGGGAGCCGGGTGGGCTGTGCCGAACAGGTTCCGCTGGTGCAGGACGGACATCCCTCCCGCAGCCGGCAGTATTTTGAGCGCTGTTATATTCAGGGAGATGTGGATTTCATCTTCGGTTCGTACCGCTGCTGGTTCGAAGACTGCACTCTGTTTATGAACCAGCGGGGCGGCTGGTACACCGCGGCCAACACCCACGCTTCCCAGCCCTGGGGGTTTGTCTTCCGCCGCTGCCGTCTCACCGGTGCCTGCGCCGAGGGAAAAGCCTTTCTGGGCCGGCCCTGGCGCGCAGGATCCGCAGCCGTTTTTCTCTCCTGCGACATGGACGCCCATGTGGCTCCGGAGGGCTTCACGGACTGGGATGAAACCCGTGTCATCACAGCGCGCTACGGAGAATGGGGAACCACCGGCGTCCGCGCGGATCTTTCCTTCCGGGATCCCCGGGAAAAGCGTCTGACAGATGCCGAGGCCGCCGCCCTTACTCCCGCCGCCGTGCTGAGCGGAACGGACGGCTGGCGTCCCGATCTGGGCTGAGAGGGGAAGCTCCCGTCCGGCTCGATTCCTCCTCTTTTTGCCGGATGAACCGGGCCTCTGTCCTGTACGGGGAGGAAAGGAATTCCTTTTGTTTTTCCTGGGCGGAGCTGATTGACAGCACCGCCCTTTTTGAATAAGATGATTTCAATTCGCATCTCAGAGGAGGGGCTCATCATGTCTGACTTCCGTTTGGATACCGCCTGTGTCCAGGGCGGATATACACCCGGGAACGGCGAACCGCGCCAGATTCCCATCGTTCAGTCCACCACCTTCAAATACAATACCGGGGAGGATATGGGCCGTCTGTTTGACCTGGAGGATTCCGGGTATTTCTACACCCGGCTGCAGAATCCGACGAATGACGCCGTGGCCGCCAAAATTGCCGCGCTGGAGGGCGGAACCGCCGCCATGCTGACCTCCTCGGGCCAGGCCGCCAATTTTTTTGCCCTCTTTAATCTGGCCGGCTGCGGGGACCATATCGTTGCCTCCTCCAGCATCTACGGAGGAACCTTCAACCTCTTCAGCGTCACCATGGCGCGGATGGGGATTGAAACCACCTTCGTATCCCCGGACTGCACGGAAGCGGAGCTGAACGCAGCCTTCCGGGAAAACACAAAATGTGTCTTCGGCGAAACCATCGCCAACCCCGCCCTGACCGTGCTGGACATCGAGCTTTTTGCCCGGGCCGCTCACGCTCACGGCGTCCCCCTGATCGTGGACAACACCTTCGCCACCCCCGTCAACTGCCGCCCCTTCGAATGGGGTGCGGATATCGTCACCCATTCCACCACGAAATATATGGACGGGCACGGCGCAGCCGTCGGCGGAGCGATCGTGGACAGCGGAAGGTTTGACTGGATGGCGCATCCGGACAAATTCCCCGGCCTCTGTTCCCCGGATGAAAGCTATCACGGGATCACCTATGCCGAAAAGTTCGGCCGGGAAGGCGCCTTCATCACCAAATGCACGGCGCAGCTGATGCGGGATTTCGGATCCATCCAGTCCCCCCAGCATGCGTTCTATCTCAATCTGGGGCTGGAAAGCCTGCACGTCCGCATGCCCCGGCACTGTGCGAACGCCCAGGCGGTCGCGGAGTTCCTTCAGAAGCATCCCAAGGTTTCCCGGGTTCGCTATTGCGGGCTTCCCGGGGATCCCTACTATGACCGGGCACGCAAATATCTGCCGAACGGCTCCTGCGGCGTGGTCAGCTTTGAGCTGAAGGGCGGCCGGGAGGCAGCCTCCCTCTTTATGAACAGCCTGAAGCTGGCCGCGATCGAAACCCATGTGGCTGACGCGCGGACCTGCTGCCTGAATCCTGCCACCACCACTCACCGCCAGATGACGGACGCTCAGCTGGAGGCCGCCGGGGTCCCGGCCGGACTGGTCCGGATGAGCTGCGGACTCGAAGCCGCGGAGGACCTGATCGCGGATATTGCCCAGGCCCTGGATCAGGTCAAATAATCAGGAAAGACAGGAAATGAACGCTTATGCCGATTAAAATCCCGGATCACCT
>CACYWL010000031.1 GCA_902778055.1 uncultured Eubacteriales bacterium | reverse complement strand
TCACCCCCATCGCCATGGAGCAGGGACTGCGCTTCGCTATCCGTGAAGGCGGCCGTACCGTGGGCTCCGGCGTTGTGGCCAAGGTCATCGAATAAGCAACATTAAGTACGGGAGGAAAAAGCAATGGCTAATGCTGCCCGCAACAAGATCTGCCTGGCCTGCACCGAGTGCAAGCAGCGCAACTACAACAACATGAAGAACAAGAAGAACACTCCGGACCGGGTTGAGCTGATGAAGTACTGCCCCTTCTGCAAGAAGCATACCACCCATCGCGAAACCAAGTAAGAGACTTCTTGTTACGCGCACACCACAACGAACTGTGAGGATGTGAAAACAATGTCTGAGGAAAAGAAGACGCCGGTGAAGAACGCGCAGCCCGGAAAAGCGGCGAAGATTCTGAACTGGTTCAAGACCCTTCCCCAGCGGATCGCGAAGCCGTTCAAGAGCATGTACTACGAGCTGAAGAAGGTCACCTGGCCTACCAAGCAGCGCCTCGTGTCCTACTCCATCATCGTGCTGGTGTTCATGCTGTTCATGAGCGTCGTGATCGGTCTGCTGGACATGGGCGCATCCGCCGGTGTCCGCAGCCTGATTTCTGCCACCTCCGGCTCCACAGCCGCTCCCGCGGCCGTTGAGGAAGCTGCTGAGCAGGCGGCGGAAACCGCGGAGAACGCCGCCGAAACGGCTGCGGAAACCGCGGAGGAAGCTGCCGGGGAAGCCAAGGAAGCCGTGGAAGAAGCTGCCGAGACTGCAGAAAAAACTGTGGAGGAAGCCGCCGGGACCGCAGAGAAAGCCGCGGAAGGGGCTGCAGAAACCGCCCAGAACGCTGCTGAGGGGAAATAAGCATGGCAGGAACGAGCAAGGAGCCCTGCTGGTATGTGATCCATACCTATTCGGGCTATGAAAACAAGGTCAAGGATACGCTGGAGAAGTCCGTCGAAAACAACGGCATGCAGGACCTGATCTTCGAGGTGAGGGTTCCCATGGAAGAGGTTGTTGAGATCCGGAACGGAAAGCGGGTGAAGAGCACCCGGAAGGTGTATCCGGGGTACGTGCTGGTGCATATGATCGAAACCAGCGAAAGCTGGTATGTCGTTCGGAACACCCGCGGTGTGACCGGCTTTGTGGGTCCCGACTCCAAGCCGGTTCCGCTGACCCAGGAAGAAGTGGATATGATGCTCAATACCGAGCAGACCAGTATCGACTTCGGCTTCGCCATCGGCGAGCATGTCCGGATTCTTTCCGGGCCCCTGGAAAACTTCGAAGGCACGGTCGAGGATGTGGATACCGTCCGCGGCAAGCTGACTGTCAAGGTGCAGATGTTCCTGGGCAGAGAGATGCCGGTGGAGGTCGACCTGGACCAGGTCAAGAAGGAAGACTGATTTGCTTCGGGAGGGAAGCGATTCCCTCCCTTCGCAAAAGCTCCGCGGATGATGCGGGGCGAGGTTCCCCGGCGCTGAGCCGGGGGATCGTGGGAGAAAGCTGAAAAACGCTTTCGCCTGACCACATTTTTTAGGAGGTGCCAGAAAATGGCAAAGAAAGTAGCTGCTTACATCAAGCTGCAGGTTCCCGCCGCCAAGGCGACGCCCGCTCCGCCCATCGGTCCTGCCCTGGGCCAGCACGGCGTGAACATCCCCGGATTCTGCAAGGAATTCAATGACCGTACCGCCAAGGATGCCGGCCTGATCATCCCCGTGGTGATCACCGTGTATACCGACCGGACCTTCACCTTCGTTACCAAGACTCCGCCCGCGCCCGTTCTGATCAAGAAGGAACTGGGCCTGGAGACCGCCAGCGGACGCCCCAACCGGGACAAGGTGGGACAGCTGACCAAGGAGCAGGTAAAGAAGATCGCCACCATCAAGATGCCTGACCTGAACGCCGGAAGCCTGGAAGCGGCCATGAGCATGGTCGCCGGGACGGCCCGCAGCATGGGCGTCACCGTGGAAGAGTAAGGGAGGCGACGAGAATGAAGCACGGAAAGAAATATACCGACAGCCTGAAGCTGATCGATCATCTGAAGCAGTATGATCCCGAGGAAGCGGTGGATCTGGTTCTGCAGACCGGAAAAGCCAAGTTTGATGAGACCGTGGAGATTTCCATCCGCCTGGGCGTGGATCCCCGCCATGCGGATCAGCAGGTCCGCGGCGCGGTGGTGCTGCCCCACGGCACCGGCCGTACCATCCGGGTGCTGGTCATCGCCAAGGGCGACAAGGCCAAGGAAGCGGAAGCCGCCGGAGCGGACTATGTGGGCGCGGAAGAGATGATCCAGAAGATCCAGCAGGAGAACTGGTTCGACTTCGACGTCTGCGTGGCCACCCCCGACATGATGGGCATGGTCGGCCGGATCGGCCGGATCCTGGGCCCGAAGGGCCTGATGCCGAACCCCAAGTCCGGCACCGTGACCATGGATATCACCCGGGCTGTCAACGATATCAAAGCCGGTAAGGTTGAGTATCGTCTGGACAAGACCGCGATTATCCACTGCCCCATCGGCAAGGTGTCCTTCGGCAAGGAAAAGCTGCAGGAGAACCTGAATGTGCTGATGGAAGCCATCAACAAGGCCAAGCCGGCCGCGGCCAAGGGAACCTATATGCGGAGCGTTTATCTCTCCAGCACCATGGGCCCCGGCATTCGGGTCAACCCCCTGAAGTTCTGATCGCTGAACGGAAGACGGTATCTTCGGATGCCGTCTTTTTTTCATGCCTGGATTATGGTATACTTCGAGCCGGAATAAACTTCCGCCGCGGGAGGAAAGGCGCCATTGAGCAAAACGAAGGAAAGAATCAGGGAAAGCAACCTGAGGTACAGACAGAGCCTGGGGCAGAACTTTATCTATGATGAGGATTTGCTGGCCGGCCTGGTGAAGGAAGCCGGGGTAAGCCCGGAGGAGGATGTGCTGGAAATCGGCCCGGGCACGGGAAGCCTGACCAGGCACCTGTGCGGCGCGGCGCATCATGTGCTGAGCCTGGAGCTGGACGAGCGGCTGATTCCGCTGCTGAGTGCCTTCATGGAGGGCAGGGACAATTTCACGCTGCGCCAGGGGGATGTCATGACGGCGGATCTGGAGGAGCTGACCGGGGGGCTGAGAAAGCCCTTCGCCGTGGTGGCCAACATCCCGTACTATATCACCACGCCGCTGATTACGCGCCTGCTGGACTCCGGACTGCCCCTCAGCAGGCTCGCGCTGATGGTTCAGAAGGAAGTGGCGGAGAAGATCCTCTCCCTCCCCGGAGAAGACGGCTGGGGGCCTCTGGCGGTCCGCTGCCAGTACCTCTGCGAGCCGCGCCTCGCGCAGATCGTTCCGGCAGCCTGTTTTACGCCGGCTCCGAAGGTGGACAGCGCATTTCTCGTGATGCCGATCCGGGAGAAGCCGGCCGTGGAGGTGCGGGACAGGAAGGCTTTCTTTCAGATCGTGACAGCAGCCTTTGCGCTGCGGAGAAAGACCATGACGAACGGGCTGTGCGCCTCCCTCCGCCTGAGCAGGGAGGAAGCGCTGCGCCTGATGGAAAGGGCCGGACTGGACGAAAAAATCCGGGGAGAGAAGCTGAGCCTCGCCCAGCTGGCGGCGCTGGCCGACGCCTGGACAGAGGAACGGGAGAAAACAGAATCCGGATGCTTCAGGGAGCAGGAGGACAGGACATGAGCATTGCGGTATTTGAGCATGTCTCCGAAGAGCAGTACCGGGAGGCGATGCAGGGGAGAACGGACTGCCTCCCCGTGGAGGAGATTCCGCTTCCCGCACGGGCCACCAGGGGGAGCGCGGGCTATGATTTTATCTGTCCGGCGGAAACGGTGATTCCGGCGGAGGGCAAGGCTGTGATTCCCACCGGCATCCGGTGCCGCATGGAGGAGGGATGGGTACTGCTGATCCTTCCGCGCAGCGGGCTGGGCTTCCGCCATCAGGTCCGGCTCAGCAACACGGCCGGCGTGATCGACAGCGATTACTATTACGCGGAGAACGAGGGGCACATCATGGTGTCCCTGAGAAACCCGCTGAAGGAAGAACTGAGGCTGGGCAAGGGGGACAGGTTCTGCCAGGGCATTTTTCTGCCCTACGGCCTGGCCGAGGAGGAGGACCGCCCGGGAGAAAGAAAGGGCGGATTCGGTTCCACCGGAAAGTGAGAAGGAGGATTCAGAGCATGGGACAGCAGATTGGACCGGTCAGGATGCATCCGGCGTTCCGCGGGGGAAAACTGACCCCCTGGGGAGGAGAACGGCTGAAAACCGTCTTTGGCAAGGAAATCAGCGAGGTTCCTACCGGCGAAAGCCTGGAGATCAGCTGCATTCCCGGACTGGAGAGCAGGGATGACGGGGGACGGAAGCTGACGAAGCTGATCGAGGAATACGGGGAGGCCTATGTCGGACGCTATGCGGGCAAAGCGTTTCCGCTGCTGCTGAAGCTGATCGACGCCCGGGAGCCGCTGAGCGTTCAGGTGCATCCGGATGATGCCTACGCCGGGGAAAATGAGGGCGGAAAGCTGGGCAAAACGGAGGCCTGGCTGATTCTGGACTGCCCGGATGGCGCGGAACTGGTTTACGGCATTCAGCCGGGTACGGATCCGGAGACCCTGGAAAGGGCCTGCGAACAGGGAAGCGCGGTGGCTCCGCTGCTGCGCAGGGTGAAGGTCCGCCCGGGGGATGTGTGCAACATTCCGGCCGGAACGGTGCATGCCATCGGAGCCGGCATCCTGCTGTACGAAATTCAGCAGAGCTCGGATGTGACCTACCGCTTTTACGACTGGGACCGGGTGGATCAGCAGGGAAAGCGGCGGGAGCTGCATATCCGCAAGGCGCTGGATGTGACGAAGCTGACCTTCGCCCCGGAGCCGAAGCACTGGGACGAAGCGCCCGGCGTCACCCGGATGCTGGAGGAGCCGTACTTCAGCCTGGATCTGATCCGCGCGGAAAACCGGGAGACAGAGCTGCCCGCACTGCGGGATTTCGGGTTCCTGACGGCGCTGACGGAGGGCCTGACGCTTTGCTGCGGAGAAACGGAGATCCCCATGCAAAAGGGAGAAAGCTTCTTCCTGCCCTGCGCGTCGCCGCGGCTTTCCCTGAAGGGGAGCGGGAAGGCGGCGCTTTCCATGCCCGAAAACGGGGAACAGGCCCGCTGAAAGCCGGCGGGCCGGGTTAATAGGAGGATCAGTGAAGCATAACGTATACGGAAACACAGAGGGAATTCGCGACGCCGTGCTCCGGGAGCTGGACGACCTGTACAGCTATGAGCTGGAGGAGGGAGAGTATCTGCCCCGGGAGCTGATGAAGATGCTGGCGGAATATTCCTGCCGGCTGAACCGTGAGATCGCGGTGTACCTCACCCGGGACGGGGAGATCGTGCACGTGGCGGTGGGAAGCGACTGCGACGTGGAGCTGATCGACTTCCGGCTGCGGAGAAATGCCAGCCGGCTGAGCCGCGTCCGGTGCGTTCACACCCACCCGGACGGGGACGGGCATCTGAGCGATGTGGATCTCAGCGCGCTGAAGATTTTCCGCTATGACGCTATGACGGCCGTGGGCGTGAAGGACGGCGAACCGGTCAACGTGCAGACGGCCTTTCTGGAAGCGGAAAACGAGATTCTGATGCCGCCGCCGGTGCGTTGGTACCAGGTGCCGGACCGGGACTGGCTGAACCAGATCGAAGTCTCGGACCAGAAGGTGGGCCGGGAGGAAACGGACAGGGTTCCCGAAGGACCGGAAAAAGCCGTGCTGATGGGGATTGAAAGCATGGAATCCCTGGAGGAGCTGAAGCGCCTCGCGGAAACGGCCGGGGCAAACGTAGCCGGCGCATTTCTGCAGAAGCGGGACAAACCGGACGGAGCACTGTTCATCGGCCGGGGCCGGGCGGAGGAGCTTGCGAGAGAGTGCCAGGCGCTGGACGCGGATCTCTGCATCATGGATGAGGAGCTGACGGGAATTCAGGTCCGGAATCTGGAGGATATCCTGCGGGTCAAGGTGATCGACCGGACGACCCTTATTCTGGATATCTTCGCCCAGCGGGCGGTCAGCAGCGAGGGCAAGCTGCAGGTCGAACTAGCCCAGCTGCAGTATCAGAGCACGCGGCTGATCGGCCAGGGCCTGGTGATGAGCCGGCTGGCCGGCGGCATCGGCACCCGGGGACCGGGAGAAAGCCGTCTGGAAATGAACCGCCGGCGGATCCGGGAGAGAATGACGGAGCTGCGCAGACGCCTGGCGGAGGTGGAAAAGCAGCGGGAGATCCGCCGAAAGAACCGGGAGAGAAACGGGACGCCCGTGGTCGCGCTGGTAGGCTATACCAACAGCGGAAAATCCACGCTGCTCAATCAGCTGACCGGATCCGGCGTCTATGCCCGGGATCAGCTCTTCGCCACGCTGGACGCCGTGAGCCGGAGAATGGAAACGCCTGAAAAAACCGAATATCTGCTGGTGGATACGGTGGGATTCATCCGCAAGCTGCCGCACACGCTGGTCAGCGCCTTCCGGTCCACCCTGGAGGAGGCTGCGCTGGCGGATGTGCTGGTGATTGTCAACGACGGCTCCAGCCGGGAGATGGCGGCCCAGCACGACACGGTGGAGCAGGTGCTGAACGAGCTGGGCGCGACGGAGGCCCGGCGCATTGAGGCGGTCAACAAGTGCGACATCGCCGACCCCTGGCCCACCTTTCCCGGAGCGGTGATGATCTCCGCGAAGACGGGGGAGGGCCTGGAGGAGCTGAAGCGGCGGATCGCGCAGGCGCTGCAGGAAAACCACGCGCCGGTGACCTTTCAGATCCCCTTCAGTCAGTACGGACTGATCGCCCGGATCAGACCTCTCGGCCGGGTCATCTCGGAGGACTACACGGACGCGGGGACGGAGCTGCGGATGGTCATGTCCCGGGAGAACGTCAACCGTCTGATCCGGGAGCATGGCGCCGCCATTCTGAAGACGGAGGGGGAGAAGGCGGAGAGCTGAGAAATCAGGCGAGCCTCAAAAGGAAATGACTCTGAACACTTCCGGGAGGATGAAGCATGTCTGAGACGGAAAAGAAAGGCAACCAGCGGAGCGGAAAGGAAACCAGGGGACTGCTTCGGCGCTTCCTGGCCTACTATGGGCCCCATAAAAAGCTGTTTGCGATGGATATGACCGCCAGCCTGCTGGTGGCGCTGGTGGGGGTGGTCTATCCCATGATTACCCGCACCATGCTGAACGATCTGATTCCGAACCGCAATTACCGGATGGTCGTGATCTTCGGCCTGACCCTGCTGGCGCTGTACTTCATCAAGATGCTGCTGAATTACTTCATCCAGTATCAGGGGCATATGATGGGCGTTTACATGCAGGCCCAGATGAGGTCGGACATGTTTGCGCATCTGGAGGCGCTGCCCTACGGCTTCTATGATACCCATGAGACGGGGAAAATCATGAGCCGGATGACCAATGACCTCTTTGATGTCAGCGAGCTGGCCCACCACGGGCCGGAGAATATCATCATCTCCGTGCTCAGCATCGTGCTGGCCTTTGTGTATCTGAGCACGATCAACATCTGGCTGACCCTGATCGTGTTCGCCTGCGTCCCGTTCCTCGTCGTGATTTCCTATACGCTGCGGAAAAAGATGCGCAAGGCCTTTCGGGACACGCGGTCGGCCATGGCGGACATCAACGCCTCGCTGGAAAGCTCCATCAGCGGTATCCGGGTGACCAAGGCCTTCACCAACGCGGAAAAGGAGCAGGAAAAATTTGAGGAGGGGAACCGGCGCTTCCGGGTGGCGCGGCGGGACTCCTATGACGCCATGGGCCGCTTCCACTCCTCCAACACTTTTGTGACGGATGTTTTCAATGTGGTGGTGCTGATCGCGGGAGGCTTCTTCCTGTACCGGGGAGATATCCGGTTCGGGGATTACAGCGCGTTTATCGTGTCCGTGAACATGTTTATCTCGCCGGTCATGACCCTGATCAATTTCATGGAGCAGTTCGAGAACGGCGTCACCGGATTTGAACGGTTCTGCGAAATCATGGACGCGAAGCCGGAGCAGGAAAGCCCGAATGCCCGGGACGCCGGGCAGCTGAGGGGACATATCGAATTCCGGGATGTCAGTTATGCCTATGACGAAGACAAGAATGTGCTGCGGAAGGTCAATCTGAATATCCCCGAGGGGACCAAATTCGCGCTGGTGGGCCCCTCCGGCGGCGGAAAGACCACGATCTGCCACCTGATTCCGCACTTTTATGATGTGGAAAGCGGACAGATTCTCCTGGACGGAAAGGAGATTCATGAGCTGACCCTGAGCAGCCTTCGCCGCAATATCGGCATTGTGCAGCAGGATATCTACCTGTTCAACGATACCATGCGGGAAAACATCCGGTACGGCAAGCTGGACGCGACGGAGGAGGAGATCATTCTCGCGGCGAAAAGGGCGAACATTCATGACTATATCATGAGCCTGCCCCATGGATACGATACGCAGATCGGGGAGCGGGGCGTGAGACTCAGCGGGGGTCAGAAGCAGAGGCTCAGCATTGCCCGGGTGTTCCTGAAGAATCCGCCCATCCTGATTCTGGATGAAGCCACCAGCGCCCTGGACAACACGACGGAAATCCTGATCCAGCAGGCCCTGGATGAGCTTTGCGAAGGCCGGACGACGCTGGTGGTGGCGCACCGGCTCAGCACGATCAAGAACGCGGATGAAATCGCCGTGGTTGCGGACGGGCAGATCGTGGAGCAGGGCACCCATGAGGAGCTGATCAGGAAGCACGGTCAGTATTACGACCTGTATCAGCTGCAGTTCAGGGCCAACCTGGGCGCGGCGGAGGATGAGACAGCTCCGGTTTCGGAAGCATAAAAAAGCAGCGCTTCTCCGGAGAGAAACGCTGCCTTCGGCGGGCTGCTTCAGAACAGAGCGGTGTTTATTTGACCGCCTCGCCGCCGACGTACAGGGTATAGCCGTTGGTGACCACCTGATCCAGGCTGCCGCTGAAGGAGGAGATATACGTATCCGCGGTCAGCGTCCAGACGCTGGTGTCATCCACCGTGACGTTGACCGTTCCGATTTCGGAGGAAACGCCGGTGCCTTTGCTGTTGGAGATTTCCCCGCTGAAGGTTCCCTCGAAGGTGGAGCCGTTCCTCAGCGTCAGACTCAGGGAGGAGTTGCTCCCGACGAGCACCGTGCCGGCCAGCACCTGCTGATCCGCAACCAGCTCTGCGATATTCTCCGCGCCGTTCCAGCCGTCATCGCAGACGGAGAGAAGCACGTCGCTGCCTTCGTTCTTCAGCTCCACGCCGGACAGGGTAATGACCGCGTGGGTGTTGGTGACATGGAACATGTGCCCGCTCAGGCTGGTGAGGTTTCCGCCGGTCATGGTGAAGGCGGAGGTGCCGCTGTCCGCGTCGCCGGACATGGACTGGTAAATCATGATCGTATCCAGGAAGGTCGCGTTGCCGTTGCACTGCGTGTTGTTTGCGGTCAGGTCACAGTTTTCCAGCGTGATGGAATTCATGCCTTCGATGCAGATACCCTCGGACAGGTTTGATACCAGCGCCGCGTTGCTGACGGTAATGTCCGCGGTGGAATAGATGGCAGGGGAGCCGAGCCCGTTGGAGGTATAGGTTCCGCCGTCCACGACGACGGTCCCGCCGCCGCGGTCCGTACGGATGGCGGCCGAGGAGCGTCCGCTGGTTTCAACCGTCAGCCCGTAGGCATAGGTGGTGCCGCCGCCGGTGGTCATGATGCCGCCGGAGCCGTCACCGGTGGTCGTGATCGACGTGCCGGAAATGATGACCGTGGTGCCGTCTCCCTCGGCCCCGTTCCGGCCGCCGTTGCCGCCATAGCTGAAAACACCGTTGGCCCCGTCTGCATCGGAGGTAATTGTGCCGCCCGTGATGGTGGCCGTTGAGCCGCCCATGACCAGCACAGCGGCGTTCAGACCGTAGAAGTTGCAGCTGTCTCCGCCGTCGGAATCGCCGGTCTTGGAGACGGTGGGGTTTGTGAGCGTGACCGCGTCGGAAGTGTTCACGATCAGGGCGCTTTCATCCGCGGTTTCAGAGGTGTAGGCCTGATCGGCTTCCTCTGAAGCGGAGGTGATTTCTGCGGCTGCGGTGTAGGAAATATCAGCCGCGGAGCTGCCGGGACCGCCCATTCCTCCGGAAGGAGGATTGCCGGGCGGGGTTCCGCCGGGGCCGCCCATCCCTCCGGAAGGCGGATCTCCGGGAGGCGTACCGTCCGGAGGAGTGCCGCCGGGACCGCCCATGCCTCCGGCGGGCGGATCTCCGGGAGGCGTGCCGTCCTGCGCTTCCGCCAGGGCGAAGGAAGCGGTGAACAGGAAACATACAGCCATCAACAGGGAAATTATCTTTTTCATCAGGATGAACCTCCTTTACCTCAATCATTCGGAAATCCTGTCCTCCGGGAAGCCTGCTTCCCTTCGACGGGAGTCATCATACAGAAAAAAGCTTAAATGAAACTTGAAGGGAAATCATTATTTCGGTTTTTTTCAGCGGGGCGACAGGATGAACCCGGGGACGAACAGATTCCGGCACGGTTCGGGCCTTCGGGGAGAATAAGCAAGCATGCGGGAGAGATGAGAATATGCTGACATCCTACATCTGGGATCTGGACGGAACCCTGGCGGATTCCTACGGATCGATCGTTTCCAGCCTGGAGACCGTGGGCCGGGAATGCGGCGAAGAGGATTCACCGGAAACGATCCTGAGGGCCGTAAAGCAGGGGGCGGTGTCCGCCTATCTTCGGGAGATGTCCGCCAGGTCCGGCAGGAAATATGAACTGCTTTACCAGCGATACCGGACCGTCAGCCACGAACGTCTGGAGGAAATCACGCTGATTCCCGGGGCGGAAAGGACGCTGCGGGGACTGAAGTCCCGGGGCGCGCGGCACTTTGTCTATACGCACCGGGGCGGATCCACGCTTCAGCTGCTGGAACGGCTGGGAATCGCAGATTTCTTTACGGAGATTGTCACCTTTGAACAGGGCTTCCGGCCGAAGCCCTCCGGGGATGCGCTGGCCTATCTGATTCAAAAGCACGGGCTGAAGAAGACGGAAACGGCCTACGTGGGAGACCGGAGGATAGACGTGCTCTGCGCAAAAGCCGCCGGGGTCAGGGCGGTGCTGTACTGCCCGAAGGATTCCTGCGTCCAGCCTGAGGGGGAGGAGGATCTCGTGATCGAGCGGCTGGAAGATCTGCTTTCCTGTGAAACCTTCGAATGAAGAGAATGCGGAAGGAATTCGGACAGGAAATGAACAAAAAAAGAGGATGGGGAGAAAAAACAATTGACAAACAGGGGAATGCTGTGATAAAATCGCAGAGCTGTCAGAGAACAGCACTGTGGGCTCGTAGCTCAGCTGGATAGAGTGTTTGACTACGAATCAAAAGGTCGTGGGTTCGAATCCCGCCGGGCTCACTGAAAAGGAGACTTCGAAAGAGGCCTCCTTTTCCTTATATTTCAAGGGCTCCAGTGGTTTTGCCTTGATTCTTATCAAAGCCGTCGATTGACCAGATCCGACATGTCGAAACGGATTTTTATCCATTTTCACGCATTTTTACTAGCCTGAAGGGTTCAAAAGGGGTTCAAACGGGGTTCAGGCAGAAGCCGAAACCGGGCCAGCTTCCGGAGTCTCCGGAAGAGAGATAGCTGGAAGGCTGATCGTCTGAGTCAGATAATTCCGCAGCTTCTCCGCATCCGTTTCTTCCTGTTCCTGTGTCAACTTGGCATACACCTGCATAATCAGTGTTGCGTCCGCGTGTCCCATCCAGGTCTGGAGTGTTTTGATCGGAATTCCTGCGAAGTACGCGCGAGTACAGAAGTCCACCCGGAAATCATGGCAGCGAATCGTGATTTCCTTCCACGGCGGCAACTGTCCTCCCGCTTCCAGCAATGCTTTGTGTTCACGGGTTTTTCCATACCAGCGCTTATGACAGCCGTTCAGCTTCGTTTCAAGAAAAGTAGTCCAGGACTGGAATTTTCTTTCGAATGCGGATTCACTCATCAATCCGCCTTTCTCCTTGGCGCATAGCAGTCCGTGATGCCCTTTGAGGGCATCTTCCAGCGGCTGTGCCATCGGAATGACACGCCGGGCGTTCTCCGTCTTACCATCAGTCACAACCGCCTGATTTCCCTCCCGGAATGAAAGGGCTTCTCGTACGGTAATCGTATGGTTTTCGAAATCCACATCCCGGTCAATGTTGAGCGCAAGCACCTCTCCGCGGCGAAGTCCTGCCAGCATCATCGTCATGGCAGCCAGACCGAAAGGATGCTCCTGACAGGTGGCCGCCACCAGATTACGCTCCCAGATTTCCAAAGGCCGATGACCTTCGGTCTTTTTCCCCTTCGGACGGATAACATTGTCCAACGGGTTACGGAGCAGTATTCCGTCTGCGAATGCGGATTTGAATACACCGCGCAGGGTTGTCATAAACTTACTGATATACGAATTTGAATAGGTCGTCAGAAGATTGCAGAAGCTTTGTATATCTGTTGCGGTGATATCCTTCATTGCTTTTTTCGGCAGATGATCGGCAAAAGCTTCCATCATGTTCATATATTGCTTCTGCTGCGGCGCGCCTGCATCAGCGCGATACACACGCACCCAGTTCAAAGAATATTCACGGAAGGAAATTCCATCCGCCTGATGGTTCAGTCCTGCCTGTTCTGCCAGAATCCAGGCATCACGCTTTTTCAGCGCCTCAGCCTGAGTCCTGCCATAGAACTGTTTACTTCCGTACTTGCACTTATAACGACCGTCTTCTCTTTTGGTCAATGTCTGTCGGGGCATAGTTGTTATCCTCCTTCAATAATGCCCCGCACTCTATCTGCTGATTCAATTCTCAAGGTGCATGGGTTTTGAGTGTTTTCATCTCAATGAACCCGGCACCATGATACCATTCAGCGTACGACGAGGCAACCGTTTCTTTACGTATCATCCGAAGTCTGAATGCCGCTCTTTGAATCGAGCCATCGCTGTAATCCGGCTCTGTTTACCAGCACTCTGTGTCCAATTGTCAGGGCGGGAAATCCTTCCTGTTTGACCAGACTGTATGCTGTTGGCCGGGAGATATTCAGTTCATCCGCCATCTGCTCCACCGTCAGTGTCATTTTCGGCATCGGAGCACTGTTTGTACACAACTCCTTTCCGCCCGGTGGAACCTGTTTTTTAACTCGATCGTACATGCGGCTGCAAACTCCTTCTTCACACTATTGATGAGCTCGTTTCCTTTCACGATATCGTCGTTGCTTAAGGCGTACCATTACCCGTTTCGCTTCCTCCCCGCAGGCTTTACAGAACTTCTGCCGGTTACATGCCGGAATGAATGGTTTCTGGCAACGGGCACAGTGCTTCCACCCTTCACCGGCTTCGTCTTCCTGCCGAAAGATTTCATGCCAGACCAGGGAATTGATTTCCGGATCAGTGGGAAGCACATTTCTGAGAAAGTAGTCACAAGCAAGTACCCCGTTATGTATTGTTGAAAACCGTTCATGAACCACATCACAGGGTGCGTCATTTTCCAGACAGCTTTTCTTGGAAAAGTTAGCGCATTCCATCTCTGCCAGACTTTTGATCCGGCGAAGAACTTGCTTATCTCTTTTCCTCATGCTCATTGACATCCTGCGCTTTCTCCTTTCGTTCTCTGATTGTTCTGATCTCCTGCACTTCGCTCTGTCGTATGACCTGATCCGTCACACGGGCAGCCAAAAGATCCAGGTTCTTCTGGTTTACAGCAGTCTCCGTCATCTCACGAACAGATTCTTTTCCATCCGGCCTTTTAGTTGGTAATGCTTCCGGCATCACCTTGCGGATGCAGTTCCGCAAGTTCTGCAAACTGGCCATTTTCTGTTTCATGCTGTTCAAATCTGCACTCAAGGAATTCAACTTTTCCTTCAGTACAGTGGATTCATCCTGTAAAGAATCTCTGTTGATTGGGCGGGAGACATCCAGCTTCTTCAGAACTTCTTTTGCCCTTAGTGCTTTATCCATTTCCGGCCCATACTCATTCCTGTATTTTTCACGGGCAGCTTTGAAGTGAATCGTGTTGTATTTCTCAAAAACCGGCTCCGCTTCCCGGATCGTTCGATCAGCCTGAAGGATGTAATCAATGTCCTGCAGGCGATGGCTGATACTCTGGATCTGATCCTGCAGGGAAATCAGATTCTGATTCACTGAATTTATGTGGTTAGCCAGATCGTTTATGGTAGTCACGTTCAGTTCTGTGATAAACAGCAGCGCCTCGTTGAATGCGTTCAGCTCCGCGTCCTCGGAAAGACTCGTATGATCAGGATTGCATCGAATCAGATCGTGAGCCCGCAAGTCCCGATAAGCAGTCAGAATATCCACGATGCTTTTTTCCTTCGGATTCTCAACTGTACTGATAGTCCGGATCATTTCCATCAGAGTTTGCAGGATATGTTTCAGTATTTCTATCATGCGCAGCAGGAAGTCTAGAGACTGATTGCCGGAGGTGATCTCCTGATTCAATGTTCCAATCTCAGTTTCCATCCCTTTCCGCTCCATGGCTGTAACTGCAGGCCCCATGTGCCGCTGGGGTATTTTCTCGATTCCCTGACGCTTATAAGAACGCATATCGACACGCTCAGAGACACCTGTTTTTTCGAGGAAGCCGTTTTGCTTTATCTCCCAGGCATGCCGCCAGATTTCCGCCTTTCCCTGATTGTTCCAGTCGACTGTATCCACACGAATCCTTTTCGGCCTTCCCTTTGCATCTTTAACTCGCTCGCCTGCTTCATCCAAAAGATAGGAAGTCTTTGTCTTGGGAAGCCATTTTCCATTCTCATCCATAGCACGCATTGTTAGTAAAATATGGGCGTGCGGATTGCCGTCATCCTCCTGATGCACTGCGATATCCGCAATCATTCCTTCATTCACAAATTGTTCCTGGCAATATGCCGTGATCAGATCTATGTTTTGATCCAGGGTAAGCTCTCTCGGAAGCGCGACAATGATACGCCGTGCCGTCTGCGCGACAGATGATTTTTCGCTAGCATCCACAGCATTCCATAAGGTGGACCGATTCATATATTCCCGTGGCGCGTTCTGTGGGAGTAGAATGTTTGTATGAACAATACGTTCTATATGCTTTCCGGAGTGCCATACACCTTCATAATCAGAATAGATTTTTTCTCCGGATTGATAAGAAGCAGCGTCCGTGCAGGAATGGCTGGTACCGCCGTTTCCTCTGCTGACGATGCCGATACTGTAATGCGGACAGGGCATGCAATCACCTCCTATCAGATGCCCATGATAAGAACCAGTTTGCCGCAAGCCTGTTCCCGGTGTTGGGAATGTGAATCCCAGCACCGGGAGCAGGCATTTGTCAGGAGCGAGGATGAGCTCAGCCCGCAGGCTGAGCAACCAGAATGGTTCCGAGCGAATCAACCGAAACTGCCGGCAATTCCATACTGATAAATGACCGGCAATTGTTTCGGTTGAGGGGTAGACGATGAAATCGGCGCAGGGGGAACCCCTGTTGTCGGATGCGGTTCTGCTGCATCCGACGGCCTCCCGCAGGGACCCTCGGAGAGCGCAATTAACGCACATTCAGTGCGTATAATTGCGCCTCCTTCAAAAATGGGTCACTTCATGTCGGTCCATTCCTCGTCTCGGTCAGCCTCGTCGCCCTCCTCATTCTCGAAATCTTCAATGACCAATTCCGTGCTCTGATTCGCTGTGGAATCAGCGGTGTTACTTACTCCTGAATGCTGATTAACAGCCGATTCAACCAATTTCTTTGCTCCAGGCAGATTGAACAGATTCTTAAGCAGATTCATAACGGTGTCATCGTCAATCGTTTCCGGATCCTGCAGAAAAGCTTCCAGCATTCCTCCACGGATGCACAGACGGTGAGTGCGTGCCTTCCTGTCTTCTTCAGCGAGCGTTTTTCGGATCATCCGTGCTTCCGCCTCAAGTTCATGTTTCTCCTGCAAAATCTCTTTTTGTCTTCCAAGAAGTTTTTCTTTGTTCACCTTTTTTGTCATGGTTACAGTCCTCCTCGTTGTTTTCGTTTTCTTTCCATTTCGTTGGGGTGTTTCAGAAATACAATTGCCGCTTTCCGGGAAGTGGCTGACTGTTCAGCCCAATGGCACCACATCCTTCCGCTTTGCTTCCGAAGTGCTTGTACAAAGCCCTCCCAAACGGTACTGGTAATTTTTTGGCATTTTAAGCCACTTTTTTGAAAATTTTTTTCTGCATTCCGATTCACCACCCTGGACTGTTGTGAGGGCTCTCTGGAGCAAAGAATTCAAAACCATCCCATTCCCTCCGTTAGGAGGCGAAAAGTGATAGCCCCGGAAAGAATTTGCAAATCACCGTCCACCGGCAGACGCCTTCTTCCGTCATTCTGGAGATACAAATTTTCTCCATAAATGCAGGTAATTTTGCATCTGCTTTATGTCACTTCTCTGGAATTTTTTGATATTCGATGTTTTTATGATAGAGTGGGTTTTAGTAGCAGCTTTTCCGTGCTGTTTTTTTCAGGAAATGAAACATTTTACAGCGCTTATCAGTCAGTATTAGCGAGGGGGTGAGAACACATGAGCAATGTCAAGGGCCCTGACGAAGCTCAAAACCAGGATCTGAATTTCGAAGAGCTTGTAGCGCAGTATCAGGGATCTGTATTGCGGATGTGTTTCCTTTACCTGTGCGATAAGACACTGGCAGAGGACGCTGTACAGGAAACATTTGTGAAAGTGTACAGGGGGATGAACAGCTTTCATGGCCAGAGCAGCATCAAAACCTGGCTCATGAAGATTGCCATTCATACCTGCTACGATATGAATCATTCCGGATGGTTCCGGCATTTTGACCGTCGGATTACACCGGAGATGCTGCCTGAAGCGGCGGTTCCGTTTGAAGAAAGAGACGAGGAACTGATTACAGCTGTTATGCGTCTCCCGATCAAACTGCGCGAAGTGATTCTTCTGTTTTACTATCAAGGATTCAGCATACAGGAGATTATGGATTCGCTGGGTGTGTCCCAGTCAACCGTTACAGGACGATTGAAACGCGGAAGAGACAAACTTCGCGGATTACTGGAAAGGAGGGATTCCGATGCGTGAAGCTGAAGAAAGAATGATCTTCCAGAACGCTGTGGATCGGCGTCTTTCCGGTCTGCAGGAGAATCCTTTCCTGGCTCAGCGGATCATGAACGCTGAGAAGGGAGAAATCAAAGTGAAAAAGAAACTGACGCTGAGCATGGTTTTGGTCATTGTGCTGCTGCTGATTGCGGTTGCGGCACTGGCCGTTGCGCTGCTGTCACCGAAAGAAATTGTGGAACAGGTTGCTGTACCGGTGGCACAGAGCAATGAGCAAGATAACTACACCTATGAGGATCTACAAAACCTGCTCCAAACTTTGAATGAAAACGGCATCACGCTGGACGAAGGCTCCACGCTCATGCAGGCGTTCAAAGCCGGACACGGATATTGGGAAAAGGATACCATCGATGAAATCTGCCGTACCGCGTTTGGTAGAAATCAAGGGATATGGACGCTTGAGCAAAAACACTGGTATGGAGAA
>CACYWL010000030.1:3087-24505 GCA_902778055.1 uncultured Eubacteriales bacterium | reverse complement strand
GGACGAAGGGCGCGGGCGGCGAGGTGCTCGGCACCGATGCCAGCATCAACGTCACCTGCGAGCAGAACGGACACTATCAGGTGTATGCGAATTTTGAAAGCGACAAGACAGCGCAGACCATTTCCTTCCGGGATGGATCCGCGGAGACGGCACTTACGATCAAGCCGGCGATGAAGCCCGCCGTGACGACGCTGCCGAAGACCGGAGACGGAGCGAAGCCGGTGCTCTGGCTGGGTATGATCGCGGCCGGGCTGGCCGTGGCGTTTGTAGCGGGGTTTGTGAAAAAACGTCGGGAGAGATAAGACAGCTTGGGAACGAAAAGGACCGTCCCTATCGTTCCCTTTCTGAACCACAGGAGGATGATCAAAATGAAGAAAAAGACTGCCGAACTGGTATTGCTGATCTTTTGCATAACAGCGCTGCTGTCCGGAAGCGGAATAGCAGAAGGAGCGGGAATTATCACGATGCAGCAGGAAGCAGAAGAACAGCTGCAGAGGGAACTGGGCGCGTTTGAAATAACTGCAAACCAGCGCGAGATGGCCAAAGCCAATGAGGCCGGATACCCGGTGCTGGATGCGGGACGGGGAAACCCAAACTGGATCAACACCCAGGCAAGATATGCGTTTACCCGCTTCAGCGATTTTGCCACACAGGAATGTGAACGGGACATGAGTGTTGGCGCCATGGCCGGTCATGCACAAAAAGAAGGCATTGGCGACCGCTTTGACGCAGCGATGAATCCGGAAAACAGCACGGATGCCTTTCTGATTGCGGCTGTGGATTATTGCGTTGACGCGCTTGGACTGGATAAGGATTCCCTGCTGAAGGAACTGGCGGACGCGGTTATCGGGGACTATTATCCATCCCCCAGCAGATGTCTCCCGTGTACGGAAGTGATCCTGAACGCCTATCTGCAGTCGACACTGTATCATGGCGCGGATCTGGCTGGAGAAACAATGGTTTTTCCAACCGAAGGCGGCAGCGCGGCTATGGTCTATATTTTTGACGCGCTCAGTCATAACCGCCTGCTGAGAGCCGGGGACCAGATCGCAATCGGAACGCCTATCTTCACCCCCTACATGCAAATTCCATCTGTAAAAAACTATGGACTGGTTTCCATCGATGTGACCAGCACGGAAGCGGAGAACTGGGATATTGCCGAAACGGAACTGGCAAAACTGGAAGACCCGTCCGTGAAGGCGTTCTTTCTGGTCAACCCTTCCAATCCCGCATCTCACGCGCTGTCAGAGCATACCCTGCGGCGGCTGGTTCAGGTGATTGAAAAGAATCCTGACCTGATTATCCTGACGGATGACGTCTATGGAACCTTTTCCGAGAATTTCCGGACAGTCTACAGCGTTCTTCCGTACAATACGATTCTGGTGTATTCTTTCTCCAAGCTTTACGGGGTAACCGGCTGGCGTACAGGATTAATTGCCATGAATCAGAACAACGTCTGCGACCGGCTTCTGGGGGAGCTTCCGGAGGAAGACCGGGAATTCCTGCGCAACGAATACGCCATTGTAACCTCTGAACCGGACGAGATGCTTTTTATCGACCGTGTTGTCGCTGACAGCCGTTCCATCGGCCTGTATCATACCAGCGGCCTGAGTACACCGAGTCAGGTCTTTATGGCGCTGATGTCGCTGACGCACCTTATTCACGCGGAGGAAGACCCGTATATCCGCCTGGCAAACGAGACGGTACATGCCAGATATACGGCTCTGATGACGGCCCTGTCGCTTCCCGCAGATGACAGCGACCAGAACGCACAGTACTATACGCTGGTAGATGTGCTGGCCCTGGCAGAAAGCCACTATGGTACGGATTTCGCTGCCTGGCTGACAGAAAGCCGGACAGAAATAGACTTTCTGAATGACCTTGCCGGAAAGAAGGGCGTTGTGCTGATGTACGGCCCCGGTTTCAGCGCACCGGAAGGAACTGTGCGCATCTCCCTCGCAAACCTGAATGAAGAGGATTATGTGGAGATTGCACGGAGGCTGTTTGAACTGCTGGAAGATTATGCTGTTGAATACGAACAGGAAGCAATGAAAGACGCGGCATGATCTCTTCTGCCGGCAAATTCCCGGAAACGGTGGAAAAAAGTCGATGCCGTCATGCGCATTGTTGATTTGATGAAGCGGGATTCAGAAATCAAAATCCTGATCGGACGCACGGAAGAAGAGAAAACAGAAGTATACCGGATGCATAATGAAGCGTACAGGAATTCCGTTTAAGCCGTATGATACGTTCACTAAAGAGTCAATTAGTGAGCGGACGGCGTTGTATAGGAAGACCCTGGAAGAACATTGGTCGGTTTGATCATCCTCCTCCGTCCCTTTTATGGTAATAATATCGTCTCTCCGTAGTAGTGGTCGTAGTCATGCTGTGGGTAACGCAAAAAGAACGGTGTGGGAAACTTTTTATGAGTTCTTGCAAAGAGAGAAAAACAGGGGTATAATCCTGGATACAAACAAAAGGAAAGGGAGGATTTGTATTATGGACATTCAGAAAATCATTACGGATCTCGTTTCCAAGCTGACCGGCAACGCCGATCTGATCAAGCAGTTCAAGCTGGATCCCGCCGAGATCATCAAGAAGCTGACCGGCCAGACCGTGAACGCGGATCAGCTGAAGGAAATCGTCGCCGGCGTGACCAAGGCCCTGGGCGGAAACCTGGGAGACGTCGTTTCCGGCGGCAAGGGCTTCCTGGCCAAGCTGAAGAGCTTCTTCGGCGCGTAATCCGTCGGGCGCTTTCCTGTGCGCCGCGCGGAGCTCCGGGGCGCATTTCCCCGGAAAGGCTGCGGTTCCGCAGCCTGAGACGGAATCCAATCCGGCTCTTTCAGGCCGTCCTTCGGGACGGCTTTTTCTGATGTCATCGCGGCGGGACGTTTATCTGGCCGCGGCCGGGACCATCCAGGGCATCGGCCGGGAAGAAACCGGCCGGAGGGGCTGCGCGGCCGCCTCCCGCAGAAGAATCCAGAAGAAAGCGTCGCTGAGCGCATCCTCCAGCGGGTAGGGGGAGGGACCGCCCTGCAGATAGGAGTCCATATCCAGCAGCATGGAGGCGATGGCCAGTTCGTCCTGCACCGTGTCCGGGGCAAGGTCGGGCTGCCAGTTTCTCCGCCGGTCGCGGAGCGCCTGGGTATCCAGACAGCGGTATTCCTCCGCCAGATCCGGCAGGAGAAACAGCGTTTTCGGCGTGTTCGAGGCATCCAGATACCGGACGGCGCAGTCGCTCCATTCACCCCGGGTTCCGCGGACCACCAGATGACGGGAACGAATATAGGAACGGTACTGCACGGGGCAGAAGTCATAGACAGCCGTTTTGCCGGAGGAGAAGGAGACCAGGGCCGTCATCCGCCGAACCGGGGCCTCACGGCCGTCCAGGATCGCGCCCTGCCGGGAATCCGTTTCCGCCGCGGTATTTTCCTGCTCCATGCCCAGAACGGTATATGCTTCGCCCGCGGGAATGCGCAGGGCGCGACGGATCAGCCCAGCCGCGTGATAATCGTGCAGCAGGGAGATATACAGGGAGGAGGGTTCTCCGATGAGCCCCTCGGAAACAGCGCGCAGGCCGGCAAACAGCAGCGGCTGGCGCGGGTACTGCTCGCAGCTGACGATCTTCGCGCCCCGCTGCCCCAGCTCCCAGAGCCGGCAGAGCTGATCCTCCGTTTCGCCCAGCGGCGTCTCCGCCACGACGGGCAGCCCCTTTCCGACCCATTCCGCGACGGTCTGGGCCATGTGCCCCCGATCCACCGCGATTACCGCGAAGTCCGGCCGGAAGGCCAGGCATTCCTTTTCATCCGTGGACGCCGGAATCCCCGTGCGGGCCGTCATGAGGGCCTTCTTCTCCTCCGACCGGCACAGGAACATGGCCCGGAAGAGAGCAGGATAGGATTTGGCCACGCGGCCGAAGTATTCGGCCCGGTATCCGGAACCGACAATCAGATATTTCAGCATGCTTTTTTCCTCCGGGACTGGCCGGCGCGCCCCTGCCGGGGAGCCTGAAGCCCCCCGGAAACGGGACGGAAAAACGGGGACGGACCGACCGATTAATCTTCTTACCGATCCTATCATATTTTCCCCCGAAGCGTAAAGACCGGACGGAAAAAACAGGAAAAACGCGTGTTGCCTGCACCCTCCGTTTGTGGTATTCTGGGCGCAGTAGAACCGCGGGAGACTTTCCCTGGCGAATCAAACCGCTCAGGAGGAGGTCCGTCCCGGAAAGAATCGAAGAGAGGATGAGGCGCATGAATTTTCATCTGCTGGAGCAGTATCTGGATTCGCTGAACGAGGAATACGGGATTCCGGGACTGGATCTGATCGTGACGAAGGATCATGAAACCGTATACCGCCATTCCGCGGGCCATTCCGACCCGGAGGGGAAGCGGCCGGTCGGCCCGAAGGATTTTTACCTGCTTTATTCCTGCACCAAGCTGATCACCATGACCGCGATGATGCAGCTGATCGAGCAGGGCAAAGCCAGCCTGTACGATCCCGTGAGCCGCTTCCTGCCCGAATGGGAATACATGACGGTCATGAACGCGGATTACCGCTCCAAACCCTGGGATTTCAGCCCAACGCTCCGTGAACCCGCCCACTACGCGAAGAACCGGGTGCGGATTATCGACTGCATGTCCATGATGGCCGGACTGACCTACGACATGAATTCGGAGGGCATCCGGGAGCTGCTGAAGGAAAAGCCGGAGGCCACGACCCGGGAGGTGGTGGCGGCCATCGCCCGGATGCCGCTGCTCTTCGAGCCCGGCACGCACTGGCGCTATTCGCTGGGGCATGACGTGATCGCCGCGGTGATCGAGGTCATTTCCGGCGAGCGCTTCAGCGACTATCTGCAGAAGCATCTCTTCGATCCCCTGGGGATCACGGACCTGACCTGCCATCCGACGGACGAGCAGTGGAGCCGGATGAGCGCGGCCTATGAATTCCAGCCGGATACGAAGCAGATGAAGCTGATCGAGCATCCGCACAACCGCTACATGCTGACGCCGAACTACGAAAGCGGCGGCGCCTGCCTGGCGGGAACGGCGGACAGCTACATGACCGTGGTGGAGGCCCTGGCCAACGGCGGAGAGGGCCGGAACGGCGCCCGCATCCTGAAGCCCAAAACCGTGATGATGTTCACCCACTCCGTCGTCACGGGAGAGGTGCTCTCCGAATTCCGGACGGTCCGCTTTCTGGAGTATTCCTACGGGCTTGGGGTCCGCGTCAAGACGACGGACGGCCTGGGTTGGTCCCCGGTCGGGGAATTCGGATGGGATGGCGCCGCGGGCGGATATGCCGTGGTGGATCCCTTCAACCGGGTCGGCCTCTTCTATGTTCAGCATATTCACAACTTCGGCGAAGGCTACAACGTGATTCATCCCCGGGTCCGGGATCTGGTCTACAAGGGCCTGGCCCGGTAATACCCGCGCGGCAGCGTCACAACTGCTTCCCAAAGAAGGAAGGGACAGAAAGGAGAATCCGCCTTGGATCATCAGAAATTCGGATGGTGCTTTATCGGGACGGGAACCCTGGCCCGACAGGTGGCCGAGCAGATCACCGCTTCGGGGCGGCACCGGGTGGCGTCGGTCTGCTCCAGAAGATTTGAAAAAGCGAAGGAATTCGCGGAAAAATGGGGCGCCGAGGCTTTTGAAAGCGCCCGGGACGCGGTCTGCGCCGAGGGCGTCGACGCCGTGTATGTGGTGACGCCCCATCCTTCCCACTATGAAATGGCAAAGCTGGCCCTGAGCCTGGGAAAGCCGGTGCTGTGCGAAAAGCCCTTCACTATGACCGCCGCCGAAGCACGGGAGCTGTTCCGGCTGGCCGAGGAGAAGCAGGTGTATCTCGCCGAGGCCATGTGGACCTGGTTTGCTCCGGTGGCCAACCGGGTGAAGGCCTGGCTCGAGGAGGGAAAGGTCGGCGAGGTGGAAGAGGTGAAAACCAACTTTCTGGTGAACGTGGTCCACTACGCGCCCCGGCTGACGGATCCCGCCCTGGCCGGAGGGGCGCTGCTGGACTCCACGGTCTATCCGGTGACCTATCTCTACCGCCTGTTCGGCCGGCCGGAGAAAGTGCGCTGCACCGCCGTGATTTCCGGCGGGGTGGACCTGAAGGATGAAATCGACCTGACCTTTGCCTCCGGGAAAACCTTCCATATTTCCGCGGCCATCGACGCGGAGAATCCGGACGAAAGCATCCGGATCATCGGCGAAAAGGGCGAAATCTTTGCCGACAGGTTCCACTACACGAACCGGGCGGAATGGACGGGAAAGGACGGCAGCCGGGAGGTCTTTGAAGGTGAAACCTCCATGCTGAACGAGTTTGACCGGGTAGCGGAGGAAATCCGGCAGGGGAGAAAGACAAGCGCCTTTGTGCCCCCGGAAGCCACTGAGGAGGTCATGGATATTCTGGACGAATGCAGGCGGCAGATCGGGCTGATCTATCCCTTCGAGACCAGCCTGCCCTGAGAGAAAAAACTGTTCCTCCGGAGGAGTCAGCCATCTCCTCCGGTTTTTTATGCCGGAATGCTGTTTTCCGGGCATCTGAGAAAAACAAGGAGAAACGCATGAAAATCCTGTATTTGCCCCTGGATTCACGCCCGTGCAATTACAATTTCCCGGTTCAGATGGCCGAATGGGCGGGCGCGGAATGCCTGGTTCCGCCGCGAGAAATCATGGACCGCTACACGACGCCCTCCAGTTCGGAGGAAATCCGCCGCTTTCTGGAGCAGCACGCCGGAGAGGCGGACGCGCTCGTGATCTCCGCCGACCAGCTCTGCTTCGGGGGCCTGCTGGCCTCCCGGGAGGAAACGGTCTCCCTGCAGGAGGCCCTTTCCCGGATGGAGATTCTGGAGAAGATCCACCGGGAATATCCGGACACGCCGATTCACGCCTTCAGCATCATCCTCCGATCCACGATTTCCACCCTTCGGAAGGCGGACATCCGGGTCTCCCTGGCCGTAACGGCGTACTCGGAGTCCTCGGACCGATACGCGGTGCTGCACAGGGAGGAGGACCGGCTGCGCATGGAGGAGGCGAAGACCCGGATTCCGCCGGAGGTGCTCCGCCGCGTACAGACCGTAAGGCGGCGCAACCACGAGCTGAACCTGCGCTGCCTGGAGGCGCGGAGGCAGGGCGTGCTCTCCTCCCTGTCCCTGCTGATGGAGGACTCCCAGCCCTACGGCTTCCACCGCGCGGAGCAGCGGATTCTGAAGGAGCGGATGAAGGGAATCCCGGATACCTGGCTGCACAACGGGACGGACGAGGGCGGCTGCACCGCCATGGCGAGGGCGCTGTGCCCGGAAAAGCAGGCCGCCGCGATCCGGTGGGCCGGCCGGACTGACGGGCACTTCACGGCAAAATACGAGGACCGCCCCTTCGAGGAGAATCTGAGGGACCAGCTTGCCTGCGTACGCCTGGAGGAAAAACCGGAGGCGGAGACGGTGCTGGTCATCGCGGCTCCGCCGGACGGACGGCAGGAGGACCTTCACGCGGCCTCGGACGGGGCGATCGGGGAAGGGCTGATCCGGGAGACTGCGGAGGAATGCAGCCGCCTGATGGCGGAGGGAAGGAAGGTCTATCTGCTCGATCTTCTGACGACCAACGGCGGCTCCCCGCGGCTTCTGTGCGCGGTGCACAGCGGAGGCCTGGCGGGATACAGCGCCTGGAATACGGCGTCCAACGCGCTGGGGACGATTCTGGCGCAGATGGTGACGGACAGCCTGGCCGGAAGGCCGAACATCCCCTTCCGGAATGAGCGCTTTCTGGACGACATGATCTATGAAGGGCTGATCCGCCGGGAGCTGGATCGGGAGCTGAACGCGGCCGGCCTGGATCCCTACCGGCTGGAGGACCGGCCGGGCGGCCGGGAGGAGGCAGAGCGGAGAATCCGGGAGATGTACGGGGAGCTGGAGAAGGACCCGGCCTTTGGGGAGGTGCTCGGCGCAATCCGGGCTGCCGGACCGGTCTCGTTTTCGCTGCCCTGGGGCCGGACCTTTGAGGTGCAGGCAGCCAATCGGAACCTTAAAAAAGTTGTGGAAAACTGTTGACAAAGCGGGTGGTTGGTGTTATCTTATGCATGTTGGTTAGCACTCGAGCCGGTTGAGTGCTAACAAACAAAAACCCGAAGGTCGGGCGCTTTCCGGAAGTGAAGATGAACCTGCGGAAAGAGCCTTCCGGTGGGGATTCAGAGCAAAGGAGGCGGGCGTATGGAGATGGACGAGCGGAAGCTGAAGATTCTGCAGGCCATCATCGACGATTACATCCTGACGGGCGTTCCGGTCGGTTCTCGCACGATCAGCAAGAAGTACGACATGGGCCTGTCCTCTGCGACCATCCGCAACGAGATGAGCGACCTGGAGGAGCTGGGCTATCTGGATCAGCCCCATGTTTCGGCCGGGCGGATTCCGAGCGCGAAGGCCTACCGGCTTTACGTGGACAGCCTGATGCGGACGGGACGGATCCAGGACGGCAGCCTGGAAAGCGTGAGCCGGCATTTTACCGGCCGGGTCCGCCAGATGGAGGACGTCATCGATCACGCGGCCAGCGTCATTTCCACCCTGACGAAGTACACCGCGGTGGTGCTGTCCCCAAAGGGAAAGCAGCCGAGGATGCAGACGGTGCAGCTGGTGCCCGTTTCACGGGATTCGGCGCTGGTGGTCATCGTGACGGACGCGGGCATTGTCCGCGACAGCACGATCCGGCTGCCGGGCGAGGTGGACAGCGACACGCTGTACGCGATCTCCCGGGCGCTGACCGAAGAGCTGCGGGGCCACACCCTGGAGGAGGCCTGCGCGATTCTTCCGGAGATGAGCCAGCGGATGCAGGAGAACGAGGAGCTGCTTCGGGGGCTGTACGGCCTCCTGAACGAGCGGCGGGAAGCGCCCGCACGGACGCACGTGGCCATCGGCGGAACAAGCAACATGCTCAGCTACCCCGAATACAGCGATGTGGAGAAGGCCAGAAGCTTCCTGAGCCTGATGGAAACCAGGGACAAGCTGGCCAGCATCATCGCCGGAAACGGGGAGATGGCCTTCACGGTCCGGATCGGGCCGGAGACGGGCGTGCCGGAGATGGCGGACTGCTCCATCGTCACGGCGACCTATTCCACCCGCGGCGGACAGCAGGGAACCATCGGCGTCATCGGGCCAACCAGGATGCAGTACTCCCGGGTGCTGAGCATCCTGAACAGCATGGGCCATCAGCTGACGGATCTCTTCAACGGAGGGGATGAGCGCCATGAGTAAAAAGAGAAAGGGAAGAGTCAAGATGAACCCAGAGGAAAATCCGCAGGAAATGATGCCGGAGGAGGAAAAGCAGCCTGCGGAGGACGAGATCCCGGAAACAGAAGCCGGGGAGCCGGAGGAAGAAGCCGCGCCGGAGAAGGAAAAGACGGAGCTGGAGGCGGCGGAGGAAAAAGTGGCCGAATACCTGGCCATGGCCCAGCGGGTGCAGGCGGATTTTGAAAACTTCCGCCGGAGAAACGAGAGCGTACGGTCGGACAGCTTCGCGGAGGGCAAGCGGGATGTGGCCGCGGCCATGCTGCCGGTGCTGGACAACCTGGAACGGGCGGCCGCGGCCGCGGAGAAATCCCCGGACGAGGCGCTGAAGAACGGCGTTAATTTGGTGCTGAAGCAGATGAACGATGTTTACCAGAAGCTGAGCGTGACGCCGATCAACCGCCTGGGCGAGAAATTCGATCCGAACCTGGAGAACGCGGTTCTGCAGGGGACGGAGGACGAAGGGGAGCCCGGAACGGTCTGCCAGGTTCTGCAGAAGGGATACATGATGGGCGACCGGGTGCTTCGCCACGCAATGGTGAAGGTTGTTCCGGAATAGCGCCGGGAGCCCCGGAAACGGGGCCGACCGGATCAGAAAGACCGAAAGAACCCGGAAGGGTCTGAGGCAAGGCCGAAAGGCCGGATATAATGATATTTCCAGATTTCAGAGATAAACGGAGGACAAGAAAATGAGCAAGATTATCGGTATTGACCTGGGTACAACCAACAGCTGCGTATCCGTGATGGAGGGCGGCCAGCCCGTCGTCATCGCGAACGCCGAGGGCAGCAGAACCACGCCTTCCGTCGTGGCCTTCACGAAGGACGGAGAGCGCCTGGTGGGCCAGGTGGCCAAGCGGCAGGCCGTGACCAACCCCGAACGGACGGTCATCTCCATCAAGCGGGAAATGGGCACCGGATACAAGGTGAGCATCGACGGCAAGGAATACACGCCCCAGGATATCAGCGCCATGATTCTGACCAAGATGAAGGAGACCGCTGAGAGCTATCTGGGCGAGAAGGTGACCGAGGCGGTCATCACCGTGCCGGCCTACTTCAACGACAGCCAGCGCCAGGCGACCAAGGACGCCGGCCGCATCGCCGGACTGGACGTGAAGCGGATCATCAATGAGCCGACCGCGGCATCTCTGGCCTACGGCCTGGACAAGGAAGAGAACCAGAAGATCCTGGTGTACGACCTGGGCGGCGGCACCTTCGATGTCAGCATCCTGGACATCGGCGACGGCGTGTTTGAGGTGCTGAGCACCAACGGTAACACCCGCCTGGGCGGCGACGACTTTGACCAGCGGATCATCGACTACGTGGCGGATCAGTTCAAGCGGGAGAACGGGATTGACCTGAAGCAGGACAAGATCGCGGCCCAGCGGCTGAAGGAAGCCGCCGAGAAGGCGAAGATCGAGCTGAGCGGCACCACGACCGCGAACATCAACCTGCCCTTCATCACCGCCGACGCCACCGGCCCGAAGCATCTGGACGTGACCCTGACCCGGGCGAAGTTCGACGAGCTGACCGCGGATCTGGTCGAAGCGACCATCGAGCCCATGCGGAAGGCCCTGAAGGACGCGGGACTGACCGTGGATCAGGTGAACAAGGTCATCCTGGTCGGCGGCAGCACCCGGATTCCCGCCGTGCAGGAAGCGGTCAAGAAGATCACCGGCAAGGAGCCCTTCAAGGGCATCAACCCCGATGAATGCGTCGCCATCGGCGCGGCCATCCAGGGCGGCGTGCTGGCGGGCGACGTCAAGGACGTGCTGCTGCTGGACGTCACGCCCCTGAGCCTGGGCCTGGAGACCGAGGGACATATCTTCACCCGGCTGATCGACCGGAACACCACCATCCCCACCAGCAAGAGCCAGGTGTTCTCCACGGCGGCGGACGGCCAGACCACGGTCGAAATCAACGTGCTGCAGGGTGAGCGGCAGATGGCCTACGACAACAAGAGCCTGGGCCGCTTCCAGCTGACCGGCATCGCGCCCGCGCCCCGCGGCGTGCCGCAGATCGAGGTTACCTTCAGCATCGACAACAACGGCATCGTGAACGTTTCCGCCAAGGACAAGGCCACCGGACACGAGCAGCAGATCACCATCACGGCCAGCACCAACCTGACCGAGGAGGAGATCAACCAGCGCGTGAAGGAAGCCGAACAGTACGCGGAAGAGGACAAGAAGCGCAAGGAAGAGGTTGAGACGCTGAACCACGCGGATTCCCTGATCTACGAGACGGAAAAGACCCTGCGGGACAACGGCGACAAGCTGAGCGATGAGGACAAGAGCACCGTTCAGAGCGAGATTGACGCCTTCAAGAAGGTCCGCGAGGGCAACAACGCCGCCGAGATCAAGAACGCCATGGAAAGCTTCACCCAGAAGGTGTACCAGATCTTCGGCAAGATCTATCAGCAGGAAGCCGGCGCGCAGGGCCAGCAGGGTCCCATGGGCGGACAGCCCCAGCCCGGCAGCATGAATGACGACGGCAGCGTCAACGCCGACGGCAGCGTGCAGTAAGGAATGTAGAGCGGGGAAGACCCGCGAACCCCATCAAGAAATCGGCCCGCCCCATGGGGACGGGCCTGATTCCGGTAAGACAGGTGATGTGATTTGGCAGAAAAGCGCGATTATTACGAGGTGCTGGGCGTCAGCAAAAACGCCACGGAGGATGAGATCAAGCGGGCCTACCGGAGAAAGGCCAAGGAATGCCACCCCGACCTGCACCCCAACGATGAGGAAGCGGTGAAGCGCTTCGCGGAGCTGAACGAAGCCAACGAGGTGCTGAGCGACCCGGACAAGCGGGCCCGGTACGACCAGTTCGGCTTCAACGACCCCATGGGCGGCATGGGCGGCGGAGGCGGAGAGAATCCTTTCAGCGGCTTCGGCTTCGGCGGCATGGGCGGCATGGGCAGTATGGGAGATATCTTCGACCAGCTGTTCAACGGCGGCATGGGCACCCGGACCCGGGCTCAGGGCCCCGTTCAGGGAAACGACCTGCGGTACGAGCTGCGGCTCACCTTTGAGGAGGCGGCCCGGGGCTGCGAGAAGAGCTTCGAAATCAACCGCAACGAGGTATGCGAGACCTGCAAGGGGAACGGCGCGAAGCCCGGAACCAAGCCGACGACCTGCGCCGCCTGCCAGGGAACCGGCCAGATCCGCTCTTCCAGCGGATGGATGACCACGGTGCGCACCTGCCCGAGCTGCGGCGGAAGCGGCAAGGTTGTGATGGACAAATGCACCGGCTGCGGCGGCAGCGGACGCGTACGCAGAAAGCGGACCGTGAACGTGAAGGTGCCGGCGGGTATCGACAACGGCCAGACCATCATCATGAACAACCAGGGAGAGCCGGGCCTGCGGGGCGGCCCGAACGGCGATCTGTACATCACCGTGAACGTCCGTCCGCACAAGGTTTTCCAGCGGGATGGGTACAACCTGCTGCTGGAGTTCCCGATCAGCTTCGTGACGGCGGCGCTGGGCGGAGAGATCGAGGTGCCGACGCTGAACGGCCCCGTGAAATACAAGATTCCGGAGGGCACCCAGCCGGGCACCGAATTCCGGATCAAGGGCGAGGGCATTCCGATGCTCCGGTCCAGCGGCAAGGGCGACCTGATCATGCGGGTTCGGGTCGAGATTCCGAAGCGGCTGAACAACAAACAGAAGGAGCTGCTGCGGGAATTCGACGGCACGACCGGCGACCGGGAGTACGAGGGACGCAAGAGCTTTATGGATCGGGTCAAGGACCTGTTCAACGGCTGAAAACATGGACGCAGCGAAGATGATTCCTGCGTCCGTTTCTGATTCGGAAAGGAAAGCAAGCATGCAGAAAACCTGGGTTCGGATCCTGACCACGCTGACCACCCTGGGTCTCATGGTGATGATCTTCTGCTTTTCCACGCAGCCGGCGGAGCAGTCGGACGCGACCAGCGGATTTCTGGCCGTCCGGATCGCGGACCGGCTCCGGCCGGAATGGCGGAGCCTGCCGGAGAAGGAAAAAAAGGAGTTCTATGACGGGATTCAGCATACGGTCCGGAAATGCGCGCATTTCACCGAGTTCGCGCTGCTGGGGATCAGCCTGCGGCTGTGCCTGGAAAGCTGGCGGGGGTCGGGGAAAAACAACGGCCTCCCGAGCTGGGGCGGCGGCACGGGCTACGCCGCGCTGGACGAGCTTCATCAGCTGATGGTGGACGGGAGAAGCGGACAGTGGACGGATATCCTGCTGGACAGCGCGGGGGTCTTCTGCGGAGTTCTCCTGACCGCCCTGATCCTGAGAAGGCTGGTGCGGGGGCAGGCCGCCCGGACGAAATGAAAGCAAACAAAAAAGCCGGCTTCGGGGCCGGCTAAAACAAATACGCCGGATCAGAAGATCCGGCGCTTTTTTTACAGGATTTCCTGCAGCAGGCGGGAGAGGAAGAAGCCGGCGGCCAGCTCCTCATCCTGCCAGATATGCAGGGTTTTCGGCTCGGGGCTCAGAAGCAGGAAGCCCAGCTTCCGCTCCAGCGGCCCGACCGGCAGAATCATCAGGGACTGAATCACATAGGGTGTCATCAGGGCTGTCAGAGCCGGGAAGCCGCCCTGAAGCTCTCCGAGGCTGCTGCAGGTAAAGCATCCGGAGGTGATCAGGGGGGAGAGATCCTCACAGGTTCCGATGACCCGCTGCTGATCAACATCCAGAATCCGCCCATCCGGACCGATCCGGAAGAAGAAATGAAAGCGCATATCCCGGCGCAGGACCTGGCAGGCGCGGAAGAACCGGGCGTCGGAATCGCCCCCGGCGTCAAAGGCCGCGGCCAGGTCCGTCAGGGTATTGTAGAGGCTCCGGCGGGCGAGACTGGGTATTTCCAGATGAGCATGCTTCTCCGGAACATAGATGATATAGCAGTTCCGGCCCTTGCTCTTGCCCCGGTACAGCGTCTTGTCGACGAGGGAGAACAGCGTGTCATAATCCTGCGCGTCCTTCGGAAAGGAGGCGGAGCCCACGGTCGCGGACAGAAAAAGCTGCAGGCTGTCGATATGGATGTCCCGGCGGAAGACCGCGTCCTGATTGCCGAGGCTTCCCTGAAAGAACAGATGCTCATAGAAGCTGTGCACCGTCTCATAATCATTGCCGATGAAGGCCACGACCAGGAATTCATCCCCGCCGAAACGGCCCACCACGCCCCGGTTTCCCATGTACTTGATCAGACTGCGGCCTACGTGCTGAAGCACCAGATCGCCGATTCTGTGGCCGTAATTGTCGTTATAGGATTTGAAATTGTCCACGTCGATCATTCCGACCGTGAAGACCTGCTTCCGATCCACCAGATCATGCAGAAATTCAATCATGCAGGCGCGGGAAACCACGCCGGTCAGCGAATCCAGCACCGCGGACAGGGGCCTGTTCCTGAAAGCCTTTTCAAAAAAGGGATAAACCGACAAGTATGCAGCATCGTACATCCGGAAGATCAACCCTTTCAATCTGATCAGGACAAAATTGCATCAGTTTGCCGCTTCCGCGGGAAACTTCGACGGCACGGCGCGCCCGGACAGCGGGGATTCGGAATCTCAGTAGGGCCGGGTCTTGAACCGTGTGGAGAAGCGATAGGGATTGTAGAAGGTCTGCGGCGTGCTGATGGCGTCGGACAGGGAGCGGTTCCGGGTGACGTTCAGGACCAGCCCGATGCCGCCCATGTTCGTGACCATATTGCTGCCGCCGTAGGAGAGGAAGGGGAGGGGAATGCCCGTGATGGGCATCAGCCCCAGCGTCATGGCGATGTTCTCAAACACGTGGAACAGCAGCATGCCGATAACCCCGCAGATGACCAGCCGGCCGAATTTGTCCCGGGTGAACCAGGCGAGGTAGAGCATGCGCAGCAGAATCAGGATATACATCACCAGGACGGTCAGACAGCCCGCAAAGCCCCATGCCTCGCCGATGGTGGCATAGATGAAATCCGTCCAGTCCGCCGGCACATAGTTCAGCTGGCTCATGGAGCCGTCCACAAACATGCCGATCCCGGTGGCGCCGCCGGAGCCGATGGCCATCTGGGACTGCAGAATCTGATACGAGTCCGAGGAGGAGTAAAGCTCCGGATTCAGGAAGCCGTAGATCCGGGCCAGCCGGTAGTCATTGGAGCCTGTGGCGACGGCCAGGGCGTAGATGGTCAGCACCAGCAGAACCCCCAGGCCGGCCAGCGCCCCCAGCAGCTTCATATTCACATTGGCAAAATACATCATCACGGCGGTCAGGAAGATAATCACCAGCATGGAGCCGGTTTCGCCCTCCGCCAGGATGATGGCTACGGGCAGGAGCACCGTGAGCATGATCCGCAGGAAGGAACGGATGTTGGACATGGGCTGATTGGAGCGGGAAAGCTGCTTGGCCAGAATCAGAATAATGGACAGCTTGGCGAACTCCGAGGGCTGAATCGTGTATCCCCAGATAACGTCCAGCCAGGCCTTCACGCCCTGGGCGCGGTTGAACACCGTCACCACGGCAAGGAGGATGACCATGCCCCAGTAGACCACATTGCAGTGGCGGTAAAGAAAGTCGTAGGGAATGGCCATCAGCACGCCGACGACCAGGGGCGCCACCAGCACGAAGAGGCACTGGCGCATCGTATAGGAGGATTCGACCACGTGGTTCAGGAAGGAGACGTCCGGACTGGAATCCGGCGTATAGGTCGCGACACAGACGGCCACGATCCCCATCAGGGACATCAAGGCCACCAGCACGATCAGGGGAATATCCGTATGGGCCTGATAGGCCTTCCTTTCGGTCTGACGGATCATGCCTTGGTTTTCACCTCCCGGATTTCAGGCGCAAAGTGACGGCGGAGGAAGGAAGTCCTTTTCCGGCCGTAGGACGGGAAATCCGCCTCCCCGCCGCGCATCCGCTCCGCGATCCGGAGCAGGGCGCGGCGCGCCTCACAGTCAAAATCAATGGGCAGCCGGTGCCTCAGCTGCGCCAGGACGAAGGCCGGATCCTCCGGCACCTCTCCCAGCAGGGGCACATCCAGCAGATCGGAAATGGTCTTTGCGGAATACATTTCCCCCGCGAAGATCAGGTCATTCTGCAGACGGTTGACCAGGAGCCGGGGGCGGGGAAGCCCCTTCTGCTCCGTCAGGGCAAGGACGCGCTCCGCATCGCGGATGCAGAGATCATCCGGCGTGACGACGAGCACGGTCTCCGTTTTTCCGCCGGCGTTCAGCACATTGCGAAGCCCGCGCTCCAGCCCGGCGGGGCCGTCGATGAAAATGAAATCATGCCGCTTCCGCAGCAGGGAAAGCATCTTTTTGAGCTTCCGCGGATCCAGATCCTTCACGCGGGCAAACTGGGCGGCGGGAAGCAGGCGGAGCCCCGGGCAGTCCGGCGCCTCCAGCAGCGCGTCGGAAAGCAGGCATTTTCCCTCGGCAACATCCACCAGATCATAGACGACGCTGTTTTCCAGCCCCAGCAGCAGATCCTGGGACCGCAGCCCGAGATCCGCGTCAATCAGAACCACCGAAGAGCCGGACCGGGCCAGCAGGGCGGCCAGGCTGGCGGAGAGGGCGGATTTGCCGACACCGCCTTTTCCGGAGACAAAGAGAAAGGTAAAGCTCATGGAAATGTTCCTTTCTGCAGGTTTCTGATCAGGGTGCCAGGGAATTTCCCGGGGGCAGGGAGTCCTCCACGGAGCGGAGGATCTTCTGATTCATGTACCAGTCGATAAAGGCCTTGGGCGCCTTGGAGGCTTCAGATCCGGAATATCCGTTGGGGATGAAGCAGGCGATGGCGATTTCGGGATTCTCGAACGGGGCGAAGCAGACGAACCAGGAGTTGTTCTCCAGGTCGATCTTCGTTACCTGAGCGGTTCCCGTTTTCGCGGCGATCTGATCCGTATAGGCCCAGCCGCGGAAATACTTACCCGCGGTACCGGACTCGTCAACCACGCCCTTCATCCCTTCCCGGATCAGGGGGAGATACTCATCCGACTTGTCGATCCGGTGGATCAGGGTGGGCTCGCGCTGGGAGAGGATCTCGCCCTCCGGAGAGGAGATGGAATCGATCAGGGAGACGTTGTACAGGTACCCGTTGTTCGCGACGGTGCACACATACCGCGCGACGGCCACGGGCGTCAGCACCGTGACGGACTGGCCGATGCCGGTCAGAATCGTCTGGCCGCCGCCCCACTTGATATCGTTCATATAGTTGTAGGTATCCCCGATGACGGACTGGAGATAAACCATCTCCCGGGTCATGTTCAGCTCCTCCATCAGGATGGTGCGCATATTGTCCAGCCATTCGCTTTCATTGTAGTTCACGGCCATGTCCATCAGCCGCTTCGCGCAGGCGGAAAGGCGGGCGTCGTCATACTCAATGTTCCGGGAGGCGCCGCAGTTCTTCAGATGCGTCTTGATGGAGTTGAACACGATGATGGGCAGCGACGTATCCTGATTGGCCTCGTTCACCGGGCGGGTGGGATCGTACAGCGTGTTCTGGGATCCGACCACCGAGCGGACCTCGCCGGGGAGGTCGATGCCGGTTTTCGAGGTCAGCCCGTAGAGGGACGCGTAGCGGTACAGCCGCTCCTCGCCCAGCCGGCTGGACAGCTCATAGAAGAAATAGTTGCAGGAGTTGGTCAGCCCGTTGACGATGGTCTGATTGGCGTGCTTGTAAATATAGTTTTTGTTGATCCAGCATTTCGGCGCGGTGGAAAGGTCCTGGTTGTACTTGGTATAGTATCCTCCGTCGGAGATACGCTCCGTGGGCGTCAGCTCGCCCTCGACCAGGGCGCCGGTGCCGGTCACCATCTTGAAGATGGAGCCGGGGGTTCCGCGGGCATGGATCCCGTAATTCAGAAGCAGGTTCCGGTTGTCGCCCAGGATGGCCATGGCTTCCTTGCCGCCGGCGACCAGCGCGTTCAGGTCATAGGTCGGATAATTGGCCAGGGCCAGAACCCGGCACTGCATGTCCAGCACGACCAGACAGCCGTGCTCCGCCAGATCCAGGGGATAGGTGGACCAGTTCCGGTTGTGAATATCCGTCTTGTTGGCTTCCAGCCAGGAATCGGAGGCCAGATAGCGCTCCTGCAGATCCCGGGTTGAGTTCACGTTGTCCGCGATGGCCCGCTCCGCCACCGCCTGATAGGCCGCGTTCAGGGTCAGCTTGACGTTGTTTCCGTCCTGCGGCTCGGTGTAGCTCAGTTCCCGGACCACCTTGGACATCTGGTCGCGCTCCACGACCCGGGCTCCCTTGCGCAGGGAGGAATTCTGGGTCAGCCAGTCCTCCATCGAGGACTCGATGCCGTCCCGGCCGATGGTGTCATTGTAGGAATAGCCCTTGGCCTGAAGCGTCAGCCACATGGCCCGGGAGGGAATGGCTCCGGTATAGCCGATGATCTGGGAGGCCAGCGTGGAGCGGGGATAGACCCGCTTCGTGCCGATCTCGATCTCCATGCCCGGAAGCATCATGGACCGGGTTTCGATCTCGATGACGGTTTCGTAGCGCACATCCTTCGCGATGACAATGGGCTGGGAGTTGAAGATGTTCATCTGCATCTCGGAGTAGATGGCCATGATCTTCAGCATGGTTTCCTCCGGGGTGCCGTCGGGAATCTGGTACCTGGTTTTCAGCCGCTCGATGCATTTCTCCGCCGTGTCATACCGGGTCATATTGGTCAGATAGTTGTTGGAACGCCACTGATTCTCCCGGGTGGCCAGAACGGATTCGGAGACGCCGGAGCCGAAGTCGAAGACCCATTCCCCGGTTTCCGGATCCCGCCGGATGACGAAATCGATGGCCATCTCCCCGCCGTTTTTCTCCACGATGCCGATGGTATCGATGATGGAGGCGGTGTAGGCCTGGTAGGCCGGCGCCGAGACGGTGGAGGCATCCTTGTAGAAGGTGACGTTGTAGATCAGCTCATCCTCGGCCAGAATGACCGAATCCGAAGAGATGATATTGCCCCGCTTGCCGCGCAGCGCGATGGTCTTGGTCCGGGTATCCTCCGCCTTCTGCTGATAGTATTCCTCCTGATTGAGCTGAAGGCGGACGAGGCCCGAAACCAGGTAAACAAACATGGCGAAGAGCGCCACAAGAAAGCCGATGTACCGGCCGAGCCCCTGAAACCTGCGGTTCCGGGTCTTTCCCTTTTTCTCCAAACGCTCTCGCTCCTTTCCTTTTTCTTTTCCTTTTCCGGCCGACCGCAGGCCGCCGGCTTACTTCTTTGAAAACACAATAGGCTGATTCTTCAGCTTCGGGACGACAACCCTCTTTCCGAGAATCAGACGGCGCAGGGGAAACTCAATCGCCAGCGTCAGCACCCCGGTCAGCCAGACATCCCGGAGAGCCCGGCGAAAATGACTGAGGGTCAGCGGGGTACCGCCCAGATAGATATAAACCACATGGATGACCTCATAGACCAGCACGTTGGCCATTGCGCAGAGCAGGGTCCGCAGCCAGGCCGGCATGGTCCGCTTCTCCTTCCGGAGCGCCCGGTCCATCTGCAGTTGACGGAGGGTTTTGTCCGCGAAGACGAAGGAGACGAACAGGCTGGAGATCGGATAAACCGCCAGGTTCAGGTAGGGAATGGAGGGCAGCAGGATCTCCAGCAGCAGCCCGTAAAAGAGCCCGGCCCAGAGCGCCTGCACCCGGCCGTAGGCCACCGTGATGATGCCGATCAGGGCGAACAGCAGATTGGGCGTGACCCCTCCCAGCGAAAAATAGGGAATGATGCAGACCTGGGAGAGATAGCCCAGAGGAATCAGAAACAGCAGCACCAGATACCGCCGCAGGGAGCCGGGACGCGCCTCCTGGAATCTTCTGAAGCTTCCGGGCATCGATTTGATCTTCCCGGAGAGGGAGGACCCGCGGGAAGAGGAATCCCGGTCACGCGTCTCAGACGTGCTCATTCGTCATCCTCCTCGAAGGTCATCGCGTCCGGATCCGGCGTCAGATAGGGCGTGGGCGTCGGCACCGGCGTGGGGGTCGGGGTCGGCGTCGGCTCCGCGTTGTTCACGATTGGCACGTACTCGAAGCTGTCATGCGAGGGCGCCGGCGTCGGCACCGGTGTGGGCTCCGGCGTGGGAGAGGGCGTTTCGGTGGGTTCGGGCGTCGGCGTTTCCGTCGCGTCCGGATCCGGCGTGTTCTGGCTTTCAAACAGCGAGGATGCGATCTGCGGCACCTCCGGAGAGGGACGGGCGCTCTGGAGCGGAACCAGCTCCACATTGGCCCGGCCGTTTTCCCGGCCCTGAATGGCCTCGGGCTCCGGCTTGTAGCGAAGCACGATCACATATTCCAGATGCTGAAAATCCGCCAGCGGCTCCAGCACGATGTACTGCTTGTTGGAATCCATGCCGCGGGTGCTCTCGCGGACCGTGCCGATGGGAATCCCCTTGGGAAAGGACATGCCGACACCGCTGGTGACGACCCGGTCCCCGGGGCGGGGAAGATTGTCGTCGGGCAGGTAGTACATCCGGCACATGGGGGTACCGTCGATGCCCAGCGTTCCCCGGACGGTTCCCTGATCCCGGGAGGAGGAAATCAGCGCGGCAATGGAGGCCTCGGAATCAATGATGGTCCGCACGGTGGAAACCGTAGGCTGCACGCTTTCCGTATACCCGACCAGGGCGCCGGAGATGGTGACCGCCATATAGTTTTCCAGCCCGTCATCGGAGCCCTTGTTGATGGTAAAGGTGGAAAAATAGTTGCTGTCGGATTTCCCGATGACCGTGCAGACGATGGGCTGCATATTGGCATTGGCGGCGATTTCATCGCTCAGATCCTCATACTGGGAGAGGGTCTGCTGAAGCTCATCCGCCAGCATGGCCTTGTAGACCAGCTGTTCGTTTTCCGCCCGGAGCGCGTTGTACTCATTTTCAATATTGGCGCGCAGCTTCATGGAGCGGAAATAGCCGGCAACGCTTTCCGTCAGCCCGGCAAAGAAGCTCTGCACCGGGGAGACCGCCTCTCCGACCAGCACCTCGGTTTCGCCCAGCAGGGGGGCGGAGGGGATGATCCGGTGGAATACATAGAAACCGGAAAGGAGAATCAGGACGAAGGTTATCAACACCATGACCACGATCCGCAGGGTCGGATGCCCCCGGTTGGCCCGGCGCCGCGCCCGGATGGGCTGCAGGCTGTCCTCGTCCGGAGAGCTGAAATCCCCCAGCCGGTCCC
>CACYWL010000030.1:0-3080 GCA_902778055.1 uncultured Eubacteriales bacterium | reverse complement strand
TCCGGCGTATCGGAGGCGATGTCGGAGGAAGCCTCCTCCGGCTCATCGTAAATAAAATCGTCCTTCACTTCGGGACGGTCGTCCTTCTTTTTTCCCCTGGAAAAGGGACTGAATCGGGCCATGAGGCTCACCTCCTTCTCTTCCGGACGGTGCCGGATGGTTTTCCCGCCCGCGGGACGGTCAGTTCTGAGGCGTGACCAGCTGAATGTTCTCCGCCAGGTATCCGATGCCCAGGATGCAGCAGTCCGCGGGATCCCGGGCCAGCAGAACGGGAATATCCAGCTTTTCAGAAATATACTGATCCAGCGCGAAAAGCATGCTGCCTCCGCCGGTCAGATGAATGCCGCCGCGCATGATATCGGCGCAGAGCTCCGGCGGCGTCCGCTCCAGCACCCAGCGGATCGCCTTCAGAATGGCTTCGCAGGGCTCCTTCACGGCCTCATAGGCCTGAGTGGAGGAAAAATGGACCGTTCCGGCGGAGTTATTCAGCTGGTTGATTCCGCGGACGAGAATGGAGCGGGGCTCCTCTAGCGGGATCGCGGTGGCAAGATCCTGCTTGACCTTCTCGGCGGTGTTCCGGCCCACGATAATGTTGCACTCGCGCTTCAGATAATTCATGATCGCTTCGTCAATTCGCTCTCCGCCGACACTGACGCTCTGGGAGACCACCAGCCCGCCCAGCGAAATGACGGCCACATCCGTGGTTCCCGCGCCGATGTCCACCACCATGCTGCCCACGGGATCGTAGACAGGGAGGCCGGACCCGATGGCGCCGGCAAAGGGTTTTTCAATCAGAAAAACATGCCGGGCGCCGGCCAGACGGACCGCCTCGGTCAGCGCCTTGCGGTTGACGTCGTCCAGCCCGCAGGGGATGGAAACAATGACCCGGGGCCTGGTCAGATAGCTGATGCCGATGGCCTTGCGGAGAAAATATTTCAGCAGCAGCTCGGTCATGTCAAAATCGGAGACCTGACCGTTGCGGATGGGGGAGACGGTCAGCAGCTTTTCCGGACTGCGGCCGATGAGAAACTTCGCCTCATCTCCGACAGCGCGGACCGTGCGCCGGCTTTCCCTTTCCACCACAACGGTCGTGGGCTCGGAAACCACTATGCCCCTCCCGCTGACATACACGGAGGTGGTTGAGGTTCCCAGGTCAATGCCGAGATCAGGAGCCGCAAAAGGCATGTATTCAATCTTCCTTCCTAATAAACAATGGATATCCCGCCTGCTCCAGCAGACGGCGGACCAGATAGAGCGGCAGGCCCATGACGCCGAAGAAGCAGCCCTCCAGACGGCTGATGAACAGGGAGGCCTGCCCCTGAACGGCGTAGGCGCCCGCCTTGTCCATCGGTTCCCCGCCGGCCACGTAGGCGGAGATGAAGGCTTCCGAAAGCGGATCAAAGGTGACCGAGGAAGCGTCGACCTCCGTCAGCATCCGGCCGGAGGGGGCCGCGACGGTGACACCGGTGAAAACCTCGTGGGTACGGCCGGAGAGCAGGCGGAGCATCCGGCAGGCGTCCTCCGGACTGTGCGGCTTGCCCAGCTTCTCTCCGTCCACGGTCACCAGCGTATCGGAGGCCAGAATAAAACGATCCGGATGCCGGAGGGCCGAAGCCTGCGCCTTTCGCCGGCTCAGCTCGGCCACCGCCTCCCGGGCCGGAAGCGCGCAGTCCTCATTTACCTCGGGAGCGTGAATTTCAAAGGGAATGCCGGCCTGAGCGAGCAGCTCCTGCCGCCGGGGAGAGGAGGATGCCAGAATCAGCGGGGTCATCAAAACCTCCGAAAACTTCCGCGGGCCGGAGAGCCGGCGGAGGATCAGAATCATCGGACGAAACATCCTGCAGCCGGGAAGAAAACCGCGGCTGTAAAGTTCATTATAGCACAGAATAGAAAAGAAGGGAAATTTTGGCGCGGGCTGTTTCGAAGCGGAGGAGGAGCACAGACCCGGGGAGAAACTGCCGGGAACGCCGAACGGGGCGGCCGCGGATGCTGTCCGCCAAACCCCAGCTGCGCGGAAGCTTCGAAGGAGAAAAAGGGACCGGATGAAAATGTTACAAAATAATTTCAGAAATTCAAGGTTGATTCAAGAAAAGGGCGTTAGGATACGCCTGTCATCAAGAAACGGCGCCGATGACAAAGCAGGCAGGATACAGGGAGCCTGCGCATCAAACGACAGGAAACAAAGGAGGAAAGGAAATGAAAGCTTTGAAAAGAAAGAACGTGAAAAGGACGCTGGCCTGCGTGCTGGGAGTTTCTCTTCTCCTGACGGCGATGGCTGTGCCGGCTCTGGCGGAGGAGCAGAACACCGTTCCGCAGATCCAGAGCAGCGATGTGACCGCGAAGGGCGGACGGCCCGGAAACGGCAGGATGCAAAACGGTCCACAGGGACAGATGCCGGGGAACGGAAACCAGAACCAGAACGGTCCGCAGGGACAGATGCCGGGGAACGGAAACCAGAACGGTCCGCAGGGGCAGATGCCGGGGAACGGAAACCAGAACCAGAACGGCCCGCAGGGACAGATGCCGGGGAACGGAAACCAGAACCAGAGCGGTCCGCGGGGACAGATGCCGGGGAACGGCAGTCAGAACCAGAACGGCCCGCAGGGACAGATGCCGGGAAACGGCAGTCAGAACCAGAACGGACAGCAGGGACAGACGCCTGATGAAACAGCCAGGCCACGCCTGTGAACCCGGTGCCCGGAACGGAGAACCAGAACACGGAAAACGGTCAGAACACGAACGGACAGAATGCTGAAAAAAGCCAGAACGCGGAAAACGGTCAGAACGGGACAAACGGGAACAATACCGGAAAGCAGAACCGCGGCAAGGGCGGCCGGCCCGGCCGGAACGGCGGAAAGCAGGCAGCCGGACAGCAGGCTCCCGCAGCACCGTTTGACCTGAAGGTGCTCGTGGAGAAGGGAATCATCGACCAGGAAACCGCGGACAAAATCGAGGAATACCTGCAGAACAACGCTCCCGCACAGCCTGCGGAGGGGCAGGCTCCGGCCGACGGCACCGCTCCCGCGCAGCCCGAGGAGAACCAGGCTGCGGCTGAAGGAACCACTCCCCCCGAAGCTCCG
>CACYWL010000029.1 GCA_902778055.1 uncultured Eubacteriales bacterium | reverse complement strand
AGCATGGAAACTATCCGTAGAGGGCTCATCCAGGTGATGACTCAGACGAAAAAAGTGTTGATTCTACTGAATTTGGTACTTGACATTATGGGGAGGTGATATACTAGCACAACGAAAGGACTGTTGACTGTGGGAAGAAAGTACTCAAGCTTCAATCAGGAAGAAATCCGGATTCTGAAAGAGAATCCAAACACAGCAAGTGTGACAAAGAGCCGTCTATCCGTCACATTGGACGCGAAAAAGGCGATTCTTGAGCTGCATCAGGCTGGTTGGACATCCAGGCGTATCGTCGAAGAACTGGGTTATGAGGAAAAGAAAATGTTTCAGTGCACCGATCATCAGGCAGACCTGAACGCTTATCCGTACCACATCCGGGACGTGCATATCAGCGACCCGTTCATTCTTCCGGATGAGAAGAGCGGGAGGTATTATATTTATGCTCAGTTCGTGGATTCCCGGCGCTTTCCGGAGGTTCCGGCCGGTCCCGGCCATTTTTATGTGCTGGAGAATCCGGACCTGATTCACTGGTCCGAACCGAGGGTGTGCTTTGAAAAGGGCTGAAACAGGAGGAGAAAATGAAAGAGGGAACAAACTGGTTTTCCCGCGTGGGAATCAACGCGGAAGAAGTTCAGGAGCGCGTTTCGGAATGCTTCCGGACGATCTTCGAGGACCCGGAGGAGCGATTCTTCCATGAAGTGGACGCGGACAGCGCCTGCATGGTCGATACGGGGAACGTGGACGCGAGAACCGAAGGAATGAGCTACGGGATGATGATGTGCGTCCAGATGGACCGCCGGGACCTGTTCGACCGGCTGTGGCAGTTCTCAGTGCGTTACATGCTGCAGAAACAGGGAAAGTACGCGGGATATTTTGCCTGGTCCGTGAACCTGGAGGGAAAGCATAACGCGGAGGGACCCGCGCCGGACGGAGAAGAGTATTTTGCCATGGCGCTGTTTCTGGCCTCGGAGCGGTGGGGAGACGGGTCCGGAATCTTTGATTACGGCGCGCAGGCCAGGGAGATTCTCCGGCACTGCGTGCATCAGGCGGAGATGGTTCCGGGGGGCCGGGCCATGTGGGACGGGAACAATCATCTGATCCGGTTTGTGCCGGAGGCGGATTATTCCGATCCCAGCTACCATCTGCCGCATTTTTACGAGGTGTTCGCGGAGCGCGCGGATCCGGAGGATCGGCCGTTCTGGAAGAAGGCGGCGGAAGCGAGCCGGAAATATCTGGCGCTCAGCGCCCACCCGGGGACCGGAATGAGCCCGGAATACGCGGAATATGACGGCACGCCGCGGTTTATGTTTGGAAAGAACTTCGGGTATTATTCCGACGCTTACCGGGTTGCCATGAACATCGCGCTGGATACCCTGTGGTTTGGGCCCAGGGAAGAATACGGGAAGATTGCGGCCCATCTGCAGGATTATTTCCACGGAATCCCGGAGGAGGAATACCGGGCGTATCAGATTGACGGGACGCCGACGGACGAGCCCGCCATGCATCCGGTGGCCATCACGGCGACGCTGGCCGCCGCTTCCGCTGTCAGCGGCAGCGAATGGGCGGAGGAATATCTGCGCAGATTCTGGGAAACGCCGATGCGGAAGGGGAATAGACGGTACTATGACAATTGCCTGTACTTCTTCTGCCTGCTGATGCTGGCGGGAATGTACCGGAAGGAATTCTGAAGGCCCGGAGCAGACATCTTCCCGGTTGAAAGGAAAGGCCGGAGATGATAAAATCATTCCGCCTTGCAACAAGGCTGGAAGAAACGAACATCACTTCAATTTCAGGAAGGGAAAGGAAGACCATGAAAGCACCGTTTTCCGCTTATCTGACCGCGCTGGCCCCGGGCCTGAAGCAGCTGATTCAGCTGCTGCGTCAGAAATATGATTATGTATCCGTTCTCTCCACCGATTCCGTCGGTTTTCAGGCAACGATTTCGCAGCGGGCCAAAGCCGTCAGCCACGAGACCATGACCACCGAGCGGGGAACCGTCGTGCGGGTCTGCCGCAACGGGCTGTACTCGGAGGCCGCGTTTACGGGCTTTGATCCCGACCGGGCTGAGGAAGCCTTCGGCCGGATCACAGAAGAGCTGGAGGAGCAGTTCAGCCTGCTGGAGACGCTGCAGGTTTCCCCGTATGAGACCGCGGCGCTTTCCGACGAAAGCCGGACCATTTTTGCCGAGATGGAGACGGAGCGCCTGCCGGAAAAGGAAGATCTGGCGGAACTGGTTTCCCGGCTGACGGAGATTTCTGACCGGGGCGTGAAGGAAGGCGCGGAGCAGGGCCTCCGGGTGATCGACTGCATGACCAGGGCTTCTTCCACGCATATCTGCAAGATGTTTCTGACGGAGCATCAGGATCTGCGCCAGTCCTATGTCTACAGCGAGGGAGTGATCGCGCTGCTGGCCGCGGGGGAGGAACGCACCGAGATGGCTCATACCTCCCTGTCCGGAAGATGCGGACCGGAGCTGTTCGACCGCATGGCGGAGAAACTGTCGGAAGCGATCCGCATCGGGAAGGATCTGATTTCAGCCGAACGGGTGGTTCCCGGAGAGTATGACGTCATCACCGCGCCCGAGGTGACCGGCCTCATCGCCCACGAAGCCTTCGGCCACGGCGTCGAGATGGACATGTTCGTGAAGGGGCGCGCCCTGGGGGCTGAGTATATCGGGAAACGGGTCGGCTCCGACCTGGTGACCATGCACGAAGGCGCCCTGTGCGCCGAGGATGTGACGTCCTATGCCTTTGACGACGAGGGAATCCCCGCCGGAGACGTGACGGAAATCAAAAACGGCATTCTGAAGACCGGTATCTGCGATGCGCTCAGCGCCCTGCGGCTGGGGGTGAAGCCCACCGGAAACGGGAAACGCGAAAACTTCGCGCACAAGGTTTACACGCGAATGACCAACACGGTCTTTGACTCCGGCGACAGCACGCTGGAGGAGATGATCGCCGGCATCAGCCGCGGCTATCTGCTGGAGGGGATGCAGTCCGGCATGGAGGATCCCAAGCACTGGGGCATTCAGTGCATCATCGACCGGGGATATGAGATCGCGGACGGAAAGCTGACCGGCAAGGTGGTTTCCCCGCTGGTGATGACCGGATACGTGCCGGATCTCCTGGGGTCGGTGAGCATGGTGTCGCGTGACCGGGAAATCTTCGGATCCGGCGGATGCGGCAAGGGACACAAGGAATGGGTCAAGGTGGCGGACGGCGGCCCCTATCTGAAGGCGAAAGTGAGGCTCGGATAAAATGTCGGAAAATCTGGAAAAACTGCTGCGGGTGCTGAAGTCCTCTGAGGCGGACGCATGGGAAGTGACGGAGACCCGGGAAAAGGGCTGGGAGTTTTATCTGATCCGTCATGCCCTGGATCAGAACCGGGTGAAGGAACTGACCAGCTTTCAGGTGAAGGTCTACCGGAAGACGGAGGAGATCATGGGTTCGGCCGGCGCGCCGATCCCGCCGGACGCCACCGAGACGGAAATGGCCCGCAGAATCGCGGAGCTCTGTCAGGAGGCTTCCTATGTCCGCAACCCCGTATACCGCCTGAACACGCCGGAGAAGGAAACGGATGCCGTTCCGGAGAGCGGCAGTCCGGTGGACCTGAAGGCCATCAGCCGGGACTTCCTGCAGACGGTCGCGGCCCTTCCGGAAACGGACACGGAAGACCTGAACAGCTGCGAAATCTTTGTGAGCGAAATCCGGCGCCGGTTCCTGAACAGCGAAGGAATCGACGTGACGGCCGTTTATCCCAGGTCCATGACGGAAGCGGTGGTCAATGCCCGCAGGGACGGTCAGGAAATCGAGCTTTACCGGATGTATCATTCCGGCACCTGCGACCGGGAACAGCTGACCCGGGATCTGACGGAAACCATGCGATACGGCAGGGACAAGCTGACGGCCCGGCCGACCCCGGCACTCGAGAAGGCGGACGTGATCCTGTCCACGGACGCGGCCTGCGAGGTTTATGACTATTTCATCACCCGGCTTTCCGCCGCAGCCATCTATCGGGGCATCTCCAACTGGAAGATGGGGGATCAGGCGGCGCCGGAGACGATGACGCTGCGTACGGTACCCCAGCTGCCCAATTCCTCGCGCAACGCCGCCTATGACAGCGAAGGCGCCCGGATTCGGGAAAGGATGCTGCTGGACGGGGGAAAGGTGGTCGGCCTGTGGGGAAACCGCCAGTTCAGCCAGTATCTGGGGCTGACGGATTCCTTTATCGCGTCCAATTTTGTGATTGAAGGCGGAAAAGCCTCCGCGGAGGAAATCCGCCGGGGCGATTATCTGGAGATTGTTGAATTCTCGGATTTCCAGGTGGACGCGGTGACCGGAGATATCGCGGGAGAAATCCGCCTGGGATATCTTCACCGGGGGAACGAGACAGTTTCCGTATCCGGCGGGTCCGTATCCGGAAACATGTCCGAACTGATTCCGAAGATGGCTTTTTCCGCGGAAAGCCGGCAGTATGACTGCATGAGGATCCCGGCCGTGACCCGCCTGAACGGGGCTACGGTGACGGGCGCCGTCTGACGGGGCGGCCGCTATGAGCATGACAGTGCCATACTTGCGTGCGAAGATGATTTACCGCGGCGGAACATGCAGAAGCGCGGCTGCGGATATGGGAACCGGCCGGGCAGCGGATCAGCCCAGCCTGATCTTTTACGACATCGACGGGACGCTGATCGATCAGGAGACCCACCGGATTCCTTCCAGCGCGCTGGAAGCCATGGCCCGGGCGCATGAAAACTGCTGCCTGAATATCATCAACTCCGGGCGAACCTATTGCAACCTGGACCGCAGACTGGAGGGCGTGCCCATCGACGGGTGGGTTCTGGGATGCGGAACCAGGGTGATTCTGAACGGAGAGACGCTGCTGAACTTTCAGTGGAATCCGGAGGAAAGCAGGGAAATCCGGGAACAGGTGCTGTCCGTCGGACTGCCCGTGGTTTATGAGGGGGATGAAGCTCTCTGGATGGAAAAAAGCGATCCCAGAGAGCATCCCCTGATGGCCGGGATGAGAAAGTACGCGCTGGATCTCGGGATAGGGAGAATCATAGACGCGGATCATCCGGACTTTTCCTTCACGAAGATCTTTACCTTTGATCCAAAAGGCGTTCGGGTGAAGACGCTGATGGAGCTGCTCCGGGGCCGCTTTCAGGCGATCGAGCGGAAGGACACGGGCAGCGGATGGGAAATCATTCCGGAGGGATACAGCAAGGGCACCGGAATTGATATCGTCCGGAACAGGCTGGGGGTTCCGCTGCAGAACTGCTATGTGATCGGAGATTCCGAGAACGATCTGTCCATGCTGAATCACGTGCCGAACAGCATCGCCATGGGCAATGCTGAGCCGGAGGTGAAGGAAGCCTGCTCGTATATTACTTCGGCTGTGAATGAGAATGGAATTGCGCAGGCGCTTCGTCACTTCGGCCTGATTTAATGATCCCTTTGGCCTCGGCCGGCGGGAAGGGAACAAGACAAAAGAACCGTCCCCCTGTCTTCCTCATTGATAGAAGGGCTTTTCATCGTCAAGGCGCAGGAGCATCGGCGGTTTTCCGGAAGCGGCTCCTGTATCAATATTGATCCAGGTTGGTGTTTTCAGCATCCGGCCCGCATACTCAGCGGAGTAATAATTTGTCGGCGTATGCCCGAATACGGTGACGGTTTTTTGGAAGTATTGCTGATCGATGTCCGGACGGGTCCACAGCAGTTCATCCGGAGTATATTCCGATAATCGCTTCTCCTTTGAAAAATTTCCGAGTCCCGCATGCACCAGGAGGTATTTCCGGCCGGGCGTTTCCACGGTTTCATACAGGGGCGCTTCCTGCAGATACGCCAGGATTTCCCGCGCGGTTTCTTCATCCTCCCGGAACAGATCCTTCAGCGCTTTCAGCGTCGGCTCGGCGCCGTTCATCATCCACGCGGACAGCAGGTTCATTTTCTGCTGATCAAACCGGGCGAGACTCTCGTCGGTGATCGTGTCAAACAGGAACCTGCAGGACAGCAGCATGGCTTCATGGTTGCCCAGAATCATGCGGACATTCACCTGCTGCAGCATCCAGCGCAGCATGGCGATCCCTCCGTCGCCGTTGCGGTCGATCACATCGCCGAGAATGATCAGCTCATCCGCATCGGAAAAATCCGCTTTGCCGAGCAGCCTGAGAAAGTCAGGCAGGGGATAACCGTGCAGATCAGAAGTCACATAAATCATGGCGCATCTCCAGAAAAAATCAGAAGGAAAGGGACAGACAGGCTGTCAGGACTCCGGCGCGCCTGTTTCCGCTGTCTCCTGCTGATATTCGTCCAGATATTTCCAGCTCAGGTCCTTCGCGCCCTCGGGGCCGACCTGCGGCAGGTAAAGATCCAGGACAGTGCTGATATTCCTCTCTTCCCTCACGCACATGCAGGTAAGCGTCTGTACGTCTGGGTCCGACAGATCCGGCGCAAACTCGACGGACGCGAAGCCTTCCGGAGGGACTTCAAATTCAAAACGGAAATAACCGTCCACGAAGGGCAGATCCGCCACGTGGGCCTGGATTTCAATGGGGCCAGCGACCAGGAGGGCCAGATCCGGATCGCTCTTTTCCGTGATGGTGGCCCCGGCCTGAACGACCTCGTCATTCGCCACATAGAGGATGGAGAACGGATTGCCCTTATAGAGGAGAACGGCCTCTCGGACGCCGGCATTCAGGATTTCCAGGCTGTTTTCCGCGCTTCTCGGATAAGCGGGAACGCTTTCCAGCGCGGCGGCGGCCTCGTCTCCGTTCAGCAGCCGGACCTCCCGGATTCCCATCCATTCATCCTCCCCGGGCTGCGACCTCCTGTAAGCCCTGAACGAAATCTCATGCTCTCCGGCTTCCAGGGGCAGAAAAACCGTTTTCCAGTCATAGGAGCCGCAGAACTTCCGGACCGCATTCCCGTCGACGTATACCGTCAGCAGCTGGCTGAAGTTCCAGGTTTCCCCTCCGACCCGGAAGGCCAGGACGCTGCCCTCTTCCGCAGAGAGAGAGGTATGCATGGAGGCCTGGGTATTCCTTCCTGTGTTGGACGCACAGACTGCCGTCTGTCCGTCCCGGGTTTCCGGAAGGAAGGGAAAATTCTTCCCCTCGGGATCGCTGGAAAAGGCGAGGCTGCTTCCTTCCGCGTTCACCGCGGCGGAAAGGGCGCTGTCCTCCGGGTAGGGTACGTCCATGGCGGGACCGGGGATTTCCGTGAGAGGGACCGTGGCCGTGTAAGCCTCCCCCATGAAGGCAGTGACCAGGCGCTCAAAGTCCTCCTCGGACGGAATGGACCCGGCCCGGGCATAGCCCGTGTTTCCGAAGCGGTCGATCACGAAATTGGTGGGATATCCGTCGATCTTGACGAGATCCATGATCCCCGTCCCTTTTTCCAGGCCGAAACGGAAGCTCAGGTTCATCTCCGCCTTGTAGTCGCGCATGATGTCCATGGTATCATTGGCAAAGCCCGACAGGGCAAAGTAGGCCATTTTGTCCCCGTACTTCTGATAAACCTTCTCCATTTCCGGGAATTCGTCCCGGCAGGGCCCGCACCAGGAGGCAAAGATGCTGATGAAGACAACTTCCTTCTCCTCCAGCGCTTTGGACAGCGTGAATGTTTCTCCCTCCGTATCCGTGAAGGTAAAGTCGGGGAAGGGCTGACCCAGGAGCTCCTCCGGCGCCATTCTGGACGCCCGGGTCGGCTGCGGGGAAGCGGCGCTCGTGCCGTTATCCTCCGCCGCGGGGGCGGCCTCCGTGCGGTTCTCTTCGGCCGCGGGAACGGCTTCCGCAGCGTTGTCCTCCGCCGCGGGGGCGGCTTCCGTGCCGCTCGCATCCGCCGTGGGAACGGTCTCCGCGGCGCTTGCTTCCGCTGTGGGGGCGGCATCCTTCCGGGTGATTACCAGGGTTTCCTCCCCGGAGTCCGGACCGATAAACAGATCCGTCTCTCCCGGGACTTCATATTCCTCGGGCAGATCGGCAACCTGAAGATGGTACCTGTCCGGCTCCAGGGTCATGGCAACCTTTCCGTCTTCATCGGAGGGCTCACTGTTCCGGCAGGCCGTATCCGTGCAGAAGGACAGGATCACTCCGGGCACGGGGCGGCCGTCCTGATCCGTCACAGTCACGGTATAGGAAGCCTTCTCAGGTTCATTTCCGGCGTCCGCCGCGGGGAGGGGAGCCTCCGACGGGTCCGCGGCCGGTTCTGGGGCAGCCGTCCCGGCCGGAGCCGCGGATTCCGCGCCGGTCTGATCCGCCAGGGCGGCCAGATACAGCTGCTCGAGCCGATCGTAGGTCAGGGGCGCCTGGGCGTTGTAGGTCACGACGCCCTGTTTGTTCAGGATGATGGTCTGGGGCAAGGCATCCGAGGCGTTCAGCAGGGGAAGAATTCCCTTCTCCCGGCTGTCCAGGGCAAAGTCCAGATGATCCCAGCCCTTGTCGGCCAGGAAAGCCTCCGCCCCGGAGGCGCCCGCCCGGTGATGCACGGCCAGAATCTCCGCATCCGGGTAGGCCGTTTTCAGCTGTTCAAAGAAGGGCAGCTCCTCGATGCAGGGAGCGCAGGTCGTGGACCAGAAGTTCAGGATGACCACCCGGCCCCGGTGCTCCGACAGGCGGAAGGTTTCCCCGCTGAGCAGCTCCGCGGCAAAGTCCGGCGCCAGGCAGCCCGGCTCTGTGCCGACGGGAAGGGACGGGACCTCTGAGCCGGCCGCCTCCGTTTCCGGGACGGACACCGCCGCGGAACCGGGATTCGCCCGGCCCAGCGCAGGCTCGATCAGGTTGAACCAGGCCACCGCGAAGACCAGCACCGCGAGGGCGGCGCACCAGACCATCCTTCCGATCTTTTTCCGCTTCCGGATCACCGGCTCCGGATCCGCGCCCGGTCCGATTTCCGGCCCCTTCAGGGTGATGCTTCCGCATTTCAGCGAAATGGCGCCCTGGGAGCAGGCATCGATGCATTTCCCGCAGGAGATGCATTCACGGTCTCCCACATGCCGGACATCCATCCGGCAGTTCATGACGCAGCGGCCGCAGCCGACGCAGCGGTCGGGATTCACCTTGACGCCGGTCAGGGCGAAGCGGTTGAAAAAGCTGTAGAGGGCTCCCAGCGGGCAGATGAAACGGCAGAAGGAGCGATAGCAGAAAACGCAGGCCAGGCCGATCACCGCCATGATGACCCACTTGCCGGTAAACAGCGCCCTCAACTGGAAGAACGAGGAGCTGTTCGCCGGATTCTGCAGGAGGCCGACCGCCCCCTCCAGGGTGCCGGCGGGGCAGATATACTTGCAGAAGGCCGGCAGAATCATACCGTTGGCGATCCCGTAATACAGCGGGAGGGCGAGCACAAACACGGCCAGGAAAACATACTTCAGCCAGGAAAGGGCCCGGGTGAAGCGGCTTTTCCGGATTTTCGGCGTGGGGATTTTGTGCAGCAGCTCCTGAATCAGCCCCAGGGGGCAGAGCCAGCCGCAGACGATCCGGCCGAGGATCACGCCGAAGAGAGCAAGGATCCCCAGCACATACCAGGGCGCCGTATGCCCGGCCGCGCCCAGGGCATTCTGCAGGGCGCCGAGGGGACAGCCGGCGACGGCGCCGGGGCAGGAATAGCAGTTCAGCCCTGGGACGCAGGCAGCCTTCAGGTCCCCCGAATAGATGTGTCCGTCAATGAATCCCTTCAGATTTGCGTTGTACAGCAGGGCGGCATACAGCTGTACCAGCCGGCGCGGGGCGGGCCTGCGCGTTTTTCCCTTTCCGGTATCCCGGAGCTTCTCTGTCTTATCCAAGGCCGACACACTCCGTACAGATGACCGCGCCCTTGGCGAGCACATTCGCCAGGCCGCCGTTCAGAATTCCCGCGAGGATCAGCACTGCCGCCAGTGCGATGACCGCAACCCTGAGATAAAGCGTCCTCCGGGACGCCTTCTGGTGCACCGCGCGGTCCCGGAGACTGCCCAGGTCCCGCAGAAGCCTTTCGTCCCGCACGGGGAGATCCTGGCTTTCATCCCGGATCCCGAGAATCAGCCCCGCGGCGGTCATGCCCAGGCTCCCGAAGAGCAGGGGAAGGAGCGGCAGCAGCTTTGCGCCCACCCTTTCCCGGGTGTACATATAATAGAACAGGTCTCCTTCCGCCTGCTTTGCGGCCCCGTCCAGATACAGCTGCAGGGCTGCGGCGGCCAGAAGCCCGGCCGCCAGGGCGCACAGGACGGACTGAACCGCAAGGAACGCCGTTTTACGCGTCATCCGCCATACCTCCCGCTTTTCCGATGATTTTGTCCAGGTGAAGCGATACCCATATCCGCCGCCCCCCGAGGCATCCCCGGGCGGGCGAAACATACGGTACTGCCCTCTAATAATAAACAATCTCCGGCAGAAACACAACAGATACGCAGAGAAACGCCGATGATTGACACCCTTCCCGAAAAATGATAGGATAAACTGATCTGAAGTCGGATCGGTTTTATAAAAAGAGAAGAATGCCGTCACTCTTGTTTTTCCGCGGGAAAGGGGATGCCGGATGGAGCAGCTGATTATCAGAGGAAATATCCTGTTTACGGCGCAGATGAATGAACTGCAGGTCTTTCCGCGGGGATATGCAGTCTGCCGGGACGGTATCCGCGCGAAATATGTCCGGGAAAGGAAGCTTTTCGAAACCCGGAACAGCCTGTGATCGGGAGAAAGGATCCGCGTGCCGGTCAGGGCACCAAGTTGCCCTGCGGGAGTGGACAAAATCACCCGCATATGCTAAAGTGAACAGGCAGAAAAGCAGAATAGGAATACGGGCGAAGGAAGCGGTGCGCCGGGCGCTCAGAATGACTGGTCCTTCTTCCGGCCGGAGGAACTGAAAAATGATGCAATGGCTGATTTACGGGATGGTATACGGCGGAGCCATGCTGATGGTCTGGAACATCATCTGCTTTGTTCGCTACGCCCGTTTTATGCAAAAACAGAAAAGCTGGCGCCGCAGGGGATGGCTGCTGCAGGTGCCGATTGTTCTGCTCCTCCTGTTTCTGGCGGGGTATCTGCTCGTCGGGATCATTGGGGAGCCGGATCTGATCGTGGCTTCCATTCTGTTCGGAGGCAGCGTCTTTGTCTTCATCATCTATCTGCTGCTGAGCAGGATTACCCAGCAGATTATCGAGGGGGAGCGGCTGGAGGCGGAGCTCTCCGCCAAAGAGGAGAGCAGCCGGATGAAAACCCGGTTTCTGGCGACCATGAGCCACGAGATGAAAACGCCGATGAACGTGATTCTCGGCCTGGATACCCTCGCCCTCAAAAATCCGCAGCTTCAGCCGGAAACCAGGGATCAGCTTGAAAAGATCGACCTGAGTGCCCGGCATCTGCTGAGCATGATCCAGAACATGCTGGAGATGAACGAGCTGGAAAACGGCCAGGCCACGCTCAAAAACGAGGAGTTTTCGCTGAAGGAAGCGCTGGATCAGGTGAACGCGATTACCACCACCCTGTGCACGGCCAAGGGGCTGCACTATGAGACCGCGCTTCCGAAGACCAAGGATTACTTCCTTTACGGGGATGTGACGCAGCTGAAGCAGGCGCTGCTGAGCGTGCTGAGCAACGCGGTGAAATACACCGATTCCCCGGGAACGGTCCGCTTCGCGGTGGAGGTTTATCCCCGCGGGGATCGGAAGATGAACTGCCTGTTCACCATTTCGGACACGGGCATCGGGATTGATCCGGAATTCCTGCCCCGGGTCTTTGACGCCTTCGCCCAGGAGGAAAGCGGATCCACCGCCCGCTACGGGGGAAGCGGCCTGAGCCTGGCGGTTACGAAGAAGATGGTGGAGCTGATGGGAGGCGTGATCCGCGTCCAGAGCCAGAAAAATGTGGGCACCGTGTTTACGCTGTCCATTCCCATGCAGTGCCTCCGGGAAACCAGCCTGACCCTCCCGGAGGAGGAAATCCAGATCACCCTGGAGGGAAAGCGGGTTCTGATCGTGGAAGATCTGCCGGAGAACGCGGAGATCGTGGCGGACCTGCTTGAACTGGAAGGGGTTGAGACGGAACGGGCCGAAAACGGGCAGGTCGCGGTGGAAATGATGGAAAAATCAGAGGAAGGCTATTATGACGCCATCCTGATGGATCTGCGGATGCCGGTGATGGACGGGCTCGAGGCTACCAGACGGATCCGCGCCCTGAGCAGGGAGGATGCCCGGATCGTGCCGATTATCGCGCTGACCGCCAATTCCTTTGAAACCGATGTGAAGGAATCCCTCAGCGCCGGAATGAACGCACATCTGGGCAAGCCCGCGGATGCCGAAACGCTGTACGACACGCTGAAGGAATTCATTCGGCCGACTGCGGGAAAAACCTCGGCGGAGGGGGTGAGGCAGGCATGATCAAGGCAGGACAGATTGAACGGCCGAAAACAGTCCTGGTGGTGGATGACCAGGAAATCAACCGGGATGTGCTGGAGGCCATCCTGGAGGAACAGTATGAAATCCTGTTCGCGGAGAACGGCCGGGAAGCGCTGGAAATGATCAGGGCTCACCAGGAAGAGCTTTCCGTGATCATGCTGGATCTGATGATGCCCGTCATGAACGGCTTCGAGGTGCTGCAGAAGCTCCGGGAGGACGAGGAGCTGCAGAAAATCCCCGTCATCGTGCTGACCGCGGAGCGGGAAGCGGAGCTGAGGGCGCTGCAGGCCGGCGCGGCCGACTTCATTACCAAGCCCTTTGACGAGGTGGAAGTGATTCAGGCCCGGGTGGGGCGGATCATTGAGATGAGCGAGGGCCGGAAGCTGATCTCCGCCGCGGAGCGGGATGCGCTTTCGGGCCTGTACAGCCGGAACTTCTACAACGAATACGCCAGCCGTCTGTTCCGGTATCACCCGGAGCTCCGGCTGGATGCCGTGGTGCTGAACATCGAACAGTTTCACTCCGTCAACGCGCTGCACGGCCGGGCCTTCGGAGATGAAGTGCTGCGGACCATCGGCAGGGAAATCCGGGCTTTCCTGGCGGAGACGGAAGGCATTGCCGGAAGAATGGACGGCGACCGGTTCGGCATCTTCTGCAAAAAGCAGGCGGATTATCCCGGGCTGCTGAAGCGCTTTCAGCGGGAGCTGGACAGGCGCTTCCCGGATGTCAACATCCACCTGCGGGTGGGCGTGTGCCCCTGGGGAGAAAACACCGATCCGGTGACGATGACGGACCGGGCCCGGTCGGCGAACAGCATGGTCCGGGGCAACTACAAGAACCCCATCCGGATCTTCGACGAGGAGATGCAGCGCCAGGAGATGCTGAAGCAGCGGCTGCTGAACGATCTGAACCGGGCGCTCGAGGAGAAGCAGCTGACGGTTTTCTATCAGCCCAAGTATGATATCCAGTGTACGCCGCCCCGGCTTTCCAGCGCGGAGGCACTGATCCGATGGCAGCATCCCGAGCTGGGGATGATTTCTCCCGGCGTCTTTGTGCCGATTTTTGAGGGGAACGGACTGATCGGGCTGATCGACAATTATGTCTGGACCGAGGCCGCGAAGCAGGTGGCCAGATGGCGCGAACAGTTCGGGTTTACCCTGCCGGTTTCCGTCAACCTGTCCCGGAGCGACATGTTTGACATGCATCTGGAGAAACGGCTGGTCCGGCTGATCGAGGAGAACGGGCTGGAATACCGGGACATCAAGCTGGAGGTGACGGAGTCCGCCTATACCAACAACGCGCAGGCGGTGCTGGATGTCATCCGCCGGCTGAGGGACATCGGCTTTGACATCGAGATGGATGACTTCGGATCCGGATACTCCTCTCTGAACATGCTCTCCGACATGCCGATCGACGTGCTGAAGCTGGACATGAAATTCATCAGCAACATCGCGGTCAGCGAGACGGCCAGGCGGCTGGTGCTGCTGATGCTGGACATCGCCAGATACCTCCGGGTCAAGGTGGTCGCGGAGGGCGTTGAAAATGAGGATCAGCTGGAAATCCTGCAGAACAGCGGCTGCGACCTGGTTCAGGGGTACTATTTTTCCAAACCTGTTCCGCCGCAGACCTTTGAGGAGCTGATCAGGAAGGAAATTCAAACGGGAAGGACGAAAGCAGAATGACGCTTCAGGAATTGTACGGCAATATCGGGGAAAGCTATGAGCATGCGCTCCGCGTGCTTCGCGTGGAGAAGCTGGTGGACAAGCATATCCGCAAACTGGTTACGAACGGGCTGATCGACTCCCTTCTGGCCGCCGGGGAGACCATGGATCCGGCAAGCCTTTTTGAAACCTCGCACGCCGTCAAGGGGAACTGCGGAAACCTGGGCCTGACCAGGCTGTCCGAGGCGGCCTCCAGAATCTCGGAGGAGTTCCGTCCGGGCAACCCGCGGACAATGACGGACGGGGAAGTGAAGGCCCAGTTGGATGAGATTGCCGCGCTGTACGGAAAAACAGCGGAAGAGATCCGCCGATACGCGGCGGAGAATCCATAAACAGAGAGTCAGCTGAAAGAAGGAACGGGGAAATGAACAGTCAGCAGAAGCGAACCGGATCCGGCAGAACCCTGCCGTATCTGACGATTGCGGGCGCCTGGGCGCTGGCCTTCGGGTGCAGCGTGGGCTGGGGAGCCTTCGTCATGCCGGGGAATACCTTCCTGCCGCTGGCCGGCCCTGTGGGCGCCGCCGTCGGCCTGGGGCTGGGCGCCGTCGTGATGCTGATCATTGCAGCCAATTATCATTATCTGATGATCCGGTTCCCGGGCGAGGGCGGAACCTATACCTATACGAAAAAAAGCTTCGGATACGATCACGGCTTCCTGAACGCGTGGTTTCTGATCCTGACCTATGGGGCGGTGATCTGGGCCAATGCCACCGCTCTGCCGCTGATCGCGCGGACCCTGCTGGGGGGCGCTTTCCAGTTCGGCTTTCATTACGAAATCGCCGGGTATCAGGTGTATATGGGTGAGCTGATCCTGTCCATCGGCGCGCTGGTCCTGGCCGCGCTGGTCTGCCTGCGGCGCAGGGCCGCCGCGGGGACGCAGATCGTGATGGCCGTGCTGCTGTTTGCGGGCATCGTTTTCTGCTTTGCGGCCGCCGCCCTGCGGACGGAGGTGGCGGAGCCCTTCCGGCCGGCTTTCTCGGAAAAACAGGGCACGTGGAGCGGCACGCTCACCGTGTTTGCTCTGGCCCCCTGGGCCTATGTGGGCTTTGAATCCATTTCCCATTCCTCCGGGGAGGCGAAGTTTGACCTCCGGCACAGCTTCCGCATCATGGCCGGCGCGCTGATCGCCGCCGGCGCGGCCTACGGCCTGCTGAGCCTGCTGTCGGTTCTGGCGCTGCCGGAGGGCTGCGGCAGCTGGGTGGAATATACGGAAGACCTGGGAAATCAGAAGGGACTGGCCGCCCAGCCCACCTTCTTCGCGGCGCACAGCGCGCTCGGACCCGCTGGCAGCGCCGTGCTGGGCATCGCGGCCCTCTGCGGCATCTTTACGGGGCTGATCGGCAATTTCATCGCGCTGAGCCGGCTGCTGCTCTCCATGGCAGATGACGGACTCCTCCCGGGGAAACTGGCGGAGACGGACAGCCAGCGGGTGCCGCGCCGGGCCATCCTCTGCATCCTTCTGGTTTCGGTCCTGCTGCCCTTTTTCGGCCGCACCGCGATCAGCTGGATCGTGGACGTGACGACGGTCGGCGCGACGATTGCCTACGCTTTTGCCTCGGCCGCCGCCTGGAAGGAGGCCGCGAAGGAGAAGAAACGGATCTTCGTGTTCACCGGCGCGCTGGGCATGGTGGTTTCGCTGATGTTTGCGATGGAGTTCCTGATTCCGAACATCGTCGCGGTGAAAACCCTGTCGACGGAGTCCTACCTGATTCTGGCGAGCTGGGGAATCCTCGGCCTCATCGCGTTCCGGGCGGTGCTGAAGCATGACACGGGCAACCGCCTGGGCCGCTCCATCGTGGCCTGGATCGTGCTGCTGGGGCTGATTATCTTTACCTCCGGCGTCTGGCTGCGCCAGACCACCGATACCGCCATTGAAAAATCCGAGACCGTGATTCATCAGAACTTCTCCGCCATTCCGGCCGACGGGGAGGACGGGAGCGTTCCCCAGGCGGAGCAGAAGGTGCAGCAGGCGCTGAACAACATTGATTCGACCCTGGGCGTCAGCCTGACCGTTCAGTCGCTGCTGATCGTGTTCTCCCTGGTGATCCTGTTCAACATCTATGCACAGGTTCAGAAGCGGGAGAGGCAGACGGAGATTGAAAAGGCATTGGCGGAGGACGCCAGCCGGGCCAAAACCAGCTTTCTGTCCAATATGAGCCATGAAATCCGGACGCCGATGAACGCCATCATCGGCCTGGACAATATTGCGCTGCGGAATCCGGATCTTCAGCCGCAGACCCGGGATCAGCTTGAAAAAATCGGCGCCAGCGCCAGGCATCTGCTCGGTCTGATCAACGATATTCTGGATATGAGCCGGATCGAATCCGGACGGATGGTGCTGAAAAAAGAAGAGTTCTCCTTCCGGGAGCTGATGGAGCAGATCAACATCATCATCAGCGGCCAGTGCGCGGACAAGGGGCTGCAGTATGAGACCAGCGTAACCGGGCCGGTGCGGGACTTCTATATCGGAGATGATATGAAGCTGAAGCAGGTTCTGATCAACATTCTCGGCAACGCGGTCAAGTTTACCGAAACGCCGGGCCGGGTGACCCTGACCGTCGAGGCGGCTGAGGAAGAGGCGGGGCGCTGCGTCCTGACCTTCCGGATTCAGGATACGGGCATCGGCATGGATCCGGAATTTATTCCGAAGCTTTTTGATTCCTTCTCCCAGGAGAACGCCACCGCGACCAACCGCTACGGCGGGAGCGGACTGGGCATGGCCATCACCAAAAACCTGGTGGATATGATGAACGGCACGATTCAGGTCGAAAGCCGGAAGGGGGTCGGGTCCCTATTTACGGTCACGGTTCCGCTGGGCGGATCCGACAGGGTGCTCCCGGCCGGCCAGCCGGAGGAGAAGGCGGCGGAGGTGAACATCCTGGCCGGCTGCAGGGTGCTGATGGCCGAGGATGTGGCGCAGAACGCCGAAATCCTGGCGGACCTGCTGGAGCTGGAGGGCATGGAAGCGGATCAGGCGGAGAACGGGGAAGAAGCGGTCCGCATGTTCTCGGAAAAAGAGGCGGGATACTACGACGCCATTCTGATGGATGTCCGGATGCCGGTGATGGACGGCCTGACCGCGACGGGCGTGATCCGGAAGCTGGAGAGGCGGGACGCACGGACCATTCCCATTATCGCGATGACGGCCAACGTGTTTGATGAAGACGTGGAAAGCTCTCTGAAGGCCGGGATGAACGCGCATCTGGCCAAACCCATTGAACCGGACAGGCTTTACGGCGTACTGGCTGAACTGATCGGGAAAGGAAAAGAGAAGCATGAACAGGGAAGATGAACTGTCCCGCAAGGCCGACCCGGGGATTCGGCGCAATCTGGGCATCCTGTATCAGGAGGAGAGCAGCAAGGGGCTGACGCATCCCTTTTTCATCCTGATTCTCAACGCCGTCCGGGAGGAGGCGGAAGCCAGAGGATATGACGTGACGCTGATTCATCATCCGCTGGATGGGACGGAAGAGTCTCTGGCCGGGCATGCCCGGCGCATCGGGCTGGACGGCCTGTGCCTGATCTGCACCGCGTTCAGCCACCCGCAGATTCAGGAGCTGATGCACAGCGGACTGCCGTGCGTCACGGTGGATCATGTGTTCAAGGGAATGCCCGCGGTGCTCTCGGACAATGAGACGGGGGTCCGCAAGCTCGTGGAATACGCGATCTCCAGGGGACACCGGCGGATTGCCTTTGTGCACGGACACAACAACTCTCTGGTGACCCGCACCCGGATCAGCCAGTTCAGAAACACCATGGCGTATCATGAGCTGCCGGTGCCGGAGGATTACCTGAGGGAGGGACGGTATCACGATATCGGAAATACCCGGAAAATAGTGACGGAGCTGCTGCGCCTGCCGGAACCGCCCACCTGCATTCTCCTGCCGGATGACATGTGCTATTTCGGCGCGCAGGAAGCGGCCCGGGACTGCGGCCTTCGGATTCCGCAGGATATTTCTTTCGCGGGCTATGACGGGATCCCGCTGACCCAGACCCTGACTCCGCGGCTGACGACCATCCGCCAGAACTGCGAAAAAATGGGGAAGGTCGCGGCGGAGCGGCTGACGGATCTGATTGAGCATCCGGACACGGCCTCCCGCAAACCCACGATCTATCCGGTGGAGCTTGTGGAAGGGGAAACCGTGGCCGGAGCGGCCCCATCGCGGATTTCGACAGGTTTACCTTCGACTGAATGAACGGGATTTTTGTCCGGAGGCGCGATCCGGCGGGATCATTCCGGAAGATGAAATGCGAAGCCTGTCCGTTGGGATCGGACAGGCAGAGGTACGCGGACACGTCAGAGAATAAAAACGGGAGTTCGCTCCCCGAAGGAGGAAAAAAAAGATGAAGCAGCAATGGCCGCTGGACAATACGGTTTCCTTTGACCCGTACTACGGCGAACCGGATCGGGACGGGGAGCAGGGCGCGGAGATCCTCCCGGACGGGAGAGTCCGTTTCAGAATCATCGCCCCGGACGCCCATTCGGTCGCGATTGACCGGTTCGGGGAGATTCACCCGATGGAGAAAACCGCGGACGGCGCTTGGGAAGGAACGTTTGATCTGGGACGCGGATTTCTGTACTTTTTCCTGAAGATCGACGGGGCGGACGTGCTGTGCCCCTATCTGCCGATCGGGTACGGATGCTGCCGCCCGATGAATTTTGTGGATGTCCCGGTGGAGGACATGGAAGGCTGGGACGACCTGCAGGGGGTTCCGCACGGCGCCGTGACGCGGCATTACTATCCTTCCACCGTCACCGGGAAGCATGAAATCTGCCTGGTTTACACGCCGCCGGCCTACGATCCCGCAAAAAAATATCCGGTGCTGTATCTTCAGCACGGATATGGGGAGAACGAAACCGGCTGGGTCTATCAGGGGCATGTGGGCCGGATCGCCGATCAGCTGCTTTCCCGCGGACAGATGAAGGAAATGATCATCGTTATGGGAAACGGGATGGTGAAAAAGGACGGAGAAGGGGACCGGGGCCTGTATCCGCAGGTGCTGCTGGCGGACCTGATCCCCTTTATCGAAGGGAAGTATTCCGTCCTGACGGACAAATGGAGCCGGGCGATGGCGGGGCTCAGCATGGGCAGCTATCAGACGAGCCTGACTACGCTGGCGCATCCGGAGCTGTTCGGCTATGCCGGCCTGTTCAGCGGCTTCCTGAGGGCGCCCTGGCCGACGGAAAAGCCGGAGGAGCATCTGGCGATCCTGGAGGATCCGGAGCGGTTCAGCCAGGCGTTCCGCGTGTTCTACCGGGCCATGGGCACGGAGGATCAGTTCTGGGCCAGCTTTGAAGCGGACGACCGCTTCCTTGAAGGCAAGGGGCTGAAGATTCGGAGGGAAACCTTCCCCGGCGGACATGACTGGACGGTGTGGAGAAGGTGCATCCGCTCCTTCCTGCCGGAGCTGTTCAGATAAAACCGATGAATCCTGGCGCAACGGAAGCCTGCGCACCGGCGGCTTCCTGACAAAAGAACCCCGGAGAAACCGGCTCGGGCGGGCCGATCCCCGGGGAATTCCGTATTCAGGAGAAACAGATTGATGATTACGATTCCGCTGATCAAAAAGATTGCAGAGCTGTTTCTGATTCTTTTTGCGACGGCCGCCCTGGTGAAAACCGGTGTTTTCAAGGCGGATTACAGCAGGGTGCTCTCCAGAATCTCCCTTTATTTTGTGACCCCCTGCGTGATCTTCAACTCCTTTCAGAAGGAACTGACGCCGGATGTGCAGCAGGGCCTTCTGATCACAGCGGGGCTCGCGGTCGCTTTTCAGCTGGTCTTTTTCCTGGTGGCGTCGGTTCTCCGTCGGGTCTGGAAGGCCACGGAGGTTGAACGTGCCTCCATCGTTTTCACGAACGCGGGAAACCTGATCATTCCGCTGGTGGCTTATGTGCTGGGGCAGGAGTGGGTGATCTATGTCAGCTCCTATATTCTGGTTTTCAACGTCATGTTCTGGACGATCGGCATCCGCATGTTTGACCATGAGAGCGCCTTCAGCCTGAAAAAGGTGCTGCTGAATCCCAATATTCTGGCCGTTCTGTTCGGCCTGCTTCTGCTGTTTGCCGGCGTTTCGCTCCCGGAACCGGCAGCGGTCGCCTTCAGCGACGTGGCGGGCATGATCGGACCGCTCAGCATGATGATCACCGGCATGGTCGTCGGCAGCATGAAACCGCGGGATCTGTTCGCCAATCGCAGAATCTTCGGCGTTTTATTCTTCCGGATGATCCTCTGCTCCGGCCTGGCGGTGCTGCTGGCCGCGGTCAGCGGGCTGGCCGGCAGCAGCTCCTTCGGGAAGGCCATCGTCATCATTCCGCTGCTTTCCGCGATTGCCCCTTCCGCGTCCAATATCAATCAGGTGGCCATCCTCTACAACCGAGACGCGAAGTATGCTTCGGCGATCAACGTGCTGACCACCCTGTCCTGCATTGTGACCATTCCAATGTGGATGGCCCTGTTCGATCTGCTCTGAATTTTGCCGGCCCTGCGGTCTTCTTGCGGATCCGGCGTTTACGGAAGCGATTCTGAACGGGACGCCCTACGTCCGGTGCTTTTCCTGCAAGCACTGCGGATGGGGACCCGGCCACGGGCATGTCTGCCCGGCCATTCTGAAAAGAAATGACGAAGCCTGGGTATGGAAAAAATAAGAAACAGCGCAGTACTGCGGCTGAAAGATGAATAAAGGAGTATACCGCGAATGGACTATATCCATGATCTACGGAAAGTGATCGGCCCGAGAAAAATCATATTGAACTGTGCGGGCGCGTTGATTGTCAGAGAGAATAAGATTCTTCTGCAGCGCAGGACGGACAATGGGAAATGGGGCTTCATCGGCGGCCTTGTGGAAATGAATGAAACCTATGAACAGGCTGCGCTGCGAGAAATCCGGGAGGAGACGGGCCTCGAGGTTCAGCTGGAAAGCTTTCTCGGAATCTTTCATAACCACAATATGGTATGGAGCAACGGAGACGCTGCGCACGTGATTTCCGCCATGTTTACGGCCCGCATCGTCCGCGGTGAGCCGAGAATCGACGAAGAATCCTATGAACTGCACTTCTTCGGAGAGGACGAAATTCCGGAGCTTTTTGCCGAAGATCATATTGCTTCGCTGAAAGCCTACCGGCAGGGAGTACGGTATCCGTTGCTCTGCGAAAATCCCTTTCAGGAGGGCTAATCCTGAGAGAAGTATTTCCAGTCTTTTATGGGGGCAAGACAAAAGAACCGTCCCCCTGTCTTGAATCCCTTTCAGGAGGGCTGAGCCTGAGAGAAGACTTCAGAGCTTGCCACGCATGTTCCTCTGTGATAGTATATAATATCATTACACGTTCACTGATATCGTGCAACGCTGTGATCATCAGACCAGAGGGGACTAGGGAGGTAACGACAATGCCCGCAAAGAAAAAGGTTTCGGAAGCTGTCAAAGAGGAAGCGAAGAAGGTAACTGCAAAAGCGAAGAGCACGGCCAAGAAGATCGATGACAAGGCTGTGGCTGAAGCTGTGGAAGCGAAAAAGACGGTTCGCGCCAAGGCCAGGGACACGAAAACGAAGGTCGGCCAGGCTGTTAAAAAGACCAGTGCCCGCGCCCAAAAGGCAGCAGAGGATGCGGCGGAAATCAAAACTGCCGTTGTGAATGAAGCAAAGGATGCCGCCGCGGCTGTGGAAATCGGCGTGAAGAAGAATGTCGCCAAAGCGAAGCGCACCGTGAAGGAAAAAGTGGCCGCGCCCGCGGAAAAGGCCGCCGGCGATCTGAAGGCCGCAGCGGATAAAGTGAAGCTGGCGGATGAGATGGCTGCCGGAAAGAGCGCGGCGAAGCGGTCGAGAAAGCAGGCGGAAGGAAAAGCCAAGGTTGAAACGGCCAAGGAAGCAGCCAGGAAACCCGGCAGGAAGGTGGCTGCAGCCAAGCTGAACATCAACATCCAGTCCCCGATGGGCGGAGTCATTACGCCGGAAGAGATCGCGGCCAAGGTGCCGAAGGATGCGACGGATGTTTATGTCCGGATTGACGAGAACAGGATTTATTGGGTCGGCCCGAAGGGCGTCGGCAATGTGGAAATCTGGTAAAACCCGGTCCGGAGCAGGCGATGAGCCTGCTCCGCTTTGATTCATCTGAGCATATTCTGCGCTGGGCAACGGGATCTATGCCGTGGATGACGACGGCAGCCTGAGCTCCGATTCCAGAGCCTTTACTTCCGGCGGACTGACGGTGGTTGTGGAACGCGAGAGGGACGACGAAGGGGACGAGATTGAGATCACCTATCTGGACATGACCGCCGACTGGCCGAGATTCGGAGCTATATGAACTGATGATCATTCAGGAAACCGGGGAAGAAAAAGGCCCGGCAGGCCGCTGAGATGAAAGTACCACCACTTGACGATGTTCTTTTTAAGCAAACGATGGAGAAAGCTGATGGACGGAAGGGAGGAAAAATAGGCGTGAGCCTGGATTTTGGCACCTTGGCAGTGCTTTTTCCCTTGCTTCTCTTGCTGTTCGGTCTGGGGTTTACTGTAACGATTGATCCCTACATTCAGCGGGAGCATCGACGCATCATGCTTGTCATCGTGGTGCTTTGCCTGAGTCTGATTGCCCAGAATCTATGGGATAACGAGCTTTTCATCCGCCATAAGGATCTGGCCTGGAAGAAATTTTTAGCCGCCTACGGTTACTCCGTTCGCCCGGTGATTCTGGTTTTATTCCTTTTCATCATATTGCCGGACGGACGCAAGTGGCCGCAATGGCTGCTGGTGGGGATCAATGCCGCGCTCTATTTTTCCTCGCCTTACACAAAGCTGTGTTTTGAAATCAGAGATTTCGACTTTATTGCTGATCTATACCTTGCTGCGCTTTCGGGAAACGAGAAAAAAAGAACAGCTCATCCCGGTTTCCATCGTGCTGAGCATCATTGTTTCCGTTGTGATCGACGTCCATATGAGCATGGAATCACTTTCCGTTTCCTTCCTGACTATTGCCACTGTGGTGGGCAGCGTGTTTTATTATATCTGGCTGCATCTGCAATTTGTGCGGGAACACGAGCGGGATCTGATGGCCGCCCAGCGAATCCAGATCATGATGACGCAGATCCAGCCCCACTTCCTGTTCAACGCCCTGAACACCATCCGCGCGCTGTACGCAAAGAACCCTCCCTTGGCGGATAAAACGCTGGAGGATTTCAGCACCTATCTGCGGCAGAACCTGGAATCCCTGAGCCAAAGCGATCTGATCCCCGTTTCCAAGGAGCTGGAGCATACCCGGCTGTATGCGGAGATCGAAATGCTGCGATTCCCAGGCATCCGCATCGAATACCAGATCCAGGATGACCGTTTTGATATCCCGGCCCTGACCATCCAGCCATTGGTGGAAAACGCCATCCGCCACGGCGTGCGCGGGAAAAAGGACGGCCTGGTGACGGTATCTTCCGTTCGGGAAGCAAACCATCACCGGATTACGGTATCTGATAACGGCAAGGGCTTCGATCCGGAAAAAACGCTGGACGGAACCCATATTGGCCTGCGGAATGTAAAAGAACGGGTGGAACAAATGTGCGGCGGCAAGCTGATCCTGCAAAGCGAGATCGGAAAGGGCACCTGCATCACAATGCTGATCCCGGAGGGCAGGAAGGAGCAAAAGCCATGAACGTGATCTGTGTGGACGACGAACCCCTGGCCGTGGAATACACGCTGAAGCAATGCGGACAGCTGCCTGAAATCGACAGGGCGGAAGGGTTTACGGACGCGGAATCCGCCCTGACCTACCTGCGGGAGCATTCGGCGGATATTGTCCTGCTGGATATCAATATGCCTGATATTGACGGTATTACCCTGGCTGCGCAGATCAAGCAGCTGCATCCCCAGACGGCCATTCTTTTCCTGACGGCCTATAAGCAGTACGCTTTTGACGCCTATGCGGTGCACCCGGCAGGCTATCTGCTCAAACCTGTTTCCCTGGAAAAGCTGGCGGAAGAAGTCGCGTACATTCATGGAGCCCGGCACAGCGCCGCCTTATCGCACATCCATGTAAAAACGTTTGGGTACTTCGACGTATACGTGGGCGACAAGCCCATCAGCTTCAGGCTGGCCAAGAGCAAAGAGATCCTGGCCTATCTGGTGGACAAGCAGGGAAACGGCGTCACCCGGCCCGATCTCTTTGCCGCGATCTGGGAGGAGCAGTTCTACGATCGGAGGATGCAGAAACAGCTGGACGTGTATATCCGATCCCTCCGGGATACACTGCGGGAATACGGAGCGGAGCAGATCATGGAGATCGAGAAGGGCGTGCTGCGGGTCAAGCCGGATACCTTCTCCTGCGACGCGTACCTGTTTTTCTCCGGGGACGCCGATACCATCAACGCGTACCGGGGCGAATATATGAGTTCCTATTCCTGGGCCAGCATGACGGAGGGCATCCTGTCCTGGCGGATCCATCAAACGTAACCCATATAAAAACAGAATACAAAACCGCTTTTTTCAAAATTATTTGGAAAAAGGCGGTTTTTCTTTGGACATCCTTTGGACACGACTTATTATAATGCAAATATATAGAATTCCTCTTGCGACGGAAGGAGGAACCATGTACTACCGATTGAAGGAGCCCTGGGCATTCCGCGGCTGGAAAAAGCTGCCCTTCGCCGTCTGTGCCATGGCGGGCGAAAAAAAGCATGAGGAGCCTTTCCTGATGGAAAAGGAGCCGTTCCTGGAGCTTTTGTGCTGCAACGGCGAGGAGGACGTGGACATTTCCGCCTTCAGTGAAAAAGGGAAAACGATCATTAAAGAAATGACGAAGCATGGCATCATGGAGCAGTCGGAAAGCCCCATGCAGCCGCTTTCTTCTTTTCAGCGGTATCACGTCTATCCTTCCCGGCGCATCAAATCCGTGCATTGGAGCATCACAGGCAAATGCAATTTCAACTGCCGCCATTGCCTGGTTTCCGCGCCAAACGCCCATCACCCCCAGCTGCCGCTTTCCGATTGCCTGCATATCGTGGAGGAAATCGCCAAATGCGGCGTCAACCGGGTGGACGTGACCGGGGGCGAGCCCCTGGTACGCCGGGACTTTGAGGAGATCGTGAAGGCCCTCAGCGAACGCAATATCGACATCGGCGTACTCTTCACCAACGCTTCCCTGATGACAGGGGACACGCTGGATATGCTGGAAAAGTACCGTCAGCATCCCGTCTTCCAGCTCAGCTTCGATGGCCTGGGCCACCATGATTGGCTGCGGGGCGTGCCGGGGGCGGAAAAGCAGGCGGAAGAGGCGTTCCGCTTGCTCAAGGAACGCGGCTATACCGTCAACGCTGCCATGTGCATCCACCGGGAAAACCGGGACAGCCTACGCTCCACGGCCAATTACCTGGCGGAAATGAACGTGCAAAACCTGCGGGTCAACGCGCCGCAAAGCCTGGGCCTGTGGAAGCAATACGCGGATCAGTACGCCCTGACGGAGGATGAGGTTTGGGCGGCGTACAGAGACTATATTCCGCATTTCTTTGAGGACGGTATGCCCATCGGGGTGGAGCTGGATGGGTATTTCCACTGCGAAAAGGGAAAAAACGATTATAAAGTCGCCTATGTGCATAACGCCAAGGACGGCGCTGACTGGAGAAAGTATCCCTACTGCGAAAGCGTGCGCTATCACGCGTATATCGGGCCGGATGGGCGGCTGGCCCCCTGCATGGGCTTTTCCGATACCGCGCTGAAGGAGAAATTCCCCAGCGTGCTGGAGCATCCCCTGGGCGAAATGACCTTGGACAGCTTCTACCACGATGTGGTGGAAACGAAGGTCAGCGATCTGCTTAAAAAGAATCCGGCCTGTGCCGCATGTGAATTTTTGCCCAAATGCTGCGGCGGCTGCATGGTGGAGGGCATCACCGACGAGGGGGATTACCTGGTGCCGGACGGGCGGTGCTGCTATTTTCATCAGCACATTGGCGAAAATGCCGTGCGGGCCGTTGCGGATGCGGCGATCCGGAAATACTATGGCGAATGCCATTTGTATAATATGCAACAAGAAAAGAGAAAGGAGCCATCGCCATGACGGAAAACGTACGGAAATTTGAAAAAGACCTGAGGGGAAACGAGAAACTGCAGAAAAAACTGTTTGAGGAGCTGGCGAAGATCGCAAAGGAAAAGAGCGCGGAAAGTGACGCGGAGGCCATGGCGAAGGCCGCTCATGCCCTGGGCTATGATTTCACCGTGGCGGACATGGAAAAGGCCAACGCCGAAACCCAGGAGCTGGACCCCGAGGAAATGGAACAGGCGGCTGGGGGCTGGTGCTTTGCGGATTACGATTGCTACACCGCCTGGAACCACGATTCCCCTGATCAGCCGGGTTCCGCCTGCTTAAAAGACTATGATTGCGTCTCTGCCTATCATAACAGCAAGATCGGCGATTACCTGTATGAAAAGTACGTCGATCCGGTTGAGGATATTTACAAAAAGATGAAAGAAGTAATCAAAGGTTTCGATTCGTAATCGTTTGAAGGCGTCAAAGACCGAAAGGAGCTGTTGTTTATGACGGAAAACGTGCGGACATTTGAGAAGGCGCTGCGGGAGAGCGGGGAGCTTCGGCGCAGGCTGGCGGAGGAACTGAAGAAAATCGCCGGGGAAGGAAGCGCGTCAAACGACGCGGAGGCCATGGCGAAGGCCGCTCAGGCCCTGGGCTATGATTTCACCGTGGCGGACATGGAAAAGGCCAACGCAGAAGCCCAGGAGCTTGCCCCCGAGGAAATGGAACAGGCAGCCGGGGGCTGGTGCTTCGCAGATTACGACTGCTACACCGCCTGGAACCACGATTCTCCTGATCAGCAGGGTTCCGCCTGCTTCAGTGATTACGACTGCATCACCCTGTTCCATGATTCCAAAGTGGATGAGCTCATCAAAAAAGCGGACGAGTTTATCAATAGTGAAGATATGAAGAGGACGCAAAAAGACGGAAAGGGACTGTTTGATTACATCTACAAAAAGCTGCCCCTGGATTAAAACGGCTCCCGGATCATGAGAGCCGGACGCCGGAACGGGACAATGAACGGAAAGGAGAGATCGGCATGAATCAAAGCGCAAAGGAATTCATCACGATTGTTTCTGGTTCTACTCCTGTATCCTGATCCATTTTTAACCCGTGAGGGTAATCCGTACATACGGACGTCTTTCAGCTTCTATGAGAAGGCGAGGACTGAGCGCAAATGATAGACAGTATCAATCGAATCGAGCTGAACCCGGAACAGATGGAATCCTTCAGCGGCGGGCACGCGCTGGGGATATACAGGCCGAGCTTTCACCACAAAAAAGAATCGCTCCGCTTTTTCAGGGCCTGTGTGGGCGATGAAATGTATGAAAAGGCCATGAGCAGCGACGCGGGGCGAACGCATCCATACGCCGTTGCGCGGGCGATTCTGAATCAAGCCGATTGGGAAAAATATGTATGGATCGAGGAACACGGTTCCCTGGAGGGCTTTCCCAAGTAAACTGCTTCTGAAACACGAATAAGCGTTCATGAATAGAAACAGAAAGGAATGCGAAGAAAATGGACATCATCAAAAAAATCGCTGTCATCATTCTGGCTGCCGCGCTGTGCCTGGGCAGCGCTGCACTGGCGGAGGAAACGCCGGGGGTGACTCCTGAGGATTTCATGGGCGAGTGGGTGGACCTGGACGGCACCTGCAGAATCGAGATTGCGGAGCATATGGCTGAAGAGAGCGTAGACGGTTATGTTGTCAACGTTCATATGCCCGTCATTGCCGAGGAAAGCTACAGCTATGTGACCTGGGCTTACGGCTGCGTCTGGGATGACGAAACGCAGACGCTGAAGAGCATCTCCCGCTTCATGGGCAAAGGCGTTACACCGCTGCGGCGTTCAGCTTTGACGAAGAAGGGCGTCTTGCCTGGAACGATGAAAACGAATCCGCGGACGACGGATTACGCTTTGTGCGTCCCATCGGCTGGGGCGAAGAATATATGCCCGCCGAGGAGGAAGAGACGTACGGCTTCTATACGGATGAAGCTCCGGAAGCGGCGGCGTATTACAGCACCTGGGTGGCCGAGAACGGAGATTGGCGCATGGAGGTTTATGACGAGGACGGCGGGCTGAAGCTGATGATCGTGCATCAGCTGGGCGACAACAAGGAAGATATCTGGGAATACTCCGCCGCGCTGAACCCGGCAAAGGATGCCCTCACCACCGTTCCCCTTGGTCTGCATTACCGGCAGGATACCGTCAGCGGCAGCTGGGATGAAACCTATTACGAGGATGGCGACGCGGTTTTCACCCTCAATGATAACGGAAATCTCCTTTGGAACGATCTGAAGGAAGATGCCGGCAAAGGGCTGGAATTCATGAAGATCGGCAACTTCTTCGGCGGCCGCTGGATGAAGGACGATATCGAAGTCATCTTCTACGCGTGGTATGACGGTCAGTATGATATTCGCCTGTGCCGTCGGGGAGAGAATGGGGAGATCCTGGATAACGCCATTCTGAAGGGCGATTATGACCCGGCTGCCGACACCATTCAGGCGGAAGGCTGCTTTGACAACGGCGAGCTTTTCACCGTTACGTTCTCGTATGATGAAAGCAGGAATGTGGTCTGGACGGAAAACGGAGAGAGCACCATCCTGAAATACAGCTATTACACCGATTGACGGTATGAGCACGGCGATATGCCTGCGGCGTCTTATGGATGCTGCAGGCATATTGTCCAAATCTGAAGGAGATCGCCCGATGATCGGTTTTCCGTCTGACCGTGAATCCATCAGGCGAACAAGATTGAGAGGAGATGCGTTCTGATGCCTGCCATACGAGCAACGCCATTCGCTATACCGGCATGAACGATTGCTCCAAGGCCTGGAAGTGATGGCATAAACCATGGCACTGACTGATGATTGAGGAGCGATCCTTGGAATATACCCGCATTGCGGAAGGAGGAACATAAGCATGAGTGACAAGCAGGAACTGAACATGGAAGAAATGGGCCAGGTGGCCGGCGGCTGGACG
>CACYWL010000028.1 GCA_902778055.1 uncultured Eubacteriales bacterium | reverse complement strand
TTTCACCAAACACGGTAGGAAGATAAGTACTCATAATGCAAACCTCCAATTCATTGGCCTTGTACGCTTGGTTCATTGCCACGCTTGCAGGGTCGCATTAATTCCATCTTGTTCGGGCTCTCTCTCGATCCCCCTCCCTTGATGGTGCCTATATGATATATCTAAGGTCAAAGAAAGTCAAAATATTAGAAAAGGTTTTTCTTCATATTTTTCTCGTTTTCTGTGAATTTCACATTGTATTGACTCTGTTTTGAATTATTTCTGCGGATTTCATTGAAATACTTCGTTTTTCTTGCAAAGAACACCATCGAAATAGGGGGAACCCACTAGAAAGCAGGTTCCCCAAGCATTTATTCAGTTGTAGGGCTACTTCTGTCATAGTTTTCGACAGAAGTAGCCGGATAAGTTATTTCCTGATGCCGATCACTTTTCTTACCGCGGCTTCATCGGCCGTGGGGAAGTGCTTCCGGATCTGATCCATGATTTTCCGGCAGGATTCTTCCGGCGGTTCATCACAGCTGTTGACAGCGCTGCAGCCGTGCATAATCCATTCTCCGTCAGCCATTCGGGCATTCCTCCGATTCCTCCGCACAGCGGAAATGAATTGTCTCCAGCTCTTCATTTGCAGCCGTGCGAAGAATGATCTTTTTCACCAGCCCGTCCAGCTCGGAGCCGTCCGTATAATCCGCGGGGGCATAGTATCGGATACGGTAATCCCGCATCATCTTCTGCACCTTTTCCTTTTTCCCGGTATCCGGATTGTAGACGCCGATGGCGTGGCCTCCGTTGATGTTCACCAGCTTCATGCAGGGAATATCCGTATCGCTGTCTCCGATATAAACCATATTCCGGAACGGAACCCTCACCTGATCCGGCGGGAAGAATTCATTCACGGCGGGGTCATTCACATCCAGCGTGCCCTTCTCGATCCGGAACAGGAACTGGGTCTTGTTGGTATAGTTGACCACCTGCGCCGGCCATTTGGCCAGGCCGCGGTCATTGTAATAGAAGGAGCTGGCATATATCCGCTCAAAAGCGCCTTCCTTCGCCATTTTAGTCCCTTCGATCATTTCCTGAAGCCCGGAGGAGATGATGTAATGCTCCACCAGGACCCCATGCTCCGCGGCGAAATGCCGTATCCGTTCAAACCAGTCTTCCACACCGGGAAAAACCTGTACCTTTGCTCCGTAATCCATCAGCGACTGACGGTTCAGGATCAGGTTGCCTTCGGCTTCCTGCACCATCTTGAACATATAGGCCAGATTGGAGTCCATTCCGTGGGCATGAGCCAGGGCATCCGTTTCATCCCAGAACTGCTGAACATCGTATCCGACACTCTGAATATACCCCTGCGCCTGCATATCATCCGGCGTCAGCGTCTTGTCAAAATCATAGCATATCGCCAGTACCGGCAGGGTTTCCTTCTTCTTTCTGATGTATTCCATCGGCTCACTCTCCCAGAATCAGCTGTCCGTATTTCAAGAGTGCTGTGCGGCGTCCTTCCGTGCTGTCATGGAAGCGATGCTCAGAAGCACTTTTCTTTCCGTTCTTTTTTGCACCGTTCGATGCTGCCGCAGCGGTAGCAGAGCTCATTGTTGCAGACGCCGTCGTTTTCAAAGCAGGAGAGGATATTGCCGACGGTGGTTTCCGCAATGTTGTTCAGCGCTTCCTCCGTCAGGAAAGCCTGATGGGAGGTGACGATCACATTGGGCATGGAAATCAGACGGGAAAGCAGTTCATCGTTCAGAATATGTCCCGAGCGATCCTCAAAGAAGATGTCTGCTTCTTCCTCGTACACATCCAGGCAGGCGGCGCCGATCTTCCGGGCCTTGATGCCTTCCAGCAGCGCTTCGGCATCAATCAGCGCGCCTCGGGACGTATTGACGATCACTACGCCTTTTTTCATCTTTTCAATGGCGGCGGCGTTGATCATGTGCCGGGTCCCGTCGGTCAGCGGGCAGTGGAGGGAGATCACGTCGCTCCGGGCAAACAGCTCATCCAGCGTCACATATTCGATGCCGCTGTCCTGCGCAGGGAAAAGGTCATAGGCAATGACCTTCATGCCGAAGCCCCGGCAGATGTCGATGAAGATCCGGCCGATTTTGCCGGTGCCGATCACGCCCACGGTTTTTCCGTGAAAGTCGAAGCCCGTCAGGCCGTTCAGGGAGAAGTTGAACTCCCGCGTACGGTTGTAGGCCTTGTGGATGCGCCGCACGGAGGTCAGCAGGAGCGCGATGGCATGCTCGGCCACGGCGTAAGGAGAATAGGCCGGCACGTGCACCACGTGGATTTTCCCGAAGGCGGCCTGCACGTCCACATTGTTGTACCCGGCGGAGCGCAGGGCAATGAGCTTCACCCCGATGTCGTACAGCCTGTCAATGACCGCCGCATTCACCGTGTCGTTGACAAAAACGCAGACGGCGTCGCAGCCCCGGGCCAGCTCCACGGTATCCTCGTTCAGCTTCGTTTCCAGAAATCGGAACTGCATGTCGTGCTCACTGCCGTAGTGTTCAAAGGAAGGCCTGTCGTAAGCCTTGGCATCAAAAAAAGCAACCCTGATCATGATTTCAACCTCCCGATCACATCCGGACATCCGGATTATTTTCTATGATTCCGACGCAGCGCCTGTGCCCTGTCCGTCAGGAAGAACAGCGTTCTGCGTTTATCTCCGCTATGGAAACAACCCTGTAAACTGTCCGCTGAGATTCTGCCATACAGGAGCTTTTCTGTCAATTCCGACCGGTTCCGTACCGCAGGGCGACGGCTCGAATTATAACGCCGATAAAACAAACCAGGGCCCCGTCAGCCGTAACCGGCTGCCGGGGCCTTTTTGCACAAAAGAGGGGTGCCCTTCAGGAAACGGGAGATCCAGGTCCGGGTTTGTCAGTTCGCCGGGAATATAGTAAAATCATCCTGGCCATCGACAGCTGCTGAAATGGGATGCCGCTGCGCTGCCGGAAGACGGACGGGACGTGATGAGAAAGCCGGCGAAGGAATACGGATGACCGACTGATTTGGCGGGCAGAGCCGAAATACGGAAAGAAGAGGGAATCAGCATGAAGTATCAGCTTGGCGAGGGATTCTGGAGTGCAAAAATCAGACAGGTGTGCGATCGGATGATTCCGCTGCAGCTGTCCATCCTGAAGGATGAGGAGCCGGACACGGAGCCGTCCCACGCGCTGGAGAATTTTAAAATCGCCGCGGGGCTGTCGGAGGGAGAATTCCACGGCATGGTCTTTCAGGACAGCGATGTCGGCAAGTGGATCGAGGCGGCAGCCTATCGGCTGATGATTTCGCCGGATCCGGAGCTGGAAAGGGAAGTTGACGAAATCGTTGAGATCATCGGAAAAGCCCAGCAGGAGGACGGCTACCTGAACACCTGGTTTACCATCCGGCAGCCCGGCCGGCGTTGGACCAACCTGCAGGACTGCCACGAGCTGTATTGCTTCGGACATCTGACGGAAGGCGCGGTGGCCTACCATCAGGCCACCGGGAAACGGGCGTTCCTGGATATCATGCAGCGGATGGCGGATCATATCGATACGGTCATCGGCCCGGAGGAGGGAAAGCTCCACGGCTATCCGGGGCATCCCGAGGCGGAATTGGCCCTGTACCGACTGTATCGGGAGACCGGAAATGAAAAATACCTGAAGCTGAGCCGCTATTTCCTGGATCAGCGGGGAACGGAGCCGAACTTCTTTCTGGAAGAATGGGAGCGGCGGGGAGGAATCAGCCACTGGACCGGGAGAAAGGATCCGGTGAACCTTTCGTATTACCAGGCCCATCAGCCTGTGCGGGAACAGGAGGAGGCCGTGGGGCATGCGGTGCGTGCGCTGTATCTTTATACCGGGATGGCCGATGTGGCTGCGGAGACCGGGGACAAAGAGCTGGCGGAAGCCTGCCGGAAGCTCTGGCACAGCGCGGTGGATCAAAAAATGTATGTGACCGGCGGCCTGGGAGCCACGGTTCACGGAGAGGCCTTCATGGGGAAGTATGAGCTGCCCAATGACACGGCCTACGCCGAAACCTGCGCCTCGGTGGCGCTGTGCTTCTTCAGCCGGGCCATGAGCCTGCTGGAACGGGACGGCAAATACGGAGACGCGGCGGAGACGGCGCTGTATAATACCGTGCTGGCAGGCGTGAGCCTGAATGCGGACCGGTTTTTCTATGTCAATCCCCTGGAGGCGGTACAGGGCGTTTCCGGTGTCCAGGAAGGACTGAAGCATGACCTCCCCGAACGGCCCAAATGGTATGCCTGCGCCTGCTGCCCGCCCAATGTGGCCCGCCTGCTGACCTCCCTCAGGGAATACGCGGTTCAGGATCAGGGCGGCGAGATCACGGTTCACCAGTACCTGGACGGAACGGTGGACTGTGAGCGGGCCAGCCTGTCGCTGAAAACGGATTACCCCTGGGGCGGCGAACTGAACTATGAGGCGGACATCCGGGAGGAAACGAGGATCTGGCTGAGGATTCCCGGATGGGCGGAAACGGAGAAGGTTTCGCTGAGCGTGGACGGGCAGAAGGTGCCGGTGAAACCGGAGAAGGGATTCGTCTGTCTGGAGCCCGGAAAGGGAAAACACGCGATCCGGCTGGTGCTGCCCATGGAGCCCCGCAGGCTTTATTCCCATGAGCTGATCCGGCAGGACGCGGGTTGCGTGGCCTTTGCCTTCGGACCGCTGGTTTACTGTCTGGAGGGATGCGACAATCCGGAACCCCTGTGGAACCTGAAGGCGGATCCGGAGGGTGAAATCCGGATGCTGGAGCCGGACGGCTCCCTTCCGGACGGAATCCGGAAGATGCAGATTCCGGGCTTCCGCCGGAAGGACTCAGCGGACAGCCTGTACAGTACCCGCCGGCCCGCCTATGAGCCCCAGACGCTGACGGCCATCCCCTATTTCGCCTGGGCCAACCGGGAACCGAAGGATATGCGTGTCTGGGTCCGGGAATAGACGGATAACGGTCCGGGGAGGATTCCGCGGACCGCAGACAGAGAATATGCAGGGCGCTGAAGTAGGCGCAGGTTCAGCCTCCGAGGATGCGTCTGCTACCGAAGAGATGCAGGCGGGCGGGGAAAGCGCGGCGCTTCAGACGTCAGGCGCAGGGCCGGACCCGGGCGGGCTGCCTTCCGTTTTATTTGCCGGAAAAGGCAATCCGTGATAAAATAAAATATTGTACAGAAATTCCCATCGAAATCCATCCGGAGCTGCTGCAGCCCTGAGACGGGCGGCAGGGACAGGAGCCGGACGCGGAGCATACCCGTGCGGGAAGGGCTCCTTCCGGAAAGAAAAACCCAGAAAAGCGGGCGCCGGCGCCCGGGAGAGAGGAACGCGCATGACAGTTCGACAGGAGTGGCTGGAGGATCTGCTGAGAATCACGGGACCGGTGCTGGAAAGCCTGAGCCGGGGTGAGCTGAAGAAAAGGCTGCCGCTGGATTTCCATCCGGATCGGGCGGAGTTTGCGCCGCTGGAGGCCTTCGGCCGCAGCATGCTGGGGCTGGCGCCCTGGCTGGAGGCGGACCCGGAGACCCTGGAGGCGGAGGAGCGGGCGCTGCAGGCGAAATGGCGGGAAACGGCGCTTTGCTGCATCGACCGGGCCACGGATCCGGCCTCCCCGGATTATATGCTGTTTGACCGCGGCGGCCAGCCGCTGGTGGATACGGCCTTCCTGGCCCACGCGGTTCTGCGGGCGCCGAAAGCCCTGGCGGGGGCGCTGGAGCCCCGGGTCCGCAGGCAGCTGGCCGAGGCCTTCCGGGCTTCCCGGAGGATCTCCTCCTTCAACACCAACTGGCTGTTCTTCACGGCCATGGTGGAGGCCGGGCTGCATGAGATCGGGGAAGAATACGACGAAATGCGGCTGATGACGGCGCTGCGCTGCTTCCGGGACTGGTACGCGGGGGACGGCATGTACGGGGACGGGCCCAGCTTCCACTTCGACTACTACAACAGCTTTGTGATCCAGCCGATGTATGTCGACATCGTGAACAGGATGGCCGGGACGCACCCGGAGATCCGGGCGATGCAGGAGACGGTGAATGCCCGGGCGGCCCGGTACGCCTCGATTCTGGAGCGGCTGATCGGTCCGGAGGGGAGCTACCCGGTGGTGGGGCGCTCCATCTGCTACCGGTTCGGCGCCTTCCAGATGCTGGCCCAGGCGGCGCTGCAGCACCGGCTGGAGCCGCACCTGACCCCGGCGGGGGTGCGGTGCGGCCTGACGGCGGTGATCCGCCGGGTCATGAGCGCGGAGGAGATGTTCGACGGAGACGGATGGCTGCGGCCCGGCGTCTTCGGATGGCAGCCGGAGCTGGCCGAGGGATATATCAACATCGGCAGCCTGTATCTGTGCAGCGCGGTCTTCCTTCCCCTGGGGCTGGGACCGGAGGATCCTTTCTGGAAGGATCCGGACGCGGAATGGACCGGCCGGACCGTGTGGCAGGGCGGGCACATCGCCATCGACCATGCCGAGGACTGAACCGGAAACAGGTTCCCGATATCCTCTTTTTCTTCCCAAGGGCCGCAGACCCGCGGGACGGCCCGGAGGCTGAAGCCGGAGCGGACGCATCCGGCTTTTTTGCTGTCCCGCGGGAACAAAAAAGAGCTTGCATTTCGCACAATTTTGTATATACTGATTGTTTGAAGGAACGAATTACGCATATTCGCCCTGTTCAGGATCGAGAAAGGCCTATCTCCACCCAAAGAAGAATCAGGAAAAATGCGGCGAATGAGTATGGCTGCTTTTCAGAGCGGCATTATTTCATACGGAGACGGTGATCATGGATCAGGAAGCGCGTTATTATCAGTATCTTGAACTGCTGACCCGGGAAATGGCAAGCCCGGGACAGATCAGCGTGGAAGCGGTGTATGAAGACCTGCGGGAGCTTTGCAGAATGCTGCGGGTCTGCAAGGGCGTGACCACCTTTTACAGCAGCCTGGCCGAGGAGCGAAAGGGCGGGGGGGATACCTATACCCCCTACGATGACGGCTCGGAAACGGACCGGGCGCTGACCGTCCGCAGCGACCTGTCGGACTTCCTGGTGGGCCAGTGCACCGTCTATCACGCGAAGGGAGAAGCTCCCTGGACGGATGAGGAGCTTTCCCGCATCGATACCATCCAGCGGATGATGCTGAACTTCATCAGCCGGGACCGGATGAGGATGATGATCCGGAAGGCCACGCTCTATGATGACGCCGGCTACGGCAACATCCGCCTGTTCACGCAACGGGTGGAAAAAATCGGAAATGAGCAGGGCCTGAAGGATTACTGCGCCGCGCGGATCGACCTGAAGCATTTTTCCCTCATCAATCAACAGCTGGGCCGCGAGGACAGCAGCGTGATCATGAAGACCTATATCCGGCGGCTGGAGGAGACCATCGGGGAGGAAGGCACGGTCTGCCGACTGGGCGGCGATCATTTTGTGCTGCTTTTCCGGAAGGAAAAACTGGATCAGGTGGTCCGGCTGCTGGAGGGGACGCCGATTCACTACGGGGAAGAGCCGGACGGCCGCATCATGATCTCCGCCCGCGCGGGCATCCTGGTAATCCCGGAGGATTACTACTACCACGAGTTCAGCGACCTGATGGACCGGATCATCAACGCCTACAACGCCGCGAAGGCCGGCTGGCGCGGGGATATTATCTTCTCCACGGAGAAAATGCTGAAGCAGCGGGACCGGGCCATGCGGATCAGGCAGTCCTTCCCCGTGGCGCTTCAGAATCATGAAATCCTGGTCTTCTATCAGCCGAAGATCAGCGTCGGGACGAAGAGCATCGTCGGCGCGGAAGCGCTGAGCCGCTGGTATAACAAGGGAAAACTGATGCTGCCCGCGGATTTTATTCCGGTGCTGGAGCAGTCCATGGATATCTGCAAGCTGGATTTCCACGTGCTGGAGCAGGTCTGCAGGGATCTCCGCCGCTGGCTGGATGAGGGAAAACCGACGGTCCGCATTTCCGTCAATTTCTCCCGCAGGCATCTGATGGATATGGATGTGCTGGATCATATCCTGGCGGTCGTGGACCGCTGGCGGGTTCCGCACCATCTCCTGGAGATTGAGCTGACCGAGACGACGACGGACGTGGAATTCAAGAGCCTGAAGCGGGTTGTCACCGGCCTGCAGGACGCGGGAATCTATACCTCCGTGGATGACTTCGGAGTCGGCTACAGCTCCCTGAACATGATCAGAGATATTCCCTGGAACACCCTGAAGGTGGACAAGAACATCCTTCCGCTGAACGAAAAAACCGGGCAGGACCGGCTGAACATCATGTTCCGCCACGTGGTGAACATGGCCCGGGAAATCGGCATCACCTGCGTGGCGGAGGGGGTGGAAACCAGCGAGCAGGTGGATATTCTCCGGAGAAACGGGTGCGATATCGCGCAGGGCTTCTATTATGACAAACCGCTCCCGATCCGGGACTTTGAGGAAAGGATGGCGCAGCAGGCCTATCCGGACCGAAAATGATTCGGACGGATGTGAACATGGATCATGTCTGCGATGAGAACGATACCCTGGCCGGACGGGATGAACCGAAGGGAACGCGTGAAAAAATACGAAAGGCTGTTTGACGAAGCGCTCGCGCAGCCCGATCCGGAAAAGCTCCGCCTGCTGGAGGCCTATTACACCTCCGGCGAGTGGCTGGAGGATTACGAAGCGGACGAAAGGGGCGAGTTCCCTCCGGACCTGAAGCGCGGTGTTCTGTCCCAGGACGCGCTGTACAATCTGCTGTCCGGACAGGACCGATGAGATCCGCCGTCCCTCAGGGACGTGCCCCGAACGCATATGAAAACCACCGGAGAGCAAATCCAACCGAAAGGGAGCCGCTTTCAACGGTTCCCTTTCGACTATTCCGAGAGAATCACAGGAGAGAGGTGCGCGAATGAAAAAGACGGGTCTGTTTCTGCTTGCCCTGCTTCTGCTGATTCGGGGCGGACTGCTTCTGCCGGCCCGGGCTTCCGCGGAGGAGGCCTGGACGGGGGAGTGGTATGCCGCCGCGATTCGGATTCGGGAGAGCATCTATCCTGCGGAACACATAGACGCTTCGTCCTCCCTGATCTTCGGGGAGGACGGCTCCGTGCAGTGGCTGATCCGGGGAATGCACTGGAAGGGAAGCTGGCAGGAAACGCCGGAAAAGGACGGGCGGACCGTTTCCTTTCCCGGCCTGGAGCTCCGTGCGGAGCTGGAGGCCAAGGGGGTGCTGGCGCTGAGCATGGAGGAGATGACCCTCCTCTACATCCGGGAGAGGACGGGGATCCTGCCCCCCTTCCGCCCAACCGAAGCGGAGGGAATGCGGAGCTTTGCCGGGAAATGGAAGCTGGCTTACTATGAAATCGAAAATGACTATGTTTCCGCGAAGGACCCGGAGTACGACATGGCGGGCGGGCTGGTGATCGAGGACGGTCAGGCCTCCTTTCTCCTCAGAATCGCGGATTATGTCTGTCCCCAGTATGACGCGCCGGTCTCCTTTTCGGAGGGCAGGCTTTCCTGGGGGCCCGCCGATTACGATTCCCTGGAAATCCGGGAATCGGTGCTGACGGAGGGCGGATATCTTTTTCTGCCCCTGCGGGACCAGGCGGAGGAGATCGGGCTGGGGACCGTCCTGAACCTGTATTTTACGAGGGCCGAAGGGAACCCGTGAGGGACGGACCCCGCTGGCCGGCGGGAAAAGGGATGAATCGGGAAAGGAAAGGGCATGAAGAAGGGACTGCAGCTGATCCTGCTCCTCGGCCTGCTGATGTGGACGGGGAGCGCGCGGGGCGCCGGCGCGGACAGATATCTGACCGTGATGGTCTATCTGTGCGGCAGTGACCTGGAGAGCGGCTACGGATCCGCCACCAGGGATCTGGAGGAGATCGCCGGGGCCTGCGCCGGAAACCGGGAGGTGACCGTGCTGGCCATGATCGGCGGAAGCCGGCAGTGGCTCGGGGAAAACTGCGGCCCGGAGGAAACCCAGATCCTGGAGATCAGCGCCCGGGGAAAGCGCCGGGTCCTGAGCGATCCCGGCGGGAAGAACATGGGGGAGGCGGAAAGCCTGTCCGCGTTCCTGAAATTCGGGGCGGAGCGCTATCCAGCCTCCGAGTATGCCCTGATCCTGTGGGACCACGGCGGAGGACCGCTGGAGGGCGTCTGCTTCGACGAGCGGTTCGGCATGGACTCCCTGTCGCTGGCGGAGCTGGAAACAGCGCTGGCGGACAGCCCCTTTTCCATGGACAGGCGCCTGGCCTGGATCGGCTTTGACGCCTGCCTGATGGCCAGCCTGGAGACGGCCGGGAGCTGCAAGGACTACGCGGAATACATGATCGCGAGCCAGGAAACGGAGCCGGAGGCCGGATGGAATTACTCCTTCCTGAGCCGGATCGCCCGGGGAGACAGCCCGGAGAGCATGGGCCGGGACATCGTTCGGTCCTACACGGCGGGCAAGAAGGAATCGGACATGCTGACGCTGTCCCTGATCGATCTGAGACAGATCGCGGATCTGGAGAGATCGGCCGACCTGTTCTTCCGGAAGATCGGCAGCGGGCTGACGGCGGAGACCTTTCCCGGCATTTCCCGAAAAAGGCAGGGAACCCGGAGCTTCGGACGAAGCTCGACCGGGTCGGAATATGACCTGGTGGATCTGCACAATCTGGCCGGAAGCTACGCGGACGAGGCGCCGGAGGAAGCGGCGGACCTTCGGGAAAACCTGGGAAGGGCCGTGCTTCTGACGGCGGGAAACCAGGAGAACGCCTCCGGCCTGTCCGTCTTCTTTCCCTACTACAACAAGCAGCGCTATCTTTCCGGATGGCAGGAGATCGTCCGCGATTTTGATTTTCTCGCGGGATACCGGAGCTTCATCAACCGGTACAGCGAGGTCTGGACCGGGACGCCAATGGTCCGGTTCACCGGGCTGAAGGGAGAGGCATTCCTGGCAGAGGACGGAAGGACGCAGAAGACGGAGCTGACGCTGACGGAGGAGCAGGCGGCGCATTTCGCCGAAGCCTCCTGCACGGTGCTCGCCCAATGGGGATCGGAAACCCAGTTCCGGAACCTGTGTACCATGCCGGAGCCCGTGCTGGAGGGAAACCGGCTGACGGCGGATTACTCCTTCGAAGCCCTGTACGCTGTGGATGAGAACGGCGAGGCGCTTACGGAGCCGATTCCCTTCCTGATCCAGGACGGATACTATCTGATCCATGCCTATCTGGAAACACATTCCATGCTGGACCCGGCGGAGAATGCCGAGTATCTGGGGGTGAACCTCCTGTGCCGGAGGGACGAAAGCACCGGAGCGGTCGAGATCCTGAACGTATCCCCGAACAGCGAGGAGGGCCAGCTCAACTTCGGCCGGCAGTCCGTCGATCTGACGGACGGAAAATGGCGCTTCCTCTTTCTGAACGCCGTCCTTCCCTTTGAGATGACCCGGGACGGGGAGGGCAGCCTGCTGCCCTTTGACCAGTGGAAGACCGGCTCCCGGGCCGCGCAGCTGAACATCGCCGCTATCGACGAGGCAGGAAACCGGATCAGCCCCATCCGGGACATGACCTCCTCCGTGAAGACCGAAACCGTCGGGAAAACGCGGGAGGAATACGAGGTGGATCTTTCCCGGCCCTGGAGGCTGCAGTTCCTGCCGCTCCGATCCCCGGACCGGCGCCTGTACGCCCAGTTCACCGTCCGGGACACCCAGGGAAACGAATGGGGAAGCGAGCTGATTCCCCTGGCTTCCCCCGGCATCCTGGCCAGTGCGCCGTTACAGGCGGAGAAAACGGAGTTTCCGGGCGGCTGGATGCTTCCACTGGAGCTCCGGGCCGTGCGGTGCGATGAGTATACGGGGCTCTATCTGCTCACGAGGATCCGGAACGAGGCGGAGCGAGAGCTCTGGGTTTTTGCCGTGGATCTGGTGCTGAACGGGAGAGTCTGTCCGGAGATTGCCCTCATCCCGGACTGGATTGTGCCGGCCGGCGAGGAATGCTTTGCCGGCTTCCGGATCCCGCTGGACGGGATGCATTTTCCGGAGAATACGGTGATCCGGGAAATCAGCTTTCTGCCCTGGACCACCGCTTTGGGAATGGAAGAAGATCCCGATCCCTGGCCAGAAAGAATCCGGCTGACCACGGAGTTGGATCTCTCCGGCCTGGAGCTGCCGCGGGAGGAAAGCAGGGAGCCGCTGGCCGGGATCCGGTCCTCGGGCCCGGTGCTGTTTGAGCTGACGAGACTGGAGGAGCCCGAGGGGGGAATTCTCGCCGGAACCATGCGGGTGGAAAACACCGGGGAAACCAGTCAGCGAGTGAAGTTCCGGAAAAACATCACCGGCACCACGCCCTCCTTCGGAATCAACGATGCCTTGATCCTGGACGGCGTCCGGATCAAAAACCACCTGTTTCTGCTGCCTGGCACGGAGGAGTACGCGGATTTCGAAATCCTTCCGACGAAGGACCGCCGGATCCGGGTTACCGCCGACGGCAGCGAGGCGTGGGAAAGAACGGTCCGCCAGGTGCTGCTCTGCGGCTTTCTGATCGTCCGGGAGGAGGGGCTCCGGTCGGGGATGGAGCCGGCGCCGGAACAGTATGCCGAGGATGAAGTCATCTTCGGGCTGAGGGAACCGCTTTTCCTGAAAACGCCCTTCCGGGAGGTCTTCACCCCCGCGGAGGCGGAGGAACCCGGCACGGAATCCGGGACCGGGGAATAAACCGCGGGAAACGGGAATCAAAAAAGGGGAGAACCATGCCTCCCCGAAGAATTGCGGGAAAAACGGGGACCCGGTGCACAGGCGCCGGGTCCCTTCGTCATGCAGCTGTTTTCAAAATCAGATTACCGGAAGCCCCAGCTGCGCAGATACTCATAGGAGCGGCGGAGACACTCGAAGGGATCCTCGCCGTGGCAGTCATCCTGCTCAACGAGCATGAACTGCGTTCCTGCGGCCTCCGCCTTCTCAAAGACGCGGCCGAAGTTGATGTTTCCTTCTCCCACGACGGCCATCTGGCGCCCGTAGGCATAATCCTTCAGATGGATGACGGGCACCCGGCCGCTCAGCTTCTCGAGCCACTGGGCGGGATCGCCGCCGCCGGCCTGCACCCAGAAGGTATCCAGGGTAAAGCCCATCTCCTCCGGGGAAAGGGCCTCGGCCAGGCGCTCGAGAATCAGCTTTCCTTCGTACTTTTTAAACTCCTGATCGTGGTTGTGATACATGAAGAGATGCCCGGAGGCGGCGATCTTTTTCGCGATGGGCGGGAAGATCTCCATCCACTGGTCATAGCTCATGTTCTTCTCCGGATCAAAGGCCCACCAGCCCAGGCCGATATGGCGGCATCCGAAGACCCGATGGTCCGCAATGACCTGATCCAGCTCCTCCGTCAGGCGGGGAACCGGGATATGGGTGAGGACGCAGCGGAGGCCGTTTTTCTCCAGGTTTTCCTTCAGCCAGTCCGCCGGATACGGGCAGGTGCCGGAAATCTGCACCGTGCGGTATCCAATGTCCGCCACCTTCTTCAGGGACAGCGCAAAGTCCTCCAGGTTCTGGCACTGCTGCCGGACGGTATAAAACTGTGCTCCGATTTCCATGCTCTCTCTCCTTTTTTTCTGGCCTGCGGCGGCCTGCCTTTCCGCGCCGGGGGAAACTCGGCCGGATCAACGGAGGAATCCCCGGCAGCCAACCGCTTCCAACTGCAGTCCATTGTATCATCGGGAAAACCCGAATGTCCATATCCAGGCCGTAAAAAATCGGAACCGGTCTCTCAGCCTCCGGAAAATGAGAAAAGGAACCGTCCCCCGTCTCGGAAATGAAGTAACATTATTTTTCATTAATATTATTGATTTATCGTTCCAATATATGGTAAAATAACTATTGGTGAAATCCAGTGTTTCTGACAGGAGGTCAAAACAGATGCCACATATTTCAGAGTACGAAGTAGAAGCCAAGTTTATAGATCGCTTGGAGTCTCTCGGATATACATTTGCACCGCTTAACAATTATGATGATGTACTTGCCAATTTTCGGCTTGAGTTGGCAAAGTTTAACGCGAAAAAGTTGATTGAGGCGAAAGGTGTAGCATCATTCACCGATGCCGAATTCAAGCGTGTGCTGATTCATGTGGAGAATAAGTCTGTATATGAATCTGCAAAGATCCTTCGTGATCAGTATGTACTGACACTGGACAACGGAAAAACGGTGTATCTGGATTTCTTCTCTTCTGATTTGGATCGGAACATATATCAGGTGTCTCATCAGATTACTATGGACAAGGATCATAAGAATGATGTGTCCTACAAGAACAGGTATGATGTGACTGTATTGATTAACGGTCTGCCGTTGGTGCAAATTGAATTGAAACGCCCCGGCGTAGAGATCAATGAGGCGATCAATCAGATCAATCGGTATCGCAGTTTCTCCTTCCGTGGATTATTCCGTTATTTACAGATTTTTGTAGTGTCCAATTCCGTCCAAACCAAGTATTTCTGTAATGAAAACGAGACGATGAATGGAACATATAATCCAATTCTGAAGAGCCTTGTGTTTTTCTGGACAGATGTGAATAACAAACGGATTAATACGCTGGACGAGTTTACAACGGAGTTTTTCCAGCGGGCCGCTTTGACCGAGATGATCGATAAATACATGGTCATCAAGGTGACGGAACCCATTCTGATGGTCATGCGACCGTATCAGATTTACGCGGTAAAAGCATCCCGGCGCCGTGTGCTGGAAGCGAACCAGAATGGATATGTATTTGCCTGTACCGGATCCGGAAAAACGCTGACTTCTTTTAAGCTGGCACAGTTGCTTCGGAATGAGCCGCGGATTGACAAGGTCGTATTCCTGATTGACAGGAAGGACCTGGATGACCAGACGGTTGATGAATACAATTCTTTCGAGAAGGATTGTGTGGATCAGACGGACAGCACATATGTGCTCATTCAACATCTGAAGGACCCGCAAAGGAAACTGATTGTCACTACGATCCAGAAGATGGCGCACGCTGTGAATTCCCAGCGTTATGCGGCTGTTATGGATGCATACCGGGACAAGAAGGTTGTATTTATTGTCGATGAATGCCACCGCTCCCAGTTCGGGAAGATGCATGGCGATATTGACAGGCATTTTACAAAGGCAAACTATATTGGATTTACCGGGACACCGATTTTTGCAGTGAATGCCGGTGCTGGAGGAAGAACGACAGCAGATTTGTTCCCGGCGGGATTGAAGCCGGATGGAACGAAGCGTGAGTCCTGTCTGCACAAGTATATGATTAAGGATGCCATTGCTGACGGGAACGTTCTTCGCTTTTCTGTAGAATACCAGAGGACAATCTTTGCCCATAATATTGCGGCAAGGGGAATTGATCCCGAACAGTTGGATGACCCTGAATACTGCAGGCGACATAATATCGACATTGACGATCTGTACCATGATGATGAGCGGATACAGAAGATTGCAGCACATATCTTTGAACATCATGAACAGCATATTCATCCCCAGGGTACAGACGTATATACCTCCATCTTTGCTGTGGATTATGTAAAAACCCTGTCAAAGTATTATGAGGAATTCAAAAAGCTGAACGATGCCCGTCCGGACGATAAAAAGTATCGTGTGGCAGCAATCTTCACCTATGGCGCAAATGAGGATATGGATGATCCGAAGGATGAACATTCATCCGAGATTATGACCCGCTGTATGGATGACTATAACGCCATGTTCGGAACATCTTTCAGCATCGAAACCTTCGATGCTTACCGGAAGGACATTTCCAAGCGCCTGAAACAACAGGATTTGCCACAGATTGACATTCTTCTGGTCGTGAACATGATGCTGACGGGCTTTGACGCGAAGCCACTGAATACGCTATATCTGGACAAAAACCTGATCTGGCATTCCCTGGTGCAGGCATACAGCCGGACAAACCGAGTCTACAAGCGTACAAAGCAGTTTGGTCAGATCGTCACCTTCCGGAACATTAAGAAGTGGCAGGATGATGCTCTGAGGCTCTTTTCCGGAGATGGAGATCCGAATGATTATCTGCTGGAAAGCTATGAGTATTATGTTCAGAAGTGGCTGAATCAGGAGCCCACCCTCCGCAAGATCACGCCAACCGTGGAAGATGCAGGACAGCTGCAGAGCGAAGATGAAATTCGGATGTTCATTATTGCCTTCCGCTCTATGGTGGGAACGCTGGCGACATTGAAAACTTTCTCTAAATTCGACTGGGCAGATCTTGCGGTCGTGATGGATGAGGAGGAATATGACGGGTATAAGTCCTGGTATCTGTATTATAAGGATCCGGGTCCCGGCCCTGGCCCCAAACCTCCGGTTCCCATTGATATCGATTTTGACATCGAGCTGGTCCGGACGGACAGGATAAATGTGGTTTATATTCTGAATCTGCTGAAAAATGTTCAGAAGGGTCAGAAAACGGATGAGGAGAAAGAGGCCGATCTGGACCTGATCCTTCGGGAAGTGGAACGGTCAGATAATGAAAATCTGCGTGCCAAGAAAACGGTCATGGTGGAGTTCATCAAAACCCGTTTCTATGAATTACCGGAAGACGCAGACCTGAATGCTGCTTTTGAAGAGTTTGCCCGGGAACATGAACAGGCGGAAATGGAAGAGTTCGCGACAGAGCACGGGATCCAGTACGGAACGCTCCGGGAAATCATGACAGAATACGTATTCAGCGGAAATATCTCTGATGAAGCGATCCGCCAGCATCTCAAGGATTATCACTTCGGATTGCTGAAGATCACAAAGCTGACTGAAGAAACCCGGGCGTTCGCAGCAGAAACGTATAAGAAATATAAAGCGGAGGGTGATTGATATGGCGATTGATACGAATAAGGTACAACAACAGGCGGCGGAACTGTCCAGCCAGCTCTGGTCTATTTGCAATGACCTGCGTGGTGGCATGGATGCCAACGAGTTCCGGAATTATATCTTGGGAACCATCTTCTACAGGTATTTGTCTGAACGGACGGAAATGTATATGCAGGATATTCTGAAAGAAGATGGTCTGTCCTATGAAGAAGCCTTCACCAATCCGGAGTTCAGGCCTATTGTTGAAAAGTGGAGCATTGAACATCTGGGGTATATCATTCGTCCGGAAAACCTGTTCCGCGTTCTGTATCAGCGGATTGTCCGTCCGAAGAATGACAGTGATAAGTTCTCCATTGAGGATTATGAACGGGCGGTCAATGAACTGACCGGTTCCACCTTGGGGCAGAAATCGGAAAAGGCATTTGAAGGTCTGTTCAATGATATGCGTCTCCAGGATACGCGTCTGGGGGATACTGTATCGGAGAGAACTGACAAGATCAGCAAAGTTATTGCGAAGATTGGCGATATCGACATGGATCTGCAGGATCAGCAGTTTGATGTACTGGGCACTGCTTATATGATTCTGATTGGCCTATTCCAGAGCGGTGCTGGGAAAAAGGGCGGAGAATTCTTCACACCGGTAGGGCCGTCCACGCTGTGTGCGACGCTGGCTTCCATTGGGCTGGACGAGGCGAAAACCGTCGGTGACTGCACCTGTGGATCCTGTTCCATGCTGCTGGATATCCGGAAACATCTGACCACCGGAAAGATCGGACATTATTACGGACAGGAGAATAATCCGACTACCTACAACCTGGCCCGCATGAACATGCTCATGCACGGCATTGATTACCAGCAGTTCGATATCAACAAGGGTGATACGCTCATTAATGATACCTACGGGGATGAGCTGAAGCTGACCGTCCAGGTCTGCAATCCGCCCTACAGTCTGAAGTGGGATGCGAACCCAAAGTATCTGGATGATCCCCGTTACAGTGGCGTGGGCAAGCTGGCGCCGAAGTCCCATGCGGACCTGGCCTTTGTGCAGCATATGGTGTATCACATGGATGAACAGGACGGCCGGGTGGCGGTGCTGCTGCCCCATGGCGTACTGTTCCGCGGAAGTGCGGAGGAGGATATCCGGAAATACCTGATCCGGGATCTAAACCGGGTGGATGCGATTATTGGATTACCGGCGAATTTGTTCCATGGGGCAAGCATCCCGGTCATTGTTATGGTACTCAAGTCTAATCGGAATGGAAACAAGGATAATATTCTGTTCATAGATGCTAGTAAGGAATATAAACCTGGTAAGGTTCAGAATGAACTGACGGATGAACATATTCAGAAGATTGTTGAAACGTATGTGAACCGGGTGGATGTACCGAAATACGCGCATGTGGCTTCTATACAGGAAATCATTGATAACGACTGGAACCTGAACATCCCACGGTATATTGATACGTCTGAAGCTGAAGAAGAAATTGATATTGCTGCGGTAAAAGCTGAGTTGGCTGAGATTGCTGTAAAAAAGCAAGCAGCGCTGGATAAGGTAAACAGCACAATGAAGCTGCTGGGACTGTGAGGTGAAGCGAAATGGCAGAACCTGGTGTAAGGTTTAAGCAAGATGATGGGAGCAGTTTCCCGAAATGGAAAGAATATACAATTTCAGATTTATTCTCTAAAATTGGTGCTAAAAATATAAATGGCAAGAATACGAATGTAATTACTAATTCTGCTGAGTTTGGCTTGATCCCACAAAGAGACTTTTTCGATAAAGATATTGCCGTCGAGGGTAGAACTGATAATTATACAGTAATTCAAACTGGTGATTTCGTATACAATCCGAGAAAATCATCATATGCTCCCATGGGGCCATTTAACTGTTATAGGCTTGAAGAAGATGGTATAGTGTCGCCTCTTTATAGTTGCTTACGTCCCAAAGGTATACTAAACCCGGATTATTTGCTTTGGTATTTCCAGACAGATAAATGGTATGGGTATGTAAATGATCATGGCGCACAAAACGGAGCACGACATGATAGAGTTGGTATGACCGATAGTATTTTGATGGGCATACCTGTAACTGCGCCATGCGAAGAAGAGCAGCAAAAGATCGCTGATTTTCTATCCTCTGTCGATAAAGTCATCGCTGCTAGCGAGCAAGAAGTTGCCAATCTGGAGACGCAGAAGAAGGCTGTGATGAAGAGGATCTTCTCACAGGAAGTGCGGTTCAAGAGGGATGATGGAACGGATTTTCCGGAGTGGAAAGTAAAAACAATTGGTGATGTTACAGATTCTTTGACAGGCTATTCTTTTGAAAGTGAGTTGTTTACAGAGAAAGGTATTAGATTGCTACGAGGAATGAACATCAAGCGTGGTGAATTAGATTTCTCCGAAGACATCTGTAAATATTGGCCTACTTCAGAAGGACTTGATAAATTCCTTTTACAGGAAAATGATTTGATTGTTCAGATGGATGGAGCGCTTGTGGGAAAGAGTTTCGGCTTAGTGAAAGCAGATCACCTTCCCGCATTGCTGGTTCAGCGTGTCACAAGATTACGTGGCGATTTGACGATTATTCAGTTGCTGTATCAAATACTCTCTATGGGGAAATTTGATAAAGATATGAAATTAAATCAGACAAGCACAGCAGTTCCTCATATTAGTTTGAAGGATATTACAGGATATAGAATTTGCATTCCTTCTGCTCTGGAAGAACAGCACCTTATCGCAGATTTCCTTTCTGATTTCGATGAAGCCATTGCCGCGGCGAAGAAAGAAATGGAACTCTGGAAGGAACTGAAGAAGGGTCTACTGCAGCAGATGTTTGTGTGAGGTGAGCTGAGATGCCAAGAGCAAAGAAAGAAGCCGAGAATTTTTCCTGCAAAATCGCGACTGACGTTTACCGGATGCTGGAAGAATACTGTAAAGTATCCGGGCTGAGCAAGACCGCGGTAGTGGAGAAAGCCATTGAACGGTATGTGAAAGAGAATATGGCTCCGATGAAGGAGATTGCCGAAGGGAAATGATGCTTCGGTAATCATCCGCCTCCGGCCCTTTTTGTGGTAATAATATCGCCTATCCGTCGTCGTAGTTGTAATTATGCTGTGGTTAACGCAAATAGAACGGTGTGGGAAACCTGATATGGTTTTCCATGCCGTTTTGCGTTATCCATCAGTCAGAAACCGGATGTAGGATCGTAATCTTCCGGTCCGTAAGCTGTCCATCGGCTTTGCTGTGGGCAGGTTGGCACTTGGGAAATGTTACGAAAACGAAGAAAAAAACTGACTCCACTTTTTTCAAGATGGAGCCAGATTGGTGCGAGGGGATGTCATTACTGGTAAACTTAATGACATTGAGCGCCGGGACCTTTTTTTGTGCCCGCCTGTTCCCCTTGTGAAAATCTCCGGCATGGAGTATTCTCTCAGGAGAGGAAATAAACGCCGGAGAAGACGTTCCGGGCCGCGGAGAAGCTCCGACGGATCCGGCAGGATTTGGCTGAAAGGCCTGAGGGAGGTGAGAAAGGTGGACCAGATCATTATCCATGTGGACATGGACGCCTTCTTTGCCTCCGTCGAAATCCGGGACAATCCTTCGCTCCGGGGAAAGCCGCTGATCATCGGATCCCTTCCGCAGGAGCGCGGGGTGGTCGCCACCTGCAGCTATGAGGCGCGGAAATTCGGGATCCATTCCGCGATGAACATCAAGGAAGCCTACCGGCTGTGCCCCCAGGGCATCTATATGCACGGCAGCTATGAAAAATACCGGGCGGTCTCCAACCAGCTGCATGACATCTGGAACGAATACGCCGACGCTTCGGAATATGTGGCCCTGGATGAGGCCTATCTGGATGTCACGGAGCGGGCGGGAAGCTGGGAGCGGGCGTGCGAATTTGCCCGGGAAATCAAGCGGCGGACCCTGGAGGAACAGGGCCTGACCTGCTCCGTGGGCGTGGCTTATTCCAAGACGGCCGCCAAAACGGCGAGCGAGGAGAAAAAGCCGGACGGATATTTTGAAATCCCGACGGCGGAGGATTATATCCGCCTGATCCAGGACCGGGACGTGCGCGTGCTGTATACCGTCGGCGCGAAAACTGCCGAAAAGCTGAACCGGGCCGGGATCCGCACCGTCCGGGACGTGCAGGCCCGGCAGGAGGAAATCATCCGGTCCTTCGGAAAGCAGGGACTGTGGATTACGCAGCTGGCCTTCGGGAAGGATGACCGCAGGGTGAGCCCCTACCGCCCGGAGGACGCGAAATCCATCAGCCGGGAGATTACCTTTCAGGAGGACGTGACCGATTTCGGGCTGCTGACGGACGTGATCCTTCTCCTGGCGATCAGCGTGGAGCGCCGGGCCTCCCGCGTCGGATTATACGGGGAGGGCGTCACGGTCAAGCTGACCTATTCGGATATGAAAAGCATTACCCGCTCCAGGCTGATCCCCTCCACCCGCTCCGCCGCGGTGATCTATGAGGAGGCCGGGAGACTGCTCGGGCAGGTACAGCAAAAGCCCGTCCGGCTGGTCGGCGCGGGGATCTACCACCTGACGGGCGAATACGGAAGACAGATCCGCATCGAGGACCTGATGCCCGAGGTGCAGGAGCAGCAGCAGGTCAGGCTCGACGCGGCGCTGAAGGATCTGGGCCGGCGCTACGGGCTGGATTTTGCGGGCAATCTGGACAGGATTTTTCACGGAGAAACGCTCTATAAGACCATTGAATATATGCGGAAACACCGCCCGTGAGGGCTGGGGGATCAAGACAAAAGAACCGTCACCGTGTCTTTCTCTTGTCTTCATGCGGGGATGAGGCTTTCCAGGGTATTGAACAGAGACTCCGGTTCCACGGGCTTGGACAGATGCGCATTCAGGCCGGCCTGCATGCTGCGCTGGACATCCTCGTCAAAGGCGTTGGCCGTCAGAGCGATGATCGGAATGGCGGCCGCGTCCGGCCTGTCCATGGACCGGATCACCCGGGTCGCTTCCAGACCGTCCATCTCGGGCATGCGCATATCCATCAGGATTGCGTCATAGTAGCCGGGCTCATGGCCGGCAAACATCTCGACGGCGATTCGCCCATTCTCGGCGTGCTCGACCTGGATTTCGCGCATGGAGAGCACCATCATCATGATCTCCGCGTTGACCGCCACATCCTCCGCCAGCAGCACGCGGCGCCCCTTCAGGTCGGCCGTCGCCGCTTCCAGGCGGGTGTTCTTTTTCTTGAAGGCCTCCCGGAATTCATCCATCACCGTTCCGGCAAACAGCGGCTTGGCAACAAAGGTATCCACCCCGGCGGCTTTGGCCTCCTCGGCAATATCCTCCCAGTTGTAGGAGGTCAGAATGATGACGGGCGTTTTATTCCCGACGGCCTTCCGGATCTGCCTTGTCGTTTCGAGACCGTCCAGCTCCGGCATCCGCCAGTCCACCAGGATCAGATTGTAGGGCTCCCGCCGGGCGTGGCGGAGCCGGACCATTTCGATCCCGTCCGGCCCGGACAGGGCTGTTTCGCACCGGATCCCGATCTGCCCCAGCACGATCTGCGCATGCTCACAGGCGACGGGATCATCGTCGATCACCAGCACGCACATGTCATCGGGATGGATCAGACCGTCCTTCCCGAGCTCCGAGGTCCGGTCCGAATCAATCAGGGTGACGGTCACGGTGAACGTCGTGCCCTTTCCCTTTTCGCTTTCCACGGCAATGTTTCCGTTCATCAGCTCGACGATGCTCTTCGTGATGGGCAGGCCAAGCCCGGTGCTGCCGTACTTGCTGGTGGAGGAGGAATCCTCCTGGGAGAACGCGTCAAAGAGCCGGGGCAGGTAATCCCTGCTCATACCGATTCCGTTGTCCCGGAAGGTGAACCGGAGCGTGGTTTTCCCGTCAAACCGCGCGACGGTTTCGATCAGCAGGGATACCGTCCCGCCTTCCGGCGTAAACTTGACCGAGTTGCCCAGAATGTTGATCATCACCTGGCGCAGCTTCATATCGTCCCCGATATAGTAATCCCGCACATCTCCGCTCATCCGGCAGTCATACGTCAGGCCCTTGTCCCGGCACTGGCCGCTGATGATGGTGTTCACCTGCTCCAGCACCCTGGCAAAGGAGAATTCCTCGTTCCGGATCGTCATCCGTCCCGACTCGATCCGGCTCATATCCAGGATATCGTTGATGATGCTCAGCAGGTGGTTGGCGGAGGTGCCGATTCTGGCCAGGTACTCCCTGACCTTCCCGCTGGCGGACGGTTCATTCATGGCGATATTGTTCAGGCCGATAATGGCATTCATCGGCGTGCGGATCTCGTGGCTCATGTTGGAGAGGAAGGCGGTCTTGGCCTTGCTGGCTTCCTCCGCCGCAGCCAGTGCTTCCGCCAGCGCGTGATTCTTTGCCATGGATTCGCGCATTTCCGCGTCAATGACTGTGAAGCCCACGCCGACCTTGTGCACGAGGTTGTCGTCCCGCTCTCCCGGATGGCGCACGCCGGCCATGCGGAGCATTTCGTAGTACTCCGTCCCGTTTCTCCTGGCCAGGTAACGGTAGGCCATGATGGATTTCGTTTTCAGCGTCTGCCGGATATTCTCCGGATCGATGAAGTGAAGGAAGCCGTCTCTGTATTCCGGATCCACATACAGCCGGCCGTAATCGGCAAAACGCGCGTAGTAGGGGAAATGCACACCCTCCTGCATATGATCCGGATCGTTGGGATCTGCCCGGTAGCAGACCGCGTCATCCTCGTCCACGTCGACATGATAGACGCTCCGATAGTCGGACGCCATCGCCGTGATCATGCTGTCCAGTTCCTTCTGCCGGTCTTCCTGCGCCAGCAGCTGCTCATGCAGGGCCAGCTTTTCTTCCAGCTCCTGCTGCTTTGTGCGCGCCTCCGCCTCGGCGGTCTTGATCCGGGTCATCTCGGTCACATCCACGCACATTCCCAGCAGACAGAGCCGCCCCGAGGGCTCCCGGAAGGTGATCTTGGTCGTCTGCAGGTTGTGGAAGGTGGTTCCCGCCGCATCCGGCACATCCTCAAAAAAGATATAGGCCTTGTCCATGGCAACGGCCTTGCGGTCATCCTCCACAAAATGATCCGCCGTGTCCTGATCGAAAATCTCATGGTCTGTCAGGCCGATGACCTCCTCGGGTCCTTTCTTGCCGGCATATTCCGCAAAGGCCTGATTGCAGGCCAGGTACCGGCCCGTGGAGACCTCCTTGGAGAAGCTCATGGCGGGCATGTTGGTCAGCAGCGAGGAGACGGAGCCCATCAGCTCGGCCAGCCTGGCCGCGGACTGAACCTCCTCATTCAGCCTGCGGTTTTCGGCCTCGGCCTTCCGGGCGTCTTCGAGCGCCTTCTGATAGGCGCGCCCCTGGCGAACCTCGTCATCCACATCCCGGAAGCCCATCATGACGCCGATCCGGCCCCCGGGCATATGGATCTTGCCAAAGTCGATCCGATAATGCCGCGGGCCGGACTTCAGCGCACGGATGAAATTCAGGGAAAAACGGTCGCGGGTTTTGAACTGTTCCAGAATATACGGCAGGCTCATCTGCTCCTGCATCCGTTCACGGTCTTCCTCCGCGACCATGGTGTTCACGTATTCGGTTTTGGTCTCCGTATACCGGGGATGGCTCAGGGCATTGCGGATGGCCTCATCGTGCGTCTGATCCAGATCGGAATGATAAAGAGACATCTCCTCCGTGACCACATCATTGATGAGGTACACGGTGTTATACGTTGTCGTCAGGGTTGAAATCACCGCGTCCCTCGTGGCAGTATCGCTTTCCTGCTGAAGCTTCTTTTCCGTGATGTCGGAAATAAAGACGACGTAGACGCCGCCGTAGGTTTTGGTTTCCGCGTAATGCCCGTAATCATCCACCCAGCGGACCGAGCCGTCCTGCCGGACGATGCGGTATTCGGCGTGATCCATCCGCTCGTCGCTGGCGGTGACCTGACGGAGGACGGAGGAGGCGATCCGTTCATAGTCTTCCGGATGCACCATCCCGCGGAAGGTATAGCCCGTCAGGCTTTTGAACTCCTCCGGGCCGCTGCACCCGTAGATCGCATAAACGGCTTTGTTCGCATAAATCAGTTCTTCCTGTCCGGTCGCTCTGTAGATAAAGAATCCGCCGGGCATGTGATCACCGATTTCTTCAATAAAGGACAGCGTGTCCTCATTCAGCTCAAAGTTTCTTCCAATCATGCCGATTGGCCTCCCACAGAATGAATCAGGTGGCGGTGCGGAGTATACGGTCTTCCTCAGTTGAAGGGTCAAAGGCTGCGATCATCGTTCAACTTAAGGTATCATATTTGCGGTAAAAAAACCAGTACCAAAATGGAGCGACGGCGGCCTTTTCGCAGCGCTTCCGGCGGGCGCGCAGGCAGGGGAGCAGGACAGAAGAATCGTCACCGTGTCTTGCACCGTGTCTTGCTGTGCTGCGAAAATACAAACGATTTGTTTGTTTTTGCGGAACGATGTGGTATTATTTCCCTGAACGAGTGCAAACGCTGACGTCAGCATCAGCGTAATTGAGACAGAGGAAGTGTGCGGAAAAATGGAGCTGAGACTGATCGGATTGGTTCTGCTGCTGTGCCTGGCCGTGGGAATGGCGGTTCCTGCCGGTGCCGAGGAGACGCAGTCCCGGATTGAGCGCGTTGTGGTATCCTATGCGTCCACGGGGACGAGAGATGAGAAAGCGCTGGAGAGTCTGGCCGAGCTGGACCCGGCGCTCGGCGAGAAATGGACACGCATCATGGATCTCTGGGAGACGCCTGTGACCGTCCGTGAGCAGCTCCCGGACGGCCTGCCCGAGGACGACACGCTGTGCCTCGTTGCGCTTGGGTTTCAGCTGAACCCGGACGGAACGATGAGGGAGGAGCTGATTGAGCGGCTGAAGGTTCTGCTGGAGGCCTCTCAGAAGTACCCGAATGCCATCCTCGTCTGCACGGGCGGCGGAACCGCGGCGAATGACCCAACGGCCACGGAGGCGGGCCGCATGGCGGAGTGGCTGGAAGCGCAGGGGGTGGATCCCGCGCGCCTGGTCATCGAGGATCATTCCCTGACCACGGCGCAGAACGCGATCTATACCTTTGATCTGCTGTCTGAGCAGCATCCTCAGGTGAAGCAGATTGCCATCATCTCCAGCGATTATCATATTGCCACGGGCATCCTGCTGTTCGGCGCGGAAGCCATCCTCCGGGAAAGCGAAATGGAAATTGTGAGCAACGCCTCCTGGAAAGCCCCCAGCGGCAGTCTGTCCGCCATGTTCCAGGCCGGGGCGCTGATTGAGCTGTCAGGAGATACGAAAACGGCTTTTGAGATCTACTACGATACCTATGACATTCACGAACTGCCGCCGCTGAACGAGAACTGAGCTTTTTGAGAAGAACCCTCCGGCGGCAAAAAGGGTCAACGGCAATCTTCAGCTTTGCCGGGCCGCTGCTTTTTCGCCGCAGAGCCTGGTCAAGACAGAAGAACCGTCACCTTGTCTTCCATGTCTGTGCCCCTTTGGTGGGCCGTCCTCAAGGATTCCCCCGTTGTCAATATTTATCGGGAAGGTCAGGCTCCGCAGGCAAAATGACCGAAGGCACAGTTTTACTGTTCTTTACTGTTTTCAGATTCTTTTACTGTTCTTTACTGTTTTCAGATTCTTTTACTGTTCCGATTCATTTTTTATCCTGTCAAGCCTCACTGAATCCGGTTAAACTCCCTGTATGTTGCGCCTCTTTCAGTCAGATGGCTGCCCGCCAGGGGCTTCCCCTCAAGCACATGCCGTGCTGATATTCAGAATTGAGCCGGGAGCAGGATGAAGGGGCTCCGAAACGGCAAAAACAATTCCGGCAACCATCTGGCAACCAAATGGCAACCCAGTGGCAAACAACTGGCAACCCAGTATAGGAGAGGTTAGTATAGGTTAGTTCAGTACAGTATAGAAGAGAGAGTGTGCGCGCGCACGCGAATGAAACGGTGTCACTTCTTCATCTGTCCGTTTTCGGGGTTATTTTGCAAAAAAAAACCAAAAGTTGTCCGGCCATGTCCGGACATGTCCGGACATGTCGTCTTTTTTTCTCCCCTGCCGCGAGCTATAATCATTTCAGAAACCCGGAGAGCGAATCGAAGCCGCTTCGGCGCACTCTCCGGATGAACCGGGAGGGGTTTTTCATGGCGGAAAGACGGATGTTCAACGCGCGACTGCTGAGCAGCGTCTGACCCGCGCCAGAGCCATCTGCCGCATGATCGGGGTCGGCGCGGACAGCCTGGAGGAGCTGGTGTCCCGGGGCTTTCTGCTCGCCTTTGAATCCGGAGCCTGTGTCCTTCGGCACTGGAGACAGCACAACAGCATCCGGAAGGACCGGTATACTCCGACGGACTGCCGGCAGGAGTTTCAGCAGCTGATCCTCCTGGAGGACGGGAGCTATGTCCGAAAGGATCAGGCAGAAAGCGTGCCCGGCATTGTTATCATGGAGCCGGTGAAGGAACGCCCTTCGTCCGAAAAGGCGGAAGAGACGCAGAACAATCCGTCACAGGCTGAGACGGAGTTGGGCAAGGTGATCCCCCTTCCAAAGAAGACGGAAGGGACGCAGAACAACCCTCTGCCGGCCAACGCGGAACCGTGTCGGATGATCCCCCTTCCTAAAACCGGGAAGAAAACCGAGGACAGGGTTTCGCTTCCTACGCTTGAGGAGGTTCGAGAGTATGCCCGGGAACGCGAAAGCAGGGTTTCTCCGGATCTGTTTTATGATTACAACGTTTCCCTTGGATGGCAGACCCAGCGCGGGAATCAGATCGTGGACTGGAAGGCGGCCTTCCGCTGCTGGGAGAAAAGGGAGGAAGAATACGGAAAGTCCTCCGGAGGGAAAAAACGGCCCAGGCTTCCTGTCCAGGATTACGAACAGCGATCCTATGCCGGATGGGAGGAGTCAGTCGATGATATGATGAAGCGCCTGCAGAAGATCAACGGGGAAGCCGGAAGTGACCGAACAGCGGAGAGCGGCTCCAGATGAAAATCGGCGCAGAATTCGGGCTTGCAACTGCCACTCCTGGACGGGAAGATGTTTCCGGCAGGCCGGAGGACATTGCGGAGTTGGTGATGTTCCTTTGCTCGGAAAAGGCGGGCTTCATCACCGGGGAAAACATCTGCGCGGACGGCGGAATGACCAGGCTGATGATCTACCACGGAGAACACGGGTGGACCTATGAGTGACCGGAAAACAGGGGACGGGTTCCCGGTTTATTCGTCTCACACAAAGGACAGGCAAGGAGGACATGCAAGGTGAAACACTACAGTGAATTCATCCTCGGGGATATGCTGCTGCTCTATGATCTGGATGAGGCGGACTGCGTGAGTATGTCCATCCTTCCGGCTGCCAGGAAGGAGCAGGCCGGGACGAAGGAGTATCATCCCGAACCGCTGGTGCAGATCCATGCGCGGGGCGATCATTTTGCCAATGGCTACGGCAACGGACATACGCTTGCCTGCACCTCGGCGACCGAGGCGCTGAAATTTGTGTCCCAAAGGCGGGAAGGAAACACGGTGATCACAACGGTTGCGGACAGGAATGGAAGAACAGTGATTCACCGGGCGGTCTGGGCGGAAGGTCTGCAGGCGGTGAGAGTCTCCTGCACCTTTGAAAACAGGGGAAGCGAACCGGTTACATTGAATCTTATTTCCAGTCTGAACCTGAGCGGAATCACGCCCTTTTCAGCGGGAGACGCGGCAGGGAAGCTGAAGCTGCACCGGATCGGCAGCGCGTGGAGCGCAGAAGGACGGCTGAAAACGGAAAGCATCGAATCGGCGATGATGGAGCGGAGCTGGACGGGGCATGCCCTGCGGGTAACCAAGTTTGGCCAGCTGGGCTCCATGCCTGTGCGGGGATGGTTCCCGTTCGCCGCGGTGGAGGATACGGAAGCCGGGGTTACCTGGGCGGTGCAGCTCGCATGCCCTTCCTCCTGGCAGATCGAGCTGCGGAGGAAGGATGACTGCCTCAACCTGATGGCCGGCCTGGCGGATGAGGACTTTGGCCACTGGGCAAAGACGATCCGGCCCGGGGAAAGCTTTGAGACACCGGAGGCTTATCTGACGGTCGGAACCGGGGGAGTGGACGAGGTCAGCCAGCGGCTGTTGACCGTTCAGCGGCAGAACATGCCGAGGCCGGAGGCGGAGCTGCCGGTTATGTTCAACGAGTACTGCACAACCTGGGGCAACCCGACGCACGAAAACCTGAAGCAGATTGCCGAATGCCTGGACGGGAAAGGCATGGAGTTCCTGGTGATCGATGCCGGATGGTACCGGAAGCCCGGGATCGGCTGGAGTGACTGCGGCGGCGACTGGATCCCGGAGGAAACGGAGATGTTCCCGGAGGGCCTGAAGGCCACGGCGGATATGATCCGGGCACACGGGATGAAGCCGGGACTCTGGTTCGAGCCGGAGACCTGCGCGCCGAAGGCGGATATTTACCGGCGGGAGGAGATGCTGCTGACCCGGGACGGCGCGGTGATCGATACTGACAATCGCCGCTTTCTGGATATGCGGAAGGAGGAAGTGCAGGCCTATCTGGAGGAACGGGTGGCCGGACTCCTGAAACGCTGTGGATTTGAATATACAAAGATTGACTACAACTGCTGCATCGGGATGGGATGCGATGACCCGGACAGCATCGGCGAAGGCCTGCGCCGGAACATGCAGGGGACGCTGCGTTTCTTCCGCCGGCTGCGGGAGGCGGTTCCGGGAATTACCATTGAAAACTGCGCTTCCGGAGGGCACCGGCTGGAACCCTCGCTGATGGCTGTGACGGATATGGCTTCCTTCTCGGATGCCCATGAGTGCAGCGAAATCCCGATCATTGCGGCGGCGCTGCATCGGGTTATTCTGCCCGCGCAGAGTCAGATCTGGGCGGTGCTGCAGGCGGCGGACAGTATCCGGCGGATCAACTACAGCCTGATCAGCACCTTCCTGGGTGTGATGTGCCTTTCCGGCGACGTGATCCATCTCTCGGAAGAGCAGTGGAACAAGGTGAATGAGGGAACAAATTTCTACCGGCAGATCCGACATATCATCCGGGACGGCGTCAGCGCGTTTTACGGAGAAGTTTCGGAAAGCTGGCGGCATCCGGAAGGCTGGCAGGCAGTGGTCCGGAAGGACGGCGGAGAGACGTTGGCGGTTATTCATACTTTCGGAGGAGAACTGCCGGCGAGGATATCCCTGCCGGTGAGTGCGAATCGGATTATGCGAGTTATGTGCTCGGAAAACAATGAAATTGAGCTGCAGGGCGGAAGGCTGGAGGTTCGGCTGAAAGCGCCGTTTGAGGCGATTGCGGTTCATCTTGCTTGAGATAGGGGGCTTGTCATGAGTGATATGATGATAGCAACAGTAGTATTCAGGCTTCACGCCCCCTGGGTACACAGCCTGAAAGAGAAGAGAATGGTCGTCAGGAGCATTCTGTCAAAGCTGCAGAACAAATTCCATTTGTCTGTCGCGGAAATTGACGAGCAGGATACGCACCAGATCATTGTGATCGGCGCGGCGGCCATCGTACCGAATAACGCTGCAGCGGACAGCCTGATGAATGAGATATCCGCCTTTGTGGAAGAAAACACCGAGGCGGAGATAATTGACGAGACCAGGGAAATCAGATGACAGGAGTATCCTGTGTCAGGGAACATGGCCTCGCTGAAAATGAGATGAGGAAGCACCCCGGCCCCGTTGATAACTTGATTAAATTCTTTGCCAACTTTTCAACGTTCTTTTTGCACAGGAAAAACCGAAACTAAGAAACTTATTGCTGCGCTCTGCGCTCCCTGTAGGCTGCGGGGGTGCAGCCTTCCAATTCTTTGAAAACACGAATCAGGTAGTTCGCCGAATTGAAGGCCAGCCGCTCTGCAATCTCACTGACGCTCAGGTCATTCATTTTTAAACTTTTCAGTCAGATAGTATTCGGTGTAGCCGACCAGGGCCGCCAGATCCCTGGCATGTATTTTCCGATCCAGTGACAATTCGATGTAATCGCAGCATTTCTGGATGGCATGAGAGCAATGCGGATTTGCCCGCAGCTGATGCACCCGGTAGATAAAATCATGATACATGGCGTGGGCCAGGGAATTCAGTTCGCCGGAATCCCGGCAATCCTCCGCCGTCTGAATGTAGGAATCCCCCAGAGGGTAAGCTATCTCCGGGGACAGGCCGCCCTCCATGGCGGCGCGGGTCACCAGCGTCGTGAATACCACGATGCTGGTTTTCATCTGGCGCAGGGGGTCCCGGCCCGACACCGGCACGCCGGGGCTCAGGCTGCTGCTGCGATTCAGCACATGGTAGTAATTGATATCGCCTCTTCGGACCACATCCAGCAGCGCCTGTTCCGACTGATACACATCGATACGGCTGCGCTGATGGACCTCGAAGGACGGTTCCTTTTCCTGAATTTTCGCACCCCGGTTCAGGGATTCCATTCCCAGCTGATCCCCGGTCAGAACGTTATGCACCAGCATGACATACCGCCCAAAGACCGCATAGGACAAGACCGGCAGCGCAGGAACGAAGGCGCACAGCGATTCGATCCAGCTGATATCATTCCCAGAGGGATGACTGACGATCAGCGCGGAACGGATGCTTTTGCCATCAAGCGGCATATTCGCCACCGGCCCCAGAACGAAGACCACGCTGTCCCTGCGCTCCTTTTCCAGCGTGACGGCCCACTGGATCCCAATGGAGGAGCCCAGGATGCGGGGCTCGTCATGATCGGGAGCAGCGGCATATTTCAGCATTTTATCGTAAGCCCCCAGGGCCTGAAAAGCGTGATGCAGCGTTTCCCGAATCACTCCGCCGCAGGAGCAGCCCAACAGCTGCCCTTCATTGGTATAGCACCAGATATGGAAACTCTCTCCGCTTGGAATCAAGGATTTGAGCAGCACCAGATTCTGCTCCGCCTCGGTGATCGCCGTGCTCATAATCATCCGCTCCAGACTCTTTTCTTCATCATAACGCGAAACAGGGGAGAGAGCAATCTGTTTTTTTCAAAATAACCTGAATTATTGACATTCGCCTGCGTTTTTTGACTTTACGGGTTTGTCTTTTTTTACATACAATGTTACCAGAAGGTACGGGAAACGTCTCCCGTATAAGCTGAACGACATGAAAGGAAGCGTATACCATGACAAACGCGAACACGATCCCCGCTCAGGGCCATGAAGTGAAGTACCGCAAGGCGAAGCTTTGGCAGATCATCCTCATTGCCTTCAATGCTTTCAACGGCATGGCCGTCTATTTCCTGATCGGTCTGGCCAGTTATTCCGCCAGCATCGGCTACGGCATCGCCACCCTGGTGGTGGGCGGACTGCTGACCTTCACCCGTATTTTCGATGCCATTACCGACCCTCTGCTGGCCTTCCTGTATGACCGGGTCAATACCCGCTGGGGAAAGGTTCGTCCCCTGATGCTGCTGGGCTGGGTGATCCAGACCATCGGCCTGCTGTGCATGTTCAACTTCTTCTCCAGCAAGGGACACGGCGTGCCGGTATTTCTCCTGTTCTACATGGTGTACGTGATCGGCTATACCATCATCAACATGACCGCCCAGACGCTGCCGGCCCTGATCACCAACGATCCCAAACAGCGTCCCACCGTGGGCGTGTGGCAGACGGTGCTGAACTATCTGACCCCCATGGCGCTGAACATCATCGTGTACACCAAGCTGATGCCTGCCATGGGCGGCAGCTTCAATCAGGAATTCCTGAATGTGGTCACCTGGATGTGCGTTGGCATTTCCTTTGTCGGTGTGGTACTGACGTGCATCGGTGTATCTCAGTATGATAAACCCGAAAACTTTAAGGGCATCAAGAACGAACGCCTGAAGGTGCGGGATATGCTGGATGTGCTGAAGCATAACAAGCCCCTTCAGAGCTATATCGCTTCCGCCGCGTCCGATAAGATCGCCCAGCAGGCGTCCTCCGCGTCCATTGTCAGCACCATGCTCAACGGCATCCTGATCGGCAACATGGGTCTGGCCACCACCCTGAGCATGATCGGTATGCTGCCCTCCATTCTTTTTGCCGCCTACGGTGCGCGCTACGCCGGCAAGCATGGTCATAAGGAGAGCATTGTCACCTGGACCCGGAACTGCATCCTGGCCAATCTGGTTCTCATCGCTTTCTTCATCATCACCCGCCATACGGTGGGCACAGAAACCATTGCCAACATGGGCGTGACCATGATCCTCTTTGTAGCCCTCACCTTCATAACCAACGGTTTCGCCATGTGCGTGACCACGGCGAACACCGGCTTTATGGCGGATATCATCGACTATGAGCTGGACCGCAGCGGCAAGTATATCCCGGCGGTCGTCACCGGTACCTACAGCTTGGTGGATAAGATCGTTTCCTCCTTCTCCGCAGCCATCGCCACCGGCTGCGTAGCCCTGATCGGTTACACCGCCACCATGCCTCAGCCCGGGGATCCCGCCACCTCCGGCGTGTTCTGGATGACCATGTTCCTGCGCTACGGCCTGGCCATCCTGGGCTGGATCGTTACCCTGATCGCCATGCGATTCTGCAAACTGGACAAGAATGAAATGGTCAACGTACAGCAGCGGATCGAGGAGAAGAAAGCTTCGGCGCAGAACGAACTGTTTGAAACCGAGCTGCACAAAGGAGACCCTGCAAATGCGTAAAATCACAGTACTGAAGGAAGGCTGGCGCTTCGGCAGAAGCCGGGACGCCGCCCTGGAGCCCGTCTCCCTGCCCCACACCTGGAACGCGATCGACGGTCAGGACGGCGGCAACGATTATTATCGGGGCACCTGCTGGTATGCACGGGAGCTTTCCGGGAAGGAAGCCGCCGGAGACGAGGTGTTCCTGGAGCTGAACGGCGCGGCCCACACCTGCGAAGTTTTCCTGAACGGGGAGAAGCTCTGCCGGCATGAGGGCGGTTACTCCGCCTTCCGGGCGGAGCTGACCGGGAAACTGCGGGACACGAACCTGCTCGAGATCTCCGTCTGCAATGAGGACAGCGATCACGTGTATCCGCAGAAGGCGGACTTCACCTTTTACGGAGGCCTGTACCGGGAAGTCAGACTGATTTCCGTGCCCAAAGAGCATTTTGAGCTGCTCCGGGACGGCACGCCGGGCATCAAGGTGACGCCCCTTGTGGATCTGGAAAAGCACAGCGCGTCCGTCACCGTGGAAACCTGGCAGAACGCGCCGGCCGTCACCGTGACCGTGAACGGCGAAAGCAAAACCGTACCCTCCGAAAACGGACATGCTCAGGCGAAATTCGTAATCGAAAACGTTCATCTGTGGGACGGCACGGAGGATCCCTATCTGTACACCGCGGCGGCGAAGCTGGAGAGCGGAGATGAGATCAGCGCCCGCTTTGGCTGCCGGGAATTCCGGATCGATCCTGAAAAGGGCTTTTTCCTGAACGGGCGGAGCTATCCCCTGCGCGGTGTCAGCCGCCATCAGGATCTGAAGGGGAAAGGCAATGCGCTGTCGAAGGAAGATCATGCGGCCGACATGGCCATCATCCGGGAAATCGGGGCCAACACCCTTCGCCTGGCTCATTATCAGCACGCCCGGGAATTCTACGATCTGTGCGATGAAAACGGCATCGTGGTATGGGCGGAGATCCCGTATATCACCATGCACATGCAAGGCGGGCGGGAAAACACCCTCAGCCAGATGCGGGAGCTGATCACCCAGTGCTATAACCATCCCTGCATTGCCGTGTGGGGCCTGAGCAACGAGATCACCGCGGCCAGCGCGGTCAATGAGGATCTGCTGGAAAATCATCGGCTGCTGAACGATCTCTGCCACCGGATGGATCAGACGCGGCTGACCACCATGGCGGACGTGTTCATGCTGGAAACCGACAGTCCCATCCTGGAGATCCCCGATATCAACAGCTATAATCTGTATTTCGGATGGTATCTGGGCGAACTGGAGCAAACGGACGAATTCTTTGACGAGTATCACGCCAGGTACCCGGACCGGGTCATCGGTTTTTCCGAATACGGAGCCGACGCCAACCCCGCTTTCCATTCCTCCCATCCCGAAAAGGGCGACTATACCGAAGAATATCAGGCGCTTTACCATGAGCATATGCTCCGAATGATCGAGCAGAGGCCTTATCTCTGGGCTACCCATGTGTGGAACCTGTTCGACTTCGCGGCCGACGGGCGCGACGAGGGCGGCAAGCACGGAGAAAACCAGAAGGGCCTGGTCACCTTTGACCGGATGCTGCGCAAGGACGCCTTCTATCTCTATAAGGCTGCCTGGAACAGAAAGGAGCCCTTCGTGCATCTGTGCGGCAAGCGGTATATCAACCGCTGCGAGAATGAAACCGAAATCAAGGTATATTCCAATCAGCCGCATGTGAAGCTTTACGTGGACGGCGCTTTCGTCGGCGAGCAGGACGGAAGGACCGTGTTCCGCTTCCGCATTCCGCTGATGGGCGAGCATCTGGTGGAGGCCTTCGCGGGCGACGCCCACGACAGCCTGTGCATCCGCCGGGTTTCCGAACCGGATGAAAGCTACATTTTCAATAAAGCCGCCGCATCCGTCACCAACTGGTTTGACAGCGATGACATTGATCCCGCCTGTTTCTCCATCATGGACACCCTGGGCGAGATCCGCAGCCATCCCCAGGCCGGAGCGATTGTGAACCAGATGATGGCCAGGGGCGCCTCCGAAAGGGGCGATGTGGCCGCGGCGGTGAAGGACAATCCCGCGCTCCAGCGCATGATGGGCCGCATGACCATGATGAGCCTGCTCAAGCAATCCGGCGCGGATGAGGAGAGCATCAAACAGCTGAACCGCATTTTGCAGGGGATCAGGAAATGAGAAAAGCAGTACAGCAAATCATGCTGGGCACGGTGACGGGAAACGAAGCCGCGGCCCGCAGCACCCTGAAGCGCATCAGGGCCGCCGGATACGACGGCCTTGAACTCAATCGCTTCATGATTCATCCATCCTCCATGATGGTGCGGCTCATGACCCGGGCCGCGGGGATGCCCACCGGCAGGGGCGGTAACCTGAACTGGAAAGAGCTCCTGAAGGAAGCGGACCTGTCCGTGATCAGCCTGCACACCGACCTGGGCAGCCTGGAGAGAGAAGCGGAGGCCGCGGCGGAGGAAGCCCGGGAATTCGGCACGGACAAGCTGGTCATCACGGGCATGTACCGGTTTGACTACGGCGATGAAAAGGCCGTGCGGGAGCTGGCGGCCCGGCTCAACAGGGCGGGAGAAGGGCTGAAACAGATGGGCGTTTCCCTGCTGTATCACAATCACAACGTGGAGCTGCTGCAGGTGAAGCCCGGGATCCGGGCTTATGACCTGCTGCTCTCCGAAACCGATCCTGCCGCTGTCAGTTTTGAGTTCGACAGCTTCTGGTTCACGGACGGCGGCGCGGACGCGAAGGACTGGATGCGCCGCCTGGGAAGCCGCATGAAGCTGTGGCATATCACAGACCGGGGGAGCCGTCAAAAAGGCCCCGCCATGACGCCCATTCTCAAACAGGACAGCGTCGAGCTGGGCACGGGCAACATGGACCTGGAGGGCCTGCGCGCCCTTGCCGAGGAGAACGGCATCGAAGCGGTTGTGCTGGAAAGCCATAAAAACTGGATCGATAAGGACCCCATCAGGAGCCTGGAGCTCAGCGCAAAATGGCTGAAAGAGAGGTGCTGACAGGATGATCCGGAACGCTGCCCTGCCCGCGTGGCAGGCAAAATGGATTGACCCGGAACTGCCCCATGATGCCGAAACCCGTCAGCCCGCGTCCTATCTGCGCAAACGGTTTTCGATCGCAGAGCCGGACCGGGCCTGCCTGCATATCACCTGCCACGGCCTGTACGCCGCTTTCCTGAACGGGGAGCGGGTGGGGGATTATGTGCTGGCTCCCGGCACCGGGGATTACAGGCAGCGCCTGACTGTGCAGTGCTATGATGTGACCGGACTGCTGAAGGCCGGCGAAAATGAGCTGACCGTCATTCTGGGCGACGGCTGGTATCGGGGAGGCGTGGGCATTGACGGCCTGCGGAATTATTACGGCAGCGACCTGGCCCTGCTCTGCCAGATGGAATTGAACGGATCCGTCCTTCTGTGCAGCGATGAAACCTGGGAGGCCAGTCAATCCGGCCCGATCCGGGAGAACGATCTGGAAATCGGCGAAACCTATGACGCCCGGATGGAAAGAATCACCGACTGGCACGGCGTGAGGGTGCGGGACTTCGGCTTTGAAAATCTCGCTCCCACGGAGAGCGTACCCATTCTGGAGCAGGAACGCTTTCCCGGCAGGATCATCCAAACGCCGAACGGCGAAACAGTCGTTGATTTCGGCCAGAACCTGGCGGGCTATACGGAGCTGCGCGTGACGGCCGAAGCGGGCCGGAAGATTACGCTGTGGCATGGGGAAACCCTGGATGAGAACGGAAACTTTACCCAGAGCAACTTTGAGCCGGGGGACCGCAACCAGAACGGCGGCATTCCCCAGAAAATCGAATATATCTGCAGGGACGGCCTGAACGTATACAAGCCCAGCTTTACCATTCACGGTTTCCGTTACGCCAGGGTGGAAACGGATATGGATCTGACGGACGCCCGGTTCACCGCCGTCGCCGTGTATTCCCGGATGCCTCAGACGGGGTTCTTCACCTGCGGAAACGCGGACGTCAACCGCCTGTTTCAGAACAGCCTGTGGAGCATGCGCTCCAATTTCTGCGATATTCCCACCGACTGCCCGACCAGAGAGCGCGCGGGCTGGACGGGCGACGCGGGTGTATTCGCTCCCACCGCGGTCTATCTCATGGACTGCTATCCCGTGCTGAGAAAGTGGCTGGGCGAATGCCGGCTGGCTCAGGCGGAAAACGGCCTGATTGCCAACATCGCGCCCGTCAACGACAAGCGGGATCAGATCGCCATGATGCTGCAGGGCAGCGCCGGCTGGGGAGACGCCTGCATTCTGGTGCCCTGGGCGCTGTATGAAGCCTACGGGGACAGGGAAATCCTGGAAGAAAACTACGATATGATGTGCCGCTGGCTGGCCTTCTGCGAAAACAGGGCCAGGGAGAGCACAAGACCTCAGAACGAAAGCAATCCCTGGAAGGAATATCTGGCCGACCAGGGCTTCCACTTTGGCGAATGGTGCGAGCCGGATGTAAACAATATGCTCGCGATGCGAAAAAACGCCATGGAGGGCGCGCCGGAGGTGGCTACCGCCTATTATTATCGTTCCGCTTCCTTACTGGCGCGGATTGCCGAAATTCTGGGAAAAACAGAGGACGCTGGGCGCTTCGCTCAGATTGCGGAAAACGCGAAAAAGGCCTACCGCTTCACCTGCACCAGGGACGGAAGGATTGAATCCGGGCGTCAATGCGCCTATGTGCGTCCCATCGCCTTCGGACTGCTGGACGGAGAGGAAAACCGGCAGGCGGCGGATGCTCTGAATGAGCTGGTCCTCCGCAATGGCTGTCATCTGAATACCGGCTTCCTCTCCACCCCCGATCTGTGCAGGGTGCTGGCGGAAAACGGCCACGCTGAGACCGCCTACAGGCTTCTTTTGCAGGAAGAATGCCCCGGATGGCTGTATGAAGTGAAGCAGGGCGCGACGACCATCTGGGAAACCTGGGACGGCGTACGGCCTGACGGCACCGTGCACGATTCCCTGAACCACTATTCCTACGGAGCCGTCTGCGGATGGCTGTTCGGCGGAGTGTGCGGCATCCGGCTGGAAGCGGGCCGGCTGACGGTCCGCCCCTGTCCGCATCCCTCCCTGGAATTCGCGGAGGCAAAATGGCTGTCCCCCGTGGGCGAAATCCGCAGCGAATGGCGCTGCGAAAACGGTCAGGTTCTGATGAACATCGCAGTTCCCGTTCCGGCCGAAATCATTTTGCCGGACGGCAGACAATATCAGGTGAAAGCAGGTGTGTACAGCTATGAAGTATCTCTGTAATCCTGTCAATATCAACTACCGTTATCAATTCAACATGGATCCCCGGCTGCACGGAAAGATGAAGATCTGCCGGGAAGCCGCCGATCCTTCCATGATCCTTTATCACGGCCGGTATTACATCTTTGCCTCCATGACGCTGGGAGTCTGGGTTTCCGATGATCTGGCCCATTGGGAGAACCACCGGCTGCCCGGGGAGCTGCCCCTGTACGATTACGCCCCCGATGTGCGGGTGATGGGCGACTGGGTCTATTTCTGCGCTTCCAGGAGGGAAGAGAACTGTGACCGTTACCGCACAAAGGATATTCTGAACGGTCCCTACGAAAAGATCGAGGGCAGCTTTCCCTTCTGGGACCCCAATCTGTTTATCGACGATGACGGGCGGGTGTATTTCTACTGGGGCTGCTCCAATATCACCCCCATCTGGGGCGTGGAGCTTGACCCGGAAACCATGCAGCCCATCGGAGAAAAGCGCGTCCTGGTGGAAGGCCATCCCTTTGAAATCGGCTATGAGCGGGTGGGAGAGGACAACAGCCGGCTGCCCGCCTCCGAAGCGGAAATTGACGCGGCTTACGCAGCGTTCCACAAGCGGCAGGGCATCTCCGAGGATCAGGTACCGGAGCAGGTGAAGCCGCTGATTCGGGGCATGTTCTCCAGAAGACCCTATATCGAAGGGGCCTGGATGGATAAGCAGAACGGCAGGTATTATCTGCAGTACGCCTGTCCCGGCACCCAGTACAACACCTATTCCGACGGCGTGTATGAGAGCGGGAGCCCGATGGGTCCCTTCACGCTGGCGAAAAACAATCCATACTCCTACAAGCCCGGCGGCTTCCTGCCCGGAGCGGGCCACGGCAGCACCATGCAGGACATGCAGGGAAGCTGGTGGCACACCGCGACCATGCGGATCAGCATGAATCATGATTTTGAACGCCGGGTGGGCATCTGGCCCGCGGGTTTTGACGCGGACGGCGAGCTTTTCTGCAACCAGCGCTACGGAGACTGGCCCATGACCCTGGAGGGCGATCCCTGGCGCGATCCCGCCTGGATGCTGCTGAGCGCGGGCAAGAAGACCATGGCTTCTTCCTCTGTGAGCGGCCATGAACCTGAAAAAGCCACGGAGGAAAACGTGCAGAGCTGGTGGCGGGCCGCATCCGCAGACCGGGCCGAATGGCTGCAAATCGACCTGGGCCGGGAATTTGACGTGCATGCCATTCAGATCAATTTCGCGGATGATATCATCGATATTCCCTGTCCGGGCCAGGTGGTGGGCGGCAGCCAGGCCAGGTATATCGAGGAGCGGGATTTGATTACCCAATGGAAGCTGACGGGCAGCATCGACGGGAAAGACTGGTTCGTGATTGAGGATAAGTCCGATGCGCAGACCGATCTGAGCCATGATCTGATCCTCCGGGAAGAAGGCTTCCGGGTCCGGTTCCTGCGGCTTTCCGATATGTCGGTGCCTTACGGCCAGCAGCCCTGTGTTTCCGGACTTCGCGTGTTCGGCATGGGACAGGGAGAAAAGCCTGCCGTGCCCGTTTTCGCCGTCAGACGGGACGGCGATCTGGACATGACAGTTTCCGTTGAGGCGCAGGAGAATACGCTGGGCTATAACATTCTGTTCGGAAACAGCCCGGAAAAACTGTATCACAGTTACATGACCTTCAAAGCGGGAGAACAGCGGATCGGCGCGCTGATCAAAGGCAGAAAATACTTTGTGCGCGTGGACGCATTTAACGAATGCGGCATTACGGAGGGTACCTGTATTCAACTGTAACAGAAGGAATTTGACCTGTTCCAAAGGGATTCCGGCCGCCGCGCTCCATTGCGCGGCGGCCGTTTTTTCCATCGACAATGATGATCTGCGCTTCTGATTAATCATCAGAAGCAGTGCGGCTCCGGACCGCTGTCCGCATCGTGAATTTCCTGATAAATGCGTTCAATAGCATCCAGATCTCCGGTCTCTGCTTTTCGGATCATAGTCCCTCCATTTTGATGGTGAAGAAATAATGCTACTTTCGGTCACTCTCAGAAATCGTTGGAAACCAGCATTATCCTTTCCGTGCAACAGAATACGGACGCATTTGAGAATGAATCGGCTCCACAACATTTTTATTATACACAAAAACCTGGTTGGATTGCCACTGGAAATTCCGACTAAAACAGCGTCTCCTTAACGCAAATGCTTCATGGCAGTAGCTTTTTATTTTCAATGTTTCATACTGCTTTGCCATCAGTTCATTGACCCTCCTTTTCTTTTTAAACCTTGTGTGGTAGAATAAAATCTACAGATGGACAGCAACCCAAAAAAGACAGCAGAATGAAATCCGCTGCCGAAGAAAGAGGAACACCATGGCCAGAAAAAAGCTTTCCCTGAGCGGGTGGTACAAGCGCTTTTTCCTGAACGAAAGGACTTCCATGATTGCGGCCGTGCTGAGCCTGCTGATTCTGCCGGTCATCTATTATTTCGGAAACCGGTCCGGCGGGCTGGATCTGGCGGGCAGGTATGATCTGATGATGCGGCTGGTGCTGATCGTGACGCTGCAGTACGCGCTGAAAAAGCACAAGCTGTTTCTGATGCAGGCGGCCACAGTCGGACTGCTGTTCTGCATGCTGTGCGCTCAGTCCCAGTACGCGCTGGGAAATCTGGCCAGCAGGGACTCTGAGACCTATATCAGGATGGGACTGCAGGGATTCATTTTTCTGGCAGGGGAACGAATGGTGCTGTTTATCCAGTCCTTTGTGTGCGTCAGCCATTATATCATCCATGCCGCCAGAAGGCAGGAAGCGATCCGGGTGTCCGTTAATCAGGTTTCCATTCTCTTTCTGCTTGCCCTGGTGATCATCCAGCTGGTCATCGCGCCGATGCTGAGCTTTGAAAGGGATTATGTGCTGTATGTCTGGACCCTGCATCTGGATGAGCTGTTTATCTTTGTTCTGATTGCGTGCGCGGAACTGATACTGATGATCGATCAGAGGGAATTCGAGGGAGTGTGACACAGATGACCAGGAACAGACATTGGGCGACATGGTACCTGTTTACCACGCTGCTGGGCATATTCAATATCTGCACCATCCGTATTTTTGACGGGTACAACTGGCCCTTTTACGCGGTGACAGCGAACGTGGTGCTTTCCCTGGGCGGTCTGATCTTTCAAATGCACGTGAATGAAACCGCAAAGAAGCGTATGCTTACGCGGGCAGCCCAGCTGATCCTTTTTCTGAATTCCGTTTCCGTATTCCTGATGCTGGGACTGAGCATGTTTATCCTGACGAGCCAGTATCACAATCCCCAGACACCATACCGGAGCATTTCATCCGCGGCGGAACTGGAGCAGGCAATGGGGGAAAAGGGACATGGCGTGACGCTGATGGAAACAGATAAGCTGTATATTTACTGCCCGAATTATGATGAGATTTCCTTTGCGGCGGGCGAGAGGCCGTCCCGGGAGGATGAAAGCATCGTGATGTGTGTGGCGGCAGCCTTTCAGGACAAGTATCAGCTGGATTTCCGGCACAGCAATATCGTCGGATGGCACACCGCCGGCGGACAGCTGGAACGGGGAAAGCCTCAGGCCAGGCTGGGAGCTTTTACGTATGTGGACGGAAACGCGCGGATCTGGAGTATTGATGAAGCGGAGGAGGCCATCAGGGAGGCAGCAGACCGGGGAGGATGCGGCTATCAGCAGTTTATTGTGCTGGCGGACGGGGAACGGGGCGGCCACCAGAGCGACGAATTCCGCTGCTACCGGGTGGTGGCGGTCCTGAACGGGAAAGCGTGCATCATCGATTCCCGAACCCAGATGCATTACAGCGAATTTATCAGCGCGCTGGAGAATCTGGGGATCCGGGACGCGCTCTACTGCGATATGGGAAGCGGCTGGAATTATTCCTGGTATCGAAATGAGGAAGGAAAGGCCGTAGACATTATCGGCACGCCCTGGCCCTTTTCCCATAACTGGCTGGTATTTCGGAAAAATAATTGAGAAGCCGAAGTGACATATACCCTGTCAGGTTCGGCGGTTTTTGTCGTGCAGGCATAATCACAAGGAGGCAATATGAATGAAATCGAAAACAGGAAAGCTGCTGAGCTTTTTGCTCACGCTGGCGATGGTTGTCGGACTTGTGCCGGGAATGAGCCTGACGGCGTATGCGGATACAAGCATTATGGGAACTACTATTGAAGTCTATGGCTATGGCACAGGCACTGTCAGATACGACATGAACTGCAGGAGTTTCCACGTACTTAACTGGTCCACGCTGACCATTGACCCGGGTGTCACCCTGACGCTGAACAATCCTAATTTTACATTCATGAATCATTCCATGATTTTACTTCACGGTACGCTGGCAGGAAGTGCAGGCAGTGATGCTGTGTGGAGTAACAGCAGTTATATCCACGTCCATCTCTCCGACGGTGCGAAGTACACGGTCACGGGGCTGTCGTGCGGGGACGGTGACAAATACCTTTGCTATTACGGCTACGACGCTGCCACGGACGGCAACGGCACGGTGAGCGTGAAGAACGGCTCGACCAACGTGACCAGCGCCAGCGTGGGCTACAAGACGACCACCTACACCTTCACCGCCACGCCCAGCGACGGCTACAAGTTCAAGAACTGGACGAAGGGCGCGGGCGGCGAGGTGCTCGGCA
>CACYWL010000027.1 GCA_902778055.1 uncultured Eubacteriales bacterium | reverse complement strand
GTTATTTCTCAACGGGTTCAGGCGATCTTGCAAGGAGAAAATTACTCGTTATGAAAAGTTGGGAAAAGAATGAAAACCGCCAAACTGTGAGTAGTAACTTATCTAACTGCGATGCTGAAAAAATGCAGCATAGGTTTTGATAGCATGAGTATGCAGGGAAAGGGATACCCTGAACAATCGGTCCGAACGGAGGAAAAGCAGATGAATAAGGTGCAGCGGACAAGGGGAATCCGGAAAATGGTTCGGAGAGTGGTTTGCCGGGAACAGGTTCAGAAATACGTTACGGCGGGTGACAGGGCCTGCGGGAGAATGATGCATGAATTCAGGCCTCAACTGCGTAAGCAGGGTCCCAGTGACAGTGCGATTCTTGCCTGGGCCATGTCTGACCTGTCCAGAGAACTGATGGTTGGATTCTGGAATAACAGAGCTGCCTGAAAGGAGGCGTTGTAAATGAAAACCTATTTCACGATCACCGGAACAAAACATTATTACGGACAGGATTTCTTTGAGAAAGGCATGAAAGTCCGTCTGGAGAAGGAACCCGACAACAAGGTTGACCGGGAGGCCATCAAGGTCACGGTGAAAGGCCTCGGCCATGTCGGCTATGTGGCCAACAGCCCTTATACCGTCATTGGAGAAAGCTGCAGCGCAGGCCGCCTGTATGACAGGATCGGTGACAAGGCTAAGGGCAAGGTAGTCCTGGTCATGGAAAAAGGCGTGCTTTGTGTACTGGTGCACGCAAAAGATTCTTCTGCGGATAATACCGACGAAGAAATAACAGTGCCGGAGACTGACGCCGATGTGAAGCCTGTATATTGTCCGCATGAGCAGAACGCTGACTTTCCCGATCATGAGCAGAGCGAAGAATCCTGAAAAAGCCCGGAAGTGAAAATGAACCGCATGGCGGCCGACGGCTGGCGGGAACGATAGGGACGGTCCTTTTCGTTCCCTTTGCGGGAAATGAAGCAGCCCGCTCCCGCCACAACGGAAACGGGAACAGGCTTTGATATACGGAGCAGGATATCCTGCTCCGGTTTTTTTGAGAGTATTTGTTTTTCGCCCACAGGTTGAGCCATCATCAGGTTCTCTTCAAAATATCCGAATACTTGATCAGTGACACATTATCAGCTTCCTTTGCTTTCTCCACGCATCCCTTTGTAAACCCAGACTTGGAGAAAAGGAAGAAATGCTTTTTCTGATAGGCGAAAAGGTTGCTGCGCTCTATCAGTGTTTCCAGCACGCCGAGATCGACTTTTTCGTTTGTCCACTTACACTCGGCAAAGAGAGCGGTGTCTTTATCCTGCTCGCCCATAATGTCAATTTCGGCCTGACGTTTATGGATGGGATCGTTGCCCCACCAGCGGCCCAGGGAAGTGAATTTCACCGGGGACTTTCCGCTCAGCAGCAGCTTCCAGAGGTATTGCTTGCAGATTTCCTCAAACACCTTGCCCATGTAGTCGGAAAAGTGCGGTTCGATGCGTTGATATACCAGGTCCGCCGCACCGCGGGAGATCAGAGAAGCGTTCTCCGGCACAAACCGATACCAGAAGCGGAACATGTTGTCGTCGATGTAATAGATCGCCTTTTTAGACGCTTTCTCCCCGTAAGGCAGTTCCTTTTGCACAATGCTCAGCGTAATCAGGTTTTTCAGGTAAGTGGAGCAGACATTGGTGTCTTCGCCAACCTTGCCGGAGATCTCCGACATGCGGGATGATCCGGTGGCAATGGCAGTGATGATGGCTGTGTAGATGGCCGGCTCCCGAACTTCCTGTTTCAGCAGATTCATGGGCTCCTCATAAATCGAGGAAGTGGCGTCCAGGAAGGTGCTTTTGATATTCTCCTCAATACTGAGCTTGTCACTCATCTGCAGAAGGTATTGCGGGGTGCCGCCCATGATCCCGTAAGCCAGGGCTTTGTCCTCAGCGGAGAAGTTTTGAAAGTAGCCGCAGGTTTCCGCAAAATCAAAGGGCAGCAGCTTAATCTGTGCTGTTCTCCTGCCATACAAAGGCGCTTTGTAAGCCAGCACATGATCCTCCATATAGGACATGGACGAGCCGCATAGGATCAGCATCAGTTTGGAACGATCCTTATACTTGTCAATCAGCAGCTGCAAAGTGGAAGCGAGGCTCTTGGAGGCCCGGGCCACATAGGGGTATTCGTCGATGGCCAGGATCAGGCGCTCCTTCTCGGACAGCCTGAATACCATTTCCAGAGCAGCCTGAAAAGAGAGGAAAGACATATCCCCATCATAACCGCTGGCATATTCCATGATGCTTTTGCTGAAGTTCTCCAGGTTCTGCTTGGCGTTGCTCTCGACGCCCATGAAATAAATGGCGGGTTTGCCATCGATGAAATGGTTGATCAGCGCAGTTTTTCCCACGCGGCGTCGTCCATAAAGAACAACAAATTCAAACTTGTCGGAATTGTATAATTTGTACAGGGAAGCAAGTTCCCGCTCTCTGCCGATAAACATGGACAGCACCTCCAACTATGGCTGTCTTCACTATATCACTCCGGTATAAATAAGTCAAGTATGATTCGGCAAATCGCAAATGACTATTTTACTTTTCGCCAATTTTTCGTAGGTTAAAAATTTCAGGTCACTTGACAAAGTAAATGCAACTTTGCCAGATTAAATGCAACTACACTGATGGATTTGGTTTTTTGGAGGCTGATAATCGCCGTTGCTGTTTCTGCCATTGCCCCCGCTGCCACTGACCACCGACACTTTGATGGGACTTACAGCTTTTTCGGGATTCATGGGAATCTGATTGTTGTCCTCGTTATTTTTCTCGTTCTGGCCATTCTGCTCCTGGTTCTAGTTCTGAACGCTGGCGCCTTTGTATGCATCATAGCCATCAGGGACTTGGCCCTCTGGCAAAACCTGAATGTCTATGGCTTCAGCTCTTTTGCTCAGGCCTGTAGTGCCGGCGGTCTCACCATTATGTGCCCAGCCCAGCCAGCCGTAATTCTGCGAGTGGACTCTGTACCATACTGAGTAATCATTATCGACCGCCCCAGTAAGCCGCATTTGCACAGCCTCCAACCGCCTGAATTGGCCTGTCGTGCCGGTTCTTTCACCGTTTTGTGCCCAGTCCGTCCATCCGCTGTCCTCCAGATGGGCTCTGTATTGTATTCCACCATCAGTACCTTTAGGAAGCTCGACTTGTATAGCCTCCAACCGCCTGGATCCATCGAGCGTGCCGAGGCGGAGCGTATTACCGATGAATGTACCGGCTAACTCCCCGGCGCCCTCCACATGGCCGCTGCCTGTTAGCTGTATTGCAGAAACAAGGTGGTTATTGGTCACATCGTTTCCGTTCCCATTGCTATTGCCGTTGCTGCTTCTGCTGTTACTGACCACCGACACATTGATGGGACTTTCGGCTTTTTCGGGCTTCGTGGGAATCTGGTTGTTGTCCTGGTTGTTGTCCTGGTTGTTGTCCTGGTTGTTGTCCTGGTTGTTGTCCTGGTTGTTGTCCTGGTTGTTGTCCTGGTTGTTGTCCTGGTTGTTGTTCTGGTTATTGTCCACTTCCGTCTTGTCCACTTCCGTCTTGTCCTTTTCCAGAGTTACGGAGAGATAGACGCCGCCGCCTTTGGGAACGGTGATGAAGTAATTCCCGTTGGCATCCGCGGTGATTGCGACTTTGCTGTTTCCTTCGCCGTTGTATGCGCCGGTCAGCTTATACCCTTTCTTGACTTCAACCTTCAGCGTGACGGTATCGCCCTCTTTTGCCACATCGTACCCGTGGCTCTGGCTCAGGGCGTTTCCGCTGCCATCTGCGGCCTTGAGAGTCCCCTTATCTTCATCAGGGGCCTCCACCTTGATGATGTACTGGATGGAGGCATCCGTGAACGTCTTCGACTCGCCATCAGACGTATCGGTAGCAATGGAAGTTCCCGCAACAATGCTGGTGGAATTTTCGGAGGTATTGACAGCGCCTGTGTTATAAGTGTTTTCGACAATATCGGATGAGCCGGCTTCATTGCCGTTGTCTCCACCTGCGGGCTGCACAAGCTTATCGTTCTCAGTCGGCGCTTTGCCGTCAATCTCGATCTTCCAGACGGTCAGGCTCAGGTTGTCTTTCGTGACGTGTTCATCCACCACCACGGCCTGCCCGGCGGAGAGGGTTTCCTCAATCAGGATGTTGGTTTTTCCACTGCCACTGACGGTAATACCGGTATCTTCTGTCGTTATATTGCCGTAGACCGTGATCTCTGTTCTATCTTCTGAATTGGTAACACTATTAACGACGATAGCCGTATCGCTGGCATTCACATCGCCGTTAACTGTGACAGTTGTCTGATTCGTGTTTTCTGCCTGGCAGGATGTGGCACCAGTGCCTTCCGAGACATCCCCGACGGCTGTCTCTTCTACAGCAGGGCTCTGTGTAATGTCAATGCCTGTCGCAGCATCCACATCACCGTCAACGGTCACGGTTGCCGTGCCGCCGTTGTTTTCTACAGCAATGCCGGTGCCTTCGGCTTTGACGGCGGGAGTCTCTGCTTTGCCTTCTGTGCCGGAAGCATCGGAGCCGGTGGTTTCGGTTGGAGTCGCTGCATTTTCTGTCTGGACGCCGGAGCCTGCGGCTGTTTCTCCCGCGCCGGTGGCTTCCCCTTCTGCGGCGGCGATTTCCCCGGATGCATCATCCCTGCCGACGGTCACAGTTGCCATTCCACCCTCGCTCACGGATACGTGGATACCAGTCGATCCTTCCCCGGATGCGCTGACACTGCCGGCATTGACGGTTGCCGTGCCGCTGGAGGCTGATGCCTCTGCACCGACTGACCAATCGCCTGTTACACTGAGAGCGTCAGCATTGACGGTTGCATTGCCACCTTCTGCCAATGCGGATACACCTCTTGATTCATCCCCGGATGCGTTGACATTGCCGGCATTGACCTCCGTTTGCCCGCCGCTGGAGGCAGATGCATCCACGCCTGTGTTGGTGGCGTATATTTCTTCGCCTTGAAAACTGTCGTCGGTTCCGGTACCGATGTTGACGGTTGTGGTGCTTCCTCCGCCGGTCGCAGAGGCCTCCACCCCCGTGCCGCCCACGGGTTCGTCAGATGAACCGACGCTGACATTGACGGTAATCGCACCGGAATCATCTTTCGTCAAAGGGACTTCCTGCTCGTTCGCAGATCCCTGCCCCTCTTCATCAAAGCTGACTTCATAATTATAGTCATTGATTCGGATATTAACATTCTCTCCGCCATTTGTAACAGAAATATTACCAACTGGATCTTCCTCCGCTAGGGCGGGGAGGGAGGTGAGGGAGGCTGCCATGCAGACAGTGAGGAAAAGGGTCAGGAATCTGGCTGGGAAGCGGGGATTTTTCATACAGGGATCCTCCTTTATGATTTCAGGATGATTCTGAACAATTATATATAATTATACATGATAACTATATCATAAAAAGCAGGCCTCTGCAAGAATATTGTGAGTATTTGCATGTTAAAAAAACAGCCATTTGAGCCAATGGCACGAAAACACAAAAGGGCGTCCTTGTATGAACTGTATCCCGTCAAGTGGGACAGTGAAATAAAAAACAAGGCGGGAACAAGAAATCTCTGGTGGCCAACAAAGGTTGACAGAGATTTTCTTTGGGAAAGGCATGGCAAATAGCACACTACTGTCATCCGGTCAAGGGTTTCGCAAGTGGCTTGCGGCTACTCTTGACCGGCTGCTATCAGTGTGCTGAAAAGCAATTCAAGGAGGGTCAGATAAATCTGCCCTCCGGGGGCAATTTCCACTTAATCAGCGAAGTACATTTCATGCTTTTCCATGCGCAAAGATTCTGCTGCCGGTGTGCGTGGAGACATGCTAATCAGAGTTACTTCCGGTTATGATTTTTCAAAGTAACTTCCGTCCCCAAACCGGAATTTATTTTGAAAAGTAAGGCCAATTTTTCGTAGATCTCTATCACAAATGAGTCTTCTTCTATTGGGTAGTTGTGAAGAGCTAATCAGTGAGTATCGGATATCCCCTTGGTGCTCCTTCGAGGTCACCCTCCTTGGTGCCTTGACAAGTGCTGCTTATTCGTTATAATCACAATGTTGCAGTATAGAGTTATTGATTGATTTGAGAAATGTACAAACGGAAAAAACAGCGGTTTCCGTTTTTAGTTCCCTGCCAAAGCCGCATTGGCAAGGTGAAAGCAATGGAACTTCAGTGCCCTTTCTGCAATTCAGACAACGTTTACTACAGCAAAAAGAAAAGTGTGTACATATGCGAGGATTGTGAACAGTTTTTTTTACCGGAAAAGAGAATCGAACCCAGAAAAGTGTTTTTAAGCTATGGACATGATAAGAATGAACCTCTTGTAAAAAAGATATATGAAAGGCTTAAGGAGCGAGGACACCAGCCCTGGATTGATCGTGCCAAGATTAAGGCGGGTCAGGATTGGCGTGCCGCAATATGCTCCGGCATTGATGAGAGCAGTAACTTTCTGGCTTTTCTTTCAAATCATTCAATTCGTGTGCCTGGCGTTTGCCTGGATGAAATTTCAATTGGCGTTGGTAATTGGAATTGCAGAATCCAATCTATTCTTCTGGAAAAGAATATTGAGGTCCCGAACAGTATAAGTAATATACAATGGATTGACATGTCTGAATGGGATACGATTCTCAATACGTCAGGTGAGGAAGTATTCAATAAATGGTTTGATCAGAAAATGGACAAAATATACAGTGTTGTTGAGGATCCTCATACTGCTGTCATTGCGGGCAATATTACTGTTTTGCAGGAAAAGCTCAATCCATTAACAAGCGCTTTAAAAATGAGGCTCATTCTAAAAGACGGAATTGTTGGACGGAAATGGATTTTTGAAAAGATTAATGAGTGGCTTAACAACGATAAGGCAAAGAATGTATTAATGGTCTGGGGAACACCAGGTGCTGGCAAAAGCGTTATTTCTTCTTACTTAGCCAATTTTACAAACTATTGTATCTCGTCGATCTTTTTTGAATGGAATAACGCTTCAACACTCAACGCAAAAAAAGTAATATTCAGTGTTATATTTCAAATGGCCTGCAGTATTGAGGACTATCAGCAGCAATTGATGCCTGTTATATCCAGATTGGATTTAGATAAAACATCAATAGATGAAATAATACAATTATGCATTCATGAACCTTTGAACAGACTAATTGTCGGATCCAGAAGAAGACAATTGTTGATATTTGACGCTTTGGACGAAGCATTTTCCGGACAGCCCGTTCTAATTAATAGTCTGTTTTGCCTGATTCGCGGACTTCCGGAATGGATAAGGTGCGTTATTACCAGTCGTCCTGAAGCAGGCATTCTTGAAAAGGCTCAAGCTTTTGACAGCTTATATATAGATCATTTCCCCACTCAAATTCAAGAGGATATAGAGGAATTTGTAAGTCGAGGCGTTAATGATTCAGTAATTGCTGCACAGATTATAAATCATAGTAACGGCTCTTTTGTATATGCAAAGGAATTGATTGCACTGTATAATTGTAATCCAAATGTTGATTTTTCAACAATTCCTCCAGGATTAAGCGGAGTTTATTATGCTAACTTTGAAAGACTGTTTCCGGATAAGAGTACGTACTTTCTTGAGTATAGACCTGTTTTTGAGGTCATTTTAGCTGCACATGAACAGTTAACGCAAGGAGATCTCGCTGCATTTCTTGAAATAGGCAACGATGAAATTGCAAGAAAGCTTAGAGTATTGCGCTCATATATTTTACCTATTAGGCATGATAATGATGTTTATTTGCAGGTTTTTCACAAATCCTTTCCTGAATGGTTGACTTCTGCTGAAGCTGGTGAATATCAGGCAGATATACAACAAGGCAATCTGATGTTTACTAAGCATATTATTCACCAGATTAATGAAGAAAAGCCACTGTCACGTTATATTTCCAAATATGCGATAGATCATATGGGATATAAATATGTTGAAGAACTCTCCGTTGAAAAACAAAAAGCACTTATAAACGCACTGATGAAGGCAGCTCGAGATTATGGTTTTATTGAATTGGAAGGAAAGTATCTTGCAATCGAAGAAAGACTCTTGGGAAGAAAGGCAGAGTTCTACTCTGATGCTATTGAATATTATAAAAAACTGACAGGAAGTTATTTGCTGACTGTTGCCAATGAGGCTACTGAATATACGGATGCGATTCTGGATGACCAGGAGAGATTTGACTTAATTTCCCAGATTGCCTTTGCGTATTTCTATGCTGGTTTTGCAGATAAATCCTATAAGCTGATAACTATGCAAAGAGACAAATATCCAGATACTTTTTGGAGAATTGGCAGAAATGAAGCAACATATTGGCATGTTGTTGCTGTATCGGCACATGATCTGGATCGTAATGAAGACGTTATAAAAGCTGCTCAGAAATCAATAGAGGAATATCGTTTACAAAAACATTTTTATGACTGGTATATTTCAATCGTTAATCTATTTGATGGATACATGGCCATTGGAAAGCTGAAAGAAGCTGATGAACTTGCTCTTAATCTTTTCGACCAATTAGAAAACCGTTATTATATTCACGTTGATGATATTCTCCAGATATGTTATGCGAATCTTTTACAAACAGAAGGCAGGATCATGGAATCACTGGTATACTACGAGCACGGGATTAAATTGGCAAAAGGAATTCAAAACTGGGATTATTTATACGGATCAATTTGGCGTGAACTTGCTATTGCAAAGTTTGGTGACAGAAGTTGCATAAGTGCATTGGAAAAGTACTATAACAAAGCTAAAGACTATGGATATAAATACATCGTTTCGTTGGCACGCTGTTTTCAGATAATCGCCAGCCACATTATGAAAAACCAAAATAATACAGACAAGGAAAGCATCATTAGAGTGTTTGATGAAATAGAAAAAATCGGTATGCCTGGACACATACTGCAAGCAAAGTTGTCACTTATGATCGATGGGATACTGCCCTTCGAGGAAGAATCAACAGTGCGTTTATTCAATTTGTGTCAGGGGATAAAAGGCTATCCTCAAATCGTCGAAGAATTCACAAGCACTTTTTCCAGTCAATTATCTTCTGAAGCGATAAGTCTAATTAACAAATGGGAAGCGCAATACTATCATTCCATTAGTGCGTATAATCTTGATTTCAAAGCTGAATGTCAGGCTAATTTGCCAAAGGAGCCATGTATTGGCCAATATCAATGTACGAATTGTCAGGCTAAATGTTGCTATGACGGAGTCTACATTGATGATGAAGAAGAAAAGAGAATTCGCGAGTTTGTCAAAGAATACCCGGAATTCTTTGCTGATCTGCCATCCCCATACATTGTTGATGGAGACTGGCCTGGTATGCGTTCCGAGAGGAAAACTGAAAAAGTACCTTTTGACGGCTATGATAGCACGTATCCAAAGCATTTTACTCGTACGCGCTGTGTTTTTGCAATGGAATCAGGAGAATGTAAGCTTCAGCGCATTGCAACCGATCAGCAGTTACATCCCTGGAAAACCAAGCCCCGGGCATGTTGGTCCTTTCCGATACCTGGTGTTGCAAACAATGAGATTTTGCCGCCTACTGCAGCTGGGCAGCCTGATCCAAACTATGTTGATGAATCTTATCCAGGTTATGTTACATTTCTGCCTTGTGTGCAAACACAATGTGATTCCGATAGGAAACTCCCCTGGTTTGAAAAGTATCATTTTGAGATCGAGTACTATAGATACCTTATGCGCAATCATTTGCTGTAGTTATTTATGTCTGCCAGTGATCCTGTGTCTATTACAGATATTATAATGGACTGGGCCGTTATAAATGCTGAATCCAAAAGTGAAGATAATCCTGATATTTTCTCAAATGACTTGAATACCCCTCTTTTTTCAATGGATGATTGTATTCTTTCATTCGAAGCACCCAAAAGGCTGGATAAAAGCCAGGGAACGATAGGGAACGATAGGGACGGTCCTTTTCGTTCCCCGCCTGTCGCTCAAAGAAGGGATTGAGTCATTTCTGCTCATGGAATATTATGGAATCAGGGCCGATCCTGAATGATCTTATGCACATATTCAAGCACAGCGTCCGCAACCTGCCGCCGATATGGTTGATCTTCTGAGATGACGCCTTCGTAAACCGGCGGGAGGCCGGCCATCGCAGCCATTCGATTGAGCATACTGACATTGGCCAGGACGGCATTGTGGCACGCGGTGCGTTTTCTGTCCATAGCCGTGATTTCTTCCTGGTAATTCTGCGTGTCGGCAGAATGAATCAGAATCTTCTTGCGGGTTTCCATGGAATATATGGCAGCATGGTATTTTTCGAACGAATCCAACGCGTCCTGGATCGCCTGAAGAAGCTCAGGGTCATCCTTAAAGGTTTGAATGAGTCTCTCAAGAGATTGATAATTCATGATTCCCTCCCGGGGAACGATAGGGACGGTCCTTTTCGTTCCCTTTTATCCCACCCAGTGAATCCGGCTTGTGTCAAAGCGGTCCTGCTGCGGCCGTTCCTCCGCCGGATAGCCAAAGGGAAAGATCGCAAAGGCCCGCAGATTTTCCGGCATATTCAGGATCTTTTCCACCAGCTTCATCCGTCCCTCAGCCGGAGCAATTCCGAGCCAGACACCGCCAAGTCCCTGGGCATCCGTTTCCAGCCAGAGGTTTTCGAGACAGATGGCCATGTCGATCTGCGCAAAGGGCGGCAGCCTGCAGTCCTTCCGGTATGCCGGAACAATCGCGGCAGGAGCATCCTTCGTCATTCCCGCGTAAGGATGAACTCGGGACAGAGCTTCAAGCTTTTCCCTGTCTGTCACTACATAAAACTCCCAGGGCTGCTGGTTTGTCGCGGATGGGGCCTGCATGGCCGCCCGGAGGATCTGTTCGATCTTCTCCTTTTCGACCGGTTTGTCCTGGTACTTTCTGACACTGATCCGATGGAAAATACTGTTCATGGTATACCCCCTTATTCTTCCATGTAATTTGCTCAGATAACACCTGCCGGGATCAGGATGATCAGCAGAACAGCAACCAGGGTCCATTCTGCGATCAGGAATGTTTTTCTCTTCTTCGGTTCCATATCAGGCACATAATTGCTGGCCAGGAAGAATGGGACATACGTCGTAATGAATACGGGAATCACGCCCCACCATCTGTACACCCAGATGAAGGAATGGTTGCTGGTTCCCGCAAGGAAGGATTCGACCAGTGCAAACAGCAGCGCCATCTCCAGAGCCACGGCCAGTTTGCAGCTGATCCCGTTTTTTCCGAGTTTCCCGGCCAGATACCTTTTTGAGCGGTCCTGCGGCATCATCTTGAACGAAATCATGCCCGCCAGAGAGAACATCATGGAAAGCTCCCAGCAGACACCAATCAGCAGGATAAAGGTGGTTGATTCATTGCTTACGGACCACAGAGGATATCCGGCAGCTTTCCCGATGACAGCATTGCAGATTTCATACAGCCAGTGTACACCATACAAGGCTAGTCCGGCATAAACAATTTCGTAGTTCTTTTTGTGAATCTCTGTCCAGTAGACATAGAAGACAACCGCCAGAATGAAGATAAACGTCCAGTTGAAGTTCTCCGTACTGCGGACTCTGATGGCATTCACCAGATCCATGGACTCCTGCGAACCGTCACCCCAAAATCTGAGCACTGCAATCCCTCCTTCTATTCGATTAACGACTCTTCTGACGTGGATTATACCAGACATCTGCAGGCTTTGTAAATCAACATTCTCACCAAATCAGGAGGATATTATTTGCTCCCAAAGAGTTATCGCGAACCTGTCGGCTTTTCAGACAAATTCGTTTTGGATATACTCTGCAGAGTTTTTTGCTTTTTGGAAAAATAGCCGATGGTATTTTGCCGACCTGATCCTGTATTTCCCGGTCCTATTCCCGTATTCTATACACGTACCGATGAGGTACCGATGAATTCCCGATTTGGGGAACGGTACCCGCAGAGAGGCTGGCCGGTACGTGCGAAACGACGAAACGGAGGAACACACAATGCTGCTGTTGATCGCCATGGTGGCCATTGGAATATATTATCTCACCAGGGCTCCGCGCCTTGCGGAAGCTTCTGAGGCCCGTACGGAAAAGGAAGTCAGAGCGACCATTGACGGGAAACCCGTTGATTCGTATGTGAAGGAGTAAAGGCAGGGGGGAACGATAGGGACGGTCCTTTTCGTTCCCTCTTCCATGTTTACCGGGCCGCGCCTGGTTCAAATTGCTTAAAAACCCTGTGAACGGGACGACATACACCAAAAAAATACCCGAGCCGAGTCGTGAATTACATAAAAATGCCTTGCAGGAAAACCTGCAAAGCATTTTTAGCTGAGATCGTATTGAATGCAGTTCATTCATCTGACTGCAAAGCGTCGTATCCTTCCTCGCCGGTGCGAACACGCACCACGTTTTCCACGTCCTGCACAAATATTTTCCCATCGCCGATATGGCCGGTGTGGAGCACGCTGCGGGCAGTGTCAATCACCTGGCGAACAGGCACTTTGCTGACCACGATATCCACCTGCACTTTGGGTAAAAGCGTCACTTCCACAGGCGTGCCGCGGTAGTATTCCGGCTTGCCCTTTTGCATGCCGTAGCCCATTACGTTGGTAACGGTCATGCCGGTGATACCGATTTTGTTCATGGCCGTTTTCAGGCTCTCCAGGCTGGCGGGGCGGCAAATGATCTGCACCCGAGTATAGACAGGCGCGTCAGGCGCTTTTTCCTTTGCCTTGCGAGGTGCTTCCGCAGTTTCGATGGGAGTGGGCATGGGCACGATCTCTCCTTCGGCCAGGCTGCCGTCCGGCAGGAAGGAAAAGCCGGAATAGGCGGTGACCAGTCCATGCTCGGAACGGTCCAGGCCCATCGCTTCATCCGCGGCGTCAGCCCGGAGGCCGATGGTCTTTTTGATGAGGGTGAACACCAGGGTAATTACCACAGCTGTCCAGGCGATGGTGCTGCCTACACCCAGAAGCTGGATGCCCAGGAAGCGGAACCCGCCGCCGTAAAATACACCCTTCATGGTGGATATGCCGGTGGCGAAAAAGCCGGTCAGGACGGTGCCCAGCGCGCCGCATACCCCATGCACCGAAATCGCGCCAACGGGGTCGTCGATCTTGACTACCTTATCAAAGAATTCCACTGACAGCACGACGGCCAATCCGCAGCAGATGCCAATGATAGCCGCGCCAAAGGGATTCACCGCGTCGCAGCCAGCCGTAATGCCCACCAGCCCCGCCAAGGCGGCGTTGAAGGTCATGGACACATCGGGCTTGCCGTAGCGCAGCCAGGTGAACAGCATGGTGACCAGCGTCGCCAGGGCCGCGGCCAGGTTGGTATTGAAAAACACCAGGCCAGCGGAGGTAATCAGTTCATCGGTATCCATGCCCACGGTGGAAGCTCCGTTGAAGCCGAACCAGCAGAACCACAGGATGAACACACCCAGGGCAGCAATGGACAGGTTGTGGCCCAGGATGGCTTTCGGTTTTCCGTCCTTGCCATACTTTCCAAGCCGAGGCCCCAGCATCTTTGCGCCAATCAGGGCGCACACCCCGCCCACCATGTGCACGGCCGTGGAGCCGGCGAAATCATGGAAGCCCATTTCCGCCAGCCATCCGCCGCCCCAGATCCAATGCCCGGACACGGGATAAATGAACAGGGAAATCGCCGCGGAATAGATGCAGTAGGCAGAAAACCTGGTGCGCTCCGCCATAGCGCCTGATACGATGGTGGCGGAGGTAGCGCAGAATACAGTCTGGAAAATGGCGTAAGCCCACAGGGGAACGCCTGTGGGAAGAATGTGACTGTAATCCCCCATGATGAAGGGATCAATCCAGCCAAAGGCCGCCGTTCCAGCGCCGAACATGATGCCAAAGCCGAACAGCCAGTACAAAGGCGTGCCAATACAGAAATCCATCAGGTTTTTCATCAGGATATTGCCGGTGTTTTTGGCCCGGGTGAAGCCAGCCTCGCACATGGCAAAGCCCGCCTGCATGAAGAAAACCAGGGCCGCGCCGAGCAGGACCCAAATGGTGTTTGCGGGAGAATACGTCATACCGCTCACTTCCGTTTCTGTAGAATTTCCAACAAAAAAGGCGCCGGGTGCATCAAGCACACCCTTGCGCCTTGTTGGATTGATGGCAATTTTATGTAAGGGAAAGCTGTTTGTCAAGACGGAATACAGCCAAAAAACAGCGGCGCACGAAATACAGCAGGAATACAATTCGCCCTCTTGACTTTGGAAAAAACAGGCTGTACAATGCGCGCAATAAGGCAAGGGAGCCGCATTGGTACGGTTCCCTTGCCCTTTTTATTTTGTGAAGGAGGCCTTTTCATGAGCAAGTACAGCAAGGAAGACATCATCCGCATGGTGCGGGAAGATGAAATCTCCTCATGAAGCAACAGGGCATCACAGAGCCGGAAGCCCATCTGGCTCTGCAGCAGTACGCCATGAACCATGGCGTCAAAATGGCCGATTACGCGGCACAAATCATCAAGTTATCAAAGAGGATAGAATGATGAAGGATCAACAATACCCGTTATATCACGAAGTATTGGAGCACGAAAGCTGCGGCGTGGGGGCCATCGTGGATCTGAGCGGCAAAAGCACTCACCGCACCGTGGATCAGGCGCTGTCCATCGTGGAGCGCCTGGCCCATCGGGCGGGCAGCGACGCCCTGGGCACCACCGGCGACGGCGTGGGCATCATGACCAATCTGCCTCATGATCTTTTTTCCGCCTGGGCCCAGGAGGAGGGAATCGCTTTAGGCCAGCCCGGAGAATACGGCGTGGGGATGTTTTTCCTGCCGGAGGATGAGGTGGGCACGGAAAACATCCGCCGCATTTTTGAGCAGCTTGCTTCATCCGAAGGGCTGACGGTTCTTGGCTGGCGGAACGTGCCCTGCCATCCGGCTCAATTGGGCGCAGGAGCCCGCCGCACCATGCCCCGAATCCGGCAATGCTTTTTGAGTCGCCCTGTTTCCATCGCCGCCGGCGCGGATTTTGACCAGCGGCTTTATGTATTGCGCCGGGTATTTGAAAAGCAGGATACGGATACCTACATCTGCTCCTTGTCCAGCAAAACCATCGTGTACAAGGGCATGATGCTGGTCAGCCAATTGCGCTCCTTTTACGACGATCTCCAGGACGTGCGGTATACCTCTCAAATGGCCCTGGTACATTCCCGTTTTTCCACCAACACCTTCCCTTCCTGGAGCAAAGCCCATCCTCAGAGGATGCTGCTGCACAATGGGGAGATCAACACCATCCGGGGCAATCATGACCGGATGAAGGCCAGGGAAGAAACCATGCGTTCTCCTGTCCTGGGTGATGAAATGCGCCGGGTGCTGCCGGTTGTCATGGACGGTGGCAGCGACAGCCAGATGCTGGACAATACCCTGGAATTCCTGCGCATGAACGGCTTCCCGCTGTCTTTGGCGGGGATGATCCTGCTGCCGGAGCCCTGGCAGGGGCTTAAACACTTTTCTCCCTGGCGGGATCTGTACCGCTATTACGCCACCATGATGGAGCCCTGGGACGGCCCGGCGGCCATCCTCTATTCCGACGGGGACACGGTGTGCGCTTCTTTGGACCGGAACGGTCTGCGCCCTCTGCGCTGCGCCCTGACCGACGATAAGCGGCTGATCCTCTCCTCCGAGGCGGGGGTATTGTTTGAAGAGAACGCCCACATCCTGCGCCGCTGGAAATTGAAATCCGGCGACGTGCTGGAAGCAAACTTAAGCACCGGGGAACTGCTGGAAAGCGAAGCGTTGAAAACCCGCTATGCCCAGGCCCGGCCCTATGCCGATTGGATGCGGCATTTGATTCATTTACATGATCTGCCCACGGCGCAGCATACGGAAGAAATCACGGATGAAGCCCAGCGGGTCAAGCTGTGCAAAGCTTTCCACTATACCCAGGAGGATATGCAAAGCATCCTCCTGCCCATGGCGAAGAACGCTGCGGAGCCCATTGTATCCATGGGGGCGGACGAGCCGATCGCCGCGCTGAGTAAAACGCATCCTTCCTTATTCGATTATTTCAGGCAGCGCTTCGCCCAGGTGACCAACCCGCCCATCGACGCCCTGCGGGAGGAAATCAAAACCGACTGCTCCATCTATATCGGGGACGACGGCAATCTGCTGACCGGCGGGCCGGACAACTGCACCGTGCTGGAATTGCCCTCGCCGGTGCTGACGGAGGAGGAATTGGGCCGCATTCGGGCGCTGGATCATCCCGCCTTTTCGGTGCGCACGATTTCCCTTTTATATGCCAAAGAAACGAGCCTGCGGGCCGCGTTGGATGCTTTCTTTGCCGCCTGCGATCAGGCGTGCACGGAGGGCATCAATATCCTGATCCTGTCCGACAAAGGCGTGGATGAAGACCATTTGGCCATTCCCTCCCTGCTTGCGGTGTCCGCTCTGGAGCAGCACCTGATCCACATCAAAAAGCGCACGGCGGTTTCCGTGATTCTGGAAAGCGGCGAACCCCGGGACGCGCACCAGCTTGCCCTGTTGATCGCCTACGGGGCCCGGGCGGTGAACCCCTATCTGGCCCATGACTGTGTCCGGGCACTTTGTGATAAAGGGCAGGTCCAAAAGGAACCGGAGGAAGCCGTCCGGGATTACGACCGGGCGCTGACCGCCGGGGTGCTGAAAATCGCCTCCAAGATGGGCGTTTCCACCCTGCAGGCCTATCAGAGCGCCCAGCTGTTCGAGGCCGTGGGCCTGGACGGAAAATTCGTGGAAACCTGCTTCACCAACACGCCCTATGCGTTGGGCGGCGCAGACCTGCATACCATCGAAACAGACAGCCGCTTTCATCATGCTGCCGCCTTTGCCGGAATGGAAAGGGGCCTTCCCAGCATTGGCGTACACAAGCTGCGCACGGGAGAAGGCGCGGAGGAGCATCTTTATTCTCCGGAAACCATTCATCTGTTGCAGCAGGCGGTATGGACGAATGATGAAACACTGTTCGAGCAATACGCCCGGCGCGTGGAAAACGAGGGGCCCCGCACCATCCGCTCCATGCTGACCTTCGATTTTGACGCCTGTCGGGATATTCCCCTGGAGGAAGTGGAAAGCGCTGCTGAAATCGTTCGGCGCTTCCGCACCGGGGCCATGAGCTACGGCTCCATTTCCCAGGAAGCCCATGAGTGCATGGCCCAGGCCATGAACCATTTGGGCGGCAAAAGCAACAGCGGCGAGGGCGGCGAATTGCCAGAGCGCTACGGTACGAGCCTCAATTCCGCCATCAAGCAGGTGGCCTCCGGCCGCTTCGGCGTCACAAGGGAATACCTGCTTTCCGCCAGGGAGATCCAGATCAAAATGGCCCAAGGGGCGAAACCCGGCGAGGGCGGCCACCTGCCGGGGGCCAAGGTGACAGAAAGCGTGGCGAAAACCCGCTGCTCCACCCCGGGTATTTCCCTGATTTCCCCGCCGCCGCACCATGATATTTATTCCATCGAGGATCTGGCCGAACTGATCTACGATCTGCAGTGCGCCAATGGGCAGGCCAAGATCACCGTCAAATTGGTTTCCTCCACCGGCGTTGGTACCATCGCCAGCGGGGTAGCCAAGGCCGGGGTGGGCGGCATCCTGATTTCCGGCGGCGAGGGCGGCACGGGAGCGGCTCCCATGAGCAGCGTGCACCATGCGGGCCTGCCCTGGGAAATCGGCCTGGCCGAAGCGCATCAGGTGCTGTGTCGAAACCGCCTTCGCCAGAAGGTGACGCTGGAAACGGACGGCAAGCTGATGACCGGCCACGACGTGATGGTGGCGCTGCTGCTGGGGGCGGAGGAATTTGGCTTTGCCACCGCGCCGCTGATCACCATGGGCTGCCGGATGATGCGGGTCTGCCATCTGGGCACCTGCCCCTTCGGCATCGCCACACAAAATCCGGAGCTGCGCAAACGCTTTATCGGCAAGCCGGAATATGTGGAGCGGTTCATGCTGTTCATCGCGGAGCAGATGCGGCACATCATGGCAAAGCTGGGCGCGCGCACAGTGAATGAACTGGTGGGACGCAGTGATCTGCTGAAAATGAAGCCGGACGCGAAAATGGATTTGAGCGACCTGATCGGCTTTGCCAGGAACACACATTTTCAGCCTGATGCCCGGCACGATTTCCACCTGAGCGAACGCACCGATGCCCGGCTTTTCCAGGATCACGTGCACCTCATGACCACGGACCGGGCCTTTGGTACCATGCTGAAGGGCGATCGGCACATCCAGGCCCAGGGCTGCGGCGGGCAATCCTTCGGGGCATTTTTGCCGCAGGGTCAGCAGATCACCCTGTACGGCGTGGCCAACGATTACCTGGGCAAGGGCTTATCCGGCGGCACGATTGCCGTGTGTCCCCCGGTGGACAGTATATGGAAGCCGGAAGACACCCTGATCGGCAATGTGGCGCTGTACGGGGCCACCTCGGGCCAGGCCTTCATTGCCGGGATGGCGGGCGAGCGCTTCGCCGTGCGCAATTCCGGTGCCTGGGCCGTGGTGGAGGGCGTGGGCGATCACGGCTGCGAATACATGACCGGGGGCCGGGTGGCGGTGCTGGGCCCCGTGGGCGACAACTTTGCCGCGGGCATGAGCGGCGGCATCGCCTGGGTGCTGGATGAAAAGGATACTTTAAAGGATCATATGAACCCGGGTCACGTGAAGATTTACACCGTCGAGTCCAATCAGGCGGGCGAATTGCTTAGCCTGTTGCAGCTGCATGAGCGTGCCACGGGCTCAAAAAAAGCCAGGGAAATCCTCGCGCACTTCGATGCGTATCTGCCCAAATTCAAAGCGGTGATTTCCGACGAATACTTATCCTTCCTGAAAGGGGCGTGACGGTATGGGAAAAACCACAGGATTTTTGGAATATCCCCGGACGGAAAACCCGTACCGGGACGCGCGGGAGCGGCTCCGGGATTTTGACGATCTGCATACTGCCCAGCCCGCAGACGCGCGGCGCTGCCAGGCGGGGCGCTGCATGGACTGCGGAGTGCCCTTCTGCCAGTCGGATTTCGGGTGTCCCTTGCACAACCTGATCCCCGAATGGAATGATTTATTGTATCAGGGCCAGGAAAAGGAGGCCCTGGAGCGGCTGCTGCTGACGGCCCCTTTCCCGGAATTCACAGGACGGGTATGCCCGGCGCTGTGCGAAAAAGCCTGCAACCTGGCAGACGACGGTGTGACCAACCGGGACAACGAGCTGTATCTCATTGAAACGGGCTTTACCAAGGGCTGGATACAGCCACGGATTCCCGCTGTGCGTACCGGAAAAAGGATTGCTGTGGTGGGCAGCGGCCCCGCGGGATTGGCCGCCGCAGATTTACTGAATCAGCTGGGCCATACCGTCACCGTCATTGAGCGGGCAGACCGTCCCGGCGGGCTGCTCATGTACGGCATCCCCAATATGAAGCTGCCCAAGGAAATCATTGCTCGGCGTATTCATCTGATGGAGGCGGAGGGCGTTTCCTTCCTGCTGAATACCGCCGCCACACCGGATGTACTGGATGCCTGCGACGCGGTGCTTCTGTGCTGCGGCTCCCGGAAGCCCCGTTCCCTGCAAGTGGAAAACATGGATGCTCATGGCGTGCTTTTTGCCGTGGATTATCTCACCGCGGCTACCCAGGGTGTACTGTCCCAAGCTACGCCTGCGATCACCGCCCAAGGGAAGCACGTCGTTGTGGTAGGCGGCGGAGATACGGGCAATGACTGCGTAGGCACAGCACTGCGTCAGGGATGCCAAAGCGTTGTGCAACTGGAAATGATGCCCAAAGCTCCGGAAAAAAGGCCCGCCGGAAACCCGTGGCCCCAGTGGCCCCGCATCCTGCGCACCGATTACGGCCAGATGGAGGCCATCTCCTTGCAGGGCAGCGATCCCCGCGTTTATGAAACCACCGTCAAAAGCATTCGGGTGAATGCTGAAAACAGGATCACCGCCCTGGAAACGGTGCGGCTGCAAAAACAGTCCGATGGCAAGATGACGCCCGTACCGGGCACGAAACAAACGCTGCCCTGCGATCTATTGCTGATTGCGGCGGGCTTCATCGGCTGTGAAGAAGAAACGCTGGTTCGCTTTTCTCTCTCCGCGGATGCGCGGGGACGGCTGCTGCCCAAGGACGGCTCCCATTATCTGGCGGGCAAGCTGTTTTCAGCCGGGGATATGCGAAATGGCCAGTCCCTGGTGGTGCGGGCCCTGGCAGACGGGCGCTCTGCCGCAAAAGAAATCCATGATTGGCTGAGGGGGATGAAACCATGGCCTATCTGACGCTCAGCAATGGAGCCATTTTTGAGGGACGCCGCATCGGCGCCCCTGTTGACCGTATCGGGGAATTGGTTTTCAGCACTGGCATGGCAGGTTATCTGGAAACCCTGACCGACCCCAGCTATTATGGCCAGATCGTCACCCAGAGCTTTCCCCTGATCGGCAATTATGGCGTGATCCCGGAGGATTTTGAGGGAACGCCGCGGCTGTTTGGGTATATCGTTCGTGACCTGTGCGATACGCCCTCCAATTTCCGCAGCGAAGGCAAACTGAATGATTTCCTGCTTGCCCATGGCATTCCGGGCCTGTGCGGGCCAGACACCCGGGAGATCGTGCGCACCGTGCGGGAAGAGGGCGTCATGAACGCCATGATTTCAGATAGTCCCCCTGCCGATCTTTCCTCGCTTCAATCATTCCGGGTAGAAAACGCGGTAGCCGCCGTTACTTGCCGGGAAAAGCAAATTTTTCCGGCAGAAGGTAATCAGCGCTTTCGGATATCGTTGATGGACTTTGGCGTGAAGCGCGGCATTGTGCGCTCCCTGCAGGAAAGAGGCTGCGAAGTCACGGTATGGCCCGCCGGAACAAAAGCGGAAACAGTATTGGCGGATGCTCCGAATGGGATCGTGCTGTCCAACGGACCGGGCGATCCCAAGGAAAACGGAGGCTGCATTTCTGAAATCCGAAAAATGCTTGGCATAAAGCCCATGATGGGCATTTGCCTGGGGCATCAGCTGATTGCCCTGGCCCTTCATGGAGATACGGTGAAGCTGAAATACGGCCATCGGGGCGGCAATCAGCCAGTCAAAGACCTGACCGCAGGCCGAAGCTTTATCACCAGCCAGAATCATGGCTACGCGGTAGTGGCGGGCAGCCTGTGCGGCATCGGAGCGGAAAGCTTCATCAACTTAAATGACGGAAGCTGCGAAGGCATGGATTATCCCGAGCTTTCATGCTTTTCCGTTCAGTTCCACCCGGAGGCCTGCGCGGGCCCCAGGGATACAGGTTTCCTCTTTGACCGCTTTATCCGCATGATGGGAGGGAAGGAACATGCCTAAGGATTTGTCCATCCGGAAGGTGCTGGTCATCGGCTCCGGTCCCATCGTGATCGGCCAGGCGGCGGAATTTGACTATGCCGGGGCCCAGGCCTGCCGGGTGCTGAAGGAGGAGGGCGTGGAGGTGGTGCTGGTCAATTCCAACCCCGCCACCATCATGACGGATCAGCATTTGGCCGATCAGATCTATTTAGAGCCCATGAACGCGCCCACCCTGCGCCGCATCATCGAAAAGGAACGTCCCGACGGGCTGCTGGCCGGGCTGGGCGGGCAGACGGCCCTGACCCTTGCCATGCAGCTGAGCCGGGACGGCACCCTGGATGAATTCGGCGTGCGGCTGCTGGGCTCGTCCATGGCGGCCATTGAAAAAGCGGAGGACCGGGAACGGTTCCGCGATACCATGCAATCCATCGGCCAGCCCTGTGTCCCTTCCCGAATTGCCGAAACGTTGGACAGCGCCCAACGCGCGGCCCGGGAAATCGGCTATCCCGTGATCGTCCGCCCGGCCTACACCCTGGGCGGCACGGGCGGCGGCATTTGCGAGGATGAAGCCGCCCTGCTTTCCATTGCCAAAGCGGGGCTGGACGCTTCACCCATCCATCAAATCCTGGTGGAAAAGTGCATTGCCGGGTGGAAGGAAATCGAGTTTGAAACCCTGCGGGATCATTTGGGAAATGCCATCGCCGTGTGCTCCATGGAGAACGTGGACCCCGTTGGCATCCACACCGGGGACAGCATCGTGGTGGCTCCTACGCTGACGCTCTCCGACAAGGAATTCCAGATGCTGCGCAGCGCCAGCCTGCAAATGATCGCGGCCATCGGCATCGAGGGCGGCTGCAACTGCCAGTTTGCGCTGAATCCCGATTCCTTTGAATACGCCGTGATCGAGGTCAACCCCCGGGTGTCCCGTTCCTCCGCCCTGGCCAGCAAGGCTACCGGATATCCCATTGCCAAAATCACCACCCGCATTGCCCTGGGCTACACCCTGGACGAGCTGCGCAACGACGTGACCGGGCAAACCAGCGCTTTTTTTGAGCCTGCTCTGGATTATGTGGTGGTCAAAATCCCTAAATGGCCCTTTGATAAATTCCAGGGCACATCCCGCGGTCTGGGCACGCAAATGAAAGCCACCGGCGAAGTCATGGCCATCGGGCAGAGCTTTGAAGAAGCGCTGATGAAGGCGGTGCGCGGCGCGGAAATCGGGCTGGATACCTTAAACGCGCCGCCGCTTACCAATGAACCGTTATCCGTTCGGCTAAAAAAGCAGGACGACCGTCGGCTGTTTACGGTATTCGAGGCATTGAAGGCGGGCATGACAGTGGACGCTGTTTTCGCGCTGACGAAAATTGATCGCTGGTTCCTGACCCGCCTGCAGGCCATGGCGATGCTGGAAAACCGCATCAACCATACCGGTTTACAGGCGGGAGACTACGAACAGCTGAAACGGCGGGGATACCCGGACGGGGCCATTCGGCGTCTGTTTCACGCCGATCGCCTTCCTGATTGGTCTGCCAGCTACAAGATGGTGGACACCTGCGGGGCGGAATTTTCGGCCCGCACGCCGTACTTCTATTCCTGCTGTGATTCTGCCTGCGATGCCCGCAGTTTTCCCCGCAGCGGAAAGCCAGTGGTGATGGTGCTGGGCTCCGGCCCCATCCGCATCGGCCAGGGCATCGAATTTGACTATTCCTCGGTGCACTGCGTGTGGACTTTGCGGGAAATGGGCTACGACGTGGTCATCATCAACAACAACCCCGAAACCGTGTCTACGGACTACGACACCGCCGACCGGCTGTACTTTGAGCCCCTGTGCCCCGAAGATGTCATGAACATCATCCAGGTGGAAAAGCCCATCGGCGTGGTGGTGGCCTTCGGCGGGCAGACGGCCATCAAGCTGACCAAATTCCTGGATGAAAACGGTGTGCGCATATTGGGCACCAGCGCCGAATCCATCGACATTGCCGAGGACCGGGAACGCTTTGACGCGCTGCTGGAGAATTTCGGCATCCGCCGCCCCCGGGGCATGGCCGTGCGTACCTTGGAGGAAGCCGTCAGCGCCGCGGAGGAGCTGGGCTACCCCGTGCTGCTTCGGCCCAGCTATGTGATCGGCGGGCAGAACATGACCATTTCCCGCACCAGGGAACACACCGTTGCCTACATGGAAAAGATTCTGGCCGGGGGCATCGACAATCCGGTGCTCATCGACCAGTACCTGCCCGGCATCGAGCTGGAAGTGGACGTTATCTCCGACGGCCAGGACGTGCTGATCCCCGGCATCATGGAGCATATCGAGCGGGCGGGGGTCCACTCCGGCGACTCCATCGCCGTGTATCCGCCCTTCAACCTGAATGACGTGTTCCTGAAAAAAATCTGCGATTGCAGTGAAAAGCTGGCCCTGGCGCTGGGGACTAAAGGCCTGGTCAACATTCAATATCTGATCTATAGCGATGAACTGTACGTGATCGAGGTGAACCCCCGGGCCAGCCGCACGGTGCCCTACATCAGCAAAGTCACGAAGGTGCCCATGGTAGATTTGGCCTCCAGGGTGATGCTGGGGGCAAGGCTCATCGATCTGGGCTACGGCGCAGGGCTGTACCGCACACCGCCCTATGTGGCCTGCAAGGTGCCGGTATTCTCCTTTGAAAAGCTCAACGACGCCAATTCCATCCTTGGCCCCGAAATGAAATCCACCGGCGAGGTGCTGGGCATCGGCAAAACCCTGCCCGAAGCGCTGTTCAAGGGCCTCACCGCCGCGGGCTTTGCCGTGCCCTCTCCCCACAGCAAAAAGACAACCGGCGTGTTCCTGAGCGTGGAGGAAAACGATTATCAGGAAATCATTTCGCTGGCGAAGCGCTTCCTTGATCTGGGCCTTTCCCTGTACGCCACCCGGGGCACTGCCAAGGCCATTGACAGCCTGGGCATCCCCGTCACCGCCGTTGCCAACGCTACGGAAAACGACGAGATCACCGCCCTGATGGAAAGCGGCAGCATCCATTACATCGTGTACACCGGGGCGGTCAAGGACGCCACCATCGGGGATTACACCGTGCTGCACCGCAAAGCCATGCAGCTTGGCATCCCGTGTCTCACAAGCCTGGACACCGCCGGAGCCCTGGCGGACATCATGGCGTCCCGCTTCACGGGGCAAAACACCGAGCTCATCGACATCAACCACATGCGTCTCTGGCGGCAGAAAATCCACTTCGCCAAGATGCAGAGCTGCGGCAACGATTACATCTTCATTGAGAACTTCGATGGGGCCATCACCTGCCCGGAATCCCTGTGCGTGCAGCTGTGCGCTCCGCATTATGGTATCGGCGGGGACGGGATCGTGCTGATCGAAAAGTCCGGCATCGCTGACGCGAAGATGCGCTCCTTTAACAAGGATGGCAGCGAAGGCAAGATGGCGGGGAACAACATCCGCTGTGTGGCCAAATACCTGTACGATAAAGGCTATGTGCGCAGCGAGTACATGACCATCGAAATGGCGGGTCAGGTGCATCACCTGAAGGTGTACCTGCGGGACGGCAAGGTGAATTCCGTTTCCGTGAATATGGGCAAGGTGTCCTTCGCTGCGAAAGACATTCCCGTCCTTGCGTGCACAGAAGAAGTAGTCAATCAGAATGTCAACATCGGCGGCAAGAAGTACCCCGTCACCTGCGTGTCAGTGGGAAATCCCCATTGCGTGGTGTTCTGCGACGCCATCGACGGTATCGACCTGAGTACCGTCGGCCCGCAATTTGAGTACGCTGATATCTTCCCCGAGCGCGTCAACACGGAGTTTGCCCGAGTCATCAATAAATCCACCCTGCGCCTCCGGGTCTGGGAGCGGGGCAACGGGGAAACCCTGGCCTGCGGCACCGGAGCCTGTGCCGCTGTAGCAGCGGGGGTCAGGCTGGGACTACTTCCGGCAGGAAAGTCAATTGATGTGAAACTGCCCGGTGGTATTCTATCCGCCATTTACACAGAAAACAGTATGCATCTTACAGGGGATACTCTGCTTACTTTTGAAGGCAGTTTTATATACTGACGTTTTTCTTTTAAAGGGGAACGATAGGGACGGTCCTTTTCGTTCCCCGGTGAAAAAGGAAAGACGGTCCTTGTCATTCCCTATTCAGGTGAACAGCAGGGACCGTCCTTTTTCGTTTCTTTTTAGCAGACAGGTTGACGACTCTCAGACAGGGTGGCAGACAGGGTGACGGTTCTTTTGTCTTGCCGGCCTCAGACAGGGTGACGGTTCTTTTCAGACAGGGTGACGGTTCTTTTGTCTTGCCGGCCCTCCCCTCTTTTGCTATTTTAAGACAGTGGGCTGACATACCCGCACATGGGCCTTTGTCTGCGGAGAATCTCCGCGACCTGCAGCAGCCCATACCGCTTCCGGCGCTGAATCTGCCGGACGCAGTATTTCGTCTTTTCGGCCACTTCGGTCATCTTCATGCCGCCCAGATACAGATCATCGAGAAGCAGCGCGATATCCTGGTTTTCCAACTGCTCCAGCACGCGCCAGATCTCCTCCTGCAGGTTGTGCAGATGCCGATAGTCCAGACGGATTTCCGCCTCGAGATCCATCTTCCGGACGGCCGCCTCCTCCCTCGCGTCCTTCCGGCCCTCTCCGGCCGGAAGGAGGAAGTCTCCCGCCGTCCCCTCCGCTCGGGCGGACAGCCTTTTCCATTCCGCTTCCCTGAGGTCGATCCTCTTCCGCATCCGGCCGTATCGCGAAAGAAATGCTTCCGCTTCCCGGACGGCGCCGGCCTCCCGCTCCGAAGGCTCCTCTTCCAGCCCCGCCGGCTCCGGCCCGGGGAAGAAACCATCTCTTCTGTATGCTTCGCTCATGGGCTCCCGCTCCTTTGATGAATTCAGCACAATTATTTTGTGCTTCTGGGAGCATTATACATTCAGTTTTCGAAATCTGTCAAGAGAATTTTAATTTTTTAAAGTTTTTGGCTTTCATTATTTTAATTTATTGTACTTTCCGCCAAATCATGCTATCATAAAGGCACATCAGGATGATTTTTCGCGGAAGGCGGAAGGGAGGTTCCGGAATGCAGCAAACCTTTGGCGAGCGTCTGCGCATGCTCCGGAAGCGCAGAGGATTGACGCAGAACGATCTGGCGAGGGAGCTGGGCGTGACGGTGCAGACCGTGGTCCGATATGAAAGCCTCCGGGCGGAGGAGATCCGGCCGGATCGGCTCCGGCAGATCGCCGCCGTTCTGGACGTGGATCCCGCCGTGCTGACCGGAGAGGAGCCGGAGGATTCCGGAGAGGAGGATATTCTGCTTCTCGCCCGCGGCCTGCGCAGCATGGATCCGGAGCAGCGACGCCGCCTGATCGGCATGATGATGCCCCTGGTCCGTCAGTTCCAGGAGGCCCCGGCGGAGGAATCCGCTCTGCCGCCGGAGGCCGGCGAAGCCCCTGCTTCGGAGGACCGGCCGTGAGCCGCCCCCTGCCGGAGGAGGCGCGCAGGGCCGAGGCCGTCTGTATGGCCTGCCGGATTCTGCGGAGCAATCAGGTTCGTCTGCTCCCGGCCGATCCGGTTTCCCTGGCCCGGGAGATGGGGTTCGACCTGATGCCCCTGCGGGAGCTGAGCTCCCTGAGCCGGGAGGATCCCGACGCGCTGGTCCGGCTGACCCGGGGCAGCGACGCCTTTACCTTCTTCTTTACGCGGACGCTCCGCGTGGTCATCGTCTATGACGATCAGGTCCGCTCGGCCGAGAGGATCCGATTCTCCCTCTTTCACGAGTTCGGCCATATCCTGATGAATCATTTTGAATTCGGGGATCTGACGCGGATGAGCGATGCGCAGTCCCGCGTGCTGGAGCGGGAGGCCGACATCTTCGCGCGGAACCTGTTCTGTCCCCCGCCGGTTTTTGATCAGATCCGGGGGAACCCGGCAAACCCGAAATGGGGCGCGCTCTTCTGCATGAGCCGGAGCGCCTGGCAGACCAGGGTGCAGACGGCGGAGGAGGACCGGCGGTATGTGAGCCGGGAGCTGGCGGAGGAGCTGCTCGCGCAGTTTCACGATTATCTTTTCGGCCGCCGCTGCGCGGACTGCGGCGCCGTATTCACGGATGAGGCGCATACGGGCCGCTGTCCCTCCTGCGGGAGGCGATTTCTGATCTGGAATCCCGAAATGGAAAGCGCGGACCGGGCCGCCGCCCGCCGGCATGTCGCCGGGGCCGCCGCCGAGGATCTGGCTCCCCGCCTGGGCGAAGAAACAGACCCTGATCTCACCGCGTACTGGAAGCTCCTCCGAAGGGAACGATAGGGACCGTCCCTATCGTTCCTCATCGTTCCCTATTTCCATCAGCGTTGCAACATCATCATGCCAGGGAAGATAGCGAATCCTGACATGTCTGCCCACTGTTAACTCTTTACTCGGGTTCAGCAGTCTTGCTTCATTTTCCGAACCGTCGTCCTTCTGAAATCTGACATAGTAGTACGTCATCGGGTATTCTCTTCCATTCGGGTGCGTGTGCAGCCCTTCCTGCTGTATCCAGCTGACGTATGCTTCAGCATCGACGCCATTTTTCTTTGCGTTGTATTGCCATACATAGGTTCGGAGGACATAAAACGCGAAGATCCCGACAATGGCTAACGCAACATGCATCATACCGTTCCGCTCCGTTTCTTCTCGTCGGTTTCACAGGCTTCCCTTCTCAGGACTGATTATATCCTCACTCTGAATCCGGAAACAGCTCTGATCCGGAAAAATAGCGCTGTCTATCTTTCGAAGATCGGGGAACGAAAGGGACGGTCCTTTTCGTTCCCTGCATTCGTCATCGGCAAGTGCATGGGGATTTCCGCCGTCTCAGCCCAGCCGGTTCCTGAGCCTGTGCTTTCACAGCCAGCTGACGGTTTCGTTCAGCGGCTTTCTGCTGCTGTGATTAGGCAGCGGGCCGGCGCCCTCCGCGGCATAACCCAGGTCCATGACCATCAGCACTTCCTCATTTTCCGGCAGGCCCAGCCCTTCGGCCAGCTTTTCCGGATCGAGGAAGTTGATCCAGCAGCTGTCCACGCCCTGGTCTGCCGCGGCCAGGATCATGTGGGTCGCAACGATGGTCGCATCCTCCACGCCGGAGTCGCGCTTGCCGCCGGGATACGTGAACACGTTGTTTTTGTCAAAGGCTACCACCAGCACGGTGGGCGCGCCGTAACGGCAGGGCGTGACCGCGTCGACTTTGGCGAGAGCTTCGGCGGACTGTAGCACATACACATACTGCTCCTGCAGATTCTTGGCGGTGGGGGCTGCCCTTCCCGCTTCCAGGATGGCGTTCAGCTTTTCCGCCTCGACCGGACGGTCACTGTACTTTTTGCAGGAATAACGGTTCCTGACGACTTCCTTGAATTCCATAAAATGATCCTCCTTTTTGCCGGCTGTTTCGCAGCCTTTATCCTATTATAAACCGGGTCGCAGTCGATTTGAAGGTGCCGGAAGGAAAAAAATGCTGTCCGTTCCTTTCACATACGCGATCTCATTCACTTCCATGAAAAAAGCCCCCGAAAGGGGGCTTGAAGGGAACGAAAAGGACCGTCCCTATCGTTCCCCATGTCCACGGCTTTTCTGTAGTACTGAAGCGCCAGTTCCGGATTCGGAGGAGTGCCCTTTCCGTTCTTGTACATACGGCCCGCATTGGAATAGCCGTTTACCTCCCCCTGATCTTCTGCTTTGAGATACCAGTCCAGCGCCGCGCGGTAATCCTGCTCGAGGGAACGATAGGGACGGTCCTTTTCGTTCCCTGATGGCAACCATGTGGCAACCAACTGGCAACCGGGCGGCGGCTCAGTATAGGAGAGGTTAGTATAGGTTAGTTCAGTACAGTATAGAAGAGAGAGTGCGCGCGCGCACGCGAATGAAACGGTGTCACTTCTTCATCTGTCCGTTTTTTCGGGATTATTTTGCGAAAAATCCAAAAGTTGTCCGGCCATGTCCGGACATGTCCGGACATGTCGTCTTTTTTTCTCCCCTTCCGCGAGCTATAATCATTTCAGAAACCCGGAGAGCGAATCGAAGCCGCTTCGGCGCACTCTCCGGATGAACCGGGAGGGGTTTTTTCATGGCGGAAAGACGGATGTTCAACGCGCGGCTGCTGAGCAGCGACCGTTTTCTTGATTTGTCCGCAGAGGCGCAGGTTCTTTATTTCCATCTGGGTCTCCACGCGGATGACGACGGGTTTCTGACCCGC
>CACYWL010000026.1 GCA_902778055.1 uncultured Eubacteriales bacterium | reverse complement strand
AGGATGAACCGTCTTGCCTGCTCCCGTGTCATTGTTCCCATATTTCTGAAACCTCACTGCAAAGCATTGCTGTCTCCATACTCCGTAGCCGACAATTTCAAAATATACTTTTGCAAATAGTTTTTCTATTCATCTGTTCTTTAAATTCTCTTTGCGATTTCCAGTGCAATCATCAGTTTTCCCAAGTTATGATTGGCACCGGCAAGTTCCTTTACATCGTAGGCGCTTTCCTCGAGGACATCACCGGCTTCTAGAAAATCGTACAGTTCCAGTCCGTAAAAAGCGCACAGTGCTTCCACACCGGCCAGCTCCATCTCCACCGCCAGGCAACCCTCATTCTTTCTCTTCTGCACCAGTCCCGCTGTTTCCCGATAAAGGGCGTCTGTTGTCCACGTCCGGCCTTTGACATACGGAACACCGATCTCATCAAAAATGGCAGAAAGTTTCTCCGCATTCCGGACCGGCAGGTAATCTGAAGGCGGCGCATAATAGTAGGATGCGCCGTCTCCCCGATAGCATTCCGTGGAAATGATAAATCTCCCGAAGGTTTTCTCCCGGTCCAGGCTGCCGCAGGATCCAAACATGATAAACTTTGTTGCCCCGGTCAACCAATGAGCTTCATAGCATGACCCGGACGCAAACGCAGATCCGACGCCGGTGAGATAGAAAGCAATCTGCTCGCTTTCATGCATAAAACTGTAAATCGGGATGCTGCCAGTGCACGAGCCGATCTCTCCGATCACGGAACAGTCATAACGGCTGAGCAGGTAATCATGGATCACCTTTGAAAAGATGATCAGGCACTTTTCGACAATCCTTTTCTGCTTGCCGTAAATACTTTCAATACTGACAACGGGATCGGTACTGATATCAAAATCATGAATGATCATTGTATGTGCAACTCCTTAACCGGATATATTCCAATACCCTTGTGATGCTATCTCCATTCTTTTTTCTGAATGATGCGAAGATAATTTCGTTTCAATTCATATTGTTTTCCGAAGAACAACTCTTCTGAATGTGAATATTGATGGTTTTCCATTTTGAGTCGGATTAGTTCCATTGAACAAATCAGGTCTGCAACCTGGAAGAGCTTATAATCCTTCGGCAGAACCCTCCTGAATTGTGAATTGGGAATCAACGCACTGAAAACAGATGCAAGAATTCTGCTAACCTCTATCTGTCCATTGTCATAATAGATTTTAACAGCATCGCAGGAAAGTAAGTATTCGAGATTATCCCTAATAAACTGTGACATTTTTCTGGAAAGCTGGGAAGTAGCCTGAATGACATCATCCGCATGTTTCTTTTCGATACTGATACATTTGTATCGGATATCAACTTGGCGGAAGAATGCGACCAGTTTATTGAAAATCCTTCGTCTATCTGTGATAGACATGAACTCATAGATTTCTTCTCTTCGAACAATCGGCCCGGTATGAATGCATAAATCATTCAGATCCATATAGGATAATTCCTGATCCAGTTTTTTCACTGCATCCGAGATCGAATGGCTTTGCTCATGGAAAACCATGGTGATGATATAATATGGCGTTCGTTCATCATATTCACCGAAATCCCCGGATTCGTCGATAAAGACACTCAACTCTTTCATAGGCAAATCCTCCGGAAAACAGGAAAGGCGAGGAACTTCCCCGCCATCAGATGGACCTGGGTCTTTCGACCAGCCCCAATCAGTTTCCTGATCTTGCTTACAGTATAAAGAAATAAAGCTATTCTGTCAAGCTGTTTCAAGGCATTAAGCAGTTATCCAATATACTTCCTGTGGGCGGATTTCACATTGCTCTGTTTCACCATGGCGTAATGCAGGGTAGTGTCAATCTTTTCATGTCTCAACAGTCTCTGCACCTGCTCGATCGGCATTCCTTTGTCAATGGCGGTTGTGGCCATGATCCGCCTAAATTTATGCGGGTGTACGTGATGAACATCACACTGTTCACCCATCTTTTTCAGCATGATTTCTACTCCGCCGGCCAGCAGGCGTTTGTGAGGATTACGGATTGAGACAAACAGTGCCGGGTTTGTGTCTGTCCTGGTGTTCAGGTATTTCTTCAGATGCAGTTTGGTCCTTGCATCGAAGTAAACAATCCGTTCTTTGTCGCCCTTGCCGAGAACGACGCATCCCTGCTAAACGGGTAGCTCTCAGTTTGCAAAAAAGCTGAGAATACTCTCAATCCCCTGAATTGCTTTTTTATCATCAGCCGCCGGTATCTCATCTGTGTGATGGCTGGATACCAGTTCATGGATGGTGTGGCAGTTCATATGATGTAAAAGAATGCAGGCTGTACTGTACGCTTTATCCATATGCCCGTCACCGCCTCCAACCAATATGACCGCCCCTTTTTTCTCTTTGCGGATGGGCTTTTCTCTTCGAAAAGCGGCTGAACAGTAATATGTCTGGAGCCTGCTTCCCAGGTCCAGAAGCTTTCCTGTCAGTTCCGAAAAATATACCGGTGATGCAATTAAAATGTTGTCGCATTCCTGAATGTATGGATATACCTCCTGCATTTCGTCCTCTATTGCGCACCCAGTGTGCTCCCAACAGTACCGACAGTCAATGCAAGGGGAAATATTGCATCTGTATGCATTGATGAGCTTGTATTCTCCGGGTATTTTTCCTGTTACTTTTTTGATGAGGCTGGCAGTATCCCCGTTTTCTCTTGGAGAGCCATTCAGGATTAACGTTTTCATAAGACCTCCATATGCTGAGCAATTCTGCCCCAACCTGGGGGTATTTTTACTGCCGTACAGGATGACTGCCGGAATTGTCCGGCAAGAATCTGCTCAATGATAATCCGACTCACATTGAAGTTATTTTCCATGGCGGTCACAAAAATGTCCGCTGCTCCACCCTTAGTCTCAATTAGCCGACTGCCCACTCATTAGATCTTCCAGGATCTCTTCGCGCTATTCATCCCATTTGTCCCGGATGCCCCGTCCGACCATCATTCACGAGAAAGCATATCCTGCAAATCCCTGTTTCCTGTCATTCATGCAGCTCGCGCTCTTTCTCCAGCGCTTCCTTTTTGCCGTGAAGTTTCCTGTCATTCATGCAGCTCGCGCTCTTTCTCCAGCGCTTCCTTTTTACCGTGAATCCGTCCCAGACCATACATCAGAAGCGTGGCACACAGCAGGTTCACCCAGCCGACACGAGCGCCGGGATTGAATGAGTTGACCACACCGATCAGCAGGTTGGCGCCGCCGATGGCGAGCAGCACCTTGCCGATCCGATCCAGATGGGAGATCCTGGAATCGATATCGGAATACAGGTCAAAGACCCCGTCCTCTGTCTTCTTGCGGAAATAGATCCACATCATCATCCGGCCTACATATTCCGCGCCGGTTTCTTCCATGAATCTGACATACTGCTCGTCATAGGGCCGCATTTCCGTCCGGACCGTATAGGCGCCGGGTTCGCACCGGACAAAGGTATACCTGCAGAATCCAACAGACTCCAGCACCCATCCGCTGGCCGCCATCTCGTTCAGCCATTTTTCTTCATCTTCAAACTGCCAGACCCAGAACCATTTGGTGATTGTTTTTCTTTCCATCTCACAGTTCCTCCCCGAGAATCATTTCACCGTTCCGCGCCAGTTCCTTCAGGCGTTTCACCTCATTGATCAGGATTTCTCTTCCCTTATCTGTCAGCTGGTATTCCTTCCGGCGGTTGTCCTCATCCACTGTTTTCAGAACGATCCAGCCCTTATCACAAAGCGTGTTCAGTGCGCCATACAGTGTTCCGGCTGCGAGCCGCACCCGTCCGCCGGACAGTTCTTCTGTCTGCTGCATGATCCCGTATCCATGCCGTGGCTTGTGCAGTGACAGTAGGATATAATACGTTGCTTCGGTTAATGCAGGGTTTCCCGGCATCTTTCATGCACCTCCATCGTCGTTCGTTATATCGTACTCCGATATAACGTGAACTGATTGTATCGTCTCCCGATACATTTGTCAATACCCGAAATCAAAAAAATTCAGAGCGATCTCTGACAATCTATCCTCCGGCGGCGAAAAAGCAACAGACAGTTGCTTGCAGAGATTGCTGCCGCGGTATATCCTACAGGTGAAAACGAACGAGGGAGGTTTTATCCATGGCAATGTGTGAGCTGTTGAAGGATCTGAGAGAGAAGAATCACCTGACGCAGGAGGAATTGGCTGAGCGGGTGCTGGTAACCCGGCAGGCAGTCAGCAGATGGGAAACCGGGGAAACACAGCCGAATACGGAAACGCTGAAGCTTCTTTCCAGGGAATATGATGTTTCCATCAATACACTGCTTGGCTCTCCGAGAAAACTGTTCTGCCAGTGCTGCGGGATGCCGCTGAATGAAGACGGGATGATCAGCAGGGAACCGGATGGATTCTTTAACGAGGAATACTGTAAATGGTGCTATGCGGATGGAAAGTATGTGTACCAGAGCAAAGAGGCCCTGCTGGATTTTCTGATCGAGCACATGCCCAATCCTGAGGGATTGACGGCTGAAGATCTGCGCAGCCAGTATGATGCATGGCTTTCCCAGCTCAAACATTGGAAAGAATGACCGCAGCAAAAAAGAGGTGCCGCTGTTGAGGACAGCAGTGCCTCTTTTCTTCATGGGACGGTATTTTATGATTCTGACAACGGCGGAAAATGAGAATAGGCATGCCGAATTGCGGTTCAGATTCGGACCCAAAGGGAATCCCGCCGGACCTGCCCGCGAATCATTGTCCTGGCAAATGGACAGGCCGGCATTGATAAGGAAAACCATGGTTGACATTTCCCTCCTGTTCTGATAATTTATTTTCCTCGGTACGCTTGCAGCATGCGATGTGTAAGCCTCTGCGAAATCCATATGAACCGGTCGATTCTCGCCGGGAAAGGAATCAGTATGAGCTTTATTCATGTTCAGCATCTGTGCAAGCGTTTTTATGTGCAGAAAAAACGGAAGAACGGCGCGCTGCTGCGGGAAAAGGAAACGGTGGAGGCGCTGAAGGACGTATCCTTTCAGATCGAGAAGGGCGAACTGATCGGATACATCGGCCCCAATGGCGCAGGAAAATCCACCACGGTCAAAATTCTTTCCGGCATTCTGACGCCGGATTCCGGCGAAGCGGAAGTGGGAGGAAAGGTCCCCTGGAAGAACCGCAAAGAGTATGTACAGCACATCGGCGTCGTCTTTGGCCAGCGGATGCAGCTATGGTGGGATGTGCCCATCCTGGACAGCTACAGCCTTTTAAAGGATATTTATCGGATCCCGGAGGCAACATATCAGAAAAGGCTCAGTGAGCTTGCGGAGGCGCTGAATCTGGGCGATCTGCTGCGGACGCCGCTTCGCCAGATGAGTCTTGGCCAGCGTATGCGCGCCGAGCTGTGCGGTTCGCTGCTGCATCAGCCGGAGATGCTGTTTCTGGACGAGCCGACCATTGGCCTGGACGCGGTCAGCAAACTGGCGCTCCGGGATTTTCTGAAATGGGAAAACCGGGAGCATCGGACAACCATTCTCCTGACAACGCATGACATGGAAGACATCGCTGCCCTGTGCCCCCGGGTGATGGTTCTGGGGCACGGCCGGAAGCTGTATGACGGATCCCTGCAGGATCTGCTGCGTCATTACGACAGAACGCGAACCGTGGAAATCCGCTACGGCGGGGACGAAAGCCGGCCGGATCTTCCGGAATCTGTACAGATGCTGAAAGAGGGGGACGGATTCAGAATCATCTATGAGCCTGAAAAACTCCCTACGGCAGAGCTGCTCAATTTGCTGCAGCAGGCAGGCCCGATTCGGGAAATGACTGTTCAGCCGCAAAATATCGATCATCTGATCGCGGACATGTATCGGGAGATGGGCCTATGAAAACATATATTTCTGTCTTCCGGATGCGTCTGCGCATGGAAACACAATACCGCGGAGCAATACTGGGCGGCATAGTCTGCCAGGTTTTTTTCGGACTGATTCTGATTGCCGTATATCGCGCCCTGTATGCGGGAAAGCCGCAGAGCCTTCCTTTGTCGCACGTAACCGCCTATGTCTGGCTCCAGCAGGCATTCTTCCGGATGCTGCTTTCATCTGACGCTGAGCTGATGGATAAGATTCGCACCGGCGGAATTGCCTATGATCTTTGCCGGCCGGTTTATCTGTACGGGTTCTACTATATGCGGATCATGGCGCAGAAGCTGATGGGCAGCCTCCTGCGCGCTTTTCCGATGCTGGTGTTTGCGGCGCTGCTTCCGGAGGGATGGGGAATTTCGCTCCCCGCTTCCCTTCCCGCGCTGCTGCTGTCCCTGACGGCGCTGCTGCTCGGCCTGTGCTGCGTCTGTGCCATGGAGAACATTACCATGGCTTTCACCATGCGGACGCTGGATCCGAGAGGTTTCCAGGCGATGCTGAATCTGCTGATGATGATTCTGAGCGGAAACATTCTGCCCCTGACCCTGTTTCCGGACAGCTGGCAGCGGGTGATCACCCTGCTGCCCTATGCCCAGATGCTGGATGCGCCGATCCGTTTGTACACCGGCGAATACGTGCTGGCGCAGGCGCCCGGAGTCCTTCTGCTGCAGGCCGGGTGGACAGTGCTGCTGATCCTGGCCGGCATGATGCTCTGGAGAAGGAATCAGGACCGGCTGATTATTCAGGGAGGCTGAGGGAATGAATACATTGCGACTGTATCTCCGATCCATGGGGATCCTTCTGAAAAGCCAGCTGCAGTATCCCCTTTCCTTCCTGCTGCAGACGCTGGCCCAGCTGATTATGGAAGGCGGGGAAATGCTGGCCGTGGTTCTGCTGGTGGATCGGTTTGATCACCTCAATCAGTGGTCAGCGGGAGACCTGTACTTTTTCTTCGGACTGATGTCGGTGACCTTTTACATCACGGAATGCTTCGGAAGGGGGATTACCGGCAATTTCCCCTCCATGGTTCGAACGGGGCAGCTGGATACACTGCTGATCCGGCCGAGGGGAATCCTGACGCAGGTGCTGTGCAGCGCGGTGGATCCGCGAAGGATTACCTGCATTGCGGTCGGAACCGTCAGCCTGATTCTTGGCAGCCGAATGTCCCGGGTGGATTGGACCGCGGCCAATATCCTTCTGCTGGCAGAAAGCATTTTCTGCGGCTTCTGGCTGATTCTTGGTCTTTTTCTGATTGAAGCGATTCTGTGCATCCACAGTGTCAAATCCGTGGAGATTGCCAATGCCCTTACCTATGGCGGACGAAGCGCCTGTCAGTATCCGGTGGATGCTTTTCCCCGATCCTTCAGAACGCTCTTCACAGTGATCGCCCCTTTTGCGCTGGTCATGCATGTACCTGCATCCCGGATCCTCGGAAAGCCCATCTTCGGCTGGCCGGCCTGGGCGGCCTGGATCAGCCCGCTTTCCGGCTTCGTGCTTTTCGCAGTGATGGTGCTTCTGTTCGCAAAGGCGATGAGGTTTTATCGCTCCACTGGCAGCTGATCCTGAAAGGCGGCGGGGCATCCGGTATCCTTCCGATTGAAGAACCCGAGGAGAATCATTGAAATGACGCAGAATGAGATAAGGGAGCAGCTGTTTCGGCAGCAGGACAAAGAGTTCGCGGCCATGCAGATCAAAATCCTTCCCACAGTAAAAGCGGACCGGATCATCGGTGTGCGAACCCCGGCGCTTCGGGCTTTCGGGAAGGTACTGTACCGGGATGAAAACCGGGATGCTTTTCTGGCCGACCTGCCGCATGCATACTTTGATGAGGATCAGCTTCACGCCTTTGTGATTTCGGAAGAAAAGGATTTTGACCGATGCATCCGGATGGTCGAAGCGTTTCTTCCGTATATTGACAATTGGGCAACCTGTGATCAGCTATCTCCCAAAGCCTTCCGGAAGAACCCGGAAAGGCTGCTGCCGTTTATCCGGAAGTGGATTCAGGCAAAGGAAGTCTATACGGTACGTTTTGCCATCGGCATGCTGATGCGGTATTATCTGGACGACCGTTTTTCTTTGGAATACCCGGAGATCGTGGCATCTGTCAGGTCGGAGGAATATTATATCCGCATGATGATTGCCTGGTATTTTGCCACGGCGCTGGCCAAACAGTATGACGCAGTACTTCCTTTCCTGGAAAAGAAAACACTGGAAGACTGGACCCACAACAAAGCAATTCAAAAAAGTCTGGAAAGCTATCGGATCACGCCGGAGCAGAAGGTGTATCTGAAGACGCTGAAGGTCCCTGCCCGCGGAAAGCAGGCAGAAGAACAGGCAGCGTCGGATCATTGAAAGGGCGGATAAATAGAATGGAAGTTCGTAAACTGACAGCACAGGAACGTTTCGAAGCGAGTATGATCTCCACCGTTGCATTCCATCAGCGAATGGAAGACCCGGAGAAAAAACGGGAGGAATGCGAACAGGAAACGGTGGAGGACTGGGGCGCCTTTACAGACGACGGAAAGATGATGGCCAGAATCATCAATAACCGTTTTGAGGCACAGATGGACGGGCATCTGATTCCGAACGGCGGCATCGGAGCGGTCTCCACACTGCCGGAATATCGGAATTCAGGGGCCATCCGGGCCATATTCAGCGTGCTGCTTCCGGAAGCCCGGCGGAACGGAGAAGTAATATCCACGCTGTATCCTTTTAATCATGCTTTCTATCGAAAGTTTGGTTATGAAACGGTGCGGTGGCGGAATGATTATGAATTCGAGCCCGGCGTCCTGAGCGAATATCGCTTTTCAGGATCGGCCGAGCTCTGGGAGGCCGGAAAACCTGTGCACGAGTACACGGAACTTTACCGCCGCTTTGCGAAGGGATTCAATCTGGCGATTCACCGGGATGATACCCGGATGCTGAATGATCATATGAAGGGTGAATACTATAAGGATCGAAAGTTCTGCTACCTGCTGCGCCAGGGGAACCGGCCGGTCGCCTATCTGATTTTTCAGGACATCCGGCATGATCCTGCAGCGATTCTTTCTGTGAAGGACCTGGCCTGGGACGGAAAGGAAGGACTGTATGCGATCCTGGGCTTCCTGGCCCGTTTTACTGCGGACTACGGCACCATCCAGATGTTCCTGCCCTCGTGTCTGGAGCTTCTGTCCGTGATTCAGGGTCCCCGGGTCTATGATATTCAGCAGACGGCCCGGCAGGATTATATGATCCGCCCCGTCAATGTGGAGAAACTCCTGGAGGTCATGAAAAAACCGGAGAACTGCAGCTTTATGATTCGCGTGCAGGGCGACGGACAGATCAGGGAAAACAACGGGACCTGGGAGGTCAGCGGAACCCGCGTCCTGCCGACGGACAAAGCGCCGGACCTGACAGTTTCCATCCAGGCCCTGGGACAGATGGCGGCTGGATGCGTGAGCCTCGAAGAGGCAGCATACCGGCTGGATGTAACGATTTCGGGAAATGCGGATACGCTGCGGAATGTGTTTGTCCGAAAACCCATCCTGGTGGAAGACCACTTTTAAAAAGGCCGGGCCCCGCTTATTCCTCCGGCAGCATTCCCGGTTTTTCCTGCGAAACGTCTGTCAGAATACTCCAAATTGTTCCCATGGCCTCAAAGTAATGTTCCGGGAAAGCATTATTTCCGCGGGCTTGAACCCTGGTTCCGTCCGTGAATGCAAATTCCAGCCAAAACCCTTCTCCGTCAAGTACAGACGGATCAGACTCGCTGAATCCGTCCCAGGAGACGACATCATAGGTGTCGATCACTTTCATCAGAGCATTCACCGTATCCATACCGATGGGCTGCTCCGTTTCCTCATTGATCGTCAGCGAATACCCCGCCTCATTCATGGTGATGCTGTAAGAGTCAAACATGATTTCCCCGAAGCGATGCGCATACAGGGAGGAGAGGTTTCTCACGGGAGTCAGCACAACGCTGAAGTCCTCGTCAACCGAAGCCGTATATACATGATTTTCGTTTTCTGCGATCGGGGATCTTCCGTATACTGTGATATTTGTTTCTCCCGGTTTCAGACCTGTAACGGTTACAATAAAGTCAAAAGACGCGCCGTCGATTTCATCTGCATGGGCTTCATATTCATACCGGCTTTCACAGCGGACGATGGATGGATCGTCAACCTTGACCGTGTATTCGTAACCTCCGCCGGAAAAGGAGGAAAAGGAAAATACAGCTGTTTTCGCGGCTTGTTCTTCTTCAGTTGTCACAACTTCGCCGGTCCAGTCAATGATTCCGCCAAACTCATAGACATGAGTGTAACCCATCCCTGCCAGCTTCCGTGAAGCCTGTTTGGAGCGGTTGCCGCTCCTGCAATAAACCAGAATCGTCTGATCATAATCCGGCAAAGCCGAAGGGGCTTCAGGACCGATGGACTCATTCGGAATCAGGATCGCCCCGGGGATATGCCCGGAATCATATTCATCCTGCCGCCTTACATCCACAACAACATGTCCGTCCTCTGCGGCCATCATCTGTTTTGCCGTTTCCTGATCGATCTGAGTGAATGTGCGGTCCCCCTCAGCCTTACTGCCGCAGCCTGTCAGGCTGAGAATCAGAAGTGCCAGAATCATCGGAAATATGTGCTTCATGGGGTCCTCCTTTTCTGATCTGTCTGACGCTGCTGCTTCCTGGCTGTTATCTTCTCCCGTCTTCAGAAGAAACCGGTAGATCATAACCTGGCGTTTTCCCTGCGCGTACATTTCATGATCCTGAGGAATCTCCTCTGTATGTATGTATTCTCCCCCGGCTATTTCGCATGTTCTGGCCGATGCACGGTTTCCCGGATCGCATGTAATGATCAGCGAATCCATCCCGTGTTTTCTCGCCTGCCTGAAAAGCAGAGTGCATGCTCTCGCGGCATAATGATGACCCCGCCACTTTGGATATATTCCATATCCGATGTTCCCGCCGATATGGGTATTGTCGTTATGTCCGATCCTCAGATCGCAGTTGCCTATCTTTGTTCCATCCGGCAGGCAGATGTCAAAATTGTATGCCGGGAGCCTTTTCTTCGCCGGCTGAGCTTCCCGAACCTCTTTCAGCTGCAGCCTGATTTCCGCATCCTGCAAATCCTCAACCGATTGAAAGAACATTCTGCTCTCCTTCTTCTTCCGCCCATCATCACTGCATAATAATATCGGATTCACGCCGTCGGTTCAAGCTGTTTCTGTCATGATGCCTCAACTGTTTTTCCGTTTTGTACCGATCTTTTCGATCTTTCCTTTCCCTGCCGGTCTGGCGTCTGTTCCAGACGCAAAAAAGCCCCGCAAAGCTCATTCTATTGGGCTCTGCGGGGATGCGAATCTGTGTATCAGGCCTTCCGACGGCCGAACTGTTCGGCCTTCAATTATTCCTCCGGCAGCACAAACGCGCAGATGAAGTACAGCAGCACGCCGGTTCCCCAGCCGCAGGCCAGCACGGCCCACGCGATACGGATGATGGTGGGATCAACTCCGAGGTACTCCGCGAGGCCGCCGCATACGCCGCAGATCTTTTTGTCCGCAGCGCTCTTGTGGATGCGCCCGTTCGTCGTCCCCTTGTTGTTGCTGGCGAAATACTGGTAGATGAAGTATCCGATCGCCAGTCCGGCGGCAATAGACATCAGCTTGGTCATTGTGTTATTCCTCCTGCATTTGATGCTGCCCGTTTCTCCCGCGGTGTGCATGAAAGCACGTTCCGCGGCGGATCACGATGTCAGTCCTTCTCCGGTCAGGACTCATTTCCCTGACCATGGCTGAAGTATATCATCCGAAACCGCATGAAAACAGGGCAAAGTGAGAAAAATATGGTTCTTTATTTCTCCGTGAAAAGGAAATACACACCGTCCGTTTACAGTCTCCGACGCTTGGTATATGTTTTCCTCAAAGATAACATCCGTTCATGCCGTCATCGGCATCAGTCCGAATTGCCCTCGGCGGTATGGAGGTCAAAGCAGCGGTCCACACAATTGCCCTCCAGCCAGAAAGCCAGCTCCCGCTGGGCCGCGGGACTTCCGGGGCCGAGTGCATCATTCAGGTCCGGCTCCGCTTCCGCCAGGGCCTCTTCAAAGATTTCCCGCTGTTTATCCGCCGCGTCCGGATTGGTTTCCGCCCATTCGTCGAACAGGGCATTCATGCCCTCCGTCCACAGATCCACTGCCCGCTCGGCGGCCATGCCCACCGCGGTATCCGGCAGCCCGGGCAGCATCAGAATCTGCGTCAGCCGCCCGGCGTCCAGATGACGCCAGCAGTACTCCACCTGGCCCGGATCATCGCCCTTCCGGCTGCAGCCGGCCGGGTGTATCTCCGCAAGCTCCTCATCCGAGAGTCCGTCGCCCTCCATGATGCCGGTGACATCTCCCCAGAGCACCAGCAGCCGTGTCTGCTGCTCGTCCGTGAGCCTTCCGTTCTGCTTCACGCCGATGGTCTTCTGGAACGCTTTGACCGCAGCCTCAGTCTTCCTGCCGAAAGCCCCGTCCGCCGTGTCGTTCAGGTATCCCAGGTCGATCAGCCAGGTCTGCACTTCCTTGACGGCTTCTCCCCTGCTTCCTTTCTTCAGCGTTGCCGCCAGCCCGGAAAGAGGATGGCTCAGCAGGCAGAGAACCAGCAGCGCCGCAATTCTTCTCCACGTTTTTCTCATGAGTCAGACTCCTTTCTATCTGGTCAAAGCGGATCATGTCTTGTCGGCCGGAGCACACTCTCAGGACTCGTTCACCAGCTTGCCGGTCATATGCTCCGGGATAAGTGCAAACATCAGGGTTCCGGGGCCGGATTTCCAGATCTCGTCCTCGATGTATTTTTCATCCTGCGTAAATTTGCGGCTGAGCTGCCGTGAAATCTCATAGACAGTCTCCGTATCGGAGATGATCTCGATTCGGCCGAACACGATAACGCTGCGGATGTTCAGGGCCCATTCCCCGTCCCGCCGGAATCCCTCATCATATACGCAGAAGGAAGCCTTTTCATGACGGCGGAGGGCGTCAATCTTATGCCCCTTTTTCCCGCTGTGGAAATAGAGCCTGCCATCCGCTTCGTTATAGTAGTGATTCAGCGGAATCCCGTAAGGATAATCATCATCGCCCAGCAGGGAAAGGACGCCTCTTTTCTCCCGCTTCAGAATTTCAATGCATTCCGTCTCCGGAAGCTGCTGCTTTTTCCGGACCATTTCCCGAAACATTCCCACTCATCTCCCTCGTCTCATTTTTTCCTTGCCGTGGCCTTCAGGAAAGCGCAGATCAGCAGCACATAGCAAATCGTTTTCGGCAGCATGAGCATGCCGAGCATAGGCACGATGCCGGCGGCCACGGCCACGGGAATATAGAACAGGAAGGACAGAAGGATATACAGCCAGACAAAACGGAAAGTCCGATCCTTCCCGCGGTTTTTCCAGTAGAGCCAGCAGACCGCAGCGCCCAGAATCACGAAGGGCACGTTACGGATGATGCCCCAGGTCATATCACTGCTGTTTTCCAGCCAGCCGTTCTGCGGAAAGAGGCACAGCACGATGCGGGCCATCGTCATCGACAGGATACAGGCTTTTACGCCGCGGTTTTCCCTTTCCCGATAGTATCCAAGCCATACATAATACAGCAGCACATAGAACACAGTCATGGTGACGGACGTGACCAGTTTGCCAATGCCCAGGGCGGCGGTAAAATCCGCCTCCGAAAAGTAATTGAGCACCCGGGGCACCAGATGAAACGCATCGCCGCAGCCCAGGATCAGAGCGGCAAGGCCCATCCATTTTTCGGTTTTGTTCCGGGCGCGGCGCAGGATCACGATGCCGCTGACGATGGCAAACAGAAGATACAGAATATCAAAGGTGGATTCCCCGTATTTCATAGGCAGACTCCTCATCTCAGCACTGTGCAGACCTTCCGGGTCGGGATTGTCATGAACCATATGCCTTGCTCAGGAACGAACACTTTCACTGCATGTCCTGTTTATTGTAGCAGGTATGATTTTTTCTGGCAACCGGGCGATCCTTCCCCGTCTCATTTTTTTGCTTCAGATCCAAAAGATCAAAAGGGCCTGTTATGCGGGCAGGACGGATGACCCGCGTCCCGCTACGCGTCATCCGCCGGTCCGGGAAATCAGGGGCAGTCTTTCACCCTGTCTGAAGTCCGGCATTCCGGAAACCGTACGGGATCCTCGTTTTCCGCCCACATCCGCCGCATATGCTCCAGGGCTTCCGCATCCACGGGTAATCCATGGAACCATGTTTCCCGATCCGCTTCTGTGATCCTTCGAAGAACCCTGCAGGGGTTGCCGGCGGCCACGCACCAGTCGGGAATGTCTCTCGTCACGACGCTTCCGGCGCCGATCACCGTGTTGTCTCCGATATGCACTCCCGGCAGAATCACCGAATTGCCGCCGATCCACACATTGTGACCGATGGTCACCCCGATGCCGTATTCATAGGCCGTGTTCCGCGCGGCAGGATGCACGGGATGCCCCGCCGTGTAGATTGCCACATTCGGCGCCATCTGACAGTTGTCCCCGATGGTCACGGGCGCCACGTCGATGATGGTGCAGTTGTAGTTGGCAAAAAAGTTCTTTCCCACATGAATGTGGCTGCCGTAATCGCAGTAGAACGGCGGATTCACGAACGCCCCGTCCGAGGTGCCGAACAGCTCCTTCACCACGGAAGCGATTCCCTCAAAATCCGCCCGGTCCATGAAATTCAGTCTTTGCAGGATGGCCCGGCATTTCTTCTGCTCCGCAAGCACCTCATCGTCTGAAATATACAGAATCTGCCGGTCTCTTCGTTCAATATTGTTCATGCGTCAGTTCTCCTTTAGCCGCTCAGATCATTCATCGCACAGAAGCGTCGTGAAACCGAGATCGTATACGGTGATTTCCTTGCCGAAAAAAGCGGTTCCCGTTCCGCGCAGAATTCAGGCTTGTGCTCATCCGGCCCGTGGCATCCCGGACACGGATCGGTTTCAGCGAGAGCCCTTTTGCAGAGGCTGCAGTCCAGCCCGCAGGGCGCAATCATTTCAGCGGTGATTCTTTTTCCTTCCATGCGGCCCCTCCGATTCACGCTTTGGTCTGATCTTTTCGATAGCTGAATTATACCATTGGATCAAAGAAAATGGTAGGCATTTGCGGAAAGATGCATACGTCACATCCTGAGGACGATGTCTGATCCGGAAAACTGCCGGGAGTCTTTTCTGCGCTTTGCCTGATCCGCCTCCGGCGGGTGAAGGAAACGCCGGCAGCGGTCGTAACGATTGACTTTACGCCCTGACCGGAAGATAATGGTGGACACAGAAGGTTCGCCGTTCCGGAAATCCGCCGGACGGCGGAATGAGAAAAAGGAGCGCCGACAATGAAGAAGATCACGCTGGATACCTTTATGGATTTTCGGATGCTTTCCTCGCTGACCTTTTCCCCGGACGGCGGGAAGCTTGCCTATCTGCTGACGGAAATCGACCGGGAGAAAAAAGAATACGTCAGCCGGCTGCACCTCCGCTCCGGCGGAGAGGACCGCCCCATGGTCAGCGACGGCCGGATCGGGGAATTCTTCTTTGAAGATGAGGATCATCTTCTCTTTGCCACGGATCCGCGCGGAGAAAAGAAAAAGGAAAAGGATGAGGAAGAGGAGAAGGACGCGACCACCGTGCTGTACCGCCTGCCTCTGGCCGGCGGCGAAGCGGTGAAGGCCCTCGAGCTGCCGCTGGATGCGGGAGAATTCAGGCTACTGCCGGACGGAGATCTGCTGATGACCGGGGAAATCAGCACGGACAACCCGGATCTGTATCTCCTCACGGGGGACAAACGGAAAAAGGCGCTGGAGAAGATCGACGGGGAAAAGGATTATGAAGTACTGACCGAATCTCCCTTCGTCTATAACGGCCGCGGTCTGATCCAGGGGAAGCGCAGCGCTCTGTTTATCTGGCGGGCGAAGGAAAAGAAGCTGCGCCGCCTGACCGGGAAAACCATGGATGTCGGAACCTTCCGTGTGCACGGGAAGGAGGTCTGGTACAGCGGCGTAAACTTCCGGAACCGCCGTCCCAACCGGGACTGCCTGTACCGTCTGGATCTGGAAACCGGCAAATCGGAGCAGGTCCTCGGTCCCCGGCTGATGATCTCCGCCCTGGAGTTCATCGGGGACACGCCGGTGGTGGTCGGCGCGGACGGAAAGCGTTTCGGGGACAGCGAGAACCCGTGCTTCTATACCTTCGACCCCCGTTCCCGGGAGCTGAAGCTTCTCTGCGAGGCGGATGAAAGCCTGGGCTATGGAATGCTGACGGATGTGGAATACGGCTCAGCCCGCTTTACCGGCTCGGACGGGGATTATCTCTATTTCCCCGCGCTGGACCGGGACGGCTGCAGGCTGAAGCGCATCGGCCTGGACGGCCGGATCGAGACCGTCGTTTCAACAGGCGGGCTGATCAGCGATTTCGACGTGCGCGGCGGCCGCGCCGTCTTCGCAGGTCTCCTGGACATGAAGCTGCCGGAGCTCTACGCCGCGGAAAAGGGCGGTCCCCGCTGCCTGACCTCCTGGAACACGGCGGTGCTGGAGGATACCTATGTGGCGCAGCCGCAGCCGCTGACGGCGGAGCTGGACGGAGAAGAGATCGACGGCTGGGTGCTTCTGCCGGAGGATTACGATCCTCAAAAGAAGTATCCCGCGGTGCTGGATATTCACGGCGGACCCAAATGCGCCTACGGCCCGGTCTTCTTCCATGAGATGCAGGCCTGGGCCGCCAGGGGCTATATTGTGTTTTTCTGCAATCCCCACGGCTCGGACGGCCGGGGAAACGCCTTCTCCTATCTGGATCTCCAGTGGGGCGGCATAGACTACCGTCAGATCATGGCCTTCACCGACCGGGTGCTGGAAGCCTATCCCGCCGTCGACGCCGGAAGGCTGTGCTGCACCGGCGGCTCCTACGGCGGATATATGAGCAACTGGATTCTGGGGCATACTGACCGTTTCTGCTGCATCGCCACCCAGCGCAGCATCGCCAACTGGGTCTCAATGTACGGTCTCAGCGATATCCCGCCGGTTTCCAGCTTCGAAATCTGCAGCGCCGATCCCTATTCCGAAAAGGGCTTTGAGGAAATGTGGGAGGTCTCCCCTCTCAAATATGTCCGGAACGCGAAAACCCCGACGCTCATCATCCACAGCGAGGAGGATTACCGCTGTCCCATCGCGGAAGGCTATCAGCTGTATACCGCGCTGGTCTACCTGCGGGTTCCTGCCCGGATGGTTGTTTTCCACGGCGAGAACCATGAACTTTCCCGCACCGGCAAACCGGCGCACCGTCTCCGCCGTCTGGAGGAGATCACCGGATGGTTTGACCGGTACGCAAAATAAGAGGGCAGAATCAGAGAACGGTTTACATCCGGATCATGTGACACCTCCCATCCGCCGGACGGGAGGTGTTCTTTATGATAATAGTTGTCTGCAGAGTTTCAGACCGCAATAAGTCTTCTGTGTTATGCTTTCAGTGATTCATGCTCGGACTTCCGCCTCAGCCGAGCCGCTCGTACTGAATATCGGTCTGAGCGGCCCGGACCAGTTCCGCGGGATCCGCGTCCGGCCGGATCCACTCCTTCGCGTACTCTTCCGGCAGCATCAGCGGCATCCGGTCATGAAGAAAGCGGATGCTCTCCCCCGGCTCCCGGGTCAGGATCACATAGCAGGGCAGCCCGTTTTCGATCCGGTACAGGCCGCACAGCCAGGTGATCCCGCTGCCTCTGGGCCGAAGTCTGAACCGGTCCCCGATTTTCTTCTTCCCGCCCTCCGCGTCCAGATGCTCCCATTCAAAGTACCAGGACGCCGGCACGGCGCACCGATGGCTCTGCCACTCCTCCCGGAAGGTGACCCTTGTGGCGGCGGTTTCCGCCCGGGCGTTGATCAGCAGCGTTTTTCCCGTGAAGCCCCACTTCATGGGGAAAACCGCGCGGCTCCCGTTTCTGGCGGAGGCGAGGGCCGGCGCCACATTGGTCGGGCGGATTTCTCCCCGGGTCATCACCTCGCCGTTCTGCTGAAAGGCCTGGATCAGCGGAGAACGGTTCATGGCCTCGATCACCGGCAGCATGGCCGGCGTCGGATCAATAAAATATCGTCCGCACATGCTCTGTCCTCCCTCCCGCGAAGCCGCTCCGGCCAGAAGCTCCGGAGCCTGCCGAAGATTTGTCTGATTTCGGGATGATTATACCTGAATCCCAATTCCGGTTCAAGGAAGGTCAGCGAGAAGTTTTTTTTGAAATACAGTGGCGGAAAGGCCGGATACTATGGTATACTGACCCCGGTTCTTGTAATCTACTTTTGGTGAACAGGAGGGAATTTGGATCATGCAATACACGAAGGAAGTTGAAGACATGGTTTGTGTCGCGAAGGGCCCGAACCATGGCCCCGCTCCCATTCCCGAGGAAGGCAAATGGGTTCAGGCGAAGGAAATCAAGGATATTTCCGGATACACCCATGGCATCGGCTGGTGCGCTCCCCAGCAGGGCTGCTGCAAGCTGAGCCTGAACGTTAAGAACGGCGTCATCGAGGAAGCCCTGGTCGAGACCATCGGCTGCTCCGGTATGACGCATTCCGCGGCCATGGCCAGCGAGATTCTGCCCGGAAAGACGATTCTCGAGGCGCTGAATACCGACCTGGTCTGCGACGCGATCAACACCGCCATGCGCGAGCTGTTCCTGCAGATCGTTTACGGCCGCACCCAGTCCGCTTTCTCTGATGACGGTCTGCGCGTCGGCGCCGGTCTGGAGGATCTGGGCAAAGGCCTGCGCTCCATGGTCGGTACCATGTACGGCACCCGCGCCAAGGGCACCCGTTATCTGGAAATGACCGAGGGTTATGTCGTCAAGATGGCCCTGGACAAGGATGATCAGGTCTGCGGATATCAGTTCCTGAGCCTGGGCAAGATGATGGACGATATCAAGAAGGGTCTTTCCGCGCAGGAAGCGTACGATAAGAACCTGGGCACCTACGGTCGTTTCAAGGCTGAAGACGGCGCGGTCAAGTGGATTGACCCGCGTAAAGAGTAAAGGAGGCGCAGCACATGGCTCTGTTTGAAAATTATGAAGGACGTATGCCGCAGCTGCAGCCCGTCCTCGAAAAGTACGGTTTCAAGAATTTTGAAGAAGTCAAGGCCTTTACCAACAGCAAGGGCGTCGATGCCTACAGCATCGTCGAAAGCACCCAGCCCATCTGCTTCGAGAACGTGAAGTGGGCCTATGAACTGGGCGCCGCCATCGCCATGAAGGAAAATGCCTCCAGCGCCGCCGAAGCGGCCAAGTGGATCGGCGTCGGCCTGCAGGCCTTCTGCATCCCCGGCTCCGTCGCGGATCAGCGCCAGGTCGGTATCGGCCACGGCAATCTGGGCGCCATGCTGCTGGATGAGGAGACGGAGTGCTTCGCCTTCCTGGCCGGCCACGAGTCCTTTGCCGCCGCCGAGGGCGCCATCAAGATCGCCCTGAACGCGAACAAGGTCCGCACCAAGCCCCTCCGCGTGATCCTGAACGGCCTGGGCAAGGATGCCGCCATGATCATCAGCCGGATCAACGGCTTCACCTATGTGCAGACGAAATATGACTATCTCTCCGCCGACGTCAAGGAAGATCACGCTCTGACCGTGGTCAGCAAGACCGCCTATTCCGACGGTCCCCGGGCGAAGGTGAACTGCTACGGCGCGGATGATGTCCGCGAGGGCGTGGCCATCATGTGGCACGAGGGCGCGGATGTGTCGATCACCGGCAACTCCACCAACCCGACCCGCTTCCAGCATCCCGTCGCCGGCACGTACAAGAAAGAGCGCTGGGAAGCCGGCAAGAAGTACTTCTCCGTCGCCTCCGGCGGCGGCACCGGCCGTACCCTGCATCCCGACAACATGGCCGCCGGCCCTGCCTCCTACGGCATGACCGACACCATGGGCCGCATGCATTCCGATGCTCAGTTCGCCGGTTCCTCCTCCGTGCCCGCGCACGTGGAGATGATGGGCTTCCTGGGCGCCGGCAACAACCCGATGGTCGGCATGACCGTCGCCGTGGCGGTTGCCGTGCAGCAGGCCATGAGCAAGTAATCAGAAGGCACCCAAATACCTTCAGGGCTCCCGAAGCAGGTCTTCGGGAGCCCTTTTCCGTGCTGTCGTCCCTGCGGCCGGGGGAATTCAGGAGGTTTGCTCCGGACTCCCCTGCTGCTCCAGGGGCACGTCGAAGGAAGGAAAGCACAGGACCCCCGCGTTGTCCGCCCGGGCTGCGGCAAAAACAGTCTCCGGATCCGCGGTGTCCATCAGGCGCAGGACATACCGGAACTGGTGGAAGCCTCCCAGGGAAGCCTTGAAATTGGTTTCCCAGAAATTGTTCATCACCCAGGCATACACCCGGTCCGTGTTTTTCTGAAGGGGATCCCCCGCCAGGCGGATATCGTGAGGCAGCAGGGTGCCCATGCTGATCATGGGCGCGTCGGGCATCTCGATCATAAGCGCGCCCTCCTGGTCCGTCCAGGCGATGCCGTTCTGCGTTTCATAGTATTCGGTGCAGGTTCCGGGAATCTGATCTAAGCGGGGGCGCAGGATGCAGCCGGTCTTGTCGGCGTACAGAACCGCGTCCTCCCGGGCAAAGGGCAGGGCCAGATAAAGGTTTTCCGGCTCGACGCGGCTCTCCTTGTGAATCCGCAGATCCACGTCCAGCCGGGGCAGATCGTGCCAGGCGGTCAGAATCAGCTCCGTGGACCGGCATCCCTCCATTTCATAGGTCAGAATCACGCGGCTCAGCACCTTCCCGTGCTCCTGAACCTGGACGTCCGTCAGGCGTCCGAAATCCCGCTGCGTATGAACCGCCTTCCGGTTGCGGCCCATGCGGCGCCGCTCGGTGCAGGGATCCGTACGGACCGGCGTGATTTCATAGATGGGCCCGAAGGCGGTTTCTTCCGGATCGGTGATCAGCTCCCGGTTCCGCACCCGGTCCCGGATCGAGGTAATTCCCCGCCCGATTTCCCAGCGGACATGCAGGAAGGGCGTAATCATCTCAAAGGGCGTGCAGACCCAGTCCGGGTCGGCGTGGCGGGCGAAGGCCAGATCATAGACCCCGTCCGCGCCGTAGTCGCTGGTCATCCCCGGCATGGGCGGCCTGGGCGCGGGCGTTTCCTCCACGCGGTAGACCGCATGCTCCAGCGGCGCAAGCTCCGCGCCGATGTTGAACTGCCATCCCCGGGCGACCCGAACCATCTGGCATGGCACCTCCCGGCCCGTCTTTTCATCGATCAGGCGGAAATGCCTGTGGGTGAAGAGTATTTCAAAATCGCACCGGGCAATCGCCGTGACGGAAACCGGGCTGGGGTTCACGGCGTGGATCCGGTAATCCTTCCAGATCACCATGGGCGTTTCGCCGAATTGCCCGCACAGCGCGTCCAGGCAGAGGCTCACAGCTTCGTGGGCCCGGGAGGCGTAAAGGGTTTTCCGCATGTCCAGCAGATTCACGAAGGGGTGCGCGGGCTCGGACACGCTGGCGGAGAAGCCCCAGGTATGCTCCGCGTAAAGCATCAGGTTATGCCGGGCGGTTTCCATCAGCTCGGGGGAAACGCCCCGGGTGCAGTCGGGATCCAGGGTACGGCACATATGGTATTTCCGCACCGCTTCCTTATAGTGGCTCACCGCGTCGGGCGTGGAGCAGGTGCCGTCCGCCCACCAGTCGGTCCAGTCTCCCCGCAGGGTCGGAATCCCGTCCGCATGGCGCTCCGCCTCTTCAAAGAAGCGGTCCAGGGTGGTCATTTCCAGCTCAATCTCCGCGCCGTGCTCCGCGTTCCATCTGTGCACAAATTCGATAATTCTCGGCCCGGGCGGAGAGTTGTCCGTGCACAGGCCGGAGACCAGAATGGGACAGAAGGAGAAGGGATAGCCGTCCAGCTTCAGCTGCTCCGCGTAGGCGTACAGCCGGCGGGTGGACAGCTCCCAATTGGTCAGGCCGGTGTTGGGCAGGCCGTCCTGGATCATGTAGCCGTACTGGCCCGAGTACTGATGAATGTTGATCTCGTTGCCCAGATGATAATGCTCCGTCTGCCAGACCAGCAGCCTGCGGCCGTCCGGGCCCTCCCAGTAAAAGGGATACTGCTTTTTCCCCGCGGCATGATAGCCGTGATGGGTGTGCACGGCGGACAGCAGGCGCTTCACCCCGGCCTCCGCCATCAGGGAGGGATAACCCCAGGCGTAGCCGTTGATATCCGCGGTCATGGCGCTTTCCAGCCTGACCCCGTTTTCCCGGGCCACGCGCTGCTCCATTTCCAGCGTTTCCCTCAGGATCATTTCATCGGTCAGGTCGCTGCCGTTCAGGTAACTGGCGGACAGGCCGATTTTCCCCTCCTGGACATACTGCCAGAAGGCGCCGATGTATTCCGGTGTGCTCCATTTCAGGAAGCATTCCAGCATCCAGAAGGATTCCACGTTCCAGCAGAAGCCCGCCCACTCGGGCTTTCGCTCCGCCTCCCGAAGAATCTCCACGACGCTCTCCAGGTATTTCGCGTGGTTCCAGGCGATTTTCTCCTGCCGATCCGTATAGCCCACATCCGTATGCGCGTGATGAATCAGATAGAATTTCATAGGCACGAAATCCTTTCTATTTTTATGGGAAACAAACATCTCTTCGGAAAAGATATCACAGTTTTGCCCTGATTTCAACGGAAAGGCGAAGCTCCGGCTGCCTCCCCTGCCGGCGCTCCGCCCCGGGCTTCCGCCCGCCTCTCCCGATGAAAAAGCTTTTCTCTCCCGGCGGGAAACGCTTTCCCTCTCCCGGCAAAAATAGCTGTTGACGGAAAGGCTGCGGAACACTATAATGCCTTTCGATTCACTTTTCCCCGGGACTGAAAGGAAGCCTGCATGAGGAAGCTTTTCGGACGGTTCGGCCGCTCCTCCCTTTCCCTGCTTTACGATGAAGCTCGCCTCCCCGCCGTCATCCGGCGAAGCCTGAATCTGATTCTGCTGGGTAATATCTTCGGCAATCTGCACGGCATTATCTGCGGCGGCGGAACCACCGCCATGATCGGCCTCGCCAACGAGCTGCAGGCCGGGGATCTGGCTTTCGGTCTGCTGAACGGCATTCCCCAGGCCGCGGCCCTGCTGCAGATTCCTTATTCGATCCTGGTGAACCGAACCCATCAGCGCAAAAAGTATATGCTGACGCTGGGCATGTTCAGCCGGGCGCTCTGGCTGCTCTTCGGCCTGATTCCCCTGATCATTCCGGCTTCCCCTGCGGGGCTGCAGCTGTGGACCCTGATCTTTCTGCTGGGAATCAGCTCCTGCTGCGGAGCGGTGATCAACGTCTGCTGGCTTCCCTGGCTCTCGGATCTGGCTCCGATGAATATCCGCGGCCGCTGGTTTTCCTTCCGGGACATGGTGGTCGCCGGGGTCAACCTCGCCTTCGGCCTGGTGGTCGCCTGGCTGCTGGATACGCTGCCCGTGGAGACGCGGTATATCATCATTTTCATTCTGGGCGGCACGGTCGGAATGCTGGATATGGCCTGCTTCGGCTTTGCAAAGGAGCAGTACAGCGACCGCCCTCAGCATACGCGGATCATCCCCATGCTGAAAACGATCTTCCGCAACCGGCCTTTCGTCCGTCTGGTGATCATGTGGACCGCCTGGTGCTTCTCCTCCAATCTCTGCGGACCCTATCTCGGCCGGTATTCCGTCAACGACATGGGCCTCAGCTTCATGCAGATGATGATTTTCGGCACCGCCGCCGCCTCCGTTGCCGCCATACTGGTCATGCAGCGCTGGGGCCGGGCTCTGAACGAATACGGCTGCCGCAGCGTCATGCTGGTGGCCGCCTTCCTGGCCGGGATCATGGACGCATTTTACCTCTTCTCCTCCCCCGGCAGCGTCTGGCCGGTGCTGCTTCGCAACTTTTTCGGCGCCATGTGCTGGAGCGGAAGCAACCTGGCGGCCAACAGCATGCAGCTCTCCGCCACCCCCGATGAAGGCCGCCCCTCCTATATCGCCGTCTTTGCCTGCGTAACCTCCCTGGTCGGAGTCGCGCTGGGAACCATGTGCGGCGGTGCCCTGCTGGAGGGTTGGGAGAGTGCCGGCTGGTTCGTCTCCGGCGGGCTGGACCGGCTGAAGATGCTGGTGCTGCTCTCCGTGGTGCTCCGGATTCTTGTCGCTGTCTTCCTTGTTCCTCCGCTGGAAAACGACCGGGAGGGAACGCCCCGTCAGCTTATCTCCGCTATTCTTCGTCCCCGCAGGCGTTCCTTCTGATCCGGGCAGGCGTCAAAAAATAAGGCTTGACGGAAGCCGAAAACAATGGTAAACTGCTTTTTGCTGGTTGAACCTGGAGCGATGGCCGAGCGGTTGAAGGCGCTGGTCTTGAAAACCAGTGATACCGAAAGGTACCGGGGGTTCGAATCCCTCTCGCTCCGCTCACCGGCTATGGAGAAGTACCCAAGTGGCCGAAGGGGCTCCCCTGCTAAGGGAGTAGTGCGGGTGACCGCAGCCCGGGTTCAAATCCCGGCTTCTCCGCTTCTGGAACCCTTGAGGACAATCGTTCTCAAGGGTTTTCTTTATTCTCTCTCAGGCCCTCCCAAAACCTGGGAATCTTCCTCCAACTACCGAGTTTTTTTTGAGAATCGGGCAATATGCACTTTGGGCACTTCATGGTTTCATTTCCTTGACGGAATAGGTTTCACTGAATAAAACTGAATTGTCAGCAGCAATGCTGGCGGCGAGGAGAAATATGCGGAGCGGTTCGCCTGCTAATCCGGCAAGGAGAGGCAGGTGGTGCACATGAGCGCTTACGAAATCACCATGGTGATTCTTACGGCAATCGGTGTCATCATAGCTTTAGTGAAGGCTATAAGCCGGAACGATAAGTAAAAGAAAACCACCGCATATTCGCTGTATGCGGTGGTCTTAGTGAATTCACCATGTAGGTGAATTGCTCCGAGGTCACTACTCTCCTCGCTTTTTATTTTATCCACCGCAAGCCAAATGTCAATTCTGAAAAAAACTCTCTGAGTCTCTGAAGTCCTCAGAGATCTCGCGGGATCTGCACAAACAAAAGCCTCCCCACCAGATCAAGGCTTTCGGGCTCTTCCCCGGAAGTTTTTCTGCCATTTGGGGCCGATTTTAGCTGAGATTAGCCTACAAAAAAATGGCACAATGTGCCACTTTTGACTTAGCAACTGTTTGAATGCATCATCTTCTTTCCCTTGATTTTCAATCACTTTGAGTGTGTCCTGTTCCCTTTTGACTAACATTCTCGCCCGTTTCATGCTCCAGAATATCTTTCCGGATCAGGGCCTTGATATATCCCTGTTTGTTTGGCTGCTTCTCAAGCCACGCCAGCAGATCCCCATCCGTACTCTTGTTCAGCGTCAGCTTTACCTGCTGCATCTTGTCCTTTGCGTACTGTCTGTCATACTCATACTTGTTTATTGGCGTCTTCATTCTCATTCTATTCCTTTCATTTTCTCACACAGCGGCAGCAGTTCTTCCAGCTTGGCGACGATGCGCTTTTGCTCGGCAAGGGGTGGAAGGGGAAGGATCATTTTTGAAAGAGTCTGCCCATTGCAATTTGGTTGTGCAGTTGCTATTGTACCGTTACGCAGTTGCTCCCAATAAAGAATGCTTTCCATGAAGTACTTCATATATTGTGGGCATAATAAAGAACTATATCGAGTGCGAATTAAATATCCCGCATAGACGGATTCTTCTGGTATCTCTTTTACAAGGAATGATTTTCCTACCGTTCCACCAGTTCGGGCGAATAGAATATCATTGGGTTTGAGAAGGTAAGCATTAATCTCATTCTCGGATATTTCACAATACGGAACGGTGCTCCATAAGACGCGATTGTTTTGAATATCGCTGATTCTAACCATTTTTATTCGTCCCTGTTGCAATGCAGGAGCATTGTAACCATATTGAATAGATTCAGAAAGATTGCCCCATCTGACCCACTTCCAACTTTCGGGAATCTCAAACGGAATCTCATCTTCGGTAATCTCCGGCAGTGGCTTTTCCTTTTTGATTTTCCCGGCCTTGATCAGCGCCTGCTTTTCCTGTTGTATCTGCTGGTAGAGTTCGTCACCAGTACCTTCCTCGGGGCGTTGCTCCACCAGCTTACCCTGGATGGCAAGCTGCAAAATGGATTTTTGCATATCGGCAGGGAAACGCTTGTTGAAGTCCTCCAGGCGGTTCCAGGCTTTTTCATAGCGGTCGATATAGGGCAAGAGTTCTTCAATTTTAGCAACGATACGCTTTTGCTCGGCAAGGGGCGGAAGTGGGATTAAAAGATTTATCATCGTGTCAGTTCCCACTCTTGGCATTTTCACACCATATGTAACAGAATTGATGAGGAAATCAATGTGTGGAGCCTTTAATACAGAAACAATATACTGTGTATCAAGATTTCCATATACTGAAAAGGGAACGAGTTCCGGGGAACAGATACCGTCATCTGGAGCAATAAGTATTTTTTTCAAATATGGGCGCAATTTACTATATAGTATCTGACCTTTCTTAAATACGACTTTTTCCCCTGATATCTTACGAGTACCAGCAGTATTATAATTTATAATCTTGCCAGTATCTTTTTCAATATCTTCCAAATCCAAAGACCATATGCTATCGGTTAGGTCAATGGGGCTCATTTTTTCTTTCGCTTGAGCATAGTTTGTGCAATCACCAAACCTTACCCACTTCCAACTCTCCGGAATCTCAAATGGAATCTCATCATCCGTAATCTCCGGCAGGGGCTTTTCTTTTTTGATCTTCCCGGCCTTTATCAGCGCCTGCTTTTCCTGCTGAATCTGCCGATACAGTTCTTCTGCAGTGCCCTCCTCGGGGCGCTGCTCCACCAGCTTTCCCTGGATGGCAAGCTGCAATATGCCGTTCTTTAATTCCTGCGGTGTCACAGCTGGGCACCTCCCAGCTTTTCCATAATCTCAGCCAGAACACGGTCAATTTCAGCATTCAGGGATGCTCGTTCTTCCTGATACCTCTGAATCAGATCCATCGGAGCAAGAATTTCTTCTTCCTCATGCGGGTAACCGCATTGATCCAAGTTGTAGCCCAGCTCCTCCGTGAGCTGCTGCACGGTGTATTCCTTTGCCTTATCAAAACCATCCACGCTAATTGGTTGACGATTATTCCACCACTCCACCACAGGGGCAAAATGTTCCAGCTTCATGGGCTTCGTCTTGCTAAAATGCTTATAGCCGTCCGGCATATCCAGCCGATAGAACCAGGTGGAAGTGGTGGGGCCGGTGCGGTCAAAGAACAGGATGTTGGTGGTGATGGAGGTGTAGGGCGAAAACACGCTGCCCGGCATACGCACGACGGTGTGCAGGTTGAATTCGGAAAGCAGCTTTTTCTTGATGTTGATTTTCGCGTTGTCGGTGCCAAACAGGAAGCCGTCCGGCAGGATCACTGCGGCCCGTCCGTTCTTCTTCAACCGATACATAATAACAGACATGAAAAGGTCTGCGGTTTCGCTACTGGCCAGATCATCAGGAAAATGATTCTTTATATCTGCCTTCTCACTTCCGCCATAGGGCGGATTCATCAAAATGACATCAAACTGATCAGATTCCGTATAGTCCAGTACATCCCTCTGAAGGGAGTTGTCATGGTAGATCTGCGGATTATCAATGTCGTGCAGCAGCAGGTTTGTCACGGCCAGCATGTAAGGAAACTGCTTCTTCTCAATTCCATAGACGGAATGATTGTATAAGTCCTGGTCAGTTGTGGTATGAATTTGCGGTTGAAGCGCTTTCAGCCAGCTTGTGATAAATCCGCCGGTTCCGCACGCAAAATCCGCCATGGTTTCGCCGATTTTCGGCTGAATGGTTCTGGCCATGAAATCCGTCACCGCACGAGGAGTATAAAATTCACCTGAGGAACCAGCACTCTGCAGTTCCTTCAGAATGGTCTCGTAGATTTCTCCGAAAGCATGGCTCTCTTCAGTATCTGTCAGATCCAGTTCGTCGATCGTGTTAATGACCTGCCTCAGCAGCACACCATCTTTCATATACTGGTTTGCATCCTCGAAGGTTGTTCTGACAATAGACTTCTTGATTGGAGTTTCCGGAGTCACTTCCAGCTTCTTCAGCGTCGGGAACAGCGTATTGTTCACAAAATCCAGCAGTTCGTCTCCTGTCATCGCCGATCCGCTGTGATCATCCGCAGCCCAGTTGCTCCAGCGGCAGTTCTCAGGGATGATAGACCTATAGTCTTCTTCGCTGAACTCCCAGTCCTGTTCTTTGGCATCGTACACCTTCAGGAACAGCATCCAGGCAATCTGTTCGATACGCTGGGCATCGCCGTTTATTCCTGCGTCATTGCGCATAATATCTCTGATTCTTTTGACGAAGGTGGATAAATTGCTCATATGGTCAGCCTGCCTCTCCGTAAATCTCTGACTCTAACTCATGGATTGCTTTCAGATATTCGTCTTTTCCACCGAAGTAGGAAGCAATTTTAGCGGGCTTTCCATACTTCGTAAACGGATCAAGCTTCAGGATCTCTGCCTTCTCGATCTCATAGATACCAAGATTCATATATTTATCCAGAAGAGCTTCAAGCACTTCCCGGGCCACACCGCTGTATCTGCTCAGGAAGTCACGTTTTTTAACGTTGTTCGCTCTTTCTTTTCTGGTCAGCGGTTTTCGGTCATAAGCCACATGGCAGATGAAATCAAAATCATCGACGTCTTCCATATGCTGCTCTTTTTTCATGGCCTCAAGGTCTATTCCGCGCTCCAGAAGCAGATTCCGAATAGCCTGTTTCTTCTTCTCCGCTGACCATTGGCGGATAAATGCATCAAGAGAAGCATAATGCCCAAGAATATTCGATTTCGTATAGTCCGTGATGCTCTCCTGACGAAGAAGCTTGCCATTCGTGTCATAGACCGAAACCGTTTTTCCAAGAATAAAAACAGAGCAGCCGTTCTCGTCAACAATCGGCTTTTCAGTCAACACTGGCGGATCAACAGGTGTTTCCGGCGGTTCCGGCGGATAGTTGGGGCCAGAGCCTTCTCTGTTCGGATCATAATTGTCATCCTGTTTGATCGGACCGTCCCATTCCGGATCGGCAAACAAATGGGTCACGTTTCTGAAGTCCATCACTACAAAAGACAGCTTGCCCTCTTTCTCGCGGATACGGGTGCCGCGTCCCAGCGTCTGCTTGAACTCGGTCATTGAGCTGATCATCTGATCCAGAACGATCAGCTTCACCATTTTGCAATCCGTTCCCGTGCTGAGCAGCTTGGAGGTTGTCGCAATCACCGGATAGGGAGCGCTGGCAGAAATGAAGTAAATGAGTTTGCTTTTCCCGTAGGTGTCGCTGCCGGTGATTCGAACCACGTAGTCAGGATTCTTGTGCACCATATCCGCATTGCAGTTTACCAGTGCAATGCGCATTCTTTCCGCATGCTCTTCCGTTGCGCAGAAAACAATTGTTTTCTGCATGCGATCCGTACTTTTCAGATATGTAGTGATCTCTCTGGCCACTTCGGTGATTCGATCCTGAATAACAATGTTGTAATCATAGTCGCTGTTGCTGTATATACGGTCAGGGATAACATTTCCATAAATATCACGCTGACCATCGTAGGGGCGCCATCCTTCTCCGATATTGGTTTTTACATTGATGACCTTAAAAGGAGCCAGAAAGCCGTCCTCAATCCCATTCTTCAGACTGTAGGTATAGATCGGATCCCCAAAGTAATCTATGTTGGAGATATAGCTGGTTTCCTTTGGGGTAGCCGTCATGCCGATTTGCGCAGCCGAAGAGAAATACTCCAGTATTTTCCGCCAGTTGCTGTCCTTCTTGGCTGACCCGCGGTGACACTCATCCACGATGATCAGATCAAAGAAATCAGGTCTGAACAGAGAAGCCAGACGGGATACCGGATCATCTCCTTCATCCTGCTCGTCCTCCCTGTCAGACAGCTGCTGATACAATGAGAAATAGATCTGATAGGAAGTCACCGTTGTTGGATTATCCTTGGCAAAATTCACCTTGTGGATTACTTTTTCAAGCGGAGCAAAATCCTGTTGGATCGACTGATCGACCAGATTATTACGGTCCGCCAGATAAAGGATCTTTTTCACCATGCCGCTGGACAGAAGCCGATAGCAAGTCTGAAACGCAACATAGGTTTTGCCCGTGCCTGTCGCCAGGACAAGGAGAAGGCGTTTTTCACCGCGGGCAATGGCTTCGACAGCACGGTTAACCGCGTTCCGCTGGTAATATCTGGGGGTATAGGTTTTCTGGCTTGTAAAATATGGCTGCTGCTGAACAGCTTTCTCTTTTTCTGTTAAGCCTTTGCCTTCATGGATTTCGCCGTAGTATCTCGCCTGCAGTTCTGCGGGAGATGGAAACTCATCCAGCGCAATCTGCCGTTCCTGCCCGGTCAGAAAGTCATGTTCATAAAAAGCATCACCATTTGAGCTGTATGCAAATGGGATATCCATCATGGTTGCATAGGTTATCGCCTGCTGCAGGCCGAATGAGACGGTGTGATTGTTATCTTTGGCTTCCACGATGGCGATGGGCGTATGCGCATTCAAGTACAGGACATAGTCAGCTTTCTTCGGTTTTTCACGCACAGCAATATTCCCGCGGATATTGATTCTTCCGTCGGTAATCCTGGTCTCCATTGTGATCTGATCCACAGACCACTTTGCCGTGAGTGCCGGTGTAATGAATGAAGCGGAGCTTTATATCCTCTTCACTCATCTGGCTCTTGTCGAGTATTGCGCTCATCATCCAATCCTTCTTTGGGTTTGCATGGTTTTCTGTTTCGCAGACAATTATACCACAGGAAAATGTTCGGTTTCAATTGCTTGCTGATATAAAGGTTTTACAGATACTCGGTTTTTTCATCCGGCAAATCCGGCCAGCCAAAGGATTTCAAATCTGAATCTTAGTATTGGGAAAGAGATCTATAGAAGTAGTTTCCTTCTAAAACATATCAGGTAGGTCCATTTCAATTCTGCAGCGTCATCCTGTAACTCCAGCTGCCGATACTCTTCCCTCCGTTCTCAAACCGTCTCTCATCGAACAATGAGAACCCTTTTTTCTCAGGACTGTGGCTGGACAAAACTCAGAAAGGATTATGAAAGCTGCGTGCCGGTTTCCCATAATGGTACTTATTTCTGTTTGTTTCAGTTGGTTTCATGAGATCAGCGTCCCTGCCCTGCTCGAATGAGAGGAAGGAACCCATCCGGCCGCACCGGGGAAAAGAAAATAAAACTCTCTTTTATAATCCATCTCTCTTTTATAGATGAAAGATAAAAGTCAGACCTTGCACGGATCAAGCAAATCTGGTATTGTATAAACGGATCATATTTGATCTGTATTATACGTATACAGTCAATATAGACAATATATTATCCGGAGTTACTGCATGAATGAATATGTTTGGGAAACAGCAGAGGAGATCAATCTGCAGCTGGCCAGGCGAGTCAGCAGGATCAGAAAGCGTCGTAGCATTTCTCAGGAACAGATGAGCGAACTCTGCGGCGTCAGCTACGGAAGCATCAAGCGTTTTGAGCGGACCGGCCAGATCTCGCTGCTCTCGCTGACGAAAATCGCCTCCGCGCTGGACTGTGCGGATGAAATCCGGCATCTGTTTGAAAATGTGCCCTACGGCAGCATTGAGGAGGTCATCCATGAACGGAAATAAACTGGATGTCACCTTCCGCAGCCGGTCCGTTGGTATCCTGTCTGAGACCTCGAACCATCGCATTGCATTTGCCTACACACAGGATTGGCTGAAAGACGGGTTTGCCATCAGTCCCTTCTCCCTGCCACTGAAGGCGGAGGTTTTCATTCCTTCCACCCTTCACTTCGGGGGGCTGTTCGGCGTTTTCGCGGACAGTCTTCCGGACGCGTGGGGCCAGCTGCTGATGAACCGGATGCTTCAGAAGCGCGGCGTCAGCCCCGATCAGGCAGACTCTCTGACACGGTTGGCCATCATCGGAGACAGTGGGATGGGCGCTCTTTCCTATCACCCAGCCTGGGATTCCTGGAATGCACAGGAACTGTCTGACCTGGATGACCTGGCGCAGGAATGTCATCGCATTTTGAACCGCGAAGGACCTCAGGACGCGGACAGGATGTTTGCCCTGGCCGGTTCCAGCGGCGGCGCAAGGCCAAAGGTGATCACGGCGGAATGGATCATCAAATTTCCGGTTTCCGCGGAGGACCCGGATTCGGGCGTCATGGAAAAGGCCTATATGGACTGCGCCGCACGCTGCGGGATCATCGTGCCTGAAACGCGGCTCCTCCCCTCAAGGCGCTGCGGCGGGTATTTCTCTGTTCGCCGTTTCGACCGGACGACCGGGGCGGATGGAAAGCCGGAACGGCACCATATGCTCACGGCTGCGGCGATCCTGGAGCTGGATTGGCGTTCTCCCAGCATGGACTACCATACCCTGATGAAACTGACCAAGATTCTTTGCCGGGATCACCGTGACGACGTGGAGCAGATGTACCGGCGAATGTGTTTCAATGTGTTTGCGCACAACCGGGATGATCACAGCAAGAACTTTTCTTTTCTCTATGACGAAAAGAAGAGCCGATGGTCCCTGTCCCCCGCATACGATCTGACCTGGAGCAGCACATATTACGGAGAACATACGACGACGGTGGACGGAAACGGCCGGGATCCGGGCCTGAAAGAACTTTTGGCTGTCGGAAAGCAGGCAGGTCTTTCTGCCAGACGCTGCCGGGAAATTGCAGAACAGATCCAGGCGGAGGCCGGGCCGCTTGAAGCGAAATATGGCGCTCTGTTGAGATAAATCAAGCCCCTGGTTTCATACAGTTGGAAAGCGGCGGAGCGACGGGACGAAATACAGGCAGCAGAACTCTTCTTATTCGGCAGCTCTCAGTCACAACATGATTTTCACTTGGCCGGAATGCAAAAAGGACGCCGGGAAAACTCCCGGCGCTCTCTTTCCATTGTCTCAATAAAAAACAGCTTGCTTCAGAAATGCATCATCAGCATTGCGTTTCTTTCCCGTTCCTTGCTCTTTGCGAAAGAAGGAGCACGGCCAGACCGCCCAGAATCATGCCCAGCCAGATTCCGGGTTTCCCCCCGTCTCCCGTCTTCGGGATTTCCGGCACTTCCGTTCCCCCCTGCTCCGGCTTTTCCCGGCTTCAGGACTCCTTTTTCCCGGAGATCCAGCGAACGATCGCCAGCAGCAGGCAGGACCCGCCGACCGCGACCAGCATGCTGTGAAGATTGAAGCCGGTAATGCCGTTCCAGCCGAACACCCTGTCCGCGACGAAGCCGCCGACGTTCGCGCCGATGATCCCGATAATCACATTTCGGATCAGGCCCTTCTTACCCTGGCCCATAATGGCTCCGGCAATTGCCCCTGCGATGGCTCCCATTAAAATCCAGAGCAGAATACCCATTTTCAGCTCACTCCCCTTTTCTTTTCCGAGTGTTTCTCTGCATTCCGCATAAGCATTCGGTTTCCTTCTGAGTCCGGTGAATTATAGCACAAAAGCATCCCTGAAGAAAGCGGGAATCATGTCTCTCCGCAGGCCGCCTTCCCCGCCCCGGATAAAATGCCGCCCCACAGCCCCAGCTCCGGAAAACAGCAAAGGTGATCCTCGTTCCCGGCTCAAAGGCAAACGATTGAATTTTAAAGCCCTCTATGATAGACTGAATACCGGTAACAGCCCGGAAAACCGAATAACCGGGCGGATCTGAGAGGACTTGTTTCCTGCGCCCTGCCGGGCTTTTGAGGGAACGGAAAGGACTTACTGTGAAAACATTGCTTGTCAGAAATTCAGGGCCGCCAATCAAAGAAGTGCATAGCAAACAGGCCTCTGAGAGGCGAAAATTGTAGGGGGTAGCCT
>CACYWL010000025.1 GCA_902778055.1 uncultured Eubacteriales bacterium | reverse complement strand
TGTGGTTTCTGTTCGTCAGGCCAGAGGTTTGCCCGTGGTTAGTCTGCTCCCACATCCGGCTTCCTTCAGATTCCACCTCGCGGTGGACACCCTTGCCTTTCGGCTATACCCTTCCCACTACCGGGCGGGTTCGGGACTCTCACCCTTTAGAAACGTGCGCCGCCGGGCGCACCCAAAAAGCGGAGGAGAATCCTTCTGATTCTCCTCCGCAGCATGCAGATTCAGTCCGAATCACAAAGCTTACGGGCGCGTCCTGCGTCTCCGCGGCGTGCCTTGTTCGCTGTCCCTGCCTTCCTCCGGCCGATAGGAAGCTGAATAACTGGCTTCCTCATCCCCGTCAGGGAGAGAGGTTCTCCTGGCATAGGGATTTCCGGTCGCTGTGCGCGGTTTGCTGTAAGCGGATTCAGTGGGGCTGATCTCCGCCCGGCCATTCTGGTTGGTATAGTTTCCGGTCCGACTCCGGGAAGCGGTGCTGCTTCCGGTGCTCATTCCTGATGCACCCGCTCCGGCGCCTCCCTCGGAAGTTCCGGAATAAGCGGAGCCGCCATTCCCCGCGGACATTCCGGAGTATCCTGCTCCGCTGCTTCTGTCACTCGTTCCGAAGTAGCCGGTGCCGAACGTGGCTGAAGTTCCCGGGGAGCACTGAACACCGCTGTCTCTCCCCGCCGCAGCCGGTCTGCGGTAAGCGCTGCTGTTTGCCGCGCTGCCGGTTTTGGCCCGGCTGTCCGGAACAGACATTCGGTTCTGAGCCGCACGTTTTTTTGCTGCGGCCGCTCTTTCCTTTTGTTTCCTTCGGTTGGATGTATACAGAGCGTATCCCGCGCCGCCGGCCGCTATGGCAATCGCGGCGCCGATAATCCAGATACCGCCTCCCGGTCCTTCATTTTCCTCCTGAGGCGGCAGAACCGTTGCGGTTTCCTCCGTAGCTTCCGGACTGGGTTCCGGCGTGGGTGTCGCTTCCGACTGGAGCTTTTCCCTGATATATGCCAGTCCGGCCTGGACCAGCTCATCCTGGTTTTCAGCGCCCTGATAGTGCGCCCTCAGCAGGGTTTCCAGCTGTTCCTCGGTCACTGTTCCGTTCTGAACATCCTTCACCAGAGAATCCAGGTATTCATTGGGTTCCTCGGTGGCCAGAGGTTCGGCAGTTGCGAAGGGATCGAAGGGTTCATAGCTCACCTGGATCCCGCTGTCGGGATTCTTCCATTTCTCTACCTTCTGATCTTCCGCGGAAACGACCTGGGACGGGTCACTGGAGCCCTGCTGCCCGGAGGCTCCTGCGTTGCCGGAATTACCGCTGCTGCCGGAGGACGAAGCGTTGTTGGCCAGTCCGTCCAGATAATCCTGCGAAGCCAGGAAGCTTTCCATTTCAGCCAGCGTCAGCTGTTTGAAGAAATCTCCCTTGATGTATCCGGTCCTGCCGTCATACATCACACGGTACCATTTTTCTCCGTTCACCTCTGTAGTTCCCAGCACAAGGCAGAAAGCATATTTCTTCAGCTGCCTGATCCTGCTGGAGGACTGACTCGCCCTCTCTCGGAAATTCACGGTAGTGGTCGTGTATCCGTAGCTGCTCAGACTGTTGCTGTCATAGGGCTGAACCGTAATCTGCGCAGTCGGTTCAGGCGTGGCGTTGCGCGCATCCAGATAGGCGTTTACCTCACTCTGGCCCATCATGCGCAGCGTATCTGCCCGGATATATCCCCAGGTGCTGTTATACTGAACCTGATGCCAGGCATATCCGTCTGAATAGGTCTGTCCGTTGACGAATACAATCTGGTTCGCTGGAAGTTCATCAATAATGACGCTGTTTGAATTCGGCCAGTTCCGGACATAGGCGCCGTCCCCGATCGTGATGGCATAGCCGACTACCTGCGGAGGTTCCGGCGTCACCGCGGATTCCGCGGTCGGTGCCGTTGTGGGTTCCGCTGTAGGCGTTGCTGTCGGTTCAGCTGTCGGTTCAGCTGTCGGGGCCGCTGTCGGGGCCGCTGTCGGCGTTGCTGTCGGTTCAGCCGTCGGTGCCGCTGTCGGTTCCGCCGTCGGTTCAGCGGTGGGTTCCGCTGTAGGCGTTGCCGTCGGCTCCGCTGTAGGCGTTGCAGTCGGTTCCGCTGTTGGGGTTGCCGTCGGTTCCGGCGTAGGCGTGGCCTCTGCTTCGACCCTCTCCCGGATATAGGCCAGTCCGGCCTGGACCAGCTCCTCGGTATTCTCTGCTCCCTCGAAATGGCTTCTCAGCAGGGCTTCGGCATCCTCTTCATCGATCTCCCCGGCCAGCACGGCATCCGCCAGCCCGTCATAGTAGACCTTGGGATCCTCGGTCGGCCTGGGCGCAGGCGTAGCCTCTGCTTCAATCCTTTCACGGATATAGGTCAGTCCGGCCTGGACCAGCTCCTCGGAGTTCTCCGCTCCCTCGAAGTGGGTTCTCAGAAGGTCTTCAACTTCCTCTTCCCCGATCTCTCCGGCCAGCACGGCATCCGCCAGCCCGTCATAGTAGACCTTGGGATCCTCCGTTGGCGCAGGCTGTTCCTCCGAAGCCGGGGCCGGTGTTGCATCCGCAGCAACTTTTTCAAGAATGTACGCCGCTGCAGCCTGAGCCATTTCCTCTGCGTTCTCTGATCCCTCGTAATACTTTTTCAGTATTTCCTCAAGGTCTTCCTCTTTGATATTTCCGTTCAGAATGTCCTGAACAAGTGCATCCAGGAACGGATCTGCATTCTCTGTATCCGCCGAATCAGATCCGGGGCGTCCTGATTTCAGGGTACGTTTCTGCGGCGGTTCTCCGCCGTTCTCTTCAGCAGGAGTCTCAGCATCCTGAGGGCCGTCCAGGTCCTCCTTGGTTCTCGGGGGAATAGGTGTACCCATTTTTGCCATGACGGCATCGCTTTCCGTCTGGCTCAGCACCTCGAGGTACTCGGACATCACATACCCTGTTTTGTCCCCCTTCGCCAGCACAGCCATCCAGCTGGTGGTTCCGGCATCGTCCAGTTCCTCCCGAAGTACGTACACGGCCTCATGAGCCTTCAAGTTTTTGAGAATGGTGGAATTCGTGCTCTTGGCAGCGCGCATCCGCACGGAGCTGGTCGTCCGCGCGAAGCGATTGATCATCTCTCCCTGCGGAATCGGCGTCTCAACCGGAGGCTGAGTTTCTTCCGGTTCTGGCGACTGAGTTTCCTGTGTACCATTTCCTTCCTCACCGGGTTCGGTTTCGGTGGCAGCGGAGGCAGTTATCTGTTCCGTCGGATCTTCGGACGGGACCTCCGTTCCCTCAGGCTCCGTCTTGGGATACATCCTGGAGTCCAGTTCTTCTTCGCTCATGGCAGGCACGGGAGACTGGGACGGATCGGCATGCTGGATAATATCACTGTCCGACTGACTGAGAACGTCCAGATACTCGCTCATCACATACCCGAACTCATTCCAGTACAGCACGGCTGTCCAACGCTCTCCCAGTTCATTGAACTGATCCCGCAGCGCATAGACATACTCTCCGGATTTCAGCTCTTTTTTGATGGTGGAGCCGGTACTCATTTCCGCGCGGAAGCGGACGCTTTTATTTGTCTGGGCGAAGCGATTGATCATTTCACCCATCGGAATGGGAGTCTCAGCCGGAGGTTCCGGCGTTGGCTCCTCCGTGGGGTCAGGCGTCTGCTCCTCCGTAGGTTCAGGCGTCGGCTCCTCCGTGGGTTCCGCTGTCGGTTCTTCCGTGGGTTCCGCTGTCGGCTCCTCCGTGGGCTCCGGCGTCGGCTCCTCCGTGGGTTCCGCTGTCGGTTCTTCCGTGGGTTCCGGCGTCGGCTCCTCTGTGGGTTCCTCCGTGGGTTCCGGCGTCGGCTCCTCTGTGGGTTCCTCCGTGGGTTCCTGCATCGGCTCCTCCGTAGGTTCCGGTGTAATCTCAATGGGCATGGGAATCTCGGTCACTGTGGAAATATAAAGCAGATAAATATCCTGAACCTGCGTTTCCGGATTAAAGGCGGTCACCGCCAGGCTCGGTCCTGCAAGATTCTCCCCGGCATCCGCCACTTCTGTCAGAAGTGTGCCGCTGGCAGGGAAAAAGGAATCATTCAGCTCCGGAGAAGAGGAGATGATGAGTGTCAGGTTCCAGAGCTGGTCCGCAGGAACCATGACCCACCATGCGCCCTTGATCTGTTCCGGAGCATAGGGTGTCAGTCCCGTCAGATCATCCGTCACCGGGGTCGGAAAAGCCTGGATGACATTTCCCTCAGCATCCGTCCACTGGACATTGAGCTGAACCGGAGCTGTATCCTCCATCCCCGCAGCGGCCGGAACCGCAGTCATCAGCAGCCATATGGCAGTCAGCACTGCCAGCACTTTGCGGCCGATCGATTGTTTCATCATCCCATCCTCCTGTTTCTGATCTTTCCTGTGGAAAAATGGTCTTTAAGATTTTACCTTTTCCTTAACTTTTTGTCAAATTTATGAAATTTCAGCAACCTTTTTATGCAGAAGTCAATCCTCTTTTGACCCTGCGGCTGTAATTCTTGAAGTCCCGGCTGTTTTCGTGTACAATATCGAAAACTATTCCGACGTTTTTCTGTCAGGGAAGGAAGGAGGTTCCGGCAACATGAACGAATACCGAGGAAAGCATTTCTCCTCTGTTCCCTGGGCCGTATCCTCCACTGCTTCCACTCATTACCGTTCTAGACACATGAAGCGAAACCGCCGCCGTAAAAAGTTCTGGATTGCGCTGGCAGTGCTGATCCTGGTCCTGTTGGCCGCGCCCTTTGTGGATGCACGGATTCTCAGGGTGGATCAGGTTAGGTTGACTTCCGAGGATCTTCCCGGGGATATCGGTCGGCTCAGGGTCGTCTTTCTGTCAGATGTCCATTACGGTTTTCATTTTTCCGACGCCCAGGTCAGCAGTCTGATTTCGTCCATCAATCAGCTGAAGCCCGATCTCGTACTTTTCGGAGGCGATATCGGAGACAGCCCTGATGACGCCATCGCCTTTTATCGGCATCTATCCTCCCTGCACGTACGGTATGCCATGCTCGGTGTTCTGGGGGAGGCGGATCATGGAGAGACAGCTTTGGAAACCTCCATGGTGACGGATGCAATGCGCGCCGCGGGGGTTATCCCCCTCATCAACGAGCTCGTGCCTGTCCGGGTAGGAACCAGCCGAATATATGTTGCGGGTCTGGATGATGTCCTGGCCGGGAAGCCTTCCCTGACCTCCGTGGCTTCAAACGCCGCTGCGGAGGATTATGTTATCCTTCTCTGCCACAATCCCTCCGTCATTCCGGAAAGCCAGCGAACGGAAGGAAAAGACGGAAGGCTCGGTTGGTTTGATCTGGCTCTTTTCGGCCACACCCACGGAGGACAACTCGCCGGGCTGCATGGTCTTCTGAACATTGCTGCGGATGTGGAAGACAGATATCGGCAGGGCTGGCTGATGGAGAACCGATCCGATCTGCTGATATCCAACGGCGTGGGAACCTCTGTCCTCCCTGCCCGCCTCCTCTGTCCGCCGCAAATCCACTGCATCGATATCTCGATTCCATGAAAGGGCTTTGTCAATGAACACTCAGGTTCGTATCCAGGCAAACAACGTCTCCTTTACCTATGAAGATGCGCCTTCCCCGGCTCTGTCGCAGGTTGAATTTGAAGTTCGGGAGGGAGAATTTATCGCAGTTCTTGGGCATAACGGTTCAGGAAAGTCAACTCTGGCCAAGCTGCTGAACGCTCTTTACCTTCCCACGGAAGGCAGAATTCTGGTCTGCGGCTTTGATACCGGGAAGGAAGAAAACATCTGGGAAGTTCGCCGCCGGGCCGGCATGATCTTTCAGAATCCGGACAATCAGATCGTTGCGACTGTTGTAAAGGAGGATGTGGCCTTCGGGCTGGAAAATCTCGGGGTCCCGACGGAGGAAATGTATCCCCGTGTGGAGTCAGCTCTGTCGGCTGTTCAGATGAACCGCTATGCCGATTCCGCACCTCATCTGCTCTCCGGCGGTCAGAAACAGCGAGTCGCCGTCGCGGGAATTCTCGCCATGGAGCCTTCCGTGATCATAGCTGACGAAGCCACAGCCATGCTGGATCCCTCCGGCCGCAGGGAGGTGCTGGAAACGGTCCGCTCTCTGAACCGGAACAAAGGAATAACCGTGGTCTGGATCACGCATTTTATGGAGGAGGCGGCCCAGGCCGACCGCATTCTGGTGGTTTCGGACGGAAAAATCGTCGTAAGCGGCACCCCCAGGGAAGTTTTTGAGGACATAGACAGGATACGCGATCTGCATCTGGATGTGCCGAGAATGACCGCACTGGCAGCGGAACTCCGAAAGGAGGGAATGCCTCTGCGGGAAGGCATTCTTACTGTGGAAGAAATGGCGGAGGAGGTGGAAAGACTGTGTCCATTGAAGTCCGCCACCTGACCCATACCTATGGCGAGGGCAGCGTGCTGAAGACCGTAGCCCTTGATGATATTTCCTTTACTGTGGAACCGGGAGAATTTGTAGGCATTGTCGGCCACACGGGTTCCGGAAAATCCACGCTTGTCCAGCATCTGAACGGGCTGCTGAAGCCCACATCCGGACAGATTCTCATAGACGGGCAGGATCTGAACGGTGAGAAGGTCGACCGAAGGGCTCTGCGTCAGAGGATCGGTCTGGTTTTCCAGTATCCGGAGTATCAGCTTTTCGAAGAAACCGTTGCGAAGGATATCGCCTTCGGGCCGAAGAATCAGGGACTCCCGGCCGACGAAATAGACCGGCGGGTGAGAAAGGCAATGGAAAGCGTTCACCTGGATTACGGCAAATACGCTGAAAAAAGCCCCTTTGAGCTTTCCGGCGGACAAATGCGCAGAGCGGCCATTGCCGGTGTCCTGGCCATGGAGCCGGAAGTGCTGATTCTGGACGAGCCCACCGCGGGACTGGACCCCCGCGGGCGTGACCGAATTCTCACCATGCTCGAGGAGCTGCGCGCCCGGGAACATACGACGATTCTCATGGTTTCACACAGCATGGAGGACATGGCCCGTCTCGCCTCCCGCCTGTTGGTCATTTGTGAAGGAAAACTTGCCGCGGACGGTTCCCCGAGGGAGCTTTTCTCCCGCCCGGGCCTCATGTCCTCCGTCGGACTCGATATCCCTGAAGCAGCGCGGCTCTGTGCCGTGCTCCGTGCCAAAGGCTATGACCTTCCTGCCGACCTTTACCGCCCGGAGGAACTTCGGGAGCATCTGCTCCGCCTGTGGAAGGAGGCCTCGGCATGCTGACGAATCTCACCATGGGGCAGTATTATCCGGTCGACAGCCTCGTTCATCGTCTGGATCCCCGAATCAAGCTGGTGTTGACGCTGGCCTTCATAGTCTCCGTCTTTTTGGTCAATTCTCTGCCCGGGTACCTGCTGATCGTGGGCTTTATCTTTCTGGCGGCCCGGAAGGCCCGGGTTCCCTTCCGCTTGCTGCTGAAGAGTATACGTCCCCTGCGAATGATCCTGATTTTCACTTTTGTGCTGAATCTGTTCTTTACAGCCGGAGATCAGGTGCTTCTGGAGTTCTGGGTTATCCGAATCACCTCTGAATCCCTGCGCCAGGCCGTCTTTTATTCCCTTCGCCTGGTCTTTCTGGTACTGGGTACATCTCTTCTGACGCTGACCACCTCTCCCGTCGCCCTCTCGGACGGTCTCGAGCTGCTGCTCGGACCGCTGAAGAAAATCCGCTTTCCTGCTCACGAGCTGGCTATGATGATGACGATTGCCCTTCGTTTTATTCCGACCCTTCTGGATGAAACAGATCGGATTATGAAGGCCCAGATGGCACGCGGTGCTGATTTTGAAAGCGGAAACCTCATCGCCCGCGCCCGCGCCATGGTGCCGCTTCTGGTCCCTCTTTTCGTTTCTGCCTTCCGCAGGGCGGGCGATCTGGCCATGGCCATGGAAAGCAGATGCTATCACGGCGGCGAAGGCCGAACCCGATTCCGGGTTTTGAAAATCACGCGGATGGACTGGAACGCCTGCCTGACAGTTGTGCTTCTCATCGTACTCATTATTCTGGAAAGAACCTTTGTACCTGCCTCCTTCCCCTTCTGATCGCTATCTGTTCCTTGATCCATCTGTTTTCTGGAGGAAATCTGTTTGAAACGGATACTTCTTTGCGTTGAATATGACGGAACGGTTTACGCCGGCTGGCAGCGGCAGATCAACGGTCTGGCCGTGCAGCAGGTACTGGAGGAAGCGCTTTCCCAGGCCTGCGGCGAAAACGTAACGGTTACCGGCTCATCCCGTACCGATGCGGGGGTTCACGCTTTGGCACAGCATGTGCATTTCGATACGGCTTCCTCCATTCCTCCGGAAAAATTTCCATTTGTACTCAACAATCTGCTGCCCCCTGACATCCGTGTTCTCACGGGCCGGGAAGTTCCCCCTGACTTTCACGCGCGGTTTCTGTCCTGCGGAAAGACCTACACCTACCGGATCTGGAACGCCCGGCATGCCTCTGCGCTGTATCGAAATCTTTGCTGGCACGTTCCCGTCCCGCTGGATACGGCGCAGATACGTTCCGCCCTTCCCGCACTGATCGGGACGCATGATTTTTCCGCGTTTCAGGCCGCGGGCGGAACCGCAAAAACAACCGTCCGTACGCTGGATCTTGCGGAGCTGAAGCAGGAGAATGAGAAACTGCTGACGCTCCTTGTCTCCGGCAACGCCTTTCTTTATAATATGGTACGTATTATCGCAGGCACCCTCGTGGAGATCGGGCTTCACCGTCTTCCGCCGGACGCCTTTTCCCGGGCGCTCGCTTCGGGAAACCGCCTGGATCTGGGGATGACTGCTCCCCCGCATGGACTGGAGCTGACGGAGGTCAGGTATCCGCCCCTGGCCTTCACGGATCCCGCTTCCCTCCGCTGGCATACGCCCTGATTCAGGAAGGTCGTTCCCCGTTCATCTGCAGGGCTCGCTTCTTTGGGATTCCTTCCTTTCCGATGCATTGTCAGGCAAGCAGAAACGCTTCAGTTTCCTCTGCTGCATTCTGATAATCCGATTTTGTTCCCTTTATCTCACGATGTTTTTCCGGAGGAGAACAGTTATGCTGAGGCTTTCTAATTTTCCCGTTCCCCTGGATTATACAGAGGATTCCCTCCGGACTCTGGTTTTGAAAAGGCTGCATCTCTCACCGGATCAGCTGCTCAGCCTTTCTGTCTTCCGGCGCAGCGTGGACGCGCGGGACAAAACGGATGTGCATTTTGTACTCAGTCTGAATCTTTCCGTAAAAAACGAGCAGGCCCTTTTGAAGAGGAACCGGCAGTTGACTCCTGTCCAGGAAATCCCTCTTCCTCCGCTTCCCCGGCCTCATTTTTCCCTTTCTCCGCTGGTCGTCGGTGCCGGGCCCGCGGGGCTTTTCTGTGCGCTTACGCTTGCCCGGGCCGGTGCCTGTCCGATTCTGATCGAGCGGGGAAAACCGGTGGATCAGCGCACCCTTGATGTGGCCCGGCTCACGTCGGAAGGCCTTCTGGATGAGGAATCCAATGTTCAGTTCGGAGAAGGAGGCGCCGGGGCTTTCTCGGATGGCAAGCTGACCTGCGGCGTCAATTCTCCCTTCCTGCGCCCCGTGCTCGAAACCTTTGTTGCCCATGGTGCACCTTCCCGGATTCTGATTGATCCGAAACCCCATATCGGGACAGACCTGCTGAAGCCTGTGGTTGCCTCTATCCGGAAGGAGATCCAGGCCCATGGAGGAACCGTTCTTTTTGAAACCCGTATGGAAGCTCCCCTGATCCGAGGGGGACGGATTATCGGCGCCCTGGTATCGCATCTGGGAGAACGCCGCGAAATTCAGACAGACAATATATTGCTTTGCATCGGCCATTCGGCCCGGGATACCTTCCGCGCTCTTTATGAAGCAGGGATTCAAATGGAGAGAAAGCCCTTTGCGGTCGGCGTCCGTATCGAGCACCCAAGAACGCTGATCGACCGGAGCCAGTACGGTTCCTTTGCCGGCCATCCCCGGCTCGGCCCGGCCTCTTATAAGCTGACGTGCCATACGCCGGACGGCCGGGGCGTCTACACGTTCTGCATGTGTCCCGGAGGTCATGTCATCGCTGCAGCCTCGGAGCAGGGCGGAATCGTGGTCAACGGCATGAGTTATCATGCGCGGGACGCGGAAAACAGCAACGCCGCCCTGCTGGTTGGCGTTCGGCCTGAGGACTTTGACGGCGACAGTCCCCTCGCCGGCTTCACCTTTCAGCGCGGCATAGAACGGGCTGCCTGGCTCGCGGCCAACGAAAGCGGCGCAGTTCATGAAAACGCTGCTTCCGCCTCAGAGAATGCCCCGGTTCCCGCTTTTCGCGCTCCGGCACAGCTTCTGCAGGATTTTCTTCAGGATCGTCCCTCAACCCATTTTGGAGAGGTCCATCCTTCCTATCTGCCCGGAGTCGTCCCCGCGGATCTGCGAACCGTGCTTCCGGATTTTATCGTTCGGAACATCAAAATGGCGATCCCTGAACTGGATCGCCATTTGAGGGGCTTTGCTCTCCCGGACGCGGTGCTGACCGCGCCGGAAACCCGTTCCTCTTCTCCCGTGCGGCTTCCGCGGGATGCAGCCGGCCAGGCGGAGGGCCTGACAGGATTTTACCCTGTCGGCGAAGGTGCCGGCTACGCGGGCGGAATTGTATCCGCCGCCATGGACGGGATTGCCGCCGCCCGTAACCTTCTTTCGCGGGCTGAAAACGGGTGAAGTTTTTCAAATCCGCATTTTCTCCGGCTCAAGGCAGCCGGATACTATTTTATTCAGATCGGCCGTTCTTCCTGTATTCCCTGCACCATTCAATCATCGGGCATTGATCGCAGAGAGGATGCTGAGCCTTGCAGATTCGGCGTCCGTGCCAGATCAGCCAATGATGTGCCCGTCCCCATTTTTCCATCGGAATCAGCTTCGTCATCTCCGCTTCTGTTTTTTCAGGGGTGCTTGTCGTGCAGAGGCCAAGCCGGTTGCATACGCGAAACACGTGGGTATCCACCGCAAAGGCCGGAATCCCAAAAGCGTTGGAAAGCACAACATTCGCGGTCTTTCTCCCAACGCCGGGAAGCTCAGTCAGCGCCTCCAGGCTGCTCGGAACTTCCCCGCCATGCTGCTCCCGGATGATTTTGCAGGCTGCGATAATGTTACCCGCCTTGTTCCTGAAACCGCAGCTTTGAACCATGGGCTGCAGCTCTTCCACCGTCGCTTCGGCCATCGCCGCGACATCGGGATACCTGGCAAAAACGGCCGGAGTCACCCGGTTCACCTGACGGTCCGTGCACTGAGCGGAAAGGATTGTCGCCACCAGCGTCTCATACGGATTGGTGAAATGCAGCTCCGGCCCTGCTTCCGGATAGGTCTCCTCCAGGCTTTGCAGAATTCGCTGCTTTCTCTCTTTTTCTGTCATCATGCACCTCATCAAACGTTTTCGGTCCGTCAGCAGCGGGCAGAGGAAATCAGGCACTCCCTTCAGTTGCCAAAGGGAAACAAAAGTACCTTCGGCATGCATGCCGACATCATCCAACTGCAGGCTGTCCGGAAAAAAGCGCCCTCGTCCCTGCGGAGAAGGCGCTTCTCTTTATTTCCTGGAGATCAGATATCCCTTCCGTGTCAGCAGCTCCGCAGTCAGAATGCCGCCGCCAGCTGCCCCGCGGATCGTATTGTGACTCAGGCAGACGAACCGCCAGTCAAAAATCCGGTCTTCCCGAAGACGGCCGATACTGACTCCGAATCCATTCTGGAAATCACGGTCCAGCCTGGTCTGCGGACGGCTCGGATCCTCAAAATACTGAAGAAAAGGCTTCGGCGCGCTGGGCAGCTCGAGCCGCTGGGCCTCTGTTTCATACCCGGACCATCTTTCGAGAATCTGCTCCTTCGTCACCTTCTCCGCAAATCGAACCGAAACGGCGGCCATATGGCCATCGCTCGCGGCAACGCGCAGGCACTGGGCGCTGATGACAGGCTTCTCGGCCGGTACAATCACGGGCCCTTTTCCCAGATCCTGCACACTCCCCCAGAGCTTCAGGGGTTCCTGTTCGCTCTTCTCATCCTCTCCGCTGATATAGGGGATCACGTTGTCCACCATCTCCGGCCAGGTTCGGAATGTTTTTCCGGCGCCGCTGATCGCCTGGTAGGTGCAAACGGAAACCTCCGTAGGCCGGAAATCCAGCAGCGGAGTCAGTGCCGGCACATAGCTTTGAATCGAGCAGTTAGGCTTTACGGCAATGAATCCGTGCCGGGTTCCGAGCCTCTTCCTTTGAGTGGAAATCACCTCCAGGTGAGACGCATTGATCTCCGGCACAACCATCGGCACGTCCTCCAGGCCGCGGCAGGCGCTGTTGTTGCTGACCACAGGAATCTCGTGCCGGGCATAGTTTTCCTCCATGGCACGGATTTCGTCCTTTTTCATGTCGACGGCGCAGAATACAAAATCCACCTCTTTGGAGATCTCCTCGATGTTCGCCGCATCCAGGACGGTCATCTCCGCCGCTTTTTCCGGGATCGGCCAATCAAAGGCCCAGCGCTCTCTGACGGCATCCCTGTAGCTCTTTCCGGCGCTTCTCCCCGAAGCGGCCAGACAGCTGATTTCAAACCAGGGATGATTGGCCAGCAGGGAAATAAACCGCTGTCCTACCATTCCCGTAGCTCCGATAATCCCCGCACGCAGTTTTTCCATTTTTCTCTTCTCCGTTTTCTTCATTCTTATTTTCAGTCCCAGAACAGCAGATCGAAGGACGGATATCCCTCCGTCTGCTCCTCACTCTGAATCTCGTATAGTCCCGTCAGCCGTCCGTAGAAGGTCTGTTCACTGCCGACAACAAAGTCAGGTTTTTCCCCGGTCAGAATGACAATCAGGTCCTTCAGGTTTCCTTTCTTCGTTTTGGTCAGCGCGGCGGTAATGACATATTCCTCGCCAGCCTCCTGAATCTCGGTGATATAAACTTTATATCCCATGATCCGTCCGATATAAGCCTCCAGCTTGCGCTTCAGGGTTGAATAGGCAGGCTTGACCGCCTCAGCCTTGTACTGATTCTGAATGTCCTTTTCTGTCAGGCTTCTGTTGGCTGTCCATGAAAACCTGCGTGTCTCGTAGTTCTTTTTCTGAAAAACCAGTGTGATGGAGTATTCGCTCTGGGTTCCGGTCGGAATCGTGAAGGAGAATTTTCCGGAATTATTGGTTCTCACACTCTTATCGAAGTTTTTCTCTCCCCCGCTGACAATGCACTGCACGGAAACGCCCTTGGAGGTCTTCCCGGACAGCACAAACTCGTTGCTGTCAAACTGTTCAGGGACTTCCTGATCCAGATTTACGGGCAGCAGCGTACTCTGATAGGTTGTCGTTTCAAACACATGCTCCGCGATGGTCTGATCATTCATTTCCGCTGTCAGCGTCATGAGCCAGATTCCTTCACTGGGCAGCTTGACGTTCAGCTTGAACCTTCCGGATCTGGCATTCGCGTCCGCTTCAATTCGGGTCGGGGTGGGATTGGCATATTTCATCACCACGCCGATCAGATGGGCGCCGGGCGTCGTCGTTCCTTCAACCGTAAAGGAACTGGTATTCGTCTCCTTCGGAGGCTCGGCCGTAAAGCTCAGGGCCCCCTTCGTTACCTCCGGCAAAGCTTTGCTCTCAGCAAAGCTGACGGTACGCATCACCTTTTTCAGACTGTTGAGATCCCGGTCCCGCAACCCCCGTCCGTATACCTGGTAATCCAGCGTCAGGGTCCAGCCGTTCTTCACGGTCTTGAAAGCGTAACCCCATGTTGTCAGCCCATTCACAGTCCGTTTGTATTTGATCTGAAGAAACCGGTCCTTTGCGGAGCTGCCGGTCCATTCCGTCGCCTTGATGTCATACCCCATTGCGGCGTATTTTTCCCCTTTGGTGTGGGAGGTGCGGAAGGCGGCCCGCATCTGGGCCGGCTGAGCGGTAATGTCGAAATACTTCTGCGCATCCTCGTCCTGCGAGGCCCGGATCTCAAGGCTGGCGTCCAGATCCGCAGTCCAGGCCTGAAGCAGCACATTCCGTGATTCCCAGTCCGCCTGCACCTCTTCCGCCGTTGTGTTTCGGGAGGCCAGAAGCTCCGGATGCTGGGCCAGATTTGACGTTTGCAGCACGATATAGCTGTCCGGGATCGTTACCGTCGCATTCAGCGCCCCCAGGGAATACTGGGTGGTCGTTCCTGCGTCCGTCGCAGCCGTAGCCGTGACACCGCAGCAGAGCGTGAGCAGCGTACAAAGGATCCAGAAAAACCGTTTACGCACCAGAGGTCACCGGCCCTTTCCATCAAAATCATCTGATTATATCAAAGAACATCTCAAAGTGCAAATACCCGCTCTCCGGGGTCCTCTGCGAAAAGCCGGCCTGTCCGGGTCGGCGGGTTCCCTCCGCAGCAGTCTGCTTCCTGCTGAATCATCTTCGTCGGGCATCTCAGCAGTCCACCCGGCGGAAGTAAAGGATTTCATCCGTCAGCTGATACTGTTTGTTCACCGCGGGGATGCTTACAGGCAGTATCCCGGAAGGTTTTCCCAGTCCAAAGCAGGCGCAGAGAGCCGCTGGAAGGTTGGGAACATAATCGCTCCCCGCCCCGCTCTCTGCCGGCAGTGTCCAGGACACGGAGGAGCCGTAGGTGAGAAGAATCGCATCAGCCTCAGGAAAGCGGCCCGCATCATAGGGAAGCTGGCAGGAGACAAGAACCGAAGACTGATTCTTCCGCTTTCGGGCCTCAATCACCCTGTCAAAAAGGGCTGTGGAAGAGCCCTCCTCCGTTCTGGGATCCAGGCAGCCGGCACAGTAGAAGCGGTGAACAAGCACCGCATGATCCGCATTCACTGCTGCCTCCAGACACTCATCTCCGTTCGCCCCGGTGTGAACCATCACTTTCATTTCAGTTCCTTCGGGAACAGGCAGCTCCGCTTTCAGCCGACGGATGGCCATTTCTGCGGCCATGACCCGGTTTGCGCTGGAGTTTGAGAACAGAATCAGCGTCTTCTCGCCGTTCCTCAGGGAAATGGGAAAAGCATGATTGTCGTTTTTCAGGAGCGTCAGCGCCTTCTCGGCAAGGGATTCAGCTGTTTTACGGTGCTCAGGCGAATGAAGAGTCCTCACCGCAGCACGAAGTTTTTCTTCCGTCACGGTAAAATCAGTCTGCTCCAGCAGGCCGTATTTTTCCTTCAGCTTCAGGATTCGCCGCACCGATGCATTGATGCGTTCCTCGTTGATCTCCCCATTCTTCACCATACGGACCGCCGTATCCGTCATTTCCTGTATTCGCTGAAAAGTGCCCATATCCAGGACAATGGGCAGCATCAGAATATCCACCCCCGCTCCGATGGTAAGGCGGATGGTATCCTCATCCGTAAAGTTGTTTTCGATCGCCGCCATGTTCAGCGCATCGGTGATGATCACCCCCTCAAAGCCCATCTCCCCCCGCAGGATCTCCGTCAGGAACCTGCGGCTCATCGTGGCCGGCAGGTGGATTCTCTCTCCCGTGGAACAGGAGATATGGGTCTCCTGTTCCACCTCCGGGTACTGAATATGAGCCGTCATGATCATATCCGCGCCGGCTTCAATCGCGGCTCGAAAAGGCACCAGTTCAAAAGCCTTCAGCTCCTGAGCCGTACTTCCGATATAGGGCAGGCTCAGGTGACTGTCCGTAACCGTATTCCCATGGCCCGGAAAATGCTTGATTGTGGCAATGGCGCCTGCGCGGTGCAATCCTCTGATATAGGCCTCGCCAAACCGGGAAACCGTTTCCGGATCGTCCGAAAAGGATCGGACTCCGATCACCGGATTGTTCGGGTTATTGTTTATATCCAGGACAGGAGCATAATTGACGTGAATGCCAACTCTACGAAGCTCTTCGCCGTAAACCTCCGCCATGGCCTCCGCACTGCCCGGATTCCCGGTCGCCGCCAGCGCCATACTGCCCGGTCCGGAAGTGCCGAATCCCAGTCGGGTGACTGTACCGCCTTCCTGATCGGCTGCAATCAGCATGGGAATTCCGTGTCCCTCCTGATTGGCCGCCTGAATGTCGGTAGTCAGACGGATCGTCTGTTCCGCGTCCCGGCAGTTTTCCCTGAACAGCGTAAAGGACCCGAAATGGTATTTTTTCAGGCATGCACGCATTTTTTCGTTCAGCCCGGTCACCGCCCTCTCCGGATTCTCTTTTTCCGCGTTCAGGACTGTGGCCGCTTCCTCTGCAGGATTCTCTTTCCAGAATCGGAATGCGACGCTCATCATCTGCCCAACCTTCTCCTCGGTGCTCATACCGCTGAGGACAGCCTCGACCCTGGAATGATCCACCTCTTGTTCCTCCTCAACCTTGATGTCCTTCAGAGAAGGCGTCCCGGCCGGCATCCTCCGGATCCGGTCCCGGGCCGCCGGTGCTCATTGAATAAATATCCCGGTATAGTCCCAATTCGATCAGCTTGTGTCGGAGGCTTTTCATATCCTCCCATGCTTCCCTCTTTTTGCCCGGATCCCGAAGGAGTGCCGATGGATGATACGTCGGCATCATCCACACCCCCTTCCGTTCGGTCCATCGGCCTCTCTCCCGCGTAATACGGATTTCCGGATCAAGCACGTTCCGTGCGGCAGTGCTGCCAAGAAGCACGATGACCCTGGGTCTGACCAGCCAGGTTTGAATTCGCAGGTGAATCCGGCAGGCCTCAGCCTCCTCCGGCGTCGGCACCCGGTTGTAAGGGGGACGGCATTTTACAATATTGCAGATATAGACCCGGTCTCTGGGCAGCTGAATGGCTTCAAGCATTCTGGTCAGCAGCTGACCTGCCGGGCCGACAAAAGCAAGTCCCTCCTCATCCTCTGTCTGTCCGGGGCCTTCTCCGATCAGCATCAGCGGAGCGCTGCGGTCTCCCTGCCCCGGAACCTTATTTCGAATTTGCCGGCAAAGCGGGCAAAGCCTGCATTCTGCCACCTGCTTTTCGAAAAGTTCCCAGGTTATTTCCGGCATTTGATTCCCCTCTTTCCGTCCCGGAGCCAAATCGGTCTTCAATCCTGTTTCGCGGAGGAACTGATCCGGATACAGCCTGACGGAGCGTCCCCGGAATGCTCCCCATTCTATGCATACATCCTCAGCATGAAGACATGACTTCAGGGCTTTCTCCGTCTGTCTCCGTTCGCGTTCTCCTCCCGCCGGAGAAGCGCCATCCGTTTACGCAGCACTTCCTCCCGTGCAACGGACCAGCCGAAGAAGCCCATAACCTCTCCCAGCTTCTGATAAAGGCCGTGATTATAGGCAATCAGATGAGCCCGCTCCAGATGCAGGCCTCCCCGTTCATCCAGAAGATCCTTCCGTACGCTGACCCCCGCCACTTCTCCCAGAAAAAGGTCATGGCTTCCCAGCGGGATGATCTGGCGAACACGGCAGCTGAGGCTGACCGGCGCGCCCTCCACAGCCGGGGCGATGCTCATTCCCTCCGCAGTACGGTAGCGCAGGCCTGTCATTTCCGCTTTGTCCAGATCCCTGCCGCTCCGCACCCCGCAGAAGTCCACGGCCCTGCACATTTTCTCATCAGCCAGGTTCACGACAAACTCCCCGGAATCCGCAATCAGTCCGTGGGAATAGCGTTCCTTCCGAAGGCTGACGGAGACCATCGGAGGCTCGGAATTGACCGTTCCGGCCCAGGCAGCCGTGACCAGGTTTCTGCGCTCCGGATGCATCCTGTCTGCGCAGCTGATCAGCACCACCGGTGTCGGATTGAGCATCGTCGACGGCGGGAAGGCTGCATACTCCGCGGTCTTCATTTCAGGGATTCCTCCTTCGCACCATTCGTTTCCGTCCCGAACAGGTACAGGAAAATGCCGAGAACCGTCCACGCGGCCAGGGAAAAGAAATTTCCGTGTTCGTCCCGCCCAGTGTTGAAAATCTTCCTGGCTCTGTCCAGATCCAGCAGTTCAAATCCGTCGAACAATTCCGACCCAACGGCGCCGTCCTGATTCAGGCTGTCAAGACTGTCCAGCGTAATCTCCGCGCATAGAAAAGCGTTGCTTTCATCCGTCATACCGGGCGAGGAGAAGGCGCAGGGATTCAGTACGCGCACCCTGTCCGTCTCCTTCACCGTCAGCCCGGTCTCCTCCCTGATTTCCCTGACCGCAGCCTCAATAAGCGGGTTCTCGCTCTGCTGATCCTCAGGGTCCAGCAGGCCCGCTACCGGGCTGAGCAGAAAGCGGCCTGCGGGGTAACGGTATTCATAGGTCATCAGCAGCCTGGTTTGATGGTCGGGCAGATGAAGCACAACGGCAATCGTCACGGCATCCGGCAGCATGCTCCGGAATGCCTCGTCCGTTTTTCTCGCCACCAGTTCCCCGGATTCCCGCCGCGAGGCCTCGTAGTAATGCTTTCCTTCGGCATAGCGCAGATCATAGCAGCTTAAAAAAGGCGTTTTGCAGAGAGTCTCTATGTTTTCTCTGTCAATCGCGGTTCCCATCCGGTTTTCCTCACGTCTGTATTTTTCCGGGTGCTGTTCCTTCATGTTTCGAGCCTCCTGCCTGATTGGAAGTATGATTCCGTATATGCGTAGTGTATCTGACGCCCGGCCGGCCGTCAACCGGCGGTCTTTTCAGCGATGCTCGCAGGCCCCTGGATTTTGTCTGCAGTGAGTACCGCGCCTGCGGTTTCCCGCTCGCGGCCTTTTAATGAACCATTGGCAAAAAGGATACCCTGTGCAGATCCATCCTCACATGCGTCTCATCCAGGAATTCGACGCCCTCCGCCCGCAGCAGAGCAGCCTGTCTGGCCGCTCCTCCAAAGGCAAAGGCCCTGGAGACTTCGCCGTCCTTCTTCACGACCCGGTGGCACGGAATCTGTCCGGGCCTGGGATTTGCGTGCAACGCATATCCGACAACTCTGGCTAATCTCCTGTTTCCGGCAGCTTCCGCGACCTGACCGTAGGTGGCCACACTCCCTGCCGGAATCATCTGTACAGCCTCATATATTCTTTCAAAAACTGTCATCAAAAACAATGTCTCCTTCATCTCCGCCGGAACTCTCCGGCAGAACGGGAAAAACAGTATAGCTCAGTGTTTTCCGGCATAAACAAAATCCCCCTCCGCTCACGAAGGGGGATCAGAATACCCGGAACCGAAAGAATTACTCTTCCTCGTCGTCCTCGATCTTCGCGTTGGCAATGATCTTCTGGGCTTCGTTTGCGGGCACTTCCTCATACCGTTCAAACCGCATGGAGAAGGAGCCTCTCGCCTGTGTCATGGAACGAAGATCCGTGGCATACTTGAACATTTCCGCCTGCGGGGCTTCCGCCTCCAGAAGCTGCATGTTGCCCTGCTGGTTCATGCCCATAATCCGTCCGCGGCGCTTGTTCATGTCACCCATGATGTCGCCCATGTACTCATTGGGAACAAGCACCTCAACGTGCATGATCGGCTCAAGCAGGACGGGGTTGGCCTCCATGCAGCCCTTCTTGTAGGCAATGCGGGCCGCGGTCTTGAAGGCCATTTCGGAAGAGTCCACCGGGTGATAGGAACCGTCATACAGCTTGGCGCGGATGTGCACCATGGGATATCCGGCCAGCACGCCCTTGGTCAGATTCTCGCGAAGTCCCTTCTCAACACTGGGAATGAAATTGCGCGGGACCACACCGCCGACGACGGCATCCACAAACTCAAAGTCGGTTTCTCCGTCCGTAATGGGACTGAATTCAATCCAGACGTCTCCGAACTGCCCGTGACCGCCGGTCTGCTTCTTGTGACGTCCCTGCACCTTAACCGTCTTCCGGATGGTTTCACGGTAAGGAATCTTGGGATCCTGCAGAACGGCATTGGCGCCGAATTTGGAGGCAAGCTTGTTCTTGATCACATCCAGATGCATCTCGCCGGCGCCGGAAAGCTCGGTTTCCGTCGTCTCCGTATTCTTGATAATCCGAATGGAAGGATCTTCTTCCGCAAGCCTGTTCAGTCCGCTGAAGACCTTATCCTCTTCACCCTGCTTGGCAGCATAGACGGCCTTGGTAAAGCAAGGCTCCGGGAACGTGATTTCCGGATAGATGACCGGATTGTTCGGATCGCAGAGCGTATCGCCGGTGGAGGTGAACTGCAGCTTGGCCAGGGCGCCCAGGTCTCCGGCATGGAGCAGACTCACGTTGGTCTGCTTGTTGCCGCGCAGGCTGAACAGTCCGCCGGCCTTTTCGGTTTTCTCCTTGTTCGCGTTGTACAGCGTGGTGGATCCGCTGATCGTGCCGCTGAAAACCCGGAACAGGCTCAGTTTTCCGACAAACGGGTCCGCAATCGTCTTGAATACCAGCGCGCTGAAGGGCTCCTCGTCCTTGCTCTCGCGGGTAACTTCCTCGCCCGTCTTCGGGTTCTTGCCGGTCTGATGCAGGCCTTCATGAGCCGGAGAAGGAAGATACTTGGCCATCAGGTCCATGGTCCGGGCGATTCCGACGCCGGTCAGTGCGCTGCAGGCTACGACAGGAACAATGGAGCCGTCCTTCATTCCCTTGCGGAAGCCGTCCATGATCTCATCATGGGTCAGCTCTTCCCCGTCGAGATACTTCATCATCAGCTCGTCATCCGCGGATGCGGCCTGCTCGGTCAGGAATTCGAAGGCTTCGTTGATCTCACTCTCCAGCTCGGCAGGCACGGGGACTTCCTTGCTCTTCTTGTAGGCGCCCTCGTAAGCCTTTCTTTCCAGCAGATTGACAACGCCGCGGAACTGTGCACCCTGACCCAGAGGAAGCAGGATCGGCACGACGCTGCTGCCGTACTTTTCACGCAGCTGAGCGACGATCTTCTCAAAATCGGCATGTTCACGGTCCATCTGATTGACAACGAACATCCGGCCCAGCTTGTGCTCGCCGGCATAATCCCACGCTTTTTCCGCGCCGACATTCAGTCCGTTGACGCCGCCGATCACGATGACAGCCGTCTCCACAACACGCAGAGGCCCCATGAGTTCGCCCACGAAATCGAAATATCCGGGAACGTCGATCGTGTTGATCACCTTTCCCGCCCAGGGAACAGGAGCATAGCTGGCGCTGATTGAGAAACCGCGCTTCTTCTCCTCCGGATCAAAGTCGGAAACGGTGGTTCCCTCTTCAACCTTGCCCTGGCGATCCGTCACTCCGGCAGCGAAGAGCATCGCCTCCATCAGCGTGGTTTTGCCCTCGCTGCCATGCCCCATGAGGGCAATATTCCGAATATCCGTCGTCTTGAACTCAGCCATGGTCGTGTTCCTCCTGTTGATTCTTGTTTTCATTCCGAAAGAACCCGAGCAGGGCTCCTCACGGAAATCGTCTTCATTCGCCAACTGGCATGATAGCATATCTTGTCCCAAAAGAAAAGTAAAAAATGTTTTTTCTGGGCATTTTTAGCAGGTTTTCATGCTTGTCAGGAGATTTCCAGGCCTTTGGCATAGAGACGGGACATCACAGGAAGAAGCATTTCCGAATTCCCTGTTGTCTGCAGAGTGACACTGCCTTCCCCCGCTTTTCTCAGGAGCCCGTGCGACTCCAGCACGCGCTGCAGCTGTCTGGCCGTGCCGAGATTGCCGTCCGTGATCAAAATGCGCTCGGGAAGCATCCGTCTCATCATAGGCTTCAGAAATACGTAATGGGTACATCCGAGAACTACAGCATCCACCTGTTCCAGTTCCCAGGAACCGAACAGATTTTCCAGATAGGCCTCCGCGCCTTTTTCGTCTTCGTTTTCCACCAGCTCCATCAGTCCGGGGCAGGGCTGCGGAACGGCATGGGCCCCGAACCTGTCCATCAGGGAGAGAAATTTCTCCTGCTTCAGTGTCAGCGGCGTGGCCATTACCAGAATCCGGCCGCCGCGCCAGTGCTCCTCAGCCGGCTTCAGAGCGGGTTCAATGCCGATCACCGGGTAATCCTTTTCGGCGCGAAGCATGGCAGCCGCGGCGCCTGTCGCCGTGTTGCAGGCAATCACCAGCGCTTTGATCTGTTTTTTTTCAAGCTCTGAAACCACACGCCGGACATACATCTGGACCTCTTCCGTTGTCTTTGTCCCATAAGGAGCGTGCAGAGTATCCCCCAGATAAAGAAACTGCTCTCCCGGCAGGATTTTCACCATTGCAGCCAGCGTGCTGATGCCTCCGACACCGCTGTCGAATACCCCAATCGGACGGTTACTCAGATCCATGGAACGGATGACGCTCCCTTCTCCTGCTTTTTTTCGGGCTGCTCCGGCCGGGCTGTATGCCTTGAAACTACTGGGCATTTCTGACGAGCTGTTTGATATTTTCCATGATGGATTTCAGGCCGTCGTTTTCCTTCATGTTTGTTTCGACAGTCTTGCAGCTGTGCAGAACGGTTGTATGATCTCTGCCGCCGAAAACCACACCGATCTGAGGCAGACTCATTCCGGTCATTTCCCGTGTCAGATACATGGCGATCTGTCTTGGAACCGTGATCTCACGTTTCCTTGTGGCCCCGGTCATTTCGTTCAGACTCAGCCCGTAATAGTCGCTTACGGTTCTCATAATCAGTTCTGCCGTAATCTGTTTATGCTGTTTCTGATCAAAAATATCCTTCAGAGCGGCTTCGCAGAGTTCCATGGTGATAGGCTGTCCAACCATGCTGGAATAAGCCACCAGCCTGGTCAGCCCGCCTTCAAGTTCACGGACGTTATTGTCGATTTTCCCGGCAATCAGCTGAAGAACCTCATCCGGGGCCTCAATCTGTTCTCTTTGAGCTTTATCCCGTAGAATGGCCACGCGGGTGTCCACATCCGGGCGCTGAATATCGGCAACAAGTCCCCACTCAAACCGGCTGCAAAGGCGTTCCTCCAGCCGCTGAATATCCTTTGGAGGTTTATCACTGGTCAGGATAATCTGCTTTCCGGCATTGTGTAGCTCGTTGAATGTATTGAAGAATTCCTGCTGCGTACTCTCCCGTCCGGCGATAAACTGGATATCGTCGACCATCAGAATATCCACCTTGCGGATTTTCTCCCGAAACTCATAGGTCTTCTTCTGCTGTATAGCGCTGATCAGCTCATTGGTAAACATTTCGCTGGTCATGTAAAGAACATTCGTATGCGGATTCTTCTGATGGGCAAAATGGCCGATCGCCTGCATCAGGTGTGTTTTACCGAGTCCGACGCCGCCATAGATGAAGAGCGGATTATACGCCTCCGCCGGATTTTCGGCAACTGCGAGGGCCGCCGCGTGGGCAAAGCGGTTTCCGGTCCCAACCACAAAGCGGTCAAAGGTGTACTTGGGGTTCAGCCGGGGCTCGCTGGAACGTTCCTGCTGCTCGCTGGAAAGGCGCTGATCAAGCTCAGAACGCTTCAGAAGCTCCGCATGGATCGGATGATTGGCCGCCTGAGTCAGACATTTGTCGATGATCGTCTGATACTGCTTGACCACAAAGTCACGCATAGGCTCCATCTTCACGACAAGAAGGACAGTATTCTCCTCCATTTGCACCGGAGCAAGATTGTCACCGATCCACGTATCATAGGAAACCCGAGCAATCTCCTGTTGCATGAGGTCACAGGCTTCCGTCCAGAGCGTCTCCATATCCATCGTCGTACTTCCTTGTCAAACGGCCCTTCTTTCCTCCGAAGGGGCGAAAAAATCTCCACGGCCAGGCTGTGGATAACCGGGCTGTGGATAACTTAACCATTCAAAACCGGTGGGATGATCATAACAGATAATTCCTGAAAATTCAAGACTTCACGACCTGTGGATAATTTTCGAAAATTGTTAGATTTATGTCTCATTCTTGTTCCTGTTTTTGTGTCTGGTTCCGTCACAATCCACAAGATTTGCAATCGGAATCCAAAAATACAACTGTTTTCGATTTGTTTTTCTTCTTTTTGCTGTATTTCTGTTATATTTTTCGTAAAAAAGTAATATTTTACGCAGATAACTGTTCTTTCCTTCCTGTTTATGCTAAAATAAGGAAAGAAAGGAGGAATATCGGATGATCAGTCTGCAGCATGTTCATGATGCGCTGAAAGCCTCTCTGGGTTCTGCTTTTGCAAATGATCAGGCCTTTTCGAACGGGCTGATCCGTGTGCTTTCCTCCTTTCCCTCCGCCTGTCCAACCCTCACAGCGCTTTCCCGTTGTGTGGCGGATTATCTGTTCAACGCGCTGTATGACCGGCTTGGATATGAAATGAGAGTTCAGCTGAACGATGGAACCCAGCGAAGGATCTATATGGCTGACCTTCCGGATCTGGCTGACGCGCTTCTTATACCCCTGTTTTTATCCTTTCTTCCCGATGCCTCGCATTACGGCCTCCTGCATTACTTCTGGATGAGTACAGGATCGCTTTCTGCCATGCGCGTTCTCCGTCAAAGATATTCATCCTTCCTTCCCGAGCAGGAGCGGGCACTGATGGACCGGGTTGAACAGGAAAATCAGTTTTTCTTACAGTAAACCGGCTTGACAGAACAGGAGATGAACGAATGTCACAGGAGCTTTTCGAAGTTCTTTCACTGGCTTCGCGCTATCTCTTTGCCTTTTTGGGCGTACTGATCTCGGTGCGCGTATTCTTCTGGCTTCTGCGGGACCGGTCTGACCGCGCTTTCCGTCGGAGCCGGATGCCGGCAGCAGGCCTGATCGGTGAAATGATTGTCCTGAGCGGGAATTCAGAGCTGAAAGCCGGCCTCTCCATTCCCGTGCCGTGGGAGGGAGTCCTGGGTTCCGTTCGTTCCTGCGACATCTATATTCCTGCCCCTCAGGTCCACAGGAAGCATCTCTCGTTTTCCTATGAACGCGGAAAAGGACTTCTTATTCACCCCTTCAGCGGCTGTGAAGCATTCGTCAACGCAGCCCGTCTGGACACCCGTTCACAGGCGGATGCTTTTCCGGTTATGCATGGTTCAGTCCTTCAGGTCGGAGATGTTTTGCTCCGGCTCTGCGTTTTTGCCGGTCTGGATCCGAACGCTTTTCCGGATCAAGCGGCTTCCCGGGCTGTTCCGAATGGGGACGCCGAAGGTCCGGATCATTTTTCCGGAACCCCAGCCGCGTATCCCGTCCCCTGGCCTGCGCAGACGGTTATTTCCCGGGAGCGTGAGCTTCCCTTCCGTCCCTTCGCCGGAGACGGAAGCCGGGAACAGGTTTTCATCGAAGAAAGGATTCCCTCCGGCGATCCGGCAGCCGGCTTTCCGCCGTCTCCGGGAAGTCCCTTCTCCCCGGATCAGCCGGTTGCTTCCTCCGCACCCGCGGAAATGCAAGGTCCTGAGTCGATAAACCCGGTCAGCGGCCGCAATATCTTCGGATCAGATGATGAACCGAAGTCCCCGGATGGACAGTCTCCTGCGCCGCGCCGCCGCCGCAGATCAGGATGGGAGGCAGACTGGAGTGAGTAAAGAGAAAAGAAAAGTCTCCGGCGGCCGTCTTCCTGTTCTGATCATGCTGTTTTACCTTCTGGCCTTTTTGCTTTCCGCCTCCCGGACAGGAGACAGAACGGGTTATATCCTTGCTGCCGCGGTTCCAGTCATGATTCTGATCTGTACCCGCCTTCTCCCGCGTTTTTTCCCCATGGACCGTCTGGTGATGACGCTGACCGCCTTTCTTTGCGCGTTGGGGCTCCTGCTTCTGTACGTTACGCGGCCTGCCTATGCTGTTCAGCAGGCCATCGCCTGCGGAACAGGACTGGTATTGATGGTGCTTTGCACCTGCTTCGTTCGCGCCATGCACACCGGCCGGCGAATCATCTGGGTCATCATGCCCCTCTCTCTGCTGCTGCTTTCCCTCCCTCTGATGCTGGGGAAACCGGTCAACGGAGCCCTGAACTGGGTCACGTTTGGCTCCCTTTCCTTCCAGCCCAGTGAGCTGGTCAAGCTTTCCCTGATTCTGGTCCTCTCCTTCTTTCTGTCCAGGAGAAGCATGCTTCCCTGGCTTCTGTATGTACTCCTGTGTCTGCTCATTCTTCTGCTTCAGAGGGATCTGGGCACAGCGCTCCTGTATTTTTGCTCCGCCCTTCTTTTGTACTGGGCCTCCTCGGGAAATGTCCCGGTATCCATACTGGGCCTTGCCGCAGGAGCAGGTGCCGCATTCTACGGCTATCAGGCGTTTCCGCACGTCCGGCTCAGAGTCTCTCTCTGGCTCAACCCTCTGGAAGGCGGGGCGGCTTCCGGTGAGCAGCTTCTGAAAGGCTTTGCGGCTATTTCGGAAGGCGGGCTGTGGGGATCCGGACTGGGCCTGGGGAATCCGACCTCCATCCCCGTTTATGAATCTGATTTCATGTTTGCCGTCCTCTGCGAGCAGTTTGGCATGGTCTTTTCCATCTGCGTCTTGCTGATGTATGCTGCTCTGATCTGGCGCAGCATGGAGATCGCGGTCTCGGCGCGCCGGAGCTTTCACGGGCTTCTCTCCATGGGTTCCGTTACAATGATCGGACTTCAGACTTTTGTCATCGTCGGCGGCGTCCTCAGGCTGATTCCTCTGACCGGCGTGCCCCTTCCTTTTATCTCCTTCGGCGGCACTTCCCTGGTTTCCAATTTATGCCTGATCGGTTTCGTTCAGGGCGTAGCTTGCATCAACCGGGATAATTCGGAAGAAGAAGTTCGTCTGTCGATGCTGGAAAGGGGGTAACGGACACGAAGAGTCAGCGTTTCCGATTCAAAATCATCGCCCTTCTGCTCGTTTTTCTGTTGTTCCTTGCCTGCTTTCACGGTCTCCGTACCATACCGCTGATCAGACCCGAAGTCTCACTGAGAGAAGCCATCCTCCGTCTCACCGGTCAGTCCGCAGCCCCGCCTCCCGCTGTCGGCTCGCCTTCCCCGCAGGTCTCTCCGTCTCCCTCTGATACGGATACCTTTCCGTCCCCTCGGGCGGACACCCAGGCCACACCATCCACGCCGGCGGATACAGCCTCTTCTGAAGCTCCTCCGCTTTCAGAAGCGCTTTCGAGATATTTTGATACCACGCCAACCGTTTCCCCTGTCACCCCCGGGGCGGACCCGGATCCCGCCAGTACGAACTTGGAATGAAAGGAAAGAAATATCCATGAAAAAGAGCTTCGCATTCCTTCTGTCCGCTCTCCTTCTCTTTTCCGCTCCTGCGCTTGCGGCCAAATCAAAGGCCACACCTACGCCGCCTCCCCTTGAAATCACGGCGGAGCCTCAGGAGCCTCCGGAGCAGATTCAGCGTGTGCTGGATATTGCCTGGCAGGAATGGGAGACCGTGAACGGCAAGGATCAGGGAGTCAAGAACAAATACACAACCTGGTTTAACAACTATAACTGGGGCAAGAACTCCTGGTGTGCCGGATTTGTGACCTGGTGTATGCTTGAAGCAGGCATCCCCCAGATGCCCCAGGAAGATCTGATGAAGAACACCGAAGAGGGCACGGCGCCGGAGCCGATTTTCCATGTCAAGGGATCGGCTCCCAAAAAAATGGCCCCGGGATATCTCTATATGCACCGAACCTCCCACATTCCGCAGAAAGGCTTCATTGTTCTCTACGGAGAAAAATCAAACAGGTATATTCACGTCGGCCTCGTCTATAACGTCGAGCTGCAGGCCGACGGAACATACCGTCTGACCTGTATCGAGGGCGCAATGAAGAACACGGTTCGTATGTTCGTTTATGATTATGATCCGAACAAGGAGAATATCCAGAAGAATATCAGTCTGGTTCCCAAGGAGGAACGTACGGAAGAGGAATCCAAGATATTTACCTACGGGAATCATAAGAAGGGTACTTCCTGGTATGTCAACTGTTTTCTGATGCCCTGGATTCCGGGAGACGAAAGCCTCTGAGAAAAAAGGAAAGGGGGTGTAAAGAATGTGGGTCATGATCGGCTGCTCCCTGCTCTGTCTGTGCCTCTGCCTTCCTCTGTTTTTTCATTTCAAGCCGAGGAACCTTTCTCTCGCCGCGCTCTTTAAATCCCTGGGAACCCTGTGTGCCCTCGTTCCGGCGCTCATCTCGGCGCTCCGGTTGGAGCCTGTAAGCTGGATCTTCGTTGCGGCCCTGTGTTTTCATTCCATTGCAGATTATATGCTTGAATTCCGTTTTGAGCTGGGAGCCGGACTTTTCCTTCTGGGACATGTTTGCTACATTGCCGCTTTTCTAAAGCTTTATCCTCTGACATCAGGCCATTTGATCCTGCTCGTCTGTTTTCTGGGCTGGCTGGCTTTCCTGCTCTACCGGAACAGGGCAAGGCTGGGCAAAAGTCTTCCTCTCTATGCGGTCTATGGCACGGTACTCAGCATAATGGCTGCCTGCGGAATGGCCGGAGGTGCCACCTCCTATTCATCCGGGGGGCTTATGACACTTCTGGGCGCAGCCCTTTTCTTATTCAGTGACAATCTTCTCTTTTTGCGTCTGCTGGATCCGGGCCGTTACCGTTTTAATGCTCTGATCATGGTCACCTATGATCTGGCACAGCTTCTCCTCGGATGCTCGTGCCTGCTCTGATTTTTTCCTCAGACATTCTCTGTCCGGGAATGAAAAAACAGGGTCGCCATATTTGCGGCCCTGTTTTTCAGATTCCTCCCGGTTCGATTCAGCCCCTGTAACCGATTTCTTCCGCCAGCTTCCTTTCGATCACTACGGTCGCATCCCGGTGCATCCGCATAAAGGTGCAAGGGCAGTGAGGATCGATCTTATTCCCGATCAGCAGCTTGGTGGCCGCCTCCTGCTTGTTTCCGCTGATAATCATCAGCAGCCTTCTGGCCCGCATGATGTTCCCCATGCCCATCGTCAGCGCGCGGGTCGGGACATCTTCCTTGCTGGCAAAAAAGCGCTTGTTGGCTTCGATGGTGCTGTCCTCCAGGGTTTCCTCATGCGCTCCGTCATAAAGTGTATCGCCGGGTTCATTGAATCCCAGATGACCGTCCGGTCCGACGCCCAGCACCTGGATGTCGATATCGGTCCTGTCCAGAATTTCATTGAATTCCTTCAGGTTGGCCTCAATATCGCCCGTTCCCTTCGCAACATACGTATGATTCTTGTCAATGTTAATATGGTCAAACAGATTGGTATTCATGAAATAGCGGTAGCTTTGATCATGCGTCCCGTCGAGTCCGACATATTCATCCAGATTGACGCTGTGAACCCGGCTGAAATCGAGTCCTTCTTCCCTGCAGCGCCTGGCCAGCTCCTGATACATGCCTACCGGGCTGGAACCTGTCGCGAGGCCCAGGGTGCAGTCCGGTTTTTCACGGACAATCTGCTCAATCAGGTCTGCTGCTTTTCTGGCTCCGTCTTCATAGTTTTCCGCAATAATAACTTTCATTTTTTTCTCCCTTTCTGATAAGACAATTCCGGACTGTTCAGCCGAAATCTGTCCGAATCACGTTTGAAATATCCGACGGAAAGCGAATGAACTTCGTGATACCGCCGCGGCGCATTTAATCCTGGATTTTTTCGATGACGTTCCCGTTGTTTTTCCAGATGCAGTTCGCAGGCACTGTCCCTCGGACACAGCTGGTCGGATAAACGTTGCTGTTCCGTCCGATAACGGTCCCGGGATTCAGAACGCTGTTGCATCCAACCTCAACACCGTCTCCAAGCATGGCGCCCATCTTTTTCAGACCGGTTTCGATCCTTTCCTCCCCGCATCGGACTACAATCAGCTTTTTGTCGCTCTTCACATTGGATGTAATCGATCCGGCTCCCATATGGCTCCTGTAGCCCAGAATACTGTCACCGACATAATTGTAATGGGGAACCTGAACATTGTCAAAGAGAATCACGTTTTTCAGCTCGGTGCTGTTTCCGACGACACAGTGGCTGCCAACCAGAGCGCTGCCGCGCACAAAAGCTCCGGGCCGGACTTCCGTTTCATGTCCGATAATACAGGGTCCCGCAATATAGTTGTTCGGATAAATCTTTGCATCCCTGGCAATCCAGACGTGCTCGCTGACCTCCTCGTATTCATCCGCGGGAAGAGTCTGGCCAATTTCAATAATGAACTGCTTGATTCCGCCCAGGGCTTCCCAGGGGTATTCGGTTCTTTCCAGCAGATCCGCCGCCAGAGTATGCGTCAGATCAAACAAATCCCTCGTTTTCAGCATTATTTTCTCACCTCAATCAGATGACCGCTTTCTTCAATGGCCCGAATGATCGCGTCAACATTCTTCTCGCACTCCTCCGTACTGCTTGCTTCGGCCATTACGCGAAGCACAGGCTCGGTTCCGCTTTTGCGCAGCAGAACCCGCCCGCTGTCGCCAAGGGCATCCGTGCAGGCAGAGACAGCATCCATGACTGCCTGATCGCTCATGGTTCCGTCTTTATCGTCGACAACCACATTTTTCAGCACCTGGGGATACATTTTGCATCCCTCGGCCAGAACGCTGAGAGGCAGCTGGGTATCAATCATCACGCTCATCAGCATAATGGCGGTAATCAGACCGTCCCCGGTCCGGGCATGTTTTCTGAAGATGATATGGCCGCTCTGTTCGCCGCCGATCAGATGATCGTATACCTTCATGTTTTCATAAACATACCTGTCGCCCACGGCCGTTTTTTCATAATTGATGCCGGCTGCATCCAGCGCCTTGTAAAGTCCGAAATTGCTCATGATCGTCGTAACAACGGTATTGCTGGGCAGCTGTCCGCGGCTCTTCATGTATTTCGCGCAGATGTACATGATCTTGTCCCCGTTGACCTCATGCCCGTTTTCATCCACAGCCAGGCAGCGGTCCGCGTCCCCATCGAAGGCAAAGCCGACATCCAGCTTGTTGTCGCGGACATAATTGCAGAGATTCTCAATATGCGTGCTTCCGCAATGCAGGTTTTCATTCAGGCCGTCGGGCGTATTGGCAATCACATAGGTCTTCGCACCAAGCGCATTGAAAACGGCGGGGCCGATCATCCAGCTGGAACCGTTGGCGCAGTCCAGTGCAATCCTGTGATCATCAAAAGGCTTGGTAGCCAGATTGGTCAGATAACCGATGTAACGGTTGCGGCCGGTATAAAAGTCGACTGTGCAGCCGATTTTGTCCTCTACGGCAAAAGGCAGCTCAGGGATTTTGCCGTCAATGTAGTCCTCCAGCTGGTCCTGCATGGCGTCGTCCATTTTTTCGCCCTTATGGTTCATCAGCTTGATTCCGTTATCCCAGTAAGGGTTATGACTGGCGCTGATCATGACTCCGCAGTCGAAGCCTTCGGTACGGGTAATATAGCTGACACAGGGAGTGGTCGTCACGTGAAGCAGATAAGCATCAGCGCCGCTGGCCGTAATGCCAGCCGCAAGAGAAGACTCATACATATAGGAGGAACGCCTCGTATCCTTGCCGATCACAATTTTTGCACGGTCATCCGTATGCTTCCGGCCATAATACCAGCCCAGAAAGCGGCCCGTCTTATAGGCGTGATCAGCAGTAAGGTCAACACCGGCCTTACCCCTGAAGCCGTCTGTACCAAAGTATCTACCCATCTTTACACACCTCAGTCAAAACAAGAATTTCGTTTCTGAGCACTTAGCAGGCTCAAAAACAAGATGTATTATAATGTCTTATGCATGTCTTGTCAAGAAAAAAAAATACGCTCCGCTGCTTTTGCAGCGGAGCGATATGGAATCCGGGCGAACCTCTGACGACCGCCCGTGGCGGAAGTCTCGTCAGAGGTGAGGTCAGCCGAAACAAGCGATCTGTCCTGTGGACAGTCGCGTAGATTGAGGCTGCGGCTGCCGGTGAATGAAATACGCTCCGCTGCTTTTGCAGCGGAGCGATATGGAATCCGGGCTCACCTCTGACGACCGCCTGCGGCGGAAGTCTCGTCAGAGGTGAGGTCAGCCGAAACAAGCGATCTGTCCTGCGGACAGTCGCGCAGATTGAGGCTGCGGCTGCCGGTGAATGAAATACGCTCCGCTGCTTTTTGCAGCGGAGCGATATGGAATCCGGCAGCGACCTACTCTCCCGGGCCGTCTCCAGCCAAGTACCATCGGCACTGAAGGGCTTAACTTCTGTGTTCGGTA
>CACYWL010000024.1 GCA_902778055.1 uncultured Eubacteriales bacterium | reverse complement strand
CTCTTTCCACGTGCTGTCGGGATAGAAATTGCTTGGCCTATCAAGTTTCTGAGAAAATTTCTCAGACCCCCTTGACAAAGGTCACTTCATAACAGGGAACAATGGGAACGAAAAGGACCGTCCCTACCGTTCCCTTGACGGAGGGCGGGGATCTTTATATAATTCGAGGCAGAACCCCGCACAGGGAAAATCATTATCCGGCAGGAGGCTTCCAAACCATGACAGGCAGATTTGTTTTATTGCTGACTTTGCTCGTATTCTTTGCCGCGGTTCCCGGCATTCTTCCGTCCTCTCTAGCCCGGGCCGAAGCGGACGTGAAATACTCGGACGACGCGTCGGACTTCGTCCTGCTGGCGGAGGCAGTTCCGGATGCCATTCTGGAAATCCGCTATTACTCCACCTATAACTTCGTCGGTGACCGGATCGACGGCTATGAGCAGCCCGTGGCCCTGCTGACGAAGGAAGCCGCCGCTGCCCTGAAGGAGGTCAGCGACGAGGTGATGGCGAAGGGATACCGGCTGAAGATCTACGATGCCTACCGGCCCCAGAAGGCGGTCACGCATTTCATGAACTGGGCGCTGGATCCCGAGGATGTCCGGATGAAGCCCTATTTCTATCCGGAGCTGGACAAGACCGTCCTCTTCCCCCAGGGCTATATTGCGGAGCACTCCGGGCACAGCCGGGGCAGCACGGTGGACCTGACCCTGTTCGACATGAAGACGGAAAAAGAGGCCGATATGGGCGGAACCTTCGACTATTTCGGCGAATTGAGCCATCCGGACTATACCGGCATCACGGAGGAGCAGTACGCGAACCGGATGCTGCTGCGGGAGGCCATGCTGAACCACGGCTTCAAGCCCCTGGTCGAGGAATGGTGGCATTTCACGCTGGAGAATGAGCCCTATCCGGACACCTATTTTACCTTCCCGGTGAACAGCAGCTCGGTTAAGTAAGGTCCGGAAGACCGGGGAACGGCAGGAAGAACATCCATGCCAACAATACGAGGGCACAGACAAAGGCAGAAACACAGGGGACGCGTTGCTTCCGAACAAACCGTTCCTGCGTTTTGGAGACAGAGAAACCTGTCTCCATTTTTTTGTCAGAAGGGATTGACACAGGGGGAGACTGCGTGTATTATAATTAGCGTTATATAACGAATGTTACAAGAAGGGAGGTGCCTGCATGCCGCCAAAGACCAGGGTTACGGAGAGCATGATCGTCGATGCGGCCATAGAGGTGGTGCGCCGGCAGGGGTTTGAGAATATCAACGCCCGAACCGTCTCCGGGCAGCTGCACTGCTCCACCCAGCCGGTGATGTATCATTTTTCGACGATCGAAAACCTGAAGAAGGCTGTCTACAGGCGCGCGGATCAGCTGCACTTGGAATACCTGATGAACATCAGGGAGGGGCTGGATCCGATCCTGGGAATCGGTATCAACTATATCCGCTTTGCCGTCGAAGAACCGCAGCTCTTCCGCTTTCTGTTTCAGTCGGGATACGCGGAGGGAGGCAGCCTGATGGAAATGGTTGATTCCGGGGAGCTGCTTCCGGTTCTTGCGGCCATGCAGCAGGGTTCGGGACTCAGTGCGGAAAAAACGAAGGAAGTTTTTATCACCGTGGCGATGTTCGCCCACGGATATGCCAGCATCATCGCCAACAATCATCTGAAATTTGACGAAAAGCTGATTGCGAGGCATCTGGAAAACGCGTGGAACGGAGCGGTGCTGGCCGCGAAAGGGGAGGAGAAGGCATGAAGGTGATCATCCATGACCTGGAAAGCCGGTACAGCGGGGCGATTCAGGAAAAATGCGACCGCGTTGTTGAAGCGGACGGAAAATACGCCCCCTGTCAGGGCTGCTTCGGCTGCTGGACGAAGCATCCGGCCTCCTGCTTTATGAAGGACAGCCTGCAGCAGGTCTGCCGGATCATCGGGCAGGCGGATGAGCTGGTCATCGTCACGAAAAACCTGTACGGCGGATACAGCGCCGACATCAAAAATGTGCTGGACCGCTCGATCGGAACCTCCACGCCCTTCAGCACCTATCGGGGGCGGCAGATGCACCATACCCTCCGATACGGCAGGCACGATCTGTGGAAGGTGATCGTCTACGGTGACATCACGGAGGGGGAGAAGGAAACCTTCCGGTATATGGCGGAGCGGAACGCGCTCAATGACGGCTATCAGCGGTCCGAGGTCGTTTTCCTTTCGGATCCGGCGAAACTGGAGGCGGTGCTATGAAAACGGTGTTCATCAATTGCAGCCCCAAGAAGCGCTTCTGCGCTTCCGCGTATTTCCTCTTCCTGCAGCGGCTGTTCACCGGCGGGGAGAAGGTGACCGAAAAGCTGCGGACGCCGGCGGACCATGAGCGCATTCTGGATCAGCTCCGCGGCGCGGATGCGGCTGTTTTCTGCGTGCCGCTGTATGTGGACGGCGTTCCGTCCCATGTGCTCCGCTTCATGGAAAAAATGGAGGCGTTCTGCAGGGAGAACGGTCTGCGGCTGCATGTTTACTGTATCGCCAACAACGGCTTTATTGAAGGCCGGCAGAACGATCCGCTCATGCGGGTATTTGAAAACTTCTGCGCCCGGGCCGGCCTCACCTGGGGCGGCGGGGTCGGGATCGGCGGCGGAGTCATGCTGAACGTGACGCGAATCATGTTCCTCGTGAATATCGGTCTCCTGGCGCTGAACACGCTGCTCAGCGTTGCCCATACCGGCAGCTTTTTCGCGAAGGAAGCGTGGATCAGCTTTGCGGAGAACGCGGCCCTGCTGCTTTTCTTCAACCTGGGCGTGCTGTATTATCTGATCCGCATGGGATTGCATATCCGCAGGGGAACGTTCAGCGGCAGGAAGTATACCCGGATCCTGGTTCCCTCGTTCCTGTTTATTCTCTTTGCCGATATCTTTTTTATCGTCTGCTCGTTCTTTGAAGGCGGGCTGTTCCGGGGCTGGCTGGCGAAGAAACCGGTGGAAGAATGATCATCATGAAAGATCCCCCTGTCCTTGCCGGACAGGGGGACGGTTCTTTTGTCTGAAATCCTCATTCAGGGGCTTTCGGATGGACGGGGATCCTTGCAGTCAACAGCGCTAGGTGCAGAATAAAAATGGGGGGCGGTCAGGACAGATGGACCGTCCCCCTGTCTTGCGGGGAACGAAAAGGACCGTCCCTATCGTTCCCCATGCGGAACGGTCAAGACGGAAGAACCGTCCCCCTGTCTTTTTTCCAGAGCAGAACCGCATATACGCAGAACAGGACCGCGGCGAAGCAGACGCCGACGGGGTAGGCGACGGCCGCGGACAGGCCAAAGCCCTCTTCCGCCATGAGGATATAGGTCATGGTGACCGCTGACATGAACGCGGCCGGCAGCGCCGTGATCAGCGAATACAGGGGCTTTTCCGCCTTTTTCACCAGATAGGCCGTCGCCACCCACAGGGTGATCATCGCCAGCGTCTGGTTGCTCCAGGAGAAATAGCGCCACAGCACGTTGAAATCCAGCTGGGTAAGAACCGCGCCCACGGCCAGCAGCGGCAGCGTGATGATCAGCCGGTTCCGGATCTTCTGCTGATCAAGATGGGTGATTTCCGCCAGAATCAGCCGGGCGCTGCGGAACGCCGTGTCGCCGGAGGTGATCGGGCAGACCACCACGCCGATGACGGCCAGCGCGCCGCCGAACGTTCCCAGCATGGTGTGGGAGATTTCATACACCGTGCCGGACTGGCCCAGAGAGGAAATCGCGTTGTTCAGCATGTCCGTCGCGCCGTAGAACGCCACGCCCGCAGCCGCCCAGATCAGTGCGATCACGGATTCCGCGATCATCGCGCCGTAGAAGATGCCTCGGCCCTGTTTTTCGCTGGTGATGCATTTGGAGATCATCGGCGACTGGGTGGCGTGGAAGCCGGAAATCGCGCCGCAGGCGACCGTGATAAACATGAACGGCCATACGGGCAGGTTGTCCGGATGCAGATTGGCGAGGGTGATTTCAGGAATCGTATAGCCGCCGAACGCGATGCCGCCCAGCACGCTGAGGGCCATCACAATCAGGATGACGCCGAAGACGGGATACAGCTTGCCGATCAGCTTGTCGATGGGAAGCAGCGTCGCCAGCACATAATAGACCAGGATGACCGCGATCCAGAACTTCTCATTCAGGGCCGCGGGGGTCAGCCGCGCGATCAGCGCCGCCGGGCTGTTGACGAATACCGTTCCTGTCAGGATCAGAAGCACGACGGAGAACACGCGCATCACCCATTTGGCCGCGCTGCCCAGATAGATGCCGGAGAGCTCCGCGATGGAATTGCCCCCGTGGCGGCTGGAGATCATGCCGGACATATAATCGTGCACCGCGCCGCCCAGGATCGAGCCGAATACGATCCACAGGAACACCACCGGGCCGAAGCAGGCGCCCATCAGCGCGCCGAAGATCGGCCCCGTGCCGGCGATGTTCAGAAGCTGCACCAGAAAGGCCTTCCAGGGCTTCATGGGCACGCAGTCGACGCCGTCATTGATGGCGATGGCCGGGGTCTGCCGGTCATCGGGGGCGAAAACCCTTTCCACGACCCTGCCGTACACGGCATATCCAACCACCAGGACAACCAGGGAAAGTATCAGTGAAATCATAGTCGAACTCCTTAAAGTGCTAAATTGAACAAAACGCTAATTCTACAGGGATGATCCCAATTCCTGCTCTCCGTCCTCCGCCGTATTTCGCGGCCCCGGCACAGGCGGAAACGCTCTTCAACCTGTTTTCCTGTGCCTTTATCTCCTGCGGCGCTCGAACATCTTGGCCAGGCCGCCTTCCGCGGTTTCGCGGAAGCGCTGGTTCATGCTGATGCCCGTTTCGTACATCGTTCGAACAACGATATCAAAGGAGATCCGCTGCGTATCTCCGAGGAAGCTGGCCAGATCGCAGGCATCCATGGCCCGCTTCGCGGCGACGGCGTTGCGCTCGATGCAGGGCACCTGCACGAGCCCGCAGATGGGGTCGCAGGTCAGGCCCAGATGATGCTCCAGGGCGATTTCCGCCGCGTGCTGAATCTGGTTGGTGTTGTGTCCGTAAAGATAGGCCAGCGCCGCGGCGGCCATGGAGCAGGCCGAGCCCACCTCGGCCTGGCAGCCGCATTCCGCGCCGGAAATCGAAGCGTTCCGCTTGATGATATTGCCGAAAAGACCCGCGACGGCGAGGCCGTGCAGGATATGCTCATCGGAGAAGCCGTTGGTTTCCTGGGCGTAGCGCAGCACCGCGGGCAGAATGCCGCAGGAGCCGCAGGTCGGCGCGGTGACGATCGTGCCGCAGTCCGCGTTCTGCTCGCTGACCGCGAAGGCGTAGGCCGAGAGGATTCGGCATTCGCGCACCTGGGGCAGCTCGTTCTCGGGGCTTTGGCTGTAGAGCAGCTTCGCCTTCCGCAGAATATGCAGGCCGCCGGGCAGCTCGCCCTCCCGATGGAGCCCTTCCTCGATGGCGTTTTTCATCGCGTCCCAGACCTTCCCGAGGAAGGGCCAGATTTCCTCTCCCTCGTTGAAAGCCACATACTCCGCCAGATTCAGGCCGCGGAAGCGCAGGAACTGCTCCACCTCGGCATAGGTGTTCTCCGGATAGACCTCCGGAGGCTCGCGCCCGGGCTGCCCCTCCACGCGGATATCCCCGCCGCCGACGGACAGCACCCGCAGCCGGTCCGTGACCTGGCCGTCGCGGAGGGCTTCAAAGTCCATGGTATTCGGATGGGGCAGATCCGCGGGCGATTCCTCCGAAAAGACGATCTCCGTCGGCTTCGGGGAAAGCACCTCCCGCAGCACCCGGTCCGTGCCGTGGCCCTTCCCGGTTTTGCTCAGGGATTCATAGAGGATGACCCGATAGCCGTCCGCGTCGGGATGTTCGTTTTTAAACAGCGTCGCCGCCCGCTCCGGCCCGATCGTATGGGAGCTGGACGGCCCCTTGCCAATCTTGAAAATTTCCTGGATGGATTTCATACCCATTTGCCTCCGTCGGTTTATTTTGCTGTTGAATTCTGTGCGGGGTACTTACAGGGGAAGCTTCCGGCCCTGCTTGATCCATTCCCGGAACTCCGCGGTCGCGGTAAACAGCACATCGCCGGAGGAGTTGATGGCCGTCTCGCAGGAGTCCTGGATGACGCTGATGATAAAGCCCACCGCCACGACCTGCATGGCAATGTCATTATTGATGCCGAACATGGAGCAGGCCATCGGGATCAGCAGCAGGGAACCGCCGGCCACGCCGGAGGTGCCGCAGGCGCCGAGGGTGGCCAGGATGCTGAGCACAATCGCGCTGACAAAGGATACGCTGACGCCCAGCGTATGCGCGGCGGCCAGCGTCATGATCGTGATGACCACGGCGGCGCCGTCCATGTTGATCGTCGCGCCGAGGGGAATCGACACGGAATAGAAATCCTTGTCCAGGCCCAGCCGCTCACACAGGGACATGTTCACGGGAATATTGGCGGCGGAGCTTCTGGTGAAGAAGGCGGTCAGGCCGCTTTCACGCAGGCATTTGAAGACCAGCGGATAGGGATTGCGGCGAAGGATCAGACCCACGATGAGGGGATTGCTGACGAGGGTTACGAAGACCATGGTTCCGACGAGCAGGAGCAACAGCCTGCCGTAATCCGCGAAGATGGAGAGGCCGCTGGTGGAAACCGCCGTATACACGAGGCCGAGAATGCCGAAGGGCGCCAGGCCGATGATCCAGCGGACCACCTGGGACACTGCGTCGGAAATGTTCTGCAGGGAGAGCTTGAGATTCGGGGAAGCGAAGGTCTTGAACGCGAGCCCCAGCATCACCGCCCAGGCCAGCACGCCGACATAGTTGGCGGTGCCGATGGCGGTGATGGGATTCTGTACGATATTGGCCAGAATGGACTGGAAGATTTCCAGAAGGCCTCCGGGAGGGGTGGAAGAAATGCTGCCGGTGGCCAGCTCGATCGAGATGGGGAACAGGAAGCTGGCGACGACGGCCAGAACGGCCGCGATCAGCGTGCTGGCCAGATACAGCGCGATCACCGTCGTGAAGCGCTTGCCGATGCCGCCGGAGGCGTTGGCCAGGGAGCTGATGACCAGCACGAACACCAGCAGAGGCGCGATGCCCTTCAGGGCGCCGACGAACAGATCGCCCAGAATGGTCAGGAAGGTCGCCTGCGGCGTCAGGAGCCCGAACAGGGTTCCGAGCACCAGCCCGATCAGGATTTTGACGATCAGAGAGGTTCCGTTCCAGATTTTGCCGATTGCTTTCATGGGAAAGACTCCTTTCGGTTTTCATTTCCGACTGGGGAAGCAATGATCAGAATAGCTTTTTACAACAGCCGCCCTGTCAGATTTCTGTATGAACGACTGCGGTCTCCAAGTTTCCTGATTATAGCACGAGGTCATGAAAAAAGAAAGGATTTTGAAGGGGAGAAAGAGAGGGTGGGAACGAAAAGGACCGTCCCTATCGTTCCCTCATTTTGTCGCGGCCTCAACACAGGCAGAGACGATCTCCGGGAAAGGATCGTTCTTTCCGACACGGTCGATCAGGCCCATCGAGCTTTCGAGACCGTTGTCCCAGAGAAAGCAGACCGCGCCGATGCTTTTTGCTTTCGCAATAACACTGGTGCACCATTTGATCCTTTCCTTCGTGTTTCCCTTGTTGCATGTGCCGAACTCCCCGATGATCAGCGGGGTCTTTCCGAAATAATTCCCGATCCGGGCAAAGGCGTCGTCCACAATCTGCTCCACATAGGGCGAATAGACGCTTTCCGGTCCTGTCCAGGTTCCGGGCCAGTCGTGGGTGAATTCGACCGGGCCATAGAAATGGACTTCCGCGATCAGATGATCCCAGACGGAGTCTCTGGGAAGGTCGAATCCGCGGAGCGCTTCATCGGTAACGGCGGCGGCATAGGTTGTGACGACAAGGTTCCGGTCGGTGTTTCTGCCGCCGGTGTCCCTGACGGTATCGACGAACAGCTGGTTATAGGCGTTGATATACTGATTGGCCTCCGCGGAAGGATAGCTCCATTCGTTGTTGTTGTCGAGCATTTCATTGAAGCCTTCAAAGAGAAGCCTGTCCGGATAATTCTTGAAATACTTCGCGATCTGCCGCCAGATGGAAGCAAACTGGCGCCTGTGCGCTTCATAGTCGGAGGCGGAAGCATGGAGCCATCCGTAATCCGAGCCGGTGTCATGATGAACATTGATGATGCAGTAGAGATCCGCGCCCAGCGCCTGATCCACCACCTGCCGGATTCTTTTGAGCCAGGCTCTGTCAATGTTTCCGTGTGAATTGATATGGTATTGCCAGGTGACCGGGATCCGGACTGCGTTGAATCCCAGCGCCTTGATTCTGGACATCAGTCCGTCAGGCGTCATCGGGTTTCCCCAGGCAGTTTCAAAATCCTGACTTTTTCCTTTGGTGTTCTGCAGGATCCAGTCCCCGGTGGCATCGAAGGTGTTTCCGAGATTCCAGCCGAGGACCATGTTGCGGAGGGCTTTCCCGGCCGATTCGGCTTTTTCCTCAGCCCGGGCGGCAGGCCCGGTCAGTCCGAAAGAGGCTATGATGCACAGAAGAAGGAGATATACCGCTGTCTTTTTCATTTTCATGATCCTCCTGATGAAAACGAATTCTGCCTTCGAATTGCTCTTTGATGGGGGAAGGTATTTCAGATACGGTGTTCAGCGAGTGCTTCTTATCGCCTGGACGCCGCTCCGCCTGCTATGAAATCTTACCACGAAAAAAAACGCTTGTCCATTTGAGGACAGGATTGGAAACTTCTGTCTGACTGCGTGTCTTCTTCCCGCGGCTTTCTGCCTTTTGAAATAGTTTTAGTAGAATAAACAATCAATATGTGATAAAATATATAAATGTAGATGGAGCATTCTTTGGGCATGGAGATCAGGAAGAGTTTCTGCTCAGGATTTAACCGATGTCTTCGATTGCTTTCAGTGTGAGAATGAAGAAATGATTAAGCATTCGATGAAGATGCTCAGCCGAATCATCGAATAAGGAGGCTTGACTGATGAAAACAAATGACAGCAGTATTTTTATCAGCCATCATTCCAGCAAGGTGGATCTGGTAACTCACCTCTCCAGATACCTGGAAAAAAACGGACTTCAGTGCTGGTATGCTCCCAGAGATATTCGCTCCGGGGAGGAGTGGGATAAGGCAATTCACGATGCCATAAGAGATTGCAAAGCTGTCATTTTGCTGTTTTGCGCTCAGGCTGACTCAAGCAAACAGATAAAGCGGGAGCTTTCGTTGGCGGACAAGTATAAAAAGCCTGTATTCTGGCTTCGAATCGAGAGAGTAGAACCCAACAATCTCAGTTATTATCTCTCATCGACACAATGGCTTGACTGGCTCGATGCCCGGGATGATACTCTGGAAAAGCTGGTCAGGGATATTTCTTCCGAATACATTTCGTCTGTGTCAGAACAGCCAGAAATCAGCAGCGCCCCTTCCGCACGCCCTTCAGAAGAACACCTGTCCTTATGGTCGAAGGGCATTCTGGCCTTCGAAAACGATCGGGATGCTGCGGAATGTGCGGCGAGAGTATATTTTGGAATGGCAAACCGCAATCCGGATTCATCTGTTGTTTTACCTACCGGCCGTTCGGCAACCATGCTTTTCCGATCCATGGTCAGAATTTCGAATGAATATGAAGGTTGTCCGTTTGGAGACGCCCATATCATCTCTGATACCGAAACATTCGGTGTATGGACGGGTCACGAGACAAGCCGGACCAGACATATTATTGATATGCTGATCACTCCTCTCGAAAAGAGGGGAAAGGGACCCTGCGAAGAAAACCTTCACCTGTTATCCGGAATCTATATGGACAGCGATCCGGTAAAGACAGCTCAAAAGATCATTCGGCTATATCCTCCCTCCGTCCATGCGGTATCGGTTTCGCCGGTTGGAGAAATACTGGCATATGAAGTCGGAACCTATGAGGATATTGATGATATTGTTGACGATGCGCCAAGGGTACTTGAAGTTGGAGAACACAGCAAAAAATACATAGATCCAAATCAACCATCCAAATCAATTCTGTCAATAGGACTTGGAACTGCTTTATCATCGGAAATCCTTTTAATCCTGGCTTTTGATATTCAAAAGGCAAATATACTTCATCGCCTTTTTAACGGGCCTATCACGGCAGGTATTCCAGCAACAATACTGAGAAATCATCCGAACGCTTACGTCATTACGACCTTAAAAGTGCTGCAGGAAGCAAAACTCACCGGTTTGGAGTCGGAGATTAAAAAACCAGAAGAGGCTGCAAAATGGATTATTGGGGACTGAAGGAAAAAAAGGGGATCATTCTTGACTTTGACGGTACCATGTGCCGGCTGTTCTATGGCTTTGATCTTCGTGATACAATTCTTTGCTTAAAGGACAAAATGGAAACCTTTGGCGTTTCTTTCAGCAGCGATCATGATGCTTTTGATGTCTTTGATGTGATTCAAAGTCAGCTCGACGACAGGGTACGTATGTCGGAGGCCTTTCAGTCAGCGGATGAGATTCTGAAACGAGCGGAAATGTCTGCTTTGGAAACCTGTCTGGTGATTGACCATTGCATCGAATTTATAACAACATCGCTTGAAAAAGGGTATAAAATCGGCATTTCGACCAACAATTCAGAAGAATGCGTGTCCAGGTTTTTGAGCGATCAAATTACGAGTTTTACCGCAGACAAAGAGAATCGATTTGACACATTCGCCATTCTGAAGGAAATTCCGATCTGCGGGCGATTGGGGCTTCATCCTGATTGGATGAAACCCAACCCATGGTCTTTGTTTCAAGCAGCGGAGGAAATGGAAATTGCACCCGGTGATCTCTGCTTCATAGGCGATACATTGAGGGATTATGATGCCTCTGTGGCAGCTGATATACGGTTTATTCCTTTTGCCCCGACAGAGAAGAAGAGAAACCGTTTCAAAACAAGAATCAGGGAGCTGGACATTGTTTCGTCCTACAGGGATTTATTGAAACTGTTTTAGAATGCAGGGAGGCAGGACAGAAGAACCGTCTCCCCTGTCTCGAAGGAGGAAAGAAAATGAGCAAGTATATTCTCGGATATGCGGCGGAAGGGGCCAGGATTACCCAGGAGGACGCGGAAAAGCTGACCCATATCTGCGTGGCTTTCGGAAAGCTGCGCATGGATGGGACGATTCTCTGGGATCATCCGATTCATGAACATCTGGAGGAGATCCGCGGCTGGAATCCGGAGATCCGAATTCTGCTGTCCCTGGTGAACAACAGCGGGGAGAACAACGCCTTCACGACGGTCTGCGCGGATCCGCACCTGCGCCAGGTCTTCGCGGAGAGCTGCGCGGAGCTGGTGACGAAGCACGGATACGACGGGGTGGACCTGGACTGGGAGTACCCCTGCGTTCCCAGCAATTTCCAGGATTCCTCTCCCATGGACCGGGACAATTTCACGGAGACGCTGCGGGCCATCCGCAGGGCCCTGGACGCCGTTCCCGGGAAAAAGCCGCTGCTGTCCATTGCGGCGGGGGCGGATGTCTATTACGCGGCCAGCGTGGATCTTCCGGCGGTTTCAGAGGTTCTGGATTTCATCAACCTCATGACCTATGATCTGAAATGCGGATTCCATGCCCTTTCGGGCCATCATACCCAGCTGTACAGCTCCACCGGCGACTATTTCCGGAACAGCTGCGATCAGGCGCTCCGCCTGTTCGTCGCGAACGGGGTCCCGAAGGAAAAGCTGCTGATGGGCTGCGCGTTTTATTCCCGGAAATGGGAGAACGTGCCGAACCGGAATCACGGCTTCCTTCAGCTGACCAAATCCGGCGGGGGATACGGGCCGCACTGGGATGATCTGGAGGAAAACTATCTCAACCGGAACGGCTTCACCTGCTACTGGGATGAGGAGGCGAAGGCGCCGTTCCTCTTTGACGGGAGCACCTTCATCTCCTTTGATGATCCCCGCAGCCTGAAGGAAAAATGCGATTATGTGAACCGCGAGGGCTATGCGGGCATCTTCTACTGGGAGCATCACTGCGATACGACCGGAAAGCTGCTGGATACGCTGTATCAGGGAATCAGGCAGGGAGAAGGGAAGTAAGAAAATGAGAGGGGGAACCGTTTCCCAGTCTCAGTCTTAAGGAAGGAATGAAGGGCATCCTACTGACTCAATGCGAGTCTGCAGGATGTCTTTTTTTGGGAACGAAAAGGACCGTCCCTATCGTTCCTGGCCCTCCTTGCATCGCCGGTGATACTGTGCATGACCACGCCACCCTTTACGGTGATATGGTTGGAAAAAGCACTTTCGTCAATCGCTTTCAGAACAACATCCTGACATACACGCGCTTCGGCATTTGCCTGAGAATAGCCTTCGTCACGAAGAGTGCCAATCAACTCCCTGAGATTCATCTTTACAGCACCTCCATTTGCAGCGCTTCCATGACCAGCTTTTGTTTGGGTACAGCCATGGCATAATCCTGAATGTCCTGCATATTCAATTGAGTTATGATTTTTCGGAAGCTCTGTATAACCTCTTTGTACAGGTCAAATGGCAGTTTGCTTTTGTATCGAAGGAGTTCGATAAGCAGTCTTTCCCTGCTGTATATTCGAATCGGATAGTCATGTTCCTGGCCGATGATCACACCCCGGTATAAAATGTCATCAGGAACAAAATGCTGTTTCACCCGAGGATCACGAATCTTCGCCGCATTCCGACTTGTTGCCAAATCACAGGTGTCGGGAATCACATCAGTCAGTCCATAATGGTAGAAAGCACTGAGAAGTGTAATAACACCTTGGGGATACCGATAAGAGGCAATCACGTTTTCCGGAACATGCTGTTCTTCGGCAAACAAACCATTTCCCAACCGGAACAGACTGCCGGCAACAATCCTCTGTTCAATGAAATAGTCCGAGCCAAAGCGGGCAAGACACTCTTGCCTTGAGAGAAGCTTGCGCAAAGCAATCACCTCGAGTTGGACAATTATCCGCAAAATTTTATTTTTTGCGGATGTTTATTGAAATGATACCATCACCGCAAACTGCTGTCAAGTGAATGAAAAGGACCACCCCAATCTATCCCAGGAAAAAAACTGCCCGGACCGTTCTCATCACGGATCCGGGCGATTCTTTTGCGGTTATACAGTTTCCTGCTTTCGACGGTCCTGGCGACGGGGCTGAAATCCCACATGACCCGCCGCTGACGGTTCAGCTCCTTCCGAGCCTTCTTGCTCAGTTTGTCCTTCGGGACAAATCCGGCCATGATCCTCATCTCCCTTCCGCATGGCGTACCTATATTATAACATATCGGAGGGCGGCGGGGAAGGGAACGAAAAGGACCGTCCCTTTCGTTCACAAACTGATCTCAGGCGAACGAAAAGAACAACCCAATCGTTCCCGAATATATCGGGTTCTTTGATATTGCGCTCGGTTTTGTACATTGTTATAATGAGAATAACAGGAGCTGTGGGACGGTCTTTTTTTATTCCTTCGGAAAAGGGAACGAAAAGGACCGTCCCTATCGTTCCCCGGCGGGAGGAGGTGAAAGGATGGAACTGTCGGAGCTGACCGACTATGCGAGAGAGACCTATCAGATCGAGGAGCAGCGCAAGTGGGACGGCTTTCCCGGCTTTTCCGTTCTTTGCCATCCTCGGACCGGAAAATGGGTTGCGCTGCTGATGCGGCAGTGGGACACGGATTCCGGCGAGGAAATCCAGCGATGCGACCTGAAGTGCGGGATCCGGACGCTGGCCGAATGCCGCGCGCCGTATCTGGCTCCGCCGATTCGGATGAAGGGGCCGAAGTGGATCAGCGTGGCCTTTGGGGACGAGACGGATCCGGAGCTGGTGTTCCGGCTGTTTGACCGGGCGATCATTGCGGGAGACGGACAGGGATATACCCTGGTGCTGGAACAGCTGCCCCTTCCGGAAAGCGGGTTTTATCGGGATACGCCGCTTCCCCTGCCGAGACAGCCTGCGGAACAGCCGTCCCGGTCGGAAAGTGGGTTTTATCGGGATACGCAGTTGCCTGATTCGACGCGGCCTGCGGAACAGCCGCCCCGGTCGGAAGGAGGGTTTCATCGGGATACGCCGCTGCCTCCTCCGCGGCATGCGGAACAGCTGTCCTGGCTGGAAAGCCTGATTCATCAGGCAGCGTCTCTGCCTACTTCGCCGCAGTCTGCGGAACAGCCGCCCCGGCCGGAAGAAAGGTTTTATCGGGATACGCCGCTTCCTGCTCCGCCGAGACCTGTACGGGAGCCGGAGGTGCTGCCGGAGCGACTGCGGGAGATGAAGCACCTGTACGAATACGGCAGCAATTCGCCGGAGGCGAGAGCCGCCAATTTTCTCCGTCAGGGACGTTTCATGGCGGACTATGAGGATTTCGCAGACTGGAACGGGATGAGCGTTGCCTCCTATTTTCCCACCTATCATGATTTTACGACACGCCAGCTGCGGGGTTACTTTGCCTGGCGCGCCCGAGTGCGGAAGGGGGAATATCAGCCGATCGCGCACTCCGCGGCGTACGTTTACCTGTATGAGCTCCTGAACCTGATCGGAACGGATTCGCCGGAGTACGCGCTGCGCCGGCTGAAAGCCTTTGAGACGGGTTATGTGGATGCCGGTTACGGCAATGCCGAGATGCGGGGCAGCCTGCACCGGTGGATGACGGAGCTGGCGGTGATCCATGCGCTGCCGGAGGAGACCGCGCGGCAGTATGCCGATCCGGCCCTGCTGGAGCGGGATCAGATGCTTGCGGCTCTTCAGGCCCCGGAGGAACACACGGACACGGAAGTTTTCTCCGCGCTCTGCTATTTTGATGGAAAGCGGCTGGCAAAAACGCCTGTGTGCAGGCTGCCGGAGGAAAGGGGAGAAAGGCTGTTCAGCCGGGTGTGGCGGCTGGCGCTGAAACAGAGCCGGGAAAACGGGCAGGAACGGTTCGCAGGCTCCTTTGAACAGAACCGGGAGAACGGGCAGGATGTGCTCGCCGGCAGCTTTGAACAGAGCCGGGAGGACGGGCAGGAACGGTTCGCAGGCTCCTTTGAACAGAACCGGGAGAACGGGCAGGATGTGCTCGCCGGCGGCTTTGAACAGAGCCGGGAGAACGGGCAGGATCTGTTCACCCGCTGCTTTGGAGAGCAGACCGCGAGTGCCTGGTATCCCTTTGCCAATGCTGTCTACTGCTGGGAGAAGAAGCCCGCGGACAGCGACTATCAGCTGGACGCCTGCCGAAGCTACCGCTGCCGGGACGGCGTATGGAAAATGCTGACCTGGGAAGGCCGGTTCTTTGATCTGGAGCTGCTTCACGGCCTTCTCCGCCAGACGGACGCGATGCTGCGCCGATATCTGAAAACCGGCAATTATCTGAAGGAGAGGCCGGAGGAGGCCTGGATCTCTCCCTGCGTCCGCGCGGTCATCGAGGCGGAGAAAAAAGAAGCGGAGGAGGCGGCCAGGCCAAGGGTCGTTCTGGACCTGTCCGGGCTGGACCAGATCCGCCGGGACGCACTGATCACCCGGGACAGTCTGCTGACCGATGAGGAGCGGGCGGAAGAGGAGACCGCAGACCCGGCGTGGGAGAGGGCAGTCGCGGAGACGGCAGACCCGATGCAGGCGAAGAGGGAAACAGAGACAGCCGCCCCGGCGCTGACAGAGACCGCAGACCCGGCGTGGGCAGAGACGAAAGCGGATACGGCCGCCCCGGCGATGACGGCGTCGGAAGCGGAGAAGGAAAACCCGGTGGAGGCAGAAACGGAGAGGGGAGACCCGGCGCGGGCGGAGGCGGAAACAGAGAAAGCCTTCCCGGCGCAGGTGGCTGCTCCCGCGCAGAGCACACTGCCGGAGCTGCCGCTGGACGACATCCAGATGGAGATCCTGCGGGCGCTGCTGGCCGGAAAGCCGGTATCCGGTCTCATCCGGGAGCATCACCTGATGCCGGCCCTGACCGCGGACATGATCAACGAAGCGATGTATGACGAAATCGGCGACAGCATCGTCGACTGCGATCAGGATCAGCTTTCCCTGGTGGAGGACTACCGGGAGGACCTGATCCGGCTGCTTGGAGGATACGATCCGTGACAAGCCAGGAAACCGCATCTCAACGAAGCGATGTATGATGAAATCGGCGACAGCATCGTCGACTGCGATAACGATAATCTATCCCTGGTGGAGGACTACCGGGAGGATCTGACCCAGCTGCTTGGAGGAGACCATTCATGACAGACCAGCAAAAAGTACCGAAACGGATCGCGCAGACCGTGCTGAATTCCCTGAAGGGCGGCGTCGTGCCGCGCATCGGCCTGCCCTACATCACCGTGGGCCGGAAGAACGAGATCGCAGCCCTGCTGCGGGATGTGGACATCATCGCCGAGGGCGGCGCGTCCTTCCGCTTCATCGTCGGGCGGTACGGCAGCGGCAAAAGCTTTCTGCTGCAGACCATCCGCAACTACGTGATGGAGCGCGGCTTCATCGTCGCGGACGCGGATCTTTCCCCCGAACGGCGGCTGCAGGGCACCCACGGGCAGGGGCTGGCCACCTACCGGGAGCTGATCGGCAACCTGTCGACGAAGACCCGGCCGGAGGGCGGGGCCCTGACGCTGGTGCTGGACCGCTGGATCAGCGCCGTGCAGAGCGAAGCCATGAGGGAGACCGGGCTGTCCGCGGAGGATCCCGCCCTGGCCGCGGCGACGGACCGGAAGATCTTCGCGGTCACGGCCTCGGTCAGCGAGCTGGTGCACGGGTTCGAGTTCGGCCGGCTGCTCTCCGCCTATTACCGCGCCTATGTGAACGGCGACGATGACATGAAGGGGAAGGTGCTCCGCTGGTTCCGGGGGGAATACACGCTGAAGAGCGAGGCCCGGGAGGCGCTGGGCGTCCAGATGATCATCACGGACGACGACTGGTATGATTATCTGAAGCTGTTTGCGGCCTTCTTCCGGCTGGCGGGGTATCAGGGCATGATGATCATGGTCGACGAGCTGGTGAACCTTTACAAGATTCCCAACAGCATCACCCGGCAGTACAACTACGAGAAGCTGCTGACCATGTACAACGATACGCTGCAGGGCAAGGCGAAGTATCTGGGCATCCTCATGGGCGCGACGCCCCAGGCCCTGGAGGACAAACGCCGGGGCATCTACAGCTACGAGGCCCTGCGCTCCCGGCTGGCGGAGGGGCGCTTCTCGCGGCCCGGCGCGCGGGATCTGCTGGCGCCGGTCATCCGGCTGGATCCGCTGACGGCAGAGGAGATGCTGGTGCTGTGCGAAAAGCTGGCGGACATGCATGCGGGGCTCTACGGCTATGACCGGAGGGTCGGCACCGGGGATCTGGCCGATTTTATTCAGACGGAATACAGCCGGATCGGCGCGGATGAGCACATCACGCCCCGGGAGGTTATCCGGGACTTCATCGAGCTGCTGGATCTGCTGTATCAGCATCCGGAGGAGACCGCCGCAGGGCTGCTCCGGTCGGAGGACTTTGCCTTTGCGAAATCAGAGGCCGTTTCCGATCAGACGGAAGGCGGCTATGCGGAGTTTACGCTATGAATGTGTTTGAACGCTATGCGCCGTTTATCCAGGATTATATCTACCGCTCCGGGTGGCAGAGCCTGCGAGCAGTGCAGAACGCCGCGGGCGAGGCGATTTTCGGCACGGAGGACAACGTCCTGCTGTCGGCCTCCACCGCCTCCGGCAAGACGGAAGCCGCCTTCTTTCCCATCCTGACGCTGCTGGAGGAAAATCCGTCCGCGTCGGTGGGGGTGCTGTACATCGCGCCGCTCAAGGCGCTGATCAACGATCAGTTCGGGCGGCTGAACGAGCTGTGCGAGGAGGCGGGCATTCCCGTCACCCGCTGGCACGGGGACGCGGCGGCCTCTCGGAAGCAGAAGCTGCTGAAGCATCCGGCGGGCATCCTGCAGATCACGCCGGAATCCCTCGAGGCGCTGCTGATCAACAAACATATGGAGATCCCGTCGCTCTTCGGCGACCTGCGCTTCATCGTCATCGACGAGATCCACTCCCTGCTGCGGGCGGACCGGGGTCTGCAGACCTTCTGCCTGATCGAGCGGCTGTGCCGCGTGGCGGGCTGCGCGCCCCGGCGGATCGGCCTGTCCGCCACCCTCGGCAAGCCGGAGGAGGCGGGAAAGCTGCTGGCGGCCGGCAGCGGGAGGGGAACGGTCATCCCGCGGTTCGACGGCGGCCGGGAGGTCTGGCGGCTGAGCATGGAGCATTTCTACAACACGGCGCCCCAGGCGGACGAGGGCCGGGCGGCCCCGGAAAACACGCCGCCGCAGGAGGCGCCCTCCGATCACGCGCCGGAGAACGCCGATCCGGGCGTCGGATACATCTTCGAGCATACGAAGGGCCGGAAGTGCCTGGTCTTCACCAACTCCCGGGAGGAGTGCGAGTCGGTCTGCCAGCTGCTGCGGCAGTACTGCGAGGTGAACCGGGAGCCGGACCGCTTCCTGATCCACCACGGCAACCTCTCCGCCTCCTACCGGGAGAGCGCCGAGAAGGAGATGAAGGACGACGAGTCCCTGATGTCGGTCTGCGCCACGGCGACGCTGGAGCTGGGCATCGACATCGGCCGGCTGGAGCGGGCCTTCCAGATCGACGCGCCCTTCACGGTGTCCGGCTTTCTGCAGCGCATGGGCCGCACCGGCCGCCGGGGCGATCCCTCGGAGATGTGGTTCGTCCTGCGGGAGGATCATCAGGAAGCCCGGTCCATGCTGCCGGAAAGCATCCCCTGGTATCTGCTCCAGGCCATCGCGCTGGTGCAGCTTTACGCGGAGGAGCGGTTTGTCGAGCCGCCGAATACGGAGCGGCTGCCCTACAGCCTGCTCTATCACCAGACGCTGAGCACCCTGGCCTCCTGCGGGGAGATGACGCCGGGAGAGCTGGCCTCCCGGGTGCTGACCCTGAGCTGCTTTCGGCGAATCACCCAGGACGACTATCGGGTGCTGCTGCGCCATCTGATCGAGACCGATCACATCAGCCGCACGGAGAACGGCGGGCTGATCCTCGGCCTCGCCGGGGAGCGGATCGTGAACAGCTACAAATTCTACGCGGTGTTTCAGGAGAACATCGAGTACACGGTCCGGGCGGGCTCCGAGCAGCTGGGCACCATCGTCAAGCCCCCGCCCGTGGGGGACAAGATCGCCATCGCCGGCCGGGTCTGGGCGGTGGACGAGGTGGATCACAAGCGGCGCGAGGTGTACTGCACGCTGGTGAAGGGGAACATCCCGGCCTTCTTCGGCCTGGTGGCCGGGGATATCCATACCCGGATCCTGGAGCGGATGCGGGCGGTGCTGGCGGAGGATAAGCAGTATCCCTATCTGATGCCCCACGCGGTCTGCCGCCTGGCGGAGGCCAGGGAGACCGCCCGGAGCGCGGGCCTGCTGAGCCGCCCGCTGATCCCTCTGGGCGGGAAAATGTGGGCGCTGTTTCCCTGGCTGGGCAGCTATGCCTTCCTGGCGCTGGAGCGGTTCCTGAAGCTGCGGTGCGCCGGGCGGCTGGGCCTCAGGGGGCTGAATTCCCGGCGGCCGTATTATCTGCAGTTCTCCATGGACGCGGATGAGGAAACGTTTTACGCCGTGACGCGGGAGGAGGCCGGGAAGGAGTTTGACCCGCTGGAACTGGTGTATCCCAAGGAGATTCCGGTTTTCGAGAAGTATGACGAGTATGTGCCGCCAGAGCTGGTGCGGAAGGGCTTCGCGTACGGGGTGCTGGACGCGGAGGGCATGAAGCGGCGGGTGCTTGCCTGGGGGGAACGATAGGGAACGATAGGGACGGTCCTTTTCGTTCCCCGGGGCTGAAGCGAACGATTTGAAAAAGGAGAGGCTGAATCATATGAAATTGATGGAAAAGATCAGGGCGCTGTTCAAAAAGAAACAGGCTCCGGCGCCGGAGCCTGTGAAGCAGGAAAAGGTGAAAAGAACCTGCAAGGCCTGCGGAAAAACCTTCACGGTCAATCCGGAATGGGAGCATATTCCTAACTACTGCAAGGAATGCAAACAACGTTTTGCCAGGGAGAAGGAAGAAAAGCAGCGTGCCGGCGCTCCGCGCAAAATCAGGCGCACCTGCAAAAGCTGCGGCAGGGTCTTTACCTTTCCGAGCACGCTGGAGCATTATCCCAGCTACTGCCTGAACTGCAGAAAAACGCATCAGGCCCAGATGAAGGCCAGGTACGGCCAGGCCGGCCGGAAAGCCGGAGGCAAAAAGGATTCGCAGGCCTGAGAGGAGGGGAACGAAAAGGACCGTCCCTATCGTTCCCCAAGGATCAGTTCAACCGTTCTGTGCTGCTGTTCCTCCGCGGAGATCAAAGCCTTTCCGTCGCCGGCCTGGATCCCGTAGTTTCCAAACTGCGCGTGATTGCCGCCTTCGATGACAAAGGTCTCGCTTTGATCCGGCAGATACCGCTCTGCCTCTTCCATTCTGGCCCTGTTGAGAACGCCGTCCTCCGATCCGTAGATGACGACGGCCCGGGTGTTTTCATCCAGAGACTTCGTCGCGTACGCAGCGAGCAAAAAAACGCCTGACAGCTGATCCCCATGCGCCGCGGCATAGCCCGCGGCCATGGCGCCCCCCAGCGAATGCCCGCCGATATACCAGCGGGCATAATCATGCTGCTCCATCACCTGAGCCGCCCTGTCCGCGCCGAAAACCGCCAGGCGGAACGGCATCCGGATCAGGCAGACATCCATCCCCTCTCCGGCGAGCTGATGAAGCAGCGGGGCATAGGCCGTTTCCTCGACCTTGCCTCCGGGATAGAAAATGAGCGCATCGTCATCTGAAGGCCCGTCGAACAGCCATCCATATCCGGTTTGCGTGACTGTAACCGTTTCATCGGACTTTAATGCCGAAAGCGCCGCAGCGTCCGAATGATAGTATTGCTCCGCATAAATCAGAAATGCCGCGCAGACGAGGACAATCACAAATATCGGAATAAGCCAAAGTCTTCTTTTCAAAGCAGTATACCCTTTCCTTGGAGTGGGAACGAAAAGGACCGTCCCTACCGTTCCCTTCTCTGTTGTTTTATGCTATCCTAACCGCAGGGGATGCATCTGTCAAGGAAATCTGATTTGTCGCCTGCCGGGCGACAAATTCCGGCCTGTTTGCTGATATACTGTTCACGGATGGAGGGAAAACACCTCAGGATCCCCGGCTCCTGATCCTGACGGTTTTCAGAAATGATCCCTTTCATCTGTCCGGGAGCCGCGATGAAGGAAGGAGGAAATGCAGAAAATGTATGGTGCCATTCTTGGAGATATCATTGGATGTCCGTATGAATTTGACCGCAGCCCCAAGACCAAGGATTTTCCGCTTTTTATCCGGGGTTCTCTCTATACGGATGACAGCGTGATGACCATCGCGGTCGCGGAAGCCCTGCTGGATACCCGGGGTCAGGATCGGCCGGAGCGCCGGAACGCTGTGATTCGCTCGATGCAGAAATGGGGGCGCAGATATCCTGACGCGGGATACGGCGGTCGGTTTTACGGCTGGATTTTCAGCCGGGATCCGCAGCCCTACAACAGCTGGGGCAACGGCTCCGCCATGCGCGTTTCCGCCGCCGGATGGCTGTATGATACGCTGGAGGAAACGGTGCAGGCCGCGGAAGATACCGCGATCGTGACTCACAATCATCCGGAAGGCATCAAGGGCGCCGTCGCCGCCGCTTCCGTGATCTGGGCGGCCAGAAACGGATGGCCCAGGGAGAAAATCCGGGAATATGTAAGGTCGGAGTTCTACCCCCTGGATCAGACCTGCGATCAGATCCGGCCGGGCTATCATTTTGATGTCAGCTGTCAGGGCACCGTGCCTCAGGCCATTACGGCCTTTCTGGAAGGAAATGATTTTGAGGACGTGATCCGGACCGCCGTCTCCCTCGGCGGGGACTGCGATACGCTGACCTGCATCGCCGGAGGAATGGCTGAGGCGATGTACGGCGTTCCCGAGACTCTGAAGGAAGAATGCCTCAGACGCGTGGAACCGGATATGCGGGAGGTTCTGGATCGTTTTGTCCGGGAACGGTAGGGAAGGGAACGAAAAGGACCGTCCCTACTGTTCCCCGGGAACGAAAAGGACCGTCCCTACCGTTCCCCGAAGAGTTCCGCGGTCCGGACCATCCGGTCCGCGACCTTCACTCCAAAGGGGCAGCGGCTTTCGCAGCCCCGGCATCCGATGCACTCATCCGCCAGATGGTCCAGCGCAAGATAGTGCTGCCTCAGGGATTCCGGGACCTCCGGCTGCATGACGGCCAGGTCATAAAGCTTGTTGACCATGGCGATATCAATATTCACGGGGCACGGTTTGCAGTGACCGCAGTAGGTGCATTCTCCGCCGGCAAAGGTATGCTTCGGCGCGTGAGCCAGAACGCTGGCATAGTCCTTCTCCGCGTCCGAAGCCGTTTCATACGCCAAGGCCGCGTCCACCTGCTCCGGCGTATCATACCCGCACAGCACGGAGGCCACCGCGGGCTTGGTCAGCGCATAATGAATGCACTGAACCGCCGTCAGCGCCACGCCGAAGGGAGAACGCTCCGCGTCAAACAGCCGTCCGCCCGCGTACGGTTTCATGCAGGTGATTCCGATATCATGCTGTTCGCAGATTTTGTACATCTCCACGCGGACCGGATCAATGCCGTTCAGATCATCCGTGTAGCGGTCCATCAGATAATCCATGAGCTCCTCGGTCGGCGGCATCAGGTCAAACGCCGGATTCACGCTGAACAGGATCATCTCCACGAGGCCGCTTTCGGCGGCTTTCCGGGCGATGACCGGGTTATGCGTGGACAGCCCGATATGGCGGATTTTTCCCTGCTCCTTCAATTCCATGACATAATTCAGATAGGGGCCGGGCCGGGAAACCGTCTCCCAGTCGCTTTCCAGATCCACATAATGAATCATGCCCAGATCCACATAATCCGTCCTCAGCCGCTTCAGCAGATCTTCAAAAGCAATCCGGCACTGCTCGACATCTCTGGAGCGGGTATACTGCCCGTTCTGATAGGTCGATCCGACATGCCCCTGAACAATCCAGCCGGCCCGGTCCTCCTGAATCGCCTGTCCGATAATATCCCTTGACTTCGGATCCGGCATCCAGCAGTCCACAATATTGATTCCCTTGCTGTGGGCATATTTCAGCAGGGCAACGGACTCGCTTTCCTCATGCCTCTCCAGCCATTCCCCGCCAAAGCCGACCTCGCTGACGGACAGATTTGTTTTTCCAAGACGCCTGTACTGCATTTTTTCTCCTCCCGGGAACGAAAGGGACGGTCCTTTTCGTTCCCTTTGCTCTTATCTATGTGCTATCGTAGCCGCGGGAGATGCATCTGTCAAGGGAACGATTGACAGATGTCGCCTTCAGGTTATACTTGTTTGAGAAGAATCCCGTTTCATTCTGAGCCTGCCGGATCAGGTCCCCCTGCCGGCGTATGCTTCATTTGAAAAGGGGACTGACCGTGAATGATATTGAAAAGCGTTTTGTGAGGGAATGATTTTCGCCTGACATGATGGGGAGGGAAAAAAGATGAAATATGAAAAATCGTGCGGTGCTGTCGTGTATGATCTTCAGAATGATACTCCGATTGTCCTGGTCGAATATATGAAAAAGGGGCATGTTTCCATCCCCAAAGGGCATGTGGAGGAAAGGGAAACCGAAGTTGAGACCGCGGCGCGCGAAATCCTGGAGGAAACCGGCCTGACCGCCGGGATTGATACCGATTTCCGGCATGAGGTGACCTATTCACCGGAGCCCGGGGTCCAGAAAACCGTCGTGTTCTTCGCCGCCGCGGCTGACAGCACTTCGTCAGTCAGGCCTCAGCCTGAAGAGGTTTCCGCACTGAAGTGGATGAGGATTGAGGATGCGATCCGTGAGGTGACCTATGATACGGACAAGGAAGTCCTCCGCCACGCCGCATCCTATATCCGGGAACGGTAGGGAACGATGGGGACGGTCCTTTTCGTTCCCCCATCCCTAAAGGCGGATGGTTCTCCGAATGAGTCAAGAGGTTGAAGGAACATCAACGACGGTCATTCCCCCTCCCTTAGAGCGGATGATTCTCCGAATGAGCCAAGAGTTTGAAGGAACATCAGCGACGGTTCTTCCCCCTCCCTGAAAGCGATGGTTCTCTGAACGATTCGAAAGGAACAGGACAATGAATGCGAAGCTGACAGGGAACAGGATCAAGGCAGCGCGCGAGGCTAAAGGGATCAGCCAGGAGGAGCTTGGCGGCAGGCTCGGTCCCTATCGTTCCCAGAATCTTGACAAAATAGGATTTATCCTATATCATGCAATTGGGCGGTGAGATGGATGGCACGATTTGAGGCTGAGTTCTACGAGAAAGAGAACGGTGAACAGCCAGCCCGTGAATTCCTGTTGTCCCTGGATAAGAAAATGCGCGCCAAGATGCTGATGATCATCGGCGTGCTGCAGGATAACGGTTATGAGCTGAGAGAACCATACTCCAAGCATTTGTCTGAAGGCATTTTTGAACTGAGGGCACAGGTCGGTTCAGATATTTCCCGGGTACTTTACTTCTTCTATGTCGAACAGCACATTGTGCTGACCAACGGGTTTATCAAGAAAACGCAAAAAACACCTCCGCAGGAGATTGAGAAAGCAAAAAAGTACCGGGCGGATTATCTGAGCAGAAGGAGGAAAACAAAATGAGCGTAAAGTTTGATGATTTTCTGAAAGAACAGATGCAGGATCCTGAGATCAAAAAAGAATACGATGATCTTCAACCGGAACGGGCCATCATCCAGGCTTTGATTGACGCACGACTCCAGACTGGCATGACTCAGAAAGAGCTTTCCGAAAAAACCGGGATTGCCCAAGGCGATATCAGCAAGCTGGAACGCGGCAATTCCAATCCTTCCATCCGCACACTGCAACGTCTGGCCGCCGGCATGGGCATGAGCATCCAGCTAAAATTCATTCCGAGTGGAAATGTGTAATAAAGTTGCTTTATTTTTCTGGCCGTGGCTGTTTGCCACGGTTTTTCTTCGCGGATTATTCTCCGTTATAACCGTTTGCAACGAGGAAAGTTGTAAATCGGCAGAGCTGCGTAACAATTCCCCAAAACTGAAAACTGGAGAGCATTGTAGATCAATGCTCTCCGGAGTCGGATACCGTTCGCAAAATGGTTGTAAAGAACCCTTGGAGCGGGTTCTTTACTTCCTATCGCACTAACAAACCCGGGGCGCTTCCGGGTGCGACGGACTCCCCGCTGGGGAGACGCTTCCCTCGTTTGCCGCGGCCGTTTGGTTCCGAACAAAAGGGCTGTCCCAATCGTTTTCGTATTTATCATTCACGGTTGGACAAAAACAAACGGGAAAGGGAACGAAAAGGACCGTCCCTATCGTTCCCATTCAGCGCCACCCCGGAGGCGGCGCTTTTCTTATCTCTTTTTATTAAAATGCTTTTTTTCTCAGACGGAAAAGGGCTGTATTTCCGTATTCGTTTATGGTATGATAACTAAAATTCCAGGTCTGTTTTCGAGGAGGAGCAATGGGAAACATCACCTATGTCTGCGGGCATCGGAACCCGGATACGGACAGCATTGTCGCCGCGATTTCCTATGCGGCGCTTCAGAATATGCTTGGGGAGGCGGAATGCCGCCCCGTGCGGCTCGGTTCGCTGAATGACGAAACGGCGGCCGTGCTGAAACGGTTTGGCTTTGAGGCGCCCGAGCTGATCACCGATGTCCGCACGCAGGTGCGGGATATCGCCTTTGACCGCCCTCCCTGTCTGGATAAAAATGTATCCGTCAGCCGGGCCTGGGATCTTCTCCGGGAAAACCATACGATCAGCGCGCTCCCCGTGATCAACAAGAACGGAACCCTTTTCGGGCTGGTGACCGCAGGCGGCATCGCTGAGAGCGATATGCGGTCCATCCAGAATCCCGTCCTTGAGAACATCCCGATCTATAACATTCTTTCGACCCTGGAGGGGCATATTCTCAACGAGGATGACACCTGTTTCGAGTCCGTCTCCGGAGAGGTACACCTTTGCATGCCCACGGCCGGAGACTCCTTCGGCGGCATTCAGAAGGGCGGCATTATTCTCTGCGGCCAGCAGCCGGAAGCCGTGGAGGAGGCGCTGGAGCGCGGCGCAGCCTGCGTGATCCTGTGCCAGACCAGCCTCGGCGAGAAATACAGGGATGTGGTCTCCGATACCTGCGTGATCACCACCCCCCTGGACGTCTGGCAGGCCGCCCGGATGCTGTATCAGGCGACTCCGATTCTCCGCGTCGCAACGAAGGGGGAGATCACGTGCTTCCATCTGGATGATTATCTGGATGACGTCAAGGAGGCCGTTCTGCAGAGCCGGTTCCGCAGCTATCCCGTGCTGGACTCCCAGGACCGGGTGGTCGGCACGCTGAGCCGGTATCATCTGATTCAGCCCCAGCGCAAGCGCATCGTGCTGGTCGATCACAACGAGGTGGCCCAGTCCGTGCCCGGGCTGGAGCAGGCAGAGCTGATCGCGATCATTGATCATCACCGGATTGCGGATGTGCAGACCGGGTATCCTGCCTTCATGCGGAATGAGCCCGTCGGATCCACGAATACGATCATCGCCACCATGTTCCAGGAGCAGGGGCTGATGCCGGAGGAAAAGCTGGCCGGGCTCATGGCGGCGGCCATCATCAGCGATACGGTCATGTTCAAGTCCCCGACCACGACCCCCCGGGACCGGCGGATGGCGGAAAGACTTGCGAAAATCGCGGGGCTTGAGCTGGAGACCCTCGGGCAGGATGTGTTTTCCGCCAGCATCGCGGACAAGACGCCGGATGCCCTGCTGAAAATGGACTTCAAGGAATTCCATCTTGCGGACCATAAACTGGCCATCAGCCAGATTACGACGCTGGATTCCGCCGCGGTGCTGATGAAAAAGGAAGCCCTGCTGGAGGAGATGGAGAAAACCCGCACTGCCGGCGGTTATGACATGGTGCTGCTGATGATCACCGATGTGCTGAAGGAGGGCACCGAGCTGCTGTTCGTCGGAGATCAGGACATCGTCCGGCAGGCGTTCAGCCTTGGACGGCTGCGGGGAAACCGGGTCTTCCTGAAGGGCGTTATGTCCAGGAAAAAGCAGATGGTTCCCGCCCTTGCTCTTCTCTGGGGATAAAAAGCGCCCATGCACGCTGAGACACGCGGAGACAGGAGAAGGTCACAAAAGTTGATTGCGTTCGAACGGTTTATTGTATAAAACTGATAAAAATCCCCAACTGGCAGAACAGGCGGAGAAACCCGTTCAGCGCCGCCCCGGAGGGGGCGGTGTTTTTCTGCCTTTCTTGACAGATTTTTCACCCGCGGTTACGATACCCTGTATGAGGTTGAGGGAACGAAAAGGACCGTCCCTTTCGTTCCCCGGGAGGGAATTTCATGAAGAGAAGAATTGCAGCCCTGCTGATGATGCTGGCCCTGACCGGATCCTGCGGGACGGCCGGCGCGGAAACAGCTCTGCTGGCGGATCTCCTGCGCAGCGTTGATTACGGGGACGGGGTGACCTATGTCATCGGGCACAAAAGCCCGGACGCGGACACCATCGGCTCCGCGATCGCGTATGCCTGGCTGCTGCAGCAGCTCGGAATCAACGCCAGGCCCGCGGCGGCGGCGGAGGTCAACCGGGAAACCCGGTACGCGCTGGACCTTTTCGGCATGGCCCAGCCGGAGATCCTGACCGACGCGGCCGGAAAGCAGTTCATTCTGGTGGATCACAGTGAATATTCGCAGGCGCTGGACGGCATGAAGGACGCCCGGGTGGTCGGCATTGTCGATCATCACGGGATCGGCGATGTCCGGAACACGCAGCGCATTCCGGTCCTCTCCCTTCCTGCCGGCGCGGCGGCGTCCATCGTGTACAGGATGTATCTGGACTGCGGCGTGGAGATCCCGAGGGACATGGCCCGCGTGCTGCTGATGGCCGTCCTTTCCGACACCAAGGGCATGAACAGCAACGTGACGCAGCTGGACCGGGAGGCCGTTGATGCCCTCAGGGTCATCGCCGAAATCAGCGACATCGGCGCGCTGTATGCCGGAATGAAGGCGGCCAAGGCTTCCTTCGAAGGTATGACCGTATCCGAGATCTTCCACAGCGACTACAAGGAGTATACGGCGGGAGCGGTGACCTTTGGCGTCAGCAGCGTCTATACGGAAGCGGAGGAGAGCCTTGCGGAACTGGCGGAGAAGATCGAGGGAGAGTTTCCGTCCCTCTATGCGCAGGACGGCCAGGACCTGCTGTTCTGCCTGATCTCCACCGATGAGACCAGCTGGATGATCTGGTACGGCGAGGGCGCGGAGCAGGCCGTCCGGGAAAGCTTCCCGGAATACGACGGCAGCGGCCGCATGATCTTTGTCCCGAAGGCCTCCCGGAAGGAAAACATCGTCCCGCCCCTGACAGCCGCCCTGGAGAATTGGGAACGATAGGGACGGTCCTTTTCGTTCCCTTTGTCCTCTAAAGAGGACAGAACAGTTTCCGGATCCTGATATCCTAAAGGAAAATACCGCGAAAGGTGGTTGTTTCTCATGAAGGTATTATAGGTTATACTGAAGTCCCGCAACTGCGAAAATGAGGGGAGGAAACGAAAAGGACCGTCCCCATCGTTCCAGGATCAAGAAACTGCATCCCTACGATATTCCTGAAATCATTGCCGTTGATATTGAAAAAAGGGTATAAAGGATACCTTGATTGGATACTTGATGTCACCTGAGTTTTGATCCTGGAACCATTCTGTCGTTCTGAAACAGGCTCTGCCTTACACGATCGGAGGAGATAACAATGGACGCGAAGAGAATGACCGCAATGATGACCGCACTGTGCCTGACGATACTGTGGATTCTGTCCTGTCCCTTTTTCCCGCTGACGGGGGCGTCTGCGGAGGCAGGGGAAAAGGCAAAACTGACCCTGATGATCTATATGGTTGGGAGCAATCTGGAAACGGATTACGGAGCTGCCTCCAGGACAATTGACAGAATTGCTGAGGCTGCGGCGAATGGACCGGAGATCAATCTGTTGATGATGACCGGAGGATCGAAGAGCAGTTTGAAGTGGAATGCGGGTAAATCTCATATCTGGGAAGTCCGGAGTCACAGATCCAGAACCCTATGGAACGAAGAACTGATGAATATGGGAGAACCTGAGACACTAAGCTTCTTTCTCAACTACTGCGCGGAGAATCGGCCTGCGGAAAGATATGCTCTGATTCTGTGGGGACACGGCAACGGGCCGCTGGGCTTTGGCTATGACGAGATTTTTGAGATGGATCCTGTGACGATGGAGGAATTCGCACAGGCCATGGAGAAAAGCCCTTTCTCAAACGAAAATAAATTGGCGTGGCTGGCCTATGACGCAAGCTTCATGGGCAATCTGGAAGTATTGCAGGCCGTTGCTCCGCATACTGAAATCATGATTGCGGATGAATTTGAAGTTCCGACTGACGGGCTGAACTATGACTTTCTGAACGAAGCGGATATACTGCCGGACGGGGAGAAGATCAGCCGCTGCATCATAGACAGTTATCTGAATGCATATTCACAAACGGACCCAATTATTGCAGCAACCGCAATTCGAACAGAGAAAGCTGAACAGATCCTTCAGCTGTATCATGCTCTGCTTACTGCGTTGAAAGAGGATAAGTCGGAAGACTATGAGACGGTACTTGAAAAATCCAGGATCAAGATGATGCCGTGCCAGTCGGCATTTTATGATCTGGGAACTCTCGCAGAAAGCAGCAGGGAATATTTTCCTCAGGAATCCGACGACTTAATCCGGGCGATTGAGGAAGCGACTGTTTATCACAGAAACAATCTGAACAGTTCAGAAGGGCTTTCAACGATCATTAATTAAGGATTAAATCTTCCTGCCTGACTCCTGTCTGACGCGTGAAAGAAAAGGACCGTCCTTTCCGTTCCCATTATTTTACAGTCCCGCACCTAGTGCAGGTGCCCCGGCGAGCCAGGTTTTCCGTTCCGTGGAACTGCTTCAGTGAAAATTCTGAACTTGATAGACAGCGCTCTGCCCTTTGTGCTATAATGCTTGCAAAGATTCTGCCGAGGTGAATTTCATGGCGAACAAGGGTAGGGTTTTGTACCTGCCCCAGTATTTCCAGGGATGGTCGGATGAGGATCTTCCGATGACAACGGCTGAGATACGGAAGCTCGTGACTATGGCTCGGTCCGCGCATGCAGAGGAACTTCAAGCCAAATGATTTATTTGCAGAGTATGTCAAAGCGATATATTCGCTATTCTAATGCTTTATCCAGTGAATCCATAAAGCGAACATGAATGATACTGCTATGAGGTGATAGGATGCTCACTGAAGAACTGGACAGATTAATTCATCAATTGATTGAAGCAGGGCATGATATAGATCAAACAATTCGAATCCTTCAAGATTTGATCGACAATCTGTGTAGAATAAGTCTTGACGATGGCCTAAAAGATGCGTATTTGTGTACTTATAAAAATGCCATAAGTGTTTTAAGTGACATATTCGACAGCAACCAGGTTCTTTGCAAGAAGCTTCAGCGCCTAATAGAAGAGTGTGAAAGTTGTTCGGCACTACCGATGGGATTGTTTAGTGATGACGCTCAGGCACCTCACGATGAAAAAACACAGCGAGAAGATAAAGTGAATCTAAGAAGAAAGGCACTTGCAGACGCCTTGCTCAAGGGGCAATCGGAAACAATTACTGAATCGGACAAGATCAAGCCAGTTGATGATGCATATGCTGCAGGAAGCGGCCAAAGCATTCTTGATGCTATTTGTGCACTTCAAAACCAACGAGCTGGTGGAAGTGATGCGGTGATTGATTCAGATGGACATATAGTTTATCCAGCTGAACCTTCAGCAGAATCTGATGGACAAGAAAATGTATCTGCTTCTGAAGGTACCGCTTGCGATAATGTTTTTGAAGGGATTGTTGTTCCATCAGCTAAATACGCGGGAGGGCCGCCTTCGTATTGCCGCGTATGTGACAACATAGTCGTTCCCGGAGCGTACTATTGCCCATATTGTGGTAGTGCTGTTTCCGTAGAGAAACCCTCTGTGAAACTGCAGAAAGTCCAGTTTTCTGCTATTGCACCAAAATCGCTATCAAGGGGAGAATACTCTATTATCAATATAATAATGTACGAGGAATCCTCCCGACACATTGTCGATGAACTGCTTAACTCAATGGATGAACCGCAGCAGGAAGCAAAATCTGGAGTTCAGAAGGTTAACGAAGGGGCTTCAATCAAGGTTGTTCTAAATTCTCCTGATTTCTTAATTGAAGATAATACTGAAATCGGAGTTTGGCAGGGAGAGTATCTTGAGTTTTCCTTTGCCGTTCAGATTCCGGATAATTACAGGAAAAGGCAGATATTGCTTAGCGCCATCGTTTACATTAATGAGGTAATAGCCACAAGGCTTAAAATCATAATAAAGTGTTCATCTCATTCGGAACAGCAACAGATCACGGTTTCGAGGAGCGATATCTTTTCTGCATTTATTTCCTATGCAAGCCAAGATCGGAAGCGTGTTGCTGCAATCATTCAAGGAATGAAGAAAGCGCGTCCAGATCTTGATGTTTTCTTTGATGTTGACAGTTTGAGAAGTGGGGATGATTGGGAACTCGCTCTACATGAGGAAATTAAACGACGCGATGTACTATTTCTCTGCTGGTCACATTTTGCGCGAGAATCAAAATGGGTAGACGCAGAGTGGCGATATGCCCTTGAGCAAAAAGGGGCAGATTGCATTGAGCCCGTTCCGATTGAGTCACCAGATATTTGTCCACCACCTGCGGAACTGAGTTTTAAACACTTTAATGACAAGTTGCTGTACATTATCGATTCTGTCAGATAATCACAGGTGCCTATGAAACAATCTGTGAACATCTGGGTCAGAGACCAAGTGGGAACGACAGGGACGGTCCTTATCGTTCCCCGCAGATCTTCTGCAGACGCTTCATCATATCATTGACGGATTCTTCTTCTCCGGCATAGGATCGCTGTTGATAATCCTGCGCGGGAAGCCTGGGCTGGCTTTTTCCTCCGAACGATTTCGCGAAGGCTTCCTCCCGGCTTTCCCAGCAGCGGAAGGCCGCCTTCCAGTTCACGATCTGCTCCCCGCGCTGGGACCTCCAGCCCAGGGCCTCGTGATAATTATAAAAGATATCCGCTGAGACCCGGCTTTCGCGCTCCCGGGCGTACGCTTGAACTTCCTCGAGAGACGGAATGGAGTTCCTGCCGCCGGTTTTCGGAAGGGGGAGCACCGGACAAGGCTCAGCATCGGCCGGCAGAGGATTGCCTTGCGGTTCCTCCGCGTCTATCGGAAGGGGGAGCACCGGACAAGGCTCAGCATCGGCCGGCAGAGGAATGCCGCTCGGTTCCTCCGCGCCTATCGGAAGGGGGAGCACCGGACATGGTTCCGCGTCGGCCGGCAGAGGATTGCCTTGCGGCTCTTCCGCATTTATCGGAAGGGGGAGCACCGGACATGGTTCCGCTTCGGCCGGCAGAGGATTGCCTTGCGGTTTCTCTGCATTTATCGAAAGAGGGAACACCCGGCAGGAATCCGTCCCGGCCTGAGAAGATCCGTTCTGCGGCACTTCCGCCCTGCCGGACGGAGAACGGTCCATCCCGGGCTCCGTATTCCCAAGGACGGGCGTGCTTTCGGCCTGCTCCTTTCGGGCATAGGTTCCGTCCGCCCGGAGGATCAGCTGCTGAATCTCCTGTCGGCAGACCGTCGGTGTATAACGGTCCTTCCGGATGCTGTTGTGCTGTCTCCAGTGCCGAAGGACACAGGCCCCGGATTCAAAGGCGAGCAGAAAGCCCCGGGACACCAGCTCCTCCAGGCTGTCCGCGCCGACCCCGATCATGCGGCAGATGGCTCTGGCGCGGGTCAGA
>CACYWL010000023.1 GCA_902778055.1 uncultured Eubacteriales bacterium | reverse complement strand
GAAAGCACCCTTCTTTCCGGCGCTGGGTCACCGGGGAATACCCGACAGCTGAAAACCTCCTGCGAGATATCGTAGATTGTCATTGCATATCACCTCCATAAATTCCGAGTTTTTCGATGATCGTATAACTCAAAAGTTCGAATCTATAAGCTTTTTGCGATCATGACTGCGATGTCAAACTTATCAAAGGAATGTGTTATCATGATCTGCCCCTCCAAAATAAAGAAAGATGAAACCTTATCCGGCTATGAAACAAAATCCGCCAGAGCGAGGGCGATATCGAAATGGCCGACATCATGCTGCCCGCCATTGCGGTAGCCTTTTCCGCGCTCATCCCATTCCGGAGCATCCAGCAGATCACCGCTCGTGAAGAATGCATACAGTTCCAGCCCACGGAATGAGCACATGGCCTGAACTCCGGCACATTCCATTTCTACCGAAATGCATCCGTCGGCCCTGTGTTTTTCAAAATTGTTCCTGGTTTCCCGATAGAAGGAATCCGTTGTCCATGTTTTCCCAAGAACAAACGGAATGCCGTTCTGCCGCATAAACTCCGCAACTGCCGCTGAATTCTGTATTGCAATATAATCCGCTGCGGGAGCGTAATGATAAGAGGTTCCTTCATCCCGGTATGCTTCGGTCGGCACCATCACTTTCCCGTGGGCAATTTCTTTATCAAGGCACCCGGCGCCTCCAAAGAGAATATACTTTTTGCATTTAAGCTCCATCGTTGAATCTTCTATCAGCGCGGTTGTGATCGGTGCACCGATGTATGTTTTGTAAAAAGCAAAACGCTTTCCATTTCTCTCAATCAGATATACCGGCGTTCTTCCGGTAGCACACCACAGGGACGCAATTTCTCCGCAGGCATATTTTTCGGCCACCTGCTTTTCAATCTCATGGGAAAAAGTAATGATACATGCATCTACTTCCACCGCGTCATCTTTGACGACAGGGTTGATAATGGCCGGGGAAAGATTGTCAAAAGTGTCTGTAATCATGGCTCTCCATCTCCTCTTTTCCTGAAAACTGAAATTGATGATGTCCCTTTGCCCTTCACGTTTCAATCATACCATAATCCCCAAAACAAAAAAACCCCGAAGATCCCAAATCTCATGCTCTGCTGAGTGTACCGGCTGTCAGGCAAAGGATTCGGGGCTGCTTTCCCAGGAAACGGCTCTGCGATCATGGCTTTGCTCCCGGACTGCCTGGATCTATTTACAGAAGCCTTTCAGCCTGTTAAAATCGAAAAAGACGAAACAATGCTGGGGAGGATCAAATCTCCGGCAAGAGGGGAGGAAGGAGCGGGAGGCTCCGGAAAAAATGAGAGTAACGGATCTGATGACGGAAAACCGGATCAGCGTTTCCTGCGAGGTTTTTCCGCCGAAAAGGTTTGAAGGGCTGCAGGAGGTCAAACGCGTGACCGGCGAGATTGCGGAGCTGCATCCCTCCTTTATTTCCGTGACGTACGGAGCCGCCGGCACGACGCCCGGGTTTACGCTGGAGATCGCGAAAAGCGTCCAGCGGGACGGGGCTGTTCCGCTCTGTCACCTGACCTGCGTCCAGTCCACGCGGGAGCATGTCGCCAGGGTGCTGGGGGACATGCGTGAGGCCGGCATGAAGAACGTGCTGGCGCTGCGGGGGGATCTGCCGAAGGAAGGTACGCCCTGCAGGGATTTTGAGCACGCGGAGGATCTGGTACGCTTTATCCATACACAGGGTGATTTCTGCGTGGGGGCGGCCTGCTATCCCGAAAAGCATCCGGAATCCTCTTCCCGGACTTCGGATATGGACTATCTGAAGCGCAAGGTGGATGCCGGAGTCAGCTTTCTGACTACCCAGATGTTTTTTGACAACGGTCTGCTGTACAACTTTCTGTACAGGATGGAGAGGGCGGGGATCCATGTGCCCGTCTGCGCCGGAATCATGCCGATCTGCGACGCGAGACAGGTGGATCGGGTGATCCGGCTTTCCGGATCCATCATGCCGCCGCGCTTTGCGGCAATTGCAGACCGTTTTTCCGAGGAGCCTGCCGCCATGACTCAGGCTGGAATCGCCTTTGCGACGGAGCAGATTGTGGATCTGATCGCCAACGGCGTCACCCTGATTCATCTGTACACCATGAACAAGCCCTGGATCGCGCGGAAGATCTTTGAAAACCTGTCGGAGATCATCGGTGCCTGAAAGGACAGGGGAACAGGAGGAGAAGAGTATTGGAATACGGGACACTGATCAGCCAGGCCGCGGAGATGATGCGGGAGGAACCCTGGTATGCCTCGGCCATGAGCAATCTGTCCGCACTGCTGATGACCTCGCTGCCGGATCTGAACTGGGCAGGCTTCTATCTGATGCGTGACGGCCGGCTGACCGTGGGCCCGTTTCAGGGAAAGCCTGCCTGTATCCATATCCCGGTCGGAAAGGGTGTGTGCGGTACGGCTGCGGCTCAAAACCGGACGCAGCTGGTCCCGGACGTACATGCCTTTCCGGGTCATATCGCCTGTGACAGCGCATCAGCCTCCGAAATCGTGATTCCGATTCATCGGGACGGGGAGGTCACCGCGGTGCTGGACATTGACAGCCCGAGGCTGAGCCGGTTCTCCGGGGAGGATGCCCGGGGCCTGGAAGCGCTTGTGACGGAAATGGAAAAGTCCCTCCGTTGGGATTGACGCCCGGGAAAACCCCCTCTATAATCGAAATCGGGAGCCAAAGATTTCATCCGGACAGGAGAACAGAGCATGATCACCAATGACAAGGGTATCGTCGAACTGAAGCATCACGTTCTTCGGGAGGTATGCCGCCTGGCCTGGGAAGACCGGCTGACAGCGGATGAAACGGAAAAGATTGTTTACGACATCAGCCCGGGACCCAAGCCGAGCTACCGCTGCTGTGTCTATAAGGAACGCGAAATCGTCCGGGGACGGATCCGACTGGCGATGGGGCAGGATCCGGAGCCCGGAAAGACGGGAAAGAACGTGGTGGCCGTGATTCCGGCTGCCTGCGATGACTGCCCGATACAGGATTATTTTGTTTCCGATATCTGCAGATTCTGTCTGGGAAAGGCCTGCCTGAATGCCTGCCGGTTCGGGGCCATCAGTCCCGGAGACACCAAGATGAAGATTGACCCCAACAAATGCAAATCCTGCGGGCTGTGCGCGAAATCCTGCCCCTACGGCGCGATTATTCATCAGGAGCGTCCCTGCAAGAAGGTCTGCCCGGTCGGCGCGATCTCCTACGACGAGGGCGGCGTATGCGTGATTGATGAAAACAAATGCATCCACTGCGGCCACTGCATTCATAACTGCCCCTTCGGGGCGATCGGCTCCAAAATCTACGCGGTGGATGTGATTCGGGCTATCCGGGAAAGAAAACGGGTGATCGCCATGTGCGCCCCGGCCACGGAGGGCCAGTTCGGCGCCGAAATCGGCATGGCGGCAATCCGGGCCGCCCTGAAGAAGCTCGGCTTCGCGGAGATGGTCGAGGTAGGGCTGGGCGGAGACATGACGGCAGCCTGCGAGGCGGCGGAGTGGATCGAGGCGCGGAAGGAAGGCAGGAAGATGACCACCTCCTGCTGCCCCGCGTTCATCACCATGCTGCGGCGGCATTTTCCCAAAATCTATGAAGATAACAAATCCGCCACGGTCAGCCCCATGGTTGCCGTTTCCCGATACCTGAAGTATTTGGACCCCGACTGCGTGACGGTCTTTATCGGGCCCTGCATCGCCAAGAAGGGAGAAACGCTGAACGAGTTCATCGCGGATCGCCCGGACTATGCCCTGACCTACGGGGAAATCGTCGCGATGCTGGACTCCAGGGGCGTTGAAATCGTGCCCGTGGAGGAGGATTATCAGGAAGCCTCCCTCTTCGGAAAACGCTTCGCAGCCAGCGGCGGCGTTGCGGGCGCGGTGATGGAAGCCATGGAGGAGATGGGGGAGAACACGGAGGGCATCCGGCTGATGACCTGCGCCGGAGGCGAGGAATGCAAAAAGGCCATGATGCTGCTGAAGGCAGGGAAGCTGGAGGCGGACTTCGTGGAGGGCATGATCTGCCCGGGCGGATGCATGGGCGGTCCCTCCAAGCATCAGGCCGAGACGCTGGTAATCCGGGCCAGAACCGGCCTGCTGGCGAAGGCGGACGGAAGAAAAATCCTTGAAAACCTGAAAAATTATCCGATGGACAAGTTTTCCATGCTGCGGGACGGATCCCGGCCGGAAAAATAACCGAACGAGTCAGGAGTATTTCCCTTTCATTTTTCCATGAAGGAGCCCTTTGATGAGCAACCTGAAATCCTTATTCGGCACCCAGGACATGACCGTCTGCCGTCCGCTGTCGGTACTTGCCCGGTTTTCCGTTCCGCTGCTGATCGGAAACTTTACGCAGCAGCTGTACAACACGGCGGACTCCATCATCGTCGGCCGGTATATCGGCGATACGGCACTGGCGGCCGTGGGAACGGCGGGACCGATTCTGAACCTGCTGCTGGTGCTTTTTATGGGCATTGCCACCGGCGCGGGGATTCTGGCCGCCCAGTATTTCGGGGCGAAGGACCGGGAGACGCTGTCCAGGACGGTGGGGAATACCCTGCTGCTGACCCTGGGAAGCGGGCTGCTGATGTCTGTGATCGGCTTCCTGGCGACGCCGTTCCTGGTGGGCCTGACCGCCCCGCCGCCGGAGGTGGCCGACGGCGCGGTTATCTATCTGCAGATCATCTTCATCGGCTTCCTGGGCGGAGGCGCGTACAACATTCTTTCCGGTGTGCTGCGGGGAATGGGGGACAGCGTCTATCCGCTGATTTTCCTGGTTATCGCAAGCCTGCTCAACATTGTGCTGGATATCGTCTTTGTGGCGAATTTCGGAATGGGAATCGCCGGGGTGGCCTGGGCGACCATTATTGCGCAGGCGATTTCCGGGATGCTGTGCGCCGTGAGGCTGATCCGGATGAAGGATCTGATCGACCTGAACCGGAACACGCTACGGCCGGACGGCGTGATCATGCGCAAGCTGTGGGGCCTGGGAATTCCGGCGGGAATTACCTCCGCCATTTTCTCCATGTCCGCAATTCTGGTGCAGGGACTGGTGAACTCCATGGGCACCGCGGTCATCGCGACCAACGTGGCGGTCATGCGTGTGGACGGCTTTGCCATGATGCCGAACTTTACCTTCGGCACGGCCGCCACCACCTACATCGGCCAGAATATCGGCGCCCGAAAAACCTCCCGGCTGCGGTCGGGCGTTCGGGACATGATGAAGCTGGCCCTGGGCGTCTCCATTACGCTGGTGCTGGCGATTCTGCTGTTCGGACGAAATCTGATTGCTCTGTTTACCCAGACTCCCGAGGTCATTGAGCTGGGGCGGCAGGGACTGATGTGGCTCAGCTTCGGCTATATCTGCTTCGCCGTTACCCAGGTTCTGCAGGGGGTCATGCGCGGGGCGGGGGATACCCTGGTGCCCATGTGGCTCAGCATTATCACCACCGTCATTCTGAGAATGCCACTGGCCTACCTGCTGGCTGCGCTGACAAGGAACGAAGCTTTTCCGCAGGGCTCCCCCCAGGCGATTTTCGCTTCGCTGCTGATCTCCTGGGTCATGGGTACGGTCCTGTCCGTGATCGCCTACAGGAAGGGAAAGTGGAAAAAGAAGCTCCCGGAGCAGATGCAGCGGGAGCTTCAGGAAGAAAAAGCGGGAGAAAAGAAATAACCGTTTTCTCACAGCGGGGAGGAACCGATTCGAAAGACGGAGGCGAAACGGGAAATCCGAATGGCGGAGGGATGCCCCGGATCATTCATCCTCAAGGAGTTCTTCCTCCATGATGTCGGGTTCAAGCTCCTCCAGGAGCATGTATCCCGTGTATCCGTCCACCGGATCCCAGATCCGGGCCCAGTCCCTGTTCTGCTGGGTGACCTCCAGCCGGGCCCCCTCCTCAAAGGAGGTCAGGATCTTGCCGGTCAGATTCGCTTCGGCATAAAGATTGGCTCGCATCTCCGCCACCCCGGTACGGACGGTAACATCGTAGCGGTCCACCGCCTTGACCCGGGAATGGTCCAGACGGCTGTTCTCCGCCTTCAGCTCCTTTTCCTGCTGCTTGATGGCTTCCTGCGCGGCGCGCTGGGCCTGCACGGTTTCGTACGGCTCGGGGCGGGCGATGGAGAGGTGCTTCTTGACCACATAACCGACGGCGCTGTTATAGCGGACGCGGGCCCAGGTCCCGTCCCAGTTGACGACGTACACCTTTGTGCCGTAGGGAATCTCCGCCAGCACATTGTCCGCCGAAGTGCTCTTAGAGGAGCGAAAACGCAGCGCCCGGCCGTTGGCCGTGTTGACATACATGGAGCCGACCTGCATGCTGTTCGCCGCGAAAGCGGAAGCGCAGAGACAGAGCAGAACGGAAAGAACGATCACCGCGGCCATACAACGCCTGAACAAACGGATCATCTCCTTCAAAAAAACGGATTTAAATTTCCTGTGCTTTTTATTTTATCAGGAGACGGGCGGGCCGTCAACGGATTTCACGTTTTTCCCGGGGCCGTTTTGTGTGTATTTCCGCTGCTTTTTGGGACTCTGTTCATGCCGTGTACAGGGCAGGGAGCGGAAACTTTTCTGGCCTGCGGGGAGGTGCGGGTCTGAGATGCTATCTGCGCCGGCGAAGCAGGGGGGAAATCTGGGCCAGCACCACAGCGGCAAACATGATTACGCAGCCGATTCCCTCGCGGGAGGAAAGTCTTTCCCCAAGCACGAGGGCCCCTCCGAGCACGGAAAAAACAGACTCCAGGCACATGATCAGGGAGGAAATCGCCGGATGATGAACGTCCCTCTGGCCGAGAATCTGCAGAGTATAGGCCAGGGCGCCGGAAAGGATTCCCGCATAGAGAAGCGCCGGAAGGGCGCCGCGGATGCCGGACCAGGTGATGGTTTCCGTGAAGAGAGAAAGAAGAAGCCCCATCGAGCCGCAGATCAGGAACATATCCCGGCTGAGCCGGACCGGGCTGACCCGGGGAGAGAAGCGATCCACGGACAGGATCTGCCCGGTGAAGCAGACCGCGCAGCCGAGCAGCAGCAGATCTCCGGAGGCCAGGGAAAAGCTTTCTCCTCCGGGAACGCACAGCAGAAAGAGACCGGCCACAGCCAGCAGGATGCTGATCCAGATCCAGCGCCCGGGATTTTTGCGGAACAGCAGCCAGGAAGCGACCGGAACCAGCACCACATAAAGCGCGGTGATGAATCCGGATTTGCCCGCGGAGGTGGAAACCAGGCCGGCCTGCTGCAGCGTGGAGGCCAGGAAGAGAAAGAGACCGCAGAACAGCGCGGCCTTCAGCTGAAGGTGCTTCTGCGCCGGCGATACAGGCCGAACCTCCGGCGTTTTTTTCTCCGCAAAGGCACAGACGGGGATCAGGCACAGACCTCCCATCAGATTGCGGATTCCGTTAAAGGAAATGGGCTGCATGTAATCCATGCCCACCCGCTGTGCGACGAAGGCGAAGCCCCAGATCACAGAGCCAAGCAGGAGCAGCAGACTGCCCCGAAGCGTTTTAGTGTTTGCGGTCATAAACACTCCCATAAATGAAGATAACAGCCGTGAAAACAGTTCCGTCCGGAATCACTGCTCCGTCAGATAGTCCTCCAGACGGAAGACATAGGGTTCCGGTGAGGTTTCATTTGGGCCGAAGCCGAGCAGCTGGCTGACGGTGACGAATTCATAGCCTTTTTCCAGCAGCTGGGGAACCAGCGTCTTCAGACAGGCGTAATCCGCCCAGCGGGCGTGATAGAGAAGAATACTGCCGTTCTGCACCCTCCTGCGGGCCTCGTCCGGGTTTGTCTGGCTGACATCCCAGAGGATCACGTGTTCATATCCGAAACGCTTTACCGCCTCGCGGAAACTGGCGGACCGGCCGTTTTCATCATCGGTGTTTCCGAAGGGCGGGCGGAAGCAGTGCACCTGATAGTGGTACCCCAGCGCGGCGTCCAGCGTCTGCTGAAAACGGCCGAGAGAAGTGAGAATGGAGCGGCCGCCGGCGCCGCCCATCTTGTAATGCCCGAAGTTGTGAGAGCCGATCTCGTTTCCCTGATCAAGCACCTTTTGCCATTCGGCCCCGTCCTCCTCGTGTATCTGAATGCCGATGGGGAAGAAGGTGCCGACAATGCCCAGCTCCTGAAACAAATCCCTGATTTTCCAGGTGTAGGCCAGATCGAAGGAGTCATCCACCGTTACGGCGATTTTCTTTTCCGAACGGCTGCCGTGACGTACCGCGAAGAAGGCGAGGGGATCTTCCTCCTGCTCCGCACGGGCCGGAAGCAGCGCCAAAAGGCAAATCAGCGCCAGCATCAGGGTCAAACTTTTTTTCACGATCCTTTACACTCCTTCGGAAGAAAATGCGCGGGAAAGCGGAAGCGGAATGTTCCGCGCGCCCGTGAATCCGCGAGCATTATACTTTTTCATGTCTGGAAAGACAAGTGTGGTTTTTTGGCGTGAACTATGATAAGATAGGTCGCAGAAAACAGAAAGGACCTGAAATCATGACGGACATGATGACCCGGATTGCGAATCTGACGAGCGAAACCATGGCGGAAATCTGGCCGGAGGCGGAGGGTCTGCCCGCCGCGGCGGAGCTGCGGGGGCTGCTGGCGGTGCCGCCGGATCCCGCGATGGGAGATTATGCGTTTCCCTGCTTCCGGCTGGCAAAGGCGCTGCGGACGGCACCGCCGAAAATAGCGGAAGCTCTCTGCCAGGGATGGAAGCACACGGAGACTGCGTCGGTTCAGCCGGTGAACGGATATATGAATTTCTTCCTGAACCGGGAGAACTTTGCCCGGGAGACCATGGAAGAGCTGACGGAAAAAGGCGGGAGCTTCGGCGCGTCGGATCTGGGCGCGGGGAAGACAGTCTGCCTGGACTATTCCTCCATCAATATCGCAAAGAGGTTTCACATCGGGCATCTGTCCACAACCGTGCTGGGGAACAGCCTGAAACGGATTTACGATTTCCTGGGCTACCGGACGGTGGGAATCAATCACCTCGGAGACTGGGGGACGCAGTTCGGAAAAATGATCTGCGCCTATAAGCGCTGGGGAGACCGGGAAACCGTCGAGAAGGGCGGCGTGGACGAGATGACCCGCCTGTATGTCCGCTTCGGCGTGGAAGCGAAGAAGGATCCCTCCCTGGAGGATGAAGGCCGTGCCTGGTTCAAGAGGATTGAGGACGGCGATCCCGAGGCGATGGAGATTTTCCGCTGGTTCAAGGATGTGACGCTGAAGGACGCGATGCGCGTATACGACATTCTGGATGTCCATTTTGACAGCTATGCCGGGGAAAGCTTTTACAACGACAAGATGGGGCCCGTGATTGAAGAGCTGCGGGAGAAAAAACTGCTGACCCAGAGCGAGGGCGCCTGGGTGGTGGACCTGAGCGAGGATAAAATGCCTCCCTGCCTGATCCTGAAAAAGGACGGAGCGACCCTCTACGCCACCCGTGATCTTGCAGCCGCAAAGTACAGACATGACACCTATCATTTTGACAAGTGCCTGTATGTGGTGGCCTATCAGCAGGATCTCCACTTCCGCCAGATTTTCCGGGTGCTGGAAAAAATGGATTATCCCTGGGCGAAGGACTGCGTGCATGTGGCCTTCGGCATGGTCAGCCTGGGCGGGGAATCACTCTCCACGCGTGACGGGGTCATCGTCTATCTGGACGACCTGCTGAACCAGGCGATTCTGAAGGCCCGGACGATCATTGAGGAGAAGTCCCCCGGGCTGGAGAACAAGGACGAGATTGCCCGGCAGATCGGCGTCGGCGCCGTGGTGTACACGACGCTGAGCAATAACCGGATCAAGGATATTGACTATCCCTGCACGAAAACGCCTTACGAGGACGAGGACGGTACGCCCCGCGTCCGCTACGAGATCGACTGGGAAAAAGCGCTGAATTTTGACGGGGAAACCGGTCCCTATGTGCAGTATACCCACGCAAGATGCTGCTCCGTGGCCCGGAAGGCGGAAGAGCTGAGCCTTCCCGCGCCGGACTGGAGCGCGCTGACGGACGACGAGGCCCAGAGCCTGCTGCGGCTGATGAGCCGTTTCCCGGATGTCATCCGGGAGACGGCGGAGAAATACGAGCCCAGCATGATCACCCGGGCGGTGACGGATATTGCGCAGGCGTTCAACAAATACTACTATGAGCACCGGATTCTCGACGGGGATCCCGCCCAGGCGGCCGCCCGCGTTGCTCTGACGAAATCCACCGCAGCGGTGATCAAAACCGGGCTGCACCTGATCGGCATCGAAGCGCCGGAGAGAATGTAAGAATCCCCGAGGACAGAGAAACGGGCAGTATTCCGCCGCGGTTAACGGAAAAACCCGCCCGAAAAAACAAAAAAGAAAAATATTTTCAAAAAAAGAAGGATTCTTACATTTGTGTGACGAAATAATGAATGTTTTTGATGCGGACTGGCTTTTCGGCGGGGGATCCCGCGAGCCCTGCCTGACCGGAGAAAAAGGGAAGGGAAACGAAGGGCCACGCCTGAAATGACGGGGAAAGGTGAGGACGAACCATGAGCAAGCCCAAGAAAAGCAAGGCGGTACCGGTTGTCATCATTCTGACGGTGCTGTTTGCCCTGCTGACGGTCGCCTGCTTCTTTGCGAAGGACTGGGTGGCGAACCGGCAGACGGAGGTTCTGGAGACCGCGCAGGCCGAGGCGGAGAAGCATAACTCCGAGGAGGATCAGAAGTATGCCGCGGCGATGGCCGAATATCAGGCCCAGACTTCCAGCGGTGCAAACCAGGCCTGGCCGGCGCAGAAGATGGAGGGCTGGGATCTGCTGGATCTGACCAACTATCCTCTGGAGAGCCCTTCCACAGTTACGATGACCCGCAGCCAGATCATGAACAACGGCCTGCTGCTCATCAATGAATGGCACTCCCGGCCGGAAGATTTTGACGAGAGCACCATGGTGGGATTGGGCAATTATTTCAACTGGGCGCTTCAGGTCAAGGACGCGAGCGTCAGCCTGTTCCCCGTGGCCGCGGACGCGCTGAAGGCCGCTGTGGACGCGGCCGCCGCGGAGGATCTGCAGCATTACTACGTGCCGGAAGCCTACCGAAGCTGGGATACGCAGAACCAGTACTTCCAGGCCAAGGTTGAGAAGCTGAGCAGCAAATACACCGGTGATGCCCTGATCGAGGCCGCGAAGAAGGAAGTCAACTATCCGGGAACCAGCGAATACAATTCCGGCCTTTCCTTCCGGCTGCAGCTGTATGACAGGAACGACAAGGAAGTGAACAACACGAAGTATTCCACCTCCAGCCAGGGCGTATGGATGAATACCCACTGCTGGGAGTACGGCTTCGTCTTCCGCTTCCCGCAGAACGCATGGCCTCTGGAGACCTCCACGGACAAGAGCTTCGTCACCGGCATCCGCAGCCAGATGAACCTCTACCGTTACGTGGGGAAGGGCAGTGCGGCGATCATGCACGCGATGGATTTCTGCCTCGAGGAATACATCCAGTACCTGGAGGAGCACCCGCACGTGGCGCTGTTTGAGGACGGGCAGCTGAAATACGAGGTGTACCGGCAGTATGTCGGGGATGCGAATTCCTTTGACGTCGCGGTGACCTCCCGGGCGAAGAACTACGTCTCCTCCCTGGACAACATGGGCGGGGTCATTACCGTGTTCGAATACTGAGCCAAAACGATGCTCCGGGGTGTCTGAGGACACCCCGTTTTCTGTTACATATTGTTAGCCAAAAGCAACTAAAAACGGTGATTGTCCGTCCGGATTTCCGCCGGCGCACTCTGCCCGGACGGATCGGCTGAACCATTCTGATCGCAATTGACCTTATTTTGTTTGCACGCGGTTCATTGACAGGGACAAGGTTTGCGCGTATAATGACCTCGTTTGAGGAACCGTGTTCTTCGTGTGCCCGCGTGGGCCGCGGCAGGCGCGGGCTTCGGGTCTGACTATCTTTATATTTCCAAGGAGGGTTATCCATGGCCATCAAGATCACCGTGGACGGCAATACCGCCGTCAGCCATGTCGCGTACGCGTTCAGCGATGTGGCAGCCATCTATCCCATCACTCCTTCTTCCCCCATGGCGGAAGTCGCTGATGAATGGGCTGCCCATGACAGGAAAAACCTGTTCGGGCAGACTGTCAAGATTGCAGAAATGCAGTCTGAAGCCGGCGCCGCCGGCGCCGTGCACGGTTCTCTGTCCGCCGGCGCTCTGACGACTACCTTCACCGCATCCCAGGGTCTGCTGCTGATGATCCCGAATATGTACAAGATCAGCGGCGAGCTGACTCCTGCTGTGTTCCATGTCAGCGCCCGCGCCCTGGCGTATCACGCGCTGAACATCTTCGGAGATCACAGCGACGTTATGGCCTGCCGTCAGACCGGCTTCGCCATGCTGGCCTCCAACTCTGTCCAGGAAGCTCATGATATGGCTCTGGTAGCCCATCTGGCGACGCTGAAGAGCTCCGTGCCCTTCCTGCACTTCTTCGACGGCTTCCGGACCTCTCACGAGATTCAGAAGATCGACGCCATCGACACCAAGAACTGCTACGAAGAGATCAAGGATCTGGTTCCGTGGGACAAGATCGCCGAGTTCCGCGCCCGTGCCCTGAATCCGGAACATCCGCATCAGGCCGGTACCGCTCAGAACAGCGATATCTACTTCCAGGGCCGTGAAGCCGGCAACAAGTTCTATCTGGCCGTGCCGGCGATCGTGGAAGAGTGCATGAACGCCGTCGCGAAGCTGACGGGCCGCTGCTACAAGCCCTTCCAGTATGAAGGCGCTCCGGATGCGGAGAAGATCATCATCTCCATGGGCTCCAGCTGCGACGTGGCGCACGAGACCGTGAACAAGATGATCGAGAACGGCGAGAAGGTCGGCGTTCTGAAGGTTCATCTGTATCGTCCCTTCAGCGTGGAATACATGATGAAGGAGCTGCCCAAGACCGTGAAGAAGATCGCGGTGCTGGATCGGACCAAGGAATCCGGATCCCTGGGCGAGCCTCTGTACCTGGATGTGTGCGCGGCGCTGGTCGAAGCCGGCCGCAGCGACATCAAGGTGGTGGGCGGCCGTTACGGCCTGGGCTCCAAGGAGTTCACCCCCACCATGGTCAAGGCCGTGTTCGACAACCTGGACGGCGAAATGAAGAATCACTTCACCGTGGGTATTGAAGACGACGTGACCGGAACCAGCCTGAAGCTGGGCGACACCTTCGCGGCCGCTCCCGCCGGCACCAGCGCCTGCATGTTCTACGGCCTGGGCTCTGACGGTACCGTGGGTGCCAACAAGAACTCCATCAAGATCATCGGTGACCATACCGAGAAATATGCGCAGGCCTATTTCTTCTATGATTCCAAGAAGAGCGGCGGCCTGACCGTGTCTCACCTGCGCTTCGGCGACAAGCCGATCCAGAGCCCCTACCTGATCGATCACGCTGACTTCATCAGCTGCTCCAACCCTGCGTACGTGACTATGTATGACATGGTGACCCCCCTGCGGGACGGCGGTATTTTCCTGCTGAACTGCCAGTGGAGCAAGGAAGAGCTGAACGAGCGCCTGCCCGCCAGCATGAAGAACAAGCTGGCGAAGAAGCATGCGAAGTTCTACATCATCAACGCCATCGACCTGGCCCGCAAGGTGGGCATGGGCGGACGCACCAACACCACCATGCAGGCGGCCTTCTTCAAGCTGGCCAACATCATCCCCTACGAGGATGCTGACAAGTACATGAAGGAAAAGGTCGTTGCTTCCTACGGCAAGAAGGGCGAAGACGTCGTGAAGATGAACTTCGCGGCCATCGACGCGGCCCTGACCGGCCTGGAAGAAGTGGAGATCCCCGCGGACTGGGCGACCACCACCGAGGGCGCCGTGCCCGCCAAGGTTCCGGGAACCAACGAATACTTCGATGAATTCATCGCTCCCGTGCTGGCCCAGGAAGGCAACAAGCTGCCCGTCAGCAAGATGGATCCCCGCGGCATCGTGCCCACCGGCACCACCAAGTTCGAGAAGCGTGGCATCGCCGTGTTCGTGCCCGAATGGCAGATCGCCAACTGTATCCAGTGCGGCAACTGCTCCATGGTCTGCCCGCATGCCTGCATCCGGCCCATCTATGTGGCGGAAGGCGCGGAGAAGCCCGCTTCCTTCGAGACCAAGCCGGCTACCGGCGCCGAGTTCAAGGGCATGCAGTACCGTCTGCAGGTCAGCCCGCTGGATTGCACCGGCTGCGGCAACTGCGCGGATGTCTGCCCGCTGAGCGGCAAGGAAGGCAAGGAAGCCCTGATCATGAAGCCTCTGGATTCCCAGAGGAAGGAAGAGGCCAACTGGGAGTACGCCATGACCGTGCCGGAAGTGGCGGATCGCATCACCAACAAGGCCACCGTGAAGAACAGCCAGGCCCTGAAGCCCCTGTTCGAGTTCTCCGGCGCCTGCGCGGGCTGCGGCGAGACCCCCTATGTCAAGCTGGTTACCCAGCTGTTCGGCGATCGGATGATCATCGCCAACGCGACGGGCTGCTCCTCCATCTACGGCGGTTCCGCCCCGACCTGCCCCTACACCACCAACGAGAAGGGCTTCGGACCTGCCTGGTCCAACTCCCTGTTCGAAGACAATGCCGAGTTCGGCTTCGGCATGAACCTGGCGACCCAGCAGCGCCGCGCCAAGCTGGCTGAAGTGATCAAGGAAGTCACCGAAGTCGGCAAGGACGAAGCCATTGTGGCGGCCTGCAAGGAGTGGCTGGAGAACATGAACAATGCCGACGGTTCCCGCAAGGCCGGCGACAAGCTGGTTGCCCTGCTGGAAGCCAAGGAGAATCATGAAGGCTGCGAGCGCAGGAAGTACATCCTGGAGCACAAGGATCTGCTGACCAAGAAGAGCATCTGGATCTTCGGCGGCGACGGCTGGGCCTACGACATCGGATACGGCGGAGTGGACCATGTGCTGGCGCAGAATCAGGATGTCAACATCCTTGTGCTGGACACCGAAGTGTACTCCAACACCGGCGGCCAGGCCTCCAAGGCGACGCCCACCGGCTCCGTGGCGAAGTTCGCCGCCGCCGGCAAGCGCACCAAGAAGAAGGATCTGGGCATGATGGCCATGAGCTACGGCTATGTGTACGTGGCGCAGGTGGCCATGAGCAACCCGCAGCAGGTGCTGAAGGCCATGATCGAAGCCGAAGCCTATGACGGCCCGAGCCTGATCATCGCCTACGCGCCCTGCATCAACCACGGCCTGCGCGCCAAGGGCGGCATGGGCAAGAGCCAGGCGGAAATCAAGAAGGCCGTTGAGTGCGGCTACTGGCAGCTGTATCGGTACAACCCGACGCTGGAGAATCCGATGACCGTCGACAGCAAGGATCCCACCGGCGATTATCAGGAATTCCTGAAGGGCGAGGTTCGGTACACCTCTCTGGCCCAGCAGTTCCCGGATGCTGCCGCGAAGCTGTTCGTGGAGCAGGAAGAGGATGCGAAGGTTCGCCTCGAAAGCTACAAGAAGCTGGCGGCCCAGGGCTGATCCTGCTGAAAACTGAATCACGATTCGGTGCCCCCTCCCGCAAGGGAGGGGGTTTTCTGATACCAGAAACTGATTGACGGTCCGAATGGTTTGCTGTAAAATCACCGTGGACGGAGAGGGGGAATATAATGTGAGACATCTGATCCCCGAAGAATACAGGAAGATTTCCCGGGCTGCGATGGGTGTGATCACCTTTACGGTTTTGCTGGTGGCAGCGCTGATCTATCTGGATCGTATTACCGCTTTTGTCGGCTTTGTCATGCATACGCTGGCGCCTTTCTTTATCGGCGGCGCTCTGGCGTTTATTCAAATGCCGATTGACCGGCGGATTTCTCTGCTGCTGCGGAAAACCCTGTACCGGAAAAAGCCGGGGGCCAGATCAGCCCGGCTGATTTCCGCGCTTCTTTCCCTGCTGATTCTCGTGACGATGATTGCCCTATTCTTCTACATTCTCCTGCCGCAGGTCTTCTCCTCGACGGAGAGCCTGATCAAACAGGTGACCAGCTTTGTCCGGGAGAATGATGCCGCGATCAACCAGGCGCTGAAGCAGTTCGGCCTCGTGAAGGACGACGTGGATTCGCTGAACTCCGCGTGGCAGAACATCCTGGGATATGCCACCAACTATATCAACTTTGTACCGATGCTGCTGCAGACCTCCTACAATGTGGTCTACCGGTTCTTCTTCTGCCTGTTTATCGGGCTGATTGTTTCCTTCTATCTGCTGATGGACCGGGAGCGGCTGGCGCGGCAGGGGAAGAAGCTCTGCTATGCCGTGATGAAACCGGATTTCTGCGAGGTATTCCTGTACTGGATGAGGAGAACCAACCGGACCTTTGCGGGATTTACGACAGGCAAAATCATCGATTCCATGATCGTGGGCGTGATCTGCTATATCTTTATGCTCATCGCCGGACTGGAATACAGCGTCCTGATCTCCGTGCTGATCGGCGTAACCAATATTCTGCCCTTCTTCGGGCCCATGATCGGCGCGGTGCCCAGCGTACTGATCCTTCTGATTGTAAACCGTTCCTCCGCGATTACCTTCACCATCTTTATTCTGATTCTGCAGCAGATTGACGGGAACATTATCGGCCCGAAAATTCTGGGAGACTATACGGGCATCACACCTTTGCTGAGCATGATTTCCATTATCCTGGGCAGTGCGCTGTTCGGCTTCGTGGGTTTGCTGATCAGCGTTCCCGTCTGTGCTGTGCTGTACTCGCTGGCAAAGACGCTGATCAACAGGAGACTGGAAGGGAAGGGCCTGCCCACCGATTCGGAGGCCTACGATCAGACGCCGGGCCGGAGCCCCGGAGCGCCCCCGGATGAAAGCGGAGAGAAGCAGAAAAAGCCCGCTCAGAACAAACCCGGCCCGGCGGAGCTGGTTCGCCGGCTTCAGCAAAATGGGAAGAAAAACATCCGTTCCTGAAACGGAGACAGAAGCATCCCCCTAAGCGAAAAATGCAAGGTATCATTTTTTACAGGAGGATCAAAAGATGGGGAAATACCGTAATTTTACCTTTGCGACTTACTTTGTGGCGCAGGCGGCGGCCCGGGTCACCCGGGAGGAGCTGGAAAGCCAGCTGGCTTTTCTGGAAAAGTATCTGAAAATCGACAAGATCTATCTGGAACCCTGGCGGGCCGTACAGGCTTCCCACGAGCAGATCGAGATGATCCGGGAAGTGCTGCATGCCCACGGTATTCAGGTTGCGGGCGGGCTGACCACCGTGATCCGGACGCCGGAGGGAGCAAAGCCGAAGCAACGGCTGTTTGACACCTTCTGCTACAATGATCCCGCCATGCGGAAAAAGCTGAAGGAGGTCTGTGCCTTTATCGGGGAACATTTCGACGAGTTCATCATCGATGATTTTTTCTTTACGGACTGTGCCTGCGAAGCCTGCCTGAAGGCCCGGGATGAATATAATCTTGCCCACGGGATCAAGGCAGGATGGAGGGATTACAGGCTGGATCTGCTGCGCCGGGTCAGCGAGGAGGACATCATCGGACCGGCCAAAAAGGCGAACCCGAAATGCAGAATCACGATCAAGTATCCCAACTGGGCGGAGAGCTACCAGGAAACGGGCTATAATCCGGCGGAGCAAAGAAAGCTGTTTGACGCCATCTACACAGGCACCGAAACCCGGGATCCGGTCACTCAGGATCAGCATTTGCCCAGGTATCTGAGCTTTTCGCTGATGACCTATTTTGAGCAGATGTGGCCGGAGCACAACGGAGGCGGATGGTTCGATCCTTTTGACATGCATATCACCGAGCACTATCTGGAGCAGGTCTGGCTGACGGCCTTCTCCAGGCCGAAGGAGCTGATGATGTTCTGCTTCCAGGCGATGGTGAATCATCCCTTTACGCCCTCCCTCGGATACCAGCTGGAGCTGCTGGATGATCTGCTGGACCGGGCCGGACGGCCTGTGGGGATTCCCTGCTACCTGCCGGACAACTGTCAGGGAGAGGACAGCGTCCAGGATTATCTGGGCATGAACGGACTGCCCGTGGTCTGCACGCCGTATTTCCCGGAGGACGGAGAGAGCCTGCTGCTGACCCGCTCCTCCGCCTGCGATCCGGAGGTGCTGAAGAAGCTGGATCAATGGCTGCGGAAGACCGGCGGCCAGGCGATCGTGACCTCCGGCTTCTGGGACGCGGTAAGGGATCGGGGAATGGAGAACTTCACCTCCGTTCAGCTGCCGGGGCGGCATATCACCGCGGACCGCTATCGGGTGGAGGAAAAGGAGAATATCTGTGTTTTCCCCCGCGGCGCCGGAGAAGTCGGACTGCCTGTTATGGAATTCCGCAACAACGCTACCTGGGCGCTGGTCAAGGCTGCGCACCATGAGGAAAGCTACGGTATTCTGCTGCGGGATCCCTATGCCGACGGCCGGATCTACAGCCTGGCTGTGCCGGACGCCTATCCGGACTTCTACCGTTTCCCTGCGGAGGTTCTGAGCCGGATCAGACAGGAATTCCCGGTTCGGGGGATCTGGCTTGAGGGACCGGCCAGAATCAGCCTGTTCGTATATGACAATGATACGGTGGTCGTTTACCCCTATGTGATGGAAGGCACGCAGAGAGAACGAATCCGGCTGCACGTGAAGGGGGCCAGGGCGCTGACGGCGAAGGGATGGAACGGGGAGACAGAGATTTCTCCGCTGTATGAAAGGGACGGAGAAGCGGTTTTTGATCTGATTGCCATGCCTGGCCGGTACGCGCAGTATCGGATTCTCCGGTAAAGGAAGCAAAAAAATGGTGGGCCGTTCAGGCTCACCGTTTTTTTATGCTCCACTGCAGACAGGGAAGGAAACAAAACCGTTTACAGGGAATTGACCAGATCGAAGAGCGGACGGTTGAAATGCCGCTCCGCGGACAGGGCTTCATCGATGGGCATGTAGGTGACCCGGCCGTTCTTCATGCCGACGACCTGGTTGGCCACGCCGTCGCGCAGAAGCTTGGCTGCGAGGTTGCCCGCCTCAAAGGCGAAGGCGCTGTCCCGCGCAGTGGGCTCTGCGCCGCGCTGGGTATAACCGATGATGGTCGCCCGGGCTTCCACCATGCCGCACATCCGCTTCATGACGGAAGCAAAACGAACCGCGCTCATGGGCTCGCCCTCATAGCAGGGCTTGCCGTGCGTGGTCAGATATCCGTAAAGATCAAAGGGCGCCATCGAATCATAGCAGCCTTCGGCAAGGATGATCGTGGCCCGGGTGTTTCCCTTGGCCAGCTGCTTTCTCAGCTGTTCCGCCACGCCCTCGACCGTCCACGGCACCTCAGGCACGACCACGATCTCACTGCCGGTGGAAACCGCAGTCGTCAGCGCGATGTCCCCGCAGTGACGGCCCATGACCTCGACCACCGCGGGCCGGTCATGGCTGCGGCTGGTCGCCCGGATGGCACGGACCGCGTCCACGCAGACATTGACAGCCGTGTCAAAGCCCAGCGTCATTTCCGTATAACCCAGGTCATTATCAATGGTCGCGGGAATGCCGATGCAGGGAACGCCAAGCTCGCAGAGACGCTGCGCGCCCTGGAAGCTGCCGTCTCCGCCGAGGACAACAAGACCGTCGATCTCCATCGCTTCCAGCGTCTTGACCGCCAGCTCGCGGTATTTGGCTTCCTTGAACTCGGCGCAGCGGGCCGTGCGCAGATAGGTTCCGGGTTCATCCGCGATATCCAGCACGGTATCGAGATAAAGCTCCTGCATATCATCCCGGATGTTCGTGCTCTTGCGGAGCAGGCCGTTGTATCCGTGCTTAATGCCGATCAGGGGCATGCCGTAAAGAGCCGCGCTGCGCGCGACAGCCATGACGGCCGCGTTCATCCCGGGGCTGTCGCCGCCGCTTGTCAATACACCGATCTTTCTCATATGAAAAACGCTCCTTCCGGAAACAGGCAGCAAAACCGCCATATAATCGAACAGATTTTAGCACAAAAACTGAAAAGAAAAAAGGGGGAGAGTTCAGAAGAACAGGAAAAAGGTAAGATGTAACAAATTCGACACAGTTATTTTACAAAATGGAATCAATGTGGTAAAATACCGCCGCGGAAAACCGCGGCGGTTTCCCCTCCGGAGAATCGCGCGGATTCCACGGCTGCCTGAAGCGGGAAGAACTTCGGAAGGCTCCTTCAGGGGAGCATGGTTCCCCGCGCAGCGCAGGAACAATGAAAAAAGGAAATCCTCTGTCGGGAGGCTGAGATGAAGACAAGAAACAGACTGGCTGCGCTGACCGCAGCCCTGGTTGTAGGACTGCAGGGCGCTGCCCTGGCCTACAGGGAAGGAACGCTGTATTCCGGTGTCCGGGGCGAGGCGGTGAAGCAGATGCAGGAAGCGCTGATTGCCCTGGGATATCTGGGAGGGACGCCGGACGGAATCTACGGCACCCACACAGAGCTGGCGGTGAAAAAATTCCAGCGGGCCAACGGAATGAAGGCGGACGGCGTGGCCGGCGAGAAAACCCGGAACCTGATCTACCAGAAGGCGGGAAAGAGCGCTCCTTCCTCCGGAAAGACGGAGGCTTCCCCGGCCCAGACCGGGAATTCGGCGACAAAGACGGCCCAGGCGAGCTCTTCCTCCGGGAAGACTGCTGCGGAGCAGACTTCATCCGCATCCTCCGGCAGCCTGTTCGGCGGAAACTATGCCACCCTTCGCCCGGGAGCCACCGGAAGCCGGGTCAGGCTTCTGCAGAGCCGGCTGATTGCCCTTGGCTTTCTGAACGGGAGCGCGGACGGAAAATACGGCAAGCAGACCAGGCAGGCCGTGGCCTCTTTCCAGAAGGCCAGCGGGCTCAGCGCGGACGGACTGGCCGGGAAAAAGACGCTCAAAGCCCTGGAGAACGGAAACGCTCAGGGGGCTGGCTCCTCCGGAGCAGCCTCCGACAGCGGAAAGAGCGCTGACAGCACAGGCGCCCAGAGCTCCGCTTCCGCCGATCCCTCTTCGGGGAGGACGGCTTCCGGGCCCTCCGGAGGACAGGTCCGGCTGCTTCACTGGTACAACGATGTGAAGCCTTCGCTGCGTTCCGGCCAGACTCTTTATGTCTATGAACCCTCCTCCGGGCAGGGATGGAATCTGCGGATTTACTCCTGCGGCAGGCACTGCGACGCCGAACCCTGCACGGCGGAGGACACGGCGAGCATGCTGAAGGCCTTCGGAGGAAAGAATACCTGGAGCCAGAAGGCGGTATATGTCAAACTGCCGAACGGCAGCTGGACGGTCGGATCCACCCATGACATGCCCCATATGTCGGGCTCTGTCAAGGACAACAATTTCAACGGCCATCTATGCGTCCATTTCCTGCGGACCATGAGCGAGGCGCAGGAGTATGATCCCAGTTACGGCGTATCCAATCAGAACACGATCCGTGCCTTCTGGAAGAGCCTGACGGGCGAAGAAATTACTGAATGAGGGATTGCGGAGCATCGTTTTCCTGTGATAAAATAAAAAAGGATCTTTCAGGAACACCCCAAAAAAAGAAACGGAGATTTGCCGCCATGAAGAAGCTGGAAGAGTACGTGGTCACCATTCCTGACTTTCCTGAACCCGGAATCATGTTTCGGGATATTACCTCCGTGATTCAGGACCCGGACGGCCTGAAGCTGTCCATCGACGGGCTGGTGGAGAAAACCAGAGGACTGGATTTTGACCTGGTGATCGGGCCGGAAAGCCGGGGCTTCATCTTCGGAGTACCCGTGGCCTACCTGACCGGAAAAGGCTTTGTACCGGTTCGGAAGAAGGGAAAGCTGCCCAGGAAGACGATCAGCAGGAAGTACGACCTGGAATACGGACAGGCGGAGATCGAGATTCATGCGGACGCGGTTCAGCCCGGGCAGAAGGTCATCATTGTGGACGACCTGATGGCCACGGGAGGCTCCGCCGAGGCGGCAGCGAAGCTGGTTGAGGAGCTGGGCGGAAAGGTTGTAAAGATGCTTTTCGTCATGGAGCTCGCCGGCCTGAAGGGCCGGGAAAAGCTGAAGGATTATGACGTGGAAAGCCTGATCATTTACCCCGGTAATTAATCAGGCGGAATCAGCCCGCCGACCCGCAGTCGGCGGGCTTCATTCATGCGGGAGGGAAACGGATGTCTGAACTTGAAGAGGCCCTGCGGAATCCCTTCAGCCCGGAAAAAGCCTACATGGACTATCTGAAAAACATGTCGGAGGCTGAGCGGCTGAGGGATGAGGTGGACAGGGCCATGGAAGCCGGCGGAGCGGATGAGCGGGAGCTTCTGCTGAAAGCGACGCAGGCCCTGGGATACCTGACAGACAACTCGGTCGTGTACAAAGTCGTCCGAAAGGCGCTGGAGGGCAGGGACGAGGAAAAAGGGGCGCCGGAGGAGAAGGTCTGCCCGCCGGACGATGCCGCCGGCCGGGAAAACGGGACGGACAGGCCGGACGAAGAGGAGCACGGATGAGAAGGGGAATGTGCCTGATGGCTGCGCTGATGCTTTCGGCGGGAATCGCCGGGGCGGAATGGACGGACGGGCTGCTGGAGGATGACTTTGCGGAGCTGACGGAGCCCTCGCCCACGGTCGCGCCCCCGGAAAGAATCATTCTGCTCAAAAGCGGTTCCGAGGGGGAGGAGGTTCGGATCCTTCAGCTGCGACTGAAGGAGCTGGGCTATCTGGACGGAGAAGCGGACGGAATCTACGAATCGGCGACCAGGAGCGCCGTGGAAGCCTTCCAGAGGAGAAACGGGCTGAGCGTAGACGGAATCGCCGGCAAAAAGACCCAGGGGAGACTGTATTCTGCGGAAGCCATTCCCGCGCCGCCTCCGGCGGAACCCGTGGACGTGCTGGCAGGGGAATGGCCCATGCTGACAAACCTGGAGCACCCGGTGGACGAAAGCTTTCTGCCGGCGGATCTGGTGCTGATGACGGAGCTTTGCGACCCGGAGCTGGTAAAGATTAAGTATGAATCCACCCGGGGAGTCCGCACAGCGGTGGAGGCCCTGGTGACCATGCTGACAGCGGCCCGGCAGGACGGGATTGTCAAATGGCAGGTCAGCGCGGGATACCGCAGCTATGCGGAACAGGAAAGCATGCTGAACAGAAGCATCAACTCCCATCTGAAGAAGAATCCGGACTGGAGCCGCTCCAGAGCCCGGCGGGCAGCCCTGAGAACCGTTGCGGAACCCGGCGCCAGCGAGCATCATCTCGGGCTCAGCTTCGACGTCAATGTGCCGGGAGCCAGCAGCTTCGTCAGCACGAAGCAGTGCAGATGGCTGCATGAACACTGCTGGGAATACGGCTTCATCGTCCGGTATCAGGAGGGCAAGGAGAAAATCACCGGATTTGCGCCGGAAGCATGGCATATCCGTTATGTGGGACCCCGGCACAGCATGATCATGCTGGAGGAGAACCTCTGTCTGGAGGAGTATCTGGAAAAGTACGCGCCGGAGGCGGAGTAACCTGGCCTGTGCCCTTGCCCGATGCGGCACTTCCCGATGTTTCCTCCGGGCAAAGGGCGGAAAAGAGGATTGACGGGAAAGAAAAGGGTATGATAGAATTTTTCAGGACACGAACCCCTGAGCTAAAAACGGACAGAGAGGAATGAGACGGATGATTCAGTGGAAGAATCTGGATACCCTGGAGAGCTACCGTGCGCTGGCCGAAAAGGCCGAAAAGGCGGACCTGAAGGAAGTACTGGCCGGAGAGAGCGGCGCGCAGCGCGTCCGGGAATATGCCGTACCCATGGGCGGCGGGCTGACCTATTACTATGGGGCGAAGCAGGTGAACGAAAGCATCCTGCAGGGGCTGGAGAGGCTGGCCGGAGAAGCGCAGCTGGCTGAAAAATACCGGGCGCTGTACGAGGGTGCCGTCATCAACACCGGTGAGAAGCGGCTTGTGCTGCATCAGCTGACGCGCGGCCAGCTGGGCGCCGCGGTGGAAGCCGACGGCACGGATAAGCGGGAATTCTATGTGACTCAGCAGCGCCGCATCGCGGAATTCGCGAAGAAGGTGCACAGCGGAGAAATCGTCAACGAGCAGGGGGAGAAATTCACCACCGTCGTGCAGATCGGCATCGGCGGAAGCGACCTGGGTCCCCGGGCCATGTATCTCGCCCTTGAGAACTGGGCGAAGCAGAACGGCACCTTCCGGATGGAAGCGAAGTTCATCTCCAATGTGGATCCGGACGACGCGGCCGCCGTGCTGAAATCCACGGATGTGGCGCATGCCATCTTCATTCTGGTCAGCAAGAGCGGGACGACGCTGGAAACGCTGACCAACGAGGCTTTTGTGAAGGACGCGCTGGAGAAGGCCGGGCTGAGCGCAGGAAAGCACATGATTGCCGTAACCAGCGAGACTTCTCCTCTGGCGAAGAGCAGCGACTATCTGGCGGCTTTCTTCATGGACGATTATATTGGCGGACGCTATTCCTCCACCTCCGCGGTGGGAGGCGCAGTGCTGAGCCTGGCCTTTGGCCCGGAGATCTTTGACCGCTTCCTGCAGGGCGCAGCGGAGGAGGATCGGAAGGCCGCGGAAAAGGATGTGCGGAAGAATGCCGCCATGCTGGATGCGCTGATCGGCGTCTATGAACGGAATGTTCTGGGCTATCCCGCCACGGCGGTTCTGCCCTACAGCCAGGCCCTCAGCCGCTTCCCGGCCCATCTGCAGCAGCTGGATATGGAATCCAACGGCAAGAGCGTGAACCGGGACGGAGAAAAGGTGAACTATGTCACCGGACCGGTGATTTTCGGCGAGCCCGGTACCAACGGACAGCACAGTTTCTATCAGCTGCTGCACCAGGGAACGGATATCATCCCGCTGCAGTTTATCGGCTTCCGGCAGAATCAGGCCGGCATGGATGTGGTGATCCAGGGAAGCACCAGCCAGCAGAAGCTGGGGGCCAACGTCGCGGCGCAGATCCTGGCCTTTGCCTGCGGGAAGGAAGATGCGAACCGCAACAAAAATTTCGAAGGCAACCGGCCCAGCAGCATTATCATCGGCGACCGGCTGACCCCGGACGCGCTGGGCGCACTGCTGGCGCATTTCGAGAACAAGGTCATGTTCCAGGGCTTCCTCTGGAACCTGAACAGCTTCGACCAGGAAGGTGTCCAGCTGGGCAAGGTGCTGGCGAAACGTGTGCTGGCCCATGAGACCGACGGCGCGCTGAAGGTCTTCAGCGATCTGCTCGGAATCTGAGTTCCGCAGTTCGATATACGGATTCATGCCTCTTCGGAAGAGATTTCCGGGGAGGTCTTTTTTGTCCGCGGAATTTTGCTTCAGGAGGGGACGGAGCAGGCAGGCTTAATTATATTTGATAAAATATATTTGGATTATTGCAGGAATTCAGATCAACGCGTCGAAATAGCTAATTTGGGATGATGTGGATCATTCCGGAAAGAGAGGTTTTTCGATCATGAAGGATCAGAATCATAAGATCAGCGGGACCGCCTGCGCGGTCAGGGATATGGGCGGACAGGCGGTCATGGAGGGCGTCATGATGCGCTCCGGCAACGCGACTGCGGTGACCGTACGCCGTCCGGACGGCACCATGGTTACCAAAAGGACGCCCTTTACCGCCCCGAAGGAGAAGCACCCCTGGATGGGGAAGCCCTTTATCCGCGGCATGGTGAATATGGTGACCATGCTGTATTTCGGAATGAACACGCTGGAGGATTCCACCAGGATGCTGGGCCTGCTGGATGAGGAACCGACCAGATTCGAGAAATGGCTGGCCAAAAAGCTGGGCAAGGGCGTGGACAGGGTGGTCATGGGGGTTGCGGTGGTACTGGCGGTTCTGCTGAGCATCGGCCTGTTCATGGCCATTCCTGCGGGAATTGAAAACCTGCTGAAGCAAAGCGGAATGCCCGCGGCGGGATATACGCTGCTGAGCGGCCTGGTAAAAATCCTGATCCTGGTGGGCTATATGATCGCGGTGTCCTTTGTGCCGGATGTGCGGAGAACCTTTCAGTATCACGGCGCAGAGCACAAGTCCGTACACTGCTATGAAAGCGACCTGGAGCTGAATCCGAAGAACGCTCAGACCTTCTCCCGGCTTCATCCCCGGTGCGGCACGGCCTTCCTGCTGATTGTGTTCATGATCAGTATCGTGCTGTTCCTGCTGATGAATATCACTCTTCTGAAGGACGTGAACAACTATTTCCTCCGGCTGCTGGCCCATCTGGTGATGCTTCCCGTGGTCGCAGGGGTGAGTTACGAAGTGCTGATGGGCCTTGCGCACAGCACGAGCAGGATTGCGCACATCCTGCGCTGGCCGGGGCTGCAGATGCAGCGGCTGACCACGCGGGAACCGGACGAATCCATGCTGGAATGCGCCATCGTTTCCGTGAACGTCGTGCTGTACGGTTTGCCGGCGCACGCGAAGAAGACGCCGGAGGGCTGGGCGATTCTGCGGGATTACCGCGAATCCGAAAAGGGCTATGTGCCTCCGGCTGAGGAAAAACCGGAAGACAAAGCTGAAGCGGAAAACCCGGATGAGGAGACGGATTCCGTCAGCATGCCCGCATGACGGTCCGGGACAGACTGAGGGCCGCCTCCCGGGAGCTGCGGGCTGCGGGTGTGCCTGATCCCGAGTATGACAGCGCCATGCTGCTTTCTTTCCTCACCGGGCGGCCTCCGCTGGAACTCAGGCTGGAAACCGGAGAGGAACTGACGGAAGAACAGGAAAGAGATTTCCGCGCCCTGCTCCTTCGGCGGAAAAGCAGGGAACCCCTGCAGTATCTGATCGGAACTGCCGTGTTCTGCGGCTTTGAATTTCTTACAGCTCCCGGCGTGCTGATTCCCAGGCCGGAAACCGAGCTTCTCGCGGAATGGGCCGCGAAGAGGCTGGAGGGGCGCGATGCTCCCGAAATCCTGGATCTCTGCTGCGGCAGCGGATGCATCGGACTGAGCCTGGCAAAACGGCTCCCCGGGGCCCGGGTGACGCTGACGGATCTTTCTCCCGAAGCGGTTCGTCTGACGGAATCCAATCGGAAAAGAATCGGAGTGCAGGCAGAGGTGGTCTCCGGAGACCTTTTTGCACCGGCCGCGGGAAGAAGATTTGACCTGATTGTCAGCAATCCCCCCTATATTCCCTCCGCGGAATGCGACAGCCTGCAGCCCGAGGTTCTCCATGAGCCGAGACTGGCCCTGGACGGAGGAGCGGATGGGCTGGATTTTTACCGCAGGATTGTTCGGAAGGCGGGGGTGCACCTGAAGAGAGACGGACTTCTGCTGATGGAGGTCGGTGAGGGAGAAGCCGAAACGGTTGCGGAATGGCTGCGGATCTCCGGGGCGGGGAAGACCGAAATTCGGAAGGACGACGCCGGAATCAGCCGGATGGTTCTGGGCGAATTTGTATGAGAAACGCTGCGAAGAGGAAACATGTTTGAAAAGCTGGAATCCCTGAAGGCCCGATATGAGGAGCTGACGGAAGCCATGGCCCAGCCGGAGGTCACGGCGGATTTTGCGCGGCTTCAGGACATCATGAAGGAACGTGCCGGACTGGAGGAGACAGTCGCAAAATACGGGGAGTACCTTGAACTGAGGAGACACCTCGAAGAAGCCCGGGAACTGATGAATGATCCCGACATGGCCGAGGAGGCCAGGGAGGAAGCGGAAGCACTGGCCGAAAGGGAACCCAGGCTGCTGGAGGAACTGAAGCTGCTGCTTGTACCGGCGGATCCGATGGATTCCCGGAACGTGATGATGGAGATCCGCGCAGGTGTTGGCGGGGAAGAAGCAGCTCTTTTTGCCGGCGATCTGCTCCGGATGTATCAGAAATACTGCGACCGCGGAGGATTGAAGATGGAGATCCTCTCCCTGGCGGACACGGAGCTGGGCGGCGTGACGGAGTCGCTGATCATGATTTCAGGACCGGATGCCTATGCCCGGATGAAATTTGAAAGCGGCGTTCACTGCGTAAAGCGGGTTCCGGCGACGGAAAGCAGCGGCCGCATTCATACCTCGACGGCTTCCGTGGCGGTCTTTCCGGAGGCGGAGGACAGCGAGGTCGAGATCCGCCCGGAGGACATCCGGCTGGACCTGTACCGGGCTTCCGGCCACGGCGGACAGAAGGTTAACAAGACGGAGACAGCCGTTCGGCTGACCCACCTTCCGACGGGACTGGTCGTGACCTGCCAGGATGAACGCAGCCAGCTGCAGAACAAGGCCAAGGCCATGGCGGTTCTGAAAAGCCGGCTGCTGGACCGTCATCAGCAGGAAATCCAGGCTGCGCAGGATGCGGACCGGAAGAGCCAGATTGCCGGGGGCGATCGGAGCCAGCGTATCAGAACCTATTATTTCAACCATGACTATGTGGTCGATCACAGGATCGGCATGACGGTACCGCGGGTGCAGAATACCCTGGACGGCGACCTGGATCCGATGATCGACGCCCTGCGGCTAGCCGAAAAGACGGAACGGCTGCAGTCCCTTCATGACTGAGAAGCGGAGCGCGCGCCGAATCAGGAGATCTATCCCGAGAGACGATGTTTGCCTGGATAAATTCTGCCTGACGGGCCGGCAGATTCTGAGGAATGACTGCCGGACAGGAGAGGCGGAGAATACGAAGAGGAAGAAAGATGCAGACGAAAGTAATGGATGCTTCTTCGCCGGAGGCTATCGAACTGGCGGCCAGGCTTTTTGCGGAGGGACAGCTGGTTGGATTCCCGACGGAGACGGTCTACGGACTTGGGGCCAATGCCCTGGACCGGGAGGCGGTGCTTTCCATATTTGCGGCCAAGGGAAGGCCGGCGGATAATCCGCTGATTGTGCATATCTGGCACCGTGATCAGCTGGAAGGTCTCTGTGAAATGCCGGAGGGGGCCGAGAAGCTGATGGACGCCTTCTGGCCGGGACCGCTGACCATGCTTTTTCCGCGGACGGAGAGAATCCCGGACGAGGTGACGGCGGGGCTGCCCACCGTTGCCATCCGGATGCCCTCCCTGCCCTGTACTCAGCGGCTGCTGAAGACCAGCGGTCTGCCGATTGCCGCGCCCAGCGCCAACCGCTCCGGACGTCCGTCCCCCACGACGGCGGCCCATGTGGCGGAGGATATGGACGGGCGAATTCCGCTGATTCTCGACGGCGGGCCGTGCCAGGTGGGCCTGGAATCCACGGTGCTGGATCTGACTCACGGAACGCCGACGATCCTCCGGCCGGGCGGCATCACAAAAGAGATGATTGAATCGGCGCTCGGAACGCAGGTCGCGCTGGCCGGGAGCATCCTTCGTCCCCTGAAGCCGGATGAAAAGGCCCTTTCCCCTGGCATGCGCTACAGGCATTATGCTCCGCGGGGTACGGTGACTCTGATCGAGGGCGAAGAGGAAAAGGTACTGGAGGCCCTCCGGAAAAGCTGCATGGGGGACCGGGACGCCGGCAGGAAAAGCTGCGTTCTGTGCTTTACAGAGCACCTGCAGACGCTTTCAGACTGCGACCCCCATGATCTTGGCTCCCGCGGGAATGATGCCGAAGTTGCGCACCGGCTGTTCGATATCCTTCGCCGGGTGGACGAGGAAGGTATGGAGACCATCTACAGCGAGGTGGTTCCGGCGGAGGGTGTCGGACTCGCGGTGATGAACAGGCTCGGCCGGGCCGCGGCCTTCCGGACGGTCAGGGTCTGAAGCTAACAGCGCCGGCGCTTTTCAGGTCAGCGGATCCATGAATACAATTTCATGCTTGACAAGAGCTGAGAACTGGATTATAATCCTTCCGTTGTCTGCGAAGGGCAATGGTGTAATGGTAACACGTGGGTCTCCAAAACCTTTGTTGAGGGTTCGAGTCCTTCTTGCCCTGCCAGACTGAAACCCCTTGAGAACCTTGATTCTCAAGGGGTTTCTTTTTTTCTCCGTCAGTCATCTTTCCTTGTGCTCTTCAGAGCCTGAATCATCGCCAGCACGGCATTCATCTCCTTCGGCGTGAGATCCTCAGTCGCGTCGAAGAGAACCTCCTGCTGCGGGGTCATCTGGGGTCGGGAAGGGTCATAGCTCATATATTTTTCTGAGGAGCTGTCCCGATAGATTTCTGTCGGTGCGATCTGCAGAACCCGGGCCAGGCTGTCAATCTTGTCCCGCCCCATGTTTTTGATGGATCCGCTTTCCCATCTCTGCACCGTCCCCCGGCTGACTCCGGTCGCCTCGGCCACATCGCGCAGGCTGAGCCCCAGATCCGTTCTTCTGGCCCTCAGTTTTTCTCCAATCGTGTTCATGTTCACACACCTCCTGTATCGTATAATAGCATAACCGTATCTTTTATGCAACAATTATTTCAATATTGCGACTTGCATTTTTCGGGGCTTTGCATTATACTCTGACTGTATCGGATCCGAAACACTTTGGAAGCAGGAAAGGAGATTTAATTCATGAACAGCAAGCTGCTGAAGGAGAAAATGGTGCTCCGTGATATGACCACGGTTGCCATCAGTAAGTACATTGGAATCAACCGAAGCTCGTGGTTCCGCAAGATTACAGGGAAAACTGAGTTTACGAGGCGGGAGATCTCTCTGATCGCATCGGCACTCTCGTTGGACGAAGATGAGCTTATTGAAATTTTTTTTGCCAAAGATGTATCGTTTACGTAACAAAAGGAGGTGCAATTGGTGCAAAACGGAACCCTGACGGAAGAGGGGAGATTTCCATGACCCTGATCGAGGCCTCCCACTATATCCGGGAAACAGTTCCCACGGCGAAGGTCATCTCTCTCTATGGCTACATCCTGTCCCGCGATGGTTTCATGCGCTGCCCCTTTCACTCCGGAGATCATACGGCCTCCCTCAAGGTCTACGATGCTGCGCCGAACACCACATCCACCCGCCGCGGCTGGTATTGCTTCGGCTGCCATGCCGGCGGCTCGGTGATCGATTTCGTGATGCTTCAGGAGTCCTGCTCCTTCGCCGCGGCCGTCCGGGCTGTCGATCACGCGCTGCATCTGGATCTGCTCAGCCCGGAACCCTGGCAGGATCAGGAAACCTTTCATTCGCAGCAGAAATGCCTCGATGCCCTGCAGTCCCTGCTCCTGTCTCAGGCGGATGAGCGGCAGCGATTCCTGAATGCCCGGATCGCCGCCGAGTATGCATCCTGGGCGGCCATTGACCGCATATCCAAAAAAGATCGGACGGCGGACGACTGGACCCGCTGGCTCAACCTGAAAGAATCCCTCGATTATCTGGAATTCCGGCTTACAAGACTTGATGACTTCAGAAAGGAGGTGCGCGAATGGAGGAACAGACACAGGCTCCGCGGGAAGACCGGTCCCTTCAAACCGAAGAATCAGTCCAATCGGGCGAAGATCCCCCGGCCAGATCGGCCGTCCGCCTGACGGACGCGCTGGAAGGTCAGAAGCTGAAACCCAATATCTCCCTTTTCCGGATGCTGCTTGAAAATGCCTATGGCTCCAGGCTCCGCTTCAATGTCCTCTCCGGAAAGCCGGAATTCTTTGACCGCGTCCAAAAAACCTGGCAGGAGTGGCAGGATGTGAACGATGCCCAGATCCGCGCCTGGTTTCAGAACAATTATGGACTCTATCACGAGAAGATGCTCCGGGACGCCCTGCAGATTCATTTTGAATCCCATAAGGTCAATCCGCTGACAGATCTTCTGGAATCCCTCGTCTGGGACGGCCGGCCCCGTATCTCGGCCTTTCTCCATGAAATTCTTCATTGCGAAGATACCCCCTATTACAGGGAGGTCTCCCGGCTGATCTTCGCCGGCGGAATTCACAGGGCCTATCGCCCCGGCTGCAAGTTTGACGATATGGTTGTCCTGGTCGGAAAGCAGGGCGGAGGAAAATCCACCCTGGTCCGCTGGCTCAATATGGATGATTCCTTTTTCCGGGAGATCAAGACGATTACCGGCAAGGAGGGCATCGAGGCGCTGCGGGGCGTCTGGATTGCGGAGGTGGCTGAGCTGATGGCCATGTCCCGGGTCCGGGAGGCGGAAACCGTGAAAGCGTATATTACCGCTCAGGAGGATTCGTACCGGGCACCCTATACCCGTTATGTCCAGACCATCCCGCGCCGCTGCACATTCATCGGCACGACAAACAATTCCCTGTTTCTCTCTGACCGCACAGGCAACCGCCGCTTTTATCCCGTCAAATGCAATATGGACGGCTACGACCTCCTGGCCCATGAAAAGGAAGTCCGTGCCTACATCGCCCAGTGCTGGGCGGAAGCGCTGGATCTCTATAAAAAAGATCAGCTTCTGCCCTTCGCGGATAAATCAGTCCTTTCGATGATCCGTCAGCAGCAGGAGGACGCCATGGAGGATGACTGGCGCATCGGCGCGATCACTCAATATCTGGATGTCACGAAAAAAGATCCGAAATCCACGGTCTCGGTCATTGAACTCTGGCACTTAGCCCTTGGCGAACCTGAAGAAATAAAGCCAACCCGTAAGGATTCCAACGAGATCACCCAGATTCTGGAATCGATCGGTGGATGGCGCAGGTCATCCCAAATGATCACAACAAAATGGGGAAGACAGAAAGTCTTTGAAAAGGAAAGTGAGCGCTATCCCTTTTAAGACAGATTTCCCGATCCTTTCAGTCTTTCTGCACGGATAGTTGCACCTTGGTTGCACCTTGGTTGCATCTCGGTTCACCCCTCAACCCCTTGTAATATCTGTATTCTTTATCTTCCTGCAACCAAGTGAACCAAAAATAAGTAAAACATTTAAAACAGGGATATTTAAAAAGAATTTTAAACATGTTTTTTCGGAGTTAGTTGCACATTTCGGTAGCACCTTACCTGAGCGACGTTCTATCAACCCATTGAAAATAAAAGAATTCAAAGGTTTTGACTCAACAGAAAAGGAGGACGAAATCATGAATCCATCCAGGTCATCCAGACCGGCCCTCGACAAGCGGGCCATTGGCAGCCGCATCCGCTGCCTTATCGAAAACCAGTACCCGACGGTCTCCCAGTTTGCCCGGCAGGCCGGCTTTTCCCAGACCACCCTCTACAAGATCCTCTCCGGGGAGGTCATGCCGTCGCCTCGGACCCTCGCTCAGCTCTGCAGCCATCTGGGCTGCTCCGTGGACTTCCTGCTGGGCGTCTGCTGCCCGGAAACGGATTCCGCCGAAGGGTTCGAATCAGCCATGCTGAATGTCCATTCCTTCCGGGGCGAGTGGTCCAGATCGCAGAAGCTGTATCTGGTCTACGCGGTCCTGGGTCAGCTCTCGGAGAACGAGGAGAAAAAGCTCCGCCTGTTTCTCGGGCTGGAGCGGAATAAACGCATCTGAAGCGCAGAGGGGCTGTCCCTTCTGCGCGGGCAAAAACAGAAAGGAGACCAGCTATGAAAAGTCAAGGGGGTAGCGGATAAAAATTTCTTTTTTCTTCCGACGGCAAAGAAGGGTAACCTTAACAAACCTCAGCGGGATA
>CACYWL010000022.1 GCA_902778055.1 uncultured Eubacteriales bacterium | reverse complement strand
TGTAAGCCGATAACCTGATTGCATTACACGCGCCGTGTACCGAACGGTACGCACGGTGCGGTGAGAGGACGGGGGCTAATCACCCCCTCCTACTCGATTACCGCAATGGAAGAAGAACCGCGCCCGCGGGCCGGATCGGCTTTCAGGGCAGCATTCGGCGGATTCAGCCTAAAAGATGGACCCGGAACTTCAGCAGGGTGGGCTGATCAATGCGGAGATGCTCTTCATCCCCGTTGAGAATTCCGGAGGGTGTCCACCGGCCGTCCATGAATTCGCCTTCTTCAATGGTCAGGAATTCGGCATACGGATGCCCGGGATCCAGGGAGCGGATGCCGGGCATGCACCGGTATCCGAGCAGATAGAAGTCGTGCTCCTCCGTTTCCAGCGCCAGGCAGGCACCGGGAGCAGCCGGCTGGCCGGGAATGGCAAAGGCCGCGCTGATGGCGACCGAGCCGAAGCGCATCTCGTTTTCCTCAGGCCTTTCATGAATCACGGCCTGAAGCCTCGGTGTTCCGTACGCGGAGGTCAGCAGCGGAATCATCTGACCGAGCAGCCGGTTGATCCGGGCGTAGGTGTCCCGGTCCATCAGGCTGCGGAGGGCGGCGTCGCTTGTGTCCATGCCGACCGCGGCACCCAGCGAGGTATCCGTGAGACTGCCAATGTCCTCGATGCCAAAGGGCGCAAAGCACAGGGCGTGATGATGTCCGACGGCATAGATCAGCCTGGCGGCGGCGCCGCCGTGGAGGGCGGTCTCCGGAATGAAAAGCGGATTGTTCAGCTTGGTATAGGCATCGCAGGTTCCGCAGAAATCGGGCACGTAGATATCGGGAGCAAACCAGTCGACGGAGGGAGCCGCGGCCTGCCAGACTTCCATCATCCGGTCCACGGGGCCTCCGCTTGGATACTGTCCGGGCTGCAGCCCCTGAACAAGCCAGCAGTTGACATACATGGGAAGCGGATACTCCGCCTTGCCGGCGGCGGCCACCGCCTCCACATGCTTCGCGGTGTACCAGGCCATGAACACTTCATCGGCCGCGGATCCGAAGACCTCCCCCCAGGTATCGCCGGAGCGGCGGGAGAGGGCTTCACGCAGATCCGGAGCCAGTGAGCCTTCATGCGCCTTCAGGGCACGGATCAGCTCCTCCGGTACTTTTTCGGCGAACTTTTCATCCGCGGCGTCGCTGTGATCCCGGGCTGCGCCCAGAAGGCCGGTCTCATTTTCCACCTGAATCAGGATCACGGTATGATCCGTGTCATATTCCTTCAGATGGCGGCAGAGCGCGGCAAAGGCCCGGGCGTCGCAGCGGGTGGTTTCTTCGCAGAAGGCGGACAGCGTCGTATTGGGCATTCTGAAGCCATGGAAGTCCGCGTAGAAGAAGGGGCTTCCCTTTTCCTGTTCCGCGCGGGGGAATCGCCGGGGATCTGTTTTGACCCAGTCCGGCGCATAGGAGCAGCTGGCGTTCTTCCAGGAGCCGAACCACAGAAGACCGAGTTTGAGGCCGTGAGCCCTGGCCTGATCGATCAGACCGTCCACCACGTCAAAACGGAAGACGCCTTCCTGAGGCTCGATCATCTGCCAGCTGACCGCCAGCAGCAGGCTGTTCAGGTGAAGGTCCCGCATCTTCTCCCAGACGGGCTCCATCCAGGGGAGCGAAGAGGAGACGGAATTGTGGGCTTCGCCGGAGAGAAGAATGAACGGGTGATCATCAACAAGAAGCATTTTCCGGCCATCCTTATTTACAACCTTTGGGATACTCATCTGCATTCCTCCTGTGCTGATATGCTGAAAAGGGAACAGCCTTTTCTTCCGACAGATCCGGGCTTCAGGGGCTTTGAAACGATGATAACAGAAGAACGTCCGGCCCGGCAGGACAGAAGAACCGTCCCCCTGTCCGCCAGAGAACCCATCGCCGGTTTTCGGTTTTATCCGTTCAGGTTGTCCCGGAAGCGCCGGAGCTGTTCCTCCTGGTATTCTCCGGCGTAGGCGCCTCCGAGGAATCGGGGAAGGGCTTCGGATACAAACTGCATCCAGCTTTCCTCCTCGTGACGGACCAGAATGGGAAAGTAAAGAACCCTGTTTTCGGCCGCGGCGGCTTCATCCCCGGGGGCATCGCCGCACATGAGGATCTCATCCGGGGCATACCCCTTTTCGGCGAGACGCCGGATGCAGTATGCCTTGCTGCCCATTTCCTGGGTGCAGATCAGATCCACATGATCCAGGAGGCCGAACCGCTGCCACTCCTTCCGGACCGCTTCGGGGTTGGCGCTGGAAACCACGACCACATCCGCCTGCGTATGCGCGGCGGCCAGGGCTTCCTTCACGCCCTCAAAGGGTTTGACTTCCTCCGGGGGAAGCGCCTCGATCGAACGGTTGACGGCCCGGCTCCAGGCCAGCGCCTTCTGAAAAATCGGATGGCGGAAGGCTTCCTTTTCAACGGCATCGTTGGAGAGCTCCGGAGCGGAATCCGCCCAGGCCTGCAGGGCTTCGATGCCGTCGATGGGCGTATACTGCGCGTTGATCTCGCCCAGCGCCATGGCCAGACCCTTGAAGCGGTTGATGCCCCGGGTAAGCGAGAAGAGATTGATCACATTCCACCGGTCCAGGATGGGCTTTTCCCACCGCTGAAGGCCCCATTCCTTCACCATGCAGGGGCCGAAGCAGCGGAAATGCTTGATATTCATGGTATCCATAGCGCAGCCGTCAGAGTCGACGCAGACGGCGAAGCGCTGTTTCCTTGTGAAATCATCCAGTGCGGACATATCTTGAGCCTCCTTCACGGAATTGTGTACAGGACAAAAGGGCTGTTTCCCGCGCTGAACTCATCCGGGAGAAACCGTCCTCAGCCCCTGTCTCTGCCTTGCGGATCTTACAGCCGGGTGTCCCATCGGCCGCAGAAAACGGTTTCGTCCGCGCGGCCGCGGAAGGGGGACTTTCCGGTGATCTTTTCGACGGCGGCTCGGATGTTCTCCCGGCAGGGACCGTAGGCATTGATGAAGGTGTGGATGTTGGCGCAGTCCACCAGATGGTTGGTATAGTTGAGGCTGACGCCGACGGTCGGAACCTCCTCGGTGTACCAGGGCATCTCCATGCTGTGGCCGCTGCTCCAGGAGAGCCGCTCCACATTGCGCTGGGCATAGCCCTTGACGTTGATGAAGACGAAGACAACGTCATACTTTTTCCGGAATTCCTCCCGGGGACCCATCTGCATCATCCGGACAAAGTTCATCGGGTGAACGCCGTTCTCCACCTCCAGGTCATAGAAGCTGGGGCACTGGGTGACGGTGAAGCCGGCCCGCTCCAGCTCCTCCGTGATGAGGGGACGGATGCCGTCCCCCTGATCCGCCTTGCTGTTCGGGGTGCTTCGGACATAGATCAGGAGGGCGTTCTTCCGCTCGGAAGGATGGAGGGGCAGCAGATTCCGGGTGTCCTTGACGAGCGAGACGCCGGCTTCCGCGGCTTCGGCGGTATACTGCCGGAATTCTTCGCAGCCGACTTCCTCCAGAAGACTGTGATCCGGGAAACGGACGGCTTCCTCCCGCAGCTTCAGGCGGGCCTTGAGTCCGAGAACCCGGCGGAGGGCGTCCTCAAGGCGCTCCTCGGTGACGATGCCCTGCTCATAGCCCTCGCGCAGATAGGCAAGGTCCTCCTGCGTATCGTTGGTGAAAAGGAACATGTCGCAGCCGGCGGCGATGCAGCGCGGAACGGCCTCCCGACGGGACATCACTCCGGACATGCCGATCATGTGGGAGGCATCGGAGATGATGACGCCGTTAAAGCCCATCTGATCCCGGAGCAGATCCTGCAGCAGCTCCGGCGCCAGGGAGGCGGGGAGAATCTCCGTGTCCTTCAGACCGGGGCGCAGCTTCCGGCTCATGGCGGGCAGGGAAATCTGACCGGTCATGACGGCTTCCAGCCCCTCGTCGATCATGGTCTGATAGACTTTGCCGTAGCTGGCAAACCATTCCTCCGGGGAGGCCTCGTTGTGGGCGGGGGAGATATGGGGATCCAGCTCGTCCCAGCCGTCGCCGGGGAAATGCTTGCAGGTGCAGGCCATATGCGGGGCGGCGTCACGGATGCCGCGGATATAGGCCCGGACGCATTCGATGACCCGGTCCGGATCGCTGCCGAAGGAGCGGGTGTTGACAATGGTGTTTCGCCAGTTGCGGTAGACATCGGCGACGGGATTGAACATCCAGTTGACCCCGATGGCGGCAGCCTCCCGCCCGGCGACATAGCCGATCCGGTAGGCTGTTTCATCCCCCGGGGCGGCGCCGGCTTCCGCGGCGGTGGCCACGAAGGTGCCTTCCTTCGGCAGGACGCCGTTTCCGCCGTCATCGCAGTTGCCGGCGATGAGCACGGGAATGCGGCTGTACTGCTGGAAGAGACGGTTCTGCTTCCAGACGGTTTCCTTGTCTCCGCCCTGCCAGCGCATGCCGCCCGGGCGGGCGGTTTCCATCAGGGCTTTGATCTGCTGCTCATCGGCGCCGGGCACGGGCTTGAGCAGGACGAAGAGCTGGCTGAGCTTTTCCTCAAGGGTCATGGAAGAAAGGGTTTCCTTCACCCAGCGAATATCTTCCTCCGAGAGATAAAACGGCTTTGCTTTCAGATCCACCATGGAGGATTCCTCCCATTCTGAGTATGTTTTCAAAGGATGCTCCGCGGCGGGAGCGAAGGAAACGGGAAAAGGAAACAAGAAACCGTCTCCCGTTGCCTTCTTATTTTGCGATGCTGATCAGCTCGCGGACGGATGCCATGTTCCAGTCGCCGGCGCCGTTCTTTGCGGCATCGCCCACGCAGGCGACCTTCATGCCGCCGGCATGACCGGCATCCGCGCCGGAAACCGCGTCCTCCACGACCAGGCAGCGGGAAGGGGCGATCCCCAGCATTTCGGCGGCCTTGACGAAGACCTCGGGATCCGGTTTGGAGCGGGTGATGTTGTTGCCGTCGCTGACCGCGTCGAAATAACCGTCGAGGCCGATCTGGCCGAGAATGAAGGGCGTGTTTTTCGAGGAGGAGCCGATGGCGAGCTTCAGGCCCATGGCCCGGAGCGCGTCCAGGGTTTCCTTCACCTCCACGGGCAGATCCGCCGGGCTCATTTCCGCCAGGGAGGCGCGGTACAGGTCATTCTTCTTGGTGGCGAGGCGGACTTTCTCCTCCTCGGAAAGAGCAGGCCCGGTGTATTTTTCCAGGATGATCTCCAAACTGGCCATGCGGCTGACGCCCCGGAGACGGTTGTTGACAGTACGGTCAAAGGGGATGTTCATCTCGTCGGCCAGGGATTTCCAGGCTTTGTAGTGATACTCATCGGTGAAACAGATGACTCCGTCCAGGTCAAAAATAATGGCATCAAACTTCATGGGGCGCGCCTCCTCAGTATTTCAGATAGTCCTTGCCGCAGAAGGGATCCACGGGGCTGACCCCGGTGAAGGGGCTGCGGCCGAGAAGCTTTTCCACGACGGTATCGATCATCCCGTTATGATTGGAATAGGCGTTGATATAGGTCTTGACCATGGGCACATCCAGCAGATGATAGGGATTCTGCAGGGAGATGAAGAGGGTGGGAACCACCTCCACGAACCAGGGAATGTTGTTTCCGGCGCCGTAGGGGGCATGCCAGTTCAGCCGGGCCGTGGTCTTGTTGGAGGCATTCTCCACATTGCCGATGTAGATCACCAGATCATACTTGGAGCGGAACTCCTCCACGGTTTCCATGTGCATGGGCTTGGAGAAGTCGAAGACCTCCTCCTCATAGGGGATCATGGTGAAGCCCTCCTTCTCCATGTCCTCGATGAACCGGCGGGCAACCCGCTCCTCGCTGGGGCATTTGCCCAGAATCTCGAAGAGCACCCGGCGGTGCTTTTCGGGGGAGAGGGGCAGGAGATGCTGGGTATCCTTGACCAGGGTGACGGCCTTCTCCGCGCATTCCTTCGCCCAGGCCCTGTGGGTCCCGCAGCCGATGACGGAAAGATTCTCCCTCCGGGGGGCCAGGGTGCCTTCCTTCTGCTTCCTGTGCAGGTTCAGGGCGGCCTTGGCGGCCAGAATGCGGGTGACGGCCTCCTCGAGACGGGCTTCGGAGAGGATGCCCTGCTCATAGCCCTGCCTCATATAGCCCAGGTCTTCCTCATAATCCTTGTTGAAGAGAAGCATGTCGCAGCCGGCCTCGATGCAGTAGGGCACGGAGCGGCGGCGGTCCATGGCGCAGAGGAAGCCCACCATGGGGCTGGCGTCGGTGATGATCATGCCGTTGAAGCCCAGCTTTTCCCGGAGCAGGTTTTTCAGCAGCTCGGGGGAAAGGGTGGCGGGCATCAGCTTATCCGGGAAATCCGGGTTGTATTTCTTCTGATAGGCGGGCATGGCGATATGACCTACCATGACCGTGAGGGCGCCCTCGTTGATCAGGGTCTGATAGATGTCGCCGTAGGTGCGGTCCCACTCCTCGCAGGAGAGGGAGTTGACGCTGGTGAGGATGTGCTGATCCGTCTCGTCCACGCCGTCGCCGGGAAAGTGCTTGACGGAGACGGCGCTGCCGCACTCCTTCGCGGCCTTCATATAGGCCAGACCGCAGCGCTTCACCATCTCCGGGTCGCTTCCGTAGGTGCGGACATTGGTAATCGGATTATGATAATTCCGGTCGATATCCACCACGGGGGCGAAGGCATAGTTGCAGCCTACGGCCTGGCCCTCGGTGCAGCTGACCTTTCCCAGCCGGTACGCCTGCTCGGGATCGCCCGTGGCGGCTTCCTGCATCTGCTTGCCGAAGGCGGTGCCTTCCTCGACGATGCCGTCGCCGCCGGCCTCCAGGTTGGCGGCCAGGAAGAGAGGAATCTTCGTGTTGTTCTGCAGATAGGAATGGGCGGCAAAGAGCTCCTCGGTCTTCCCCGTGCGGAACATGATGCCGCCGGGATGCCGGTTCAGCAGCTCATACTGCAGATATCCCTCGTTCGGGGAATAGGCGATGGGGAAGAAAAGCTGCTGGAGTTTTTCCTCCGTGGACATGGCGGCTTTGGTTTCCTCCACCCAGCGGATGGACTCGTCATCCAGGAAAAAGGGATTCGCTTTCAGGTCGATCATATGCTTTGCCTCCATTCTTGTTCGTTATGCCTTCAGCTCCAGAAGCCGGCGGGTGCCCTCGTCCACCATCTGCGGATTGAAGCCCCGGAAGAAGAGGAACCGAAGATCGTTCAGACTCATGCTCAGGAATTCGGCGTCCCCGGTCCGGATCAGGCCATAGGCTCCGGGCAGATCCGTTTTCAGAAGCTCCAGCGCTTCCGGGTCCTCCTTCATTTCGTCCAGACGGCTGTCCATGGTATATTTCAGCCGGAAATCCCGCTCCGGCCGGTAGGTCCGTTCGAAGGTTCCGGCCGCAAGCTCCACGGTTTCCCCGGCGCCGGGCAGAACCGCTTCCGCCGTGCAGCCGAAGGGAACCCGGAAGCTTACCGTGACCATACCGTCCGCGTTCAGCTTCCAGGAGGAGGCGTATTCCCCGCGGACGGAACGGTAGGCGCAGTCCAGCTCCGAAAGATGCCAGGTGGGCTGCGGCGCGAACCGGACCCTTGTGAAGGCGGGGGCCAGCGGCTGAATGCCGGCCAGATCCCGATAGACGTATTCCATGACGGAGCCGTAGGAATAATGGTTCAGGGAGTTCATCTCCGTACCGGAGATTCTTCCGTCATCCAGAACGCTGTTCCAGCGCTCCCAGATGGTGGTGGCGCCCAGATCGATGCAGTGCATCCATCCGGGAAAGCCCTTCTGGAAGAGGAAGTGGGCCGCGATGTCCTCCAGGCCGTTTTCGGCGAGCACCCGGCACATCATGGTGGCGCCGACGAAACCGCCCCTGATCCGGTAGCAGTCCTTCTGGAAACGGGTTTTCAGATCCGCAATGATCCGGTCCCGATCGATAAAGACTCCGAAGTTCAGGCAGAGCAGATAGGCGGTCTGGGTCGGGATGCAGAGCCGGCCGGCAGGGCTGAAGTATTCCTTCAGGATTGCGGCGCGGATCTCCTCCGCCAGGGCGGTGCAGGCTGCGGCCTCCTCCTTCTTTCCGAGCAGCTCCGCGGCCCGGGCAACCTTGCGGGCCGAGGCGTAATAGTACATGCTGGCGACGAAGAAATCATCGGTGCCGCCCTTCATGCTCTGGGGCGTGACTCCGTCCTGGGCCAGCCAGTCCCCGAAATGGAAGCCGAAATTCCAGAGGCGGGGAGAGCCGTGCTCCTCATCCTGCCGGCGGATGAAATCGAGCCAGTCCTTCATCAGAGGATAAGCCTCCGCCAGGGCCTCCCGATCCCCGTAGAAATCGAAGAGGGTCATGGGCAGGAAGGTGGCGATATCCCCCCAGACGCTGGAGCCGCCGGGCATGGTTGCAAAATTCGGAAGATAGTTGGCGACGGCGCCGCCGTGCTTCTTCTGATCGATCCGGAGATCCTTCAGGAACTTCCGGTAGAAGGCGCGGGTATCCATCTGGAAGCAGGCAGTCGGGGAGAAAACCTGCGCGTCCCCGGTCCAGCCCAGCCGCTCATCCCGCTGTGGACAGTCGGTCGGCATATCCAGAAAATTGCTGCGCTGGCCCCAGAAAGCGTTCTTCATCAGGCGGTTCAGCTTTGGATCGGAGGAATGGAAGCGGATGGCGGTGTCCATTTCGGAATAGACGACGCAGCCCCGGAAGTCCTCCTTCCGGATTTCGCCGGGCCAGCCGGTGACCCGGACATAGCGGAAGCCGAACCAGGTGAAATGGGCCCGGACGGTTTCCTTCCGCCCGTCGGAGACATAGATCATCTGCGCTTTGGCCGTGCGGTAATTGTCGTTGTAGAAATTGCCGTCCTGCAGGATTTCCCCGTGGTCCAGGACGATTTTCGTCCCGGCGGGGAAGGCGGCCTCGTATTCCATCCAGCCGGCGAAGTTCTGCCCCAGGTCCAGTACGGTTTCCCCGGCAGGGGTATGAATGATCTCCTGCACGGGCAGATGATCCATCACGACCACGGGCAGGCTGTAACGATCCGTCAGCCTCTTTTCCGGGGCGGGGACCGCCGGTTTTGCCGGGTTGTCCCGGTCCTGCCAGAGCAGGCGGTTCAGGGTTTCTCCGTCATAGATGTCCGTCGACTCAAAATCACTGCCCCGGTACTGCCAGGAATCATCGGAGGCGAGGACCTGCTCCGACCCGTCCGCGAGGCGGACCCGGAGCTCCGCGATGACCTGGAAGCGGCTGCCGTAGACCTCGCTCCGTCCCTCGTAGCCGAGACGGCCCTTGTACCAGCCGTTTCCGGTCCGGATCTCCAGGGTGTTGTCCCCTTCCTTCAGCAGGGAGGAAACATCATAGGTCTGGTACTGGACGGCCTCTTCATAGTCATTGCAGAAGGGCGCCATATGATCCCGGCCGGCCTTTTCCCCGTTGAGGGCGGCCTCATAGAGCCCGAGCCCGCTGACATAGAGCCGGGCAGAGACAGGTTTTTCGCTCAGCCGGAAGCTGCGGAAGAAGACGGGATGGAAGGTGTCCTCCGGAGAAGCGCCGATCCAGCGGCCCTGCCAGGGTTCTTCCATTTTGCCGGTCTCGAAGAAGGACTCCGCGGAGGCGTGATCCCCCCTGTCCCCGGTGACCTCCACCCGGAAATAATACCGGGTGCGGGGAGACAGAGACAGAGGGAGAGGCTCCGCGTGAGCGGAGAGGGATTCCGCTTCCTTCTCGTACAGAACATTCGTGAATGCCTCCTCCGAGGCCACGGTGACCTTCTCCCGAACCGGACGGACAGAATGAGTATCCTCGACCTGCCAGGATACGGTCAGATGCGGCAGCTCGAACCCGAGGGGCTCCCGGATACCATTGAACCGGATGTCAGTGATTTTCATGGGCATGATCCTTTCATCGGCAGACGCAGCCGACTGCGCCGGCGCCAATTCGGAGTTGAAAAAGGTTATTTCAAAAAATGGCGGGGACGGCGTCTACGCCATCGCCCGCCATCCGGTGGTCTGTTTCAGGCAATTCAGTCAGGTCAGGCCTTGGCTGCCTCGCCGCCGGAAGAGATCCGGAACAGCTTCAGGAAGAATTTCTTGATGTTCTTGCTCTGACCGGCAACCAGGTTCACGATGAAGACGAAGAGACCCATCATGGCGGTGGAAATCGCGCCGCCCAGCTCCGCCTTGAAGACGGTGGTCAGGCCGGTCTTCATCATGACGATGGCCAGGGAGCCCATGATAATGCCGATCGTGTCGCCGCAGAAGGCGCCGATGTAGAGGCCCACGAACACGGGCAGGATGTTGGAGAACAGCTCGCCCACCGTGCTCAGGGAGGAGAAGCTGGCGTCCCGCTTGCCCATGGAGGCCCACATGATGGTGGCAAAACCGAAGATCAGGCCGCTGTAGACATAGCTGAGGATGACGTTCCGGCCCTCGTTGATGCCGATGTTCACCGCGCTCTGCTGGTTCTTCGCCAGGAGCAGGCTCTGCTTTCCGGTGGTGGCCAGGTAATTGTAGACCGCATAAACGGCTACCGCCCCGGCGAAGGGAACCAGCACCAGCGGGAAGGAGCTGAGCTGCTTGATGAAGGAAACGGAGATGAGGTTGACTCCGCCGCCGCCGAAGATCAGAGGCGTGATGGATTCATACAGCAGCGCCATGCCGATGGTGGCGATCATGATGGGCAGCCGCCCGTAGACATACACCATAGCGACACACACGCTGAGGAACACGCACATCCCGATCGCGATGACGCAGAAGAGCAGCGGGCTGTTGGTGCCGGAATCCCGGGCGATGCTGCCGGCGATGATGGCGCTGAGCAGCATGATGGCGCCGCCGGAGAAGTCGAACCGGCCGTTCTTGAACTGGAGGCCGATGCCCATGGCGCAGGCTACTGTCACGGCAACATTCGGGATGATGATCATCCACATCTTTGAATTTGCCAGATAAAGCTTCCCGTTGGCGCTGCACAGGATTTTCATGATCACGAACATGATCACGGGCAGCATCACGGTGCCTCCGATGCGCTTGAGAATATCCAGAGTCTTCTTCATGGCCTCTGCCTCCAATATCAGCAGTCAGTGCGTTCCGATGAATGTGATCCGGGGAATCTCCGGCCCGGGGCGCAAACCCCGGACCGGAGGGTAAAAGGAGAAATCCTGATTATTGCATGTAGCCTTCCACGGTGAAGCTCTGGCAGAACTCGGTCAGGGCTTTGTAGGAAGCGTCGGGGTTCACGCTGGCGAAGTAGTCCTTCATGTCATCCCAGGAAGCCTGGGCCTTGGCCAGCCGATCCTCGTCAGAGGTGGCGCCCATGGGGGAATTGTTGATGACGGCGTTGAACTTGTCGGTGCTGTTGATGACCATGATGCCGGAATCCAGCCGCTCGACACCGGGATAGTCCTTGTACATGGTGCCGGAGATGGCGGCGTCGATCAGGGCCATGGGCCAGATGATGCTCTCGAAGGCGGCGGTGGTCAGGCGGATGATGTTCTTGTCGTCGCCGCAGTCAGCCATCAGATCGGGGTCATTGTCAAAGCCGCCGGTGATGATCTTCATGTCGGGATTGCAGATGCCCATGCTCTTGGCTTCGACAACGCTGGGATAGACGAAGGTGGTGCCGGCGCAGAAACCAACGATGCAGTCCAGGGTGTCATGGCCTTCTTCGAAGAAGTAGTTGGAGGTGTCCAGGGGAGAGAAGTTCAGCACGGTGGCGTCGCCCACGATTTCGATGGGTTCCGCGGCGGTCTCGTTGTGCTTCGCGATATAGGCCCGGAAAGCGGCGTCGGCCACGGTGTGCTTCGGATAGGCATAGGCGGGGAAGATGCAGGTGGAAACCCGCTTGAATCCGCGGTCGATGACTTCCTGCGCATAGGCTTCGCCCAGAGCTTCACCGCTGATGAAGTTGTCGCCCATCAGGCCCAGGAAGTGGTCCTTCTCCAGCACGCCGGCGCTGGTGGCGCCTTCGTTGAACACGGCGTCGAAGTCAGAGAAGAAGCCCACGACCCACAGGTCCGGATATTCTTCCATGATGTTGATCAGGCCGCCGTCCTGGGTGGCGATGAGGCCGACCACATCGGAGGTGTAGGCGTTCTTCACGTTCTTCAGGTTGCCGGCAGGATCGTTGAATCCATCGGCGGGAACGATTTCCACGGTGTAGCCCAGTTCCTTGGCCATCATGTTCAGATAGGCGACATAGAACTCATACTGAGCGCCGCTGTTCAGGTTGGACAGGTACAGGATCTTGCCCTTGCCCTCAGCGGATGCGGCGGGTACGACGAAGGCGGTCAGGAGCATGGCCAGGGTCAGGATCAGAGCCAGCATTTTTTTCATGGTTTTTTCCTCCTTGTTGTTTCCATGGGACAAGTTTCTATTAAAGACAGGCGAAGGCCTGTACATTAATCGGGATCAGCGGGGCAGGACGCCGCCCTTCTGACGGCAGGTGATCAGCACTACGATCATGAAGATGGCGGCCTTGATCAGGAAGGTCAGCCGGGTGGGAATGCCGATGATGGGCAGCCCGACCGCCAGCAGGGAGAAGGTCAGCGCACCGATGATCGCGCAGGAGAGGCGGGACTTCATGCCGCCCTTCAGGGGCATGCCGCCCAGAATCAGGGAGACCATGACGTTCATCTCGAAGCCCGTGCCCGTGGAATCGGAAGCGGCGCCGGTGTATCCCATCTGGAAGAGGGACGCGGTGACCAGGCAGACCGCCAGGAAGATGTAGGGAATCACCCGGTAGAGGATGATGTTGACGCCGCTCTGGGAGGTGGCCAGCTGGTTGGCGCCGATGGCCCGGGCATACTTGCCGAACTTCGTGTAGTAGAAGAAGTAACCGATGACCGCCGTTTCGATGGCCAGGATCAGCACCATGAACCAGGGCTGCCGGAACAGGGTCAGGTTGATGCCGGGATTCATGGAGATGTTCCGGGTGCCCTGATTCGAGTAGATGATCGTGCTGACGCCGGAAAGCACCATCATGAAAACGACGGAGGAGATGACGGAGTACATATGAAGCACCTCGCCGGCCGCGCCGTTGATGATGCCGATGAAGACCGCGATGAGCAGGCAGACCAGAATCGCGATCCAGAGGCTGCCGGTGGCATTTCCGACCAGCACCAGCAGGGTGGAATAGAGGCCGACCTGCTTGCCGATGCTGACGTCCATGTTGCCCAGGGAGTAGATGAACACGGCGCCGACGGCCATCAGGGCGGTCACGATGACGTCGCCGATCAGGGTGGCCAGCTTGGAGGCGCTCCAGATGCTCTCGCCCTTCAGACCCGTGGTGACGGTGAAGAAGATCAGGCAGAAGACCAGGCCGCCGACGGAGGCCACGGAGGAGCCGTGCTTTTTCACCCACTGCTGCATGGTTTGCTTTTCGGTTTCATGTGCAATCGCTGTCATGGGTCGCCCTCCTTAAATCATGTACTCAATCAGGTCGGTCTGCTTCAGATCGGGATTCCGCTCGACCTGATGGGTCACGGCGAAGTCCTTCATGATGATGAGCCGATCCGCCATGCCGATGAGCTCGCTGAGCTCCTCGGAGATCATCAGGATGGCCTTGCCCTGCTTTTTCATCTCTTCAATCAGGGTGTACATGGCCTGCTTGACGCCGATATCCACGCCGCGGGTGGGGCAGTCCATGATGATGACCTCGGAGCCCTTGGCCGTCCACTTGCCGAAGGAAACCTTCTGCTTGTTGCCGCCGGAAAGGGTGTTCACGTACTGCTTGCCGCCGTGGCACTTGATGCGGTAGTTGCCGATCTCGATGTCGCTGAGCTTCTTCTCCGCCCGGGGGCTGATGAAGGTCCTTTTCTCCAGGGCGGGGATGGAGGGAAGGACGATGTTGTCCTGAATGGGACCGTTCAGAATGAGGGCCTCGGAATCCCGGTTCTTGGAGATGTATCCGATGCCGCTGTTGATTGCCTGCAGGGGCGTTTTGATCTCCTTCCCGTTCCGGAGCACCCTGCCGCCCTGCAGCTTCTCCAGCCCGTAGGCGATACGGCCGATGTCATGCATGCCGCAGCCGGACAGGCCGCCCATGCCGATGATCTCACCCTTGTGGAGCTTCAGATTGAAGTGCTGAATCTTTCCGAGAGAGACATCCTGCAGCTCGAGGGCCACCTCATCGCTGTGGGAGGTGTCGTAATCCTCGCGGTAATACTTGTCGCCGATTTCGCGGCCGACCATCATGTACCGGATGGTCTTTACGGAATCGGGGGCGTCCATTTCCAGCCGGGTCAGATGCCCGATGATCTCGCCGTCCCGCAGCACCGTCAAATCCGTGCACTGCTCGAGAATCTCGTCCATGTCGTGGGAGACGAAGACGACGGCCTTGCCCTGATCGGCCATTTTATGGATCAGCCTGTAGAGGATCTCGCGGCCTTCGAGGGAGAGGGCCGTGGTGGTTTCGTCGACGACGAGAATCTCGGTCTCATCGGTGACGCAGCGGACGATCTCCACCAGCTTGCGGTCCTCAAAGGTATATTTGTCGATGGGATCACCGGCCCTGATATGGCTGATGCCGAAGCTGTTCAGCCGCTCCTGGGCCTGCGCCTTCATCTTCTTCATATTGATGATGCCGAAGGAGGAGAACTCCGCCTCGTGGCCGGAGAAAATATTCTGGGCCACGGAAACCCCGGGGATGGTGTTGGCCTCCTGCAGGATCATGGAGATGCCGGCATCCTGAGCCTGCACCATGCTGCCGGGATTCCAGGGCTGGCCCTTGTAGAACATCTCGCCCTTCGTGGCCGGCTGCATGCCGGAGGCAATGGACATGATTGTGGACTTGCCGGAGCCGTTCTCCCCGACAAGACCGCGGATTTCGCCCCGGCGAAGGGTAAAGTCCACGTCCTTCAGGGCGATGGTCGGTCCGAATTCCTTGCGCATGTGCTTCGCTTCAAAAATGATTTCCTTTTCCATCTGCACCATCTCGCTTTTCTCATTCTGGGAAGGTCGTTCGGAAATATATCTGGTTCATTGCTGCATGAAAAATATACCACAGTTTTTTTCCAGAAAACACATACGCGATTCTCCTGTTTTAGCACAATTTTCACATTCTGTTGAATTTAAAACGATTCTATGATACTCTTAGCACGAAATTAAGCATAAACCAACATGGGGTGAGAAGCAGTATGATCATGATGGATCTGAGGGATGTCATCAGGGACATTCTGGGCTCCTACCGGGTACAGTTTCTGATTCTGCCGGAAAGCTGCACGGGCGCGGAGGCCTCCGCCCTGGATTTCCAGTTCAGGGATCAGCTGTACGAGAGCTTTGACTATGCGCAGATGGCCGAGCGGATGAGCTCCCTGGTGCCGGAGGACGGGGTGATCGATTACAAGGACGACTTCGGACTCCACTATCTGATCCTCCGGGGCAGAAACTCCGAGCAGGGTTCCGTGATCTTTTTCGGTCCCTATACCTATCGGAGCTATGGGGAGGAGGAATACCTGAAGCTGCAGGAGCGCCACAGCCTGCCGGCGGAGGCGCTGGAGGCCATCCGCTGGTACTTCAAGCGGATCCCCGTGATTCTGGATTACCTGAGCTGGCAGCACCTGTTTACCGGGCTTCTGGCCAGATATCTGGCATTTCCGGATCTGGAAATCAAAGCGGTTTCCTACGACCATCCCGAGACTGTGAAGCAGAAGCCGACGGTTTCCCTGTCCTCCATTCCGTATACATCGGTGGAGGCCCGGTATGAAGTGGAGAACAGGATGCTTGAAGCGATCCGGCGGGGGGATATATCCGAGGCAACATATCAGCAGAATCTGTTCATGGGCTTCAGCCTGGATCAGCGGATTTCGGACCGGATCCGGGATGCGAAGGATATGATCATCGCCGTGAACACCAACTTTCGGAAGACCATCGAGCAGGCTGCCGTGCATCCGCTGTATATCGATGCGATCAGCGGCCAGTTCGTCATTGAAATCGAACAAACGGATACCATGGACCAGCTGCAGGCGCTGATTCCGAAGATGATCCGGCACTACTGCCTGCTGGTGCAGCGGCACTCCATGATCAATTATTCCCAGGCGGTGCGGGACTGCCTGAATTACATCAACTTTCACTACAGCGAGCCGCTGAGCCTGGAGACCCTGGCCGGGAGGTTCTCTGTGAACAAGAACTATCTGTCCTCCCGGTTCCACGCGGAGGTCAGGAAGACGGTGACGGATTACATCAACCAGACCCGGATCCAGCACGCGGCGGAGCTGCTCGGGAAAACCGCCCTGTCGATTCAGGAGATCGCTGAGCAGTGCGGATTTACGGACGGAAACTATCTGACCCGGATCTTCAAAAAGATCCATGGCATGACGCCGAATGAATACAGGAAGTCCCTGGCCGCCGGGGGCGGAAGAGAAAGGACGGGAAAGGAGAAAAGAACCGATGAAAAGCGTGAAACTGAATGAGAAATGGCGTTTCAGAAGGCTGCCGGAGGCTCGCTGGGAGGAGCTGACCGCGCCTCTTCCGGAGGAGGGCTGGGAAGCGGTGAATCTGCCGCATACCTGGTTCTCCGAGGAGGAGCCCTGGCAGGGGATCACGGTCTACGAGAAGACGATCCGCCGGGCGGAGGCTCCGAGAGCCTTCCTCTCCTTTGACAACGCGGACCAGGTCTGCCGGGTCTATGTGAACGGTGATTTCGCGGGGGAACACCGGGGCGGATACTCCCGGTTCCGGCTGCCCGTCCCCGAGGCGGCGCGGCAGGCGGAGGAATGGGTAATCCGGGTTTTCCTGGATAACCGGGTCAACGAGGACATCGCTCCCTCCTTCGGGGATTTCACGGTTTTCGGCGGGCTGTACCGCGGTGCGGAGCTGCTGGAGGCCGGGGAGGTCTGCTTTGATCCAACCTATTACGGAACCGACGGACTGATCATCCGGACGAGGATCAACGAGAGCGGGCAGGGAATCCTGGAGGCGGAGCCCCATGTACTCGGGGACGGACAGGAGACCCGCATCCGCTATACCCTGAGGGACGCGGCCGGCCGGACCGCAGGCGAGGCGGAGGGCTGCGGGACGGAAACGGTCCGGATTCCGATTGAGAAACCGGAGCTCTGGGACGGGCCGGGGAAGGCCGCCCTCTACACCCTGACCGCGGAGCTGCGAAGCGGCGGGAAAACCGCGGATCAGGTGACCCTGCGCACCGGCTTCCGAAAGGTGGAGCTGGACGGGCAGAAAGGGCTTTTCCTGAACGGAAGGGCGCATCAGCTGCGGGGCGCCGCCCGGCATCAGGACCGGGCGGAGGTGTATTCGGCGGCTTCCGCGGAGCAGATCCGGGAGGATTTCGGCCTGATCCGGGAGATGGGGGCGAACGCGGTGCGGCTGTCCCATTACCAGCATCCCCAGGCGGCCTACGACTGCTGCGATGAGGAAGGGCTGCTGTGCTGGGCGGAAATCCCGATGCTGAAGATGACGGAGAGCGCCGCCCTGATGGAGAACGCGGAGCAGCAGCTGACGGAGCTGATCCTTCAGAACATCCATCATCCTTCCATCTTCTGCTGGGGGATCCAGAACGAGATCGCCATGTTCCGGGACGCGCCCTACATGCACGAGAACTGCCGGAAGCTGCATGAACTGGTCAAACGGCTGGATCCGGACCGGGCCTCGACGGCGGCCAATCTTTATCCCCTGAAGGCACGGAGCAGGCTGAACGAAATCACGGACATGGTGGGCTACAACGTATACTTCGGCTGGTACTACGGAGAAATCCCGGATTACGGTCCGTGGCTGGACAAATTCCACGCAGCGAGGCCGGATCTTCCCTTTGGCATCAGCGAGTACGGAGTGGATGCCAACCTGAAGCTGCATTCCGAGGACCCGAAGGTCAAGGATTACTCGGAGGAATACCAGGCCCTGTGGCACGAAAAAGTCTATCCCCAGATCGAAACCAGGCCCTGGCTGTGGGGAAGCTATATCTGGAACATGTTTGATTTTTCCAGCGTGCGGAGAAATGAAGGGGGACAGAAATACCTCAACGCGAAGGGCCTGATTACCCACGACCGGAAAAACCGGAAGGATGCTTTCTATTATTATAAGGCGCGCTGGACGGAGACTCCCTTCGTGCACCTCTGCGCCAAGAGGTTCCGGAGAAGGGCACAGGAGGAAATCGAGATCAAATGCTATACGAACCAGCCCCTTGTGCGGCTGACGGTGAACGGCGAGGACGCGGGGGAGGCCCGGACGGAGAATGGCACCGCGGTATTCCGCGGCATCCGGCTGCGCATGGGCGAGAACCGGGTCACGGCGGCGGCCGGGGACTGCCGGGACGAAGGCGTCTGGGAACGGACCGCGGAACCCGAGCCGGAATACCGGCTCCCGGACGCCGGGGCGGGAACCGCCGTGAAAAACTGGTTCCTGGAGGAGGATACGGAGCGCCGGGAAGGCTATTTTTCCGTGCAGGATACAGCCAATGACCTGCTGGAGAATCCCGAGAGCCGGCGCGTGCTGGAAAAATACATCCCCGGGCTGGTCAGGGTGATGACGGAGCGGAGCGTGATCCCGCTGGGCCTGGCGCTGAAATCCATCCTGGCCCGGGAAAAGGACGGGAGCCTGGATGTCCGGGCCCTGAACGGGGAGCTGAACCGGATTCCCAACGAATAGAGGGCCGGGCGCAGGACAATTCCACATAAGGAACCATCGGATAGAATCATCAGCGGACAAAAAAAGGAGACGACCCATGAAAAGAAGTGATATTCTGGCGCGGATCGGGGTGAACGTCCCCGAAGGTTCCCGGCTCCGGATGATCGTGGACGCAGACGCGAAAAACGAGGCGGATGATCAGTATGCCATCATGCACCATCTGCTGACCCCCCTGTTCCAGGTGGAGGGGATCATCGGAACCCATTTTGAACAGAAGGACGGCGGCCGCGGGGAATCCATGGAGAGGAGTTACCGGGAGATTCTGAAGCTGCTGGAGCTGGCGGAAATAGAGGATGTACCGGCGGCCCGGGGCTGCGTCCATCCCCTGAGCAGCCCGGAGGACGCCCCGGACAGCGAGGGCGTGCAGATGCTGATCCGGGAGGCACGCCGGCCCGGAAAGCTGTACGTCGCCGTGCAGGGAGCCATGACCAACGTGGCCGCGGCGCTGAACCGGGCCCCGGAGATCGCCGGCAATCTCGTGGTGCTGTGGAACGGAGGCGGGCTGAACGGCCGGAAGGAATTCAATGTGATGCAGGATCCGGAGGCGGTCCGGGCGCTGCTGCGCAGCGAGGCGGAGGTCTGGCAGACCCCGCAGCAGGTGTACGGCACGCTGGAGGTTTCCCTGGCTGAACTGAAAAGGAGGGTTTTCCCCTGCGGAAGACTGGGAGAGTATCTGTACCGGCAGCTGGAGGAGGAAAACCATGTGGAGTACCGCCCGGATTTCCGGCTGCGGAGCGGAGAAAACTGGACGCTGGGCGACAATACGACGATTGCGGTGCTGCTGATGAGCGGCGTTCGGGGCAACTGGCACACGGAGCCTGCGCCGATGCTGGGAGAGGATCTGATCTTCCGGCCCGATCCCAGCGGAAGAACCATCCGGGTCTATGACAGCATTGACGTGAGAATGACGCTGGAGGATCTTTTCTGCAAGCTGGAGCTGGCCTACGGGGAAAAATGAAGGCCCTCCCAGCAAACTGAGGGAGGGCCAAAGGAGGAGGCCTGCCAGCCTCCGGGAAATCCGTGCGTCCGGTTTCCGCCGGGACCGTGCCGGAACCGGGTTCCGCGGGGTGCGGAAAACCGCTCCGGCGGCACCAGGGAAGCCAGACTCCCTTACGGACGGCGGATCCGCTTTGTGCCGGGCACCATTGCCCGCTGAGGACAGACCAGTACGCACAGATGGCAGCCGACGCAGCGCCCGCCGTTGAGCACGGGGTGCCGCTGCTCATCCAGACGCAGCGCCTGATGACCGCCGTCCGCGCAGGAGACGGCACAGCGTCCGCAGCCGACGCAGCGCTCCTTCAGAAGACGGGGGAAGAGAACGGTGCCCCGATCCAGCGTGTCGGTGGTTCCGGAAAGGTGATCCAGTCCCAGACCGGACATCTCGCTCAGGGAGGCAAAGCCCTTCTCCGCCAGATACAGATTAAGCCCCTGCTTCAGGTCCTCAATGATGCGGTAGCCGTACTGCATGACCGCGGTCGCGGCCTGCAGGGAGCGGGCGCCCAGCAGGAGAAACTCCGCCGCGTCCCGCCAGGTTTCGATCCCGCCCATGCCGGAAATATGCATTCCGCGAAGCTCCGGATTGAGCCCGAGCTCCGCCACAAAGCGGAGGGCGATGGGACGGACGGCGCTGCCGCTGTAGCCGCCGACGGCGCCCTGCCCGCGGACCGCGGGCGCGGAAACGTAGGTATGCAGATTCACATTGGTGACCGACTTGATCGTATTGATGGCGGCGAGCCCGTCGGCCCCTCCGCGCAGCGCCGCCTCCGCCGCTTCGCTCATGCGGAGAACGTTCGGGGTGAGCTTGGCCAGCACCGGAATGCCGCAGGCCTGCTTTGCCACCCGGGTGAAGCGCTCCACCAGTTCAGGAACCTGGCCGATGTCGGAGCCGTAGCCTCCGTCCGCCATGTTGGGGCAGGAGAAATTCAGCTCCACGGCATGGGCGCCGTTCTCCTCGCAGAGGCGGGCCAGGGTGCCCCACTCCTCCTCGTTCCTGCCCATGATCGAGGCCAGCAGGAGCTTCGTGGGATAGTTCTCCCGGAGGCGGCGCAGGATTTTCATGTTCTCCTCCACGCCCAGCGTGGACAGCTGTTCGATATTCTTGAATCCGATGATGCTGCTTCCGTCCCCCGGCAGGGCGGAATAGCGCGGGGAGGCTTCCCGGATGTCCATGCTGCAGATCGTCTTGAAGGCCACTCCGGCCCATCCGGCTTCGAAGGCCCGGGCGCACATGTCGTAGCTGCTCGCCGAGACGGAGCTGGCGATGAGAAAGGGGTTCTCCATCGGAATCCCGCACAGGTCGCATTTCAGACGTTCCTCGTCGCCGGGCAGGGGCGTTTCGCATTCCGGGAGCACCTGATAGCGCAGGCGGTTCATGGTATCGCGTATGTGCACCTCTCCGGGACGCAGGCATTTTGCCTCGCAGGGAGCGGGACAGGTGAGACACGTGTTTTCCGGCGGCAGACGAAGGGCCGCGCCCTGCTCGTTGCTGAACCAGACGCTGCGCAGCAGACCCGCGGGATCCATTTTTCCGCAGGCGGAGGTGCAGGGGGCGTCGCTGCACAGCATGCAACGGGATATTTCCGAGCGGGAGATGATCGCTTCCGTACTGATCATGATGCTGTTCCTCCTTGTGAATGATCGGATGATTGTGCTCTTGTCTGATGCTGCTGAATGATTGTATCCATTATATCAGAAGAGCTTCCGCCTGAAAAGAACCCGGCGCAAAAAAAAGATCCGGCGCGCCTTCACCCTCCGAACACTTTCGCGGAGGGGTGAAACCCGGGGAGTACAGGGGAACGGTGAGCCGGGGAGAACCGCTCCCCGGCTTACTTGATGGGAGAGAAGGCGGATGCTATAATCCCTTCTGAGCAAGTGAATGAATCGGGAGGGCTTCCGGATGGGTACGGCAGCGGAAGGAAAAAACAGATTCCGTCCAGGAACGGGGATCCTTGTGTGCCTGTTCCTTCTTCTTGTCCTGCCCGGTTTCGCCGGAGCGGAAGGGCGGATCGTTGAATACCGGCTGCCCGTACAGATGGAAGAGCAGGGGACGGCGGGGGACGGGGAAACGATTTTCGTCGGGAAAAAGAAGAAAAAGGGGCAGTACGCGCAGCTCCTGCTGGATCCGGCCCGCGGGAGCATCCGGGGCGGCGGAACCGCGGATCTTTCCAGACTCCTGGAGGAAGAGGAAGGAACCGTTCTCAGCGCCTTCTGGCGGGTGAAGGTAACGGGAAACGAAAATGAACGCTTCGCGCTCTGGCCCAGGGGAAACGAAAAGGGGATCCTCACGGCGAGCATGACCGAAGGGTGGAATCTCTGGGAGATTACGCCCCTGATCCGGGAGCTGGGGAAGCGCGGAAAGCCCCTGTCCCTGCGCCTGATGCTGGCGGATGAAACCAGGAAAGGCGGAGCCCGGTTTGACCTGAAAAGCAGCTGGATCGATATCCGGATCCGGGCGGAGAAGGGAAGCCGCGCCTCCCTGATTCAGGAGGAAAACATGCTGGACAGCGCCTTCTCCGCGCTGCCGGAAAGCCACTGGACCCTGCAGCGGTATCGGGAGCTGACGGACGCCATCCTCCTCCCGGAATGGCCGGAGAGCGGTGCGCCCTATTATTTCGGAGGGCACCTGGCGGAAAACGTGCTGCGCCCCTTTACGCCGGATCAGGCTTCCAACTATTACCGGGAGGGGAAATATTACCTGGGCGGATTCGACTGCATCGGTTTTATCCGATGGGCCGAGGAGAAGGCGGGAAAGACGCCGATGCTCTCCCTGGAGGAGGTGCTCTCGGCGAGGAGCGACTTTTTCCCGGTGCGGGAAAGGGACCCCAGAAGCTGGACGGAATTCCTTCAGCCGGGAGATCTGCTCCTGTTTGATCACGGAAGCCTGCATGTGGGCATCTGCATCGGAACGCCCCGGCAGTATGGCCTGACGGAGGAAAACACGCCGGATCTGGCCGGATGGCTGGACGCGCCGATGATGATCCACTGCGGGGAGGATCCCTTTGTGTACCGGCGCTTCAGCGCCTATATTGAGACCCTGAGCTACCGGCGGATCAGCGTGACCCCTCCGGACGGAGGCGTGACCGTGTCCGTCCTGGTCAGCAGCCCCGGGGATGCTCCGAACCGGGAGAAAGCCCCCTGGGGAAAGGAATACGGATTTTTTCGGGTGATGGGACAGGAAATGACCGCCTTCCCGGTTTCCGACTGCGGCCGGATTGCCTGGAACGCGGACTGAGGGTTTGCCCGTTGCGGGCGCGCGCTGTTCCGGATATAATGGATTCAGATGATATTCAGATCATATAAGGAGGCATGGAATCATGGCATTTCTGCAGGTTCAGTTTTTCGCCAGGACGCTGAATGTGGCGTCCACCGTCAACGTCATTCTTCCCGAAGCGGAGCAGGGCATCGGCGTCTCCGCCGCCGGAGAAGCGGCGCTGCCGAAGGTGCTCTATCTGCTCCACGGCCTGAGCGACGATCACAGCATCTGGATGCGCCGGACCTCGGTTGAAAGATACGCGGCGGCCCACAACCTCGCGGTCATCATGCCGGCGGTGCACCACAGCTTTTACTGCAACGAGGTGTACGGAGGAAGATACTGGGACTATGTGAGCGAGGAGCTTCCCCAGGTCATGAGTCAGTTCTTCCGCATCAGCGGCCGCCCGGAGGACACGTTCGTGGCCGGGCTGAGCATGGGCGGTTACGGAGCCATGCGCCTCGCGCTGACGCACCCCGAGCGCTTCGCGGCCGCGGCCAGCTTCAGCGGCGCTGTGGACATCGCGAGGCTTTTTGTCCGGCACGATGAGGACGGCCTGGCCAGAAGGATTTTCGGAGAAAACCGGGACGTGAGCGGTACGGAAGTCGACCTGATGCATCTGATGGAAATCAATGCCGGGGCGCCGCACAAGCCCTGGCTGTACGTCAGCTGCGGAACGAAGGACTTCCTGTACGAAAGCCATCGGGCATTTGTCCCGGCGCTGACCCGGAACGGATGGGATGTCACCGGGCATGATGAACCGGACGCGATCCACGAATGGGGATTCTGGGACCGGGAGATCCGCAAATTCATAGAGCTCATTTTCAGCAAAGAAGGCTGAATGCTGAAAATGAGCTGAGGTCCGGAAGCAAATTGGACAAAGGATATGTCTGATTATCAAATGATCATTTCGGCCATCATGCCGGAGAATGAAGAAATCATGGGCGTCATGTTTCGTCATCCGGGGCTGTATTCCGGCGTTCCGGGCTGTTCAGCCAGGCGGTGATGCCTGCCTGGGCTTCCCGGGCCTCGATTCTCTTTTTCCAGGTTTCCTGATCCGCGGCGATGGCCAGCATTTCATCCACAATCATTTCCATGGAGCGGGGCTTCGCGGCGGAAAGATAGCGAGCCATCCGTTCCATCGCCCGGGGGCTTTTCAGCTGCCGGGCCAGGAGATCCGCCAGATCCGCGGGATAACCGAGATCCCGGACGGACCTGGCGAGCTCTCTTTTTGCCTCCGCCCAGGTTCTCTGCGCCTCTGTCACGGATCCGGCCCCTTTCCGCCCAGTTCGGCGATCTTCCGCGCGAGGAAGGCCTTTCTCGGGCCGCCCGGGCAATGCCGGTACAGATACTGCCAGTCCTCCGGACCGAGGGCGGCCTCCAGCGCTTCCCGCGTGTATTCCGCGCCGTACAGACGGTTCAGGCTGCGGACAAATTCCCCTTCAATCGCCCTTCGGCAGGCCTCGGAGGGCGCACCGTCATAGTATTCCTTCCAGGCTTCGTTCTGCAGAAAAACCTGCAGCGCTTTCTCTCCAAGCGTCATGGCAGATCAAGTCCCCCTGATCGGATTCAGATTCCGGTCCCATTTGGGATTCTCCAGCGTCTCGTCGGTTGAAACGCAGTAGACGGAATTCTGGTTGTGCTGAATGGCAAAGCGAAGGGCCTTTTCCTTATCCATGCAGGTAAAGCTGATTTCGGGATTTCCGAAATAGCCCACGTTCACGTCTTCCGTTCCCAGTTCCCGCAGGCTGATGGCCACCATCGCGGCATATTCCTCCGCGGTATATCCGTCAAAGGGCTGATTCTCCGAAAGGTTCTGATGGAAGGTCACGCAGTACCCGCTGTCCATCTCCTTCACGCTGTATCCGTCCTCCGTGACGGTATAGGTATTGTAGTTTTCGGCCTCGGGATACTTTTCCGCAAAGGTCCGCACCGTATCATAAGCGAACAGGTAATCGCTGATTTCCCAGATGATCTCCGGATGCTCCCGGACATAGCTTTCAATATACTCCCTGGACATCAGGGGCCCGGCGACCAGCATCTCCTCGTCCAGGACATCCGCAAAGGTGACCCACGCGTTCTGTTCAGCCCCGGCTTCCGCGGAAGCCGTCTCCCTGGGAAGCGCCTCCGCGAAGGCGGAGGTACAGAGCAGACAGAGAATGGCCAGAAGCAAGGCAAGCTTTTTCATTTTTCCTATTCCTCTTTCTTTTCAGATTCTCGTCAAAGGCAGGTGAACCGCCTCGGTCACGGTACATGATCCGACATCAAACGAATGATAGGCGAGTTTGGTCGCCCTGTCAAGGTCGGAACGGCGCGGAGAAAAAACCAGCCGGGCCGAAACGGGGAGAAGGTGCTTGATCGGCTTTCCCGGGAGTGCGAAAAAACGAAAAGTCAAGATTGTGCTATAAATGTCATGATCCTCCTATTGAAGAAATGTGTTATTTGACGTAAAAAAGATACAGATAAAGCATCCGGAGCATGCGGATGCAAAATAGAAGAGGAGGAATAACCCCAATGAAGAAACTGTCAGCTTTTCTGGCCCTGGTGCTGGCGCTCTGCCTGACGGCGGCGTGCGGCCTGGGTGAAGCGGGACTCGAGAAGTACGCGGAGCCCGTCGAGGTCCACTTCGTCCGCAGCACGGATGATACCCTGGATACCAACTTCTTTGCCAATTTCCCGGACAAAACCATGGAAGACAACCTCTGGTGCGATCTGTACCGCGACCAGCTGAACATCATCGTCAAGTACGACTGGATCGTGAAGAGCGGCGACGAATATGACACCAAGCTGAACACCGCCATCGCGGTCGGCGACATTCCGGAGTTTGTGAATGTCAACACGCTGCAGCTGAGCCAGCTCGTGGAAGCGGACGCGATCATGCCTCTGGAGGACATCTATGAGCAGTACGCGACCCCCTTCACCCGGCAGATCCTGGAGTCCGACGGCCTGTCCCCCTTCCAGGCGGCGACGATCAACGGCCACCTCTACGGCCTGCCCAATGTGGACAGCTCCCTGATGATCGCGGACCTGCTGTGGATCCGGACCGACTGGCTGGAGAAGCTGAACCTGCCCGTGCCGACCACCATCGAGGAAGTCATCGCGACCGCGAAGGCCTTCTCCGAGGCGGACTTTGACGGCAACGGCGAAAAGGACACCATCGTGGGCATCGCGAAGGATCTGTGGGGCCAGATGTTCAGCCTCCGCGGCTTCTTTGACGGCTTCGAATCCTATCCGGGCATCTGGGTCGAGAACGCGGACGGACAGCTGGTTTACGGCTCCACGCTCCCCGGCACCAAGGAAGCCCTGAAGACTCTGAACGAAATGTACACCGAAGGCCTGATCGACCGTGAATTCGGCGTCAAGGACGGCGGCAAGGTGGCCGAGGCGACCACGAACGGCAAGTGCGGCCTGTTCTACGGCGCGCAGTGGAACTCCATCTATCCGCTGCAGAGCTGCGTCAACCTGGACAAGGATGCGCAGTGGCAGGCGTTCTCCATCGTGCCCGCGAGCGGCAAGGTGGTCAAGGCGCAGACCGACGTCGGCACGCTGAGCTGGACCGTGGTCCGCAAGGACGTGGCCCATCCCGAAGCCGTGATGAAGATGTTCAACCTGTTCATCGACAAGAACTGGGGACCGGAAAACGAGAACGGCATCTACTACGCTCCGCTGGATTCCGAATCCATCTGGAAGCTGAGCCCCGTGGTTCCGACCAACCCGCACAAGAATGACGGCGCGTTCCTCGATCTGGAGCAGTACCGCAAGGACGGCGACGAGAGCAAGGTTAAGGGCGAGGCCCTGAGCATCCTGAAGAAACTGCAGGCCTTCGAATCCGGCAGCGAGGACGGCTTTGCCCTGTGGGGCTGGGAGCGCATCTACGGCGCGGAAGGCGCTTACGGAGTGCTGATTGACTACTACAACAAGAAGATGACTCAGGACAACCTGTTCGTCGGCGCGCCGACCGAAACCATGGTCAGCAAGATGAGCACCCTGGAGGATCTGCAGGACGAAGTGTTCATCAAGATCATCATGGGCGAAGAGCCGGTCGATGCCTTCGACAAGTTCGTGGAAGACTTCAACACGCTGGGCGGCGAGCAGATCACGAAGGAAGTCAACGAGTGGTACGCTTCCGTCAAATAATGCAAACTGATTGAACCTTACGGGGGGCTGGTGAGCAACCATCAGCCCCCTTTCTGACAAAAAAAGGGGGATGCGGATGCAAAAATCAGTGAAGGCGCCGAGCCTGCGCTCCCGGGGAAGATTCAGAAAGGAGCTGCCCTTTCATCTGATGCTTCTGCCCGGCGTAATCATCGTATTCATCTTCATGTATATTCCGCTGAGCGGACTGATCATCGCGTTTCAGAAGTTCGTCCCCGCCAAGGGCCTGTTCGGCAACCAGAAGTGGATCGGCATGGACAACTTCATCTATCTGTACAATCTGCCCGGAGCGATCTCCGCGCTTCGGAACACGGTGATCATCGCGTTCTGGAAGATGATTCTGCATCTGATCATCCCGATTACCGTTTCCATCCTGCTGAACGAAATCCGGAGCACCGGGTTCCGCAGAACGGCCCAGACGCTGATCTATCTTCCGCACTTCCTGAGCTGGATCATTCTGGGCGGGATCCTGATCGACATCCTGTCCCCGAGCGACGGCATCGTGAACCGGGTGCTGGGACTGTTCGGACACGAGCCGGTCTTCTTCCTCGGCAGCAATGATTCCTTCCGCGGAACCCTGATCGTCACGGATGTGTGGAAGGAATTCGGCTTCAATACGATCATCTATCTCGCGGCGATCACCAACATCGATCCGAACCAGTATGAGGCGGCCACGATCGACGGCGCCAATCGGTTCCAGAAGATGCTGTACATCACGCTGCCGAACATGCGGATGATCATCGTGCTGATGATGGTGCTGAGCCTTGGCAACGTGCTCAACGCGGGTTTTGACCAGGTCTACAACCTCTACAGCAAGCAGGTGTATTCCACCGGCGACATCCTGGATACCTTCATCTACCGGATCGGCCTGCTGGATGCGCAGTTCGGCGTAGCGACGGCCATGGGCATGTTCAAGTCCGTCGTGTCCACGATCTTTATCTCCGTCAGCTACTTCTGCGCGTACAAGTTCGCGGATTACCGCATTTTCTGAGAGGAGGGAGAAACATGGTTGAAGACAGACACTGGTCGAGCCGGCTGTTCAACGTGCTCAACTATACCATTATCGGGCTTCTGGCGCTCAGCTGCCTGATCCCGCTGATTCACGTGTTCGCAATCTCGCTTTCCTCCTCCGCCGCGGCGACGGGCGGCCTGGTTACGCTCTGGCCGGTGGATTTCACATTTGAATCCTATGCCTATGTGGCCCGGCGCGCGGCGTTCTGGCAGGCGATGGGGATCAGCGTGCTGCGTGTGATCGTCGGCGTGGGGCTGAACATGTTCTTCTGCATCATGTGCGCCTATCCGCTGAGCAAGGAGAAGGATCAGTTCCGTCACCGCACGCTGTATGCCTGGTATTTCTTCATCACGATGCTGATCTCCGGCGGCCTGATTCCGCTCTACATGGTGATTCGGATGATGGGTCTGATGGGCACCTTCTGGGCCCTCGTGATCCCCGGCGCCGTGCCGGTCTACAACGTGATCCTGCTGCTGAACTTCTTCCGCCAGACCCCGAGGGAGCTGGAGGACGCGGCCATCATCGACGGGGCCAGCCAGTGGCGGATCATGTGGCAGATCTTCGTGCCGACGTCCACCGCGGCGCTGGCCACGGTGGCGCTGCTGTCGACCGTGTATCACTGGAACGAGTGGTTCAACGGCATCCTGTACAGCTCCTCTCCGGACCAGTATCCGCTGCAGAGCTACCTGCGCACGATCGTGATCGACATGAAACTGACCAACATGGGCGCCAACGACTGGCAGGCGCTGGTCGTCGTGTCGGACAAGACGGCGAAGTGCGCCCAGATCTTCCTGGCCTCCCTGCCGATCCTGCTGGTCTACCCCTTCCTGCAGAGATATTTCGTCAAGGGAATGGTGCTCGGCAGCGTCAAGGGATAAGGCTTGCCAAAACAATCCCGGTGAGATAAAATTCCGGTATGAATAACAGCATTCATACCGGTTTTTTTGACTGAACGCAACGAGAAATGGGGGACGCTTTTTGCGGGGAAAAACCAGAGAAGGGGTGCGGACCGCCCTGACGAAGGCCCGGCCTCTGAGCCTGAAGAGAACCGTATTTCTGCGCATGCTGCTGATCACGCTGGCGGCGGTGCTGGTGTTTTATCTTCTGGGGATGACGATCAACCAGATCGGAATCCGGAATGTCCGGAACGACATGCGCTCCGCCCTGGAGACGCACGCGGAGTACGCGGCGGATCAGCTGAACCAGGAGGCGGACCGGCTGAAGTTCCTCATGCTGGAGATGCTCTCTGACCGGCAGCTGCTGCGCTTTGCGATTTCCCATGAGATCCTGACGGACTGGGAACGCCTGTCCTATGTCCGCACCCTCGCGGCTCAGGAGTATCACTTCAAGCGATCCTCCTCCCTGCTGGACTCCGTCCTGATTATGTTTCCTTCCCTGGGAAAGACGATTACCACGGAGCAGACCCAGTATCTCGACCTGGATGAAACGGTCCTACAGGCGCTGATGCCCCGGACGGAGCGGGGCCGGGTGACCGTGACGGAATGGAACGGGCGGATCTGGCTGCTCCTGCCCCGGTACGATGGTATTCAGCCGATGTTCCTGATTGCGTTCTCCATCTCTCCGGAGGCGCTGTCCGCGGCCCTGGAGCGGCTTTCCAACGATCAGACACGGGACATGGCGCTCGTGCGGGAGGACGGAACGGTGCTGGCCGCCTGCGGAAGCGGCGCGGAGCTATACCGTGCCGGCCGGGAGGACAGAGACCGCCTGAGCGCGGAGACCGGTCCGGTCTTCGGAACGCTGAAGCTGGCGGGATATACGATGATCGACGAGGCCATGGCACCCTTTGTGACATACCGCATCATGCTGTGGGCGCTGTCCGCGCTCGCGCTGATCCTGCTGGCCGCCTATCTGCTGTTCTACCGCCGGCAGATTCTTCGGCCGATCAATCAGCTGGTCCGCTCGATGAAAAGTGTGGAGCAGGATACCCGATACCGGATTGACTCCTCCGGCCTTTCGGACTATGACGACGATCTTTATGTCCAGTTCAACCATATGATCGACCATATTGAGGAGCTGGCCGCGCAGCTGTATGAGGAAAAATACCGGGTACAGAAGGCGGAGCTCAAGCAGCTGCAGATGCAGATCGATCCCCATTTCCTTTACAATACGCTGTACATGATCTACCGGATTGCGCAGAGCGAGGGCAACCAGAGCATTGCGCGGCTCAGCCTGAACCTGAGCAACTATTACCGCTACATCACCAAGATGCCGGAGCAGATTGTTCCGCTGCGGGATGAGATCCGTCATGTGACCAATTATCTGGAAATCCAGCGAATCCGGTTTGAGCCGCGGATCAGGGTCTCGATCGGCGAGCTGCCGGAAGAGATCGCCGGGGAAATGATTCCCTCCCTGATCATTCAGCCCATTGTCGAAAACGCCTTCCAGCACGGGGTGCGGGATCTGGAGAAGGACGGACTGGTCAGCCTCGGCTACGAGGTGGAGGAATCGCTCTTCCGGGTGATCGTGTCCGACAACAGCGGCAAAATGACGGAGGAGAGCGTGCGGAACCTCTGGGCGCACGTGACGGATCCGGACAGTCCGGATTCCAGCGCCCTGTGCAATCTGTACCGCCGGCTGAAGCTGTACGAGAACATCGGAAACGCGCTGGAGCTCCGCTGCGTGAACAGCGGGCTGACGGCGGTGCTGACCTTTATCCGGAAGGGGGAGAAGCATGCGGACGCTGCTGATTGTGGATGACGAGATGCTGATTGCCGACGGGCTGCGGGATATGCTCGCAAAGGCCTTCGAGGGGCGGCTGAACGTACTGTGCCGTTATTCGGCCGCGGGAGCCCTGCAGGCTGCGGAGGAGGTGCCGGTGGATGTGCTGCTGACGGACATCAACATGCCGAACATGTCCGGCCTCGAGCTCCAGCGGGCTGTCCAGGAGAAGTATCCGGCCTGCCTCGCGGTCTATCTGACCGGGTATTCCGATTTTGAATACGCGCGCACGGCGCTGGAGCAGCATGCCTATGCCTATATTCTCAAGGGCGAGGGGGACGACGTGGTGATCAGTACGGTCGAGCGGGCGCTGGCGCAGGCCGAAGCCGCGGGGCGGAGTGCCGCCGGCGCCGCGGAGGAAAAAGGCGGAAGCGGGGAAGAAGATCCGGCAGGGAAAAAGGCCGGGGAGGAAAACACCGGCGCAGGCGGGGAGGAGAGCCGGGGTCTGATCCGATCCCTGCAGGAGTATATCCGGACGCATCTGAACGAAAACCTGTCCCTGGACCGGCTGGCGGAGCTCTCCCACTTCCATCCGGCCTATCTGAGCCGGATGTTCAAGGAGACGACCGGCATGACCGTCGGGGATTTCATCAACCGCACCCGTCAGGAGAAGGCGGAGAGCCTGCTGACCGGGAGCCGGCTGACGGTGCTGGAGATTTCGCGGGAAATGGGCTTTGCCACGGACAACTATTTCTGCCGATGGTTCCGGAAGAGAACGGGGATGAGCCCGCATCACTACCGGGAGAAGCACAGGGACCGGCAGATTCCGTAAAGAAAAACGGGGGAGCGGTGATTTCCGCTCCCCCGTGCTGCATGCCGCGCTTTCGGAGCTCTCCGATGAAGTCTCCGATCCGGCAGGGAGGGGAGAACTTTGTTCTTCGGCTGTTCTTGACATTTCGTCCCTGCTTCTGGTAACTTTGCGGGCGGGAAAAAGGAGGGTATTCTCATGGAAGAGTTTACACGAATGATGCAGGCCAACTATCACACCCACACCGTCCGCTGCAACCACGCGGAAGGGACGGAGAGGGAATATATTGAACAGGCGATCGCCCGGAAGGTTCGGACGCTGGGCTTCTCCGACCATTCTCCCCAGGTGTTTGACGGCGGGTATGTTTCCGGCTTCCGGATGCTTCCGGATCAGCTGGAGGACTACGTGACGACCCTGCAGAACCTCAGACGGGAATACGCGGGGAAAATCGAAATCGCCATCGGTCTGGAGGCGGAATACTATCCGAAATATTTTGACCGGCTGCTGGATCTGATCCGGCCTTTTCAGCTGGATTATCTGATTCTGGGACAGCATTTTACCGGCAATGAGAGCGACGGGGAGCCTGCCTGTCCGCATCCCACGGACGATGAAGCCCGGCTGGAAAGGTACGTCAGGCAGACGATGGAGGCGCTGGAAACAGGCAAATACAGCTGCTTCGCGCATCCGGACATTCTCCGTTTTACGGGGGAAGCAAGGATCTACCGCAAATGGTATGAGAAGCTCTGCCTCCGGGCGAAGGAGCTGCACATTCCCCTGGAAATGAACATGCTGGGCTTTGCCACGGGCAGGCACTATCCGTGCCGGGCCTTCTTTCAGATCGTCGCGGAGGTGGGCAATGAGGTGATTCTGGGCTGCGATGCCCATGACCCCGGCCGGGTGGCCGATCCGAAGGAGATCGAAGCCAGCCTGCGCTTCCTGGAGGAGTGCGGGATCCACAGCGTTCTGGATCGGCTGACGCTCATACGGCCTTAAGGAGACTGAACAGCCTGACGCGGCCCGGAACAGGATGCGGAGAGAGACGGCCCTCTTTTCCTTCACCCGCTGCTTCCCGAATGAGGCAGTGCGCCTGAATACATTTTTACTATCCGGCGTGGAGGAAAAACATCGGAAAAACAGAAGGAATCCCTTTTCGGCAGCCCCTCTGCGTTGACATGCTTTTTTTCATTCTTCTATAATGTACCACAGACTCGGGAGCCGGCCGGGGGCGGCCGGCTCCGGCTGAAAATGATGATCAGAAGGAGGAAAAAACAGATGAAAAAGATGCTTGCAATCCTGCTCGCGGCCCTGATGCTGGGGTGCTGCGGCGCGGTCGCTGAAGGTGCGGATTTCGCGCTGGGAACCGATACGGCCTTCCGTCCCTTTGAATATACGGATGAGACGGGCACGCTCGTGGGGATCGACGTGGATATTCTCGCCGCGGTCGCGGAGGATCAGGGCTTTACCTATACCATTGAGCCGCTGGGCTGGGATGCATCCATTGCGGCCTGCCAGGCGGGACAGAAGGACGGCATGATCGCCGGCGCTTCCATCACCGAGGAGCGGAAGGCCAACGGATGGATTTTCTCCGACGGATACTATAACGCGACCCAGTCCATGGCTGTGGCGAAGGGCTCCGATATCGCCGGATTTGAGGGGCTGAACGGGAAGTCCGTGGCCGTCAAGACCGGCACGGAGAGCAACCGTTACGCGGAAAGCCTCGCGGGGACCTACGGATTCACCGTCATGACCTTCGAGAGCTCTCCCGACATCTATCAGGCGGTCATCAGCGGGCAGTGCGCCGGATGCTTCGACGATACCCCCATCATGGCGGATTATATCAAGTCCAACAACATCCCGCTCCAGCTGGTTCCCGGCACGGAGAACGAGGGCGCGGACTACGGCCTGGCGATCTTTGACCCCGCGAAGCAGGAGCTGGTGGACAAGTTCAATGCCGGCCTGAAGAACATCCGGGAGAACGGCAAATACGATGAGATCCTCGCGAAATACCTGAGCGACTGATCCAGACACCGAGGTTTTTCGAGGGAGGCGTTGCATGCAGCCCTCCCTCTTTTTATTGAGAATCCGGAAATCAGCTTCCGAAAGGGGCGAATGGTTTGATTGATATTCTGGGCAGATACGGCATGCTGCTGCTTACGGCCATGGGGCAGACGCTGCTGCTGGCGCTGTACGGCCTTTTCTTTGCCTGCATCATCGGTCTGATTGTGGGTATGATGAGCGTGGTGAAGAATCGCTTCTGCCGCGCGTTTGCGCTCCTGTTTGTGAACCTGATCCGCGGGGTTCCGATGATCGTGCTGGCCTATTTCATCTTCTTCGGAGTGCCGTATTTCTGCAACAGCATTCTGAAAATCGGCGGCGTCACGATGACGGCGCTTCAGGCGGGATCCATCTGCCTGGCCCTGAACTGCGGCGCCTATATGGCGGAGATCATCCGCGCCGGCATTCAGTCCGTGGATGTCGGCCAGATGGAAGCGGCCAGGTCGCTGGGCCTTCCTTACTGGCGCAGCATGCAGCGGGTCGTGCTGCCTCAGGCGATCCGCACCATGATCCCCAGCATTATCAACCAGTTTATCATTACGCTGAAGGATACCTCCATCCTGTCGGTGATCGGCTTCCCGGAGCTCGTCAATACGGCCAAGAATGTCGTGGCGAATACCTTTATGTCCTTTCAGACGTGGGGAATCGTCGCGGTGATGTATCTGATTGTGATCCTGCTTTTGCAGTGGGCGGCCAAGGTGCTGGAAAGGAAGCTGAAATATGAATCCAAACAACGTTAAAATCCGGGTGGAACACCTGAAAAAGGATTTCGGCAGCCTGCAGGTGCTGAAGGATGTTTCCGCAGAAATCCACGAGGGGGAAGTGGTGGTCGTGATCGGCCCCTCCGGCAGCGGGAAGTCCACCTTTCTCCGGTGCCTGAACCGGCTGGAGGAGCCGTCCGGAGGGAAAATCACCGTGGACGGGATTGAGGTGACGGACTCCCAGAAGGAAATGAACCGCCTGCGGGAACGGGTCGGCATGGTTTTTCAGCATTTCAACCTGTTCAACAATATGAACGTGATGCGGAACCTGATGCTGGCTCCCGTGGATCTGAAAAAGTGCAGCAGGGAGGAAGCCAGGGAGCGCGCCGAGACGATGCTGGCGCGGGTCGGGCTGAAGGAGAAGGCCAATGCCTATCCCCGGGAGCTTTCCGGCGGACAGAAGCAGCGCGTGGCGATTGCCCGGGCGCTGTGCATGAAGCCGGATATCATGCTTTTCGACGAGCCGACATCCGCCCTCGACCCGGAAATGGTCGGGGAGGTGCTCGAGGTGATGAAGGAGCTGGCCCGGGAAGGGATGACGATGGTCGTGGTCACCCATGAGATGGGCTTCGCCCGGGAGGTGGCGGACCGGGTGCTCTTTATGGATGACGGTCTGATCCTGGAGGAGGGAACGCCGGATCAGATCTTCCGGAATCCTCAGAATCCCCGCACGCAGGATTTTCTGAACAAGGTGCTGTAAAAAGGGGACGCGTGAGATACAAAAAAACGGGAGCCTGGACAGTCCGGGCATCCCGTTTTTCAATGGGGTCTGTGCCGGAAACCGGCTGGCTACAGAAGACCGAGCTTCCTTTTCAGCTCGCGGGGAAGCTGCTGCTCCAGCAGCTCCAGGGAATCCGTCAGCAGCCGGGCATAAATGCCGGTGAACTGCCGGTCAAAGGCGGCCCGGTCGGCCGGACGCAGGCGTCCGGTCCGGTACAGGTAGGCGCTTTCGGTCATGCGCCGCCATTCGCGGCCAACGGAACCAATGGCACGGTTTGCGGTAGGATCTGAATACATGGGAACCTCCTTCATACTCAGAAGAAAAAGCTCTTCCGGAATTTGGATACACCTCTCCCGAGGTGATCCAAATAATCCGAAAGAGCTCAAGTTCCCTGTAGGCGGGCTCCCTCAATGGGAGCAGGTTCATTCTACACGCGGCAGCCGGTTTCGTCAAGCATGGGCGTCTGAAAAAACGGAAACCGGCAGGCCGGCTTCGGCTTGACAATCAGAGCTCCAGCACGGCTGCGCCGTATCTGCTCTTCCGGGACCGAAAGGCGGTTGTCCCCGGCTATTGAAGTTCTGCTGAGGCTATGATAAAGTTGCCTTGCGAACGTCTGCCGCGAAGGCATTCCGACCATGCATATCAAGGATGATCTTCTGTGCGGTCCGCGGTCATCCGCAGAACGCTGACAGATTTGCGAAGAAAGAGAAAAAAGGAGGACCGGAAGCGTGGAACTGCATCAGTATCACGATGTGAACAGGAGAGGAAGCATCGAACGGCTGTGCTATACAGCGAGGGATGAAGAAGGGGCGGAGGTTTCCAAATACGCGAATGTGTATCTTCCCTTCGGATATTCCGGGGAACAGAAATATCCCGTGCTGTATCTGATCCACGGCGGAGGGGGAAACCCGGATGCCTGGCTGGACAGCACAATGATCAAAAATGCCCTTGATGTTTCCTTCGCGGAAGGCCGCAGCAGACCGTTCATTGCGGTTTTCCCCGGCTTTTACTGCCATACTCCCGTGCGGACCGGCCGGGTGGATGAAGAGGCGGAACGGGGGCATGTGCTCCGGTTCCAGCAGGAGCTGAGAAAGGACCTGATCCCGGCTGTGGACAGCAGCTATTCCACGGATCCGACCCGAGAAAAGCGGGCGATCGGAGGCTTTTCCATGGGCGGCGTGACGACCTGGTTTGCCTTTCTGGAGAACATGGATCTGTTTTCGGTCTTTATGCCGCTGTCCGGGGACTGCTGGCAGTTCGGCGGCCTGGGCGGAGGAAAGGAAACGGAGAAAACCGTCCGGTATCTCTGCGATCAGACCATATCGAAGGGATACGGGAAACAGGATTTCCGGATCTTCGCCGGAACGGGATATGAAGATATCGCCTATCCGAACCTGACGCCTCAGATGGAAGGGCTGAAACAAAGAACGGACCTCTTCGAATTCAGTGAAAATCTGAAGGAAGGGAACCTGCATTATACGCTGATGAAGGATGCTCCCCATATGTATGAGAAGGTTTATCAGCACGTTTTCAACTATGCCCCTGTCCTTTTTGCGGAATGATACGGATGCCCTTTTCCGGCTGCGGTTCTCAGCCGGTGAACGCAATGAAATTCCGGGGAATGTATGAAAAAGGCCGCCTCCAGGTGAGACGGCCTTCTCCATTTCGGAAGATTATTCACTTCTCACAGGGCATATCCCGTGCATGCCCTTTCAGGCGGACGGGCATGATCCTTTCGGAAAAGCAGCCGGATGCCTGCATTCGACCCGCGGAATCCCGGAGCTTTGTCTGCCCGATTCATCCTGCCGGTGATCAGCGGATCTGCGTCGTGCGGCCCTGGGGCTCGCCGTAGGTCTCCGCGGTGATGGTGCCGTTCAGAGCGTTGGTGATGTACTGCATGACAGCCTCATCCATCGGAATACTGGTGTCGAAGGTGGAACCCGCGACATAGGCGTTTTTGAACACATTGTAGGTGTCGCCGCCCACCGCGCAGAAGTTGTTGGTGACAACCGCGTAGGTCGCCTCGGGATCGAAGGGCTCGCCGTTGATGGACTCGATGGTCACGCGCTTGATGGAAGCCGGCGCAAAGTAGGAGGATTCGCCGCCGGAAATGGTGGTGTATACCTCGCCCTGATCGTATTCCGCCGTGGTGTCGATGGTCCACTTGATGCCGCTGGTCTGCGGATAGCCGCCGATGGCCTTGGGCGTGCAGAAGGTGGAAGCCTCCAGAACCTCCAGGAGCTCGGCACCGGTCACATAGACCACGGCGACGGTGTTGCCAAAGGGCAGCACGGTGTTGATGTCCTTCATGGAGATGGGACCGGGCTGGAGCGTGGCACGGATGCCGCCGCCGTTGGTGATGCCGACGATGTGGGAGGGCTCGAACTGTTCGATGCCGCCCTCATGGGTGACGCTCCAGACCATCGCATCGGTAATCAGATTACCCAGGTTGGTCTCTTCGGTGCGGTTGCCGGGATCCCGTTCGCCGTTCAGGACGATTTCAGAGGTGGCAAAGGGAGCACCGTAGACCTCGTCCACTTCAGCCATGATGCCCGCAGCCATTTCCGCGACCTTTTCATCCTGGGAGAGGTAGGAAACGGGATGCAGATAGTTGTCCACAATGGTCTTGGTCTCGTTGTCGATAACGACCACGCCGATCGTGGCAAACTGGGTGCCGGTGGACTGGATGGGCTCACCCTTTTCACCCACGGTCATCGTGGTGTGGGAATGACCGTCGATCACAAAGTCGACGCCGTTCACATGCTCGAGTAGATCCGTGGAGCGGTAACCGTTGACTGCGGATTCCGAATCGATGCCCAGGTGGCACAGGCCGATCACCACATCCGCTTCGGAAAGACCGTCCACCGCAGTCTGCGCGGCGGTATAGAGATTATCAAAGGTGGAGAAATCGATCTCTGTGATCAGGGCGGGGTTGACCTGGGTGGCGGCCTCCGGGGTCTCCATGCCGAAGAAGCCAACCTTCAGACCGGAAGCCGTCTCGATGATCGTGGAGGGCTCCAGGATCGGATCGGTGGTTCCCTTAAGATACACGTTGGCGCAGATCGCCTTGAAGCTGGCATCCTTGAGGTTCGCCATCAGCTGCGCATAGCCGAAATCGAACTCATGATTTCCCAGGGTAACCACGTCATAGCCCGCGGCGTTCATCAGGTCGATGGCCGAATGACCCTTGGAGAGGCTCACGTAGGGATTGCCCTGCGTAAAATCGCCCGCGTCGACGACGATGACGTCCGCTCCGGCCGACTGGTAGAATTCCCTCAGCGGGGGAATGTAGGCATAGCCCGCCAGCGCGCCGTGCACATCGTTGGTGTGCAGGATGACGGTCTTGCCGGCCAGATTGGACGCACCGGTTTTGAGCGTGATGATCTGGCCGTTCACCACGGGCGTGGACGCTGAGGCCGGAACCGCGAGGCTCAGCAGCATGAGCACCGACAGCAGGATGGCTAACATTTTCTTCATCGATGAATCCCTCCTCAATTATTTGATTTTACACCTGGTACAACCAATCTGAGTATAGAACAATCCTTCCCAGATTGCAAGCTCGGGAAGCGAAAAAAGAAGGCTTGCAGAGGAAAGGATCCGTTCAAAAATCAAATGAAACAGATGAAAGCGGGAGAAATCACGGACGATGTCAGCAAGTACGTCTGGCGGACCTGCGAATTGGATGATGCTTATTGCATCATGCTGGCGGGACAGAAATGAGCAGAAACAGAAGCGGGCTCATCTCAGAGGCCGGAAAGACCGTTAAAGCTGTCATCCTGCCTCTCTGTACGCCGTATGCGCCTGCGGGGCATCTGTTCCTCCGGCGGATCCATTTCCGAAATGTGAGCGGAATAATGGGGCATCATGATCCCTTCCCGGTCAAATCTCTGCTTGATCCGGCTGCGCAGTTCCCGCTCCACGCGCCAGTGCTCTCCTACCGGGCAGACCGCCGCCACCTGGACCATGACAGCATGCTTTTCAAACGCAGAGATGCTCATGATATCCGGCTTGTCCTGCAGACCTTCGATTTCAGTCCCGGCCTTCTCCATTTCATCTTGAAGGATTTCCACAATCCGGGCCTGATCCGCCTCATAGGGGCAGGGAATGCTGACGATCGCCCGGCGGAAGCCACGGCTCATATTTGTCATGGTGCGTATGTCGCCGTTTGGAATGGTGTAAACATCCCCATTATAATTCCGCATGACCGTGGTTCGGATGGAGACGGATTCCACCGTGCCCGTCAGGTCGTTGATGGTCACGAGATCACCTACCGCGACATTTCCTTCCCCCCAGATGAACATGCCGCTGATGATATCCTTCACCAGCGTCTGGGCGCCGAAACCGATGGCGATGCTGAAGACGCCTGCCGTGGTCAGAATGGCGGAAAGATCCACCCCGAAGATCCACAGTACGCCGCCGACCATGATGAAATACACCAGGTAGCTGAAGATGCTGCTGGCGATGGAACGGAAGGTTTCCCCGCGCTTGTGCACGCCGTCCTTTCCTTTCCTTCTTCCGCGGAACAGCAGGTGTTGGATCAGAAAACGGCCAATCCGGACAATGATAAATCCGGCCACGATGATCGCGGCTGCCATGGCGAGCCGGGTCAGCAGCACCGGCAGTTGATCCCGGACCATGCTTGCCGTTTCCTTCGCGGCATCCACAGTGCCGGATACCTCTCCGACAACGATTTCTTCAATGCTTGGAGTCGGTGTGGGTTTTCTCGCCGCACGGATGGCCAAGTTGCTGATGTCCATTCAAA
>CACYWL010000021.1 GCA_902778055.1 uncultured Eubacteriales bacterium | reverse complement strand
CCGCATGGCCTGGGCTTCGCCCTTGGTGGCCAGGGTCATGGTGATCGCGGCGGTCAGCGTGGTCTTGCCGTGGTCCACGTGGCCGATGGTGCCGATGTTGACATGCGGTTTAGTCCGCTCGTACTTTCCTTTAGCCATTTCTTTTTCACTCCTTCATCTCATGCAGGGATGGATTACTTTTCTTCTTTCCGCTTCCCGATGATCTTCTCCGCCACGCTCTTCGGAACCTCTTCGTAGTGGTCAAACTGCATGGTGAACATGCCGCGGCCCTGCGTCCGGGAACGAAGGTCTGTGGTGTAGCCGAACATTTCGCTCAGCGGGACATAGGCGTGGATAATCTGATCCTGGCCGCGCATCTCGGTGCCCTCGACACGGCCGCGGCGGCTGGACACATTGCCCATCACGTCGCCCAGATACTGGTCGGGAACGATGATCTCCACCTTCATCATGGGCTCCATCAGGCAGGGATCCGCCTTCTGAACGGCCTCCTTGAAGGCCATGGAAGCGGCGATCTTGTACGCCATTTCGGAGGAGTCCACATCGTGATAGGAACCGTCGGTGACAGCGGCCTTGAAATTGACCACTTCGTATCCGGCGATGGCGCCGGCCTTGGCGGCTTCCTGAATGCCCTGATCGATGGGGGCAATGAATTCCTTCGGAATCACGCCGCCGACGATCCGGCTCTCGAACTCGTAGCCCTTGCCGGGCTCCTGGGGTTCGATTTCGATCCAGCAGTGACCGTACTGGCCGTGGCCGCCGGTCTGCCGGACGTAGCGTCCTTCGGCCTTCGCGGGCCTCCGGATGGTTTCCTTGTAGGTAACCTGGGGCTTGCCCACCGTGGCCTCGACCTTGTACTCCCGCAGCAGGCGGTCCACAATGATCTCCAGGTGAAGCTCGCCCATGCCGGCGATGATGGTCTGTCCGGTCTCCTGGTTCGTATAGGTCTTGAAGGTCGGATCCTCTTCCGCCAGCCGCTGCAGGGCGTAGGTCATCTTTTCCTGACCGGCCCTGGTCTTGGGCTCGATGGCGACTTCGATCACGGGATCCGGGAAGACCATGCTCTCCAGAATGATCTGATTGTTCTCATCGCACAGGGTGTCGCCGGTGGTGGTATCCTTCAGGCCCACTGCGCCGGCAATTTCACCGGTATAGATGGTGTCCACCTCTTCCCGGTGATTGGCGTGCATCAGCATGATGCGGCTGATGCGCTCCCGCTTCTGCTTGGTGGAGTTCATGACGTAGTTGCCGGACTCCAGCTTTCCGGAATAGACCCGGAAGAAGGCCAGCTTGCCTACGAAGGGATCCACCATGATCTTGAACGCCAGCGCGGAGAAGGGCTCCGAGTCGCTGGGATGCCGCTCCAAGGTCTTTTCCGGATCGTGGGGATCCGTGCCCTGGATGGCGGGAATGTCCAGCGGGCTGGGCATGTAGTCGATCACAGCGTCCAGCAGGGGCTGCACGCCCTTGTTGCGGTAGCTCGTGCCGCACAGCACGGGATTCATCGTGCAGGCGATCGTGCTCTTGCGGATGGCCGCACGGATTTCTTCCTCGGTGAGCTCCTCGCCCTCCAGGTACTTCTCCATCAGGGCATCATCCGTTTCGGCTACCTTTTCGATCAGGTTGGCGCGGTATTCATCGGCCAGTTCCTTCATCTCGGCCGGAATATCCTCGTCCCGGACGTCCTCGCCCAGATCGTCATAATAGACCTCGGCACGCATACGCACCAGGTCGATGATGCCCCGGAAGGTGTTTTCCGCCCCGATCGGCAGCTGGATCGGCACCGCGTTGGCGCCCAGGCGCTCCTTCATCATGTCGATGACACGGAAGAAGTTCGCGCCCGTGATATCCATCTTGTTGACATAGGCCATGCGGGGCACCCGATAGGTCTCCGCCTGCTTCCAGACGGTTTCGCTCTGGGGCTCCACGCCGCCCTTGGCACAGAAGACGCTTACCGCGCCGTCCAGCACCCGCAGGCTGCGCTCCACCTCAACGGTGAAGTCCACGTGGCCGGGCGTGTCAATGATGTTGATCCGGTACTGCTTGTTCTTGTTCTCCGGATCGTGAGGATCGTGCCAGAAGCAGGTCGTGGCGGCAGAAGTAATCGTAATGCCGCGCTCCTGTTCCTGCGCCATCCAGTCCATGGTGGCGGTACCCTCATGGGTCTCACCGATGCGGTGATTCTTTCCGGTATAGAAAAGGATACGCTCGGTGGTGGTTGTCTTGCCGGCATCAATGTGCGCCATGATGCCGATATTGCGTACTCTTTCGAGCGGGTGACTTCTGGGCATAACAGGCAATAGCTCCTTTCAATGATGAGAGGTCACGGTTCTTCATCTCCCGGGAGGCTCCCGGGTCAGGCCCATGAACTGACTTGCTTACCAGCGATAGTGAGCGAATGCCTTGTTCGCCTCGGCCATACGATGCATTTCCTCTTTGCGCTTGACAGCCGCGCCGGTGTTGTTGGCGGCGTCCATCAGCTCTCCGGCCAGGCGCTCGGCCATGGTCTTCTCGCCGCGCTTGCGGGCAAAGTCCACGATCCAGCGAAGGGCCAGGGTCTGCCGGCGCTCGGGCCGGATCTCAATCGGGACCTGATAGGTCGCGCCGCCCACGCGGCGGGCCTTGACTTCCAGCTGGGGAGCAACATTGTTCAGCGCAGCCTGGAAAACCTCATTGGCATCCTTGCCGGTCTTCTCGGCCACGGTGCCAAAGGCAGTATAGCAGATGGACTGAGCGATTCCGCGCTTGCCATCCAGCATGATTTGGTTGATCAGTTTGGTTACCACCGTGGTCCCGTAGACAGGATCCGGCAGCACTTCACGTTTCGGTACAAAACCGCGACGGGGCATAGGTTTCCCTCCTCAATTTCATTTCCTGATGTAAGCGTTCTTTGCTTCCTCTCCCTGGAATCCCGCGTCAGCATCACGGGATCCCGGCCCGTTCAGGCCGGCCGGCACGCTCGCTTCCTGCCTCGCTTCCGGGGACCCCTGTTCCAAAGGATCCGCGAACGCGAAGCAGCGGGCCATGACCGTTTCAGGCTGCGTCGGCAGCGTCAGATCTTACTTCTTCGGGCGCTTGGCGCCATACAGGGAACGAGCCTGCATCCGCTTGGCCACACCGGCGGTATCCAGAGCACCGCGGATGATGTGGTAACGAACGCCGGGCAGATCCCGCACACGGCCGCCGCGGATCAGCACAACGCTGTGTTCCTGCAGGTTGTGACCGATACCGGGGATGTAGCAGGTACCTTCGATACCGTTCGTCAGGCGGATTCTCGCGATCTTCCGCAGGGCGGAGTTAGGCTTCTTCGGCGTCTGAGTTTTCACACTCAGGCACACACCGCGCTTCTGCGGGCATCCCTGCAGAATCGGAGCGGTGGACTTTTTGGTCGCCCTTTCACGTCCCTTGCGGACAAGCTGATTAATTGTGGGCATTTGCGCACCTCCTGAAAAATATCCTTAAAGCCCCGCAACCCTCAGGGCCTGTAAGGCAGCGTTATTTGAGCACGGCAGCCGCGGCGGCGGGAACCTCCACCCCGCTGATCATGCCAAGCTCCTTCATCGTGTTCACCCGGACGCAGGGAACGCGGGCTTCCTCCGCCGCGCGGACCACCTGCTGAAAGATGAACGTGTCCGCATCGTTGGCCACGTAGGCCCGCGCAACGGTCCCGGCCTTCAGGGCGCGGGTCACCTGCTTCGTCCCGACCACTCTTTTCGCGGCGGAGCGTAACATTTCCATGAGCGTGAGCCTCCTTTCCTTTCCCGAAAAGCGCGCCTTGAAAAGAGCGCACTCCACCCGGGAGCATGCGGCAACTTGGATATCATAGCACCCGAGCCCTGCCTTGTCAACGTTTTCTGAAAAAATACACACCGCTCCGGAGCCGAAAAAAAAAGGCCGTCGGCCCTTGTTCATTTCCCGGGAGAATGATATCATAAACATGGTTTTCCACAAATTGTATATCTGTTTTTTCAGGGAGGCGAGATGTGGTGAATGCGCTGGTGAACGGCCGGATTCTGCTGCCGGACCGGGAGGTCCGGGGACAGGCCCTGCTTTTTGATGAAAAAATCCGCGGAATATCCTCCGAGGTTCCCTCCGACGCCCGGGTTCTGGACGCGGAAGGCTGTTATATCTCTCCCGGCTTTGTCGATGTCCATATCCACGGCTATCTGGGAGAGGATGCCTCGGACGGCTCCGTCCCCGGCCTGCGCCGCATGTCGGAAGGAATTCTGCATAACGGAGTAACCTCCTTCCTGCCCACCACCATGACCGTCCCGTGGCCCGAGCTGGAGGCCGCCTTTGAAGCCGTCCGCGCCCTTCGGGAGGAATCCCTCTCCCCGGCCTTTCCCGGCGCGGAAATTCTCGGGGTTCACGCGGAAGGTCCCTTCATCAATCCGAAGAAAAAAGGCGCCCAGTCCGAAGCGGCCATTCTTCCCCCGGACGCGGACCGCATGCTGCCCTTCTCCGATCTCGTCCGGCTGATCACCGTCGCGCCGGAGATGCCCGGCGGGCTCGCCTGCATTGAAAGGCTGAGCCGGGTCATGGCCGTTTCCGTCGGCCATACGGACGCGGATTTCGACACCGCCCGGAAGGCGCTTTCAGCCGGTGCGGATCATTTTACCCATACCTTCAACGCCATGACGCCGCTGAACCACAGGAACCCCGGCGCGGTCGGCGCCGCGCTGACCGGCTCCGCCTGGTGCGAGCTGATTGCGGACACCTTCCATGTGCACCCCGGCGTATTCTCCCTTCTCCGGAAGACCGTCGGGGAGCATCTGGTGCTGATCACGGACTGCACCCGGGCCGGCGGACTGGGCGACGGGGAGTATACCCTGGGCGGGCAGCCCATTTTCGTCGAGGGCATCGCCTGCCGCCTCGCGGACGGAACCATCGCCGGCAGCGTCCTGAAGATGAACGAGGCCGTCCGGAACTGGCGGGAGCACTCCGGTGCGCCGATGTTCGAAGCCGTCGCCTGCGCCTCGCTCCACCCGGCCGCCTCCGTGGGCGCGGCGGAGCGGAAGGGTTCCCTGCTTCCCGGCCGGGACGCGGATCTTCTGCTTCTGGAGGAGGACTGCAGCGTTCGGGCGGTCTTCCGCGCGGGCTGCCGAAAGCTCTGAAGCCCGCTGTAAGGAATCCTTCCCCGCCGCGGAGCCTGCGGCGGACCGGCTTTTTCCCGCAGCATCAAAGCGGCGGCCGCGGATGAACCGCGGCCGCCGTATTATTATTTGGGCCTTCTGCCCAGAAGCTGGCGCATTTCCGCGCCCTTGGAAAGGTTTCCCTTAACCCGCAGCAGGCCGCTCAGATACAGCCTGTCGAAGGTGGTTTCCCCCCTGGCCATGGCCATCAGATGCTCAAAGCTGACCGAGATGAAGGCATCCGCGTCATGGAAGGTAAAGGGCTCGATCTGGAAGGTGAAATCCTCTCCCTTCCGGTCGAACACGAGGAAGAAGAAGCCGTCCGTCTGGGTTGTCATATGCACCTGGATCGTCCTGTGGTAGGGATCCGGGAAGCGCTCCAGGTTCAGCTTCCGGTTTGCCCTCTCCAGCTTCACATAGGCGTCCTTCAGCTGCAGATAGGCATCCCGGAAGGGGATCTGCTCCGTCTCGTTTCCCACGGCAATCCGGCTGTACATCCGCTGGTACTGCTGTGCGCTCCGGTCCCAGGAGAAGTCCTTTTCCATGCATCTTTTCCGCAGCAGCGCGAAGGTCTCCTCATCGCAGAAGTAAACCCGCAGCGCGCTCATGATGCTCATCATCAGGCTCTGGGCGGTATATTCCGGGAAGGAGAAGCCGTCCCCCACCCCGTCAAACTCGCTGTAGGAGCGGACGGAATCCTTCAGGCCGCCGGTCTCGTGCACGATGGGCACCGTTCCGTACCGCATGGCCATCATCTGGCTCAGGCCGCAGGGCTCGAACCGGGAAGGCATGAGATAGAAGTCGGATCCGGCGAACACCTGCGCCGCCATGTCCTCCGTATAATCGCTCGAAAATCCGAACTGTCCGGGCCACTGGGTTTTGCACCAGCTGAAATGATCGATGTACCCCTGGTCCCCCTGGCCGAAGATGATGACCTGGCATCCCAGATCCATCAGCCTCGGCAGCAGCTCCTTGATCAGCTCGACGCCCTTCTGCTCCACCAGCCTGGCCACCAGGCAGAAGAGCGGAAAATGCGGTTCCTTCTCCAGGCCGAAGGTCTCCTGCAGCGCCGCCTTGCATTTGGCCTTTCCGGACAGGTGCTTCACGTCGAAGCGGGCCGGAAGGCGCGGATCCCTGCCGGGATCATAGTGATTCATGTCGATGCCGTTCAGAATCCCCTGCAGCTTGTTGTCCACGAGGTGCGCCACGCCCTCCAGACCCATGCCGTACCGGTGATGGTGAAGCTCCCGGGCATAGGTGGGGGAAACCGTCGACACCGCGTCGGCCATCATCATGGCGCCCTTCATCAGGTTCACATCATGGCGTCCCTCGTACTCGAAGCCCAGTCCGCCGTCGTACCACCCCTCCGGCAGGGCGAAGGTCGTCTGCAGCTCCCAGGCGCTGAACTGACCCTGGTAGGCGATGTTGTGAATCGTGAAGACGCTTCGGATGTTTTTCAGCTCCGGATGCGTAACCTGGTCGTTTTTCAGATAAACCACGCTCAGCGCGCTTTCCCAGTCGTTGCAGTGCAGGATCTGCGGCAGCGGACCCATCTCCGGCAGCAGCTGGATCACGGCCTTGCTGAACATGGCAAAGCGCAGCTTGTCATCGTCGTATCCGTAGAGCCTGGGCCGGTCGAAGAAGGGATCATATTTCAGGAACCAGACGGGCACCCCTTCCCGGTCGCCCCGATGCAGCTCGCATTCGTATTCCGTTCCGCCCAGCTCAATCCGGACATCCGAGACAAAAGTGAGCTGATCCTCAAAACGCTCCCGGACGCACCGGTACAGCGGCGTGAAGATGGAAATTTCGTTCCCCAGCTTTTTCAGGGCCGGGGGCAGGCTGAAGGCCACATCCGCCAGGCCGCCGCTCTTGCTGAAGGGGGCGCATTCGCTGGTTACAAACAGAATTCGCATGTCTCAGATCCTCCGTCCTCTCCGGATTCTATGGTTTTCCCCTCCCTGGATCCAGGGAGGGGAAAACCTTCAGATATCATGTTCTCAGAAGCTGTAGGAATCCTTCAGCTCAATGTCCTTGTACCGCTTCATGCCGGTTCCGGCAGGAATCAGCTTGCCCAGAATCACGTTTTCCTTCAGGCCGATCAGCGGATCCACCTTGCCGTGGATCGCCGCTTCCGTCAGCACGCGCGTGGTCTCCTGGAAGGAGGCGGCGCTCAGGAAGCTTTCCGTAGCCAGGGAGGCCTTGGTGATGCCCAGCAGAATACGCTTGGCAATGGCCGGGGTCCCGCCGCTGAGAATCGCCTTCTGGTTGGCTTCCTCGAAGCGGAAGATGTCCACCAGGGATCCGGGCAGCAGATCGGTATCTCCGCCGTCCTCGATCCGGACCTTCCGCAGCATCTGGCGGATGATGATCTCAATGTGCTTGTCGCTGACGCCCACGCCCTGCAGGCGGTACACGCTGAGCACCTCGCGCAGCAGATACTCCTGCACGGCCTTCACGCCCAGGATCCGAAGCAGATCATGCGGGTTGATGGATCCCTCGGTCAGCTCGTCACCGGCCTCCACATGGTTGCCTTCCTCCACCTTCAGCCGGCTTCCGTAGGTAATCTGATAGCTCTTCTGTTCGTTCGGATCCTCATCGGAGGTAATCACCAGCAGGCGCTTTTTCTTGGTCTCCTGAATGGATACCGTGCCGGAGATTTCCGAAAGAATGGCATCGCGCTTGGGCTTTCTGGCCTCGAAGAGCTCCTCCACCCGGGGAAGACCCTGGGTGATGTCGTCCGCGCCGGCGATACCGCCGGTATGGAAGGTACGCATGGTCAGCTGTGTGCCGGGCTCGCCGATGGCCTGGGCCGCGATGATGCCGACCACTTCGCCGACATCCACCTTGCCGCCGTGGGCCATGTTCTCGCCGTAGCAGCGGGCGCACACGCCGTTTTCCGTTCTGCAGGTCAGCACGCTGCGGACCGGCACCCGGGTCAGCCCGGCCGCTACGATTTCCTTCGCCTTCTTATAGTCGATGGGCTCGTTCAGATGCACCAGCACCTCGCCCGTGGCGGGATCCAGCACGTCCTCGGCCGCCGTCCGGCCGCGGAGGCGGTCCTCCAGGCTCTCGACGCTCTGCTTGCCGATCATCAGCTCGCTGACGATGATGCCGCGAACCTTTTCGTTCCGGGCCGCGAAGCAGTCCTCCTCGCGGACGATGACCTCCTGGCTGACGTCCACCAGGCGGCGGGTCAGATAACCTGAGTCCGCTGTACGCAGCGCGGTATCCGCCAGGGATTTCCGGCTGCCATGGGAGCTCAGGAAGAACTCCAGCACCGTCAGGCCTTCACGGAAATTCGCGCGGACAGGCAGCTCAATGCTCTTGCCGGTCGGCGAAGCCATGATGCCGCGCATGCCGGCCAGCTGGGCCACCTGCTGGCTGGAGCCGCGGGCGCCGGAGTCGGTCATCATGCGGATCGGGTTGAATTTGTCCAGGTTGGGCAGAATCTGCTCGCGCAGATCCGCGGTGCACTTCAGCCAGATGTCAATGACGCGGCGGTAACGCTCGTCCTCGCTCAGCAGACCGCGGCGGAACATATTGTTCACCCGGCGGACTTCCTCGTCGGCCTCCGCCAGCATGGACTCCTTGGTCGGCGGAACCTTGATGTCGGACACGGAAACCGTGATCGCGCCGATGGTGGAGTACTTGTACCCCAGCGCCTTGATGTTGTCCAGCACCTGCGCCGTCCGGTGTTCGCCCTGGGTATGGAAGCACATGTCGACAATGGAGCTCAGCTGCTTCTTGCCGACCAGCTCATCCACCTCCAGCTGGAACATGTCGTCCAGGCATTCGCGCTTTTTGAAGCCCAGATTCTGGGGAATCGCGTCGTTGAAAATCAGGCGGCCGAGGGTCGTGTCGATCAGGCGCTTCTCGGTCACGCCGCCGAAGCTCCGCTCGATCCGGACCCGGATCGGGCTCTGCAGGGTGATCTGCTCGAGGGAATAGGCCATGATGGCTTCCTCCTCGGAGGCGAAAACCCGCCCGGCTCCCTTGGCCTTCTCGTTGACGATCGTCAGGTAATAGCAGCCGATGACCATGTCCTGGGAGGGCGAAATCACGGGCTTGCCGTCCTGCGGCTTCAGAATGTTGTTATGGGCCAGCATCAGGAAGCGGGCCTCCGCCTGCGCCTCCATGCTCAGCGGGACGTGCACGGCCATCTGGTCGCCGTCGAAGTCCGCGTTGAAGGCGGTACAGGCCAGGGGATGCAGCTTGATGGCCTTACCCTCGACCAGGATGGGCTCAAAGGCCTGAATGCCGAGGCGGTGAAGCGTAGGCGCGCGGTTCAGCAGCACCGGATGATCCCGGATCACTTCCTCCAGGATGTCCCAGACCTCGGGGCGCACCTTTTCCACCGCGCGCTTGGCGCTCTTGACATTGTGGCAGATCTTCAGGCTGACCAGCCGCTCCATGACGAAGGGCTTGAACAGCTCCAGGGCCATCTCCTTGGGCAGGCCGCACTGATACAGCTTCAGCTCGGGGCCGACCACGATTACGGAACGGCCGGAATAGTCCACGCGCTTGCCCAGCAGGTTCTGGCGGAAGCGTCCCTGCTTTCCGCGCAGCAGATCGCTCAGGCTCTTCAGCGCCCGGTTGCCGGGGCCCGTCACCGGGCGTCCGCGGCGGCCGTTGTCGATCAGGGCATCCACGGATTCCTGCAGCATGCGCTTTTCATTCCGCACAATGATGTCCGGCGCGCCGAGCTCCAGCAGCCGCTTCAGCCGGTTGTTCCGGTTGATGACACGGCGGTACAGGTCGTTCAGGTCGGAGGTGGCAAAGCGGCCGCCGTCCAGCTGAATCAGCGGACGGAGATCCGGCGGAATGACCGGCACGATGGTCAGGATCATCCACTCCGGCTTGTTGTGGCTCGTACGGAAGGATTCCACGACCTCCAGGCGCTTTACCGCCCGGGCCCGCTTCTGTCCTTCGGTTTCCCGGTCTCTTTCCTTTTCGGTCAGCTGGGCGATTTCCGCCTTCAGATCCGCGCTCAGCTTGTCCAGATCCAGGGCCTTCAGCATGTCCTGAACCGCCTCCGCGCCCATCTTGGCGACGAAGGAGCCCTTGCCGCAGCGGCTCTCCACCTCGCGGTACCGGGCGTCGTTGATCAGCTCGTACTGCTTCAGGCCGGTCTCATCGGAGTTGCCGGGATCCAGCACGATGAAGTTGGCGAAATACAGGACCTTCTCCAGGTTCCGCGGGCTGATGTCCAGCAGCATGCCCATGCGGCTGGGAATTCCCTTGAAATACCAGATATGGCTGACGGGCGCGGCCAGCTCGATATGGCCCATGCGTTCCCGGCGAACCTTGGCCCGGGTCACCTGCACGCCGCACTTGTCGCAGATCTTGTCCTTGTCCTTGAACTTGATGCGCTTGTATTTTCCGCAGTTGCATTCCCAGTCCTTGGTGGGCCCGAAAATCCTTTCGCAGTACAGGCCGTCCCGTTCGGGCTTCAGCGTGCGGTAGTTGATGGTCTCGGGCTTGGTGACCTCTCCGTGGGACCAGGCCAGAATCTGTTCCGGGGACGCCATGCCGATCTGGATGGAATCAAGATTGGAAAGCTCAAACAAAAGGTTCCACTCTCCCTTCAGGGTCACGCTTTCTCCCTCGGGAAAAAGCCGTCGCATATTTCCGTAAGGCGCATTTACTGCGCAGATAGAAGGCCTTGCCGGAGTCCTTACAGCTCATCGTCGTCCAGCTTCAGATCGGACAGATCCGCGGACCCGAAATCCTCCAGCTCGGATTCGTCCAGAACGGTGTCATCCAGCGAGAAGTCCTCGTCCTGATCCTCTCCGCCAAGATCCAGATCCTCCGCGGACATGCTGAAGGCTTCCTCCGCCGCGCGCTCGGTCTCCTCGTCCTCTTCCTCGGGGAGTTCCTCCGCGGGACGGGCTGCGGGACGGGCGCCGGGGCGCTGTACCTGAGCCGGCGGAGCCATATCCTCCGGATCCAGCTCGGGAATCTCGATCTCGTTGTGATCCGCGTCCAGCACGCGCACATCCAGACTCAGGGCCTGCATTTCCTTCAGCAGCACCTTGAAGCTCTCCGGCACTCCGGGTGTCGGAATGTTCTGACCCTTGATAATGGCCTCGTAGGTCTTGACCCGGCCCACGGTATCGTCGCTCTTGACGGTCAGGATTTCCTGCAGCGTGTTCGCGGCGCCGTAGGCTTCCAGCGCCCAGACCTCCATCTCGCCGAAGCGCTGGCCGCCGAACTGGGCCTTGCCGCCCAGAGGCTGCTGGGTAACGAGGCTGTAGGGGCCCGTGGAGCGGGCGTGCATCTTGTCGTCGACCAGATGGTGCAGCTTCAGGAAGTACATGATGCCGACGGTGACGGGGTTCTCGAAATAGTCGCCCGTGCGCCCGTCGCGGACGCGGATCTTGCCCTGCTTGAACAGCTCGCGCCCTTCCTCATCCAGGTTCAGCCGCAGCGGCCGCCCGTTGTGGAAATGGTACTCGGTCACATGGGGATCGCTTTCGTCCTCCGGAGCGGCCATCTTGGCTTCCGCGTGCTCCAGCTGCTCCAGGATCTCATCGTAGGTGGCGCCGTCGAAAACCGGCGTGGCGATATGCCATCCCAGCGCCCGGCAGGCCAGGCCCAGATGGACCTCCAGCACCTGACCCAGGTTCATGCGGCTCGGCACGCCCAGGGGGTTCAGCACGATCTGAAGCGGCGTTCCGTCGGGCAGGAAGGGCATGTCCTCCTCGCGCAGAATGCGGGATACGACGCCCTTGTTTCCGTGGCGGCCGGACATCTTGTCGCCCACGGAGATCTTTCTCTTCTGGGCGATGTAAATCCGGACCATCTCGTTGACGCCGGGGCTCAGCTCATCCTTGTTTTCCCGCGTGAAGATCTTCACGTCGACCACGATGCCGCCCTCGCCGTGAGGCACGCGGAGGCTCGTGTCCCGGACCTCCCTGGCCTTCTCGCCGAAGATGGCGCGCAGCAGCCGCTCCTCCGCGGTCAGCTCGGTTTCGCCCTTCGGCGTCACCTTGCCGACCAGGATGTCGCCGGCATGCACCTCCGCGCCGATGCGGATGATGCCGCCCTCGTCCAGGTCCTTGATGGCATCCTCGGAAATATTGGGAATATCCCTCGTGATTTCCTCCGGCCCGAGCTTGGTTTCCCGGGCTTCGGATTCAAACTCCTCGATATGGATCGAGGTGTAGATATCTTCCTTGACCAGCTTCTCGCTCAGAAGCACCGCGTCCTCGTAGTTGTAGCCTTCCCAGGTCATGAAGCCGATCAGGGCGTTCCGGCCCAGACCGATTTCACCCTTCTCGGTGGAAGGTCCGTCCGCCAGCAGATCGCCCTTCTCCACCTTCTGGCCCGCGGATACCATGGGCCGCTGGTTGATGCAGGTGCTCTGGTTGCTGCGGGCGAACTTGGTCAGCAGATAGGTGTGGCGCTCGCCGAAATTGTCCCGGAGGATAATCCTGTTCGCGTCCACCTTTTCGATCACGCCGTCCTCCTTGGCCAGGAGGCATACGCCGGAGTCATGGGCGGCGCGGTATTCCATGCCTGTGGCAACCAGCGGAGCTTCGGGAACCAGCAGCGGCACAGCCTGCCGCTGCATGTTGGAGCCCATCAGGGCGCGGGTCGCGTCATCGCTCTCCAGGAAGGGAACCATGGCCGTGGCCACGGAAACCACCTGGCGCGGACTTACGTCAATGTAATCCACCTGGGAAACGGGAACCTCGACAATCTCCACCCGGTCACGGACGGTAATCCGGTCATGCACAAAGCTTCCGTCCGGGTTCAGGGGTTCGTTGGCGGTCGCGATCCGGTACAGATCCTCCTCGTCGGCCGTCATGTAGTCGATCTCGTCCGTAACCTTGCAGGTTTCCTTGTTCACCTTGCGGTACGGCGCCTCGATGAAGCCGTACTGATTGATCCGCGCATAGGTCGCCAGGCTGCCGATCAGGCCGATGTTCGGACCTTCAGGCGTCTCGATGGGGCAGATCCGGGCGTAATGGCTGTAGTGCACGTCGCGAACCTCGAAGGAGGCGCGGTCCCGGTTCAGACCGCCGGGGCCCAGGGCGCTCAGACGGCGCTTGTGGGTCAGCTCGGCCAGCGGGTTCGGCTGATCCATGAACTGGCTCAGCTGGGAGGATCCGAAGAATTCCTTGATGGCGGCACTCACGGGCCGGATATTGATCAGATCGCCCGGCTTCATGTCGGTGGAATCCTGAATGCTCATCCGCTCGCGCACGACGCGCTCCAGACGGCTCAGGCCGATGCGGATCTGGTTCTGCAGCAGCTCGCCCACGCTGCGCAGGCGGCGGTTGCCCAGATGGTCGATATCGTCCGTGGTGCCGATGCCGTAGGGCAGACCCAGCATATAGCTGACGGAGGAAATAATATCGTCCGGAATAATATGCTTGGGCACCAGGGCCGAAACGTTCTCCTTCACCGCCTCAAACAGCTGATCCGGTTCCACGGATTCAATGATGCTCTTCAGGGTCGGGAAGTGAACCATCTCCAGAATGCCGGCTTCCTTTGGATCAAAGGGCAGATACCGGGAGGCGTCGACAAAGTTGTTGCCGACGACGCGGCGAACCTCTCCGTTGCATTCGATCTCGACGCTGTTGACGCCCGCGTGCTGGATATCCCAGGCGGTCTCCAGGGCAATTGCCTCGCCCTTCTTCACCATGACCTCGCCGGTCTGCGGATTCAGAATGTCCCCGGCCGCCACATGGTTGTGAATCCGAGTGGCCAGCGCCAGCTTCTTATTGTATTTATACCGGCCCACCCGCATCAGGTCATATCTTTTGGGATCAAAGAAGAGGGAATTGAACAGATTGGTCGCACTCTCCAGGGAGGCCGGTTCACCCGGCTTTTGCCGCTTGTAGATCTCGATCAGGCCCTCTTCGCGGGTCTTGGCATTGTCGCCCTTCTCGATCGTGGCCTGCAGACGGCTGTCGTTCCCCAGCGCGTCCAGAATCTCCGCGTCGGAGCCCAGGCCCAGCGCGCGCAGAATCACCGTGATGGGCAGCTTGCGGGCGCGGTCGATCCGGACCCACAGCACATCGTTGGAGTCCGTCTCATACTCCAGCCAGGCGCCCCGGTTGGGGATAATCTGGGAGGAATAAAGCGGCTTGCCGGCCTTGTCCAGCGTCACGTCAAAATACACGCCCGGAGAACGGACGAGCTGGCTGACGATGACGCGTTCCGCGCCATTAATAATGAAGGTACCATGTTCGGTCATCAGGGGGAAGTCGCCCATGAACACGTCGGATTCCTTGATTTCTCCGGTTTCACGGTTCTTCAGTCGGACAAAAATTTTCAGCGGAGCTGCGTAGGTCAGATCCCGCTCCCGGCAGCGGGCTACGGAATTTTTGGGTTCATCCAGTGAGTAGTCCACAAACTCCAGAACGAGATTGCCGTTATAGTCCGTAATCGGCGAAACATCGTTCAGAACTTCGCGAAGATCGGTATCGAGAAAGCGCTGATAGGAATTTTTCTGAACCTCGATCAGGTTCGGCATCTCCAGAACCTCATCAATGCGGGAAAAACTCATGCGCTTCCGAAGCTTCCCCATTTGGACCTCGTGTACCATGAAGCAAATCACCCCTTATTTCTGTCCGCCCAGTGTGTAAGATGCTGCGGAGCCTGATCCGAAGAGCCCGGAAATCCCGGCGGCGGAAAGGCCTTCAGCCTCCTCCGCGCCCCCATCCGTCCCCGCGGGCCGGCCCGGCTTCATTTTGCGCTTGCTTTTTGGCTTCAACGTGTGTACAATAGCAAAGCACAAAAATGCAGTTCAGCATCGAAACGATACTGATGCAATCATAAATTTTATCATGTTAATTCCGCCTTGTCAACCGGTTTCTGGCCGGAACGCAAATTTTCGTTTTTTTGAAGTCAGAAAGGATCATTCGTGAAGAAACTGCTCTCCCTGCTCTCGGTTCTCCTGCTCCTGCCGCTCTCCGGATTCCCGGCCGAAGTCACCGCTTCCCCGGGGCCTCTGGAGGAGGTCTGGAACCGCGCGGTTCACCAGGTTGCGGTCGATCTGGCCGATCAGGCCTCTCCGCCGAAGGTCATCGACCGCATCAGCTTTCCGGATGCCTGGCCGGATTTTTCTTTTTCCGGAGAGGACGATCTGCTGGAGATCTGGCTTCCTCCCATCCGGGATCAGGATGCCGCCGTTTTCAGGTATCAGGATCAGGTCTGGATGCTGGACTGCGGAGATGAGCGCGCCCGGGAGGAAATCGTTCCCATGCTGAAGTATCTCGGGATTACCAGGATTGACCGGCTGATCAATACCCACCCCCATCACGACCATCTGAACGGGCTGTACAGCATTGATGAGGCCGTGCCCGTCGAAGAGCTGCTGATCTGTTTCCCGGAGGACGCGACGGTGCACATGACCGCCGCCATGGAGTACTGCCGGGGAAACGGCATCCGGGTAACCTCCTTCGAGGATGAAAGCCTGTTTTCCATGGGGGACGGCCTGGTGACCTTCCTGGCCTGGATGAAGACCGACGAATCGGAGGACCTGAACAACCGCAGCGCCCAGTTTATGGTCAGCTACGGAGCCTGCGATTATTTCACCATGGCGGATATGGAGCAGCGCGGCCAGCGTCAGCTGGTCGAAGCCGTTCCCGCGGAGCTCCTGAAGGCGGATATCCTCCGCTATCCCCACCACGGCAAGCAGGCCATGAACGAAGAGCTGTTCAGGGCCATATCGCCTTCCCTGGTCATCATTACCAATGCCGCCCGCATTGTCGAGATCAGGGATTCCTCCCGTTTCCTGGATTATAAGCACATTCCCGTGGCCTACACGCACTATCCCAACACCCTGATTCACCTGGTCACGGACGGCAGGCGCTGGCTCTGCGAGAATGTCGTTTATGACCCTTCGCCCTGGCTGCTGCCGGAGCCAAGCCCCTCCCCTTCCGGAAATGAATGACGGGACGCAGAACAAAGGGGCCCGGCGCCAGCGCGCCGGGCCTGCCCTTTTCCTGTGCAGAAAACCCCTCCGGCCGACAGCGGCCGGAGGGGTTCCTTTTTCTGCTTCCGATTCTTTCGTCAGAAGGTTCTGACCCGTACCACGCCGGGAATCGCGGCAATGGCATCCAGCGCGTCCTGGGTGGGCAGCTTGGCCACGTCCATCACCGTCGCGGCCATCTCCTTCTTGCTCTTGTTGACCAGATTTTCGATGTTCAGGCCTTCCCGCGCCACCGCGGCGGAAATCTGGCTGATGGTATTCGGGATGTTTTCATGCAGCACCAGAACCCTGGCCGCCTCCGGTCTTCCCAGCTGAAGCTCCGGGAAGTTGACGCTGTTATGGATGCTGCCGTTCTCCAGATAATCCCGGATCTCGGCCGCGGCCATGCTCGCGCAGTTTTCCTCGCTCTCCGGCGTGCTGGCGCCCAGGTGCGGGATGCAGACCACCTTTTCCCGTCCCAGCAGCTCGTCGTTCGGGAAATCCGTCACATAGCTGCTCAGCTTGCCGCTTTCCAGCGCCGCGATCACCGCCGCGCTGTCCGCCAGCTCGCCCCGGCTGAAGTTCAGCAGCCCCGCGCCGTCCTTCATCTGGCTGATCATCTCCGCGTTGATGGAGCCGCGGGTCTTGTCGTTCAGCGGAATATGGAAGGTGATATAGTCGGCCTGCGCGATCACTTCCTCCGCGCTCTTCGCGTGATGAACCGTGGTGCTCAGGCTCCAGGCACTGTCCACCGAAATGAAGGGATCGTAGCCCAGCACATGCATGCCCAGGCCCCGGCTCGCCGCGTTGGCCACCAGCGCGCCGATGGCGCCCAGGCCAATGACGCCCAGCGTTTTGCCGCGCATTTCGGGTCCGACAAACTGGCTTTTGCCCTTTTCGACCAGCTTGGCCACCTCCGCGCCCTGTCCCTTCAGCGTTCCAGCCCAGGCAATGCCCCCGGCGATGTTCCGCCCGCTCATCAGCAGGCCGGCAATCACCAGCTCGGCCACGGCGTTGGCGTTCGCGCCGGGCGTGTTGAATACCACGATTCCGGCCTTCGAGCACCGGTCAATCGGAATATTGTTCACGCCCGCGCCGGCCCGGCCGATCGCCTTCAGCTCCGGCCCGAATTCCGTTTCGTGCATCGCGGCGCTGCGGACCAGAATCGCGTCCGGATTCGTCTCTTCCTTGCTGACGGCGTACTGATCGTTCAGCTGGGTATGGATAATCTCCGAAATGGCGTTCAGTGTCTGAATCCTGTACATCTTCCGCTCTCCTCTTTCATAAGCCCCTCCTTGATCCCGTTCGGCCAGGCCTTCCCGGGAGGCGGAGGGGCGCTTTCATTCCTGCTTTTCTCAGGCGTTTTCCATCTCAAACTGCTTCATGAAGGCGACCAGCTTCTGAACGCCCTCGATCGGCATGGCGTTGTAGATGCTCGCCCGCATGCCGCCCACGGTCCGGTGGCCCTTCAGGTTGACCAGTCCGGCGCCGGCGGCCGCCTTGACGAAGGCCGCGTCCTTGTCCGGATCCCCGGTCACGAAGGTCACGTTCATCCGGGAGCGGTACTTCGGCTGCGCCGTCGGCTTGAACAGCCTGCTGTTGTCCAGGAAGTCATACAGCAGCGCCGCCTTTTCGATGTTGATCTTCTCCATGGCCTTCACGCCGCCCTGCTCCTTCAGCCACTGGAAGGTCAGCCCGGCGATGTAGATTCCCCAGGTATTGGGGGTGTTGTACATGCTCCCCGCCTTCACCTGAACCTCCCAGTTCAGCAGCTTCGGGCAGATCTCCATCGTCCGGCCCAGCAGATCCTTCCGGACAATCAGCACGCACAGGCCGCTCGGGCCGATGTTCTTCTGGGCTCCCGCGTAGATGACGCCGTACTTCTTCACATCCATCTCCTCGGACAGGATCATGGAGCTCGCGTCGCAGACCAGCGGGGCATCGCTCTCCGGCAGCTCCACATAGCGGGTGCCGTAAATCGTGTTGTTCTGGGTAATGTGCAGGTAATCCGCGCCCTCCGTAAAGGAGATGGCCTTCACATCCGGAACATAGGTATAGGTGTCCTCCCGGCTGGAGGCGACCACGTGCACCTCGCCGTAGCGCTTCGCCTCCTCCGCCGCCAGGTGGGCGAAGTTGCCGGAATCAATATAATCCGCCTTTCCGTTCACCATCAGGTTCAGCGGAATCGCGGAGAACTGCTGCGTCGCGCCTCCCTGCAGGAACACCACCTCGTAGTCCTCGGGGACGGCCATCAGATCCTTCAGATCCGCAACGGTCTGGTCATATATATCGGTATACATTTTGCTGCGATGGCTCATTTCCATCACGGACATACCGGTGCTTCCGTAGGCAAGCAGATCCTTCTGCGCCTTTTCAAGCACAGGCAGCGCCAGCTGAGATGGCCCCGGGGAAAAATTGTATACGCGATCCATGATTCCAATCCTCCTTTATCCTCTCTGCCCGGAGCACCCTTGCCCCGGCAGGTATGGCCTATAGTATCCCCGTTTTCTTCTCTTTTGGCAAGGGGAATACAGATAAAATACAGCCTTTCCCCCGTTCCGCGGAGGCCCGGTTTCTGCTCACGCGTTCCCTTCCTTCGCGATCGACAGGACGGTCAGTTCGCCCTCCCGGACGCGGAAGCGGACCGTTCTGCGGGCGAATTCGAAGGCATAGATCCGATCCGGATCCTCCTGATAGGCCGGGCGCGGATCCTCCTCCAGCACCTTTTTCAGGGCGGCCAGCTCCTCCGGATTCATCCCGTGCGCCTCCGTCTCCGGGATCGTCACCCTCACCCGCCGTTTTTCCCGGCTTTCGGTGAATCCGCCCCTCGCGTCCGGGTGGCTGTCCGCGTAGGCCAGATAGGGCTTGATATCGTAGATGGGCGTCCCATTCATCAGATCCGCGCCCGCAACCAGCAGCGTCCGGCCCCGGTCCCCTGTTTTTTCCGTGCCCGTCAGCCTGACGCTGCTCAGTCCCAGACCGTTCGGCCGAAAGGGGGATCTCGTGGCAAACACGCCGATTCTGGTGTTCCCGCCCAGCCTGGGCGGGCGGACCGTCGGGCTCCAGCCCTCCCGCCGGGCCTCATGGAAGCCCCAGATCAGCCACAGATGGGAGAAGTCTTCGATCCCGCGCAGCGCCTCCTCCGCCCGGAACTCAGGCTCAAAGACGATCCGGGAGATCACCTCCTCCACCAGTCCGCTCTGCCTGGGTACGCCGAATTTCGAGGTGTAATCGTTCTCAATATGCGCGATCGCCCTGATTTCCATACTTCTCCCCCTCCTTTTCCGGTCTTCTTCCGCCGAAGAAAGCGGGCGCGGCCTGCGCCGCGCCCGCGAACGGGTCCGCTTTTCCGGGGCTGGCCGCGCTTACATCACGACGGTCAGCTCGTTGACGTCCTTCAGTTCCTCCGCCGGGATGACCGCCACCGGGCGCTCCGTTCCGTTGAGGATGTATTTCCTCGGATTTCCTTCCCGATGCGCCTGATTGTCCACGGTGATCTTCAGCTTCTTTCCCCGGAAGTTCTTCTCCATGGTGAAGCCCTCCCATTCCGCGGGAATGGCCGGGCTGACCAGGATGCCTTCCGGTGTCGGCCGCAGGCCCAGAATGCCCTCGACGCAGCCGACCATCACCGTGCTGGCCGTGCCCGTCAGCCAGTGCACATGGCTTCTTCCCGCGAAGGGGCTGTCATGTCCCTCAATGAACTGGCCGTGCACGTAGGGCTCGATCACCCGGCGGTCCGCATCCTCGTTGAAGGAGGCAGGGCTGCTTTCCGCAAAGTACTCAAAGGCCCGGCCGCCGTGCCCCAGCAGAGCCTCCGCGAGGATGGCCCAGCCCTGAATCTGGCAGAAGACGCCGCCGTTCTCCTTCGTTCCCGGATTGAACAGAATCATGGCCGCGCCGTCAAAGGCTTCGAAGCGGTAGGCCGGACTCATGATCTCCAGTCCGTAGGGCGTGTTCAGCTTCTCATGAGCGGTTTCCATGATCCGCTCCGCCTGCTCCGGCGTGGCGCCGCCGCTGATGACCGCCCAGCTCTGCGGATTCAGCCACATGGAGGCCTCGTTGTCCCGCTTGCTGCCGATGATCTGACCCGCTTCCGTATAGCCGCGGATGAACCGGTCCTCCTCAAAGCAGGTCTCGTTGATGATCTTCAGCAGTTTATCCGCTTCCTTCTTCAGATAAGCCGTGTATTCCGGCTCCTCCCTGCAGAAGGCCTGCATGATGTTCAGCGCATAGTACAGCTGGAAGGCCACGAAGGTGCTTTCTCCCGTGGCGCCCAGCCGCAGGCAGTCGTTCCAGTCCGCGTGGAGTCCGGCGGGCATGCCGTGGGTGCCCAGGTGATTCATGCTGAAATCAATCGCCCGCTTCAGATGCTCCCGGACCGTGCCGGTGTCATGATCCGCGAAGGGGATTTCCTCGTCCAGATAGGCCAGGTTGCCGGTTTCCGCAATGTACTTGTAAACGGTCGGGAAAAGCCACAGGGCGTCGTCCGCCCGGTAGTGGGGATGCCCGGTTTCCTTTACATAGCTTTCCTGCTCCGGGGTGTCCTCATGCCCGGGGTTATGGGTGTATTTCACCAGCGGCAGGCCGGCGCCATGATGTACCTGGGCGCTGAGCATGAAGGTCAGCTGCTTTCGCGCCAGCTCCGGATCCAGATGCATGATTCCCTGGATATCCTGGACCGTGTCCCGGTAACCGTATCCGTTCCGCTCTCCGCAGTAGATCAGGCTGGCCGCGCGGCTCCACACGAAGGTAATGAAGCACTGGAACGCGTTCCAGGTGTTGACCATCGCGTTGAACCGGGCGTCCGGCGTGCAGACCTTCAGGTTCTCCAGCTCCCCGTGCCAGTAGGCCACGAGCTCTTCCTTCTCCCTGGCCACCTTCGCCGCGGCATCGCTGTATCCGTCCAGCAGCGCTCTCGCTTCCGCCTCGGTTTTCTGCCCGAGCAGGAAGGCCGCATGCTTTCTTTCGCCCGCTCCGACCTTCAGGCTCACCTGCAGCGCCCCGCAGGGATTTCCGTTGTAGTTCAGGCTGTTGTCGCATTTTCCGTCCACGACCGCCTTCGGCTCGTCGAACCGGCTCCGGCCCAGGAACTGCTCCCGCCGCCCGGTATAGGAGACCGGCTGCGCTCCCGCCACGCCCAGGAACCGCTCGCTGCCGTTGCTTCCGTCCGGATTTCTGTGGCAGTACTCATTGATGTGCTGCAGAATGAAGTCGCCCTTGAACTCCGTCCGGGTGATGAACTGCGTATACTGCATGTTCACCAGATCCTGGGTATAGAAGCTCTCCGTTGTAAACTCGGCGTAGGCAAACACGCTGATCCTGCGCTCCCGCCCGGAAAGGTTCTCGATCTCCAGGCTCCAGACCTCGTGGGTCGCTCCCAGGGGCACATAGTACAGGGCCCGGCTGCGGATCCCGTCATATTCGCTGATGAACTCGGTATACGCGGTTCCGTGTCTGCATTCAGTATGGTAGCTGTCCAGAGGCTTCTTCACCGGCTTCCAGCTCGCGGACCAGAAATCGCCGGTTTCCTCATCCCGCAGATACAGGTATCTTCCGGGTTCGTCAAACTGGTTGAAGGTATACCTCAGAATCCGTCCGGCCGCCCCGCTGCGGACGAAGCTGTACCCTCCCGCGTTCACCGTGATGATGGCGCCGTAAGCCGGTGATCCGAGATAGTTGGCCCACGGGGCCGGCGTATCCGGGTTGGTGATCACGTACTCCCTGGCTTTCTCGTCAAAGTAACCGTACTGCATGCTCCGCTTCTCCTTTTTCTGTTTTTTTGTCCTGACAGAAGAGCTCCCCTTCCCCGTTCCGGGGAAGGGGAACCCGTTGTTTTTTCCGTTTTACCGGCCCATGGTTCCGAAGCGCATCTGCCGCTCCATGGTTTCCGGATGCAGCGCGTAGGCCCGGGCCATCTCCTTGGTGATTTTCTCCTCCCGCGCCAGGCGGGCCAGCTCGCTGTCCATGGAAAGCATTTCGCTGCCCGCGCCGGAAATCGCGTTGTCAATCTGATGCGTTTTCCCCTCGCGGATCAGGTTCTGAATCGCCGGGTTCACGGTCATCACCTCAAACACCGGATACAGCCTTCCGTCCGTTCCCTGCAGCAGTCTCTGGGAGACCACCGCCTTCAGCACCATGCTCAGCTGGGTCCTGACCTGATTCTGCTGTTCGGCGGGGAAAGCGTCAATCACCCGGTCGATCGTCTTGGCCGCGCCCAGCGTGTGCAGCGTGGAAAAGAGCAGATGTCCCGTTTCCGCCGCGGTAATCGCGGTGGAGATCGTTTCGATGTCCCGCATTTCGCCGAGCATCACCACGTCCGGCGCCTCGCGGAGCGCCGCCCGGACCGCCCGGGCAAAGCTGGAGGCGTCCTCCGGAACCTCCCTCTGGCTGACCAGGCACATCTTATGCGGATGCAGATATTCGATGGGATCCTCAATCGTAATGATATGCCCGCCCCGGGTGGAATTGATCCGGTCGAGAATACAGGCAAGGGTCGTGCTCTTTCCGGTGCCCGCGGGGCCGGTGACCAGCACCATGCCGCTGCGAAGCTCCGCCAGCTTCATCACCAGATCCGGAATATGTCTTTTCTGAGGATCCGGCAGGCCGAAGGCCACCACGCGGAAAACCGCGGCCAGCGTGCCTCTTTGCCGGTAGACATTGCAGCGGAAACGGCTCACGTCCCGGATGGCGAAGGAAAAATCGTCATCCCCGTCCCGATCCAGATTCTGCTTGGAACGGTTGGCCAGCTCATAGGCCCGGTCAATCAGCACCTGAACTTCCGGCAGGGTTACCTTCTCCTCCGAAATCGCAACCATCCTGCCGCTGGCCTTGGTGGAAACCGGCGAAAAGGGAATGATAAAGACGTCGGAGCCCTCCCGCTGCATGGCTTCCCGGAGCAGTTCGTCCAGCGTCTTCACTTGAATTCTTCCTCCCCGTCCGTTTCCGTCCCGGATTCATCCGCCGGTTCTTCTCCGGCCTCTTCCGTTTCCTCTTCGGCTTCCTCTTCGGTCTCCTCTTCGCCGCCCCAGTCGTCAAAATCGTCGAACTCTTCTTCCTCCCAGATCTCGCCGGCGCCGAGGTTATGCTTCGTCCAGACGGTTCTCTGCGCGGAGCCGGGCTCCAGAATCCGAACCTCGCATTCCAGGGATCTCTTTTCTCCCTTTTCCGTCCAGGAAACCAGATCCTCTTTCATCTTCATGCCGTCCGGCAGGCCGTCCTTCACCGCCGCCAGGTAGGCTTCTCTGTCCGCGGGCTTTTCCCCGAGGCAGGATACGAGCACCTCGTCCAGCTTCGCAAGGGAGGCCTCTCCTCCGGCAAACAACCGGAAGACCTCCTGGCGCGTTTCTACGCTGCGAAGGGCCATCGCCTCATCGCTCCGTGCGGAGATCATGGTCAGCACGGTCAGCACGCTGAGGGACAGCACCACCGCGATCAGAATCAGCGAGGAAGCGCCCGGGCCGACGGCCACCTTTCGATTGTTCACGGGCTCACCTCCCCGGGAAGATAGTTGACAACCGGCAGCTCAAACAGCCGGGTTCCGGTTTTCTGTTCAGCGGTGAAGGTCACGGTTCGGAGCACGCCGGCGCCGGTCTTCTCCTCCGTCTGCACGGCATCGATCCGGTAGTTTTCCTCCTGAAGCACCCAGCCGTCCTCCTGGCGGACGAAGCCGGCGTTTTCCAGCTCAGCCTCGGCATCCTCCGTTCCGGCCAGCCGCTCCTCCAGGTTTTCCACGATCAGCATCGCCCGGTTCTCAGCCTTGGCATAAGCGCTCTTCACCCGCGCCAGGCCGAACATCTCCACAATCGTGCTCACGCAGAGCATGAAGAACAGGATGACCAGCACGAGCTCGATCAGCAGGATGTTGGCAGTGCTGTGTCTCTTTCTCATTCCGCAGCACCTCCCGCCCGAAGATAAACGGATACTTCCTCTTTCTCCCCGTTCGGGGCGGTCACCCTGGCGGTAAGCATATGGCCGTCAATCCGGGGCTCGAAGGAGCTGGCTTCCACCAGCGGTTCGCCCATCTCCTCCTCGAACTCGCGTTCCTCCGAGGCCAGGCTGTCCCGCAGGTATCCTCCGGCACAGTAGATCCGCCTGAAGTAAATTTCTCCGTCATAATCGTTGGTAAACAGCAGCACCGGAATTCCGTTCTCCTCCGTGACGGAGACGATGCCCGAATCATCCCCCTGAACCGCGCCGCGGATCACGGAGGCCAGAATCCTGGACGTGTTGTTCCGGTTCGAGGTCTCGACCGTATCGTGATAGACCCTGGCGCTCAGCGCGGTCAGGAAAATCGCGGAAACGGCGAACACCGCCAGCAGCAGGAAGATAAAGACGTTCTGCATCTGCATGGGCGGCTGCTTCTTTTTCTGCCCGCTCACAGATCCTTCGCCCCCCTTTCCCTCACGGTGATGGTAGGCATCAGGTTCGAGGCAAACGCGTCATACTCGACGACAAACCGTTCCTTGTTGTAGGCCAGCTTGTAATGCTCCCGCAGGTATTCCAGGCTTTCCGGATAGGTTCCCTCGACCGCGTAGCAGGTCAGCGCCGCGTTTTTGACTGCGTCGTAAACCAGCTGGGATTCCCGTCCGTCCGAGGTGGCGGTCAGGGAATTGACCAGCAGGACAAACCCAACGATCAGAGCGACAAAAACGACGCCCGCTGCGATATCTTTTCTGTTTATGCGCATTTTTTCGCTCCTTTCCTCCGTTTTCCTCAGCCTTACAGGCTGCTCATCACGCCGGCCATCGGCAGCATCATGCTCAGGAGGATCGCTCCGATGACGATGCTCAGCAGCGCCACCAGCACAGGCTCAATCAGAGAGATGAGCCGGGCCAGATCGTCCTCCACCTGCTCCTCATAGACCTCGGCGATCTTGGTCATCACCTGCGGCTCATGGCCGGAGGCAGCGCCGATCTTCAGAATCCGGTTGTAGAAATCGGTGAACAGTCCGGTGGAGGCAATGGCATCCGCAAAGGGCTCGCCCTTGTTCATGGAATCCTGGATCTCCCGGACCTTGCTGATGGACTGCTCGTCATCCAGCGCGTTGGCAGCCATGTCGATGGCATTTTCAATCGGGAATCCGCCGCTCAGCATCATTCCCAGCATGCCGGCGATCCGGGAAGAGCTCAGCTTGTGGCTGATTTTCTGCACCGGGGGCAGCAGCTTCCGAAGGAAGGCCATCACCTTGTCCCGGTGCTTTGTGCGCATCAGGATCACCACCGCGACCACCGCGACAATCACCACCGCGATCAGGCAGAGCACGATCCAGCCCGCAATGGAGCCGATGTTCATCAGCCGCACGGAAGACCCGTTGGGATCCACGCCCAGCGAACCGAGCACCCGGCGGAACACCGGCATGACGCGCCAGAGCAGCACCGCGATGATCACCACCATCATGACGCCCAGCACTAACGGATAGGTAACCGCGCTGGAGGCCGCGTCCCTGATCTTTCCTTCCCGCAGATAGTAGGCGGAAAGATTCCGCATGATGTCCTCCAGCCGGCCGGTTTCCTCACCGATGCCGACCATTTCGATCATGTAATGCGGCCACTCGCTCTCCCGCTCCTTCATGGCGATGTACAGGGAGCCGGTTTCCTCGATCGTCTCCCGCATCAGGGAATAGGGCCTGACCCTGGCGTTTTCCTTTTCCTCGTCCTCCGCCAGCATGTCGATGCCGTCCTTCAGCGTCATGCCGCTCTCCAGCATCAGCGCAATCTGATCACAGAAGACGCTCAGCTCCTCCGAAGTCAGCACCGCGCTGTTCAGGTTTTTTTCCTTGGCCATAGCGTTGATCCTCCCCCCGTACAATTCAAAAAAACGGAACTTTCTTCTCAGTAGTAGCGCTCCACGGTATAGCTTCCGTTGCTGACCGCATTCAGCGCGGCCGTCGGATCAAAGAACTGCTCCTCCCCGTTGACCACCGCGGTCACCCACGCGTGATAGGTGGATTCATTCAGCGTCCCGATCATCAGGCGCGCCGGAACCCCCTGGCTGCGGAGCATGGCCACCATGATGGCGCTCAGATCCTGACAGATGCCCATGTGCTTGTTCCACGCGTCATCAATATCGGGCAGCTGCCCGGGCTTGACGCTGACGGACTTGATATAGTCATACGCAAAATGGCCCTTCATGTAATCGCACACGGCCTGATAGATCTGCTTCTGATCATTCATCCCGCCGCAGAGGCTTTCCGCCTCCTTCACCGCGGCCGTTTTCGTGTCATAGTTCACATACTGATTCGGATAGAGAAAGGCGCTCAGCTCGTCCGGCATATCCGCCGTCAGGGAGATTTTTCCTTCCTCCGAATACTTTTTTCCGCTGACGTTCTTGTAGAGGCTGAAGGTATACTTTCCGTTTCCGTACTGCAGGGGGAAGACCTCGAATTCCCCCTTGTTGTTCAGGTCGTAGGTCAGCGTGGTATCCCCCATCTTGACCCGGACCTTCAGCTTTTTCTTCCCCTTCGCGCTCTTCACCATCACATATCCCTCATCCATGTGGGAATAATCAATGGTCAGGCCGCCGTTCTTTTTCGTTTTTGAGCCGCTTTCCGGCATGCGCACATCTGCGATACAGATCGTTGCCAGCACGAACAGAAGCGCAAGGGAAACACACTGGATCAGAATTCCCTTCCAACCTGTTGTCCGACGCATGCTGCCACCCCCGGTATAATCCGCCCTGCCGCCACTTTCCCCGCGCGGACAGGACCTTGGGCTGAATATCAATTCCATGGGCTAAAGTATAGCACATCTTTGATGCGCTGACAATTCCTTTTTTACACACTGGAGAATGCTTTTCTCCTCCGCCGCCCCGTCCTTTTCCGGACCGCGGATTGAGTTTTGCGCCGGAAAAAGCTATAATGGGATTCGATCAACCAGGGAAACGGGGAAAGCACATGATCAGGGAAATCAGGATTCAGAGCGTCGGGGACCTGATGCCGCTGCTGACGGAGCAGGAATACAGGCCGGATCTCGACCGGAACCGGAGCTCCTATCTGTACCGGGGCATGCCGAACACGGACTACAAGATGGTGACCAGCCTCCGGCGCAACTGCAAGCACCTGCAGAAAACGCTGGAGCCCGCCATCCTTCAGAATTTTGCCAAATACGCCGTCCGGGAGGATCCGAATGTCAGCCGGAACATCTGGCAGTGCATGATCACCGGTCAGCACAACGGCCTGCCCACCAGGCTCCTGGACTGGTCCCAGAGTCCCCTCGTCGGGCTGCATTTCGCGGTGACGGAGGAAAATCTGGAAGCCATGGAGGAGCATGACTGTATGGTCTGGCGCATCGACATGCAGGAGCTGTACAGCCTCCTGCCCGACCGGTACCAGACCGCGGTGAACCGGACCCAGAGCACGATTTTCAACATCAAAATGCTGGCCGGGATTACGGAATCCCTGGATCAGTATGACCGCGACATGCGCAATCAGGCGATGGTCATCATCGAGCCGCCCAGCACCAATGACCGGATCATCAATCAGTACTCCTTCTTCTCCATTGTGCCGACGGAGATGACGGATATCGAGGATTTCCTGAACCGCCGCACGGAGCATACGGTCAAATACATCATCAGCCGTCATCTTCGCTGGCGCGTGAGGGACATGCTGGACCAGCTCAACATGAGCGAGCGCATCATCTATCCCGGTCTGGACGGCCTGAGCAAATGGATTGCCCGGCATTATTATGTCCGATAGGCTGTGGTTTTTCCGCTCCCGGAGCCCGGAAGAGGCGGGGTGGAAAAGCTCTCGAAGAAGTTCAATTCTGCGGCGAACTGAAAGAAGAGGCCGGAGCCGCGCCGGCATGGGAACTGGAATGAAGGCAATCAGAGGCTGGTTCGTTTTTTTCCTCGCCGCGCTGCTCCTTCCGCTCTGCGCCTCCGCGGACATTCTGATCAGCGAGGTCATGGCCTCCAACGGTTTCTTTGAAAGCGGACATGCCTGGGACTGGGTGGAGCTGTACAATGACGGCAAATCTTCCGTGGATCTTTCCGGCTGGCATCTGAGCGACAGCAAGAAAGATCCTCTGAAATGGCGTTTCCCGGAGGGGACCCGGCTGAAGGCCGGGAAATACCTGACGGTCTGGTGCACCGGCGATGAGGGCGTCGATCCCGGAAAAGGCAGCGCCTTCTATACGGATTTCGCCATTTCCTCGGGCGGGGAAACCCTGTTCCTTTCCGACGCGGAGGGAAAGGAGATTCAGCGTCTGGAGCTCCCTCCCCAGTACGGGTGCGTCAGCTACGGCCTGCCCCGGGGCGGTGGGAACTACGGCTTTTTCGAAAACCCGACCCGCGGCGCGAAGAACGGCAGGGAGGCTTTTCCGGCGCGGACGGAGGCTCCCGTCCTTCTGACCCCCGGAGGCTTCTACCATGAAAGCGTCACCGTCTCGGCCTCCGCGCCGGAGGGCGCGGTGCTGCGCTATTCGACGGACGGCTCCGCTCCGACCGCCCGGTCCCGGATCTTTCCGTCCGACGGCCTCGCGCTTCGGAAAACCACCGCGCTTCGGATCCGGGCCTTCCGGGAGAGGGAGGTTTCCTCCGAAACCGTCAGCGCCACCTATTTTGTGGATGACGATCCGCTGACCCCCATCGTTTCCCTGATCTCCGACGATCAATATCTTTTCAGCTCCAAAACCGGCATTCTGACCAAAGGCTCCGGCTCCATTCCCAATTATGCGAAGGGATGGGAATACCCCATCAACATCGAGTACTTCAATCAGGACGGGGAAGGCGAGATCAACCAGATGGGCACCTTTACCTGCAGCGGGCACAGCGCCCGGGTCAACGCCCAGAAGAGCATCGCCCTCTACGCCCGGAAGAGCTGGGGGAAGGACCGGTTCTATTTCAACCCCTTCCCCACCCGGGAGTATGACAGCTACAAGAGCCTCCTGCTCCGTTCCGCCAACTCCGACGCCCACGCCACGCGCCTGCGGGATATCGTCGCCAGCTCCCTGGCGGAGGGACAGGATCTGCTCTATCAGGATCATGTGGTGATTCAGGTCTACATCAACGGGGAGTACTACGGCCACTATAACCTGCGGGAAAAGATCAACAAGTATTTCATCGCCCAGTATGAGGGCGTCACCGAAGAGGCGGATATCGACCGCATCGATCTTCTCGCCCGGACGGGAACGGATCAGTTCCTGCAGAACGGGGACAATTCCGACTGGCTGGAGCTCTGCGATTTCTGCAAAAAGCAGGATCTGACGGATCCTGAGAATCTCCGCTTTGTGGAGGACCGGCTGGATATCGACTCCCTCTTTACCCACGCGGCCTTTGAGATCATCCTGGGAAATGTGGATTTTACCAATGTCCGGGTCTACCGGGTTCCGGGCGGAAAATGGCGGATGCTGCTCTTCGATGTGGAGGCCTGCTGGCGGGGGCTGGACCGCACCCCCCTGGAGTACTACATCAAGCCTGTCGGCGGAAAGATTCAGGGCTTCCGTCATGAGCCCCTGAACGCGCTGCTGAAGGTTCCGGAGTACAGGGACAGGTTCCTGAACCGGGTGGCTGAGCTGCTGGAGACCGTTTTCCGCTGGGACAATGTGGAGGCGCATTTTGACGCGGTCCTCCGCCGGCTGGAGCCCATTCTTCCCCGGCATATCGCCCGCTGGAAAAACATGAAGCTCTCCAACTGGCAGAAAAATATCAGAGCCACAAAGTACTACGCCCGGGTGCGGCCGAAAAAGATCCCGGATCTTCTGAGGTCCGCCATGAAGCTGACCCGGGAGGAGGAAGAGCGGTATTTCGGCCGCGCGCTCCGGGTGCTGGAGGAATACAACGCCGCCAAATAGCTCCGTCCGCCCTGATTCCGCGGATTCAAATGAAAGATCCAATTCTGCGGCGGTCTTTCATGGTCTTCCCTGTGCCGGCGCCGCACCGGCCCGGTGGCCAGGATGGAACTGAAATATCGCTGTCTGGTTCTGGATCATGACGATACGGTGGTCAATTCCACCGCCACGGTTCACTATCCCTGTTTTGTGGAATATATGGAAAAATACCAGCCCGGGGTGCATCTCACGCTGGAGGAGTACTTCCGGTACAATTTTGATCCGGGCGTCATCCCGATGTTTACGGAGATCTGCGGGCTGACGCTGGAGGAGATGTATCATGAGGAGGCCTACTGGAAGGAATATGTGAAGCACCACGTGCCCAGGGCCTATCCGGGCATCCGGGAAATCCTGACGGAATTCCGGTCCCGGGGCGGATTCATCGCCGTCGTCAGCCATTCCTTCTCGGAATACATTCTCCGGGATTACCGGGAAAACAGCCTGCCCCTGCCGGATCAGGTCTACGGGTGGGAGTATCCTCCCGAGCAGCGGAAACCCAGCCCCTGGCCCCTTTACCGGATCATGGAAAGCCTGAACCTGCCTCCGGAGCAGCTGCTGGTGGTGGACGATCTGAAGCCCGGCTATGACATGGCCCGGGCGGCAGGCGTACCCTTTGCCGGCGCCGGATGGGCCAACGATATTCCGGAGATCGAGGCCTTTATGCGCAAGAACTGCGACCGCTATTTCAAAACGGTCGCAGCCTGGAGAGATTACCTGTTTTCCTGATCCTTTCCCTGCAAAAAGGCATCGATCAGCGGTCTGGCCTGGGCAGCCGGATCTCCCGCCATGTCCAGCCAGACAATCTCCGGATCCTTCCGGAACCAGGTCATCTGCCTTTTGGCAAACCGCTTGATGGCCTGCCCCAGCTCTTCCTTCATCTGCTCATATTCCATCCGGCCCGTCAGATACCAGGTCAGATACTTGTACTCCAGTCCCAGCTTCACGAGGAATTCCTCCGAAACGCCTTCCTCCAGCAGGGCCCGGACCTCCTCGGTCATGCCCTCCTTCAGCCTGCGCTCCAGCCGTTCGTCGATCCGCCGCTTCAGCTCCTCCCGCGGCCAGGTCACGCCCAGCTTCAGCGTTTCGTAACGGGGCTGCCGCGGCGCGGGCCCCTCGTCCCCCGCGGCCAGCTTTTCCAGCATCCGCATGACCCGGTGCCGGTTTTTCGGATCCACGTCCGTCTCAGGCACCCTGGCCCTCAGCATTTCATACAGCTCCGGGGTGGATCGCGTCTCCAGCTCGGCCCGCAGCGCCGGGTCCGGCTTCTGCTCGCTGAGCACATACCCCTCCGTCACGGAAGCCACGTACAGCCCGGTCCCGCCCACCAGAAAGGGCAGCCGGCCCCTGTCCAGGATCCCGTCGATCGCCTCATAGGCCAGGGCCTGAAAATCTGCCATGGAAAAAAACTCCCCCGGGCGGCGGACGTCCAGCAGATGATGGGGCACCCCCCGCATCTCCTCCGGAGTGATTTTTCCGGAGCCGAGATTCATCCCGGCATAGACCTGCCGGGAATCGGCGGACACGATCTCGCCCCCGTATTCCCGGGCAAGCTCCACCCCGAGCCCGCTTTTTCCCGAAGCATTGGTTCCCACAATGACAATCAGCTTCCGCATCCGTGTATTCCTCCCCGGGATCTGCCCGTCCCGGCTTCCGACAGGAAAGGCCCCGGCAAAGCCGGGGCCTTCATACAAAATGTGATTACTTGTTGACCTTGTCCTTCAGAGCCTTGCCGGCCTTGAAAGCAGGGGCCTTGGAAGCGGCGATCTTGACTTCCGCACCGGTCCGCGGATTGCGGGCAACGCGGGCAGGACGATCCTTGCGCTCAAAGGTGCCGAAACCGATCAGCTGAACCTTCTCGCCCTTGGCAATGGTCTCACCGATCACGTCCACCAGCGCATTCAGCGCAGCCTCAGAATCCTTCTTGCTCAGCTCAGTCTTCGCGGCCAGAGCGGCTACCAGTTCACCCTTGTTCATCACAGAAAACCTCCTTGGTTAGTATTGCGGTACAAGTATACCCAAATCCCGTTTTCTGTCAAGTTTTTTCAAAAAAAAGCCAGTGCTTCCGCGCTCTGCCGGTCAGGGCAGGATCAGCAGCTGCTCCCTTCCCAGCCGGATGCTTCCGGAAAGCAGAAGCCGCTGAATGCGGTTTCCCTCCCATTCCGTCCGGGCCTGCAGCGTCCCCCCCGGCTGGCGCACGGATACGCGCAGCCCGCGGCGGCGCTTCGCGCTTTCCAGGCTGGCCACGGCCGCCGTTCCGCTGCCGCAGGCCGTTTCCCAGACGCAGGTCCCGCTGTCCCGCACCCAGACCAGGGGAGTCATCTCTCCCCGGAGCTCCTCCGGACCGCGGCCGGCATCGCCGGGCAGTCCGTCCGTCTCTGCGCCGGGCCCTTTCTCCGGCGGCGGATCCGTCCGCCACTGAAGCAGCCCCGCGGCCGGCTCCCCGAGGGTCTCCCCCGCCGCGCGCAGAAACATCTCCGCCTCCTGTCGCTCCAGGCTCTCCCCCTCCGGAATCAGGTGAACCATGCCCGGAAAGAAGACGGCCTGCAGCTTCCGGCCCTGAAGGGATACGGACCGGATCTCCCGGGGCAGGGGCATTTCCACCGTTCCGCGCCAGCCTTCCTTTTCCCGGCGGACCCGGCAGGGAACGGTTCCCTCTGCTCCGGACACCTCCAGCTGCAGGTTTCTCTCTCCTTGGTCGGCAGAATCCCCCTCCTGCGCCAGCCACGCGGCAGCGGCCATGGAGGCGTTTCCGCAGAATTCTCCTCCCATCATCTGCAGCCGGGCCGCCGCGCCGGACTGCCCGGCCGGCTGCAGGTAGCCCACCTGCTCGCAGCCCTTCATCAGGGCCTCCGTAATCCGCGGCCGGTCCTCCGGAGAAACCGGGTCCAGCACCAGGCCGGTCAGATTGCCCGTGGGGTTCAGCAGAACATAGCGTATCTTTTTCATGTTTCCGTCAGTCTCCGCAGGAACTGAATCGTCCTTTCCTGGGTCGGGTGATCAATCACTTCCCGGGGATCTCCCTGCTCCACGATCGCGCCGTCATTCATGAACACCACATAGTCGGACACATCCCGCGCAAAGGCCATCTCGTGGGTCACGATCACCATCGTCATCTTCTTCTCCGCCAGGGAGCGGATCACCCGCAGAATCTCCCCCGTCAGCTCCGGATCCAGCGCCGAGGTCGGCTCGTCAAAGAACAGGATCTTCGGGTTCATCGCCAGCGCGCGGGCAATGGAGACCCGCTGCTGCTGGCCGCCGGAAAGCTGGAACGGATAGGCGTCCGCCCGGTCGGCCAGTCCCATCTGATTCAGCAGCTCCCGGGCTTCTTCCTCCACCTCCTTCCGGTCCCGCTTCTGGACCAGCACAGGAGCCTCCATGATGTTTTTCAGCACAGAGTAGTGCGGAAAGAGGTTGAAGTTCTGGAACACGAGTCCGAACATGTTTCGGATTTCCTTCAGCTCCGTTCCCGAGGCATAGACGGCGCGGCCCTCCTGATCCCGCGCGGCATACTTTCCGTCGTAGATCAGGTCTCCCCCGTCCATGGTCTCCAGCAGCGTCGCGCAGCGCAGCAGCGTGGATTTCCCGCTGCCGCTGGGGCCGATAATGGACAGCACCTGGCTTTCCTCGACGCTGAGGCTCAGGTCCGTCAGCACCGGGAGCTCCCCGAAGCTTTTTCTGCAGTGATTGATCTCCAGCAGCTTTTTCATTCCTCGCCCCTCCTCTCAGCGGTAATAGCTCATGCGCTTTTCCGCGCGGCCCATGACGAAGTCCACCAGCAGATTGAACACATAGTAGAACAGGCCTGCCACCAGGAAGGGCACAAAGCTGGTCTGGGAATTGGCGATCTGCTTGCCGATGGTGAACATCTCCTGATAGGACACGGTGAAGGCCATGGAGGTGTCCTTCACCAGCGTGACCACCTCGTTGGTGATGGAGGGCAGGATCCGCTTGATCACCTGGGGCAGGATAATCCGGAGAAAGGTCTGGGTCTTCGTATACCCCAGCACCTGCGCCGCCTCATACTGTCCCACCGGCATGCTTTCGATGCCGCCGCGGTAAATCTCCGCGAAATAGGCGGCATAATTGATCGCAAAGGCGATCACCACCGGAATCAGCTTATTCCGGGATACGCTGAGGCCGAAAAGATAGTAGGGCCCGTAGGTGACCGCCAGCAGCTGGAGCATCAGCGGCGTTCCCCGCAGCACGGAAATCACGCCCCGGGTCACGACGGACACGGCCTTTCTTCGGCTCATCCGCAGCAGCGCGACCAGCAGCCCCAGGGGCAGTGAAAAAACAAGTGTCAGAAAAAAGATGGCGCAGGTTTTGCCCAGCCCCTCGCTCATCTTCAGAACGATCGTCGCCAAAGTCATTTTCTGTTCCCCTCTGCTGAAAACGCCCGGAGGAGTCTCCTCCTCCGGGCTGTCCGTCGGTTACCTGTCATTTCGCGTTCAGGAAAAGCAGATTGTTCACGATGCCCGGATACTTCGCGGCGATTTCCGCGTAGGTTCCGTTCTCCACCAGGGTCTGCACCGCCGCTTCAATCTTCGCGCACAGCTCCTCATCGCCCGCCCGGAAGGCCAGGCCATACTGCTCGGCGCCCAGCGTCTCATCCAGAATCTTCAGGCTGTCCTTGCCGCTGACATAGTTTTCGGCCACAGGCGAATCCACGAAAACGGCATCCACCGCGCCGCCCTCCAGCTCCGTAAAGGCCATGAGGAAGTTCTCGGTGGTCACCAGCTCCTGGAAGGTATCCTTCAGCGCGGACAGATCCCCGTTCAGCAGCGCCTCGCCGGAGGTTCCCAGCTGCACGGCCACAACCTTTCCCGCCAGGTCCGCGGAGGTCTCGATGCCGCTGTCCTTTCTCACAACCAGCACCTGGCTGCTGTCATAGTAGGGCGCGGAAATAACGTATCCCGCTTCCTTCATGGTATCCGCGATGGTCATGCCGGACCAGATGACGTCGCATTCCCCGGCATCCAGCTGAACCAGCTTGTTGTCCCAGTTCACCGCAAACACCTGATAGTCCAGCCCCGCCACCTCGCAGGCGGCCTTGCAGATCTCCACGTCAAAGCCGGTGTATTCCCCGTTGTCCCCCATATAGCTGAATGGATTGTATTCCGGGTCAATTCCCTGAATAAAGGTGTCCGCCGACGCAGCGCCGCAGCACACCATCAGGGCCAGCACCGTCACCATGGCCAGAATCTTTCTCATTTCGGTTTCCTCCCAGCATATTACTGCGGTTCTTTCTTGACCGCGCTAATACATTACCACTTTATCGAGATAAAGTCAACCGTTGGAAGAGCGGGAGGAAATCACAAACCGGTCCAGGGCGGCCAGCAGCCCCGGCAGCACGAAAAGCACCAGCAGCACCGCCGCAGCGGCGCCGAGGGATATGCTCTGGCAGATCTGGGCAATCGTCGGTTCCGCGGGGGAGAAGCCGATGGCCCCGGTGACGAAAATCATGAAAAGCGAGGAGGTCAGCACCGTGTGCACGGACTGGGCACAGGCGGACGCCAGCGCCTCGCGGACCCCTTCCCGCTTCCGGCATTCCCGGTAGCACCCCGCAAGCAGGATGCCGTAGTCCACCGTGGCGCCCATGAGAATGCACTGCACGATCAGCAGCGCCAGAAAATACATTTTGAACCCCAGCAGCCAGGTGGCCGCCACCGCCAGGAAAACGCCGCACTGAACCAGGGACACCAGGATCACGGGCAGCGCCAGGTTTCGGAAGGTCAGGAGCACCACCAGCAGAATGGCTCCCGCGGTCAGCAGGGTAATGGTCAGCAGCTCGCCCCCGAAGCTCTGCGCCATCTCCCGGTTCATGACCGAGTTGCCGATCAGATAGTACTTCTCCGTCAGGTCTTCCCGGAGGCGCTTCTCCAGAGCCTCCAGAAATGCCCCGGTTTCCTCCGCCTCCACCGGGAGGGAGGTGCTGATCATCATCAGCGAATGCTCCGGCCCGACCAGCATCGACCTGGCCTGCGCCATCATCTCCTCCGCCTGTGCTAGGCCTTCCTCCGCGTTTTCACCTGCCAGGAGGCCCGCCAGCGGGCCGGCGGACAGACGGCGGAGAAAGGAAACAAGCTGCTCAAGGGAAAGTCTCTGCACGGGCCCGCCTCCATTCACCGCCCCGTAAAGGCGGTACAGCGCCTCCACCGTTTCCGGACTCAGGCCGTTCCGGAGGGCGGCAAGCTCCGCGCCCGCCATTCCTCCGGCCAGGCCCGCGAAGGGACCGTCCTCCGCCAGCGCGCTTCCCAGCCAGTCCGTCATCTCCTCCGCGCTGCGTCCCGCGCCGAAGGTGGTGCTCCAGCTCAGGACGGAATTCACGCCGTCCTGCTTTTCCAGCGCCTGCGCGATGCTCCCGGCGGCGGCCTCATCCCGGTTTCCGTAGAGCAGAACGATCGCGTTCTCCTTCGGAAAAAACTCCGCGATGGGGTCCTCCTGATTCAGGGAATAGGAGATCCCGCTCAGGCCGCTCAGATACCATCCGCCGAAAAACAGCAGCACAAAGCCTCCCGCCACCGCGCGGCGGCCGCGGAAGCCGAAACTGGCCAGCGCCCGGGTCGGGATATGAATCGAGGGCTTCTTTGTCCTTTCTATGGCCCTCCGGGCAAACAGGATCCCCGCCGGCAGCAGGGTCAGGCAGCAGACCATGCTGAGAAAAACACCCTTCGCCAGCACCAGCCCCAGATCCTCCCCGATTCGGAAGCGCATGAAAACCAGCATCAGCAGTCCGACCACCGTGGTCATGCCGCTGCTCGCGATGGAGGGAAACGCTCCGGCCAGCGCCCGGGCCATGGCCTCTTCCGCGTCCCGCTCCGTCCCGTACTCTCTCCGGAAACGGTTGATCAGGATGATGGAGTAATCCATCGAAAGCACGAGCTGAAGAATGGCGCTGATGGAATGCGTCGTCACCGAGACCGAGCCCAGGAGCAAGTTCGTGCCCATGTTCATCAGGATGGCCGCGCCGAGCACCGCGAGAAACACGAAGGGTTCCGCCCAGGAGGCGCAGAACGTGAACAGCACCGCCAGCAGCATCGCCCCGGCGACGGCATAGATAAACAGGGGAATTTCCATGCCGTTGGCATCGTCGTTCCGGACCGTGGTCCTCCTGCCCGGGAAGGCCCCGGGAATCCCGTGCTCCGTTTCCAGCGCCTCCGGCGTCCTGTAGGGGGCGGACAAGGTTACCGTGAAAAGGGTATACGAGGTCCCTTCCTCCCTTTTCCTTCCGCTCAGAACCGCGGAGGCCGCCGCGGAGAAGGCCCTCAGTTTCTCCAGGGCCCCGGCCTCCTCCTCCGCCGGCAGATTCTCAATCATCACCCGGAGAGTCGGCGGAAGGCTCAGGCTTCCGAACTCCCGCTCCATCACATCCATACCCTGCTTCATGGCAGAATCCGCCGGGAGATACTTCGTCATGTCCGCGTTGATCGGAACCTGAAAGGACAGAAGGCCGCAGACCGCGCTCAGGTCCAGGAGCACGGCGGTCAGCGGCAGACGGTGTCTGACGATCCATCGGGCGGCGCGTTTCATGGTGTTCCCTCCTTCCTGAACACGACACTATGAAATCCTAGTGCGATCACCAGACAACTTCTGTTTGCTAGGAAGGTATGCTTTTCCTACCGCTTGTCTAAGGAATGATCATTCTATATGGTCGGCTAATTCCATCAGGTCGTTCATCGTAAACTGATATAACTTCCGCAAAGCCTTACCTATGTCTCCCAAAAACAAATCCTCACCTTCCTTTTGATTCATGAGAGTAATTTGTAATAATTGGCTTTTCCTTCCATATAGAATAACTCCTGCATTATTGAGAATAATTAACATTGCAGGATGTTCATTAATCATTATTTCTCGGCTTTCTGCGGCATTTAGTTTTCCCAAAATGATTGAATAAGCAGAACGAGCGCTATCCATATCTTCCAATGATTTTATACTATTGAAAACCTCGTAATATATTTTAGCATAGTATTCTACACCTGTATTAAAAAGAAAATCACTTCCAGTTTCTCCCGTTGCATAGGGTTCACTTTCTATGCAACTCCATTCCCACCCAGCGCCTATATACCTATGATAATGCTTCCCTTCTGGTGATTCTCTAAGCAACGATGGATCTGCCTGCGGTAATGCTATTTTAAACGCACCTTTCTGAACCTTAGTTGAAAATAGAGCTTCTGAAAAAATAGTATCACTGACTATCTGTCCATTCAGTGTAATCTCCATATCGCCGTTTTCAGGTATCGCAATTATCCTGAATTTGCTGTGTAAAAAGGCATCTTCCGAAACAGTCATCAATCCTGATTGATCTATGTGAACCCCTTCACCTTCCACCTTCCACGTAACAGAAATGTTTTCGTCAGAGAAACTATATTGTGCAGTTTTACCTCGGCTAACTCTTTCCGGGCCAATAACGACATGCTCTTGCGCTTCTATGAATAATGGCATTCTTCTTATAATATTTGTCTGACAACCATCGATTAAGGGCTCGAAATCGATCATTATCTTGTGTATTCCATTCTGAACTACCGTAAAAGTACGCGGGTTATTACCCCAAATGGTAGTTCCATTGACACTAATCTTTTTTTCTTTATATGTTATTCCGTCAGCATGAAAACTTGAAGGTATAATAGGAGAATATACAACATTCCCGCACTTAAACAAGTCTTCATAATCCATTAACGAAAATGATTCCCCTGGTTTTATCTGTATTTTAAATTCATTTGGAGTATTTGCCAATGGACTTTGCATAAAAGGTACAACTCTTACTCTCATAGTAAAAAAACGATACCAGTGCTCGCTCTCCAGTCGCACGCTGAAGTATGCTTCTCCTCTAAGGTTTGAGTTAACCGAACGCTGTATCACAACCATCTTTGTTGAATCAATTACAGAGACCAAGTTCTTCAAAGCTTCATCTCCCGAAATCAAATTCACTGTAATACTCTGTGTTGCCTCTTTCTCTCCCGTTGGTGTCTCAATTTCCGCATATGAGTCTGCCCAATTCGAGCTAATAAAACGAATATGAGCATCTTCCAGATAACCATGTGAAATTAATGTATATTCTTTATATGGTATCTTTTTTTCTTCAACTTTCCTTATTCCTTTTCTCGGTGGATTACTCACTTCCAATTTTAGATTAGAAACTAAAGTGCTTGGCGCTCCTAACGCTTCACAGGTCACGTTGATTATTGTTCCAATCTCAGCTCTCGGGTTAATTTGCAATCTCCCCGTCTTGTTGATTACCGCGATGCTGTCATCCACATCTAACGACCACCTTAGTTTTGTGTCAGAGGCGTTATCCGGTGAAATTCCTGGAATAATAGTTGTTGATCCTCCCGGAAAAACGATATCCTCAACAATAAGGTTCAATCCTGTAACCGGCTCCTTAACAATTACTTCTACGTTTGCTTTTTTTCCCTTTGGTTCATATACAGTTACTTTAACCTTACCGGGTGTAAGTGGCGTTAATACAGCTGATCCATCCTTCCGATCTTTAATTTCGATAATGTTTTGCCTATCCATCTTCCACATAATCTCGTCCAGGCTAGCATCCGCAGGCTCGATTTTCATGGATACTGTATATAGTTCTTCAGACCCAAGATACAGTATTATTTCACTATGATCAAGAGTTATTTTATCGATTGAAGGAACAACAGTGAGCCTTACGCTGTCAATTGTTCCAAAAACTTCAGATTTCGCAGAAACCTCCAATTCTTTTCTTTCTTCAACATTTTTGCTAACAGTAAGAACGCCCTGCTCTGATATCTTTGCATAGTCAGGAATCAAATTTGTAGTGAAGTCTTTTACTGCCCATTTTACCGCGTCGTTTTTCATTACTGTTTCTGGAAAAACGAATTTAGCAGTAAACCTAAGAGTATTCCCAGCCACAATACTTTTAGCATCGTTTTCAGAGAAAACCGATAGTTTCATCTGTTCAGTTTCACGAATGATGCTAATCCCTGCGTTTCCCTCATAGCTAATATACTCAATACTGCCGCTATTTCGCATATCGAGGAATCGAATTCTGTTGTTATCAGCCTGAAGCGTTTTTAGCTGTGTACATTGTGTAAGATCGAGATTCTGAAGCAAATTACAGCTACAAGTAAATACTGCAAGCTTTTTATTATTTGACAATTTTATGTTCTGAATTCTATTGTTGTCACATTGCAAAATATATATTTCAGGGTTTTGGGTCACATCTAATTCTTTCAATTTGCAATCCTGTATAATTACTTCACGCAGGCAAGGAGAATTAGTCAGATCAATATCTTGTATTCCTAAACCTTCTAGCATTAACTTTTGAAGCGAATTGGTTTTCGGCAGATATATCTTAGTTGTAGGAATCTTCTGTACTGTAATCTGCTCAAGTTTTGTGTTATTTGTTAGGTCCAATTCATTAATCACTGGAGATCTTTTACCAGCAGTAATAGTAAGCTTACATAAATTTGGAAAGCAACTGAAATCCATACTTCTAACAGGAATATTGGTAAACTCGAGTTCTTCCAAAGCATAGAAGTATTCAATACCATTTACATTATTTGTTTGCCCGTCGCATCCCAAACTCGAACCCAGATTTTTAACGGATTCTATTTCTTCATCCTGCAAAACGTTGTCATGATTCAAATCTATTCCAAGATCAATGATATAATTTCTAAACCCTTCATCTGGAAAGTTGGACTTGTTAATATCCACTTCGGCGAAACCTATCGCAAAAAACAGCATTGTATACAAACAAAGCCAAAAGCCTACATAACACATTTTTCCCTTCAGTTCCATCCTTCGCTCCTTCCTGTGCTGTTTCACTTCCATTAGTAGCCCAACAAAAGGCAGTTTTATTCTCCTTGTGAAAGCGACCGTATCCTCCATAAAACTGGTCTGGCCCATTTATTGCTCTATCCACTAGTCGACTTACATTCCTCATATCCCTTCCTTTTTTCTCAACATAGCTGTTAAAACTAGATATCTTATGAAATAATGCAACTCATTAAAGCTTAATATACACCTTAATACTGGTACAATTCATTAGGCGACTATGTCGAAAGTATTATGCTTGTTAAGTCACATCGCTTGTAGCACCTTGAATAATTTATCTTCTATCCGCTACCACTTTTATTGTACCGTTTTTTGTTTTATTGTCAAGTGTCTATAAATCACGAATCGACCTATAGATCATAAACCGGCCTGTGTTTGCCGGTTTGTCCCCCGCGAAG
>CACYWL010000020.1 GCA_902778055.1 uncultured Eubacteriales bacterium | reverse complement strand
AAGGTTCGGTCTGCTCCCCGCCGGTTCCTTTCGGACCCCCTCGCGAGCGAGCTTGTATAGGATAACAAAACTCTTCGCTTCTGTCAAGCACTTTTTTTGATTTTTATCGTGTGACTTTTTATGTGCTATGTTCCCAAATCGGACAAGCGCTCACATATTTCGGAAAAAACGTCCTTCTCAGGTGTTCTTTCTTTCAAGAATCTTTCGGGCCACATAGGCTGCGTATTTTTCCGCGGACGGTCTTCTCGTATGGGTATCATCCTGCTTACCTTCAGGGTATCCCGGTTCTTCTCCTGGTCCGGTATGCATATAATAGCGTTTGCTTTCCTCTTCCCCGGCTTCAGCGACAATACGGTAGCTTTCTTCATAAAGGTCAATCAGTTCCGTCTTCTCTTTCTGTGCAGTTTTTCTCATTTCCGCCAGATAGGGACCATGAGAGGGCTGCAGTTTTCCGTCCTTCCAGCTGCGGATACAGATCGGGGTCACCAGTATCGGAACTGCTCCGCACTCCCGGCCGAAACGGATAAACCTTTCAAGGTTTCTTCCGAATTCCTCCGGTTCCGTGTGTCTTTCTGGTTTTTCTCCTTCATCATTATGTGCAAACTGAATCAGAAGGAGATCTCCTGCACCGATTTCTCCTTTCAGTGCATCAAGCCTTCCTTCCTGAAGAAAGGTTTTTGTGCTTCTCCCGGCCATGGCATGATTATGAATTTCCGCTTCCGGAAGGTAATCTCCGAGAAGCTGTCCCCAGCTCACCATTCTCGTCTTTTCAGGATCAAAGACGGATGCGGTGGAATCTCCGCAAATATAAATCCTCATCTTCTGTCCTCCCGGATTCTTCAGAAAAAGGCAGCGCGCCAAAGCCCGCCGCCTCCTGTACAAATGAATGCTCCGATGATTGGTTTATCATAGCGCTGTGCTTCGCCAAATCGGGTTTACCAATTCTGCCATACCTGCTTCAGATCAATCACGCAGACCTGGGCTATTCCGTTCTCGTCCGGATTGGAAAACAGAATCTGGTCTCCTTTCCTGTTGAAGGACGGATGCTGATGATCAGCGCCTGTTTTGCAGTGTCCGGTTGTAGCGATCAGCCTGCTCTTTCCCGTTGCGCGTTCAATCAGCACGACTCCTTCCTGAACCCTTGTTCCAAGGTAACTGATCCGATCCGCACAAAGCCATTTGTGGTCCCGGCTGAAGCAGGGATGCAGAAGCTGAGTGCTGCTGGCCACTACGTCAAAATGACGTCCGTCCTTATCCCCGATAATTATATTTCCGGAATGCGTTTCCCCCTTTTCCCCGTCCACAGGGCCGGCAGGATCCAGCTTCATCAGCGCCATTTCCGTGCCGTCGGCGGCCCACACCTCGTGCGTGATCCATTCGCTGGGATGCTCGACATAATACGGTCTTACATACCGCTCCTTGACATCAAACATCCAGGTCCGCTGGAAGGCGTCCCCTTCCGTTTCATGAATATAGAAAATCAGATTCTCATCCGCAGGGCAGATCTGGGCATGTCCCAGGCGGTAGTCGCTCTGATAAACCACTTCCGCTTCCTTCCCTGGATCCAGAATCACCAGGCCATAGTATTTATTGGCCAGATGATAGCTGCAGGCAATCCGTCCGGTATTCGCAGCGGTCAGGTGGCCGGTAATCTGCCCGCCCTTCGGAAGGTCTCCGACCTTTTTCATCTCCATCGTGGACAGATCCACAGCGTATACTTCCGTCTCGTTTTTGCAGGTGTATCCGATATTCTTCTCCCGGTCCGTCGCAAAACCCCGGTAATCATCATCCGTCACACGCTCTATGATCCCGGTGTCCGCTTCAGCCCTGTAGCAGCCGCCTGACAGTTCTTTCCGACCGTCGTTCAGCTGTTGCTTCATGAAGAAGAAGTAACGGTCGTCCGCGGAAAAGTTTTCGCAGGTAAAATACAGTTTGGCGTTGCGTTCCGGTCCCTCCGTATACCTCCGGATCTCGTATCCCGTCACAGGATCCTGATAAACTACCATATGATCGCTTCCTCCTTAAGACAGCCGAACCGTTTTCCCTCCCGGGATACAGACAGGCTGACCGTCATTCACGGAGATCCAGCAGTCCGCCGCGTTGGGATTATATACAAAACTGTTATCTGCAGCGAACTGCAGACGCCCGAAGGCATCCATGCAGTCCATGTATTCAATATTGGTGCAGTACCAGATATCCTCCTTGCCGCCCATCATTTTGCAGAAGGATTCGATCACGTCCCAGTTGTTATTGTTGTCAAACTCGTAGCTGTGGCCCCAGACATACATCAGATAAAGGTACTGTTTTTTGAAGAGGCCCAGGAACTCTTCTCCCAGTTCGAGCAGGCGATGATTATGATGGCAGGTCGCCTGCCAGCGGTAGGGGTTTTCCGGCAGGGCGAAGCTGTCGGAGGAGCCCACAATCCTGGCATACCGGATGCCGCAGGCCGGAAGAAGGCGCGTGATCTCTTCACTCAGGGATCCGTTCGGATAGGCCAGTCCTCTTACAGGATAGCCCGTTTTCTGCTCCAGCCACGCTTTGTCGTCAAGAACCTCCCGAGCCACCTCCGGCAGAGGGCAGCGGGCAATGGTTGGATGGGTGACCGTATGGCAGGCTACTTCGTGACCGGCATACAGGGTCGGGATTTCTGCGGGATCAATCCGGTCGTTTCTTTCCCACAGTCCGCTGTTCAGATTGAACGTTCCCCGAATGCCATTCTGGTTGAAAATCTCCACCAGCCGCCGGTCCTGGGTGCGGCCGTCGTCGTAGCTCATCGTCAGCGCCTTGTGCTTTCCTCCGGGAAAACAGCAGTAGATTTTGTTCATATTCCCCTCCGGAATTCTCCTTGTTCACGCCAAGGAGAGTATGCATTGTACATAAAGCGGGGCTGCCGTCGCCTTTCGGGTTCGGCAGCCCCATTAGTTATGTCTCCGTAGAATTACTTCGCAGCATCATAGATCGCCTGATACTCGGCCAGGATATCATCGCCGCCCTGCGCATGCCAGTTGGCATAGGCAGCCTGCAGGCCCGCCAGATCGATCTTGCCGGCAATGTACTGCACCTGAGCGTCTTCCACTTCCTGGTTCAGGGACGCGCCCATCAGGTTGTTGGTCTCGCTGTCATAGGTGTAGCAGGGGTTGCCGATCACATACTGAGCGTTGTCAACCAGGTTCTGACTGTACTCGGCGCGCAGAGGAGTCGCCGCGGTGGGAGGAGTCAGATCTCCGTTGACGTTCATGCCCAGCTGATTCAGGCTGTGCTGAATGGTGTTGGTCTTGTTGGCATAAGTAGCGGAATTTTCCGCTTCGCCTTCAGGATAGGTATACCGGAATCCGTCGCTGTGGATCCAGTAGGTCTCGTTCTCGACGCCGCAGTTCAGCAGGGTCTGTCCTTCGGCGCTGTTGCACCAGTCGAGGAACTTCATGACCTTGGGCAGCTTGTCTTCAGGAACAGCCTTGGTCACAACGATTTCACCGGAAGCACCGATATTCTGGGGCCAGATCTGGATCTTGCCGTTTTTGTCCGGCAGAGCAGTAAGCAGGCTGACCACGGGCTTCGTGGGATCCACACCCTTGTTTTCCTCCAGCCACTCCTCATAGCGGTAGCCGTTGTCCAAGCAGTCCAGACGCATGAGAGCCTTCAGCGGATCGCTGCGCTCCGCGTCGTTCCAGTTGCCGGACTCGATGGTCATGAAGTTGGGATCAATGCCGCCGGCAGCGTACAGCTCGCGGATGAAGTCAAGACCTTCCTGGAACGCTTCGTCTTCGAAAGCGGGATAGATCTTTCCCTCGGCATTGATACCGTACTGGAAGGGCGCGCCGTTCATGACGGTCATGATGCCGATGGTGCCAGCGACATACTTGCACATGTTGAACACGTACAGGTTAGGATCGATGGCGGCCATCTTCAGGCACATGTCCTTGAATTCTTCCACGTTGGTGGGCTCGTTCTCATAGCCAACCTGCGCCGCATAGTCATTCCGATAGTAGATACCGGCACGGGCATAGGCACGGCCGCGGTAGATGCCGTACAGCCGGCCGTCGATGGCAATGTTGTCATAGACGGACTTCTCGCCGGCGGCCAGGTTCGGATAGTTCTCCGCGTCCGCAACGAAATCAGTCAGATCCCAGAATGCACCGGCCCGGGCGGAAGAAATCATGATGGCGTCACGGACGCCCTGCATAACCATCACTTCCGGCATGTTGGAAGGATCGGCCAGCGTAGTGGTAGTATTCTCGCCGTAGCCGGAATCCGGCACCCAGCGGATGTTCAGCTTCACGCCAGTGGCTTCATAGATCTTCTGCAGCACGGGGTTGCCGTCCTCCAGCGACACGAAGTCAGAGTCAGAATAGAAGTCAGGAAGCATCACGTTCAGGGTCATGTCTTCCTCGGCCGCGGCAAAGCTCATCACAGAGAGAAGCAATGCCATGCACAGAAACAGGGATACGATCTTCTTCATGGAAAAGGCCTCCTTTTTAAAATTGTTATGCGGCAAAGCCGCGAATAACCGGTTTATCCCTTCAGCGCGCCAACCATCACGCCCTTCACGAAATACTTCTGCAGGAAGGGATAGATGCACATGATCGGTACGGTCGCCACAACGATGACCGCCATTTTGATGGACTGCTTCGGCGGTTCCACAAAGTTTGGATCCATCAGGCTCATGTCGCTTGCCGACGCCTCCGCGGTTACGATGATGTTCCGAAGGATCAGCTGCAGAGGATACATCTTGTCATCCGTCAGATAAATCATGGCGGAGAAGTAGGAGTTCCAGTGTCCGACGGCGTAGAACAGTCCGAAGGTGGCCAACACGGGAAGGCTCAGTGGGAGCACGATCTTCCCAAGGATACCCAGATCGTTGCATCCGTCCAGCGCCGCGCTCTCCTCAAGTTCCGCAGGAATTCCCTGGAAGAAATTCTTCACAATCATCATATTATAGGCGCTGATGGCACCGGGGAGCAGCAGCGCCCAGTAGGTGCCGCGCATCTTCAGCCAGGAGGAGACGACCACGAACCCGGGAATCATACCGCCGGAGAAGAACATGGAGATGATGATGAGATTGAGGATGGGGGTACGTCCCCGGAGGAATTTCTTGCTCAGGGGATAGGCCATCGTCACAGTGAACAAAAGATTGATCAGCGTGCCGAAGAAAGTGATGAACACAGAATTCCCGAAGGCTCTGATCAGCTTATTGGAAGCGAAAATGTAGCGGTACGCATCCACCGACCAGGTCTGAGGGATCAGGAACATGGACCGGGTCTGCAGCTCCAGTTCCGTTGCAAACGAGTTGAAAATGATGTAAAGGATCGGCAGCACCGTCGTGAAAGCCGCCAGCCCGATCACCGTGTAGTTGAGAATATCGAAGGCAATACTGCCCGTGGTACGGTAGACGCCGACCGGGCCGCTGCCAATGGTCAGGGTTTTTCCGTTCAGCTGAACCGTAGTTTCATCTATCTTTTTCTTTGCCATTTCTTCCGCCCCCTTCTTAATACAGGCCTTCTTCGCCCAATGCGTGCGCGATCTTATTGGACGAAACAACCAGAATGACGGAAACAACGCTCTTCATGACACCCACCGCCGTGGTATAGCTGAGCTGACCGTTGACGATACCGTTTTGATAGACGAAAACGTCCAGCGTCTGGGAAACGGAACGGTTCAGCGCGTTCGACATCAGAATCAGATGCTCATATCCGGTATCCAGGACGCTGCCCATCCGGAGCACGAGCATCAGCACGATCGTCGAGCGGATTGCCGGCAGCGTGATATGCCAGAGCCGCTGGGCCCGGTTGGCGCCGTCGATCATCGCTGCTTCATAGAGCTGGGTGTCCACATTGGTCAGGGCCGCAAGGAAGATGATTGTTCCCCAACCGGTCTCCTTCCAGATGCTCTGACCGACAATCATCCACCGGAAAACTTTCGGATCCCCGAGGTAGTCTATGGAATGACCGAGCATCTGCATCGTCAGTTTGTAGATGATGCCGTCCGTTCCAAAGATAACATACGTGATGGATACCACGATCACGATGGAGATGAAATGCGGCATATAGAGCAGGGTCTGAGTCACCTTCTTGTAAGGCACGCTCCGGATTTCATTGAGCATCAGCGCCAGGATAATGGGCGCCGGAAAAGTGAATACGATGCTCATAAAGCTGAGGATCAGGGTGTTTTGCAGATAATCCCACCATTTGCTGGTCGCAAAGAAGCGCTGAAACCAGTACAGACCCTTCCACGTGCTTTTGAAGGGGCCCAGGAAGGGGGAATAATCCTCAAAAGCAATAATGATGCCCCACATAGGCAGATACTTAAACAGGAGGAAATAAATCAACCCCGGGATCATCATGATGTAAAGCCATTTGTTCTTTACCAGATCCAATCCCAGCTTGCGCCAGTAGCCCACCTTGCGTCCCGGAGCGTTGACCGCCTTTGTCGTCACTGCCATTACCCCTTTCATCAAAAACACTGGAAAGTACCTTTGATTTCCCGAATTCCTCACAAAAAGCGCTGCCGGGATGATATCGAAATCATTCTCTCTGCGTATCCCGGATCATCAGCTCCGTCAGCATCAGGAAGGTCAGCCCCTGCCCATAAGCCGTGGGCGTGACGATAATGTCCTTATAATGCTGCAGGCTGTGCCCCATCCCGGTACCGCCGGAAACACCCTGGACAGCGCCGGTCTCGTCAATCTGCCCAATGACCGCATCCGCAGACAGCATGCCCATCGCGGCGTACGGCTCCTTGGGAAGCCATCCAAGCCGAACACCCTTCAGAACACCGTATGCGATCGCCGCGGTGGCGCTGGTTTCACAATAGGTTTCCTCCACATCGATCAGCGTCGTGTACAGCCCGTTCACCCGCTGATACTTCCACAGCGCAAGCACCTGATCCTTCCAGGCGGCATGAATCATGCGCATGGCGGCATTCTCACGCTTCGTAATATCGTACAGCTCGATGGCCGCGGCGGTGAACCAGGCATTTCCCCGGGCCCAGAAAGCGTTCGCGAAATTATGGCGGCGGTCAAAAGTCCACCCATGATAAAACAGACCGTTTACCTTGTTCTGCAGATACCGGATATGCATCAGGAACTGATACTCGGATTCCTCGATCAGCTCCGGCCTTTCCAGCGCAACGCCGGCTTTTGCCAGGAACAGACAGACCATGAACAGAGTATCGCACCATAGCTGTTCATAATGCTTGTTCCAGACCGTACAGTGCTGCAGGCCCTCATAGTCCGTCCTGGGCATTTCCTTCATCACCCAGTCGATCCAGCTTTCAATGACGGGCAGATACTTCTCATTTTTTGTTTCCTGATACAGACAGGTAAGGGTCAGCACCGGTGCCACTGTATTCACATTCCTGTGCGGCTTCGTCTCCCGGGAAAGCATGTCGTCATACCAGCCGGTCAGATAATCCAGAATGGACTGATCCCCGCTCTGCTGATATGTCTTGTAGATGCCGTAGAGAGCGACCCCTGTAGGCCATTCCCAGTTGTTCATGGTCAGATGCCCCCGGGAAGGATCGTTTCCGTCCGCCCGCTGAAGCATCGCCAAAACACGATCTGCGGTCTGCTTGTAAGTTTCTTTCATGCTGGGATATTCCTCCGTATGCAGGATTGAATTTGTATTCAATGGCATAAATATTGTATCTTTCCGACATCTGTTCGTCAAGCACTTTTTGAGAAGTTTACCGAATGAATCGCATCTCCAGAGGCTTGAGCTCTACCGTCACCTTACCCTCCGGATAATTGACCTCCGTTTTCAGCTCCTGATCGCTGTTATTCAGAACCACCAGGGTCCTGTTCTTCGGGAACCAGGCCGCTTCCGCAAGCATGGAATCCGCGGAGGCAATCCCTTCTTCCCGAATTCCGGTCAGCTGAACCAGCAGGCGCATCAACATGACAGCGGCTTCAGGGCTGTAGGTAAACCCGCTCAGATAGGCGGTCCTCCCCTTTCCGCAGGTACGGAACGTCATCTGCGGCACTCCGCCGCATTGAGCCCAGACCGTGACATCCGGTGCAGTCAGCCTGACATTCGGTTTCAGCGCCAGCGTTTCCCTGCAAACGGCAAAGGAAGGATCTTCGGTCTGGAAGCTCCAGGGCATATGGCAGGCATACCTGCCGTCATCCACATCCACGCCGAGAAGAGGAGCAAGGGCCAGGAAAGAATCACCCCCAGGAGCTGCGGAAGGTTCATTCACGCCAAGCAGCGCCCCTCCCTCATAAACGAACCGCGTGATCTCTGCGATCAGCTCAGGCTGGTTCCATGCCGTTCCGCCGCTCCATGCGTCTCCGGCCCTGCCGGCATTAATCAGAACATCCACGTCTTTCAGCCCGCCGGAGAGAATATCCTCAAAGCTGAGGAAGCAAACCTCGACAGGCAGCCCGGAAAGCGCTTCATTGATATGAATCAGTACATTTCCGTCCGTCTCGTGGAAGTGTCCGCTGAGGGTCCAGCTGCGCAGCCGTCCCCAGGTATGAAGCACAGCCACGCGAATGGGCAGCGCAGCAGGCGATCCTTCCCGGTGGAGTTCTTTGATCTGTCTGAACTGGTCCGCAATTTCCGTGATGGTATCCACGAACGCCGGGAAGCCCTCTGTCAGGTGGAGATAACCGCCGAGTCCGATCCGATCTACAGGCTGGCGCAGCAGGGCGCGGCGCACATGAAGCCAGTAATCCATGGCATCCTTTTCAGGATGCCCTCCTTCCATAAAGGTGGGAAGACCTCCAAGGCCCACCGGGAAAAGATACGGGTGAAAACGAAGCTCATGTACAGGCACGTCAGCTCCGGCGCAGAGCCGGCATTCGAAGCCGGAAAAAACACATTTGATCAGCCCGTCAAACCCAATGGAGCTGAAATAGGGGCCATAGGGTTCCATACCCACCCAGCTGTCATCGTAGAAAACATAGGCCTGCTTGCCGTGCCGGTGAATAATCTCAACCAGTACTCTGGCCTTATCAGCGACAAAGCGCTGAATAAAATCCATATAATCCTTCTTGGCCGGAGTCGGGGGACGGTGAGTAGCCTGAAGTCTCCCCTTCTGCAGGAAATCCTCAGCCGTCAGTGCATATCCGTATTCCTGCTCAAAGGCCTTCAGCGCGGCGGGACTGACGGTAAAATCATAGCTTCCCCAGTCCGTGAAACGGGTCCTGCGGCGGGGATCATCGCCGAAGATCCACACAAAGTTGTAGAAAAGCGAGGTCAGGCGGACAACGTTTGTCTGCGGATTCTCCAGGCACCAGTTTTCCAGCCAGTCCTGCAGAAAAGCCCAGGCAAGAGGATGTCTCGGATCCAGCTGTCGAAGATGCTCGCTGGTCCAGTGATTGGTTGTGTGGTTATACATGTTGATTTCTTCCCACACTCTCCAGCAGAGGAAGGATACCGTATAACGGTGCCAACGCTCACACCCGGTCACTGTAACACATCCGTCCTGCCAGACCCATTGGCTGCGGTCCACAACCGTACCGCTCGTCCTGTCCCTGACCTCCCAGTAGGGCATGGCCTCGGGAGAATCATTGATCTGAAACTGTTCGGAGAAATAACCTTTCAGAGGCTCAATCGAGATCCGTTCGCCTTCGGCCATGACGGCGTCGGAGAGGAGAAAGCACTGCTGCTGCGTCTCCGGATGCGCCAGCGCAAAGGCATTGTGTTCGCGGATAATGCAAATCGTGGAATAAATCCGGTAACCAGCCTGAGCAATCTCGGGAGAAAGCTTGGTACCGTCGCTGTCCCGGATCACGTCCGCTCCCCAGGTTTCCGCCAGCTGCAGGGTCAGCTGTTCATACCCGGACTCGCCGGGAAGAGTAAAATCTCCTTTTCTGATCTGGTCCGACATAAGCGCCTCCATCGATCCCTCAGAAATTGACATTTTCATCAGTTTCAGAAATGATTCTAAACCGCAGCAGGGAAAAAAACTATGCTCTCAGGACCAAAAACTGACTCATTTCAACCATTTTCCCGGAAATAACCCGGCGATTACCTCCCAGATTTTACATTTTTGTTCGTTCCGGAAGTGTTTTTATTCAGAGGCTTGTACATTTCGCCCATTTCTCATATAATATTTATGTCTTTAGTCATTCTGGGTTCTGATCATATTTCTCCATTGACTTTTGTTTATTCTTTCCGGTTTTCCCTGTTCTTCTCCCCTCGGCGGCTGCCGTTTCAAAGCGAAGATTCAGCGCCGGACTTCTTCCTGAGATGTCTTTTAATGAGGGAGGCTCATATTATTATGCCAAGATCCAAGATGGTCCTTTCAGAATACCGAAGCTACGAGCTGCCCCCGGACTTCCCCGTCCTGGTCCTGGACGGAGACGAGTGGCGGATCAGTCCGCAGCGCAGCGTCAATCTTCATTTTCACAACTGTGTCGAGATCGGATTCTGTCGCAGCGGGCAGGGCATGATGCTCCTGAATCAGGAGGAAATCTCCTTTCAGGCCGAAGATGTGACGCTGATCGGGGCTGATGTACATCATACCACCTGGTCCACGCCGGCCGATTCCTTCAGCATGTGGTCCTATGTCTTTGTTGATCTCGAGAAGCTGCTCGAAAAAAATACGGAGCAGCGTTCGCTGCTCCGTTCAGTTCATCATTCGGGCTGTCTGATTCTTCATCAGGAAAAGGCGCCCTGGGCGCCCGCGCTGCTCCGTGAAATCATCCGGGAGATGCGGGAGCAGAAGGAAGGATACCGGGATTGCGTCCGGGGGCTGCTGCTGACGCTGTTCACCCGGATGGTCAGAACCCTGCCGGACAGGCCGGCCGCCATGGCCGCGCAGCCCTCGGAGAATCCGCTGCTGCTCCCGGCGCTCAGCTGGATGCACGAAAACTATGCCGCGGATTTTTCCATGGAAAAGCTGGCCTCTCTCTGCCATCTCAGTCCCACTCATTTCCGCAGGCTCTTCAAGGAACAGCTGGGAACAACCCCCCTGGATTATCTCCACCAGATCCGTATCTACAGAAGCTGTTCCATGCTGCTGGAGACCGATGAGAACATTGCATCCGTCGCAGGCCAGGTCGGTTATTCCTCTCTCAGCTGCTTCAACAGGCACTTTCTCCGTTTCATGGGCGTGATACCCAGTCAATGGAGAAAGACGGCGGATGCGCTGCCCAGACGCTCCAGGCTCACCTATACCGGATGGACCCGCGCTGAAACCTCGGAGGAGATCCTGCGCAAGGCTCCCTGAGCCGCACTCCTCGTTTTATTCATTCATCTGGGTCAGGCTGCGAATCTTCCACTGTCCGTTTTCCCTGATCAGACCCACACGGTATTTCGCGTTCGTCCATTCCGGGGGATAAAGCGCTCCGGCGCCTTTCTGCGCAATCACCTCGTCCGCCCGGGTGCCTTTGACCCGTCCGTCAATTCTGGGGATACTCTCCTCAATCGTCAGCCGGACTGTGCTGTCCCAGGGCCAGGTCCAGAAGAATCCCATGGTCAGACGGTGATCGATGCCCCGCACATTGTAGTCCGCGTAAGGGCTGCTTCCGCCCAGAGCCGATGTCAGGGCCGCGTCGGAAGAGATGCAGGCCTTCTGAAAATAGCGCTCCAGCACCGTATCGTCCTTTTCTATACCCATAATCACCTTGGCTCTGGCGGCCATGCCGTCCTTCAGGATAATCTGCAGATTGGTCAAATTCATGGCATAGTAAAAAACCGTCATGCCGATCGCAAGAATCAGGCAGATCAGAAACAGCCTGCCGGCGATATACCAGACGCCTCTCCGGAGATACTTCAATTCTGGGCCCTCCGCTCTTACAGGAGCTTGATCAGCATAGTCTTCTGTTCGTCCATTTCAATCGCAATCAGTCCGTCCTTCTCCAGCTGCTTCATGACATCGCTGAAGCGTTTGAATCCGATGGCCCGCTCGTTGAAGTTCGGATAGGACGTGATGATATCCGCCTTCAGAATGGAGGGATTCACCCGGTCAAATCCGCCTTCCTTGTATGCCTGGATCTGAGCCTTGAAGGCTTCCTTCCAGTTATCCTTGTTCAGCTGCGGAATAGCCTCGCCGGAATCGCCGCTGGTAAGAGTCACCGTCACGTTGTAATTGTCATTCAGCACCTTCAGATCCCCGAACTGTCTGGCCAGCTTGGTCAGCAGCTTGAAGAAAGAGGCGCAGCCGTAATTCTTCTCGTTAAAGTCCGGCCGCAGCCGAAGCAGCACGCCTTTCAGCTCGCTGGCGTACATTTCATCGTTATGCTCTTCCAGAACGGTGGTCAGCAGCTTGTTCAGCTCGCTCTCATCCGCAAGCTCCTCGTTGGCCGCAGCCTGTTTCTGCCTCCTCGGCTTCTCCACCTTGCTCTTGCGAACGCTTTCCAGAAACTGGAATTCATTGCAGGCATTGATAAAAATCGTGCTGGCGGCTTCGCTGCGGCTGATTCCCAGCACAAACTTGCCCATGCTCTTCAGCCGGCCGACCAGCGGAGTATAGTCGCTGTCCCCCGACACAATGCAGAAACTGTCGATCAGTTCATTTTTATACGCCACTTCCAGCGCGTCAATGACCAGCTGAATATCCGCGTTGTTCTTCTGCGAGATTCCGTAGCGAAGACTGGGAACCACTGTAAATGTGTTGCTCAGCAGGAGCGGCTTCAGGTCGCTGAACTTGTCCGTATATCCATAAACCTTTCCCAGCAGGATATCCCCGCGGATCTTCACCTTCTCCAGAATGCTGTTCAGCGTCTCCACCCTCGCGCCGCAGTTTTCCAGATCTACAAACACCGCAAATCTACTCAGATTGAAAACCTTCTTCCGTTGATTATTTGTCGGGCTACAGTCCATACCATAACCCAATATAAAGTATATCATTCCCTCCGTCAAATTTCCACTCTTTTCTGGACAAACTGATTTCAGGAAGGTAGAATGATCTGGAAAGGTTCATCCTGTTCTTCCGAAAGGAGGTTTTTCAATGCCTTCTCCGCTGTCAGCCTGTATTGTTCTTTACCGCTGCGGGGATGAAGTTACCGATGCGCTTCGCTGCCTGGAGAATTCAAATATCGAAGTATCTGTCTTTCTCTGTGACAATTCGCCCGAAGAGCTTACGGCAGATAAGCTGCAGTGGTCCTTTCCCGGGGTGACGGTTCTTCCCCAGAAGGGAAATGTGGGCTTCGGCCGGGCCAACAACGCGGTTCTTCCCTTTCTGGAAAGCAGATATCATCTGATCATGAATCCCGATGTGACCTTTGATCCCGGCCTTCTTTCCAGAATGGTTTCCTATATGGATTCTCATCCCAACATTGCGATTCTGACCCCGCGCGTCATGAACGAGGACGGAACAGAGCAGTTTCTTCCCAAAAAGAGAATCTCTGTGCATTATCTGCTGTCCGGTCTGCTGGAGTCCCGCGGAAGGCTCTTCCGCCGCTGGAGGGAGGAATTCACGCTCGCTGATCTGGTCATTCGTGCTCCCCTGCCCGTCGAGTTTGCGACCGGCTGCTTTCTGCTGATCCGGACACAGGTTTTCCAAAAGCTCCAGGGTTTTGATCCGCGCTTTTTCCTGTATCAGGAGGACAGCGATCTGTCCCGCCGTGTTCTGGAGCAGAATCTGGGCAGCATTGTATACCACCCCGAAATGGTGATCACTCACCGCTGGGCCCGTGAAAACACCCGCACCTTCAGGGGACGCATGCGTCAGATCCGCTCCGTCTGCAAATATTTTCTGAAGTGGGGGATTACCTGGTGACCGTCAGCATACTTCTGGCCGTGTACAAGGGAGAAGCTTTTCTTCGGCCTCAGCTTGAATCCCTTTCCGCCCAGACATTTTCCGATTTTGCTGTACTCTGGCAGGATGACGGCTCCGAAGACCGAACGCCTGAAATCCTTTCCGAATACGGGAAGCGGGACAGGCGATTTCGCGCCGGCACTGAGCAGGGAAAACACCTTGGTGCAGCCGCGAATTTTCTGTCCCTGCTCCGCCAGTCGGAGGGGGATTATCTGCTCTTCTGCGATCAGGATGATATCTGGGAAAAGGAGAAGGTGGAGACCCTGCTGAAGGCCTGCCGTCAGGCCGAATCGAAGCATCCGGGTCAGCCGGTGCTGGTTCATTCTGATGCCTCCATCATCGATCAGGACGGCAGGGAAACCGTCCCCAGTTTTTTCCGCCTGCAGGGCTGGGATCCCGGAGCCGTTCATCTCAATCAGCTGCTTGTTCAGAATAATGCCACCGGATGTATGATGCTGCTCAACCGGCCTCTGGCCAGCCTGATCATTCAGCACGGCAATCCGGAGAAAATGTTCATGCATGACTGGTTTATTGCCCTGACGGCCGCCGCCTTCGGACAGGTGGTATTCGTGGATATCCCCCTCACAAGATATCGGCAGCACGGGCACAATGTCATCGGAGCCAGCCATTCCTCCCTGCTTCAGAGGGGTCTGCGGGCCCTCTCCCAGCGGAAGGCTTCCAGAGAAAGGATTGCCCTGACCTATTCTCACACGCGCGCCTTTCGCGAGGCCTTTGGCGAATCGCTTCCTCCCGAAGCCCGCCGCCTCACGGAATGCTATCTGGAAACCCAGAGCATGGGCAAGCTCCGAAGAATCATCACCGTATACCGTCTGGGCTGCAGGATGCAGAATCCAGTCACGCGGTTCGGGCAGATTCTTTTTGGATAGCTTCTGAAAAAAGGCTTGCATTTTCCTGACGGAAGTGTTAAAATCGTCGAGCTTGATGTGTGACACTCCATAAGGAGGGGATTTCCATGGGTAAGTTTTGTGAGATTTGCGAGAAGGGGACGCTGAACGGCAACAACGTCAGCCACTCCAACCGTAAGAGCCATCGGATCTGGGCGCCCAATGTGCAGAGTGTCCGTGTGATGGTGAACGGCAGCCCCCGTCGGATGAACGTGTGCACCCGTTGCCTTCGCAGCGGTAACGTGCAGCGCGCCCTGCCCAAGATCAGGGTTGCTGAGGAAGCGTAAGTTTCTCAACGGGAAAGTCAGGCCCGCCTGTTTGTGCGAACAGGCGGGCTTTTCCTTTGCAAAAAAAAGAGCGGAAACAACCGCCCTTTTCGTTTATTCTGCCAGCTGCTGCTCCAGCCAGCTGATCCCCTCTGCACGCATGGATTCCAGGCCGCCCCTGCGAATCTCCCGCAGGAAATGATCAACCCTGCTGTTCTTGCTTTCCGGATCCTCCTCCCGGTATCTTCGAAGCAGATCCGCCTTTTTTTCAAAAATGGTTCCGAAAACCAGACCGTGAAAGCTGTCCGTGCAGATCATTTCCGCACCGTCCACGGCGCCGAGGAACTCCTCCGGGCCAGCTCCGTCGAGCAGTTCGAACTCTGTCTGCCCGTAGGCCTCCCCAGTCACCGGGATCACCAGCGGTGAAAGGCCCGTCCTCTTCTGAATCTCCCGGACCCGATCCCAATAGGCAGGATTTTCACCGATAAAGTAACAGAGAAAATAAGCTGAATGATTCTCCGGACGGGTCATCACCGTCTCCCATTCCTCCCGGCTGAGCAGACAGACGGGATCGGGCAGAACAGGCGGCCGGTTTCCGGTCACGGAAACCAGGATCCGGGCGCCTTCCTCCTCCCGAACGGAAACCGCGTCAAACAGGGAGAGCATGCGGCGAATCCTCCTCTGCTTTCTCCGGGCCGGCGGCCTCTGTACACCGAGGCTGGGCGCATAGGCAATCCTGCGTTTCTCCGGATCTCCAAAGGCCAGAAAATAAGCGGGATTCATCCAGACCGGATTCCAGATCTGGTCACTTCCGCACATCAGGACATCGTACTGCCGGCTGACCTCAGCAAGCTCTCTGCGGTTCCTGCAGGGAGGGCTCAGCAGCATGCGGCGCTCGTAAAACTCACCGATCCTTCTGTACTTTTCCTGCATTCCGGCCTGTTCGGCCCGGACCTGGTGCTTTCTTCTTCCCTCCAGTACCAGCTTCGGCGAATTGCCGCAGAGGATCAGGTTCCGGCATTTTTCAGCCAGATCCGGTCTGTAATCCAGATGCTCACATTCATGGCCCAGTTTACGGATCACCTGCTGCAGCGCGAAAGCCTGAAGACTGCTTCCGTAATTTCCGTTATGCAGGAAGGACAGCACTCCGACCCGGCTCATTGGAGGGCCTCTTTCATTTTCTGAACCGTCTCCCGGAAAACCTCCATGGCTTTCCGCAGCGGCTCCGGCCGGCTCATATCGATGCCCGCCAGCTTCAGCGCCTCAATCGGAGGAACGCTGCATCCCGCGCTCAGGAAGGCTCTGTAATCCTTCACCGCGCTTTCTCCTTCCGACAGAATCCTTTCGCTCAGACTGACGGCGGCACAGAGACCGGTCGCATAGACATAGACATAGAAAGCTCTGTAGAAATGCGGGATGCGCATCCACTCCGATGCGATCTCCGGATCCACCACGCAGCTTTCTCCGTAATAAACCCTGTTCAGCTCATAGTATTTCTCGTTCAGACTTTCCTTGGTCAGCGGAATCCCCTGCTGTGCCATGTCATGACTGATCTTCTCAAACTCGGCAAACATGGTCTGGCGGAAGCAGGTGGTTCTGAACTGCTCCAGAAAATGGTTCAGAAGATAGGCCTGCGCCTTGGGTTTCTTCATGGTCTCCAGCAGATAGCGCATCATCACGCATTCATTGCAGATGCTGGCCACTTCAGCGACAAAAAGGCTGTAATCATTCTTCGGGAAAGGCTGGCACTGATTGCTGAAGTAGGAGTGCATGCTGTGGCCCAGCTCATGCGCGATGGTAAAGGCCCCGTCCAGGTTGTCGTTATGGTTCAGAAGCACATAGGGATGAACCTCACTCAGGTCTCCCGCGCTGAAGGCTCCGCTGCTCTTTCCCTGACTGGGATAGACATCCATCCAGCGGTTGTCGTGGGCCTCCTGAAGGAGGGCAATGTAATCCTCCCCCATCGGTCTGAGGCCCTTCAGCACCAGCTGAAAAGCCTCCTCAAAGGGCAGCTTCATGTCGAAGCCCTCCACCATGGGAACATACAGATCGTACATATGAAGCTCATCCAGGCCAAGCGTCTTTTTCCGCAGCTGAAGATACTCCTGAAGAACGGGCAGGGCCTCATGAACAGCGGAAATCAGATGATCATAGACCTCCTCCGGAATCTCCAGCGGTGCCATGGCAGCCTGTCTGGCACTGTCAAAATGGTGGCTTTCAGCAAGAAACTGGTCTTTTTTCACACTGGCTCCGTAGGTGGACGCTATCGTATTGCCGAAAGCTTCATAAGCGGTCATCAGATTGTGAAAGGCCTGGGCCCTGACATTCCTGTCCCGGTCATGGATAAACGCCGAATAGTTTCCTTCCGTCAGCTCCTGCTCGCTTCCGTCCGGCATCCGAACCGGCGGAAGCCTCAGATCCGCCTCGCTCAGAGAGGTAAAGATGGCATCCGGAGCCTCCATCACCTCGCCCATCATTGCGATCAGCTGCTCCTGATCCTTGCTCAGCGTATGCGGCTTGTTGCGCATGACGTTTCGCAGAAAAGCGTCATATGCTTTCATTTCAGGATCCGCCGCGAGCTCGCGGAGCCTGGTTTCTTCCAGTTCGAGCAGCTCCGGCTCGAGGAAAGCTGTAGCTGCCTGAGCCTGGACCAGCAGGCGGACGGCCCGGTCCTTCAGGCCCTGAGCCACAGGATCCGCATTATCCGTTTCCTTTCTCAGAAACGCGTACTCGTAGACGGGCAGCAGCTGCTTCTGCAATGAAAAGTACGCACGGACAGCCCCCTTTGGATCCTCCGCCACTTTCCCGCTGTAAGCGGCGGCGGCGGATACTTCCCCGCTCACATGCGCATAAGCCTTCTCCCAGGCCTCGTCGGAGGCATAGATATGAGAAAGATCCCAGGTATATCTTGCTTCAATTTCACTCCGTTTCCTGATCTGCTCAGCCATATTTGCCCCTCTCTCTTTTTCGCAGATTTCTGACCCGGCGGTCTTTTCCCGGGCGCTGCGCTTATTTTATCATACTCCCGCCGCCCGTCAAGGCAGACGGCCCCGCTGACCGCCGATGCGCGCATCCGGGTTATGCCGTTTTGCGCTCCCTCTGTCAGCGATCCTTTTTCTCGTAGGATATTCCCCTGCTTACAGAGGGTGTCTCGCTTCCGTTCGGGAAAAACCTCAGCCACCCCTCCCGGAGTTGAATTGTCCCGGTGGAGCCGCGGACCTCCTTCTTTTCGAGGATCAGTCGAAGGAGCTTTTCATTCAGCTCCGGCCCCTGTCCCCGGGTCAGCATGTCCTTCCAGAAGGTGCATTTGCAGCCGCTTTCCGTACAGCTGAATGCCCGGGGGCTCTCGCGCAGATTGCCTTTTCCGCACAGGGGACAGACCGTGCCTTCGAGAATTCTATCCTGTCCGGAAGGACCGTGTCCTTTTCTCTTCCCTTTTCCGTATTCCTCCCGCGGAAAGGTAACCTGAGCTGTATGCTCCCGGGCGTAGCTGACCAGGAAGGTACACATGCGCTGGATCCCGTCCATAAAACGTACCGGATCCTGTTTTCCGTCCGTAATCTCATGCAGCGCCAGTTCCCATTTTCCGGTCATCTCCGGACTGGTCATTTCCCCCGGAAGGATCTCAATCAGCCGAACCCCCTTATCCGTCGCCGCGAGAGTTTTCCCCTTCCGCTGAACGTAGCCGACATGGATCAGCCTCTCAATGATCGCGGCTCTCGTGGCCGGAGTGCCGATTCCGCTCCCCTTCATCTGACGGACCAGCTCCTCATCCTCCAGCTCCTTTCCGGCGGTTTCCATCGCGAAAAGAAGGCTGGCATCCGTATGCGGAGAAGGCGGTTTCGTTTTGTCTTCCCTGATTTTTGTATTCCTGACTTCCCTTCTGTCCCCGATGCTCAGCGAAGGAAGCTGAACGTTCTCTTCGTCTTCCTCCTTTTTCTTCCTCGTCCGGGGAGGATCAGCCATCGCAGGAACCTCATGCCAGCCGGGTTGAACAATCACCTTCCCCGTGGTTCGGAAATCATATCCTTCCGCACGGGTGATCACCCTGGTCGCATCGTATTCGCAGGCCGGATAGAAGGCCGTCAGCATTCTTCTGGCCACCAGATCATAGAGCTTCTGCTCGTCTGCGCTGAAGCCGGAAGGATCCACCCGCTTGTTTGTGGGAATAATCGCATGATGATCCGTCACCCGGGAGGCATCCACCGTCCTTTTGCCGGCCCGGAGCTTTCCGTCCCGAAACGCGCCGGGTACGTACTGCTGATAGCTCTGCGGAAGGATTTTCATGGTCTGTACCACCCGGGGAATCATATCCGGAGGAAGATACCGGCTGTCCGTTCGGGGATAGGTCAATGCCTTATGCGTTTCATACAGGCTCTGGGCCGTCTTCAGTGTTCTTTCCGCAGTAAAACCGAGCATCCTGTTGGCGTCCCGCTGCAGACTGGTCAGGTCATAAAGCTGCGGAGGCAGCTCAGTCTTTCGGGAAGTTTCCGCCTGAATGACCTCTCCTGTTTTTCCCTTCACCGCAGCGGCAATTTTCTCGGCCTCAGACTTCTTTGGAATATGCGTATCCGGCTCCCATTTCTCCTGAAAGCATGTTCCTGTATAGTCTCCGAAATCGGCCTGCAGCGTGCAGTAATCCTCCGGGACGAAGTTTTCGATTTCCTTCCTGCGGCGAACCAGAATCGCGAGCGTCGGAGTCTGGACGCGCCCTATGCTCAGCAGCGCATTGTATTTCAGCGTAAAGGCTCTGCTCGCGTTCATTCCGACGAGCCAGTCCGCCTTGCTGCGGCATCTTGCGCTGGCATAGAGTCCGTCATAATCACTTCCCGGCCGGATATTCCGGAACCCTTCCGAAATGGCCTCATCCGTCATGGAGCTGATCCAGAGCCGTTCAAAGGATTTCCTGCAGCCGGCCTTCTCATAGATGTACCGGAATATAAGTTCGCCTTCCCTTCCGGCATCCGTGGCGCAGATCAGGGAATCCGTTTCCGGATCGTTCATCAGCTTCTTCAGGATTTGATACTGCTTGCTGGTTTGCCTGATCACCTTCAGAGGAATCTCTGCGGGAAGAATCGGCAGCGTGTCAAAGGACCATTTCTTCAGCTTTTCATCCATCTCATCAGGCTCTGCAAGCGTAACCAGATGGCCGACAGCCCAGGAAACGATATACTTATCGCTCATCAGGCAGCCGTCTCCGCGTTCCCGGCATCCAATGACCCTGGCAATATCCCGGCCCACACTGGGCTTTTCAGCAATGACCAAGATTCGTCCCATAACTTAGTCTCTCCAGCATATCATGAGAATTCCTTTGGATAAACAAAAAACCCGAGGCCCATTGATACAACGTGCTTCAGGTTTCTGGAGCTGATAGCCAGATTCGAACTGGCGTGTTTTCCTTGCTTGCCCCTTCACCCGCACGCTGGTAAATAAGAAAAAACCCGAGGCCCATTGATACAACGTGCTTCAGGTTTCTGGAGCTGATAGCCAGATTCGAACTGGCGACCTCATCCTTACCAAGGATGCGCTCTACCGACTGAGCTATATCAGCCTGCTGTCTTTCGACAACGGACGTATCCTACCACATTTCCAATCCAAAAGCAACCCCTATTTTTATGTTTTTTCTACAAAACCTCCCTGCAGCTGAGAAGAAATAAAAAAAGCCTTCGAAAAAAACGAAGGCTTTCAAGGGGTATCTTAGCCCCTGGCAATCTCCACCAGCTTGGCAAAGCCTGCCGCGTCATTCACGGCCAGATCCGCCAGCATCTTGCGGTTCACTTCAATATTGTTCTTCTTCAGTCCCGCGATGAAGGTAGAGTAGCTCATGCCGTTCAGCCGGGCCGCGGCGTTGATCCGGGTAATCCAGAGGCGCCGGAACTCACGCTTGCGGAGCTTCCGTCCGATGTAGGCATACCGCAGGCTGCGCGCTACCTGCTCTTTCGCGGCGCGGTACTGCTTGGATTTCGCACCCCAGTAGCCCTTCGCCAGCTTCATCACCTTGCGGCGACTTTTATGGGCATTTACAGCCCTCTTAATGCGTGCCATGCTTTATTTCCCTCCTTGCCGGTAATTGCTTATTTGTAAGGCAGCAGCTTATGAATGGTCCGGGCTTCCGCCGCGTTATCCACGATACCGGGATTCCGCAGGTGACGGGTCCGCTTGGTCGTTTTCAGACGCACCTGATGGTTGGCGTTCATCTGCTTATGCTTCACAATACCGGATTTGGTAAAGGAAAAGCGCTTGGCAGCTCCGCGATGGGATTTCTGTTTAGGCATAACTGGGTCCTCCTTCCGAATACTTTTACTGCTTCGCTTCGTTGGAAGCGATGTTTTCCCGGACCTGCGCTTCCTTCTTCGCCTTCTTTTCGGCGAAGGAGGCTTTCGCGGCCTTGGGAGCCAGAATCATGATCATGTTGCGTCCGTCCAGCGCGGGACGGCGCTCAACCATGCTGACGTCCTTGCAGCGTTCGGCAAAATCATCCATGACTTTCTTGCCGATTTCGCTGTGCGTAATCTGACGCCCGCGGAAGCGAATGGAAACCTTAACCTTGTCGCCGCCCTCCAGGAAACGGATCGCCATCTTCGCCTTGGTATTCACATCGTTTTCTTCGATGGTGGCGGACAGCTGAACCTCCTTGACTTCGACAACCCGCTGATTCTTCCGGTTCTCCCGCTCCCGCTTCGCCTGTTCGTAGCGGTATTTGTCGTAGTCCAGCAGTTTGCAGACCGGCGGCTTCGCCATGGGCTGAATCTTTGCCAGATCAAGTCCTCTGTCTTCCGCCAGGGTCAGCGCCTGCTGAATGGACATCACGCCCAGCTGATCGCCGTTTTCGTCGATCACCCGGACTTCTCTGTCGCGGATCTCCTCATTAATCATCAGTTCGGTTGCGATTTCCATGCACCTCCAAATCCTTCTGGCTGAAAAAAGCGACGGGCTGCAAACCCGTCGCTCAACATTACTTCATCCTCCACCGGGGAAAAAGTGCCGTCTGAACCCGACTGCCGAAGCAATCCAGGTGAGGGGCGGGCAAGCCTCTGCTTTCAACGCAGGATAATTTAACACATTCATCCGTTCCTGTCAACCGTTTTTTTGGCATTTTGCCGGAGTGCATCATCCTTTTCTGAATACGCCCAGCTTATGAAGCGGAATATGCAGCGCGTTCATCATGACCGGCGCGGCCGCAGTGGCGAACACCGCATTGATCAGGGAAGCAGGAAGCTTGGAACCCATCTTCACCAGCGTCGCATTCAAATCGAGCCCGTTCACGGTCAGGCCGAAAATCAACGTTTTCAGCATATAAAGCGCCACATAGGTCAGGGCTCCTGCTCCTGCGGAAATAAACAGCATCATGCGGTCCTTCGCGGCCAGTTTCGGTTCTCTCAGCGTTTTATAGCTGATGAGACCCGCCACCAGTGCTACCGCACCTTTGGAAACCAGGGTGACCAGGCCCTCAATGCCGTAGCCCGTCAGAAGATCATAGAGGAAATTGCCCATTCCTGCCGTCACAAATCCGGCCCAGGGGCCCAGAATGTACCCGCACAGAACGCACAGTGTATTGCTGACTGTAATATAGGAGCCCAGGAAAGGAAAACGGATATAGTTCGCCGCAAAAGCCAGCGCGGTCATCATCCCGTAGACGGTCAGCCGATAGGTACTGTTGACGGAACTGCTTCTGTTGGTCATCTTACATACCTCCTTCCGTTTGCGCATGATTGTATCCCAGAATTGGTCAGATTAAAATGATCAGAATTGTGAATTTTAATATGACCAGTTTCCTTTTTCTTTTCCGCATCCCGCAGGCATCCCCCTGCCGCACTTCTCCTGTGCCGCCCGCAGAAATATGTTCAGAAGATGTATGTCTTTATTTTGGTTTTGCAGGAAAACCTCTTTTGCTTTGTGGTATACTGACAGGCAGAGGATCGTCTCCGGGAAGGGATTCCCTGGAGGCGGACGCATGATCATGCAATCTTTTTCTTTCAGCGGAGAAACAAGTCTATGAAGCATCTGTTCATTGTCAATCCAGTTGCCGGTGGCCGGAACCAGGCCGGGGAAATCACACAAAAGGTCAGCGAGGCCTTTCAAGGCCGGTCGGATCAATGGGAAGTCTATGTGACCCGCGGTCCCATGGACGCGGCGGAGCAGATCCGGAAGCAGGCATTCTCCTGCTCCCGGCTGCGGGTTTATGCCTGCGGAGGAGACGGGACGCTGAACGAGTGCGTCTGCGGCGCCGCCTTTCTTGAAAACACGGCGGTCTGTCCTTTCCCGACTGGAACGGGGAATGATTTCTGCCGGATGTTCGGAGAAGAACAAAGGCTGTTCCTTGATCTGAATGCGCTGCTGGACGGCACGGAGCATCCCATCGATCTGATTGACTGCAACGGCCGTTACTGCGTCAATATCTGTTCCGTCGGCATTGATGCGCGCATCGGCGGGGATGTCCATAAATACAGCGGTCTGCCGCTCATCGGCGGCTCCAGGGCCTACCTGACCTCCACCCTGGTCAATGTCTTCAAGGGCATCAACCAGCCCATGAAGCTCCGCATCGGTGACGAAACCGCCGCGGGGGAGCACGCGCTGCTGTGCGCCTGCAATGGGCGATACTACGGCGGCGGATTCAATCCCAGCCGGACCGCCCGTCCCGATGACGGCCTGCTCGAAATCTACGTGGTCAAAAAAGTGAGTCTTCTGACTCTCGCCCGTTTGATCGGGCATTATGCTTCAGGAGAGGGAGAAAACTATCCAAAATACATTCGATTGTTCCGGGGAGACCGGGCGGACATCGAATTCGAGAAGGACAGTGTCATCAATGTCGACGGTGAAATCATCCGGGCCCGGTCCGTTCATCTTGAGCTGAAGCCCGGCGCTCTCCGTCTCCTTGTTCCGAAGGGTATGTCCTTTTTCAGAAAGGCTGAAGCATAGTCTTCCGGACTGCCTGTCCGGTGCTTTCCGCCTGTCTTTTCCCTTTCTTCCCGTCCGGCGGTCCCCGAATCCGCATCCCGAAAGGAGGAGCAAATTTGTCCAGGCCGGCTTATCAGCAGCTTTATGAAAAGCTCCGTCAGGAGATCATTTCCGGTGTTCTTCCCTTCGGAAGCAGGCTGCCCGGAAAGCGGGCGCTGGCGGAGCAGTATCACCTCAGCGTAATCACCGTCGCGCATGCGCTGGATCTGCTGGCGGAGGAGGGCTATGTTTCACTCCGGGAACGCAGCGGCTGTTTTGTTTCCTTTCAGATCAGCGATCCCTTTCTGGGCTCCGAACCGTCGGAGTCAGTTCTCCCCTCTCCGTCGGAGACTCCTTCCTCCGCGGACGTGGAGGGTTTTCCCTTCTCCGTCCTGGCCAGAACCATACGCCGTGTGCTGGCCGAAAACGCGGGAAACATCCTTCTGAAAACGCCAGGTCAGGGGCTGCTTCCCCTGCGCCAGGCCATTTCCCGCTATCTGGCCCGGGCCCGCGGTATCTGGGCAGAACCGGAGCAGATCTTTCTCGGTGCCGGGGCGGAATATCTGTACGGTCTCCTGGCAGAGCTTCTGGGCCGGGACAGGATCTGGGCCATTGAATCCCCTTCCTATGAAAAAATCAGGCAGGTCTATGCGGCCCGGAACATCAGGCTGGAGTATTTGCCCCTTGGATCCGACGGACTGCTCTCCGCGCCTCTCTGGCAATCCGAAGCCTCCGTCCTTCATGTTTCACCCTATCGCTCCTATCCCAGCGATGTGACGGCAACCGCCTCCAAGCGGGCGGAATATCTCCGTTGGGCTGAGCAAAAGGATCGGTTTCTGATCGAGGATGATTATGAAAGTGAATTCTCGGTGCAGCAGCGCCCCATGGAAACCCTTTATTCCCAGTCCTCCCGGGCCTGCGTCATCTATCTGAACACTTTCTCCCGTACCATTTCCTCCGCCCTCCGCGCGGGTTACATGGTTCTTCCCACCGATCTGCTCCCGCTCTGCAGGGAGAGAATCGGTTTTTACTCGTGCACCGTCCCTGCCTTTGAGCAGTATGTCCTGACGGATCTTCTTGACAGCGGAGATTTTGAACGCCACATCCGGCGCGTACGCCGCCGTCTGAGAGAAACCAGGGTGTAATGCCGAATCGTTGTATTCTCCGAAAAAAGAAAAAACCCTGTGTCGAATGAACACAGGGCAGAAATCCGGATAAATTAACGCTTGCTGAACTGAGGAGCACGGCGTGCAGCCTTGAGGCCGTACTTTTTCCGCTCCTTCATCCGAGGATCACGGGTCAGGAACCCGGCCTTTTTCAGGGCGCCCCGGAGCTCAGGATCAGACTTCACCAACGCCCGGCTGATGCCGTGACGGATGGCACCCGCCTGACCGGTCAGTCCCCCGCCGTTCACGTTCACAAAAACATCGAAGCTGTTGTTCCCAACCAGAACCAGGGGCTGACGAACAGTCATCTTCAGGGTTTCCAGTCCGAAATAATTGTCGATATCGCGCTTGTTGATCGTAACCTTTCCATCGCCGGCGACCAGACGGACGCGGGCAATCGCCTTCTTACGACGGCCGACAGCGCTGTATTCTACCTTCGCCATTTCGTATTACTCCTTTCCGCGTCACTTCAGGTCCAGCACTTCAGGCTTCTGCGCGGCCTGTTCATGCTGATCCCCGGCATAAATCTTCAGCTTTTTGGCCATCTGGCGGCCCAGCGGTCCCTTGGGCAGCATGCCGACGACGGCATGCCGCACAGCCAGCTCGGGCTTCTCGGCCATCAGCTTGCGGTACTTCGTTTCCTTCAGTCCGCCGGCATATCCGCTGTGATGATAGTAGATCTTCTGATCAAGCTTCTTGCCCGTCAGCACGACCTTATCGGCGTTGATGATGATCACATAATCCCCGGTGTCCACATTGGGCGTGTAGATCGGCTTGTTCTTGCCGCGCAGGATATTCGCGACCTGGCTGGCCAGCCGGCCCAGTACCAGCCCATCCGCGTCAACAACGTACCATTTACGGTCGATGTCCGCGGTCTTCGGCACAAAAGTCTTCAAAGGTTTCCCTCCTCAAAATGGTTCATGGTGGTTCCCCTCCGTGATGGTCAGCACGTCGGGACAGAGTACAATAGCTACCGGGGCTAGCGGAGCAATTGATACCAACGGCTATGATATCTTAAACTGGCTTCTCCGTCAAGACTTTTTTTTGTTCTTTTCCTCTGCTATACTCTGCAGGAAATTCAGATTCACGGGAGTGAGGTTTGATTGAAGCATTATCTGGATAACGCCGCTACCACAATGGTCTGCCCGGAAGCCGCGGATGCGGCGGTAAACGCCATGCTCCGGGTTTACGGAAACCCTTCATCCACCCATACGATGGGCCGGGAAGCACGCACGCTTTTGAATCAGAGCCGGGAGGCCGTGGCCTCTGCGTTGGGAGCCAGGGATGCCTCTGAAGTTGTCTTTACCTCCTGCGGTTCGGAAAGCGATAACTGGGCTCTGCTCGCCGGGGCCGAATCCATGAAGCGGCAGGGAAAACACATTATCAGCAGCCTCACGGAGCATGACGCGGTCCGGAAAAGTCTGGACCTGCTTGAGTCTCGCGGTTTTTCCGTGACACGCCTCCGCCCGGACAGCACCGGCAGGATTGATCCGGAAGCGGTTCGGGAGGCGCTCCGGGAAGATACGGTGCTCGTCTCCCTGATGATGGTCAACAATGAAACCGGTGCCGTTACGGATATTCATGCCGTTTCCGGGATTCTGAAAAAAGCGGGCTCATCCGCCCTGCTGCACACGGACGCAGTACAGGCTTTCCGGAAGATCCCTTTCCTGGCCCGGAATCTCGGAGCGGATATGATTTCCGTCAGCGGTCATAAGATTCATGCACCGAAAGGCATCGGTGCGCTTTACCTGAGATCCGGTCTGAAGCTGAAACCACTGATCGTCGGCGGTGCTCAGGAAAACGGGCTTCGTGCGGGAACCGAGCCTCTTCCCCAGATTGCGGCTTTCGCCGCGGCCTGCGCCCAGGATGCGCAGGTCAGCCATATCCGTGAAATGAAACAGCTTGCGGTACGCTTGCTCACGGAGTCCGTTCCCGAGCTGCATTATCTGGATACCGAGGCGCCGCATATTCTGAGCGTTTCCATGCCCGGATGGCGGAGCGAGGTCCTGATGAATTTTCTCGAAGGCCGCGGGATTTTTGTCTCCAAGTCTTCGGCCTGCAAGCAGGGGAAGCGCAGCCACGTCCTGGAGGCGCTCGGCATGAGGCCGGACATGATCGACGGAGCCCTTCGGATCGGCTTCAGCCGCTATACCTCGAAGGAGGATCTGGAGGCACTGGCCGAAGGATTAAAGGATGCAAGGAATCTGGCCCACAGATAGCGCATTCTTCAGCAGAACCCCCCGGGTACATGCCCGGGGGGTTCTGTTCTGTCCGGCTTTTTCGCATTCAGATTCTGACTGGCTGCCGGCAGTTCCGGGAAGGAAAGCTCAGCATCGCACTCCCAGCGTCCTCAGTTTCTCCTCCAGCTCCGCAGGATCTCCGTGGAAAACAATTCCCTGCCACCCGCAGGCAACGGCGGCGGCAACATTGATGGGCGCGTCGTCGATAAACACGCATTCCGCCTCCTCAAGCTTGAATTCCTCGGTAAACAGCCTGTAAATCGCCGGGCAGGGTTTAACCGTTTTGACAAAGGCTGAAACGAGTGTGCCGTCAAAGATCTTGCTGACGGGCATCTGGTTCCAGTAGGCCGGCTGTCCGACGCTGGCATTGCTCAGCAGATAGATCCCGTATCCGGCGTTCTTCAGCCGCTGAACCAGTTCCGGCATTCCGGGAATATACTGCCGGGGATATGCCCAGTTCCGCAGCAGCTCTCTGACCTTTTCACGCAGCCGATTGGGTATCCGGGCCAGCACTTTCGGCTCAAAGGTATCCTCCGTTTCGAGTCCCATGTCCATCAGAGCCCATTCCACACTGGCAAACAGTTCCCGGTTCACAATCTTCCTGTCTTCCGGATCCGTAATCCCGACCCGGTCCATAAAACTGTCCGGATCAAACCTGATCAGCACGTTTCCCATGTCAAATACAATATTCCGGATCATGGCTTCTCCTCCTTTCACGTTTCCAGTCTTGTATTTCGAAGTCCCTTGGGATAATGGTTCTTCATCTCCCCGCAGCTTCCCTTGGCCCAGCCCAGCACCAGGCCCTTCCAGGTCATCAGCGTCCAGCCTCTGCTTTCTCCCTTGGTTGTCTCTCCGGCCAGATATTTAAGTGCTTCCGCATCTGTCAGCTCCATTTCCGGCATGTCCGGTCTGTCCATGGCCAGCGCGGCGGCATGATCCGGCCAGAAAATCCCCTTTCTGATCTGCCCGAGATGGAGTCCCAGGCGCAGCACCCGAATTTCCGTGAGGTCCGGAATCTCCGGCAGGCAAACGGCAGTCTGTCCGAAGAGGGCTCCCGGTTCAGGGGTGCGGACGCCGCTCTGCCGCCAGCTCTGCAGCACTTCCCTGGAAATCCGGAAAGCTTCCCTTCCGGAAGGCAATACCGCTTCTCCGCTTCCGCGCCTGCGCAGCTTTGCGGTAAACTGCCCTTCTCCCCTGGTCCGATGCAGCCAGCAGGCCAGCATTCCCTCCGGAGCTTCCGCCCCGGGAAGAAAAAAGGGTTCCGGAAAAAAGTCCCTGTGTTCCCTCAAAAACAGCTTAACCTGTTCCTCGTTTTCCGCGGGATTCCAGGTACAGGTGGAATAAACCAGTCTTCCTCCGGGCCGAACCATCCTGGCGGCCGCGTCAAGGATCTGCTTCTGCCTGGCCGCGCATCCCTCCGCCTTCTCCGCGCTCCACTCGGCGCGCGTGTCCGGATGTCTTCGGAACATTCCCTCTCCGCTGCAGGGCGCATCCACCAGAACTCCGTCAAAACCCTCAGGCCACCGGGAAGCCAGCTTTTCCGGATAGGCGCTGACAGCAATACTGTTGACAATCCCCATGCGTTCCAGATTGCTGCTCAGCACAGCGGCGCGCTTCGCTACGGGTTCGTTGCAGACCAAAAGCCCCTTTCCCATCATATCCGCGCCGATCTGTGTGGATTTTCCTCCGGGAGCGGCGCAAAGATCCAGGATTTTTTCTCCCGGGCGGGCATCCAGGGCACGCGCCGGAATCATGGCGCAGGGCTCCTGAAGATAGAACGCGCCGGCCTCATGTTCGGCCGTTGCGCCTGCTCTGGAAGACAGAGGAATCTCCCAGCCGTTCTTCTCCCATGGGATTTTTCTTTCCGCATCCCGGAAAACGGGAATCCCGGTTCGGAAGGGGTTCATTCTCAGTCCGCGAACCGGATCGTCATCCATGGCGGATAAAAAAGAAGGCAGCTCGTCTCCCAGCTGCCCTGCCGCTCTTCTGACAAAAAGATCCGGCAGCTGGGGGATTTTCAGCTCTCCATCCACTCCGGAATCATCCTCCGTTCAATTTCCATCCGCGGAAACCGCAGTCCGCATTGATCCAGAATCCTTCGTTCTCCTGTGTTCAGGACAATCCGCGTGTCCATTTCCCGGGCGCATTCGCTTACAATGCCTTCTCCCCATTCCAGCATTTCAGGTTCCGTCTGATCCGCCAGATTGGTATTGTTGATCAATCCGTCTGTCCCCAGCCGGCCCCTCTTCCCGATCCGTTCCGCCAGATCGAGAATATCCTCCCGGTTCTCAGTCAGAGGGCGCATGCAGTTGATCACCAGCAGGGAAAGAGTATCCGATCGGTTTTTCTGAAAGGCCGGGGCATATCTTCCCAACGCGGCCGCGCCCGTATCATCCCCGCCGACATCGAAAATGACCCGATCTGAAGGCTGCTCGAAAACACTCTGTATTTCAGGCGGGAGGGCAGGGATATCCACCGTTGTCAGGGCAAAGACCGGCATCAGGACTCGGACCCCGGCCTTTTCCAGCTCCCCGGCCTTCTCTGCGCTTCGAAAATATGGATTGACAATATCCAGATCCACCAGGGTGGTTTTCTCCCCGAGTGCGGCAAATCTGAAAGCGAGATTCAGGGCGATTTCCGTCTTTCCGCTTCCGTAATTTCCCGTCAGCACAATAAAGCGGGGAAAGGAAAAGACTTCACTCATTCCGCTTCCTCCCCGTCTCCTTCGTCTTCCTTCCATCTGCGAGGATAAACCGGCTTCCGGTAGGCGGCGTACTGATCAATCAGCTGATCGGGCGAAACCGTATCCTCCCGTCCGGACTCGTTCAGCAGCCTTGAAACCCGCCTTCTGCGAGGTCGGATGGCCTCCTCAAACAGGGGGGTGGTACCCTCCGGCTCGTTACGGCTCCAGGTAAGACTTTCAGGCTCTGAATACTGGACTCCCGCAGCGGCCGGAGCAGCCCGGCCCGCCGTTCTTTCCTGTCCGGGTACAAACCGGCCCTCGTTTTCCGGAAAGGGCTGTGTATCCTCCTCTTCGGCTTTGGGAATGTCCTCCATGTAATCCGGCTCATCTGCCCTATCCCGCCGGTTTCTCAGCCTTCTGAAGAAGCTGCGCCAGACCCGAAACGGCTGCCAGCGGAACAGATAAACCAGCAGATCAACCACCAGCCCTACGGCGCAGAGAAGGACAGCCAAAGGCTTCCAGTTCCTTCCGATCCAGCTCAGGATGGTCGTTGTCTGCGGAGAAGAAGCTGTCGTCCAGACCTCGGCGGCCAGGGTACGAATCCATCCCACCAGCGTCTGGAAAAAGGAATTTGCAAGCGTACCCATTCTGCTTCCTCCCTTCGCGCGGCGTTCGGACGTTGCCTGTGATTCCCTTCATGGGCCTTTGGGGGCCGAAAGAATTCTGCAGTCTGCAGCCGTCTATCCGGATTCATCCGTCAGAATTCTTTTCTTTTATTCCGATTTCGCGTCATTTGAATCCACAGGTTCCACATTGACCGTCACGGTAATCGTATCGTTGCTCAGAATGGCATCTTCGCTGGGCTTTGCTACCTTAATCTGGAAGCTGGTCGTTTCCGTCATGTTGTTCAGATCAATATAATGCTCGCTCAGCGCCAGATCGGTCAGCTGGTCAAGCACCTCGCTCCGGGCGGCCACGGTCAGCGTTTCGGGGCTGACCTGGATCCATTCCACCCGATACCCGTCCGGAACATTGTTGATCGTTCCGAGCATGCTGATGACATCAAAGCTCTTGGTGGGCAGAATGGTTGCTTCCAGCACAACGCTGTCCACATTGATCCCGTCGTAGCTCACCTCAAGCAGCGGGCTTCTGACCTCTTCTCCGCTGCGGTTGTACAGCGTCAGGCCTTCAGAGAAAACCGAAGTTCCCTCCGACCAGTCCAGCTCATCCGGATTGATAAAAACCCGGGCCCGGCTGATGCTGTTGACCAGATTCCGGGGGCCGCTCACCACAACGAGAGGCGGATCCACGCTGGGCGTGGACATATACCAACCCTCCGGTGTCTCTCCTGAAAGGCTGACGGAGACAGGAATACGGTACCGGACCACATAGTCCTCCACATCCACCGTGACACTCGAGGGAGTCAGGCTGGTAATCCTGCCGAAGTTGGACGAATTGGAACTGGTAAGCCGGAGCTCCTGCGGTCCGGTCGATGAAATCCGGCTCAGATCCACTCGCACATTGTAGGAGGAAACATCCGCGCGTTCGTACTGCTGCTGCGGAACCGCAGCCACAGCGGTTACGCCGGAAAGAAGGCTGTTCATGTCACTGGTCACGATATAGCCGTTTCTTTTCATGGTATCCGTACCGGTAACATTGACGGGGACATCGTTGAAAACCTTGTCGCGGGTCAGTGATTCATCCTGGCTGATCAATCCCGCCCACAGCAGGACGCTGATCAGCACGGCCAGAAGCTTGAACCATCCGTTGTGGAGGATCAGGTGCTCAATTCCGTGAATCACTCTTCCGGGAAAACCGGTTTTTCCTTCAGGATGCTGACGCATTCAGGTCCTCCTTTCGGTCCTTCCGGAAGCGTTTCATGATGGAGAGAATCCAGGAGGTTTCCTGCGTGTAGATTTCCTCCAGGATCCGGTGAAGATCCTCCTCGTTCAGGGGGCGGTTCAAAACGCCGCCGCGCGCCATGCTCATGGTTCCGGTTTCTTCGGAAACAATCAGCACCACCGCATCGGAGTTTTCGCTCAGTCCGATGCCGGCCCGGTGTCTTGTTCCCAGCTCCCTTGAAACACCCCGCGCTTCGGTCAGCGGCAGAATGCAGGCAGCCGCTTCCACCCTTTCTCCCCTGATCAGCACGGCCCCGTCGTGCAGGGGCGTATTCGGTTCAAAAATGTTTTCCAGCAGCGGGGCGGAAATCTCCGCATCCAGCCTGGTTCCCGTATCGATGACATCCTGAAGCCCCGTCATCCGTTCAAAGCAGATCAGCGCTCCGACCTTTCTCCGGCTCAGATCCAGCATCGTCTGAACGATTTCGGAAACGATCCGCTCCTGCTGGTCCAGATCGGCAGGACGTTCCGCTCCCTTGTTCAGCAGCGTGCTGCGTCCCATTTTTTCAAGGCCCTTCCGGATTTCCGGCTGGAAAAGGACGACCAGCACGACCGCGCCGTTGTTCAGAATGCTGGTCAGGAGCCAGTTCAGGCTTGTCAGTCCCAGCAGATTGCTCAGGGCCACGATCAAAAGCAGAAGGAACGCGCCCTTCAGCAGGGCGCTGCTCCTGGTTCTCCGCAGCAGAATCAGCAGCTCGTAGAGGATAACCGCCATAATGACGATATCCAGCACATCCACGAGGCCCAGCCGATGGGTCAGGTTCCAGACCATGTTGTTGGTCGTGGTCATGACGTCATTCATCCCGGGGCTCCTCCTTCGTTACGGTCACTCTGGAAAAAGTATAGCATGAATATCGGTTCATTCAAATGATTTTTTTGGCCTTTTTCCAGGCTTTTTTCGTCGTAAATCCTAAAAAACCCCTCCCGCCATCAGACGGAAGGGTGTTTTATGACAGAGCGTGAAAAGGCGGCGGTTCGATTAAACCGCGGCAGCCTTGTCCAGCAGCTTGGCCAGACGGGCCTTTTTACGACTGGCGGCATTTTTATGCATAACGCCCTTGCTCGCAGCCTTGTCGATCGCTGCAACAGTAGCGGACAGATGAGCCTGAGCATTCTTGGGATCATCGGAAACCGCAGCGTCAAACTTCTTGACAGCCGTGCGGACACCGCTCTTGATGATCCGGTTCCTCAGGTTCTTCTTCTCACTGACCTTCACGCGTTTCTTGGCGGACTGGATATTCGGCAACGTGGTTCACCTCCCTACAGCAGGAATACGGGTAAAAAATCACCGCGCGTAATAGTATCACGGTTCCGATTGATTTGCAAGTGTTTTTTTCGGCTTTTTTTATTTTCCCCCTTTTCTCCCGTCCTGCGATGGATTATAATAAATCTGTTTTCACAGAAGGAGGGCGCGTCTTTGGCCAGAGAACGTATCGGGATCCTCGGCGGAACATTTGACCCGATTCATCAGGGACACATCCGGATGGCTCTCAGTACTCTCGACACCTGTCGTCTGGATCGTCTGTACGTGATTCCGGCCGGCGATCCTGCCTATAAATCCAGCGTTCTGAACAAAGAGGATCGCTGGAAAATGGTCGTCACCTCCTGTTCCCAGGATTCCCGTCTTGTCCCCTCCAGGCTCGAGTTGGATCATCCCGGCCCGACCTACACGCTGGATACGCTTCTCGCGCTGAAAAAGCTTCATCCCCGGGCTGATCTGTTTTTTATTCTGGGTACGGACGGGCTTCTGAAGCTTCACAGATGGTACAGGGTCGAGGAGGTGCTTCCTCTATGTACCTTCCTGGTCTGTCCCCGGGCGGGAGATTATCTTCTCGAAGCCTTCAATGCCGAAAAAGCCCGCCTTACCGAGATGGGAGCCAGGTTTTCCATGGTGAAGATGCCGCCCGTCACCACCTCTTCGACGGATATCCGGGAGCATCTCGCTGAAGGTCAGCCGACGCCCGGCCTCTATTCTCCGGTTCGGGAATACTGTGCCCTGAAAGGGCTTTATGGTATGCCCCGGAGGGAGGACCGGTCGGATGAATGGATCGAAAAGCTGTTTGCTGCCCTGAACCCCCGGCGTTTTGCCCATTCCCTTTCCGTGGCCGCGTATTCACACAGGCTGGCCCGCATTCACGGCATTGATGCCCGCCAGGCCGAGCAGGCCGGTCTGCTGCACGACTGTGCAAAGTGCCTTCCTCTGAAGGAAATGCGGAGGATCGCAGTTGAGCACGCCCTGACGGATGATCCGGCCATTCTGTCCAGCAACGCGCTGATGCACAGTCTGGTGGGAGCCTGGGTAGCCCGAAACGAATACGGCATGGCGGATCCTGAGGTGCTTGAAGCCATCGCTTATCACAATACGGGGCACGCCGGCATGTCACGGCTGGCCATGTGTGTCTGTCTGGCCGATTCCATTGAGCCGACGCGGGAAAGCTATCCCCTGCTCGAGCAGGTCCGCCTTCTCTCCGAACTATCCCTGGAGCGGGCGCTGCTCATGAGTCTGGAAGGAACCGCGGCCTACGTCCGTTCCCGGGGAAAATATCTTCATCCCCGCACTCAGGAGACCATTGCCTGGCTGAAAACCCTCCCTGAGGTTCGTTCCCATAAAAAATAGGCGGCCCGCCCTGTCCGGGCCGGCCGTATCAACAAATAAAATCAGAAGGAAAGGAAGAAAAAAATGCAGGATCAGGAACTTGTACTCAACATTGCCCAGACGCTTTACGACCACAAGGCGGGTGAAATCACTGCCCTGAAGGTCGGCCATCTCACCGTCATCTGCGACTACATGATCATTGCCTCAGGCCGCACGGCCGCGCAGGTCAGCGCCCTTGCGGAGGATGTCGATGAAATGATGGCCCGGGAAGGCATTCCGCTTCGCCGCTCCGAAGGCGCCCGGGAAGGGCGTTGGGTAGTATTGGATTACGGTCATATTCTGATTCATCTGTTTCACCGGGATGAACGCGCCTTCTATCATCTGGACCGCCTCTGGACAGACGGAACCAACGCGATTGCCCTGCCCTTTGACCAGTCGGTTCCGGACTGATCCGGATTCCGTTCCCTTCAGACCTTTCGAAGCTTCAAAATCTGATCCAGGATATCCTCCGCCAGTGCCCGCTTGCTCTGCAGCGGGCGCTCCAGCATACCGTTTCGTGTAATCAGGGTCGCGATATTCGTATCTGTCCCGAAACCCGCGCCCGGCCTGGTCACATCGTTGGCGACAATCATATCGAGTTTTTTCTTTTCCAGTTTGGCCTGAGCGTTTTCGTTCAGATGATCCGTCTCCGCAGCAAACCCCACCAGGGTTTGTCCCGGCCGTCTGGCCTCTCCGACGGCCTTGGCCACATCCGGAGTTTCCTTCAGCCGAAGCACAAGTTCCTCCCCCTGCTGTTTTTTGATTTTGACAGGGGAAAGCTTTTCCGGGCGGTAATCCGCCGGGGCGGCCGCCTGGATAATGATATCCTGGGCCGGCGTCTCGGCCAGCATGGTATGCAGAAGGTCCTCCGTGCTTTCAACCGGAACAATGCGGACGCCTGCGGGAACTGCCGCCGTGGTGGCTCCCTTGATCAGGGTGACCTCCGCGCCCCGATCCCTGGCCGCTTCAGCCAGGGCAAAGCCCATTTTTCCGCTGGAGTCATTGGTCAGAAAGCGTACCGGATCCAGTCTCTCTCTGGTGGCCCCTGCAGTAATCAGCACCTTCAGCCCTGAAAGATCCTTCGGGGCGTTCAGAATCGCATGGATGGCTTCGACAATCTCCGCGGGCTCGCTCATCCGTCCTGCGCCGACATCCCCGCAGGCCAGCAGTCCGTTTCCGGGTCCGACAAAGCGGACTCCGCGCTCCTGGAGAATGCGTATATTCTCCTGAGTCGCTTTCGCCTGCCACATGCCGGTATTCATCGCGGGCGCCGCAAGCACAGGCGCACTCGTTGCCAGGACGGTTGTGCTCAGCATGTCATCCGCGATTCCATGCGCCATCTTGGCCAGAATATTGGCCGTGGCCGGCGCGATGACAAACACCTCAGCCCGCTGGGCCAGCGCTACATGCTCCACATTCCAGTACTCCGGGCTCTGAAAGGTGTCCACGGTCACCGGATTGGCGCTCAGCGTCTGAAAGGTGAGCGGAGCGACGAACTCCGTGGCGTTCCTGGTCATAATCACGCTGACACGGGCCCCCAGATGCCGCAAACGGGAGACCAGATCCGCGCTTTTGTACGCGGCAATGCCTCCCGTTACGCCCAGCACGATCTCTCTGCCGGATAAATCCATTTCAGCTTACTCCTCTTCGCCGGGCCTTTCATAGCTCAGCAGTCCCCGGTTAATCTCCTCCACAGCGGCCTTCAGGGGCTTCATGCCCTCCGCATTGATGGCGGGGGTGCTTCCGCTGACGATTTCACGGGCCCGCTTGCTGGCTTCCACAACCAGGGTATAGCGGCTGTCAGCATGATTCAGAAGCTCCAGAACGCTCGGATCAACAATGGACATTTCTTTTTCCTCCTAAATAGTAATCATTGCTTCGGGAAGGATGCGGCTTCGCGGCTTCATTCCCCGATCTCCGGAAAATACCGCGATGAATTCTGCTTCTCGGCCCTCACGACAGCCGTCAGCTGTTCAAAGGCCAGATCCAGATCATCGTTGACGATCAGATAGCGGTACCGGCTCATCTGGGCAATTTCGCCGCGGGCGTTGTTCAGCCTGCGCTCGATCTCCTCGGGCTTTTCGGTATTCCGGGTATGAAGGCGAACCTTCAGCTCCGAGAAGCTGGGGGGCAGAATAAAGACGCTGACGCAGTCCGGAACCTTCTCCATCACCGTCCGCGCCCCCTGGGGATCGATATCCAGCAGCACGTTCTGCCCGCGCTCCATCCGTTCAAAAACCTCGCTTTTCAGCGTGCCGTATCGGTGAGCATGGACGCTCGCGTGCTCCAGGAACGCGTCCTGCTCAAGCAGTTTATCATATTCCGCCTCAGAAATAAAGTGATAATGCACGTCTTCAATTTCGTTTTTTCTCTTTTCGCGCGTCGTCACGCTGACGGAAAAGCGAAAGGATGGGTCCTTCTTCAGCAGCTTGTCCACAAGGGTACCCTTGCCCGCGCCGGAGGGGCCGGAGATCACCAGCAGCATGCCCTTTCTGCGGTCCTTCATCCCTGTCAGTTCTCCTTTCTGGGGTTCATTCTTCCGGCAATGGTTTCCGGCATCAGCGGTGAGAGCACCAGATGATCCGAATCCATCACCAGTACAGCCTTGGTCTTGTGTCCGCAGGTCGCGTCGATCACGTGGCCCCGGTCCCGTGCGTCGGAAATCATCCGCCGGATGGGGGCTGCCTCGGGAGCAACCACCGTGACAACCCTTTCCGCGTGTACCATGTTTCCGTATCCGATATTTACAAGGTGCATTTTTCACTCCACATTCTGGACCTGCTCCCGCAGCTTTTCAATCTCGCTTTTCAGGTCCACTACCCGCTGGGCAATTTCCGCGTCCGAAGCTTTGGAACCGATGGTGTTCGCCTCCCGGTTCATCTCCTGCACGAGAAAGTCCATTTTCTTTCCGATCTCCCCGGACGTTTCCAGATACCGGTTCATCTGGTGGATATGGCTTTCCAGCCGGGCCAGCTCCTCATCAATCGCGCAGCGATCCGCCATCAGCGCCACCTCCTGGGAGAGCCGCTGGGGATCCGTTCCCGCAGCGCCGAGCTGAGCCAGCCTGCTCTCCAGGCGGCTTCTGTATTCCGTCACCACATGGGGCGCCCGGCAAAGAATGGATTCCCTCAGCTCCGCGGCGGCGTCCAGGTGCATCTTCAGATCTTCCCGGAGATGTACGCCCTCCCGGGCCCGCATCGCGGTCAGCTGGGAAATCGCTTCCTCCAGAGCTTCCCGGCAGAGGGACATTACGGCATCCTGATCCATTTCCCGCTCCGTGAGCGTGACAACTCCCTCCAGCCCCATCAGCTCCATCACGTCCGGTTCCCGGTAGCCTCCGATCGTGTCCCCGATACTCCGGGCTGCCTGAACATAGGCTCTGGCCAGATGAAGATCCGTCTGTACTTCCCGGGTACCTTCCTCCGTATTCCGGACATTCAGATAGACATCCACATGTCCTCTCCGGATCCCTGCGGAAAGCCTCTCGCGGATCATCTGATCCAGAAACAGCAGATTTCGCGGCAGTCTCAGGCTCACGTCCAGAAAACGGTGATTGACCGCTTTCAGGTCCACTGTCACTTCCCAGCCGCCGCGGCCCGCTGTTCCGCTTCCGCAGCCCGTCATGCTCTGCATCTGATATTCCTCCCATCGCAGCGTCCCGTTCCCCGTGCGTCCTCATGCCGGCTTCGTTGTACACCCGGCACGGTTTCGGGAACGGACGCTCATCCTATCACTTTCCGCTCACCGCGTCAAACAGTCCGCCCAGTGAAAACCGCTCCACCGGCAGATCGTACACCGCCTCGAGAATATCCCCGAGATGATGCGCGTCCGAAGATCGGAGCCTTCGCTTTCCGGCGATCAGCTTTTCGTTGACCTGCAGCTCCGGCCTTACCTCCACGACCGGGAAATCCACATCCTCCGGAAACAGGCCCAGGTTCACCATCAGCCCGTGCCCCCGGTTGATATGCGCCGGCACCGGAGCGCCGCCGTTTTCCCGGATCAGCGCCGCGCATTCCTGCAGGGACAGATCCGTCGCCCCGATCAGCAGTCGGTCCTCGACGGCTTGCACTTCGTCATCCGTATTCATGACCAGCTGATTTCCGAAGAAATCGGGCCTGTTCTTCATGGGCGGAAGATGGCTGCTGAAGATTTCCCCGACGCGCACCGCCGTCTCCACATCCCGGAAATACCCAAGCAGATGAACCTCTTCCTTCGTTGTGATTTCCATCCCCGGCAGCAGAATCAGCCCGTAGTAATCCGCGGCTTCCTTTACATAGGGCAGATTTCTTGCCGTATTGTGATCCGTCACGGCAATCGCGTCGAGTCCCTTGAGATGCGCCATGCCGCAGATATTGGCCGGAGTCATGTCGTCATCCGCGCAGGGGCTGAGACAGGAATGCATGTGAAGATCAACGAACATGCCTCAAGCCTCCCGGGGCGTTCCCGGCAGCCCGGCCTCCGCCATCAGTGCGCAGAGCTCATAGGCGGTTCTGCTGCTCTGCAGCACCGTAATGTCCTCTTCCTTTGCCTTCTGCAGCGTTGCTTCCTCCATCTCGATATCCTCGGGAATGATCACGGCGGCCATCTCCATCAGGCTGGCCACGGCAATCACGTTCATATGCGTCTGCACGGTAATCCAGGCCATGCCCGCCTTACCGTGCGCCATCACCCAGCTCAGCAGGTCGCAGGTGTAGCCGCAGGTCACTTCGGTATCCTTGGGGGAATCCGGCGTCATATCCGTTGCGCCGGTCAGTTCGATCAGTTCCTTGACAGTCATTTTCTCCGTTCTCCTTCTTCTTTCTGTAGGACGGCATTCATCTGCGGAGCCTCCCGGTCCGGGAAGAGCGAGCGTGCCGTATCTTTTTCGCTACTCACGGGTGGTCTGGGCAATATCCACCATCTGCTGCGCCATGATTTTCAGATGGTCCTTCATCCGGTGAATGCAGTCCATTTCCCGGGCATTTCCCTGAACAATATCCTCCGCAAAGGTTCTGCAGGTCGGGCTTCCGCAGCTGCCGCAGTCGTAACCGGGCAGCGTGGCGTATATCTCCTCAATGCGCTCCATCTTGCGCATCGCCTCCACCAGGTCGTCGTCCAGCTTCATCGCGGAATTGGGCTGAATGCGTTTGCTGTCGTACAACTCGTACTTGGTCATCATGCCGTTATCCACATCCAGCTCCGCGTTTCGGATATCCACGAGCCGCCGGATCCAGTTTCTGGCCACATAGGTGTTTTCAAAGTTGAGCGGTCCGCCGACGCACCCGCCCGTGCAGGCTGCGCCTTCAAAGAATTCCAGCCCGTTCAGCCGGTTATCCTCGATCTCTTCCAGCACGCGGATGCAGTTGGCAATTCCGTCCACCGCCATGCTTTCCGTGGGACAGACCGCGTCGCACTCTCCGCCGCTTCTCGCCCAGCCAACGCCGAAATCGGAGGAGCTCCTCATCGGCTCGTCCACGGGAGCCTTCCCCAGCGCCGAGCTGAGCGGGCCGTAGATATCCATGACGCTGATGGCGCCGTCCACAGCGCTCTTCTCATGACCGATGGGGTTTCGGATGGCCGTCATTTTCGCCGGACAGGGCGTCAGGAAGAAGCAGCCCACTTCTTTTTCCTCCACCTGATGCTTTCTGGCGAACTCTTTCTTCGCGATCATCGCCGCCACCTCCATGGGCTGGCGGATATCCACGATGTGATCGATCAGATCGGGAAAACGAACCTGGATCAGGCGCACAATCGCCGGGCACGCGGAAGAAATGACGGGTCTGGGCAGATCCGGCTTCTTCAGCCTTTCACGGATCGCCCGGCTGACCACATCGGCCCCGCGGGCAACCTCGAAAACATCGTCGAATCCCAGGCTCTTCAGTGCGTACAGCAGCTGGGAAATATTCTGCAGGTTTTTGAACTGTCCGTAGAGGCTGGGAGCCGGAAGCGCGATTTTATATTTCCATCCCTCAATTACACTCAGCGGATCTGTCACCGCCATTTTCGCGTGATAATCGCAGACCCTGATGCATTCTCCGCAGTCAATGCATCGCTCGTCAATAATGTGTGCGCTTCCTCCGCGTACGCGGATCGCCTCCGTCGGACAGCGTTTCAGGCAGTTGGTGCAGGCGCGGCATTTCTCTTTCTCCAGCCGCACAGAATGAAATCGTTTCGTCTCCCGGTCCATTCCCGTCATCTCCTTCTCCGCCCCTCAGCGGGCCGCGGTTCCTGTCCGATCCGGGCAGGCCCTCCGCGTCCCTCGGACTGCTCCGTTCACTTCAGGGCGAAGCTCATCGTGATCGTTGTTCCTACGCCGACCTCGCTCTGGATGTCGAACTCGGTGGAATTTCTCTTCATGTTCGGAAGGCCCATGCCGGCGCCGAAGCCCAGGGTGCGGGCTTCCTCATTCGCCGTGGAAAATCCCTCCGTCATGGCCTTCTCAATATCCGGAATCCCGGGTCCGACGTCCTTGGAAATCAGTGTCACCTTGTCCGGCTCCACCTGCAGCGTGAGCGTTCCACCGAGGGAGTGGATCACCAGATTCAGCTCGACCTCGTAGCAGGCCACGCTCACATGGCGGAGCACCTCCGCCCCGACGCCCAGCTGTTTCAGCGTCCTCTTGATGGTGGTCGACGCTTCTCCCGCGGTTCCGTAGGCTCCTGCTTCCACCGGGAAAACCTTTTCCATCAGCACAGCCATGGAATCACGCTCCTTCCCCGCCGGCGCGTTTTTTGGTTCCGGGAAGCCCGTGGACATAAAGCTCCCCGCAGGCGGTATAGGTGGTCATTTCCGTCGACATCACCGTAATCCCGCTTTCCTCCGCCTCCTCGAGGATCTCCTGGCTGGGCAGCTTGCCGCGGGAAAACACGATGCAGGTGATATCGAGCATTTCGCTGGTGCGAACCACATGGGGATTGATCAGTCCCGTAATCAGCACGGTCCGGTCCTTAACAAAAGCCAGCACATCGCTCATCAGGTCGGATCCGCAGGCGGTTACCACCGGTTCCTCCATGCGTTCCTCCCCGACCAGCACCTTTGCCTCCAGAATGCTTTTCACTTCTCCAATGGTCATTCGCTCATCCTCCGCCTTTGTCCTTGTCTCTGAAAACCGCTGTTTCCTGTTGGCTCAGGCCGTCCTCATGCTTCGTTCGGCTCTTTGCCCACGCACCATCCCCGTGTCTTGTTTACGGTGCGTTCCACCGCGTCCCGGCTGTTTTTCCAGTCTTCCTTTTCATATCGGTAGTCAAACTTCTTGATGAACCAGGAGATATCCTCCTGAATGCGGTCCAGATTCTGCTTTTCCGTCCGGGCCAGCGCCTGGACGAATTCTCCCAGCTCCCTGGTACCCAGTTCCTCAGCCGCAACCTCGATCAGCTGCCCGAGATGAGGAATGCAGAGGCCCTTTCCTTCCAGAAATCTTCTCTTGAACTCCCCGTCACTCTGGTACAGGTGGAAGAACGTATGCAGGTACCGCAGCATGTTATCCGAAATCGTATCGCACATGACGCAGGTACCGGCCATCTGCTGAATCTTCCGCGCCTCGGCGGTTATGCTCTCCCGGGCCGCCTTCGCCTTCCCGTTCAGCCTGTCGCCGAACCCGGCGCCAGCCAGCTGTCCGCCGGCCTTTTCCAGCGACTTCCAGCTCTCCTCCAGCCGCTCCCGGTTCTCGATCATATGGCTCTCAAGCATCAGCGCATGCCCAAGCCGATTGCTCATGGTGAAGAGCATGGCGTGATGCTTCCTGCAAAAGCCCCTCTGGTTCACTCGAATCCGGACGTCCGGCTCCATCACGGAGGCCCCGAGGTACCTTTCCGCCTCACCGAGCTCCGTCCGTCTTTCCAGCGCGCAGAGCAGGCATTCCCCTTCCAGCTTCGCCGCATCCCAGATGGGAATCGTATCAATGTGATATTTCATTGCTGTGCCATTCCCTCCGGATCATCCTCAAACTTTTCCAGCTGGACGCCGGCCTCGGCAAAGAGCTCCAGCGTGAAGGGATCAGGATAGCCCTCCCGGTAAACCACCCGTCTGATGCCGCTGTTGATGATCATCTTGCAGCACATGCTGCAGGGCTGATGCGTACAGTACAGCGTAGCCCCGTCGATGGATACGCCCAGCTTCGCCGCCTGTACGATGGCGTTCTGCTCGGCATGGACGGCATAGCAGGTTTCCATCCTGGTTCCGCTGGCGATCCCCAGCTTATCCCGCAGGCATTCTCCTTTTTCCCGGCAGGTCTTGATCCCGGCCGGCGCGCCATTGTATCCCGTGGTCATGATCCGCTTGTCCCGTACGATGACGCAGCCGATGCTGCGTCCCTTTCGAAAGCAGCTGGACCATCCCGCGATGGTACGGGTCATCTCCATAAACCGACGATCCCACTTGTCCATCCTTCCGCACCGCCTCTCTCTGTCTGAATCAGGCAACAGTGATGATCACTTTGCGTTTATGCTTTTCCTCGGCCCGTGTATTGCCCGGCAGGTCCCCGTTTTGAAAAAGGCTGTATCATTCCCACGTTCCGGACAAACCTTTCTATCATCGTAGCATATTTTGGACAAAATATCCAGATCATTCCTGTTGAAATTCATCCCGGAGATTCCTGTTGAAATTCAACCCGGAGATGGCAGCGGCGGAAGGAATTGATGAGAATCTGAAAAGCGCCGATCAGATAGAATCCTTCCCCATTAATCAGCTTATAAACAAATGAGCTGTATTCGAAAAAAAAGCAGGCTGACACCTGCTTTAAAAAGGGATCCTTTTTTTTGGTTTATTGCTTTACTTTGCCGGCTTTTCTTCCGCTTCCGGCAGTCCAGCCAGGGCGAGCAGCAGAGCGGTCACGGCACCGAAGGCGCCGGCGCTCAGAACACCCAGCCAGTTGACATCGCCGAGGACGACAGCGCCGGTACCGATGTAGGCCAGGGCGGCCTCCGCAAAGGTGCGGACAGCGCGGATGAGGGCAGCTTTCAGCCATTCTTTCGTAAACATGTTCATTCCTCCGTTTCGTTTTGTCGATATTTTCATGGGTGCTTTTATGGGGAGCAAACCGGCTCCCTGTTTTTTCCGGCAAGGCAGCTATTTCTTCACCTCGCCGAAGACCAGATACTCCTCGATCTGCTTCAGCATGTTCTTCAGGTTCTCGATGCTGTTTCCGTCGATAGAATGATGCACCATGACCAGCTGGGATCGGAGAAGCAGCTTGAGCTCCGCCTCCTGGCGGTCTGTGGACTGTTCCAGCTTCGTCAGCCTTTCATGATCCTTCGCCTGCTTCTCCTGGATGATCTTCTCGTCCACGAGCTTCGGGTGCCGAAGTTCCCGGAAGATCTTGATCAGCTGCATGATCAGAAGAGCGATCGTGGCCGCAGCCACAAGCGTCCCCATCGTGATCCACAACGCCGTAACGTCAAATCCCAACTGGTTTACCGCATTTTCCAACTTCATCCCCTCCCTCCGACTGCGTCGTAGATCCGGTCCAGCTGCTTCTCAATCTCCGCCGCGGCCGCCAGAATTTCCTGGATGCTCACAGGTTCTTCCCTGCCGTCCTGCCTGTCGGTCACTCTGCTGCACCAACCGTGATGGGACCACCGGCCCAGCTTCGTATCCGTCTGGATGGACGGAGTGGTCATGTGCAGAATGCGCAGCGGACTGACGGACGTCACCACGCCGACATGGTAATAGTCGTTCCGGTCCGGATGATTCCTGTAGCGCGCAGGAAGATCATAACCCGCCTCCCCGGGAGATCGGTGCTTGTACACCAATTCTCCGACGCGAAGTGCATTCTGGTTGGTGATTTTCTCCAGTCTCCCGGTCTCATACCGGGCGGCATAGTTGCTGCCGTGGGTTCCCGGCCAGCTGCCGCCTGCTCTGCGGATGGCCCCGATGATCAACCCGATGCAGTCGCAGGTGCCGTCCTTTCCGGAGCCTCCGCTGCGGTAGGAAGGGTTCTCCGCCGCGATCTCCTCGACGCGGGAAAGAAAATCGGGCAGGGAAATTTGTTTGGCGCTCATAAACAGCTCCTTTCAGATCAGGTTTTGCAGCGGACATCATTGACAAATTTGTCAGCAGATTGACAGGCATCTGGAATCCCTGATAAGATGATTCCGGCGAATGCCGGGCAGGTCACATAGGGTCGAGTCGTCCTTTGGGGCCTGCTTTTTTGATGCCTGAAAGCGGCATTCCGGAATGAGTCAATTTAGCCATCTGTATTCAGCCAGAACCTATCCGGCAATCAGCCGAATCCCGGCAGGCACGGGGAACAGTTCCGCCAGGGGGAATGGCAGCGCTCCTGAGACGGAGGCGGTCACCGTTCCGTTCTGGTTGTCGATGATCCTGGCATTCCGTCCGGGGAAAGCCGCCCCCAGCGCGGCCGGCAGACTTTCGTTCGTCCCGTCCCAGTGATGAACCGCGATGCGGGCTCGCAGGAGAAAGCGGTAATCTTCATCCGAAGTGGAAGGCAGCGGCCGCGGGACATTCAGCAGATCGCCCAGGGCGTCCAGCTGTCTGCCGGAGGCGGTTTCCAGATCATAGGCTGCCGGGAATTCCGTCTGCACGAGCGCCAGCAGCTCCGCCGCCTGCGTCATCACAGCCCTGGCCAGCGCCATGAAACGGGGCTTCTCCCGCGTGGCCGCCGGGAACATCTCCAGATAGCTTTCCAGATTCAGCAATTTGAATACCTCCATAATATCGCGAAGGGCACAGACGGCATGAGACTCGTCACTTCAAGGTGTTTCTTCATATATATAAGGTCCCGCACCTACAGCTTGATCCCCGCGTCCCGAAGTATCGTCTTCAGGACAGACCCGCCTGATCCGCCTCTCTGGGACCCTACTGATTTGGTCGACGTGGATCCCGTGGAGACCGGCGTAGAGGAGTAATCCTCCATCGGGGCCGCCGCAGGAGGCGGTTCAGAATGGGTAAACGTCAGGGTACCAATCCATCCGTCCGGGCAGTTCTCATCCTGCGTCACATTCAGCGCGGTCAGCAGCATGTTGTCGTAAGTTCGCAGACTGGTCACGACCTTGCACAGCAGCCTGGCCTCCTTGATCTGCGCCAGGGAATTCATTGTCTGCTGGCTCCATCCGATCACAGGCACATTTGCGTCCGAGGCTGTAACGCTCAAAGTCACCACATCCGGCTCATTCCGGGCATTGTTGACATAATCCGTCATGTCCTCCGACTCGGAATCCGTCGCAATCCTCAGACTCAGCGCGTGGGAGATCGAAGTCTAAAATACTCCCCGTAAGATGGACACGGGAATTTTCGACAAACCCGCAAAGTGGACATCGAGAATTCGAGGAACCATTGCCGAGGACAGGATAAATTCG
>CACYWL010000019.1 GCA_902778055.1 uncultured Eubacteriales bacterium | reverse complement strand
GAAGGTGATCTGGGAACGATCACGTACAGCAGGACGAACACAGAGGAAGCTGCTGGAACCTATGAAGATGTTCTGACAGCGAGCTATACTGCGAATGGCAACTACAACGTGACGGTAACGAATGGTGACTTTACAATCTCCAGAGCCCCGGTGACCGTGACGGCAGAAGCCAAGACGAAGGTGTACGGCGACGCGGATCCGGCACTGACGGCGACGGTCACTGGCCTGAAGAACGGAGATGCTGAGTCCGTCATAGCCTACACGCTGAGCCGTGCCGCAGGTGAGAATGTTGGTACCTATGCCATTACACCTGCGGGAGAAGCGGTGCAGGGCAACTACGATGTAACCTATGTATCTGCGAACCTGACGATCACAAAGGCGACAGCGACCGTGACGGCGGCGGACAAGACGAAGGTATACGGCGACGCGGATCCGGAACTGACGGCTAAAGTGACTGGCCTGAAGAACGGTGATGCCGAGAGCGTTATCGCATACACGTTGAGCCGTGCTGTAGGCGAGAATGTTGGTACCTATGCCATTACACCTGCGGGAGAAGCGGTGCAGGGCAACTATGATGTGGTCTACGTACCCGCTAACCTGCAGATCGGACAGAAGACTGTGACGATCAGCGCGAACGTGGCGAGCAAGACTTACGGTGATGCGGATCCCGAACTGACGGCGACGGTGACCGGCGCCGAGAAAGGTGACACGATCAACTATACGGTCAGCCGCACGGCAGGTGAGAACGCAGGTACCTACACGATCACCGTGACTCCGGACGAGAATCTGAACTACATTGTTACAGTGGCAGACGCGGAGTTCACGATCAACAGGAAGGCTGTCACGCTGACAGCGGACGGCAAGAGCAAAGTCTACGGCAGCGCGGATGAGACGTTGACGGCGACCTCGAACGGTCTGGTAGGCAACGATACGCTGAACTACACGCTGGCAAGAATTGCGGGCGAGAATGTTGGCGAATATGCAATCACAGTCACACTGGGTGAAAATCCGAACTATGATGTGACAGCGACCGACGGAACCTATCGCATCACGCCGAAGCCGATCACGCTGACGGTGGACAGCAAGGCCAAGACCTACGGCGACAGCGATCCCGAGTTCACCGCGAACTACGGCGAGGGTTCACCGCGAACTACGGCGAGGGAGATCTGGTGGGCGAAGACACAGTACCTTACACGCTGACGAGAGTCGCGGGTGAGAATGTCGGAACCTACACGATCAACGCGGCCGCAAGTAACGCGAACTACACAATCACGGTAGTGCCCGCCACGCTGACTATCGCACCGAAGCCGGTGACGGTCAGCGCGAACGAAATCGGCAAGACCTACGGAGATGAGGAACCCGAACTGACTGCGACGGTGACCGGAGCGGTCGAAGGGGATACGATCAACTACACGGTCAGCCGCGAGGAAGGCGAGAACGCCGGAACCTACACGATCACCGTAGCTCCGGGTGAGAATCCGAACTACATCGTGACGGTGGAGGGTGCGGACTTCACGATCGCGCCGAAGCCGGTGACGGTCAGTGCGAACGCGGCCGGCAAGACCTACGGAGACGAGAAACCCGAGCTGACGGCGACTGTGACCGGAGCGGTCGAAGGCGACACGATCAACTATACGGTCAGCCGCGAGGAAGGCGAGAACGCCGGAACCTACACGATCACCGTGACTCCGGGTGAGAATCCGAACTACACTGTGACGGTGGAGGGCGCAGGCTTCACGATTGAACCGAAACCGATAACGGTCAGCGCGAACGCGGCCAGCAAGACCTACGGCGACGAGGAACCCGAGCTGACTGCGACGGTGACCGGAGCGGTCGAAGGCGATACGATCAACTACACGGTCAGCCGTGAGGAAGGCAACAACGCCGGAACCTACACGATCACCGTGACTCCGGGTGAGAATCCGAACTACATCGTGACGGTGGAGAGCGCGGATTTCACGGTCAGCCAGAAAGCGATTACGCTGACCGCGGATGATAAGACGAAGGTATACGGAGACGCGGATGAAGCCCTGACGGCTACAGCCGAAGGCCTGGCCGAAGGCGATACGCTGAACTACACCCTGGCGAGAGCGGCGGGTGAGAATGCCGGCGAATATGAGATCACGATTACTCTGGGCGATAATCCGAACTACATCGTGACTCCGGACAACGGGACCTATGAGATCACACCGAGACCCGTGACAGTCACCGCGGACAGCAAGACCAAGGTGGCGGGAACGGCGGACGAACCGCTGACAGCGACGGTGACCGGTACGTTGGAAGGAGAAACGGTGAACTACCTGCTGGTAAGAGCCGCGGGTGAGGAAGCAGGCGATTATGAGATCACGGTGACACCGGGAGAAAACCTGAACTACATGGTGACCGCGGTCAATGGCGTGTATACCATTACGGCTGCTGAAGCACCTGAAACGACAATCCCCTCCTATAGCCTGGTGATTCATTACTGGACGGAGGACGGACCCGCCGCGGCGGACTTCAGAGCAACCTATCCGGAAGGCACAAGCTTTAATCTCTCCCGCGAAGGGCGGTTATACAGTGGATCAGCCGCATGTGACCGGTGTGATACAGGCTGATACGGAAATCGATGTCTACTACACGAAGCAGACCTATACGCTGACAGTACGGTTCCCGGATATCAACGGGAACGAGATGACAGACACGATTGTACAGCAGCTTCAGACGGGAGATACCTACCGGATCACGGCGCCCACATTTGAGAACTATGAGATCGTGGGCGGCAGCAATGTCATCGAGGGAACGATGAGCGGCCAGAACCGGGAAGTCATTGTGACCTACGCGGAGACGGCAGGAACCAATGAAGAGGGTCAGAGAATCTACACCCTCACCGGACGCCCCTCGGTCATGATCAATGATTACATGACTCCTCTGGGACTCGGCGAAGTGAACCGCGGATACGGCGAAGCGATTGAGTAAATCCGGGACAGAAAGACCGAAGGGAGCGGGCGAAAGCCCGCTCCCTTTAAAGCAAAGGGAAAAATGGCAGGTGCGGATCAGCAGGAAGAAAGGCAGTTGGGGCTGTATCCAAAACCCTGTATGATCTGGTAATTATTGTCCCATGCGGGAACTGTTGCAAAATACACTATTCTGTGCTATGATGCGCTCTGGGTTCTAAGGCTTGAAAAATAAGGGCTTTGGGATCTAGAGTAAAAGGAAAAGGAGAGAAAGGGAATGAAGAAAACGTTCGGCAAGGTGGAGTATGATACCGAAGCTTCCGAATTGCTGGGGAAAGTGACCTCTGGCTCCATCGGAGATCCGGCCGGCTATGAAGAGTGCCTCTTCAAGACCGCAGGCGGTAAGTACTTCCTGTACACCAACGGCGGTGAAGAATCTCCCTACAAGAAGGAAGATATCAAACGCCTGTCCGCTGAAAAGGCTGACGAGTGGATGAAAGCACATAAGTAATTCGCCGTGTAAAAGCCGGAGAGGGGCGCTGCTCTTCCCCGGCTTTTGCATGTTCAGAGAAACGATGCTTAATTCGAATCAGCCTGAAAACGTTCCGCTTGATTTATTGAATTACAATGATTTCTTCTGCTTTCCCGCTTCGCGGGAAAGCGTCTCCTTAAAAGCCGGAATCCCGGGAAACGGAGGAAAAGAAGGGTGAAAAAAGGAATACTGTTTGATCTGGACGGCACGCTGTGGGATTCCGCGGAAGGCGTTGCGGCCTCATGGAATCTGGCGCTGGAACGGATGAACCGGCCGGAGCGAATGACGGAGGAATATGTTCACTCCGTGATGGGAAAGACGATGGACGTGATTGCGCAGATGACTTTTCCGAATGAACAGCCCGAAGAAGCGGAAAGAATCATGGATGTCTGCCTGAATACAGAGAACGAATACCTGCGGGAGCATGGCGGACGTCTGTACGAGGGCCTGGAGGATACCCTGAAAGCTCTGAAGGAAAAAGGTTTTTTTCTGGCCATCGTCAGCAACTGTCAGGAAGGATACATAGAGGCTTTTCTGGAGTATCACGGTCTCGGAAAATACTTTGATGATACCGAAAACTTCGGGCACACCCGGCGGGGTAAGGGTGAGAATATCCGTCTGGTTGCGGAACGAAATCATCTGGATGCTGCGGTCTATGTCGGAGATACCATGGGAGACTGGGAGGCGGCCATGGAGGCCGGCGTTTCCTTCCTGCATGCATCCTACGGGTTCGGAACGGTGCCGGAAGGAACCCGGGCGATCCGGGATATCCGGGATCTGAAGAACACGGAGGAAACCATGCTTCCCGCTTGACAGGGAAAGTCCGGAAAGATAGAATGAAAAAGGAAAGGGCGTCATGCTCTCACAAATACAGAAGGAGGAAAAGAAATCATGAAGAAGTACGAGTGCCCCTGTGGATACATCTATGATCCGGAAGTCGGCGATCCCGACAGCGGTATCGCTCCCGGAACGGCTTTTGAGGATATCCCCGATGACTGGCAGTGCCCGGTGTGCGGCCTGACCAAGGACGCTTTCACGGAAGTGGAATAAGACCAATATCATGGCCCGTGCGCGATTCCAACCGGAATTCAGGCGGCGGGCTTTTTCTATTTTTGGTTTTGTGGTATCATCAACCGAAGATGATCCCTGACGCGGGAGAATCAGGCAGCTTTGGAACGCAGAAATGACAGACCGGAGTGCGGGAGCCGGTTTTTCGGCAGCGGAAGGCCGAAACCGGTGAAATGGAGGGATGAAGCATGGCGGGGATCCGGCGGGAGAACGCACGGATGAAAATTCCCGCACTGATCCATCTTTCCCGGCTGGGGTATGTCTACCTCCCGCGGAAAAGCATTCAAAGGGACAGGGATAACAATTTCCTGCCGGAGATTCTCCATGACGCGATGGAAACAATCAACGGACGGAGCATGGACGGAGAGACCTTCAGCTGCCTGACGGAGGAGATTCGAACCGTGCTGAACAGGCCGGATCAGGGACATGCTTTTTACCGGATGCTTCGGGACGGATGGCGGGGATGGAATCTGACGGACTGGCATCAGCCCGGGCAAAACCGCTTTCATGCCGCGACGGAGCTGATGTGCGGAAGGGGAAACGGCGGATTCCGGCCGGACATTACCCTTTTTGTCAACGGGATGCCCCTGGCGATGATTGAGGTGAAAACCAGGGATCAGGCGGGAGGAATCCGGGCGGAATACGATCGGATGCTGGAACGGATGGCGGAGCAGGAATCCCGCCCATTTCTCCAGGCTGCTCAGGTCTGGGCCTTTTCCAACGACCGGGAGAATGATCCGGACCGGCTGCTGCCCACGGAAGGCGCGTATTACGCCTCCCCGGGACAGGGAGATTTCCCGCTGCACGCTTTCCGGGAAATGCATCCCGGCGAGATGAGAAAAAAGATGAAGCGCAGCCCGGAAACGGAAGAAATCATCCTGAGGGACAACGGGATTGCGGAGCCGGACAGGCAAAAAACAGCAGACCGAAGCAATACCGACGGAACCGGACCCGATCAGGCATACACGGGCATCCCTGCGAAAAGCCGCCGGGAATGGCTGAAAACCCTTTCGCCGGATACGCCTACGCATCGCATGCTGACGGGATTGTTTTCTCCAGAGCGGTTTCTGTTTCTGATCCGCTACGGAATTGAGTACACTGAAGAGCAAAACGGGCGGGGTGAAACGGTCATCTGGAGGAGAATCCTTTCCGCTGAACAGTTCTTTACATTGTGGGATCTGCGGGCAAAGCTGAAGCGGGGATACCGGAACTGGCGGATTCCGCCGCTGGGCGCGGCCGGGGAAATGGGGACGCTTGCTTCCCTTGTCCGATGGTCTCTGGAAACCGTGCCGGAAAGCCGATTCTACTGGATTGAGGAAAAACGCGCGGAGCTAACCCGGAAGGATTCGGAGCTTCGGGCCCGCGGCTTCCTTCCCGGAGGCAAGGGCTTTTCCGGCAGCGAAAGTCTGATTCTGGCGGAACCGTCACGGGATCCGGCGAAATGGATGCGGGAGCCGGGAGAGCAGGATTTCGCGGGAAAGAGGTTTTTTCTGATGCCCGCGGATTACGCTCAGACGCGGGAAGGAAGGAAATTCCGAGCCGGACTGCGCAGGGCGGTGCCGGAGGGTATTCAGATCCTTCGGGAGCGGGCAGCGGCGCATGAAGGAGGCGGAAACTACGTCTACCTGGTGGAGTGCGCGGACGGAACCCTGTACTGCGGATGGACGAATGACCTGGAGCAGCGCATCCGAACCCATAACACGGGGAAGGGAGCAAAATACACCCGGAGCAGAAGGCCGGTCCGGCTGGTTTACGCGGAGGAATTTGACACCAGGGAGAAAGCCATGAGCCGGGAATGGCATCTGAAAAGAATGAGCCGGGAGGAAAAGCTGCGGCTGATCCGCGGAGCGCAGTCTGCAGGAAACGGGTTGCAGCAGGATGGGAGGCATGGACCATGAAACATCCGAAGACAGTATGGATCACGGGAGCGTCCAGCGGGCTGGGCCTGCATACTGCGCAGGCTCTGCGAAACGCGGGATGGACTGTGATCGCCGGAGCAAGGAGCTTTTCCGAACCCATCGAGAAGGACGGGATCCACTGCCTGCCGCTGGACGTGACCAGCCCGGAGAGCGTTCAGTCCTTCTGCGACCGGGCCTTGGAGATTTCTCCCTGGGTCGGGGCGCTGGTGCAGTGCGCAGGAATGCTGGTGCTCGGATCCTGTGAGGAAACAACCGATGAGGAATATCTTCGCGTTCTGAACACCAATTTTCTGGGGATGGTCCGGATGAACCGGGAGGTGCTGCCGATCATGCGGGCCCAGAAGTCGGGGAGAATCGTGATGTACTCCTCCATCAACGGACTGATGGGCATCCCCTTCCAGAACGCCTACACGGCCAGCAAACACGCCATCGAGGGATACGCGGAGGGGCTGCAGATGGAGGTTCGGCCCTTCGGCATTCAGGTGACGCTCGTTGAGCCGGGGGACCACCGGAGCGGCAGCGAAAAATACCGTCCTCACGCAGCCAGGATGAGCCCGGATTCGCCCTATGCCGCGGCGTACGAGAGCACGACGGCCAAAATCCACCATGACGAGACGAACGGAAGCGATCCGGACGTGCTGGGGCGAAAGATTGCAAAAATGCTGGAGCGGAAAAGAATGCCCTTCCGCAGGCGAATCGCGAGCCCAGATCAGCACCTGGCGGTCTATCTGCACAAATTCCTGCCCGCACGGTGGAACGAAGCCATTCTGCGGAGCTACTATATCAGGGAAGGACGAAAATGAAAATCAGACAAAGTATTGCATGGATCGCGGCGGCGCTTCTGCTGATCCTGGGAGCGGCCGGGGCTGAGGAGCCGACAATTCTGGAGGATCCGGAAGGCGGCCGGTGGGAATACCATTCCGAGAGCCTGAACATCGTGATTGAAAAGTTCACGGAGAAGGTGAAATCCGGAAGCAAAAAGAAGACGAGGGAGTACTGCGTGGCGGATATTCAGGCCTCGCCGGAGAGCCCGCTGTATCCGGTTATGACCGATCCCACGTCGAAGCGCCCGGCAGGATACAAGATGGTGAGCCCTGAGCTGCTGCAGGAAAAAGCGCACCCGATGTTCGCGATGAGCGACGATATGTACGGAATCCGGCTGCAGAAATATGACTACAAGGGAATCGTCATCCGGAACGGGGAAATCATTGCCACCAAGACCCGCAACAGCGCGAAGAAGAGGGCCTGGCCGAACCTGGACGCCATGGCGCTGCTGCCGGACGGAAGCATGAAAACCTTTGTCTGCGATGCCCACACCGCGGAGGAATACCTGGAGATGGGAGCGGAACAGGTGTTTTCCTTCGGCCCGTGGCTGATCTCGGACGGGGAGATCAATCCGGAGGTGCTGAATCCCAAATACTATCCCTACAACGAGCCCAGAGTGGCCATCGGAATGGTGGAGCCCTATCATTACATCGCGGTCGTGGTGCGCGGAAGGCCCAAGGGCAGCTATGCGGGGGTCCATCTGGACTGGCTGGCTCAGCTGCTGCTGGATCGGGGATGCGTGGAGGCGCTGAACCTGGACGGAGGGCAGACGGCCACCATGATCTTTAACGGGAAGATCATTGAAACCGGGGATAAGGGATTGCGGTCCCAGGGAAGCATGATTTGTTTCGGAAGGATCGAAGAATAGGTCTGCTTCAGATTCTCGGGGAAATACCCTCGATTACCGGGTAATTCTTTGCCTGCTGGGTAACGAAAAAGCAAAGAAACTGTAACAATTCTGCCCGAATTCATGGACAAGGGCAGAGAAAATCAGTATAATCAGTGGTGCGGAACAGGACATGTTTCCGCACCATTTTGCGTATAAGGAAGAAATGATGATGTATAAGAAAATCAAGAAGGGAATATGCCTGCTGGCGGCCGCTGTGATGCTGGCTCTGCCGGCTTTTGGCCTTGGCGATGAGCCTTTGGCTGACAGTATTCCTGCGGAAGGAGAACCCGGGGAGCAGGGTAATCTGACCCAGACGAGTGAAGCTCCGACGGAGGGAACGGCTGGAACAGATCCGACGAATACGACAACGAGCGACACGGCCACAGACGATGCGTCCGAAGGCGGCAGCACAGAGGGCGGCACTGCCGGGGACAATTCTTCCGGGGGCAGCGATTCCGGGAACAGCGCGTCAGGGGATGCAACGCAGGGAGGCGGCAGCACAGAGGGCGGCGCTTCCGGGGGCGATTCTTCCGGGGGCAGCGATTCCGGGAACAGTGCGTCAGGGGATGCAACGCCGGGAGGCGGCAGCGCTGAGGGCGGCGCTTCCGGGACCAATCCTTCCGCGGGCAGCGATTCCGGGAACAGCGCGTCAGGAGATGCAACGCCGGGAGGCGGCAGCTCCGGGGATGGCACATCCACGGGCGGCACACCAACGGATAACACGCCGCAGAACGGTACATCCACGGGCGGTACGCCACCGGATAATACACCGCAGAACGGTGCATCCACGGACGAAACACCAGCGGATAATACACCGCAGAACGGTACGTCAACGGGCAATACATCGTCGGATTCCACTCAGCAGGACGGTTCATCAAAGGACGGAACACCGACGGATTCTGTGAAGGAGAATACCGTTCCGGAAGGCGAGAAGACAGATGCGTCCAAATCCCCAATGACGGACACAGCGAATGAAAAAGAGACGGAAACCCCTCCGCCGAAAACGCCGGGACTGACTCCGGAGGAAGAGAAGCAGCTGTTTGAAATCGACGGGGAAACGCTTGTCCGATATCTCGGAGAGGATCGGTATACAGAAATCAAGATTCCGGATGGCGTGAGGACAATCGGTGAGAAAGCCTTCCAGGGAAACGAAACGTTGCTGTGTGTGGAGCTTGCAGATTCGGTAAAGATCATTGATAAAAGTGCCTTTGAAAACTGCAAGAATCTGAAAAAATTGATCCTGTCTGACGATCTGGAAAAGATTCAGGATTTGGCTTTTGCCGGATGCGAGAATCTGGAAGAGGTTTTCTGGGATCACAAGCTGATGTATATCGGCAGCAAGGCTTTCAAGGACTGCGTCAAAATTGACCGGGAATTTGCGGCTGATGTGGAGACGGTGAAGGAGGACGCGTTTGAAGGCGTTCCGGAGAAAGCCCCGGAACCAAAGGATCCCCAGACGCCTGAGAAGGAGCCTGATCCTGCGCCCCCGGCTCCAGAACCCATCCCGGATCCCTACGAGGAAATCGAGTGGGAGGATTTTGAATGGGAGGAGGAACCGGCGGCGCCAGTTTCCTCCGGACGCGGAAGCGGCAAACGGCAGACCCATGGGCGGAGCCGCACGAAGATGACTCATGATTACGATCAGGTGCGGGTGAGCCTGCCGCCGGACGCGGAGAGCAGCGCCATGCACACGCTGACGCTGGACGGGGAGACGCTGGAGCTGACGCTGGACGGGGAAAACGGCGAGGAGCGGAGGTTTACGGTTTCCCTGGGAGCCTGGGAGAGCCGGGACGGGGAAGAAGGAGAGCCCTTCACGGGCACAGCCCTGATTCTGCAGGCGGAGAGCGTGACGGATGGGACGCAGACGAATTCCGCGGAGAAAAACGACCCGAAGGGCGCTTACGCAGGCGGCGAGACGGCCAAGACCGCCGCGGCCTGCTGGCATTTGAACGGCGCCGTGCTGCGGAAGCTGGAGAAGAGCGGCGTTGACTACCTTGTTTTCCGGATGGGAAAACAGGTTGTGGCCGCTCCGACGGAAGGCTTTCTGGCTGGATGGGCTTATGACGAGATGAAGAGCCGGGGAACGGCGGCCAGAAGATTTGACTACACGCTGAAGATGCAGGGCAATGAAAACGCATGGACGGTTTCCGTGCAGGATGAGCAGTATGAGCTGGGCACGGACACGCTGGCTCCGGTCTATCTGACGGGTGTTGAGACCGGAACAGAGGATACCCTGCGGCGCGCGGCGGCTTCGGCCGGCCTTCCGCAGTAAGCATGGGGAAAACCCGGAAAGAGCACAGGAGGGAAGCACATGAAAAGGACAATCGCATGGATGCTGGCGCTGATCCTGGCAATGGGCATGCTGGGCGGAGCCTCGGCGGAGCTCTCCTACGAGGGGACCATCGTGGCCGGAGAAACCGTGCCGATTCCCGCGGGGTTCGGCGGCAAGGTGACAAACACCACGAAGAGAGCCGGGGAAATGGTGCAGGAGGGCGAGGTACTGGCGGAGATTGCCACGACGCTGAACTACGCGCCGATCGAGGGCACGGTTTCCGGCCTTTACATCGCCGAGGGAGACAAGGCGGAGGATGTGACGGAACGCTACGGCGCGAGCCTGTATATCGAGCCGACGAACCGGTATCTGATCACGGCGACGACGGACAAGGCGTATACCGCCAGCGAGAACCGCTACATCCACCTGGGAGAGCGGGTCTATCTGAAATGCTCCGCGGACGGCTCCCACCAGGGGACGGGAATGATCGCCGCCCTGACGGAAAAGGGATACAATATCGAGGTCACCGGCGGAGACTTCTACATGGGAGAAAAGGTGGATGTGTTCCGCAAGAACGACTACAGCAAGGAAAGCTGCGTCGGCCGGGGCACGGTGGACCGGGCGAAGCCGGTGGCTGTCAAGGGCGCGGGCAGCGTGCTGAAGATCCATGTCCGGAACGGGGACTTTGTGGAGCGGGGAGAACTGCTGTTCGAAACGGTGGAGGGTGTGCTGGACGGCCTGTACGCCCCGGACAACCGGATCCTTTCCAGCGTGACCGGCATTGTGGCCAGCATGGAAAAGAACAACGGGGATACGATTGCCAAGGGGGATACGCTGGCCAAGGTGATGCCCTCCGACAGTCTTCAGGTGGCCTTTGAGGTGCCTGAGGCGGACCTTTTCACCCTGAAGGAGGGGCAGAAGGTCAGCATGGAGCTGTACTGGGAGAACGAAAACGGACGGACCTACAGCGGAGAAATCGTTTCCATCGCTCATGTGAACACAGAGCAGAAGAACGAGACAGACCGGAAAACCTACCGGGCTTACGCTTCCATCAACGCGGATGAACGGATCCGCGCGGGAATGTCGGTGATCCTTTACGTGGAAGGCGCGGAGGAGGCTGAGGCGGGACATCCGTCCGGGACTTCGGATGAGACGGAGGACGGGCACCCGTCGGCAAATCAGGTCGGGGATGCTGCCGGCCATCCGGGTGAATGAAGAGACGGAAACCCGTCCCGGGACGGGATGCATTCCGGATGAATGCGGATCCGGGGAAGAGACAGAAAGAAACAAGACTGGGAAACGGGGGAAAAAGAATGAAAAGAATCCTGAGCGTAATCCTGGCGGTCCTGATGATGCTGACGGCGGCCGGAACGGCCCTGGCGGGCGAGGGAGACCGGACGGTGCTTCTGGCGAACGGCGATGACGGGTATTATACCAACAGCATTCAGAATCTGATGACGGACGGACAGAAGGTCTGGATTGTCCTTTCGGGATATTCCCAGAAGCTGGTCACCTATGATATCGGAACCGGAGAATCCGCGGAATTCGACATGCAGGGGATGCTGGACGAACTGAGCGGCGGGGACGGAAGCGAAGCGGAAGAATCGGATCAGCTTGCCTTTGGGAGCATCGCGTGCTATTTCCCCTGGAACGGAGAGCTTTATGCCGTGATGTGCCGCACGGTTCATCAGGACGAAACCTCCAGCATGGACGGCGGACATGTCCGGAAGGTGATTCCGGCGGACGGAAAAACCAGCCTGGCCGATGAGGATGCCGTTACGCTGGACTGGAGCGGAATGACGCAGACGGAAGGCAGCCAGGAGAGAAGCAAATATATCGGAACCAGCGCCTCGGCCGGAAACAAACTGTACTTAACCGGGCATGACAACGACGGAAACGAGAACCTGTACCTGTTTGACCTGGAGAATGGCGAGGCGGAGGAATACGAGATTCAGGAGATCGATGATTTTACCCTGACGCCGGACGGGAAGATGATTGTCATGCGCACCGTCTGGGGAGAAAACGCGGAGTCCGTATACGGATACTATGATCCGGCTTCGGAAAGCATGGAGGAGATCGTCCGGTTCGACCTGAACGCGGGCCAGATCGGCGGATTCTGCTACGATGAGGGAACGGGCACGGTCTATTATATCCGTCAGGGAGAGATTTTTGCGGCTCCGAAGGATGATCTCTCCCAGGAGCAGGCGGTCAATGACGCTCCGACCGGCGGCGGACGGTTTTCCGCGCTGACCGGGAACGGGCAGATCCTGATCTGGGACTACAGCGGAGCATTCCTCCGGAATCTGGATCCCGCGCTGCGGAGCCAGGTATCCATCCGGGTCCGGTCGTATTCCTGGAGCGAAGCGATGAAAAACGCGGGGTATGCCTTCCCGAACGAGCACAGCGACATCAGCCTGATCCTGGAGGAGCCCTATGACGAATCCACCCTGCTGCAGGGAATGATGAACCGGGACAGCAGCGTGGATGCCTACATCATGGACATCAGCTCCAGCGCCTACAACGCGGTGTACGACCGGGGATTCATGGCTGACCTGGGCGGAAGCGCGAAGCTGAAGGCCGCGACGGAGGCCATGTATCCCTTTGCACGGGACGCGGCGCAGAAAAACGGAACCCTGGTGGCCTTCCCGCTTCGGCTGAGAGGAAGCGGGCTGGGATACAGGCCGGAGGTGATGGAGAAGCTCGGCCTGACCGAGGAGGACATGCCGAAGACCTGGGGGCAGTTCCTGGATTTCCTTCCGGAGGTCGCATCGCGGATACAGGGAACGGACTGCCGTGTCTTCGACTTCTACTCCTCCAGGGAGTCGGTGCAGAGCCAGATCGTGGAGCAGATCCTGACGCAGTACTCGCTGGTTTACGAGGACGCGCCCATGAACAGCGACCTGCTCCGGGGACTGCTGGACAAGATTCAGAAGCTGGACTACGAAGCGACCGGAATCCTGACGGATGAAGAGCTGGAACGGGTTTATGAGGAAGACGGCTTCTCCTCGGAAGACCTGATGAAGGAACCTCTGTTCTCGGCCTATGCCAGCTATGGCATGGGGGACGATTATTCCCAGCCGCTGGCGCTGGCCTTTGAGGAGGGGACGGAGCCGATTCTGCCCGTCGAGCTGACGGTTGCGTTCATCAACCCCTACTCTGAGCATCCCCAGGAGGCGATGCTGTTCCTGGAATCGATGCTGGATCATATGGATACTATCAACAGATACAGCTTCGATCCGAGTCAGAATGAGCCCGTCCGCTACCCCAATCATGAGGAAATGCGGCAGAGCATGCAGAGATGGCTGGATGAGGCGAAGAGAAACCAGAAGATCGCGGACGGCGCGGGCACGGTGGACTGGGAGCAGATCGTGGCCGAGTATGAGAAGATGCTGGCGGAATTTGACGAAACCAACTGGATGATCGGACCGAAGAACATTCAATACTACCGCGCCCGCGCGGAGCGGCTCATGCCGATGCGCTGGGTCTTCTACCGGGCGCTGGGCGCCTCGGAGGGCGGGGAAGAATACTGGACGCTGCTGCAGGGATACCAGGAAGGCACTGTCGCCGCCGGGGAACTGCTGAGCTTCATCGACCGGAAAATCCAGATGATGCGCCTGGAGGGGAACTGAGCCGACCGTCGCGCCAGTGGCGCGTCCGCGATGGAATCGCGGAAGGAAGGCGAAGTTCTCATCCGAAACAAGCCGGACACCGCAGCTATGCGGTGGCGAAGTTCTCATCCGAAACAAGCCGGACACCGCAGCTATGCGGTGGCCGGCGCCGATTGAGGATGCGGAGAGCCGACCGTCGCGCCAGTGGCGCGTCCGCCGAGGATGCGGAAAAGAAAGCCGGCCGCTGCGCCGGCTGAGGAGAAGATTCACTGATGTACAGAAAGAAACGGCTGGTACTGCCGTTTATCCTGCCAGGACTGCTGGGGATCCTGATGTTCTATGTCATTCCCTTTTTCTGGGGCATCTGGTACAGCGTCACGGACGGGAGCTTCCAGAATTCCTTTGTGGGTTTTCAGAACTACCTGAATGTCTGGCAGAACCCGATGTTTCAGCTGGGGCTGAAGAATACCATGGAGCTGAGCCTGATCTGTTCGCCCAGCCTGTTCCTGCTGGCCTTCGTGATCTCCGTCGCGCTGAACCGGCTTCGTCCTGCGGGAGGCTTTTTCCGCAACAGCGTGCTGCTGCCCTATCTGATGCCCTCCAGCGCGGTGCTGATCATCTGGCTGCTGTGGTTCGATTACGGCGGCCCGGTCAACAGGCTGATCACCGCGCTGGGCGGGACGAGGGTTTTCTGGCTTCAGGGAGCGGAGCTCCGCCTGCCGGTGATCCTGCTTTTCCTCTGGAAGAACCTGGGGTTCTGCGTGGTGATCTTCCTCGCGGCGCTGCAGGCGATCCCCGAGTCCCTGTATGAATACGCGATCCTGGAGGGGGCTTCCTTTCCGAGGCAGGCCTTTTCCATCACGCTGCCGCTGATCGTCCCCTCCGCGTTTCTGGTTTTCATCCTGTGCTGGGTCAACGCCTTCCGGATTTTCAAGGAGGTCTACTTTATCGGCGGAGCTTATCCGGATGAGGCGCTGTATACGCTGCAGAACTATATGAACAACATGTACGGCAAGCTGAACTACCAGAATGTGACCACGGCGGCCTACAGCTTTGCGGTCATCGTGTTTGCGCTGTTCGGACTCCTGTTTTTCCTGCAGCAGCGGGCCCAGCGGGGCCTGAACTGAGGAGGCGGATGCGATGCGAAGATTAAAGGGCGTCCGGCTGAAAATCCTGCAGGGGATCTTCCTGCTGGCGGCGCTGGTGATGCTGCTTCCGATGATTCAGACCTTCCTGTACTCTTTCGCCTCCATGGCGGAGATGAAGGCCTTCATGAAAACCAGGGGCAGCTATGACGAAAGCCTCTGGATGGATGCGCACCTGATTCCGAACATGGTTTCCCTGGGACAGTATCACCAGATCCTGATTACCGACAACACCGTGCTGCTGCTTTTCTTCAATTCCGCGATGTACGCGGCGCTGATTTTGCTGGGGCAGGCGTTCTTTATCCCGCCGCTGGCCTTCGGGCTGAGCCGGTTCCGCTTTCCGGGCCGGAACGGGATGTTTTTCGGAATCATTCTGCTGATGCTGCTTCCCTTCCAGGTGACGATGGTGCCCAACGTGCTGACCCTGCGGGGCCTGGGACTGATCGAAACGATCTGGGCGGTGGTGCTGCCGATGTGGTTCGCGCCGTTCTATATCTTCCTGATCCGGCAGTTCATGGTGGGTCTGCCGAACGAGCTGATTGAGGCCGCGGAGATGGACGGGGCAGGAACCTGGAGCACCTTCCTGAGGGTGATTCTGCCGGTCTGCCGTCCCATTCTGGGCGCGGCGGCGGCGCTGAGCTTCGCGGAGAGCTGGAATCTGGTCGAACAGCCGCTGACCTACCTGTCCACCCGGCAGGATCTGCAGCCCCTTTCCACGATGTTCAACCAGCTGGCCCGGGAGAACACGGGGTTCGAATTTGCCGGAGCCGCGCTGTACATTTTGCCTGCGCTGTTCGTGTACCTGTTTTTTCAGGAGGATATCCTGAGCGGAATTCAATTGACGGAGTTGAAATAGACGATGAAGAAATTTGCCCTGCGGGGAATGGTGATTCTGGCGGCTGCGGTGGCGCTGTGCATTTTCTTTTCTGGGACGGTCAGGACGCTGACGACGCCGAAGGCTCGGTTTGCCCAGATCCGGACGGGAAAAATGGAGCAGGAGATTGACCTGACCGGCAAGGTGGTCTTCCCGGAGGAGGAAGAGCTGACATACAGCATTCCGGAAGGGATGACCCTGACCGTGACCCGGGTCCACGTCACCGCTGGCAGCAAGGTGAAGGCGGGAGATCCGCTGGTCAGCACCAGGGTCACGGACGGGGAGAAAACCCTGGAAAGTCTGAAAAAGGATCTGGCCACGGCTCAGAAGGAGCTGCGGACGCTGGAAACGAAGACGGCCGGAATCCGCCTGACCCGGAGCGAGGAGAAGTGGCAGGAGGCCTGGAACCGGGAGAATGAAGCCCGCGGCCGGGCCCAGGAGGCGCGGATCAGCCTGATGACCGCGCTGAGACAGGCCGGGCTGGAATGGAACGGGAAGGATCTGCCCGAGGGAGCCGGAGAGGAAGCGCAGGAGCTTTATGCGGCCTGGCAGCAGGCGGAGAAGGAGGCTTCAGCAGCCTCTGATGCGCTGAAGGCGCTGGAGCGCTACGCGATCCCGGACGAAACCTGGACAGCGATCCAGCAGAAGCAGGAGCAGACCCGGAAGGCGGCGGACCTGGAAAACCAGATTCTGACGCTGCAGGTGCTGGAAAAAACGGCGGAGAAAATCACGGCGCCCAGAGAGGGCTATGTGACGGAGATCAGCCTGGAAAAGGGAGCCACCCTGGATGCGAATTCAGTGATCCTGAAGATGACCGCGGAGGGCAGCCAGCCGGTGATCCGGGTGGACCTGAGCGAGGTCAAGCAGGAGGTGAAGAAAGGGACGACCCTGATGCTGGAGGGGGACAGCTGGGACAGACCCAGCGTCAAGGTCACGGAGACCGGGCTCAACGCCGAGGGACGTCCCTATGCGGACGCGGAGATCACGAAGGACGTGACCTACGCGCTGGGAAGCGTCTCCGCATTGATGAAAAAGGAAATCAAGGCACAGCTGGTTGTGCGAAGCCAGGAGGCGACCTGCCTGGTGCCGGCCGCCGCCGTTCGCGGCAGCGGGGACAGCCGGTACGTCTACGTCGGGGAGACGGAAAGATCCGCCTTCGCGGGCAGCCGCATGATCGTAAGGAAGACGGACGTCCGTGTGCTGGCGGAAAGCGGAAGCATCTGCTCTCTGGCGGAGGATCTGACCGGGATGAAGGTGCTTTACATGGAGGACCGGGCGCTGACCGAGGGCGGCGCGGTCATGGAATACACGAAGGAATAAAGGCAGGATGAAAAGAAAAATCAGCTGGCTGACGGTTCCCGGGCTCCTGCTGCTGATGGCGGGACTGATCGGCCTGTACAGCGGGCCGGAGATCAGCCAGTACGTTTTTCTCCCCGGAGGCGAGGGAACAAAATACGGGGAGCTGCTGTCCGAGACGGAGAAAAAATGGGAGGGCAGCATCCCGGCCGGATCCCTGCACGGACTGGTCTCCGGAGTCTCCCTGACGGCCGGGAACCGGAGCGAGGGGGAAGTGACCCTTTATGAGACGATGGGAGGTTTTTTCGAAATCTATCCCAGAAGGTTCAGGACGGGCCGCCCCCTGACGCGGGGAGATGCCGGGAAAAGGGTGATCGTGCTGGATGAGGGGCTGGGATTTGCCCTCTTCGGCGGAGACCGGGATCCCGTCGGGGAGCGGGTCAGGATCGGGGACAGGGAGTTTGAGATCGTAGGGATCGCCGCCCACGGGAGACGCATCGGAGAAGAAGGAAAACATGCCGCGTGGATCCCCCTGGATGCGGAGGGCGCACCCGCGCCGGAGACGGTGATCCTTTCCGCCGGAGGAAGGATGGGAGCAGGCCTGCGCACCGTGTTTGAGACCACGGCCCGGGAGGCCTTCGGAGCCGGGCAGGCCTTCTTTCTCGGGAAGGAAAGAATGCGGGGCATCATTCTGCCGGGGGCGGCCGTCCTGATTCTGGCCATTCGCCTGCTTGCGGTCTGGTTCCGAAAAACGGGCGAATGGATCAGAAAATGGGTCCGGGATCTGAGAGAGAAACTGAAGAGAAAATATCCCCGGCAGATGGCCGGGACGCTGGCCGGCCGGGGGCTGCAGATCCTGCTGGCCGCGGCGGCTCCGGTCGCGGTGTGCGCGCTGCTGGTCTGGTGGGCAAGCCGGCCGATGACGGTATTTCCGGAATGGGTTCCGGAATCCCTGGTAGACCCGGAGGCCGTGGTGAAGCGCTTCTGGGAGCTGACATCCGCCGCGGCACGGACCGTTCAGTTCCGCACGCCGGAGCTGGCGGAAATCCGCTTCTGGAGCGGCGCGGTGCGCTGGGGACTGGTCCTGACGCTGCTGAGCCGGATCCTGCATCATCTGCGCGGAAAAGGGAGAAGGGAGGAAAAACGGCCCGATGCTGTTTGATTTTGAGGAGCGGTACGCTCTGTTTGACATGACGCCGGTGGACAACCAGTTCATCCAGGAGTTTCTGCCCGCGGCCAGGGGAGACGATGTCCGCGTCTATCTGTACGGACTGATGCGCTGCTACCATCCGGAGGCGGAGATGAGCCTGGAGCAGATGAGCCGCGACCTCGAGATGACCGAGGAAGGAATCCTGAAGGCCTACCGCTACTGGGAACGCAAGGGACTGGTCCGCCGCGTCAGCGACGATCCGCCGGCCTTTCAGTACATCAGCCTGCGCCAGAGAATGATGAGCGGGTCTGAAACCCGCCTGGATCCGGAGTACGAGGCCTTTGTGGACAGCATATACGGGGTCTTCGACCACGGAAGAAGACTGCACGGGAGCGAGATCAGGACCTGCTATGAATGGGTCGAGGACCTGAAGCTGCCCCCGGAAGCCGTGCTGATGCTGCTGAAGCATATGGAAAGACTGAAGGGAAAGGACTTTACCATCCGGAGCGCGGAGAAGGCGGCCATCCAGATGGCCCAGGAGGGAGTCCGGACCGTGGAGGAAGCGGAGGAATTCCTCTCCCGGGATCAGGCGGTCTACCAGGGAACCCGCGCCGTGCTGAAACGCCTGGGAAAGCGCAATCTGCCCTCGGAGGATCAGCTAAACCTTTACCGCAAATGGACCCGGGAATGGGGCTTTACGCAGGAGGCCATTCTGGAGGCCTGCGCGGAAACCGCGAAGGGAGACCCCTCCATGGGCTATCTGGACGGCATTCTGGGGAATATTCACGCGCGGACAGCCCCGGGCGGCAGGATTGAAGCGGAGAACGTGCTGCATGCCCGGCAGGAGGGGAGCGGCCTGAAGAAAATCCTGCAGACTCTGGGCAGCCGCGGCGTCGTCAACGATGAAAACCTGGACTGGTATCAGCGGATCCGGGAGGCCTATCCGGAGAAAATGATCCTGCTGGCGGCCAGGGAATGCGGCCGGTCGGACGGAACCGTCGAGGATGTGGGAAAGCTTCTCGATTCCTGGAACAGGAAGGGCATCCGTACGCCCGAGGAGGCGGAGGAATATATCCGGCAGTTCCGGGCCCAGGGAGAGCTGCTCAGTGCACTGCGGAAGATGTGGGGGCTCAGCTCCCTCAACGGGACCAAAAACCGGGAGATGCTGACCGCCTGGGAGGGAGAGCTTGGGTTTGAGCCGGAGCTGATTCTCTGCGCGGCGGAGGCCGCCACGGGTATGGAGCGGCCGATGTACTACCTGGACAAGGTGCTGAGGACCTATGCGCAGCAGGGGGTACGCACGAAGGAGCAGATGCTTCGGGCCCGGCAGGAATGGAAGGAGCGCGGCTCCGCCCAGACGGCCGCGAAGCCTGCGAAACAGGTGCTGGCCCAGCAGTACAGCCAGCGGGACTACAGCGGCGGGGAAGAGAGCGTCGACGAGATGATGAAGCGCCTGATGGCATCCGAAGGAAAAGACGGCGGAGCAGACTGAAAGGGCGGGAGGACAGATCCATGAGAGAGGATTTGCTGAAGGAAGTGTTTCTGGATCTTGAGGAGCAGCAGCGCCGGAACGAGGAGACGGAGGCTTCCCGGCGGCAGGAAATCCGGGAAAAACATCCGGAGATCGCGGCACTGATGGAAAAACGGGAAGACCTGATCCAGGAGACCATGCGCGGAATCCTTCGGGGTGAGACCGCGCCGGAGGATCTGCCGGAGCGGATGGAGGAGGTTTCCGGTAAAATCCGGGATTCCCTGCGCGAAAAGGGATATCCGGAGAATTACCTGGCTCCGGTTTACACCTGCCCGATCTGCCGGGACACAGGCTATACCGGGGAGCAGGTGCGGGAAAGATGCACCTGCATAACGGAAAGATATCAGGCAAAGCTGCGCCGGGCCATCGGGCTGCCGGAGGACGGCCGGGAAACCTTTGAAAGCTTCAACGAGAGCCTTTTTTCCGCGGAGAAGCTGCCGGGAGCAGAGTTTTCCCAGCGGGAAGTGATGCGCATCATCCGGAAGACCTGCGAGACCTGGGCCGACACCTGCCCCGCCCAGCAGCCCCGGGATCTGGTTCTGTCCGGAAAGAGCGGGCTGGGGAAGACCTTCCTGCTGCATGCCATGGCCGCCCGGCTGATCACCCGGGGCCAGCAGGTGCTGCTGATTTCCGCGTACAGTTTTCTGGAGACCGCGCGGAAAAGCTATTTTGAGAACGATGACCGCCTCGAGGAGCTGATCGGAACTCCGGTGCTGATGCTGGACGATCTGGGCAGCGAGCCGCTTCTCCAGAACGTGACCATAGAGCAGCTCTTCAACCTGATCAACGAGCGGCAGCGGCGCAACCTGCCGACGGTGATCAGCACCAACCTGAACCAGGAGGAGCTCCGGACAAGATATACCGAGCGCATCGCCTCCAGACTGACCGACAAAAGGAACGTCCAGTTTCTGGTGCTGCGGGGAAGCGACGTCCGGACCGGACGGAAATAGACCGGCGGACCGGCGGGAACGGAAGAGGGCGCGAACCGGGAGGAGAATGACATGAATATTCAGATCTACTGCGGAAAAAAGAACTTTGACACCCAGAAGGCGGAGCGCTTTTTCAAGGAGCGGCGGATTCCGGTTCAGATGCTGGATCTGAAAAAGCATCCGCTGGGCGAAAGAGAGGTCCGGCTGATGATCCAGCAGATCGGCCTGGACAGGCTGATGGACCGGGAGGACAAAAAGGTTCGGGAGCATCCGGCCTGCTACTACCTGCAGGAGAGCCTGGTGATCCCCGCGGTGCAGGAAGCTCCCTGGCTGCTTCGGACGCCCATCGTCCGGAACGGAAGCCGGATGACGGCGGGATACTGTCCGGAAGTCTGGGAGCAGTGGATCGGGGAATAAGCGGGAAAGCAAAAAGCGCACAGGGCGGTTCCGGGCCGGGAACCGTCTTTTTTTGAAAAAATTTTTGCGGCATGCAGGAAACGGATAAATGCGTACCGAATATTCCATGTGAAAAGAAAACGAAAGGGCGTGGTGCCCATGGAACGGAAAAGGAGACCGGGAGCCTGAAAAAAGCAAGGAGTCCCGGCATTTTGACCTCCGGAAAACTGAATTTGAAAGGAGCTTCCCGATTTTATGAAACTGACCATTAACGCGCGGAATATGTCCGTAACCCCCGGGATTACCCAGAGGATTGAGAAAAAGACCCAGACCATGAGCCGGTACCTGCTGTCGGACACGGAGATGCAGGTTCGCATGCGGAAGGAAAAGAATGACGACCGGGTGGTGGAAATCACCGTTCCGATGGGAAACAACGTCATCCTCCGCAGCGAGGCGCTGGATCAGAACCTGTTTGTAGCCATCGATCAGGCGCTGGCCAAGATGGAGAGGCAGATCCGGAAGCACCGGACCAAGCTGGCCAAGCGCCTGCGGGAGGATGCCTTCACCGAAGTGCCTGAGTATTATGAAGAGGAAAAGGAAGAAGAAGACCGGAAGGTCGTCCGGAGGAAGACTTTCCCGGTCCGGCCCATGAGCGTCGAGGACGCGATCATCGAAATGGAGCTGCTGGGACACAACTTCTTCGTCTTTGTCAATATTGATACGGAGCGGACCAACGTGCTCTATCTCCGGAAGGACGGCAACCTTGGTCTGCTGGAGCCCGAAGCCTGAGCGATATTCCGCGGGGGAGGCGGATGCGCCTCCCCCCATCCCCCCGGGGATGAACTCCTCCGTGGAGGAGCGCCCCTCTTTCCCCTGGGCCGCGAAAGCGGCCCTCTTTTTTTGCTCTCCGCCCCGAATCCGCGGGGCGGCCGCAGGAAGAAAGAACAGATCTCCGGCCGGGCGGAGCATAAACTTTTTTTGCAATATAGGTGAAAAAGGAGTATGATTTCCGGGAAGAAAAAAAGAAAGGGTGCTTGCGTGATGGCCGCAGAACAAATGAGGTCGGAGCCGGAAAGATGTGTCCGGGCCGCATGGTTCGGCCTGCTTGCGCTTCTTTTTTTCATGCTTTCCGGTTCCGCAGGGGCGGAAAAGGCGGGGACGGAGATCACGGGCTACTTTGAGAACACGGTTTTTCTCCGTCCGGCCATGGTGAAGACCACGGAGTACGTGGACTCAATGCCGGCCTATACGGTGCTGACGATGAAGACTCTGGATGATACATGGGCGGAATATACTTCGCCCAGGGGAATCACCGGATATGTGAACTGGTCCCGCATGCTGCCCGTGCCCGAATGGGAAAAGGATCCTGAGCGGTATGTTTACGGGGAAAAGAGGATCGAAGTCCGGTCCCTGCCGGTGTATGAGGCCCCCACCGTCTATGCTGCCCAGCCGCGGGAGCTGCTGACCGTGACCGGGCATATCAAGGGCTTTCTCCGGGTGGCCGCGGCGGACGGCACCGAGGGATACATCTTTGCCAGCTGGGTGAAGGACGCTGTTTTTACCCCCAAGCCGATCCGGCCGGTGACCCTCTGCGGCGCGGAGGGAACGGAAATTCTGGATCTGCCCCTGGAGGGCGCGCACCGGATGGGAACGCTGCAGCCGGAGCAGCTGTATATCTCGCAGGGAACCTGCGGCAACTATTACGCTTTGGAGACGGACGGGGAGACCCGGTACGTCGCGAAGGACCGGGTTGCCGTTCTGAACAGCCGAATCGGGGAAGACCGGGATTTCTTTTCCCTGCCGAAGGTGAAGGGAAAGAAAAGGACGGATACCTGGGAAAACCTGTACGCCAACGCGGTGATCGGTCCCCGGGGCGCGGAAATGCATCTTCCGGGCGGGGAGACGATCCGGCTGGAGCCGGAGGAGCGGGTCTATGTCTACACCGCTTACGGCAGCTGGGCCGGAGCGGTCTGGAAGCAGCAGGCAGGGTATCTGCTGCGGAGCGAGATGGAGATCCTGACGGGGGAGACGCTGACCGCCCGCCTGCAGAACACGGATCTGAGCGGCGGACGGATCCGGCGGAACGCGCTGCTGGACCAGGCCTTTGCGATGGTGGAGGAGGGAAACCCCTTCCAGGCCAGGTACAATCTGCTGACCGGAGCGGAAATCCGGAGCCTTTTCCCGCTGGGCGTGCCCTACTTCTGGGGCGGAAGAAGCTACAGCATCATGACGGAGCGCTTTCCCGACTATACGACCCGGGAGGCCTGGCAGTCCTCGCCGGTGTTCTATCAGCAGGGGACGGTTTATCTGTACGGCTTTGACTGCATCGGCTTTGTCAAGAGCGTATACCATCTGGCGGGAAGGGAACTGAAAGGGACGGTGGTGGGCCGCCGGGCGGAGGAATACTGCCGGGCCGGACAGCATATCTACTGCGACGACGTGCATCCGTTGCCGGAGGACTGGAGGGAAGCGGCCCGGACCATGCAGGTCGGGGATGTGATGGTGATCCATCATCCCGGAACCCATGCCATGATGTTTATGGGAACGCTGCGGGATTACGGCTACACGGAGGAGCAGCTGCCGGCCCTGGCCAGGTATCTGGATCATCCGCTGATGCTTCACTGCGGCGCAAACCCCTATACCTACTGGCGTTTTCAGAGCCTGATCGAAGGAACGGCGGACCGCCGGATTTCCGGCGCCAGCCCCACGGACGGCGGCGTCGGCGTATGCATTCTGGGCGTTGACCCGGCGGACGCGGAAATCATCCTCGAGGCCCATGAGGAAAGCTACCGCTGCTTCGACGTCGAAGGCGCCTGTGTGACCATGATGGGGTTCGGCAACGTAAAGGATTACTTCGTCTGGCGGATGGGCGCGGCCGATCCCGGTACCCGGGAGGAGGACGGAACGGAAGCGGATCCGATGGAAGCGGCCGGGGATGAGGCGGACGCGCCGGAAACCGTGCTGCAGGAAATCCTGCGGCAGGGGAGCCCGGAGCCCGAAAACACGGACGCCCCGGCGGCGGAGCCGGAAACCGTGCTGCAGGAAATTCTGCGGCAGGGGGAGGGCGCCGCGGAATACGCGGGAACTCCGGCGAAACCGGAATCCCGGGAGACGGAGCCGGAAACGGTCCTGCAGCGGATCCTGAACGGCCGGCCGGAAACCTGAAGTGAGCTGAACGGAAAAAACGGATGAAAGCATATTTCTGCGGCGTGCTTTCCCGGAGAATCTGAGCCGGAGCCGCACCGGCCGGGGAAACAAACATGGAGGAAACGATCCTTCAGGCCATCCGCGCCTTTGACCTTCCGGAGGGGAACATCCGGGCGGATGCCTTCGGAAACGGGCATATCAACCGGACCTATGCCGTATCGGTGGAAGGACGGAAGGAACGGTATATTCTGCAGAGGATCAATCAGTACGTTTTTCATCATCCGGATCAGGTGCAGGAAAACATTCTGGAGGTGACCTCCTGGCTGCGGAGAAAAATCACGCAGGAGGGAGGGGACCCGGAGCGGGAAACGCTGCGGGTGATCCCGGCCAGGGACGGGAAGCCTTACTTCCTGGACGGACAGGAGAACTGGTGGAGAATGTTTCCCCTTGTCGAAAACACCTTCAGCCGCGACCTGCCCGACACGCCGGAGCTGTTTGAAAAATGCGGCCGCGCCTTCGGACGCTTCCAGCGGCGGCTGAACGATTTTCCCGCGGGAAGGCTGCATGAGACGATTCCGAATTTTCACAACACCCCCTGGCGCATGGAGCAGCTGGAGGAGGCGGCCCGGAAGAACGCGGCGGGAAGACTGAGCGAGGTGCGGGCCGAGCTGGAATTCTGCCGGGAGAGGGCGAAATGGGCGGACCGGCTGGTCCGCGGCTTCGAGGAGGGCCGGCTGCCCCTGCGGGTCACGCATAATGACACGAAGCTGAACAACGTGCTGCTGGATCAGAAAACCGGGGACGCGATCTGCGTCGTGGATCTGGATACGGTGATGCCGGGGCTGATGGCCTACGACTTCGGGGAAGCCATCCGCACCGGCGCCTGCACGGCGGCGGAGGACGAGACGGACCTGAGCAGGATCGACCTTTCCCTGGAGCTGATGCGGGCCTATACGGCCGGCTTTCTGGCGGAGGTCCGGGAGGAAATGACTGCGGAGGAAATCCAGAGCCTGCCCTGGGGCGCCCGGATGATGACGCTGGAAAACGGCGTCCGATTCCTGACGGATTATCTGGACGGCGACAAATACTTTGCGGTGCACCGCCCGCATCACAACCTGGACCGGGCGAGGGCCCAGCTGACGCTGCTGACGCGCATGGAAGAAAAATGGGAGGAGATGCTGGCCGCCCTTTCCTGAAAGGATTCCTCAAAAACGGCAAAAAAAGCGGTTCCGACGATGAAACGCCGGAACCGCTTTGACTGAGATCCAACGCCTCCCGAATCCGGGAGGCGCTTTTCTGAAGCTGTTTTCTCAGGCCTTTTCGGGTTCGCCGCCGAGCTTCAGGGCACAGAAGACGCCCGCGGCCAGGGTAACGACGGAGGCCACGATGATCCAGGCATTCAGCCCCTCGTAGAGGCCGGGATCCATCAGAATGACCACGGGGGAAGCCGCGACCATCCCGAGGATGGCGCAGTAGGTTCTTCCCTTCCATTTCTTCATCAGGAATTCGATCAGCTTCGCGATGGCAAAAATGCCGAACACGATGCCCAGACCGAAGGGCAGCAGCACGCCCACGTTGTGTCCGACCATGGCCCAGTCTCCGGAGGTCACGCCCTTCATCAGCGCGGGAATGGCTCCCGTGACGATGGGTTCATAATATCCCAGCGTTTTCAGCATCATGCTGCCGGAAACCCCGGGAATGACCATGGTTGCAGAGGCAATCGCACCCAGAAGGAAGAGCTTGAGGATTTCCAGCACGCTGAGCTGAATCTCCGTCGAGGTCTCCTTTTCAACGACCTTCAGCACGACCACCAGCGCGAAGAAAAGCACGAAGACCAGGATTCCCTGCCAGCCGATGTTCTCGCCCTTCATTTCCTTCAGGATGAAGGGCAGGCTGCCCAGGATCAGGCCGATGAACAGCGTGTTGGTCGGCAGCGGGAACTTCGCAAACGCGATCTTCAGGCCGACGGCGCCCAGCAGAACGGCGAGCACCATGCCCACCGCGTAGGGGAACAGAATGGTAAGGCACTTTTTGAACTGCTTGAAAAGGTGATTGATGGACCAGATCAGCTTGTCATAAATGCCCATCGAGACCATCATCGTCCCGCCGGAAACCCCGGGAATCACGTTCGCCAGGCCGATCACCATGCCGCGCAGCACATCCAGAAACCACTTCATACTATCATATCCTCCATCCTTCAAGGCCCGGGCGGCGCATCGTGAATGCCGCCCGAACCGGAAATCAACGTCCGGCCGGATGAAAACGGAGCTCAGCCCTACCAGTTCTCACGGCGCAGATCCTCCGGAAAATCCTGCTCCTCCGGGTAATCCTCCCCTTCGGGATCCTCAAAGAGCGCCTGCAGGCGCTCCGGGGAAAAGCGGGGATCCCCGGCGAGGGCGGCCACCCGGTCCCGGGGGACCACCGTGTCCGTCCCCAGACAGTCCGTGCAGCGATAGCCGCATTCCGTACAGACGCACCCCAGGGCGGAGCTTTCCGCCTGCACCATCCAGACCTCCGGGCCGCATACCTTGCAAGAACAGCGCATCTTCATCCCTCCCGCGCAAACGAAAGGAATTATAGCAGAGAAACCGGCTTCAGGCAAGCCGAGGGGGAGGCCGGGAACCAGAGGAAGAAATCAACGGAGCCAGGGTAAAGGATGAGCTCCGGCGGGACAGGCGGGCAGAATACGTGCGATCCGGGAAAAACCGAACGATTATTCTACATGCGGGGAAGAATGAACGGAAATTTAACATTTTTGACATGAATCCGGCTTGTAATATTCGGGAAAAAAGGTATAATGGTTCCATTCCCACGGGGATCGTTCGTGTTTTGCGCCGGGCGATCCCTGCAGGGAGCCAAAGGGACACAGGAGGCTCAGGATGGAGCAGCTTCGGAAGGCGATCGAGGATCAGGGAGTCGGGATCGGCCTGGATGTGGTGAAGGTGGATATGTTTCTGAATCACCGCATCGATACGGGGCTGCTTTTTGCTATGGGCGAAGCCTGGGCAGAGGAGTTTCGGAGCGAGAAGCCGGATCTGGTGCTGACGGTGGAGGCCAGCGGGATCGCCATGGCTGTCGCGGCCGCGCATGCGCTGGGGGATATTCCGGTGGTTTTCGCCAAAAAAAGCGCCGCCGTGACCAACAGCGGGGACGTTGTGGAGGCTCCGGTGTACTCCTTCACGCATAAGACGCAGAATCACATCCGGGTGGACAGAAAATATCTGCCCGAGGGAAGCCGGGTGCTGATCATTGATGATTTCCTGGCCGACGGACAGGCGGTTCACGGGCTGATGAGCCTCTGCGAGCAGCGGAAGGCGAAGGTCGTCGGCGTGGGCATCGCGATTGAAAAGGGCTTCCAGCCCGGCGGCGAGGAGCTTCGGAAGGCCGGCGTTCATTTGAAGAGCCTGGCGATCGTGGATGCGATTGAGGACGGAAAAATCCGCCTTCGGGAAGAAGACTGAGCTCCGCGGCGGCGGAGAAAGCCCGGGACGAACAGCCGGGCAAAGGGCGGGAAAATGCCCGGACAGCGATGGCTCCGGCCGGACGGCCGTTGACCATAAAGAAAAAAACGGAGGAAAAGAAAACATGAAGAAAATCGTAGCTCTGCTCCTGACGCTGGTGATGTGTCTGGCTGCGGCGTTCTCCCTGGCGGACGGCATCGCCAAGGAAAACATCAAGCTGGGAGTTATCCTGCTTCACGATGAGCTCTCCACCTATGACCTGAACTTCATGAACGGCGCCCGGGAAGCGATTGAGAAGCTGGGCCTGAGCGAGGATCAGCTGGTGTTCTACCGCACGAAGCCCGAGTCCGCCGTGTGCGCGGAAGCCGCGGAGGAAGCGATTGAGGACGACGGGTGCAACCTGGTGTTCTTCGACAGCTTCGGCCATCAGTACTACACGGACGATGTGGTTGCCGCCCATCCCGAAGTGCAGTTCTTCCACGCGACCGGAGACCTGGCTCACCTCAAGAGCTTTGACAACCTGCAGAACGCCTTCGCGACGATCTACGAAGGCCGCTATCTCGCCGGCATCGCCGCGGGCATGAAGCTGAACGAGATGAAGGAAGCCGGCAAGCTGAAGGGCGATGTTCCCATGATGGGCTATGTCGGCGCCTACACCTACGCCGAGGTGATTTCCGGCTATACCAGCTTCTACCTGGGCGCCAAGAGCGTCTGCCCCGATGTGCAGATGAAGGTGCAGTTCACCGGATCCTGGTACGACGAGAAGGAAGAAAAGGCCGCCGCGGAAGCTCTGATTCAGGCGGGCTGCGACCTGATCTCCCAGCACGCGGACTCCATGGGCGCGCCCACGGCCTGCGAGGATGCCGGCGTTCCCAACGTGTGCTACAACATCTCCACCCAGGAAGCCTGCCCGAACACCTACCTGATCTACAGCCGGATCAACTGGGAGCCCTACTTTGAGTACATCATCAGCAAGGCGATCGCCGGCGAAGACATCGAAGTGGACTGGGTCGGCGACATGCCCGGCAACTCCGTGATCGTGACCGACCTGAACACGAACGTGGCGGCCGCGGGAACCCAGGAAGCGATTGACGCGGCTAAGGCGGAGCTGATTGCCGGCACCCGTCACGTGTTCGACATCAGCACCTTCACCGTGGACGGCAAGCAGCTGGACGAGAGCTGGCGGCCCGACGCGGAATATACGGACAGCGCTTTCCCGGAAGGCGTCTCCGTGGTTTCCGACGGATACTTCCATGAGTCCATGTACCGCAGCGCGCCCTACTTCGATGCCCGCATCGACGGCATTGAGCTGCTGAACGACCGGTTCGGCTTCGGTTCCAAGAAGAACGTGGACTGAGAATTCTGAAAGAACAAATTCACAGAGGAGAGGACTGCCATCCGCCTGAAGGGTGGCAGTCCCCGTCCTTTTTTATGGAAAAAGGTTTTCGGAGGCTGCTCGTGGAAAAAAGACTGGCGCTTCAGATGAGGGGCATTACCAAAAGGTTCGGCCCGGTGACGGCAAACAACCATGTGGATCTGGATGTCTATCAGGGAGAGATTCTGGCCATCCTCGGAGAGAACGGATGCGGAAAGACCACCCTGATGAACATGATCGCGGGGATTTACTATCCGGACGAGGGGCAGATCCTGATCGGGGGACAGGAGGTTCTGATCCGTTCTCCGAAGGATGCTTTCGACCATAAAATCGGGATGATTCATCAGCATTTCAAGTTGGTGGATCTGTTTACCGCGGCGGAGAACATCGTGCTCGGCCTTCGGGAAAAGGAAGGCTACAACCTGAAGCAGGTCAATGCCCGGGTGGCGGCGATCGCGGAGAAATACGGCTTCCATCTGGATCCGACCAAGAAGATCTACGAGATGTCGGTTTCCGAAAAGCAGACGGTGGAGATCATCAAGGTGCTCTATCGCGGCGCCGATATCCTGATCCTGGACGAGCCGACCGCGGTGCTGACGCCTCAGGAAATCACCCGCCTGTTCGACGTGATCCGGAGAATGAAGGCGGACGGAAAATCGATCATTATCATCACCCATAAGCTCAACGAGGTGCTCGAGGTCAGCGACCGCGTCGCGATTCTGAGGCGTGGGGAGCATATCGCCACGGTGAATACCGCGGAAACCAGCGAGGCCGAGCTGACGGAAATGATGGTCGGCAAAAAGATCAGCCTGGATATTCCCCGGTCCGAGCCGGAGAATGCCCAGCCCCGGCTGGTGGTGGAGGGCCTGAACCTGAAGAGCCCGGAAGGCGTCCAGGTGCTGACGGACATTTCCTTTACCGCCAACGGCGGAGAAATCCTGGGCATTGCGGGCATCGCGGGCAGCGGGCAGCGGGAGCTGCTGGAGTCCATCGCCGGGCTGCAGCCGGTCGAGAGCGGAGAGATCATCTTCCATAACCCGAAAAAGGACAAGCCGGTGACCTTCTTCCACAAGAGCATGAAACGGGTGGAGGAGCTGGGAAGGGAGCACGCCTTCCATGACCGGAGCGGGAAAGAAGTCTCCTTTGAGGGAATGCACCGCAGGGAAATCCGGAAATGGGTGGAAAGCGGGGATGTGCTGTTCAAGGAGGATGAAATCATCGACATCCGGAACAAAAACCCGCTGGAAATCCGTGAGCTGGGAATCCGCCTCTCCTTTGTGCCGGAGGACCGGCTAGGCATGGGCCTGGTGGGCAGCATGGGCATCACGGACAACATGATGCTCCGCAGCTACCGGAAGGGGCATGCCGGCCTGCTGGACCGCAAGCCCCCGCGGGAGCTGGCGGAGCAGATCATCCGGGAGCTGGAGGTCATGACCCCGGGGATATCCACGCCGGTCAGGAGACTGTCCGGAGGAAATGTCCAGAAGGTCCTGGTCGGACGGGAAATCGCCTTTGCGCCCAAGGTGCTGATGGCTGCCTATCCGGTGCGGGGACTGGACATCAGATCCTCCTATACCATCTACCGCCTGCTGAACCGGCAGAAGGACAGAGGCGTGGCTGTCATCTTTGTCGGGGAGGATCTGGACGTGCTGCTGGCCCTCTGTGATCGGATCATGGTCATGAACGGCGGGAGGGTGACCGGCATCGTGGACGCGAGAAGCGCCACCAAGGAGGAGGTCGGGCTGATGATGACCAGAACCGAAAAAAGAGAGGAGGAAGGCAGATGAGCGTTGCAGACCGGAAAGAAAACCGCGAGCCGCTGATTCATCTGAGCAGACGCATTTCCATCCCGAGATGGAAGGCGTGGGGGATCCGGCTGGCCGCGGTGCTCCTGGGCTTCCTGTTCTGCGGGCTGGTCGCGTTCCTTCTGATCGACAGGCTGCAGCAGAATCCCGGGAAAATCGGACAGTTTTATATGGACTTTCTGAACGGGGCTTTCGGATCCAACCGCAAGCTCTGGAAATTCATGAAGGATATCGCGATCCTGCTGTGCATTGCCCTGGCCCTGACCCCTGCTTTCCGGATGCGCTTCTGGAATACCGGAGGAGAGGGGCAGACGCTGGTGGGCGCGCTGGCGGCGATTGCGGTCACCTTCTATCTGGGAGGGAAAATCCCGGAAGGGCTGCTGATGGTCCTGATGCTGCTGGCCGCTCTGGCCGGCGGGGCGCTCTGGGGGCTGATCCCCGCGGTTTTCCGGGCGAAATGGGGAACCAATGAAACTCTCTTCACCCTGATGATGAACTATGTGGCGACCTACCTGGTTTCCTTCTTTCTGGAAATCTGGGTGCCGAACGGATCGGGAGCGCTGCCGAGGCAGGAACACGGAAAAATGCCGACGATCGGGCATGACTACCTGCTGATCATCCTGATTGTGCTTGCGCTGACGGCTGCCCTGTATGTCTACCTGAAGTATACGAAGCACGGCTATGAAATCAATGTCGTGGGCGAGAGCGTCCGGACCGCGCAGTATGTCGGCATCAGCGACAAGAAGGTGATCATCCGGACGATGATTCTCAGCGGCGCGCTGTGCGGACTGGCCGGCTACCTGATCGGCGCCGGGCTGGATCAGTCGATTACGACCGAATCCGCGGGCGGCCGGGGCTTCACGGCGATCATGGTCAGCTGGCTGGGCAAGTTCAACCCCCTGGCGATGGTTCTGACCGCGGCGCTGATCCAGCTGCTGAATCAGGGCGCGGCCCAGATCAGCAAGGATTTTGATGTCTCCGGCGCGCTTCCCAGCGTTATCGTCGGGATCATCCTGTTCTTCATCATCGGTAGCGAGTTCTTCATCAACTACGAGGTCCGCTTCCGCGGCCATGAAAACAGAAGGGAACAGGGGGCGGTGAGAAAATGAACATGTGGCTGAGCTTTCTGATCGATTCGCTGGCCTTCGGCGCGACCTTTATCTACGGCTCCACCGGCGAGATCCTGACGGAGAAGGCCGGACACCTGAACCTGGGCATTCCGGGAATCATGTGCATGGGCGGCGCGGGAGGGTGCCTGTTTCTGAACATGGTGGGAAAGAGCGGGCTTCCTCCGGTCCTGATCGTCCTCTGGGGCATTCTCGGGGCGCTGCTGCTGAGCGTCCTCTGCGGGCTGATCTATTCCTTCCTGACCGTCAGCCTCCGGGCCAATCAGAATGTGACGGGCCTGGCCCTGACCACCTTCGGCGCCGGACTGATGAAGGTTATCGTCTTCAAGCTGAATCCGACGGTGTACCTGAGCGAACCGAAAAAGATGTACCGCTGGCCCTTCGAGACCAGGACGGACAGCCTGCAGCGGCTGGGCATCCTGTTTTTCCTGGCGGTGGTGATTGCCCTGGCGGCCAGCTGGGTGCTGTACCGGACCCGGGCGGGGCTTCACCTGCGTGCCGTGGGAGAAAACCCGGCGACCGCGGACGCGGTCGGCATCAACGTGACGGCCTGCAAGTATCTGGCCATCTGCATCGGCAGCGGCATCTCCGGCCTGGGCGGATTCTACTACATCATCGACTACATGGGATCCCAGGAGGCCTATCTGAGCGTGGAGGCCTTCGGATGGCTCTCGATCGCGCTGGTCATCTTTGCGCTGTGGCGTCCGCATCTGACGCTGATCGGTTCCGTCGCCTTCGGGTTCCTGTTCTCCTGCTCCAGCTTTATTACCAACATTCCGGGGATCTTCGTGACCATGGCCATGAAGCCGATCCTCCGGATGCTGCCCTATGTGGTGACCATCCTGGTGCTGATCATTTCCAGCATCCGGAACAAACGGGAGAATCAGCCCCCGGCCAGCCTGGGACTGAGCTATTTCCGGGAAGAAAGATAACGAAAACCCCTGCCGGGCGACCGGCAGGGGCTTTTTCGGGAGCAGGGGTAAAGCGGGAGGCCCGCGACCCGGAGCCCCGGAGGCTTATCCGAGCACCTCCCGGGCGATGTCCGCGCTGCGCTTGGCGTCCCGGGCATAATAGTCCGCGCCGATCTCCTTCGCGTATTCCGGCGTCAGCACCGCGCCGCCCACCATGATTTTGCAGTCCGCGCCCGCTTCCCGCAGGGCGCGGATGGTTTTTTCCATGCTGGGAAGCGTCGTCGTCATCAGGGCGGACAGCCCCACCAGACGGATGTTCTCCGCCAGCACGGTCTCCACGATCCTTTCCGGCGGAACATCCCGGCCGAGATCCAGCACGGTGTAGCCATAGTTTTCCAGCACGACCCGGACAATGTTCTTTCCGATATCGTGAATGTCGCCCTGCACGGTCGCCACCACGATTTTGCCCCGGCTGAGGCCGGCGCGGCTGCTCCGGGCGAGACGTTCCTTCAATACCTCAAAGCCCTGGCTGGCGGCCTGGGCGGCCCTGAGCAGCTGGGGGAGAAAAATCTCCTGCTTTTCGTAGGCCTCCCCGACCCGGTTCAGGGCAGGGATCATCTGCTGCTCGATGATTTCCATTTCGGAGCGGGAGGACAGCGCCTCCTCCGTCAGGCGGGCCACCTCCTCCCCCCGGCCCTGAAGCACCGCGCTTTCCAGCGGAGAGGCGCCCGACGGGCCGGCTTTCGGAGCGGCCTGGGCAGCGGGCGCGGCCGCGGGAGCGGAAACCGCGGGCAGCTCGGCGCAGAGACGGATATAGTCTTCTGACCCCTCATCGGCGCCGCTCAGAACCCGGAACGCGGCGATGGCCTTCCGGATGGCGGCCTGGTTGGGGTTGACGATGGGGCAGTCCAGCCCGAAGGCCAGGGCCTGGGTCAGGAAGGAGACGGTGATGTTCTCCCTCTCCGGCATGCCGAAGGAGATGTTGCTGACGCCGAGCACCGTATGCACGCCCAGCCGCTTGACGGCCAGCAGCGCCTGCAGCGTCTCGCGGGCCTGGGCCTGCTGGGCTGAAACGGTCAGGCTGAGGCAGTCGATATAGATATCCTCCCGGGGAATTCCGAAGCTTTCCGCCGCGGCGATGATCCTTTCCGCGACGGCGACCCGGCCGCGCCAGGTATCCGGAATGCCGTTTTCATCCAGGCAGAGCCCGACCACCGCCGCGCCGTACTTTTTGCAGAGGGGGAGAACGGCGTCCAGAACCTCCTTCCGTCCGTTGACGGAATTCACCAGCGCCCGGCCGCAGACTGCCCGGAGACCGGCCTCAATGACCTCCGGATCGGAGGAATCAATCTGCAGGGGCAGGTCCACCGCGCCCTGAAGGGCCTGGATGACCCGGACCATCATGGCCTTTTCGTCGATTCCCGGCAGACCGACATTGACATCCAGCAGATCCGCGCCGGCCTCCTGCTGCTGCAGAGCCAGGGATACGATGTATTCCAGATCATTTTCCCGCAGCGCCTGCTGGAGACGCTTCTTGCCGGTCGGATTGATCCTTTCCCCGATGATCCGCAGCTTTCCGTTTTCAGCCACCTTCCGGGCGGAGCAGATGCCGCCGCGGGCTTCGATCAGATCCAGTCCCGCGGGGCCTTCGGGAAGACGGGAGCGGAGGGCGCGGAGAAAATCCGGCGTCGTGCCGCAGCAGCCGCCGGCCATCCGGACGCCGCAGGAAAAGGCCTCCGCGACTTCCCTCGCAAAGTCCTCCGGAGAAAGGCGGTATTCGCCTGTGGCCGGGTCCGGCAGGCCGGCGTTGGGCTTGAGAATCAGGGGAAGCGGCGTCCAGGCCCGGAGCTCCCGCACCAGGGGAAGCAGCTCCTTCGGCCCCAGACTGCAGTTGAAGCCCAGGGCTTCGACGCCCAGGCCGGTCAGCGTCAGCGCCATGGCCGGCACGGTGACCCCGAGGAAGGTCCTCCCGGAGGCCTCGAAGGTCATGGTTACCCAGACGGGAAGCTTCGTATGCTCCCGGGCGGCCAGCACGCCGGCGCGGACCTCCTGCAGATCGCTCATGGTTTCAAAGATAACCAGGTCCGCTCCGGCGGCCTCTCCGGCCGCCAGGATCTGGCGGAAGGTTTCGTACGCGTCCTCAAAGGAAAGGGATCCCAGGGGTTCCATCAGCTGGCCGATGGGGCCGATATCCAGCGCCACCTGCCGATCCGGCCCGGCAGCCTGCCGGGCGCAGCGCACGCCGGCGGAGACCAGCTCCTCCACGCTCCAGGGCGAGGAAGCCAGCTTGTGGCGGTTGGCGCCGAAGGTGTTGGTATACAGCACCTGACTGCCGGCCTCCGCATATTTCCGATGGACGGAGACGACCGCGTCGGGATGGGTGAGATTCCAGCTTTCCGGCAGCTCGCCCAGAGGCAGGCCCGCCGCCTGCAGCATGGTGCCCATGGCACCGTCCAGCAGGATGATTTCATTGCTTTCCACAGGATGAACCCTCCTCGTATTTGTAGGCACAGGAATGGGAGAGCGCGCAGGACGCGCAGGAGGTCCGGGCCGGGGCGCGCGCGGGTTCGCCTTTTCCGGAAGCCTCCCCGCCCTCTCCGGCCGGAAGGTCCGCCCGCAGACCGACCAGCGCGGTGACGGATTTCTGGGGAATCATGAGGCCGCCCGGAGTCAGGGTGATGCCCAGCAGACGGGAGACGTTCAGCACCTCGCAGAAATCCCTCTGCAGGGAGAGCGGAAAATCCCCGTAGCCGGGGCTGAAACGGCCGGTCAGGGAGAGCGGGGCAAATTCCCGGGCCAGATCGGCGCAGAGATTGTCGCAGACGTTTTCGATGGCCGCGCTGGCCAGGGCGTCCAGGATGACCGCGTCCGCCATGCTCCGGTTCTGGGTCCGCCGGATCAGGGATTCCGATTCGGCGCCCAGCGTCGCCGCCAGCAGGATCACCTGCCCGCAGCCCGAAAGAAAGCGGCGGATGTCCTGCCCCTGAAGGGAGAGGGCCGTACCGGCCGGATTCCCGTCTTCATCCCGGGGGAAAAGCCTCCAGCAGACCCGGGGACGGACGCCGGCCTCCAGAAGCGCGGCGCAGCGGTCCAGATCCCGCCGCAGGGCGGTGTCCGGCTCGCCCCGCACGCCCAGATACCGGAGCGCCTCCGCCCTGGAAATATCCGTCAGTCTCGCTTCCATGCCGCCCTCCGGTGTTCCGCTTTTCCTTCCGGGGACAAGTATAGCATATTTCCGCCCTCCCCGCACCGGAGAACAGCAGAGAAACAAAAAGCCTCAGGCGGGAAAAACAGATCCGGACTGTAAATTGAAAAGGCGCTGAAAATATGGTAAGATAGGCCATCAAACGGCAGGAGGTCTGCTTTGGAAGGGGAATATGTCCGGTGTCTGATGGTGGAGACCGGAGAGGAGAATACCGTGCTGCAGCTGCTCCGGGTTCTGGGCCTGGGGCGCGGCATTTATCCGCAGCGCATCCGCGTCCGGAAAATCCGCCAGGTCTGGCGGAAGGACCGGATCCGCCTGCTGCCCGGGTATGTTTTCGTTTTCGCGGACGAGGACATCCCCATCTGGCGGTATCAGCGGCTGGAGCATGTGCTGAGGGTGCTCCGGTATGACCGGGAACCGGACGGGTACCTTCGGGGCCGGGATCTGGAATTCGCGAAAACCGTCTGCGATCTGGACGGAAAGCTGGATATCCTGAACGCGGTGGACGAGGAGGGCTTTATCCGGGTGACGGATCTCCTGCTGAAGCGGCTGAACGGGGAGGTGCTTTCCGTCCAGAAGGGAAAACGTCAGGTGCTGATCCGGGTGAACCTGATGGGGCAGAGCAGGATCATTACGCTGAACTACCAGCTGGTGGACGGGGACGGAAACCCGCTGACGCCGGCGGAGGAAATGCTCGAGGACACGAGCGACGACTGGCTGACCGCCTGGACGCCGGACTTTGAGGACGAGGCGGTGGAAGAGCTGGACCAAGCGTTCTTTCCGGAGAAGACAGGAACGGAGGAATCCGGAAAGACGGAGAAGGAAGAATGCACCGGGGAGAAAGAACATTTCCCGGAAGAGGACGCGGAAAGGAAACCAGGGGACGGAGGAGGAACGGAGCCATGAGAGTTTTGCTGGATCATCTGACAAAAAGGTTTGCCTCCCGGACGGAGAAGGGGAAGGACGTCATCGCGGTCAACGATTTCTGCTTTGAGATTCCGGACGGTCAGCTGGTTGGCCTGCTGGGCCCCAGCGGGTGCGGAAAAAGCACAACCCTGAATCTGATCAGCGGGCTGGAGACGCCCAGCGAGGGCCGCATTCTCTTCGGGGACCGGGATGTGACCGCGATGCCGCCGGAGGAGCGGGGCGTGGGGCTGGTGTTTCAGAACTACGCGCTGTATCCCCATCTGACGGTGGAGGAGAACATTCTCTTCCCCCTGCAGAACCTGAAGGGCCGGCAGAAGATGACGAAGGAGGCCATGCGGCAGAAGGCGCTGGAGGCGGCCAGACTGGTGCAGATCGATCAGCTGATGGAGCGCAAGCCGAAGGAGCTGTCCGGCGGACAGCAGCAGCGGGTCGCCATCGCCCGGGCCCTGGTCAAGATTCCCAACGTGCTGCTGCTGGATGAGCCGCTGAGCAATCTGGACGCCCGCCTCCGCCTGCAGACGCGGGAGGAGCTGCGGCGCATCCAGCGGGATACCGGGGTGACGACCATCTTCGTCACCCATGATCAGGAGGAGGCCATGAGCATTTCCGATCTGATCATCGTGATGAAGGACGGCGTGGTGAACCAGATCGGCAAACCCCAGGAGGTTTATGACGACCCGGTAAACCTGTTTGTCGCCCAGTTCCTCGGCACGCCGGCGATCAACGTGCTGGAGGGGGAAATCCGGCAGGGAAGGCTGCGAATCGGAAACGAGGCAGTGCTGGAGATGCCGGGGAAGCCGGAAGGTCCGGTCTGGGCGGGCATCCGTCCGGAGGGCTTTATTCAGGATGATAACGGTCCGTTCACCTGCGGACTGGACCGGGTGGAGGTCATGGGCCGGGATGTCAGCGTGGTCTGCACCCACGAAAAGATGACCGGACGCAATCTGAGAGCCATCATTCCGGCGGAAACCGCCGCGGATGTCCGGGGCGAAACGGTCCGCTTCCGGCTGAAGCCCTTCAAGGTGTATGTTTTTGACCGGGAGAGCGGGGTGCGGCTGCCATGAGAGGAAAAAACAACTGGAAGGCCTGGCTCTATCTGGCCCCGGCCATCCTCTTCCTGGCCGTTTTCATGGTCTATCCCCTGATCGACGTCTGCATCTACGCGCTGGAGGAGAACTACAGCTTTGCCCAGGGTGAAGCCACCGGCATCGGACTGGCGAACTTCCGGCATGTGCTGGCGGATCCGGACTTCGTGCAGGCGGTGAAGAACACCTTCCTGATCGTCGTGATCACGGTTCCCGTCAGCACGGGCGTGTCCCTGCTGATCAGCCTGGGGCTCAGCTCCATCCGGAGGCTTCAGCATCTGTTCCAGACGGTGTACTTTCTGCCCTATGTGACCAATACCCTGGCGGTGGGCCTGGTCTTCATGATCCTGTTCCGGAAAACGGAGTATTCGGACGGCCTCGTCAACCTGCTGCTGAACAGAATCGGACTGAAGACCGTGGATTTCATCGAGGGACCCTACTGGGCCAAGATGTTTGTCATGTGCTTCTATACGGTCTGGGCGGTCATGCCCTTCAAGATTCTGATCATGACCAGCGCGCTGGCCAGCGTCAATCCGGACTACTACAAGGCGGCCCGGGTGGACGGCGCGTCCTCCTTCCGGATCTTCCGGAAGATTACGCTGCCCATGATCTCCTCGACGGTGTTCTATCTGATCATTACCGGCTTTATCGGCGCCTTCAAGGCCTACAGCGATGAGGTCGCGCTGTTCGGCACGGATCTGAACGCCGCCGGGATGAACACGATCGTCGGCTATGTCTATGACATGCTCTACGGCTCCAGCGGCGGCTATCCCTCCTATGCGGCGGCGGCTGCGCTGATCCTGTTCGCCATTGTCTTTACCATCACCTATATCAACCTGACCGTCAGCCGGAAGACGGTCCAGTACGTGTAAGGGAGGCGGCGGCATGAATACGCAGAAAAAAAACAGCCCCCTGAGCATGGCGCTGATCTACCTGTTCCTCGTGCTCTGGGCGGTCATCGTGCTGTTTCCCTTCTACTGGATGATCCTGACCAGCGTGAAGAGCTTTGCGGCCTACAACAGCGAATACATTCCCCGGTTCTGGACGCCGAACCCGACGATGGAGAATTATGCCTCCGCGTTCACGACGGTGCCCCTCGGACGGTATTTCTTCAACACCCTGGTCTTTACCGTCGCGACCACGGGACTGATGATGCTGGTGATCGTTCCGGCGGCCTTTGCCTTTGCCCGTCTGGAATTCAAGGGGAAGAACGCGGTTTTCGCCTTTTTCCTGAGCCTGATGATGATTCCGACGGAGCTGGTCATTATCACCAACTACGTCACCATCGTCAGCTGGAACATGCGGAACACCTACTGGGGCCTGATCCTTCCCTCGGTGACCAGCATTTTCTACATTTATCTGCTGAAGGAAAACTTTGAATCCATCCCCAACGAGCTGTACAGCGCGGCGAAGGTGGACGGAACCAGCGATCTGAAGTATCTGCTGCGGGTCATGATTCCCATCGCGCAGCCCACCATCGTGACCATCGTGATCCTGAAGGTGATCGAATGCTGGAACAGCTATGTCTGGCCCAGACTGATTACCTATGACCAGAACTATTTCCTGGTTTCCAACGGCATTCAGCAGCTCCGGGAAAGCGGCTTCGGCCGGGAGAATACGCCGGCGATGATGGCGGCCGTGGTGGTCATCAGCCTGCCGCTGATTGCCCTGTTCCTGGTCTTCCGGAAGAAGATCATGGCCGGCGTATCGAGAGGGGGAACCAAGGGATGAGAATCGGACGAAGAATCGGATGGCTCTGCCTGCTGCTGGCCTCCCTGCTGCTGCTGTCCTCCTGCCACCGGCAGGTCAGCCGGGAGAGCTTTGCCGTCCCGGAAAGCTTTGATGAAACCAGACCGGTGGAGATCGTTTTCTGGGCGAAGAATGACACCAACCAGACCCAGACGGAGATCTACAAGAAAGCCATCGCGGACTTTCAGCAGCTGTATCCCAACATCACGGTCACGATGCGGCTGTACACGGATTACAATCAGATTTACCGGGATGTGCTGACCAATATTTCCACGGACACCACGCCGAACGTCTGCATCTCCTATCCGGACCATATCGCCACCTATCTGACGGGAAACAACGTGGTGGTGCCGCTGGACGAGCTGATGGCGGATCCGCTGTACGGCCTGGGGGGAAGCGGCCTGAAATTCGACGGACCCACGAGGGAAGAAATCGTGCCGGAATTCCTGGCGGAGGGCGTCATTGCCGGAAAGCAGTATGCCCTGCCCTACATGCGTTCCACGGAGGCGACCTACATCAACCGGGATCTGGTGGAGGCCCTCGGATACGAGGTGCCGGATATCCTGACCTGGGATTTTGTCTGGGAGGTTTCCGAGAAGGCCATGGCGAAGGACGCGGAGGGAAACTTTGTCCTGAACGGGCAGAAGACGATGATCCCCTGCATCTACAAGAGCACGGACAACATGATGATTTCCATGCTGAAGCAGCTGGACGCCGGATACTCCACGGAGGCGGGCGAGGTGCTGATCTTCAGCGACACCACGAAGGAACTGCTGTCGGAAATCTATACCCATGCCCAGAGCCGCGCCTTTTCCACCTTCGGCATCAGCAGCTATCCGGGCAACTTCCTGAACGCCGGCCAGTGCATTTTCGCGATCGACTCCACGGCCGGAGCGACCTGGATGGGTTCGGACGCGCCGCTGCTGGATATTCACAAGGAGCAGGTGGTGCCCTTCCGGACGGCGGTGCGCGCCATTCCGCAGTTTGATCCGGAGCATCCGAAGATGATCAGCCAGGGCCCCAGCGTCTGCGTCTTCTCCAAGAAGGACTCGCAGCAGGTGCTGGCCAGCTGGCTCTTTGTGCAGTACATGCTGACCAATGAGGTTCAGATTGCCTACAGCGGAACGGAGGGCTATCTGCCCGTTACGCTGAAGGCACAGGAGAGCCCCGAATATCAGGCGTATCTTGCCGGAAAAGGGCAGGACAACAGCACCCACTATGAGGTGAAGATCGACGCCAGCGAGCTGCTGATGCGCAACATGAGCAACACCTTCGTCACCCCGGTGTTCAACGGCAGCGCCGAGCTCCGGCAGGCCGCGGGAGATCTGATTGAGGAGACGGCGAAGGCGGCCCGGAGAAAGATCGCCTGGAATGATGAATTTGCGGAGAATCTGTTCAGCGAGCTGACCAGCCGCCGGCATCTGGATCAGATCCAGCCGGCCGGAGGGGCTGCGGCAGAGGAAAAAAAGGAGGAGATCCCCACCGAATCCCTGGTGCTGCTGGGAGCGATCTGCGGGATCTGGATCCTGATCGGCGCGTACCGCCTGACGGAAGCCCGGAAAAAGAAAAGGGGAAGGAACTGACCGCAGGCATTACCGGGTCAGATTCCGGAGCCATTTGTACTTCCGGAAATGGAGCATGACCCAGGGAATCTTGCCCACCTCGTCCAGACAGGTGCAGGCATAGACCATCCAGACGGGCCAGTGAAAAACGAAGGTTCCCAGAACCGCCAGCGGAAGGGCAATGCCCCACATCGTCACCGCCAGGGAATACATGTCAAAAAGCGTATCCCCGCCCGCCGAGAAGACGCCGTTGATGGTGATCGTATTCACCACCCGGCCGACGGTATAGACGGACATGACGATCATCATGCCGTGAAGGTACGCCTCCGCGGTTCCGCTCAGATGAACGACGGACATCACCAGCGGCGTCAGGGCGAACATCAGCAGCGAGGTCAGGATGCCGACAACAAAGGACATCTTTACCAGACGGGTGCCGTAGAGCCTGGCGGTATCCAGATCCCCGGCACCCAGGGCGTTGCCCACCATGATTCCGCCGCCGCTGGCCAGGCCGTTGCAGAGGCAGCAGACCAGCTCGATGACGGAGGAGGCCACGGAATTGGCGGCGGGCGCGTCCTGATCGATATGCCCCATGAAGGCGCTGTAGGCCGTGTACCCGATGCCCCAGAGCAGGCTGGCGCCCAGCAGCGGAAGCATGCAGCGGATAAAATCTCCCGTCAGCGCGCGGTCCAGCGCAAAAATACGCCGGTAATCCGGACGAATATAGTTTTCCCGGAAGGACAGGGCCACGGCCCAGATCAGCTCCGCGATCCGGGAGACCAGCGTGGCCAGGGCTGCTCCGCGCACGCCCATGGGCGGCATCCCGGCCAGCCCGAAGATGAAGACCGCGTTCAGGGCGATGTTCAGGAGCACCGTACAGGTGCTGATCAGCGCGGTGTCCCGGGCATGCTCGCTGATTTTCAGCAGACCGAGATAGCACTGGGAAAACCCGGTGATCAGATAGGACCAGGCGGCGAGACGCAGATAATCGGAAGCGATGCGGTTCAGCTCCGCGTCGTTGGTGAAGAGCGTCATGGCGGCGCCGGGGAAAAACTCGCAGACTGTGAAGACCGCGGCGGAGGTCAGTGAGCAGAGCAGCAGCGCAAAGGAAAACAGCCGGCTGACAGCGCCCCTGTCCCGCTTTCCCCAGTACTGGGCGCCCAGAATGACGAAGGCGGCCACGACGGAGGACAGAATCATGTTCTGGACAAACTGAATTTTCGAGGCCAGGGAAACCGCCGCCATGGCGTTTTGCTCCACGCCGCCGAGCATCAGCGTGTCCGCCACGCTGACGGCTGAGAGCATCAGGCTCTGCGCCGCGATGGGCAGCGCCAGCCCCGAAAGCTTTTTCATAAAGACCCGATCCTGCAGCATCATGTGTTTGCCCACCCGATCATCCGATTTGCGCGAAGGGACGCGCAGGGCAGAGTGTATCACAGGCGGGAACAGCCGTCCAGATGGAAAATGGAGCCGGAAAAAGGATTGAAAAAAACAATGGAGAGGTGTAAGATATTCCTGCCTGCCGGAGGGTGGGACAACGGAAAGGAGATTCTACGGAAATGAAGAAAAGTCTGATCTGGATCGTGGCCGCGCTGATGGTTATGGCGCTGTGCCTGGGTGCTGCCTCCGCGGAGGAAGCCAAGGTTATGACGCACGAGGAATACATCGCTGCGGCGGATGACGACGCGGTGGTGATCGAAAGCTATGTGCAGGATCATCAGTCCTGGTGGGACGGAAAGGTGACCGTGTATCTGCAGAGCGAGGACGGCGCCTACTTCGTGTATGAGATGGCCTGCTCGGAAGAGGATGCGGCGAAGCTGGTGCCCGGACAGAAGATCCGCGTGACCGGATACAAGACCTCCTGGGCCGGCGAAGTGGAAATCGCTTCCGGCGCGACCTTTGAGTTTGTGGAAGCGGAGCCCTGGATCGCGGAAGCGACCGATGTGACCGCGGTGCTGGCCACCGACGAGCTGATCAACCACATGAACGAGTTCGTGGCTGTCAAGGGTGCGACCGTCGTGGCCCAGGATGACGGCACGGCCTTCAACTACAAGAATCCCGAAGAGAAGAACGACGACCTGTACTTCCGTGTGGAAGTGGACGGCCAGAGCTACAACTTCTGCGTGGAGAAGTATCTGCGGGATGAGAGCACCGACGTCTACAAGGCGGTGGAAGGCCTGAAGGTCGGCGATGTCGTCGATATCGAGGGCTTCCTGTACTGGTACGAGGGAGCCAACCTCCAGGCGACCAGCCTGACGGTGAAGTAAGATCCGGACATGATTTGCGGGAGCTTCGGCTCCCGCTTTTTTATGCGCGGAGGGCGTGTTCCGCAGCCGGCAAGGCCCGGAAAGAAGATGCACGACGCCCTGTGCAGGCGCCCTGAAGGAGGGATCCCTCCGGACACGCGGGCATCGATTCGGATCAGGACTTCCGCCCGTAATGTTTTTCTTGCCAAAGGATGCGGCGTTTGATAAAATATATGCCGTCGTTTTGACGGGAGGAGGACCGAAGTGAGCAGACTGGATCCCACGGTCAGGAAGGAAACGGCCTATATCGCGGCCTGGGTGCTGCTTCTGTCTCTTCTGATGGAGGCGGTTTTTCTGCTGCTCGGGAAATGGGATCTCAGCGTGCTGGCGGGCAACGCGATCGGCGGGATCGCCGCTGTCGCGAACTTCCTGCTGCTGGGCATCACGGTGACCCGTGCCGCTTCAGGCCCGAAGGAAAAAATCGCCCTTCGGGTGCGCTCCTCCATGACGGCCCGGCTGCTTGGCCTGGCCGCGGTCTGCGCCCTCGCGGTGGGACTGCTGCACACGAATGTGTACGCGACGCTGCTGCCGCTTCTCTTTTACCGGGTGGGCATTGCTTTCCGCCCGATGCTGGACCGGCGGCGCGGGAAGACGGAGACCGGTAATACCGAAGGGGGGGACCTGCTTGACTGAGCAAAAGCGCGGAAGGGATGCCCGTTTTCGCCTGACGGACGGGCTGCTGATCGCGCTGATGATTCTGCCGCTCGTCGGCTGTATCGTGCTGAAGGTGCTCTTCACGCCGGAGAGCGAAGGCGTGGATATCTCCGGAGCCATGGTTTTCCTGAGACTGCCGGCGCCGGGACAGGAGCTGATCATTTCCGAATCCCAGGTCAACAGCTGGGCGATCATGCTGACGCTTCTGGGGCTCTGCCTGTACCTGACCCACGGGCTGACGGAAAAGGCGGAGACGAAGAGACAGCTGATTGCCGAGTGGATCGTGGAAAAATGCGAGGGCCTGGTTCAGGCCAACATGGGGGAGCGGTTCGCGGGATATTCATATCTGATCGCCGCCATCATGGGGCTTTCGGCTCTGTCCAGCCTCAGCTGCCTGATCGGCCTTTTCGCGCCGACGGGGGATGTCAACGTGACCGCCGGGTGGGCGATCCTGGTGTTCTGCCTGGTGACCTGGACGAAGCTGCAGGGCGGCATCCTGAACTATCTGAAGGGCTTCATGGAGCCCATTCCGGTGTTCACTCCGATGAACTTCATCAGCGAGTTTTCCCTGCCGGTGAGCATGGCCTTCCGTCATTACGGGAATGTGATGAGCGGGGCGGTCATCTCGGCCCTGATCTCCACGGCGCTGAAAGGACTCAGCCGGCTGCTGCTGGGCGCGCTTCCCGTGATCGGGGAGATTCCGCTGCTGGGCATCGGCCTGCCGGCGATTCTGAGCATCTATTTCGACGTTTTCAGCGGTCTGATGCAGGCGTTCATTTTCGCGATGCTGACGATGCTGAACGTTTCCGGCTCCTTCCCGCAGGAGGCCTGGGAAAAGAGACAGCGTAAAAAAGCGGCCCGCAAACAGCGGGTTGCGGCTGCGGGAGCCTGAGAATAATCCTTCGGAGAACAATGCAACATCTTAGACCAATCGGACAGGAGGAAAAGAAAAATGGACATGGTAGCACTGGCGATGGGAATTATGCTGGGACTGTGCGGCGTGGGCGCCGGGATTGCGCTGATCGCGGGTATCGGCCCCGGTATCGGCGAAGGTCAGGCGGTGGCCGCGGCCTGTGAGGCGATCGGACGCCAGCCTGAGGCGAAGGGCGATGTGACCAGCACGATGATCATGGGCTGCGCCATCGCGGAGACCACCGGTCTTTACGGACTGATCATCGGCATCCTGCTGATCTTTGTGGCGCCCGGCATCTTCAGCGGCGTGCTGAAGGAAACCGTGCTGGCCCTGAAGTAATCCGGACCGGAGAAGGGCTCCGATCCCGGCGCGGCAGAATCCATGCGGTCTGACGCATCGGGGAGAGGAGCCGGCGGGCCGAGCCTTCGGAGCCGCCAGGGGGAGAAACGTAACATGCAGTCTTTGAGTATTATTTCGGTCAATATCTGGGATATTCTGATTTCCTTTGCCAATCTGGCGATTCTGACCTGGATTGTGAAGAAATTCCTTTTCAAGCCGGTGAAGAAGGTGCTGGATACCCGGCGGGAGAGCATTGATTCCGCCTATGCCCGCGCGGACGAGGCGGAGGCCAGGGCAGAGGAGCACCGGCTGAATTACGAAGCCGCCATGGCGGCCGCGAAGCAGACCGCGGATCAGATGATTTCCGAGGCGGCCCGGGAAGCGGAGCGCCGGGGGAACGAGATCGAGAATGAAGCCCGGGCGCAGGCAAGGGATATTCGCAGCCAGGCGGAGGCCGACGCGCAGCTGGAGCGGAAGAAGGCGGAGAAGGACATGAAGCGCGAGATCGCCGATGTCTCTGTCCAGCTGACCGGAAAGCTGCTGGAGCGGGAAATGAAGCCGGAGGATCACCGGGAGCTGATCGACTCCTTCCTGCAGGAACTGGATGGGGAATAACAGATGACACATACGAGCAGAGAATACGCCGAGGCGCTGTACGCCCTGTCGGAAGAGGAAGGCCGGACGGAGGAATACCTTTCCGCGCTTTCCCTTACGGAGGAGACCCTGGCTGAAAACCCGGGCTTTCTGATGCTCCTGGCCAGTCCGGCGATCTCCCGCGAGGAGCGGATGAACGCGCTGGAGGCTGCGCTGCGGGACCGGATTCCGCTGTCCATGCTGACGCTGATGAAGCTGATGGTTTTCCGCGGCCATGCGCGGGAGCTGCCAAGGATGATGGCCGCCTTCCGGGACCAGGTTCGGGAACACCGGGGAGAAAGCAACGCGGAGGTCTGGAGCGCCGTACCGCTTACGGACAAGGAGCAGCAGGCGCTTCGGGACAAGCTCGAAAAGCGCTTCGGGAAAAAGATGATTCTGAAATGTCAGGTGGATCCCTCCCTGCTGGGCGGGGTTCGCGTGGAGACGGAAGGACGGGTGCTGGACGGGACGCTCCGCACCCGCCTGCAGGAAATAAAGGAAGTGATGGACGCATGAGCTCCAGGGCCGGAGAGATCAGCAGCATTATCAAGCAGCAGATCCAGCAGTATGAAAACAAAATCGAAATGAAGGAGAACGGGACCGTCATCACCGTGGGCGACGGCATTGCCACGGTGTACGGGCTTCGCTCCTGCATGGCCAACGAGCTGCTCCGCTTTGAGGACGGCAGCTTCGGGGTGGCGCAGAATCTGGAGGAGGAAACCGTTTCTGTCGCCATTCTCAGCGACCGGGACGATATCCACGAGGGTTCCGCGGTCTACCGCAGCGGCGAGGCGCTGAGCGTACCGGTGGGCGAGGCCCTGCTGGGACGCGTGGTCAATGCCCTGGGCGAGCCCATTGACGGCAAGGGCCCGGCAGCGACGACGGAGACCCGCCCGGTGGAGTCGCCGGCTCCGGGAATCATTCAGAGAAAGAGCGTTTCCGTTCCGCTGCAGACGGGAATTGTCGCCATTGACAGCATGATCCCGATCGGCCGCGGCCAGCGCGAGCTGATCATCGGGGACCGGCAGACGGGCAAGACCACCATTGCCGTGGATACCATTCTGAACCAGAAGGAGACCGGGGTCATCTGCATCTACGTGGCTATCGGACAGAAGCGGACGAGCGTGGTTCAGATCGCCCAGGAGCTGAGCCGGGCGGGAGCCATGCCCTATACCATCATCGTCTCCGCCTCCGCGGCGGAAAGCGCTCCGCTGCAGTATATCGCCCCCTATTCCGGGTGCGCGATGGCGGAGTACTTCCGGGCGAAGGGAAGGGACGTGCTGATCGTCTACGATGATCTGAGCAAGCACGCGGTGGCCTACCGGGCCCTGAGCCTGCTGATCCGCCGGCCTCCGGGACGGGAGGCCTACCCGGGAGACGTTTTCTATCTGCACTCCCGGCTGCTGGAGCGGGCTGCCTGCGTGGCACCGGAATACGGCGGAGGCTCCATCACCGCTCTTCCGATTATCGAAACCCAGGCGGGCGATGTTTCCGCCTATATTCCGACCAACGTGATTTCCATTACGGACGGGCAGATTTTCCTGGAGACGGAGCTCTTCCACTCCGGCATCCGCCCCGCCATCAACCCGGGCATCTCCGTCAGCCGTGTGGGCGGCGCGGCGCAGATCAAGGGCATGAAAAAGGTTGCGGGCGAGCTGAAGCTGCTGTACGCCCAGTACCGTGAGCTGCAGTCCTTTGCCCAGTTCGGATCCGATCTGGACGCGGACACCAAGGCCCGGCTTGCGCTGGGCGAGCGGATCGTCGAGGTGCTGAAGCAGAAGCGCAGCCGGCCCGTGCGGGTGGGCTGCCAGGTGGCCATCGTGTACGCGGTGACGAACGGATATCTGAACGACGTGGAGGTCAGCGAGGTTGCCTCCTGGGAAGAGCGCCTGTTTACCTGGCTGTCGGACCGCTACGGCACCCTGATGAAGCGGATTGAGGACGGTTTCTGGGAAGAGGAAGACGTGCGGAGCCTGGAGGCGGCACTGAAAGGATTCCGGAGGTAAGAGATGGGAGCGGATATTAAATCCCTGCGTACCCGGATCCGTTCGGTGGATTCCACCCTGCATCTGACCCGGGCCATGGGGCTGGTCGCTTCCTCCAAGATCCGGCGGGCCACCCAGAAAATGGGAAAATCCCGGGAATATACTTCCGCGCTGGAGGAGCTGGTGGAGCAGCTGATCCAGGCGCCGGAATGCACGCGTTCTCCCTACCTTCGGGCCGTGGGAGCCGGGACGCGGCTGATTGTCATCGCGGGAGACCGGGGACTGGCGGGAGGATACAACGCGAATGTTTTCCGCCGGGCCGCGGAGGAAAAGGCGGATCTGATCATCCCCATCGGAAAGAGGGCCTGTGACCGGTTCGGCGCGGGTTTTCCCTCCGCGGAGCATTTCTCCGCGGAGGATGCCGGCCATGTGGCGGAGGAGCAGTGCAGGGCCTTTCTGGCCGGTGAGTTTGGCCGGCTGGGGATCCTGTATACCCGCTATCAGTCGATGATGACCCAGGTGGCCGAAATCCGTTGGGTGCTTCCCCTGAGCGCGGAAGCGGCGGAAAAAACGGTGCCGACCCTTTTTGAGCCGGATGAGCAGACGGTGCTGGACGCGGCGGTGCCAACCTATGTGGGGGGCATGCTCGCGGCCTGCGTCCGGGAAAGCTTTGCCAGCGAGGTTGCGGCCCGCAGGATGGCGATGGACTCGGCCGGCAAGAACGCGCAGGAGATGATCGACCGGCTGCAGCTGCAGTATAACCGGGCCAGACAGAACGCGATCACCCAGGAGATTACGGAGATCGTCGCCGGGAGCGGAATGTGAGTGCGGAGAAGGAGACAGACAGAATGGAAGCATTACGGAAAGGCACGGTGGCTCAGGTCATGGGCCCTGTGGTGGATGTCCGGTTTGAGGAAGGACACCTGCCCGCGATCAACAACGCGCTGGAGATCCCGCTGGGCCAGGGAAAGCTGACGGTCGAGGTGGCCCAGCATATCGGGGACGGAGAGGTCCGCTGCATTGCCATGGGTTCCACGGACGGGCTGCAGCGCGGCACGGAGGTTACGGATCTGGGCAAGGGCATTTCCGTGCCCGTGGGCAGGGAAACCCTGGGCCGGATCTTCAACGTGCTGGGGGATCCCGTGGATGACGGCCCGGCTGTGGAGACCGAAGAGCGCTGGGATATTCACCGCCCCGCGCCGGCCTATGACGAGCTGTCCACCTCCACGGAAATTCTGGAGACCGGCATCAAGGTCATCGATCTGATCTGCCCCTATGCCAAGGGCGGAAAAATCGGCATGTTCGGCGGCGCGGGCGTGGGCAAGACCGTCATGATCATGGAGCTGATCAACAATATTGCCAAGCAGCACGGCGGACTGTCCGTCTTCACGGGCGTCGGGGAACGGACCCGTGAGGGAAATGACCTCTACAGCGAAATGAAGGAAAGCGGCGTGCTGGCCAATACGGCACTCGTATACGGCCAGATGAACGAGCCGCCGGGAGCCAGGATGCGGGTCGGCCTGAGCGGGCTGACCATGGCGGAATATTTCCGGGACGCGGAAGGGCAGGACGTGCTGCTCTTTATCGACAATATTTTCCGCTTCACCCAGGCGGGCAGCGAGGTTTCCGCGCTGCTGGGCCGGGTGCCTTCCGCGGTGGGCTATCAGCCGACCCTGGCGACGGAAATGGGAACGCTTCAGGAGCGGATTACCTCCACGAAGAAGGGCTCCATTACCTCGGTTCAGGCGGTCTATGTTCCCGCGGATGACCTGACCGACCCCGCGCCGGCCACGACCTTTGCCCATCTGGACGCGACGACGGTTCTGAGCCGGTCGATTGCGAGCCAGGGCATCTATCCCGCGGTGGATCCGCTGGATTCCACCAGCCGGATTCTGAGCCCGGAGGTGCTGGGAGAGGAGCATTACCGGATCGCCCGGGAGGTGCAGCGCATCCTGCAGCGGTACAACGAGCTGATGGATATCATTGCCATCATGGGCATGGACGAGCTGTCCGACGAGGACAAGCTGCTGGTCAGCCGGGCGAGAAAGATTCAGCGCTTCCTCAGCCAGCCGCTGTTTGTTTCCGAAAAGTTTACGGGCATTCCCGGCGTGTATGTGCCGCTGAACGAGACGCTGCGCGGCTTCCGGGAGATCATTGAGGGCAGGCATGACGATCTGCCGGAAAGCGCCTTCCTGTACGTCGGCACCATTGACCAGGCGGTGGAGAAGGCCGGGAAAGGCGGCCGGGCATGAGCAGCTTTTCCCTGATCATCTCTTCTCCGGACGGGGATCTTTTCCGCGGACAGGCGGAGAAGCTGATCCTCCGGGGAACGGAAGGCGATCTGGCCGTGATGGCGGGGCATGTGCCCTTTGTGACAGCGGTGCAAAAGGGCCGCTGCGTGGTGGAAACGGGAGAAAATGAGCGCAGGACCGGGCTGATTGAGGCCGGGCTGCTGATGGTGGACAAGGACAAAACCACCGTGCTCACGCCTGCTGTACACTGGAACGATTTCTGATTTTGCAGGGAGCGCGGAAACCGCTCCCTTTTTTTGCAGGGGCGCCGGAGGGAAGAGCCGGAGCCCCCGCAGAACGAATTCGGGGAGGGAAGAAGGATGGATCATCTCGAACAGTTTCTGAACTTTGTCGAACAGTCGCCGACCGCCTTTCACGCGGTTGCGAACCTGAAGGAAGACCTGAGGCGCGCGGGCTTCCGGGAGCTTCGGGAAAAGGATCCCTGGCTGGTGGACGCGGGCGGAAAGTATTATGTGACCCGGAATGATTCCGCCATCATCGCCTTTGCTGTGCCGGGCAGCGGATTCGGCCCCTTCCGGATGGCCGCGGCCCACAGCGATTCCCCGACCTTCAAGCTCAAGCCGATCTTTGAGGATCTGGCGGAGGGCGCTTATCTCCGGCTGAACGTGGAGAAGTACGGCGGCATGATCATGTCGACCTGGCTGGACCGGCCGCTCTCCGTTGCGGGCCGCCTGGTGATCCGGGAAGGGGAGAAGATTTCCTCCCGCCTGGTGAACCTGGACCGGGACGCGGTTCTGATCCCCAATCAGCCGATTCACTTCAACCGGGAGGTGAATGAGGGGTATAAATGGAATCCGCAGGTGGACCTGATGCCCCTGTACGGGGAAGGGGACGCCTCGGGAAAGCTGATGCGGGAGTTGGCGGACGCGGCGGGCGTGAACCCGGAGGCCGTGCTGGCCCATGACCTGTTCCTGTACAGCCGGCAGCCCGGCAGCGTCTGGGGGGCGGAGGACGCCTTCTTCTCCTGCGGAAGAATCGATGACCTGGAATGCGCCTGGGGCTGCATGAAGGCCTTCATGAACAGCGAAGCGCGGGACGCGGTCTCCGTCTGTGCGGTTTTTGACAACGAGGAGGTCGGCTCTCTGTCCAAGCAGGGCGCCAGCTCCAATTTCCTGTACGACACGCTGACCAGGGCGGGGTTTGCGCTGGGCGCCTCGGACGGAGAAATCCGGGCCGCCATGGCGGGCGGATTCATGGTTTCCGCGGACAACGCGCACGCGGTGCACCCCAATCACCCCGAAAAATATGACCGGCAGAACCGGACCTACATGAACCGGGGCGTCGTGATCAAGCACAACGCCAATCAGAAGTACACGACCGATGCGGTCTCGGACGCGGAGTTCACCCTGGTGTGCGAAAGGGCGGGAGTCCCGGTGCAGCATTTCTCCAACCGGTCGGATATGGCCGGCGGCTCCACGCTCGGGAATCTCAGCAACGCGCATGTTTCCCTGAATACGGTGGATATCGGCCTGGCGCAGCTGGCGATGCATTCCGCCTGTGAAACCGCGGGAACCAGGGATCTGGATTACCTGATCCGGGCGATGAAAGCCTACTGGGAGTGATCCGTATCAAAACGCGGGCATGGTCAGTTCAGACCGTGCCCGCGGTTTTTTTGAGTCAGCGGAAAGGGAAGCACTGGATCAGTCTTCCCCTGTCAGATGAACGGTTTTGTAGCTGTGCCCTGTCGCCGGCAGAAATTTTTCCATCACATCCGCCGTGCGGATCTTGAGGCTGGAGGTGCAGACGCAGGGGTGGCAGCCGAGATACTCGTCCCGCAGCACATCCTCATCGATCAGCAGCTGAACCGCATGTTCCCTGTCGTTCATGAGCCCCATAATACTCACCGCGCCCGGCTCGATGTCCAGATACTTCAGCATGTCCTCCGGCTCCGCGAAGGAGAGCCTGGCCGAGCCGATCTGCGAGGACAGCTCCTTTGTCTTGAACTTCTTGTCCCCGGGCATCATGAGAAGATAGAAATTCGTTTTCTGACGGTTGCAGAGAAACAGGTTTTTGCAGATGATCACGCCCAGCACCGCATCGATCACGTTGCAGGCCTCCATATGGTCCGCCCGGTCATGATCCGTCCGGAAATAGGAGATTCCAAGCCGGTCGAGATAATCATAGGTTCTGATTTCCCTGGGGAGACGGCCGTCCGCCTTCTCCGGCCGCCCGGTATAAAGCTCCATTATTTTCCCTCCGCTCTGCCGACGAGTCTTTTCCGTGATTTAAAAACCGCGGGCGAATCATGTGCCCTGCGGGGGGGTGGAACCCTCAACTGTGCTGAAAGGTTCTCACTCGGCAGAGGTTCTCCGCGCCGGCCGTAAAACCCGCCGCTCTATTGATTCGCGGTCTCAACCGTTTTCCCTTTTTCCGAGGCTGGAAAAACAGAGGCCCCATGAAATACCTGAAAAACGCCTGAGACGCTTCTTCAGGGAATCAGCTTCCGCGCAAAGGCTTCCTGCGAGCCGTCGGCATAGGTGAGACTGAAGACCGCATACATATCCGGCCAGTCCGATACGGGGCGGAAGACCACCGCCGGCTCGCCGGGGATCAGCGCAGCGGTATCGTCGATCATGCCCTGGTATTCCCATTCCCGGAGATGGGGGCAGCGCCCCTCCCGCAGGCCGGGAATCCGGTAAACCTCCAGATAGTCGGAGAAGGAAGCGGGGAGCGGGTTCTCCGGGAAGGGCTCCGCGGCGGTATACTGCGCCGTGACGGCGGAGGTTCCCTCCGCTGAAAGCGTCAGATGCGCCTGCTCCGCCAGCAGCAGGGTCTCTCCGGCCGGATCCGTCAGATCCAGCCAGGCGGCCAGGAAATGCCAGACGTCCTCTTCCCGGTACACATGCTGGAAGAAGGGGCAGTCGTTTCCTTTCAGGCCGGCCAGAACGCCGCCAAAGTCGGCGGTCAGGACGCTGTCCTCGAGCCGGGGCCTTGGAAAGTTCGCCAGCAGGTAGTAAAGATCCGGAAAACCCTCCTGACCGCAGGGGAGCACCAGAGAGATTTGAGCGGATTGCAGCCCGGCGGCCTGCTCCGGGGAGAGGGAGAAGCGCAGCGTGTTCTCCGAAGGTTCAGACGGCCGGCCCTCCTGCTCTCCGGACGGGGGAACGGGAGGACCTCCCAGCCAGTCCGCCAGATTGACCTCCGGCAGCCAGCCGGCGGGCTCGACGCTCCAGGCCTCGGCGGGAAGAATTCCGGAGACGGCCTCCGCTTCCGGACGCAGGGTCAGACGGACCTCACCGGACCGCCGCCAGTCCAGCCCGTTGGCATCCGCCGCAAACCCGGGATAGGGCGCATATTCAAAGGTGAGGGACAGGGCGGAGCCGGGGCGGAGGACGGCCGCACCCTCCTCGGGAGAGAGCGTGATGATCAGGCGGTGCGCCCCTTCGATGCGGTTGACGGTGATCCAGCCGGGACTGAAAAGCTGATCCGACAGGTAGGTTTCGGAAAGCAGCTCGGCATCCGTCCAGCGGCCGTCCAGCATGCAGTCCACAGCCCGGAAGGAAAAGGGGCTTTCCGTAAGATCTTCCAGGTCCAGATCCAGCCGGAGAAGTCCCGCTTCGGTCACCTGCGCGGAGCGCAGAGAAAGGGAAAGCAGGCTGTTTTCCCGCAGCAGGGGCACCGGCTCCGCCGTATCGGAGGGGGCTGCGTCCAAGGAAAGGGGGAGTGGGTCAGCCAGCTCAAGGAAGGGGAACAGATAACCCTGATTGACATAGAGGGGAACCGTCAGGCTGCGGATGGCATCGATGCCCCAGTAGGAAAATCCGTCCAGGGAGGGAAACAGATTCCGGGAAGCGGCGGACGCACTTCCGACAGCCTCCAGCTGCATGATCCGGTTGAGGGTGAAGGGCTGATACAGGTCAAAGCCGGGGTACAGCGTGAGCGTGGTATGGGACGCGTGCAGAACATCCCGCAGGAAGCAGTGGTTCAGGATGACGTCCCCGTACTGATCCTCTTCACTCAAGAAGAAGGAAAAATCAATATTCTCTTCGCTCCCGGAAATGAAGTGAAGCAGGCCGCGGAGACTGCCGTCCTTCTGCTCCTCCAGGCGCAGCAGTTCCACGGAGAAATCGCCGGACGCGGTGCTGTCCCCGGCGAGGGGAGAAAGGGAGCCCGGCGGGATCAGGCCGAGGGAGGAAAGATCCAGATCCGTTTCCAGCACCTGAGGGCCGGCGGAGACTGTGTAATCCGAGGCATGCCCGGGCTGCCACAGCACCGGCGTAAAACCGATGCGCGAGAGCTTGCTGTCCAGACAGGGCATCTGGTCCGGCGGAATCAGCATGGAGATCCGCATCCGCCGGTGCGGCTCCAGGGCGTTGGGCAGCAGCTGCACCGTGTTGTCAATGACCGTATGGTTCAGGGAAAGGTTCAGACAGTAAAAATTCAGGGTCATGTCTGTCTGATTGTCCACCATGAAGCGGAGATAAAGCCCGCTGCCGCTGGAGGCCTTCACAACATCCAGGGATTCCAGCTCCACGGACACCTCCTCATCCCGATACAGCTCCCGATTCAGCTTCCGGGAATCCTTCAGGGCAGGAAAGCTCAGTGGGATCAGCTCTGTCGCGGTTTCCACCCCCTGGGTGTCCGTGACGATGAACTGTGCGTAGAGAGCCTGGGGGGAAACCTGATCCCGGCGAAATTCCAGGGACCAGGGCAGGGAATTGTCCACCTCGCTGAAAAACAGATAGTCCTGGGCGTCCACGGTCTGCTCATGAAAATTCCGGGTCCATTCGGAGACGGAAAGGCGGTTGCCCTCCCGGTCCAGCAGAGTCCGGTCCTGAAGAGGAATGGACACGGCCTGCCAGAGGGAATAGGGAAGCAGCCGTCCGCTCTCCGGATCCCGGACGGGAAGATAGGCGTAACGGTTGGCACTGAAAAAAATGAAGGGGAAGCGGGATGCCTCGATGGAAAGATACTGCTTGCCGGTGGTCAGTTCCGTGGGATCCTCCGGCTGCAGGATGACATCCCGCACCTCCAGCCGATCCGTTCCGGGAACCTGCGTGCAGATCAGATGAACCAGCTCGGACTCCGCCGGCTCCTGGGATTCCTCCCTGATCTGCCGGACCATACTTTTGAAAAGACTTTCCTTCTCCAGCTCCGCCACGAGACTGATGCGGCCCTCCTGCAGGGAGTCAAAGGGATAGATATCGCTGACGATTTGGCCCTGTCCGTCCACGACATACAGTCCGCTGAAATCATATTCCGCCCGCAGGACGCCCTCCTGAGGCCGCAGATCCGCGATTTCATAGACCTTGAAATAGGATTCATCGTAGCCCTGATCCCGCAGGATCACCACCTTCGCGCTGGCAAAATGGCGCTGCTGCTCCTCCGTCAGCGGAAGCTCCAGGGCCTGGACACCGGCCCCGTCCACAGGAAGGGCACGGCCGGCCAGACCGCTCCAGTCCGCCAGCTGATCCCCCAGCCAGTAGGAAGCGAACCGTCCGATCCAGGAATAGTAGCCGTTGCTCGGGCTCATCAGGCGGCTGGTCTCCCGCCAGGCATCGCTGTAGGAGGACTTATTGTAGTACGGAGAATAGATGGACAGCCCGTGAGCATGGGGCTGGGGGGCGGCGCTGCAGACCACCGCGTCCTCAAGGGCCTTCTGCAGGAAGGCGGCCTGCTGGGGCGCCATTTCCGCGTACTGCTCGCTCAGATGATAAAGATCCGCCAGGTCGTATTCGCTCAGGGTGGTCAGGCGGCCGAAACCGCGGGTATCGCGGCGGCCGTTGGACAGCACGGAAAAGGTTTCGGCGTTCAGTTCATGGCGCAGAGAGAGAAACAGATCGGATACGCCGCGGAGGACCGGCCCGAGCTTTCGGAGGTCAATGCAGGAGAGTGTCACCGAATCGTTCTCCGCGTTGGCTGCCATATAGGCGTCCACAATCGCCCTCCCGGCCTCCGCTCCGCCGGCCTGCTCCGCCGCCCGGGAGAGAAAGCTGTAATCCCAGCCCGCGGCGGGCTCCGTTTCCTGACTGGCAATCATGTAGCGCGCATAATCCACGCAGACACCGGCAGTTTCCAGGGAGGCCATCATACAGGCGTCGAAGCCGATCCAGCTCAGGGGCCGCTCCGGACCGAAGGGGCTGGCCTCCAGGGCCTCGGAAAGCTCCGAAAGGGAAAGATGATCCCGGCCGAAGAGCTCGTCGTAGCAGACACCCTCCATGGGTCCGCCGCCATGGTTCCAGAAGACGAGGGCATACTCCTGCGCGGGAAAGCGCTCCACCGACCAGGACAGGAAGGAGGAGAGGGTTTCCGGCGCTCCCATGCTGGTCAGGGGAAAACGCTCCAGCACCCGCATGCCCCGGGAACCCAGCTGAATGGCGGAGAGCTCGCCGGAGGAGAGGCCCAGACGCCAGCTCTCGGCCCCGCCGGCCAGAAGCACGATGTTGACCCGGGAAAAATCACAGCCGGAGGAGAGCATCTCCTGAATATCCGCCGAGGCGGAACCGTTCTGGGTCTCCAGATCGCTGCCGGCCATGTAGATCATCAGGGTGAGCGCTTTCTCCTCCCCGGCCCGGGCGGAGGAGAAAATAACGGAAAACAGAAGAACGAAGGCCAGAAGCCCCCACAGCACCCGATTTTTATTCATGCTTTATCAACCTCTTCCAATGCGGATCCTGCTCCAATTATACCTGAAAACAACGGACGCTGACAAGGGATCCGCCTGTTTTCGACCGGACCGATCTGTGTTATGATAGGCTAAGCCGGAAGGTTGGGAATTGCATGATCATCGGATCCCCTATTTTGAAATGTACCATGGAATAAAAGCATCCCAACCATGAGTTGAGCGCCCGGGAAATAAGGGATTTCAGTCATATCAACCAGCGGTTCCTGTTCATTTTGCTTCCGGGGAGCTATGGTAAACGCCGAAAGGAGGTGCCCGATATGGATCAGGTCAAAATCGGACAATTCATTGCATCCTGCAGAAAGGAACAGGGAATGACCCAGGCCAACCTGGCCGAAAGGCTCGGCATCACAGACCGGGCTGTGTCGAAATGGGAGACCGGCAAATCCCTTCCCGATTCCGGTATTATGCTGGAATTGTGCGGGCTTCTTCATATCAGTGTCAACGAACTCCTGTCGGGCGAAAGAATCATGTCGGAAGTCTATGACAAGCGAGCGGAAGAAAATCTGCTGGCCATGAGACGAGAGGTTGAAGAAAAGAACAGGCTGCTGCTCAGGATGGAATACTGGATTGCGATTCCTGCCATCATTGCGGGATTGACCATAGTGTTTGCAGCTTCGTTTACAGAGATGCAGGACTGGCTGCGAATTGCGCTGATCGTATTCGCTTTCGTGATGATCTTTTCAGTTGCTTTTATCACTGTGGGCATTGAGCAGAAGGCCGGATACTATGAATGCCGGAATTGCCGTCACAGATATGTTCCCACATATTGGCAGACAAATCTTGCCCCGCACACGGGACGAACGAGATACATGAAATGCCCGAAATGCGGAAAAAGAAGCTGGCAGAAAAAAGTGCTGACCATGGAAAGCAGCAGGACGGAGGATTAACAAATGCTGAACAAACAAGCGAGATACTTTTCCCTTATTCTGGCCCTGATCATGATGCTGAGCGCCCTTGGAACAGCTGGCGCGGAACAGGAAAAGCGAAAAATGGAAAACCCTGAGGATGCGGACGAATGGATTGCTGTTTTCCTCGGAGAGCATCCGGAAGAACTGGAAGGCCAATGGGCAATGTCTGCGCCGATGGAAGCTGCTGCTGCCCAGATGGGCGGAATCGCCGGACTGGCAAAACAGATGGCAGCCCTTGGCACAGTCAAGGAGATTCATCCTGCCTACGAAGGAGAAATCCAAAAATACAGGGCGTTTTATATCCCTTGCGTCTTTTCGGCCATGTCTGTCGATTTGATCCTGGTTGTTCAGGACGGCATGATCGCGGGACTTCAGACAGGAGCATACAGCGGAAAAAAGGAAGAGGAGAAGCCTGAGCCCGATGCTTTTGAAAGCCTCGAACTGGCCCTTCCGGTGCCGCTCCTCGGAGAACTGCCCGGTATCTTGACATTGCCAGAGGGGGAGGGCCCTTTCCCGGCAGTGATTATGCTGCAGGGATCAGGCCCCAGCGACAAGGATGAGACGGTCGGCAGCCTGAAGCCCTTCCGGGATCTTGCCGAGGGCCTGGCAGAGCAGGGGATTGCCGTGTACCGTTTTGACAAGCGGAGCTATGTCTATGGGAATGAACTTGCCGTGAAAAAGGATATCACGCTGAAAGACGAATATCTCGAGGACGCTGTGAATGCTGTTCAGCTGCTGGCCGGGCAGGACAGGATTGATCCGGACCGGATCTTTGTCCTGGGCCACAGCCTCGGCGGCAACGCGGTTCCCGCCGTTGCAAGGGAACTGAAACAAGCGCAGGCAAAGGCTTGCGGATATATCATGATGGCCGCTTCTCCCCGGCCGCTCGACGTGCTGATGCGTGAACAGTACAATTTCCTGTATTCACTGATGCCTGAGATCAGTGCGGAGCAGCAGGCTGAAAAAGATGCATTGTTCAGGGAACTGGATCAGCTGCAGGATCTGGATTCCCTGACAGAGGATGATCAGATCGCGGGCGTTTACTCCGCCTATTGGAAGTGGCTGGCTGCGTATGATATTCTTGAGGCAGCAAAGGAAATCACGGAACCTGTCCTGCTTTTGCAGGGAGAAGAAGACTATCAGGTCACGATGGAAGACTTCGAAATCTGGAGATCCGCCGTTGGAGACAAAGATAACTGGCGGCTGATTTCCTATCCCGGACTGACCCATGCCTTTGTTCCGGGAGAAAAGGCGGAAGGATCATCGGTGTATGTGCGGGATGGAAAAGTGCGGGAAGATGTTATTCTGGATATTGCCTCATTCGTTGGGACGGCCAAATAACGGAAAACAGCGTGATTACAAAATAAAATGAAAAAGAAGACAGGAAAGGAATGAGTGAAGCGTGCGGAAAACGACTTTGCGGATTGTGCGGTGCGCTGCTGCCCTGTTTCTTTTATGCGTGTTTTGCCGCTTTGTGTTTTTCCACACGATGGACGTTTATCTTCCGACCTATCTGGCCAAGGAAGGTTCCTTTGAGGAGAGCGGTCTTCGGCTGACGGTGCAGGATCCGGAGATTCTTCGCGTGGAAAAAACAGAGATGCACGACAACTATCTCAAGGTGACTGTCGTACCCGGACGTGCGGGGGAGACGGAGATGGATCTGGCAGGTCCGGACGGAGAGGAACAGAGCTGTTATGTTTTCCGGGTGGATGCGCTGAAGACGGTATATGATATGCAGAGCGGTGGGTTTACCGGGGACGGGGCTGTGCTGGCTGCGCTGGTGGTGTTCTGGTTCATGGCGGGCGGGCTGATGTTGCGTCACTACATGCAAACCCGGGGCCCGGCATATTATGCCTACAGCACCATCTACTCCATCGGCTTTTTTATTTTCGCTCTGGCGACCGGTGTCGCCATGCTGATCATGACCGTTATGCATATCACTCAGCCAGAGACATACAGCATGGCCAGCACTTACGGAATCATAAACGGAGCTCCCGTGCAGTTCATGCTTCTGACCGCTCCGCTGGTTACGGCTTTTGCTGTTGCGCTGGCGGTGAGCAATGTGGTGCTGCTTCGGCATGAAAAACCCTGCGCACAGAATCTTCTGGGACTGGGACTGAGCGTGCTGCTGCTGGTCGGTGAATGGATCGGGCTGAGAGTGTTCTACGCTGATTTTTCGGGGTCGGAATGGGAGTACCGGATTCAGAACACCTTTCAAAATGTTTATGGCACCGCTTTTGTCTACCTGGAATGCATGCTGATTGGCTCCGTGATCTGCGGCCTCCGGGCCGCAGCCCATCAGCCGGAGATGAATCAGGATTATATCATCGTGCTGGGGTGCTGGTTCAGGAAGGACGGCAGCCTGCCTCCGCTGTTGAAGGGACGGGTGGACCGGGCGATTACCTTCTGGAGGCAGCAGAAGGAGACCACCGGAAAGGAAGCAATCCTGATTCCTTCCGGCGGGCAGGGAAAGGATGAACCCATGCCGGAAGGGGAGGCCATGCGCCGGTATATGGCTCAGCAGGGGATTCCTGAGACCTGCATTCATGCAGAAACGGCTTCCGCGAACACGTATCAGAACATGGCCTTCTCCAAGGCCATTATCGACAGCATCAATCCAGAGGGGAAAACGATTTTTGCCACCACCGGCTATCATGTTTTCCGCAGCGGCGTATGGGCATCCCAGGCCGGGCTGAAAGCGGAGGGGATCGGCGGAAAGACCAGGTGGTGGTTCTGGCCCAATGCTTTCATACGGGAGTGTGTTGGGCTGCTTCAGAGAAGGTGGAAGCAGGAGATCCTTTTCCTGCTGTTGCTGATCCTTTTCTTCGGCGGCTTGTCCATGATGCTTTACTGAGACTGAACGGGCATATCTGAATCATCGCCTTTAGCAACAGTTCCCGTAGACAAGCAGATCTGAGCATCCGGCTTGTAACATTTCCGGGGTCCAGAGGTAAGAGCAATGATTCATGGTATTCTCGACAAAAGGGGGCTTAATCTATGGAAACTGTATTCCAGATTGTCAGCATCATTTTGATTTTCGGAGCAGTGCTTTTGTTCTGGAAGCGATCTTCCGGAAACACCACAATCACGAGAGTACAGAGATTTCTGGCTGTTTTCCAAATCGTGCTGTGCGGCGGTTTCTTTGCGCTATGTCTTTCTGAGGTGCTGGATATCAACGTCAATTTCTCTGCCGTACGTCTTATTCTGAATATTTTCTATGGATTGGCTTTTCTTTCCTTGACTGCATTTGCTCTGTCTGACCTGAAGAGGATAAAGCAGAATCATATACAGATGATTGTTTGCTGCTGCGCAGCGTTAATCGCTGCTCAGTGCTTTGTTTTCCCATATGGAGCAGAAAACGAAATAAAACGTATCCTGGAAGCAGTTGAGGGCATTGCGGTTTTCACCATGCTTCTTCTGCTGGCGACAAGGATCAACAATGGACAATATGGTCAGAGTGCACTTTGGGTTATTGTACTTCTGGAATATGCCACTGCTATTCTCAATACTGTGCACCCCATGGCATCTATTACGGAAGATATTCAGAGCATTGATATCCCCATGAATTATCTCTCGTTGTATATGAGACCCGTTATATTCTCATCGCTTGCGTTGGTTTACAGCATTTGGCTTGATTTATGCAAAACCAAGCCTGAACGGAAAAGAGATTAAACCGGGATTTAAACGGCTAACCAATCATGGAATGGAGCTTCCTGTATGATGTAAATGACCGCTGAGAAGCAGGCCAGGGTTGTCAATGAAAAGTACCCCACAGTAGAATAGAACGCCTAATTAAGTA
>CACYWL010000018.1 GCA_902778055.1 uncultured Eubacteriales bacterium | reverse complement strand
TGTGCCGCCGAAGCGGGAATTCATCCGGAGTATGGGGCCTTTACGGTCAGCACGGGCTTTGCCCTGCTGAAGCTGATCATGTACGCCTGCGCGGCGGGACTGCTTTCCTGGCCTTTTCTGCGCTATGCTTCTGAACTGGTGGACAGCCTGGACATTCCCCGGATCTGGTTTATGACGCTTCCGTTTTCTGCTGCTCTTATCGGAATGAACGTTTTCCTGATGCCCCTGAAGTTTGAAACCCTGTTCGTCAACAATGTGTTTCGGGCCTTCCTGTTTGCGCTGATCTTTACACTGATTCTCTGGATCCTGCTGCATGTGATGTTCTATTTCGTGGTCTCGGGAATCCTGAAAGCGGCGGACCAGAAGGAAAAAATGCAGATGCTGGAGATCCAGGAAAGTCAGTTTGCTGCCCAGAAGCGCTATATGGAGGAGTCCGCCCGGGCGAGGCATGATTTTCGCCAGAGCGTGAGAACCATGAAGGAGCTCTTCCATCATCAGCAGTATGAGGCCCTGGGCCGCTTCATCGACGGGTTCTATGAGAACCTGCCGCACCTGGATACGATCCGCTACTGTGAGAATGAAGCGCTCAATGCGCTGCTGAATGATTATCGGAATACAGCGGAGCAGGAAAAAATCCGGACGGTTTTTAAAATCAACCTTCCGGATCGGCTTCCCATATCGGATGTGGATATCTGCTCCATCGTCGGGAACATTCTGGAAAACGGAATTCTTGCCTGCGGGGACGTGCCGGAGGATCGGCAGATGCATCTGACCATGCAGATGGAAAACGGCAGCCGGCTGTTTCTGGTCGCAACGAACAGCCACGGCGGCCGTATCCGCTGCCGGAACGGCCGGTATCTCTCCACCCGCCAGCACGGTGAAGGCCTGGGACTCCGCTCCGTTCAGTCCATTGCCGCCCGATACGGCGGAACGGCGGAGTTCCATCATGACGACCGGGAGTTTGTCAGCAATGTGATGCTGCCGCTGAGGTGACCTGCTCCTCAAATCTCGAAGGGCATCAGCTCACTCATCGTGTAATCGCCGAAAATATCATTGAAGATAAAGCAGAAGTACATTTCAACCGGATCCCCCTCATCGCTCAGATCCTCATAGGTCACGGTCATGCCTTCCTGCCAGATGATCGGGCTTCCGTCAAATTCTGACTCCTGAAGCTCCTCTTTCCCTTCTTCCTCATAGAAAAACGTATAGACCGGAATGATCTCATCTCCGGGGTTCAGCTTTGAAACCGAACGGACGGGGAGACCGTTTTCGTCATATCCGCTGTTGGCGCCCAGAATCCGGCCTTCGGTTCCGTCGGCAGGGAACACAACCACCAGGTAGGTATATTCCCCGTTGAGCTTGACGGGAATCAGGCTGCGGCGGCTGTGACCGTTGCTTGTCTGGTCATACAGCGGAACCGGCTGGTCGCCGAAAACCGGCCAGGTGCCGTCGTACAGGCTCAGGACCGTACCGGTATTCCAGTCCAGCAGGTTGTTCCGCATCGTTCCGAAGTCCACGTAGCCGCTGATTTCCTCATCGCTGATGTCCATCATCAGCATGCCTTCCACATAGTCCAGATAATCCAGATCTCCGGGACTCAGCGTGGCCGTGAAGCCCTGACCGTCCATATCAATGGAAATCTCTTCCTCCTCCGGCTCGATGTAGCCCTCCGTTTCATCACTCCAGTACAGCGAGGAGAAAAAGGAGGAGGGGGTGAAGAGGCCTTCCAGTTCTTCCCCATCTGAAACCGGGCTGGGCTGAGAAGCAGTAATCTGATAATGGCCTGTGTTCAGCATTCCGGCATAGCTGCTGACAAAGCTGATCCAGTTGGGAATGATTTCCGACAGATTCAAACCGTCCCGGTATTCGTCAAAGGATTCGGCTGTATCCTGGGGGAGCAGGATGGAAAGCCCGCTACAGGTGTCCAGATTGTCTGTCTGCGCACTGCAGATGACAGCCCTGTTCAGGACGCTTCTGGCCTCGGCGGCCAGCCCGGGATCGAACTGGGCGTAAGTGTCAAGCATGGCGCCCAGATCCACCATATCCCAGCTGGCATCCACAAAGGAGCCGAAGGTATACATACGGCTGCGGCCCCGGCGAACCAGAGAAAGATTGCCGCCCTCCACCTGATTCGTGATGACTGTCGCAAACTGTTCCATGTGGGGGTTCAGCTCCCGGATCAAAGCCAGATCCACGGCACTGAGCGTCAGACAGTCCTCCGGGTTTTCCTGCAGCCCTTTTTCCATATAGGAATCCACAATCTCCCGGCAGAGGTCCTCATCGGCAGCATCCGGATTGCTTTTCAGCAGATTCATCCAGTCGGTGTAGTACCAGCCCGTGCCGGGTTCCAGCTCTTCGCTGGCTAAATAATAGTCAATGTTGAAGGAGGACAGCATGGATGCCATCTCATAGGTGGCCATCATGCAGGCGTCACACCCGAAAATGCTGAGATGAAAATCCGGAACGGAGGCCTGCAGAGCGGCAAGAGCATCATGAATTTCCGAAACGGTCAGGCTGTCGTCATCCGCGGTTTCATCAAAGCAGACACCGCCCTCGCTGCCCGCCCCATGATCCCACAGGATCGCCATTGTACGGTCCGCGGGATACGTCGTCAGGCCGTAGCGCAGGAAATCCTCCAGACAATCCGGAGAACCCATGGAGCCGGGGCCCCAGTCCTCCAGAACTTCATAATAGCCGTCCCGGATGACGGCGAGGGTCCGGGAACCGCCCTTCAGATCCTCGATGTCCCATGTGCCGGCACCTCCGGCGAGCACCACAAGATTGATGGTATCCCCGGCCTCCACCTCGGCCATTTCCATCAGATCCTCACAGGCGTCCTCCTGCAGATCGGATCCGCACAGATAGACCATCACGGTTGTCGTTTTATCTTCCGCAACTGCATTTCCCAGCGGAAAGAGGTTTATCAGGAGCAGCAGACAGAGAAACACAGCTTTCATATTTTCATCAACCTTTCGGGAAGATATATAACATTATCCGCCGGGCGGTTTCTGTCTGTCAAGATCCGTGGGATAAATGACCTGAAAATGGGACAAAGATACACTGCTTTGCCGGAGGCGAAGATCAGTTAAGCGCCTGCTTCAGCACTTCCAGGTTGTCCTGCATGACGGAGAGATATGTCACGCCGGCCTCCGCGTCGCGCAGGGTACATCCCTGCATGGAATTCAACGTCAGCAGCTTCTGATTTTTTGCGGCGGTCGCATTGATGATGGTTTCTGCGATTCTGCGGTTTGCACCGTCGATGGTCAGCACGGCGGGAAGCTTCAGCTCGTCCAGCTTCTGCGCCAGAAAGACAATCGTCTCGAAGCTGGCCTCCGTTTCCGCAGAGCACCCGGAAAAGGCGGCATAATAGCTGAGACCGTAATCATCGACAAGATAGCGGAAGGGAAAACGGTCCCCGAACAGGAGCGTCCGGAAAGCCGCTTCGGACACCGCCTGGCTGTATTCCTGATCCAGCGCGGTAAGCTTTTCGGCATATGCCGCAGCATTGGCCTGATAGCTTTCGGCATGAGCGGGATCCGCGCGGCCGAGGGCGTCGGCGATGGCGGCTGTCAGCTTCCGGGCATTGCGCAGGCTCAGCCAGACATGCTCGTCCGCCTCAGGCTCCTGCTTTTCATCGGTGCCTGCATGATCCTCCTGTTCCATGCCCTCGGCAATCTCTTCCATCCTGATGTCTTCGCCCATGGCCTCTGTCATTCTGATGACGGTCATGCCGGGATTGACTGCTTCCTGAAGAGCGTCTTCCACCCATTTGTCCGATTCTCCGCCCACGCAGATGAAAACATCGCAGGCCGCGATTTTCATGATGTCTGCCGCTGAAGGCTGATAGCTGTGAAGATCCACACCGCTGTTCAGCAGGAGTGTAAGCTGTATTTGATCACTGCCGAGAGTCACTTCACGCGTCCAGTCGTAAAGGGGAAAAATGGTCGTTACGACGATGAGCTCCTTTTCCCCGGCGCCGGAGGCCTGGAGCATGCAGGATACAGTCAGCGCCAGGATGATGATCAGGCTTACGATCTTCTTTGCTTTCGGATTCCTCATGCCCTGTTTTCTCCTCTTCTGAATCACCGGCTGAGCTTCAGCCTTTTCGGCATTGGTCGCACAGACCGTAAAAAACCGTTTTTCCGGCATTCCACGCAAATCCGTGATGCTTCAGCAGATGCGTCCGGATCTCCTTCAATTCTTCACAGTCCAGATGGATCAGACATCCGCACTGTTCGCATTTGCAGTGAAAATGGGAAGAACATGCTGCGGAGGAATCATCAAATGCGTAACAGGCACTCTCTCCGATCCCGAGAATAAACTTCTTGATCTGCCCTTCATCCACAAAACGCTCCAGCTGCCGGTAGATGGTAGCCGTCGCGATGGGAGTTCCTTCTTTCTCAAAGTGCTCCTTCAGCCCGGCGGCCGTGTGATGCACTCCCGGCGTTGCTTTCAGATAGGCCAGCAGTTCTTCCTGAGCCCGTGTTCTGTAGCCCGTCTTCCCAGCCAATGCACCCATCCCCTTTCTACAAATGAGAACAGTTCTCAATTTTAATCATAGAATCCGTGCCTGTCAAGATGTCCGGAAAGCTTCTGCACGGCTTACGCATCATCTCTTCTTTTCTGATCCCCGGTCCCATCCTGCTTCCTTTTCCATGAAATATATCGCAGCACGCAGAAAGTCCCGGCCAGCAGCCACGCGCCGCAGGCGATGCATTCCGGGTCTCACAGTATTTCCAGCTTCAACCGGGTATTCCGGGAGGACAAGGGCATGTCTCCCCGGGAATACCGAACGCTCTTTATCTCTTCCGATTCTCTCTAGAGGAAGCCCGCTGAGGGGAAACCTTCCCGCATTGCAGCAGGACGGCCCGGACACTGTCCGTTTTTTGCGGAATACGACAGTTACGCGCACTGACCCCGCCTGTTCACAGTCCGTATAGAGCCGCGGCTTTTCTGAGCTCCTCCCGGATGTCATCCACAAGGTTCTCCGGAGAGACGACCCGGACCATGTTTGCGTGCTCCACAGCCCAGCGCCTCATGGCTTCCAGGCTGACCTGCAGGCAGCAGGATACTTTTCCGTCCTCCTGTTCATGGAAGGAAACATGCTTTCCAAAGAAGTCGATGATCAGGCTGACCGCACTTTTCGGGATGATAAATTCAACCTTCTCTGCCTTGCCGGAAAACATGTTCAGATTCTGATAGACGTAATTCTGAAGGTTCAGTCCGTCCTCCAGCCCCTCGACCTGATTCTTCGGCTTGACGGAGGTCTCCAGAAGCTCAATATCCGTGATCCGGTCGATGCGGTAATTGGAAACTGTGCTGTAATGATCATTGTTGCAGATCAGGTAGTATCTTCCTTCGTTGGCCACCATCTGATAGGGATTCAGCGTCTGGCGCTTGGCCGAGCCGTCCTCATTGGTTGTCGGGTGCAGTTTCATGTCCGTCCCGTAGTGGTTATAGGTGATCCGGACCTGCTTCCCGGCCGTGATCGCTTCATCCAGAATGTCAATGGTATGGAACAGCTCCGGATTCTGCGGAGAATCCGAGGACATGCAGTGGACATGGTTCATCCGCTGGTTGAAATACGAACTGGAAAGCTTTCCCAGCTTATCGATCAGCGTTTTCCGCTGTTTGTACGGCACGGAGCGGGAAAACAGCAGACCGTCGATGATCATATGCAGCTCGGCTTCCGTGAAATCATGCTCATAATACAGGTCCGTATAGATCGTGTTTTCTTCCCTTTCGCCGGTCTGCCTGTTGACCTGGGAGCGGGTGACTTCCGTGTACTGGATATCATACCCGGCTTCGATCAGATCAAACAGATTCCGCTTGACGGTGGACCGGTTGATCTCGAGTCCGTACTCGCTGCGCAGCCTGTCCGCAATCTGCTGCTGGGTCATGGTGTGGTTTGCATCCGTGTATTTCCGCAGGATCTGCAGAATATAAAGGATGATGATCTTCTTGCCCGTCTCCTGAAGCATGGGAGGGTCCTCTTTTCCATATGAGATTTCCCGTCGGGAAGCGTCCGGATCCTCCCGGAATGCCCTCCCTCCGGTTTTTGGCATTATCATAACCGGGATGATTCAAAAATGCAACATCAAAGCCGGGAAGACAGGACTTGCCGGGATTGGAAAAGGAGATCGGCTCTCATTGACAGGAAAAAACAGAATCGTTACAATCTCATCCAACGGAAAAACCTTTGTCGGCTGACGGCGGGGATGCCGGAAAACGAATGAAGTGTTCGGACGGGAGGCTGAAAATGTGAAAGGCCTGAAAATGAGCCGCTGCGGAAGCGCGCGGGAAAAGTCCCGGCCCGAAGCGCGCAGGGAAGCATGAATAAAGAGAAGCCCCGCATCGGGGCCGGCGCGGAGAGAAAGACCAATGACCGAAGATCGCTGGCGATGTTCATCGCCTCCATGCTGATTTTCGGCACCATCGGTATTTTCCGGCGAAGCATTCCTCTTCCTTCCGCCTTTCTTGCCTTTTTTCGGGGGATTTCAGGCGGCCTTTTTCTGCTGCTCTTCAGCAGGCTGCGCAGGAGAGGAGCCTCCCGACGGATTCCGCGGCGCGAGCTGCTTCTGCTGGCTGTCACGGGAGCGATGATCGGCTTCAACTGGATGCTGCTCTTCGAGGCCTACAATCATACCTCGGTGGCGGTGGCCACGCTGTGCTATTACATGCAGCCCACCATTGTGATCCTGCTTTCCCCCGCCGTTTTCCGGGAACGGCTGACGGGCCGGAAGCTGGCCTGCGCCCTGATTTCGATCGTGGGAATGGTTCTGGTTTCCGGCGCACTGGGAAGCGGCGGCGCACCGAACCGAGATCTGCCGGGAATCCTGATGGGACTGGGGGCAGCGGCTCTGTATGCGGCAGTTGTCATCATGAACAAAAAAATCCGGGAGGCGGATGCCTCCCGGAGGACCATGATGCAGCTGCTCTCCGCCGGAGCTGTTATGGTGCCTTATCTGCTTCTGACGGGCGGATTCAGCGGAATCGCCTTTACGACGTCCTCGCTGCTTCTCCTGCTGGTGGTGGGAATCCTTCACACGGGGGTCGCCTACGCGCTGTACTTCGGCAGCATGGAGGGACTCGCTGTTCAGTCAATCGCCGTTCTCAGCTATATCGACCCCGTATCCGCGCTGCTGTTTTCCGCAATCTGGCTGAAGGAACCGCTCAGCCTGACCGATCTGATCGGCGCCTGCCTGATTATCGGCGCCGCGCTGATCAGCGAGACGGAGCGCGGAAGCAGGCGGCTGCTCCCCCGGAAGAAACGCAGGTGAAGCTTGCCCCGCGGACGCAGTGACAAAAATGCGGCGCGGTTATTTCCGGTAAACATACTGGCGGCTGATGAATCCCACGGAACCGGTCTGGGGATCCTCCACCTGATACCAGCTCTTCAGCTCCGCCAGCACCGTCAGCTCCTTTCCCTGACGGCAGATGGAAATCACCTCCGTGTCCATGGAGGGAGCCCACCGCAGGTTGACCCAGCCGGTCGACCGGGTCGGACGGGCGACGATCGTATAGGGAGTCACCTTCACCGCCGTGCGGAATTCCGCGTTCAGCGCGCTGACGGACTGGGAAGGGGAGGACGGAGTCACCGGCGTGACGGGAGCCGGGGCGGAGCCGGGCTGATAGCTGACCAGGAAGCGGCTCTGCACATAGGCGACACCGCCGTTGTAGTCAATGACGCTCCAGCCTGAGACCAGCGTCATGCGGACGCTGACCGCGCTGCCGAAGTTCAGCCGGCCGATGATGCTGGCTGAGCTGCTGGGATCGCTGCGCACGTTCAGCGTTCTGCCGTTGTCCGTATAGACATACATGATCCAGGATGAATTCTCCGCTCCGGCGGCCGCCGGGATCAGCGCCGTGCTCAGAATCAGCGCAAGCGCCAGGGTCAGGGAGATCATTTTTTTTGTCATCGGAAATATCCCTCCTTACAAATGGAAATCCTGACGGCTGCACCGGGAAGGGAAGCCTGTTCCGGCCCAACCGTTCCTCCCGGATTATACCACATCCGGCCCGGAATGGAAAACAGCCGCGGCGGCGGTGAAACGCCCGGAGCAGAGTCAGACCGGGAGAGGATGCAGACCGGTCCGAGCCCTTGTTCTTCCGGGGCGAAAATGCTATAATGCCCGGCGGAAACGGGGACGGGAGCATGCCGAAGAAGGGGCTGAAAACCGGAACCGCGAGCCGAAGGAGAGAAAAAAACCGATGGAACAGTACAGTGTGACGGGAATGAGCTGCGCCGCCTGCAGCGCGAGGGTGGAGAAGGCGGTCCGCGGGGTACCGGGGGTGACCGAATGCTCGGTGAGCCTGCTGACCAACTCCATGGGCGTGGAGGGAAGCGCTGCTCCGGCGGAGATTATCCGCGCAGTGGAGGAGGCCGGATACGGCGCGAGCCTGAGAGGAAAAACTTCAGGCGGCGGGAAGTCTGCCGCGGGAGCGGAGGAGGAAGTCCTGAAGGATACGGAGACGCCGAAGCTGAAGCGGCGTCTGACGGCTTCCCTCGGATTTCTGGCCGTGCTGATGTATTTTTCCATGGGGGCGCACATGTGGGGCTGGCCGCTGCCCGGCTTCCTGGCGGGAAACCATGTGGCCATGGGGCTGACGCAGCTGCTGCTCAGCGCTGCCGTGATGATCATTAACCAGAAATTCTTTATTTCGGGATGGAAGGGCCTGATTCACAGGGCGCCAAACATGGACACGCTGGTGGCTCTGGGATCCGGAGTTTCCTTTGCGTGGAGCACGGCCGTGCTTTACCGGATGAGCGATGCCCAGCTCCGGATGGGAACGGCGGCCGCTGCGGGGTACATGGATCAGTTCTATTTTGAGAGCGCGGCCATGATTGTGACCCTGATTACCGTGGGCAAGATGCTGGAGGCCCGCAGCAAGGGAAGAACCACGGACGCGCTGAAGAGCCTCATGAAACTGGCGCCGAAGACGGCTACGGTGGTCCGGGACGGAAAGGAAAGCACCGTCGGGATCGAACAGGTGAAGACGGGGGACATTTTTGTCGTAAGGCCGGGGGAGCATATCCCGGTGGACGGGACGGTGATCTCCGGCAGCGGCTCCGTGGACGAGAGTGCTCTGACCGGGGAGAGCATTCCCGCGGACAAGGCGGAAGGGGATTCGGTTTCCGCGGCGACGGTCAACCGGTCCGGATTTCTGACCTGCCGGGCGACCCGCGTGGGCGAGGATACCACGCTGAGCCAGATTATCCAGATGGTTTCCGACGCGGCGGCGACCAAGGCGCCGATCGCCAAGATCGCGGACCGGGTCAGCGGCGTGTTTGTGCCGGCGGTGCTGGCCATTGCGGCGGTTACGACGGTGATCTGGCTGGCGGCGGGAAAGGCTCCGGCCTTCGCGCTGGCGAGAGGAATCTCCGTGCTGGTGATCTCCTGTCCGTGCGCGCTGGGACTGGCGACACCGGTGGCCATCATGGTCGGCAACGGCGTGGGCGCGAAGAACGGCATTCTTTTCAAGACGGCGGTTTCGCTGGAGGAGGCCGGCAAGACGCAGATCATTGCCCTGGACAAGACCGGAACCATTACCGAGGGCGAGCCGAGGGTGACGGAGATCGTACCGGCGGAGGGCTTTACCGGGGAGGAACTGATGCGGGCTGCCTGTGCGCTGGAAAGCCGATCGGAGCATCCCCTGGCCCGGGCTGTGGTCCGGTACGCGGAGGAGAAGGGCATGCGGCCCGAAGAGGTGACCCGCTTTGCCGCGCTGCCGGGACATGGGCTGGAAGCGGAAAGAAACGGGGAAAAACTGACGGGCGGCAGTCTGAAGTTCATCGGCAGCCGGGCGGAGATGACGGAAGAGCTGAGACGGGAGGCGGAACGCCTGGCCGGAGAGGGGAAGACGCCCCTGCTGTTCGCCCGGGACCGGAAGGTGATCGGGATGATCGCCGTGGCGGACACGATGAAGGAGGACAGTCGGACCGCGATCGCCGAGATGAAAAAAATGGGCCTGAAGACCGTCATGCTGACCGGCGACAACGAGCGGACCGCCCGGGCGATCGGTACGCAGGCCGGCGTGGACGAGGTCATCGCGGGCGTGCTGCCCGACGGGAAGGAAGGGGTCATCCGCCGGCTGCAGGAGGTCGGAAAGGTGATGATGGTCGGCGACGGGATCAACGACGCGCCGGCTCTGACCCGGGCGGACACCGGCATGGCCATCGGCGCGGGGACGGATGTGGCGATCGATGCGGCGGACGTCGTGGTGATGAAGAGCCGGCTGTCGGATGTCGCGGCGGCGCTGCGGCTGAGCCGGGCGACGCTGCGGAACATCCGCGAGAATCTGTTCTGGGCGTTTTTCTACAACGTGATCGGTATACCGCTGGCGGCCGGGGCGTATTCCTCCCTGCTCGGATGGGAAATGAATCCCATGTTCGGGGCGGCGGCCATGAGCCTCTCCAGCTTCTGCGTCGTCAGCAACGCGCTGCGGCTGAATCTGTTCCGGCTGCATGACGGAAAACGGGATAAACCGGGAAAAACTGCGGATGAGCAGGAATTTGCCCGGGCGATCGGGAATATTCAAAAGGAAATCAGACAGGAGGAAAGGACTATGACGAAGACGATTCAGATCAAGGGTATGATGTGCGCGCATTGCGAGGCGCATGTGAAGAAGGCGCTGGAGGCGCTGGACGGCGTGACCGGCGCGGTGCCCAGCCATGAGCAGGGGACGGCCGTCCTGGAGCTGAACGGCGATGTGCCGGAGGAAGCGCTGCGCAGGGCGGTCGAGGAGGCCGGATACGAATACGTCGGATAAGGGAAAGCAAAAGGCGCCCCGGGAGAGGATTTCTCCCGGGGCGCCTTTGTCTGCCTCCGGCTTTGAAGGAGCCGGACTTCAGGAACGATCAAAGATTCGAATACCCGTAGGAATTGACCAGCGCGTCCAGCCGGACGCCCTGGCGGCAGAGGGGGCAGCTGTTGGCATCCCAGCTCTGATAATCCGCAAGGTCACTGGTGTCAAAGATATGCGTCACCGGGATGCCCTGGCATTCGGAGACGGAAGCGAAGATCGAGGCAATGCCGACCACCTGACCGCCGTAATACCGGATCGCCTGCATCGCGGAATCGGCCGTATATCCCGTGGAAACGCTGGCCAGGAGGATCAGCACATGCTTGCCGGAAATCATGGGAACCGTGTTTTCCCGGAAAATCAGCTGGCTGCCGACGGCGTGCTCCGGCGTCACCACATAAAGGCTGCCGTGCTCATTGCTGGTCAGGACATTGGATTTCATCAGGTCGCTGGCCATGCAGGCGCCGATGACCTCCGTCCCGTCGAGACAGAGAATCGTATCCACCGCGCCGCGGTACTTGTATTCCTTGGTCAGCTCCCGGGCCACGGCCTTGGCCTCGCTGAGGCGGAACTTCTGAGCCGTGACGTCGATATAGTAATTGATGTGGCTGTGATTGGTCGCAAAATGCCCCTTGCAGACCCTCAGCGTCAGCCCGTACCTTTGTGTGGGAAGCTTTACCAGTGAAATCGCCATGATCTTATTCCTCCCGGTTTTTCTCTGAGCTCTTATTTTACACGCCTCCGGCGGATTCGTCAATCAAAGCCCCCGGCGCTGACGGTTGAAGTTGATCAGGCAGCCCGCGCGGACAATGGCCTTCTCATCCTCCGTCATTTCGGCGAGATACAGCTTCAGCGGCCGGAGGGCGCCGTCCCGGACCGCCCAGGCCGGGATCTCCTTCAGATCCCCGGAAAGGGCGGCGAGAACACCGGGGACAAAGATATAGCTGCCCACATCGAAGTCCTCCGGATCGGCCTCCATCTGGAAGGGGAGCATTCCCCAGTTGATCACATTGGAACGGTAGCGCTTGGTGGCATATTCCCGGGCGATGTTGGCCAGACCGCCGAGCACCCGCTGGCAGGATGCGGCCTGCTCGCGGGCAGAGCCGTCCCCGGGCCGGACCGCGTAAATCACCGAGCCGATTTCCGTGGCGGCGGGATCCAGCTCCTCCTGGCCCGGCAGGGTGCGGAGAAGCGCGAAGACCTCCTTCAGCCCGGGCTCGGCCGCCAGAACGTCCTCCCCGGCGGCGCGGGCCTTTTCCAGCCGGTCCACCGCCTTGGAGCGGCCGACATATTCCGGATCGCGCCGGGAGAGGGTAAACTCCGCCAGACCCAGCGGGTTGGAACGGTAGGAGGAGGTTTCCCCGGAGGGAATGAGTTCGTCCGTCGTGGTGACGGGATCCAGTATTTTGGAGCAGACCCGCAGAAGAATGTTTTCCGTCAGGGAACTCATCTGCGGCCAGGGCCGGATATTGGGGCCGGAGATCAGCTCTTCTCCGGTCGGACGGCCGAAGCCGCGGTAGACCCGGCGGTCATAGACGGTGCCGTCAAAGGTATATTCCGGCACCCGGCCCCAGCCGTCAAAGGCTTCCGCCGAGGTCAGGACGCCGCCGGAGGCTGCCGTGGCGGCGATGGAGCGGGCATCCATGAGAGCGACGGCGGCCATCTGGCCGCTGCCGGGCTTCGAGCCCTCCCGGTTCGGGAAATTCCGCGTCGTATGGCGGACGGAGAGGGCATTGTGACTGGGGGTATCCCCGGCGCCGAAGCAGGGGCCGCAGAAGGCGGAGCGCAGGATGGCTCCGGCTTCCATCAGATCCGCCGCATAGCCCTGGCGGGTCAGATTCAGCAGCACCGGCTGGGAGGAGGGATAGACGGACAGGGAGAACTCCCCGGAGCCGAGATCCCGGCCCTTCAGCAGATTCGCCGCCTCGACGACGTTGGTATAGTTTCCGCCCGCGCAGCCGGCAATAACGCCCTGCTGGACATGGAGCCTTCCGTCCCGGACCTTGTCCAGAAGGGTGAAGGGGGCGCGTCCGCCGGAGACCTTTTCGGCTTCCTTCTCCGTCTGGGCGAGAATATCCGTGAGGTTTGCGTTCAGCTCATCAATCGTATAGGCGTTGGAGGGGTGGAAGGGAAGGGCGATCATCGGCCGCACCGCGGAGAGATTGACCCGGACGCAGCCGTCATAGTACGCCAGATCCGCGGGCCTCAGGGGAATGAAATCCGCCTCCCGGCCGTGCACTTTCAGAAAGGAGCGGGTTTCCTCATCCGTCCGCCAGATGGAGGAGAGACAGGTCGTCTCCGTCGTCATGACGTCCACGCCGTTGCGGAAATCCGTGCTCATGGCGGACACGCCGGGGCCGACAAACTCCATCACCTTATTCTTCACATATCCGTTCCGGAAGACCGCGCGGATGATGGCCAGGGCGATATCCTGGGGGCCGACAAAGGGCTGGGGCTTTCCTTCCAGATATACGCAGACGACGCCGGGATACCGGAGATCATAGGTGTCCTCCAGCAGCTGCTTGACCAGTTCGCCGCCGCCCTCGCCGACGGCCATCGTGCCCAGGGCGCCGTAACGGGTGTGGCTGTCGGAACCGAGAATCATCTTTCCGCAGCCGGCATGCATCTCCCGCATATACTGATGGATCACGGCGATATGGGGGGGAACAAAGATGCCGCCGTATTTCCGCGCGGCGGAAAGGCCGAACAGATGGTCATCCTCGTTGATGGTGCCGCCTACGGCGCAGAGCGTGTTATGACAGTTGGTCAGGACATAGGGCAGGGGGAAATGATCCATGCCGGAGGCCCGCGCCGTCTGGATGATGCCGACGAAGGTAATGTCATGGGAGGCCAGGGCGTCAAAGCGGAGGCGAAGCTGCTCCGGATCGTCGGAGCGGTTGTGCGCCTGCAGCACGGTCCAGGAGATTGTGCCCCGGCGGGCGGCCTCCCGGGGAGGCTTCTGAAGGCCCCGGGCCGCAAAAAAGGCGCCGGCTTCCTCTTCGGGTATGATGCTCCGGCCGCCCAGCAGATATATTCCCTTTTCATACAGTCTGACCATTTTTGTGCGTTCCTTCCTTTCCTCGCGCATGCATCCATCTTATCATACTTTCCGGGCGGGGAATGTTTTTTCCCTGCTCAGAATCCGGGAGGGAAGAAACAAAAGGAAAACAGGACAGGAGAGCGGTTTGGCCTTGAAAAACGGACGAATTGTGATACCATATCCCCATTCAGAAGCGCAGGCGGCGCAGAGGGCTCCGGCCCGGCGGACAGTCCGCCGGAGATGCCGGCCCCGAAAAGGGAAGGAAAACAGACAAGGAGGAAAATGAAATGAAGAAGATGCTGGCTTTGATCATGGCGATGATGCTGGCGGCCGCGGCGGGGATCGCGGCTGCGGAGACCGGGGTGGAGGACGGCGTGCTGACCGTCGCGATGGAATGCGCCTACGCCCCGTACAACTGGGCCCAGCCGGACGACAGCAACGGCGCGGTGCCGATCAAGGATCATCCGGGCCAGTATGCCAACGGATACGATGTGATGACGGCCAAGGCCATCTGCGAGGCGAACGGATGGCAGCTTGAAATCATGCAGCTGGACTGGGACAGCCTGATCCCCGCCGTGCAGAGCGGCATTGCGGACGCGGTGATCGCCGGCCAGAGCATGACGGCCGCGCGGATGGAAGCCGTGGACTTCGCGGGACCCTATCTCTACGCCACGATCGTCTGCCTGGCGAAGGAAGGAAATCCGAACACGGAAGCGAAGGGCATCAGCGGGCTGAGCGGAACCGCGACCAGCCAGAGCGGCACCATCTGGTACGACACCTGCCTGCCCCAGGTCAAGGGAGCGACGATCGTGCCTCCGGCGGAATCCGCGCCGGCCATGCTGATGGCGGTTGAAAGCGGAACCGTCGACTTCGTGTGCACCGACATGCCTACGGCCCAGGGCGCCCTGATCGCCTACCCGGATCTGAAGCTGCTGGACTTTGCGGGCACCGGGGATGACTTCGCGGTTTCCCAGGAGGATATCAATATCGGAATCTCCGTCCGGAAGGGCAATACCGAGCTGCTGGACGCGATCAACGCCTGCCTGAAGGACAAAACGGCAGAGGACTTCAACGCCCTGATGGCGGATGCGATTGCCGTGCAGCCCCTGAGCGAGTAAAGGGGAGCGGCATGGTCGAACAGCTGTTTACAGACATCGGATCCATCTGGGCCAAATACGGCACGGTCTATCTGACAGGCATCCTGAACACGCTGATCCTGGCTACGGTGTCCACCCTGATCGGCTGTGTGATCGGCTTTATCTGCGGTATTCTGCAGACCATCCCCTGCCTGCCCGGCGATCTGTGGGTGAAGCGTGCGCTGCTTCGGCTGCTGCGGGGGATCATCCGGGTCTATGTCGAGGTTTTCCGGGGAACGCCCATGATCCTGCAGGCCGTGTTTATCTATTACGGAATGCCCTACTTCTTCGGCGTCAGCTTCCGGGACATCTGGACGGTCAGCATTCTGGTGGTTTCCATCAATACCGGCGCGTATATGGCGGAATCCGTCCGCGGCGGCATCATGAGCATCGACGCGGGCCAGTTTGAGGGCGCCCGGGCGATCGGCATGAACCATTTCCAGACCATGCTGTATATTGTGCTGCCCCAGACCCTGCGGAACATCATGCCCCAGATCGGAAACAATTACATCATCAACGTCAAGGATACCTCGGTCATGTTCATCATCGGCTTCCAGGATTTCTTTGCCGTGCACAAAATGGTCAGCGGCGCGGTGTTCAAGTACTTCCCCTCCGCATTTCTGGAGATGGGCGGGTATCTGTGCCTGACCCTGCTGGCCAGCTTCCTGCTGCGCAGGCTGGAAAAGCGGATGGAGGGCAAGGGAAACTATGAGCTGGTGAACGAGGACCAGCTGGTGATGACCGCAGGAACCTACAAATTCACCGGAGAGGCTCCCTACGAGGAGAAGAGCCGGGATTATCAGGGGGAGAAGCCATGAACGAGAACATCCTGGAAATCCGGCATCTCTCCAAAACCTTCGGCACCCACGCGGTGCTGAAGGATGTGGACTTCACGGTCCGGAAGGGAGACGTGACCTCCATCATCGGGGCCAGCGGCAGCGGGAAGAGCACGCTGCTGCGGTGCATCAACCTGCTGGAAACGCTGACCACGGGGGAGATCCTGTTCCACGGGGAAAGCGTCACCGGCGGAAAGCTGAACCAGAGCGCCTACCGGGCGAGGGTGGGCATGGTTTTTCAGAGCTTCAACCTGTTCAACAACCTTTCAGTGCTGGAGAACTGCGTCATCGGCCAGAGAAAGGTCAGCAGGGTTCCGAAGGAGGAGGCGCGGAAGCGGGCGCTGTACTACCTGAAAAAGGTCGGCATGCTGCCCTATATCAACGCCCGGCCCGCCCAGATTTCCGGCGGCCAGAAGCAGCGCGTTGCCATTGCAAGGGCGCTGGCCATGGAGCCGGAGGTGCTGCTCTTTGACGAGCCGACCTCCGCGCTGGATCCGGAGATGGTGGGGGAGGTGCTGGATGTCATGAAAAGCCTGGCGTCGGAACGGATGACCATGCTGGTCGTGACCCATGAGATGGCCTTTGCTCGGGATGTCAGCACCCATGTGGTCTACATGGCGGACGGGGTCATTGCCGAGGAGGGGCCGCCTTCCCAGGTGCTGGTGAACCCGGAGGACACCCGTACAAGGGAATTCCTGAAGCGCTTTCTGGCCCAGGATTGAAGAGACAAACAGCAAAACGGCCGCCCGGACGGGCGGCCGTTTTCACGCAGCGAAATTCCGCGGAGGACATCACAGGAGGGCGTCCAGCTTCTCCTTCTGGGCGGTAATCTCCGCCAGAAGGGCGGAATAATCCGTATCCTTCCGGGCACGGAGCAGCTCTGTCAGCTCCTGAATCGGCTGGAAAAGCGGCGTCAGGGACAGGTTGCCGTAAATCCCCTTCAGGGCGTGGGCGGTTTCGAAGGCCCGGTCCAGATCCTTTGCGGCAATGGCGGCCTTCAGCTCCTCCACCCGCGTATCCCCCTTCAGGGAATCAAAGAGCTTCAGATAGAAGGCTTCCATGTTCATGCAGCGGTGCAGGCCTTCCTCGACGTCGGCTCCGTAGCTCCGGAGCGCTTCCAGTGTCAGCATGATTCATTCCTCCCCGTCTGGTCCGCGCCGTTTTGCGCGTCCGATTCTCTTTCCTTCAGTTCTTTTTCAATCAGCAGGGCAAATTCCTCCGGCGGAACGGGACGGGAGAAATAATAGCCCTGAATGAGCTCGCAGCCGGCGTTCTTCAGCAGCCGGTACTGTTCCTCGGTCTCCACGCCCTCCGCGACCACCGGAACCGCAAGGAACTTCGCAAGGTCCAGCATCAGCTCGACCATGCGGAGATCCTTCGGGCTGGAGGCGATGTTCCGGATGAACCCCATATCAAGCTTGAGGGTGTCGATGGGCAGCGCGGTCAGCATATTCAGAGAGGAATAGCCGGTCCCGAAGTCGTCCATCTCCACCTGAAAGCCCAGGGCGCGCAGACGGCGAACCGTTTCCACCAGCTGCTCGGCATGATCCGTATAGGAGGATTCGGTGATTTCCAGCAGATACTCCGAGGGCTCCAGTCCGCAGGCATCCAGCACCTCCCGCAGCGTGTCCTCCAGGCCCGGATCAAAGAGATCCACCCGGGAGACGTTGACGGAGACGGGAACGGAGAAGTCGTAGCGGTCCTTCCAGGCGCGGATCTGCTCCGCAACCTCCCGCCAGACATAGTGATCCAGCCGGGAGATGAGCCCGTTCTGTTCAAAGAGCGGGATGAAGGAGGCGGGGGGAATCATGCCCCTTTCGGGGTGGAACCACCGGATCAGCGCCTCCGCGCTGGCCAGGACGGGACGGCTTCCCTGGATCAGATACTTCGGCTGATAGAAAACCCGGAACTGCCTTTCCTGCAGGGCGGTCTCCATGCCGCTGATGAGCCGCTCCTCCCGGAGTTCCTCCTCATGGGTGGAGGTATCATAGTAGGCGCAGGCGGTTGCATAGTTTCCCCTCAGCCGGCTGCAGGCCAGATTCGCCCGGTCCAGGCGCTGCTCCAGATCCGCGGATTTTGCCGCGAGGGGATAGATCCCGACCCGGACGGTCGCCCTGGCGCGGCCGGGGGCGCCTCCCGCTGCGGCCAGAGGCGCCAGAAGGGAGGCTTCATAATCCTCCCGATGGGGCAGATAAAGGACGAAGGTATCCGAAGCCGTCCGGCCGGCGAGGCCGGGCGTGCCCTGGACCAGCCGGCGGAGGATGCTCCCGATTTCCCGGAGCAGCGAATCGCCGAAAGCCCGGCCGTAAAGCTCGTTGACCAGATGAAAACGGTTGACGTTCAGGACGACGGCATCCATCGGAAGGTCCGGCTCAAAGCGGTCCAGCTGACGGGCATAATGCAGGAAGAAATCCTGCTTGTACAGACCGGTCAGGGGATCGGTTTCCGCGCCGCTGATGATCAGCTTGTCCTCGGCCAGCTCAATGGACCGGTCGATCCGGGCGAGAATCACCTCGGGCATGTAAAAGGGCTTGGGAATAAAATCCGTCGCGCCGAGGCGGAGCGTTTCCACCTCCGCGTCCTTTTCCGCGGTCAGGACGATGACCGGAAGCTGACGAAGGGCGGGGTCCTTCCGGATGGCCCGGAGCACCTCATAGCCGTTCATGCCGGGCATGATCAGATCCAGCAGAACAAGGCTCAGCGGCTGGCTCCGGATGGTTTCCAGAGCCTCCTCCCCGCTTTCGGCGCAGAGAACCTCGTACTTCCGGGAGACAATGGCCTTCAGCAGCTGGCGGTCAATGATTTCATCATCGACAATCAGAACCCGGCGCCGCGGGCGCCGCTCCAACTTATCATTCTTCTGCATTCTTTCCTCCCGAGACCAAACCGGCGGAAAAACACCGGGTACAGCAAAGCGCCCTTCCGGCCGCGGAAGGGCGCTTCCGCGGCCGGGGCGCGGAATCAGAACCGCATGCGCTCCTCAATCCATCCACGGATCTGATCCAGCGGAACGCGGACCTGCTCCATGGTGTCCCTGTCGCGGATGGTGACGGAACGGGTTTCCTCCGTTTCGAAATCCACACAGATGGAGAAGGGGGTACCGATCTCGTCCTGACGGCGGTAGCGCTTTCCGATGGAGCCGGTTTCATCATACTCCACGGGGAAGTATTTCGTGAGCTCCGCGTGAATCTCCGAGGCCAGGGCGCCGAGCTTGTTCTTCTGCAGGGGGAGCACCGCCGCCTTGTAGGGCGCGAGCGCCGGGTGCAGGTGCAGCACGGTGCGGACATCGCCGCCCTCCAGCTCCTGCTCCTCATAGGCATTGCAGAGGAAGGCCAGAAGCATCCGGTCCACGCCCAGGGAGGGCTCGATGCAGTAGGGGATATACTTCTCATTGGTCACGGGATCCAGATACTCCATGGTTTTGCCGGAATGATTCTGATGCTGGGTCAGATCGTAATCCGTCCGGTCCGCCACGCCCCAGAGCTCGCCCCAGCCGAAGGGGAAGAGGAATTCGAAGTCCGTCGTCGCCTTGGAATAGAAGGCGAGCTTTTCCGGCTCATGATCCCGCAGACGGAGGCTTTCCTCCCGGATACCCAGGGAGAGCAGCCAGTCCCTGCAGAAGGAACGCCAGTAATTGAACCATTCCAGATCCTCGCCGGGCTTGCAGAAGAACTCCAGCTCCATCTGCTCGAACTCGCGGACGCGGAAGATGAAGTTGCCGGGGGTGATCTCATTCCGGAAGGATTTGCCGATCTGGGCGATGCCGGCGGGAAGCTTCTTCCTCGTTGTCCGCATCACGTTCTGGAAATTGACGAAGATGCCCTGCGCCGTCTCCGGACGGAGGTAGATCTCATTGGCGCTGTCCTCATTCACGCCGGCAAAGGTCTTGAACATCAGATTGAACTGGCGGATGCCGGTAAAATCCTTCTTCCCGCAGACCGGGCAGACGATGTCATGGGAGCCGATGTACTCCTCCAGCTCGGCATTGGTCCAGCCGTCGCCGGTTTCCTCGCCCTTCGTGAAATCCTCGATCAGCTTGTCCGCGCGGAAACGGGCCTTGCAGGCCTTGCAGTCCATCAGCGGATCGTTGAAGCCGCCGACGTGCCCGCTGGCGACCCAGACCTCCCGGTTCATCAGAATGGCGGAGTCCAGGCCGGTATTGTACTTGCTTTCCTGGACAAACTTCTGCCACCAGGCCTTTTTAATGTTGTTTTTCAGCTCCACGCCGAGGGGACCGTAATCCCAGGTGTTCGCCAGACCGCCGTAAATCTCGGAGCCAGCGAAAATAAAGCCTCTGCCCTTGCAGAGCGCCACCAGCCTGTCCATCGTCAGTTCCGCCATAGCCGTTTTTCCTCCAAATACACCATAATACCAGTGAACAATTAATCTTAAAATCCGGCGTCTGGTTTGTCAAGGAGAAGATTGAAAGGGCTGTGCTTTTGTGGTATGATTCCTGCCGGCGGCCGCAGGAAAGGCCGGAGAACCGGAAAAACGCGCGGCGGAGCGGAGAGCCGAGCGGCGCGAAACGGGAGGAAAAAAGTGAGCGACGAGAAGAAAAAGGGCCTTTTTGCCCGTCTTCGGCAGGGGCTGAGCAAAACCCGGGGAAATATGACCGAAAAGGTCGACGAGATGGTCCGGGAAAACCGGAAGGTGGACGAGGATTTCTACGAGGAGCTGGAGGACATCCTCGTGATGGCGGACTGCGGCCTGAAGGCGACCACGGTGATCACCGACGAGCTCCGCAGACGCGTGAAGGCGGGGAATGTGAAGGACGCGGCCGCCGCGCGGGAAATGCTGAAGGAGATCATGGTCGAGCAGATGGATGTTCCCCGTCCGCCGCTGAGATGGCCGATGGTGATGCTGATGGTCGGGGTCAACGGGGTCGGCAAGACGACGACCATCGGCAAGCTGGCCCTGCGCTTCCAGACGATCGGCCGGCGTGTCATGCTCTGCGCGGGGGATACCTTCCGCGCGGCGGCGGCGGAGCAGCTGACGGTCTGGGCTGAGCGGGCCAGGGTGCCGATCGTGAAGCACGAGGAGGGAGCGGACCCGGCGGCCGTGGTCTATGACGCCATCCAGAGCGCGAAGGCCCAGGGGGCGGATCTGCTGATCGTGGATACCGCCGGGCGGCTGCACAACAAGAAGAACCTGATGGACGAGCTGAACAAGATGCGCCGGGTCATCGACCGGGAGTATCCGGAGGCGGACACCCGATGCATCCTTGTGCTGGACGCGACGACCGGGCAAAACGGCCTGCAGCAGGCCCGGGCCTTCAAGGAGGTCGCGGAAATCGGCGGCATCATCCTGACCAAGCTGGACGGCACGGCCAAGGGCGGCATTGCGCTGGCCATCCGACAGGAGCTGGAGGTGCCGGTCTGGTACATCGGCGTCGGCGAGGGAATTGATGATCTGCAGCCCTTCAACGCGAAGGATTTTGTGGAGGCGCTGTTCTGAAAGAAGGCCCCGGAAGGCCTCCCGGCGCGCCTTGACGAAAAAAGGGAAGAGGTTTATAATCCTTTCATTGCGTTTATACGAAGGAGGATGGATTGTCATGAAATCCAACAAAAGGCGCGGCAGCAGGACCGGGTCCATTGTCGCGCTGTGCATTGTGCTGATCTGCACAATCGTGCTGGCGCTGCTCGGCGCGAACGGGTGGGCCATTCCGCCCCGCGGGCTGTACCGGGTGATGCCCTGGCTGCCGACGACCAATGCGGACAGCTGGCCTCAGGTGCTTCCCCTGGGCCTGGATCTGCGCGGCGGCATGTATGTTGAATATTCGGCGAAGGCGCCGGAGGGCTCGGAGGCGGACTTCGGATCCCTGATGAACGGCACCATGTCCATTATTCAGCAGCGCCTGGCCGACAAGGGCTTCACGGAAGTCAACGTGCAGCAGATCGGCGGCGACGGGATCCGGGTGGAGATTCCGGACGTGCAGGACGATACCGTGCTGGATCTGATCGGCGCGGCGGCCAAGCTGGAGTTCCGGGATCCCAACGGCGAAGTGTTCATGACCGGTGACATGGTCAAGACCGCGACCTACTACTACGCCGAGGGCGACCATCAGGTGGCCTTCACGCTGACGGAAGAGGGCGCGAAGATCTTCGCGGACATGACCGCGGCGAACGTCGGCCGGCGGATCTCCATCTATCTGGACGGCGAGGAGCTGATTTCCCCGACCGTGCAGAACGCGATTACCAACGGCTCCGGCGTGATCAACGGCATGGGCAGCGCCGAACGCGCGACGACCATCGCCGCCAAGATTCAGAGCGGCGCCCTGCCCCTGGAGCTGACGCAGCAGAAGGTGGACAAGGTGTCCGCCACCCTGGGCCGCGACGCGCTGAGCACCAGCGTGCTGGCCGCAGTGATCGGCATTCTCCTGGTGATGCTGCTGATGATCGTGCGGTACCGCCTCAACGGCGTGGTGGCCTCCTGGGCCCTGGCCATCTACACGATCGTGCTGTTCATGCTCATCGCCGTGTTCCGCATCCAGCTGACGCTGCCCGGCCTGGCCGGCGTGGTGCTGGGCATCGGCATGGCGGTGGATGCCAACGTCATCATTTTTGAACGCTTCAACGAGGAGATCCGCGCGGGCAAGAGCGTCAAGGTTGCCGTGCGTACAGGCTTCCGCAATGCCATGAGTGCGATTCTCGACTCGAACGTGACCACCCTGATCGCGGGCGTCGTCCTGCTGATTTACGGCACGGGTTCCATCCAGGGCTTTGCCAGGACGCTGCTGCTGGGCGTTGTGGTTTCCATGTTCTCCGCGATTCTGGTGACCCGGTTCCTGATGAACCGCCTGGTGAACGCCGGGTGCGTCAAGGAGAGCCTGTACACCAAAGTCAGCGCGGGAAAGGAGGTTGAGGCGCAATGAAAATTCAGAACCGTTCCAAGACCTGCCTGATCATCTCCTGCGCGATCATCGCTCTGGCGCTGATTCTGACCGTTTTCGGTCATGGGATCAACCTGGGCATCGATTTCGAGGGCGGCCTGTCCATGGAGTATAACCTCAAGCAGCAGGCGGAGAAGGGCGACATCGAAGCGATTCTCAGCGGCATGGGTATTGCCTCCAGCACCGTGACCTATCAGGGCAGCGGGGAGAGCGAGGCCGTTATCCGCATCAAGGATGTGGCCCAGGATGACATTCAGAACATCCAGGCTCAGTTTGAGGAAAAGCTGAAGGAAAAATATCCGGAGGCCGAATCCGTCGGCGACGTGAACTACGTCGGACCTGTGGCCGGCGCCACGCTGGTCCGCAACGCGGTGATCTCCGTGCTGCTGGCCGCGGCGCTGATGCTGGTTTACATTGCGATCCGGTTCGACCTGAACAGCGGACTTTCCGCCGTGTTCGGGCTGCTGCATGACGTGCTGATCATGCTGAGCTTCATGGTCATCTTCCGCAGCTTCATTCAGATGAATTCCTCCTTCATCGCCGCGGCGCTGACCATCGTCGGATATTCCATCAACAACACGATCGTGATCTTCGACCGGATCCGTGAGAATGCGAAGAAGTATCCGAATATGCCGCGGGCCGAGGTGACCAACATCTCCATCCGCGAGAGCCTCGGGCGCACCCTGACCACCACCGCGACCACGCTGATCACCATCGTGGCGCTGTGCATCCTGGGCGTGGCGAGCATCCGCGAGTTTGCCCTGCCGATCATCGTCGGCATTCTGAGCGGCGTCTACAGCGCCAACATGATCAACGGATATGTCTGGGCGTATCTGGAAGAAAAGCGCCGGGCGAGGAAAAAATAAATCTGCCGGAAGCAGAAGGAGACCGCCGGTCCGGCGGTCTCCTTTTTTCCGGGAGGGATCTGCGGGCAAAGGAAGCCGGGAAGCAGGCCCCGGGGAAAAGCCGGAGCCGGAGGAAAGAGAGGAAGAAACGGGTGCAGGAATTCAGAAAGCGGTTTTCCGGGACGGCGGGGACGCTGCCCGGGCTGCCGGCCTGGGAGAGCGAGCTGCTGTGGGCCCGGGGAATTGATACGCCGGAGAAGGCGGAAAAATTCCTGCATCCCCGGATGGAGGATCTGCACCCGCCGGAGCGAATGCAGGACATGGACCGGGCGGTGCGCCTGATCCGCGGGGCCATCGCGGAGGGAAAACGCATCCTGGTCTACGGGGACTACGACGTGGACGGGATCAGCGCCGTTACCATTCTGCTGGAGACCCTGCGGGAGGAGAGGGCGGAGGCGGACTTCCGGATTCCCTGCCGCCAGACCGAGGGATACGGGCTGAACGAGAAGGCGGTGCGGGAGATCGCGGAGAAATACGGGATGCTGATCACCGTGGACTGCGGGATTGCCAGCGCGGACGAGGTCCGGCTGGCGAAGAGCCTGGGCCTGGAGGTCATTGTCACGGATCACCATGAACTGCCCGCTTCGCTGCCGCCCGCGGACGCGGTGCTGAATCCGCTGCTGGGGGACTATCCCTTCCGCCGCCTCTGCGGCGCCGGGGTGGCTCTCAAGCTCTGCCAGGCCCTCCAGGGGGACGCCGGGACGGCGCGCAGGCTGGAGATCGCGGCGCTGGCCACGGTGGCGGACATCGTTCCGCTGACGGATGAAAACCGGCTGATTGTCCGGGAAGGGATGCGGCGAATGGCAGAGACGGCCCGCCCCGGGCTGAGGGCCCTGATGAAAAATGCGGGCATCACCCTTCCCATGCGCGCCGACGATATCGCCTTCCGGCTGGCGCCCCGGCTGAATGCCGCGGGTCGGCTGGGGGATGCGGCACGGGGAGTTCGCCTGCTGATGACGGAGGATCCGGAGGAGGCCGAAGCGCTGGCGAGGGAGCTGGAGGAGAACAACCGCAGCAGGCAGGAACAGGAGAGGCAGATCCTGGAGGAGGCGCTGCGCGTCTTCCCGGAACAGGTGGATCTGAGGCGGGACCGGGCCGTCATTCTGGAGGGCGAGGGATGGAACACCGGGCTGATCGGCCTGGCGGCGGGCAAGCTCTGCGAGAGATTCCATCATCCCGTTGTGGTGCTGAGCCGGCAGGGAGAAACCGCCGTGGGCAGCTGCAGGTCCATCCCCGGGGTCAATATCTGGCAGATGCTGAATCTGTGCGCGGACCTTTTTGTGCGCTTCGGAGGGCATGAGCAGGCTGCGGGGCTGACGGTCCCGGCGGACAGAATTCCGGAGCTGCGGGAGCGGCTGAACCGGGCGATCCGGGAAAACTGCGCGGAGGCTTGCTTCGTGCCGGTCCGCGAATACGACAGCGAAATGCCCCTCGAACAGGTGACGCTGGAGACGGCGGCCGCTCTGGAGGCGCTGGAACCGGTGGGCTTCGGGAACCCGCCGCCGGTCTTTCGGTGCCGCAGCGCGTTTGTCCAGAGCGCCCGGGCGGTCGGAAAGGACCGGAGCCACCTGAAGCTGACGCTGCTGGAGGGGCAGGCCGTCCGGGACGGTATCGGCTTCGGCCTGGCGGACGAGGGGAGCCGGGCGGGAGAGCGGACGGACGTGCTGTTCCGGCCGGACCGGAATGAATTCAACGGGAGAATCACCCCGCAGATGCAGGTGCTGGCAATCCGCCCCGCGGGCGGAGCCGGAGAAGCGGAACCGGCGGGGGATCCGGAGGACTTTTTTCTGCGCTGTCTGCAGGAAATGAGCCGGCTCTCGGCGAATGGGACAGAGCATATCCCGGGACGGGCCGGGCTGCGGCCGGAGCATCTGCTGAAGGAACGGCTGGCCGGGGTGGACGCCTCCACGGAGGCGCTGCGGGACATGTACCGCCGGATCAGGGATTTCGCGCCGGGAGAGGGCGGACTGCGGCAGCTCTGCGAAGAAAGCGGGGCCGCGCCGGAGCAGGTGCTCTTCGCGCTGACGGCCTTTGAGCAGCTGGGGCTGCTGGAATGGCAGAGAACGCCCTTCCGGCTTCGGATGCTGCCGGTCCGAAAAATCGATCCGGAGAGCAGCCCGGCGGTGCGGTACATGCAGAGCCTGACGGCTGCCGGGCCCCGGAGCTGAGGCGGCCGTTCCGGCTGCGGAGGGCTGCGGAAGAGGACAGGAAGGGGGGAATGAAATGAGTTTTGCATCCTATGAGGCGATGCCGCTGGGCACGATGCTGGCGCGGATTCAGAAATATCATCCGGGGGACGGTTACCAGCTGGTGGAAAAGGCCTGGCACTTTGCGGAGAAGGCCCATGCCGGGCAGGTCCGGAAAAGCGGAGAGCCCTATTTCATTCATCCCTGCTTTGTGGCCAGCATTCTGACGGATCTGATGATTGACCCGCCCACCATCGCGGCGGGGCTGCTGCATGATACGGTGGAGGACTGCGAAGGCATCACGCTGGATACGCTGCGCGGAGAGTTCAATGACGAGGTGGCTGAGCTGGTGGACGGCGTGACCAAGCTGAACAAGCTGGACTTTGCCAACCGGGAGGAGGCGCAGGCGGAAAGCGTCCGGAAAATGATCCTCGCCATGAGCAGGGACATCCGGGTCGTGCTGATCAAGCTGGCGGACCGGCTTCACAATATGTATACCCTCCGCTATCAGACGCCGGACCGCCAGAAGGCCATCGCGCGGGAAACGCTGGACATCTATGCCCCGCTTGCGCACCGGCTGGGCGTTTATGCGCTGAAGCAGGATCTCGAGGATCTGAGCCTGAAGTACCTGGATCCGGACGGATACAACAACATTGTCCATCTGGTCGGGATGAAGCGGGCCGAACGGGAGGAGAACATCCGCCAGGTGATCGATGAGCTGAGCGCGAAGCTGGACGAGCAGCATATTCATTTTGACATCGACGGCCGGTCCAAGCATTTCTATTCGATCTACCGGAAGATGATCCTTCAGCATAAGACCTTTGACCAGATTTATGACCTGATCGCCATCCGGGTCATCGTGGATACGGTGCCGGACTGCTACACCGTGCTCGGAATTGTCCACACGCTGTGGAACCAGGTGCCGGGACGCTTCAAGGACTATATCTCCGTGCCGAAGGCCAATATGTACCAGAGCCTGCATACGACCGTCATGGGCGGGCGGAAAATGCCCTTCCCCTTCGAGGTGCAGATCCGGACCTGGGAGATGCACCGGATTGCGGAATACGGCATCGCCGCGCACTGGCGGTACAAGGAGGGCCGGGAGAAGGGGGATGACCTGGACGCCAAGCTCACCTGGGTGCGGCAGATCCTGGACTGGAGCAGCGATACCCGGGACAGCCGGGAGTTCATGGACACCCTGAAGACCGACCTGTTTGATGACGAGGTCTTCCTCTTCACCCCCAAGGGCGACGTGATCTCCATGCCCAAGGGCTCCACGCCCCTGGACTTTGCCTACCGCATTCACTCCGCGGTCGGAAACAAATGCGTCGGCGCGCGGGTGAACGGGAAAATTGTTCCCCTGGACACGGAGCTGGCCACCGGGGACCGGGTCGAGATCATGACCTCCGCGTCGAGCAAGGGCCCCTCTTCGGACTGGATCCGGATCTGCAAGACGGCGCAGGCCAAGGCCAAGATCCGGCAGTACCTGAAGAAGGAGCTGCGGCAGGAAAACCTGAGCCTGGGGCGGGAAATGATCGAGCACGAGTGCGCCCGGAGAGGGGTGCGGCTCGGAGAGCTGCTGAAGCCCGAGTACTATGAATCCATGCTGAAAAAATATGGATTCAGCGACTTTGACGACATCTGCTGCGCGGTCGGCTACGGCGGAATGGCGGCCCAGTATGTGGTCACCCGCCTGATCGAGGAGCAGAGGGGCCGGGAGGCGCCGTCGGCGCCCGTCATTCCGGAGGAGATTCCGGACATCGCGGATGAAAAGCAGCTGCGGGAGCGGCGGGCCAATCACGGCATCGTGCTGACGGAAAACGAGGACCTGGATATCCCGATCCGCTTTGCCCGGTGCTGCAGCCCCGTTCCGGGGGACGAGATCGTGGGATATATCACCCGGGGAAGGGGCGTTACCATCCACAAGGCGGAATGTCCCAATGCCGCGGGGGCGGAGCCGGAGCGGAAAATCCCGGTGGAATGGGCCTCGGAGAGCGGCGGATCCTTCTACGCGTCCATCAAGATCCTGGTCTATGACCGGGTCAATATGCTGGGCGAAATTGCCTCCATCGTCGGGGAAATGAATGTCTCCATCAAGGCCGCCCAGGTTCAGACGGATGACAGAACCCGGATCTCCACCGTGAAACTGACGCTGGATGTGACCTCAAGGGAGCAGATGGACCGGGTGATTCAGGCGATCCGCAACAAGGCGGATGTGCTCGACGTTTACCGCATCACGGGGTAAACCGCCGACGGCCGCCTGTGGCGGAAAAACCGTCGGCGGTTTACAGAGCCGGCAGGAAGCAGTCGCCGCAGTGCGGCGCTGCGACCATGGCGGCGACCGGGGAAGCCGACGGCCGCTGGCGGAAAAACCGTCGGCGGTTTACAGAGCCGGCAGGAAGCAGTCGCCGCAGTGCGGCGCTGCGACCATGGCGGCGACCGGGGAAGCCGACGGCCGCCGGTGGCCTTTGGAGAGAAAAAATGGCAAAGATTTCGGAGTATCTGGAAACCATTCAGCCGGAGCTGGCGCATACAGCCCGGCTTTTTGGCCTGGCGGATCACCTGGAGGAATTCCGGATGGAGGCGGAGGAAGGGGAGGGCGTGTTCCGGATCGCCTTCACCGACGGGGAGCATACGGTCCGGCGCGCGGCGGCGGTCCCGGAGGATCAGGATCTCCGACTCCGGGAGCTCCATCGGAAGCGGGCGGCCCGGCGGCTCTGCAAGCAGACGCTGTACGATCTCTGCCGGGAAAAAACGGGAATTCATCCGCCCTGGGGCAGCCTGACGGGCGTCCGGCCGACCCACCTGATGCTGGAGGCGCTGGCCGAAGGGCTGAGCCGGGAGCAGGCGGTGGCGCGGCTGCGGACGGAGTTTGACGTGACCGGGGAAAAAGCAGAGCTGCTGGCGCAGATCGCGGAGGTCCAGGCGGGCCTGCCCCCGCCCGGGGACCGGTGGATGGATGTCTACATCGGCATTCCCTTCTGCACGACCCGCTGCGCCTACTGCTCCTTCTCCTCGGGAGAGATCGGGAACGGGCGGCTGGTTGCGCCCTATCTGGATGCGCTGGAGCGGGAGATGCGCGCCGGTGCGGAGATCCTGGCGGAAAGCGGAAGAACGCTGCGCGCGGTCTATGTGGGCGGAGGCACGCCGACCGCTCTGCCCGAGGCGGATTTCCAGCGGATGACGGACCGGATGATGGCCATCTTCCCCGGCGCGGCGGAATACACCATCGAGGCCGGCAGACCGGATACCCTGACGCAGGGGCGGCTGCGGACCATCCGGGAGGCCGGCGTCCGGCGGATCTCCATCAATCCCCAGACCATGAATGACCGCACGCTGCGGTTCATCGGCCGCGCGCATACGGCGCAGCAGGTTCGGGAGGCCTATGCCCTGGCCCGGGAGGAGGGCATTCCCCATATCAATATGGACGTCATCGCCGGGCTGCCCGGAGAAGACGCGGAGGATTTTGCGCGGACCATGGAGGAGGCGGAACGGCTCCGGCCGGAAAGCCTGACGGTACACACGCTGGCCATCAAGAGATCCTCTCCCTGGGGAGAAAAATGGACCGCCGCGCGGCTGGAAAAGGAAGGCGGAATCCGGAAGGGAGCCGAAGGAAAAGGGACGGAGGAAACCGAAGCGGGCCCGACGCTGCCTTCGGGAGAAACGGCGGAGGAGATGGTGCGGCAGGGCCGGAAAACCGCGGAGCGGATGGGCATGCGGCCCTACTACCTGTACAAGCAGAAATACATGGCCGGGAATCTGGAAAACACGGGCTATGCGCTGCCGGGGCACGAATGCCTCTACAACGTGGACATCATGGAGGAGACCTCCCATATTCTCGCGCTGGGAGCGGGAGGCATCTCCAAACGGATCTATCCGGAGGAGGGACATATCGGACGGGCTCCGAATGTCAGCCACATCGAAACCTACATCGGCCGGCTGGATGAAATGATCCGCCGGAAAAGGGAGCTCTTTCTGGACGAAAGCGAAGGGAAGGGTGCCGCGCGGTCCCCGGAGGACGCGCGGGACGGAATCAAATAAACAGAAAACAGGGGCGCGGAGAAAGCTTCTCCGCGCCCCTGTGCATTCCTGCGCCCGGAAAGGAACTGCCCTCAGGCCCAGGTCCCGTTCCGGAAAACCGGCACCGCGGTGCCGTCGGGAAGAATCCCGTCGATGGACAGATCGTCCGCGCCGACCATGAAGTCCACATGGATGATGGAATCGTTGATTCCCTTTTCCTGCGCTTCCGCCATGGTCAGATCGTCTCCGCCGGGAAGCACCTCCTTGAAGCCCATGCCCAGAGCCACATGGCAGCAGGCATTTTCATCGAAGAGTGTCTCGTAGAAAAGGAAGCCGCACTGATTCACCGGGCTCTCCCGGGGAACCAGGGCCACCTCGCCGAGCCTCGCGGCGCCCTCATCCATCCGGATCATCTTTTCCAGCAGCTCCTGCCCTCGGCGCGCCTGACAGGAAACAGCCCGCCCGCCTTCAAAGCGGATCGAGAAATCCTCAATAAGCTGGCTGTTCCAGGAGAGGGGCTTGACCGCTACCAGAGTGCCCTCGCATTTTCCGGCGATCGGGGAGGTGAAGATCTCCTCCGTCGGCATGTTGGGAATATAGAAGACGCCGTTGACCGGATTGACCGAGCCGGCGCCCTCCCATTTGGCGCCGGGAATCAGCTCCACGGAGAAATCCGTCCCGTTGGCGCTGCGGTACCGCAGGGAGGAGAAACCCCGGGCATTCAGCCAGGCGGCCTTCTCCGAGATGAAATCGGTATGCTCCTTCCAGGCCTGGACGGGGTCGTTGTCCTCCGTGACGCGCACGGTCTTCAGAATCGCGTCCCACAGGAGCTCCACCGGGTTTTCCGCCCCGGGGAAGCATTTCCGGGCCCACTTTTCCGAGGGATGGGCGGCGATGACCCACTGGTGCTTTCCCTCCATCGCGTTGCGGTAGGGCTTCATGACCCGGCCGCGGGCCTGCATGACGGCGGACAGCTTCTCCGGATCAATGCCGTTCATGGCGTCGGGATCCTCGGATTCGATAAAGATCCGGCAGGGCAGGTCCTTCACGGCCTGCTTCATTTTTTCCTCCTGCCAGGGCAGGACCTCGGACAGGGTTTCCTGATCCGCATAGAGATAATGCAACCGTGAAGCGGCATCGCTGGTCCAGTCGATCTGCACCAGGCTGGCGCCGGCCCTGTAGCATTCCTCCGTCACCATGGCCGCAAAGGCGTGCTGCTCCACGGAGGCGACCAGCTGCACTTTCTGCCCCGGCTGGACATTGGCGCCCGTGCGGACGATCAGCCGCGCGTATTTCTGAAGCAGTTCCTCAGTTACCTTCATTTTCCGTTCCTCCTGTTCCGCCCGGAAGGGGCGCGCCGCGCCGGAACCTCCCGGAGCCTCTGCGGAGGAGTATACCACATCCGGCGGAGACAGACCAGCTCTTTCTCAGGCCGGTGCCGAGACGCGAAAATGAGCTTGCCAGACGGAGCGGACGCATGATAGAATGGCCGCAGATACAGTGCTCCCTTTGCGGAAAACAGCAAAACAGAGATCATTTCTGAAAACAGGAGGAAAAAACATGAAGGCATTACTGATCGGCGGAACCGGGACCATCAGCATGGCGATTACGCGGAAGCTGGTCCGGGACGGATGGGAGGTTTACCTGCTGAACAGAGGCACCCGGAAGGCGGAGCTGCCGGAGGGGTGCCGCTCGATTCAGACGGATATCAATGATGAGGAGACCGTCCTGCGGGCGATCGACGGGATGTACTTTGACTGCGTCGGGGAGTTTATCGGCTTTGTGCCGGAGCAGGTGCAGCGGGATTACCGGCTGTTCCGGGGAAGAACGGGCCAGTATCTCTACATCAGCTCCGCTTCCGCCTATCACAAGCCCGTGAAAGACTACCGGATCACGGAGGGAACGGCGCTGGCCAATCCCTACTGGGAATACTCCAGAAACAAGATTGCCTGCGAGGAATACCTGATGGAGAGGTATCGGAAGGACGGCTTCCCGGTGACGATTGTCCGGCCGTCCCACACATATGACGAGCGGAACGTGCCCCTGGGCGTCCACGGGGCGAAGGGCGCCTGGCAGGTGATCCAGCGGATGCGGGAGGGCAAACCTGTCCTGATCCAGGGGGACGGAACCAGCCTGTGGACGATGACCTTCAACAGGGATTTTGCCGTGGGATACACGGGCCTGATGGGGAACCGCCAGGCGATCGGAGAAGCGTTCCACATCACCTCCGACGAGAGCCTGACCTGGAATCAGATCTACGAGACCATCGCGGATGCCCTGGGGGTTCCGCTGCACGCCTGCCACGTTTCCTCGGAATTCCTGGCGGCCGCCGGCCCGCAGTACGACTACACGGGATCGCTGATCGGGGACAAGTCCAATACCGTCGTGTTCGACAACAGCAAAATCAAGGCGCTGGTTCCGCAGATGACCACGATGACCCCCTTCCATCAGGGGGTTCGGATCACCCTGGATTACGTTCTGTCCCATCCGGAGTGCCAGACGCCGGATCCGGACTTCGACGCCTGGTGCGACCGGGTGATAGCGGGCCTTCAGAATCTGGCCGGACAGCTGGCGCAGTCCTGAGGCGCGGCGATTCCCGAACCGGCGCCGGGGGCGGAAAAACGCTCCGGCCGGAAGGCCGGAGCGCATGCGGGCGGAAAGCCCGGACAGCAGAAAACGGAGAAGGCTCAGAAGGCCTTCTCCGAATCCAGCAGAATGGTCACGGGGCCGTCGTTGACCAGGGAAACCCGCATCTCCGTGCGGAATCGGCCGGTTTCCACCGGGAGACCGGCCGCCCGCCAGGCCTCAATGACCCGGCGGTAGAGCCCGTCCGCCGCCTCCGGCTTTGCGGCACGGAAATAGCTGGGCCGGCGTCCGCCCCGGGCATCGCCGTAAAGGGTGAACTGGCTGACGGCGAGAATGGAACCGCCCGCGTCCAGCACGGAGCGGTTCATGACGCCGTTCTCATCATCGAAGATGCGAAGGTGCATCACCTTGTCGGCAATGTATTTCACGTCGGCAGGACCATCCTCCGACGAGACGCCGATCAGGGCCAGGAGGCCCGGACCGATGGCCCCGACCGTTTCACCTTCCACGGTGACCGAGGCGGAGAGAACTCTCTGAACAACACAGCGCATAAAACAGAATCTCCTTCAGGGCAGCGCTCAGCAGCTGCCCTTTTCAAGTGCCTCCCACAGGCCGTTCAGATAGGCGGCGCCCAGTGCCCGGTCATACAGACCGTAACCGGGGCGGCCCTGCTCGTCCCAGATCATGCGGCCGTGGTCCGGCCGGATATACGTATCGGGGCAGGTTTCATGGACGGCCTTCATGATTTCATACAGGTCCAGATCACCGGTGGAGCTCAGGTGCGCCGCTTCGCGGAAATGATGGTAGCCCAGGTATTTCACGTTCCGCACATGCATGGCGCCGATCCGGTTCATGCTGCCGAAATGCCGGATGATGGAGGGAATATCGTTGTCCGGATTGGAACCGAGGCTGCCGGTGCAGAGGCAGAGCGTGTTGGCCGGACTGTCGTGGAGGGCGACGATTTTGTCGAAATCCTCCTGGCTGTGGGCGATGCGGGGCAGGCCGAAGATGGGCCAGGCGGGGTCATCCGGATGGCAGGCCATGCGGACGCCGACCTCCTCGCAGACGGGAATGACCGCGTCGAGGAAATATTTGTAATTCTTCCGAAGATCGTCCCCTGTCATGCCTTCGTACTGCTTCAGCGTCGTCTCCAGCAGGGCCAGACGCTCCGGCTCCCAGCCGGGCAGGGTAAAGCCGTGGCTGTCCTCCGCGGTCTTGCGGACAATCTCCAGCGGCCCCATGGCCCCCAGATCCTTCTCGTCAAAATACAGGCTGTTGCTTCCGTCCTCCGGGATGACCCGGGCGAGATCGGTCCGCAGCCAGTCGAACACAGGCATGAAATTGTAGACAATCACCTTCACACCCTGCCGTGCCAGCATCCGGACGGTGGAGATGTAATTCTCGATATATTCGTCCCGGGCGGGCAGACCGGTTTTGATGTCCTCATGGACGTTGACGGACTCAATGACCTCCAGCTCCAGACCGGCCTCCTGAACCTCCTTCCGGAGGGCGGCAAATTCCTCTTCGGGCCAGTCCACTCCGGCGGGCTTGTCCAGCAGACCCATGAGGCCTGTCATGCCGGGAATCTGTTTGATAAACTTCAGGGGAATGGGATCGGTCTTGCTGCCGTACCAGCGGAAGGTCATTTTCATGATGGCTCTCCTCCATTTCTGTGATTTGCGGATCCTTGCCGGGGCCGGCTTTCCGCTCCCGGTTCCGCTGAGGGAGAGGAAAACCTGTTTTTCCCGCCCGGAAGGGCGGAAACTATCCGCGCCGGGGCGCGGGTCAGTTCAGATACATTCCGGGAAAGAGCATATTGACACCGATCTGCGCGGCACCGAAATCGTTCATGAGGTGCGCCTGGGGAAGACTCCGGGTCATGATCCTGGCAGTCACCCGGGTGACCCCCTCGGCGGCCATGATGGCCAGGGACCTGTGCAGCAGGCAGCGCGCCATCCCCTGGCGGCGGCTGGAGGGCTCGATGCAGATGGCGACCAGCTCCGCGTCGCTTCCCTGGCCGGCGAGAATCGTGTCGCCGATGAGCCCGGCGTTCCGGTACAGCCCCAGGGCGAGAAAATGGGGCATATGCATCATTTCAACCAGGGTGCTCCGATCCAGATACGTAATCTCGTTGAGCTGCAGGCGGGAAAGCAGGTTCTGCTGCTCCTCCCAGGTGTTCAGCGGGGTGGCGGCCACGGTGCAGCTCATGGGAATCCGCCCGTCGCCGAAGGGAATCTGAAGCGAAACGAGCACATCGCTCTCATCCAGATCAAAGCCGTTGTGCAGATAGAACTCCCGGCTTTCCTCATCCCGGGGATCCAGACTGGTATACAGCCGGGCGCGAAGCTGCGGATTCACGTTCTGCAGCTGACGGGCCCGGGCCACGAGCGCGCCGAAGAGAAGATAGCGGCTGCCGGGATCCCCCTCCAGGGAAAAGTACATGTTGACCGGACAGTCCGGATACAGGCCGGGCTGAAGCTGATAGAGAATATATCCGCAGCCGGTCTGCGTCCCCAGATCGTCCACCGCGAGGAAGACATCCTCCGGGTTCATCTGATTGACGGGCTGCAGCGGGTGAATAATCGTCATAGAAGCCGTTCCTTTCCGCGGAAAATCGACCGGGAGAGAACCAAATCAAAACGCCCGGTGACCGCTTTATTATAGTATGGAGGAAGGCTGTCTGTCAAAAGCTTGCCAAGGAGGGGAAATACTGCTAAAATAGGGTGCCTCAGTGAGGAGAAACGGGACGTGCCGGCCGGAGCGCCGGAGACGTCAGATCAGAATGCGGGGGGAGAAGCATGGCACAGAAACCTGTGTTTACGATTGTGATGAGTGACGGGCGCGAGATGAAGGGGGAACTGTATCCCGAGACCGCGCCCCAGTCCGTGGGCAATTTTGTGGCCCTGGCCAACAGCGGCTTCTACGACGGGCTGATTTTCCACCGGGTGATTCCGGGCTTCATGATTCAGGGCGGGGATCCCAAGGGAATGGGATACGGCGGACCGGGGTATTCCATCAAGGGCGAGTTCGCGGCCAACGGCGTGAACAATCCGGTCCGGCATACCTACGGCGTGCTGAGCATGGCCCGGAGCATGAATCCGGACTCCGCGGGGAGCCAGTTTTTCATCATGACCAGCGACAGCCCGCATCTGGACGGCCAGTATGCCGCTTTCGGCAAGGTGCTGGAGGGCATGGAGGTGGCTGAATCGATCGTGAACACGCCCCGGGACGCGGCGGACAAGCCCCTGGAGCCGCAGCGGATGGCCTCCGTCCGGGTTGAAACCTTTGGCGAGGTCTATCCCTTCGAGCAGCTCTGAGAAAGCGGAGAAGGAAAGAGCCGGACGGCGCGGGAGGAAAGTCCTTTCCGCGCCATCACCTTTTCAGGGACGGCGCGGCCCCGGAGGCCCGGGAAAGAGCCCTTCAGACAGACGGCGGACAGGAGGCGCGGAAAAACATGGAGAAGCAGAAAATCAACGTCCGGGTCGGGGGAAAGAATTATACGCTGATTTCCTCCGATCCGCCGGAATATGTCCGCAGGGTGGCCGCGCTGGTGGACCGGCGGCTGAATGAAATGCAGATTGCGAGCGGCATGGCGCTGCAGCAGGCGTCGGTGCTGACCTGCTTCAACCTGGCGGATGAGCTGCTGAAGGCGCGGGATGAGAACACCGAGCTGAAGCGCCGCATGCAGCGCCTGGCTGCCGGAAAGGAAACGGACGCGCCGGGAGAAACGGAGTCGAAGCCCTCCGGGCAGCAGACGGAAATACGCTGAATCAGCCCCTTCGGGGGCTTTCTTTGACGGAAAACGGAGGAGAAACCGGATGGAGATTCTGGCTCCGGCGGGAAGCCGGGAGGCGCTGGAAAGGGCGCAGGCCGCCGGCGCGGACGCGGTGTATCTGGGATATGCCGCCTTCAGCGCGCGGGCCGGCGCAGGCAATTTCGACGCGGAAGAGCTGAAGGACGCGCTGGCCTTTGCGCATCTTCATCATATGCGGGTCTATGTGACGGTCAACACGCTGGTCCGGGACGGGGAGCTGGAGGAAGTGCTCGCCCTGCTGCGGATGCTCAACCGCCTGCGGGCGGACGGGGTGCTGGTGCAGGACCTGGGCATTCTGCGGATGGCGCGGCGCCGCTTCCCGGAGCTTCGGATCCACGCCAGCACCCAGATGGCCGTTCACAACGAGAGCGGCGTCCGCTGGTGTGCCGGGAAGGGAATGAAGCGGGTTGTGCTGGCCCGGGAGTGCAGCCTGGAGGAAATCCGCCGAAGCGCCGGGACGGGTACGGAGATCGAGGTTTTTGTCCACGGAGCGCAATGCGTCTCCGTCAGCGGAGAATGCCTGTTCTCCAGCATGGTCGGCGAACGCAGCGGCAACCGGGGAAGATGCGCCCAGCCCTGCAGAAAGCAGTACCTGTTCGGAGGCCGGCCGGGCGCCTGGCTGAGTCCCCGGGACCTGTGCCTGCGGGATGACCTGCCGAGGCTGGCGGAGGCGGGAGCGGCCAGCCTGAAGATAGAGGGCAGGCTGAAACGGCCGGAATATGTCTTTGCGGTGACGGAAAGCTACCGCCGGGGCATGGACAGCCTGCGGGAGGGAAAGTTCCGGCCCGCGGACCCGGAGGAAAAGGAAGCGCTGAAGCAGATCTTTCACCGGGGCGGATTCATGCGGGGATATGCCTTCGGCGCGGAGGACGCGGGCGTGATTCAGCCCGGAAGCGTGAACCATCAGGGGCTGCGCGCCGGAAAGGTGATCTCCTGCCGGGGAAACCTGGCCCGGGTGCGGCTGGAGCGCCGGCTCCATGACGGGGACGGGCTGCGGGTGAAGCACGGAGAGCAGGAATGGGAGCTGCTGTATGCCGGAAAAACCGCGGAGGCCGGAGAAACCGCGACGGTCCGCCTCCGGGAGGGTGTGACGGCCTCTCCGGGGGATGAGGTCTGGCGGCTGACGGACGCGGAGCAGCTGAAGCGGGCGGCGGAGGCTCCCCTGCGGAGGATACCGGTCCGCATGGAGGCGGAGGCCTGGCCGGGAAAGGAGCTTCGCCTGTCCGTTTCCGACGGGGAGCTGGAAATCCAGGTGCACGGGGAGCCGGTTTCGGAGGCCCGAAACAGGGAAACCACCGGGGAGGAAATGAAACGCCAGCTTCAAAAGACGGGCGGAACGGACTTTGAGGTCCGGGAAATCCGGGTACGCACCGCCGGGGCCTTTGTGCCTGTTTCCGCGCTGAACGGGCTGCGGAGAGCGGGGCTGGAGCAGCTGGCGGAAGCCCGCCGGGAGCGGTTTGCCTGGCCGGCGGGACCGGAGCGGGAGGAGACTCCGGAGAGCCCCGGGGAAGACGGGACGGAGGAAAGGCCTTCCGGGCTTCGGGTCATTGTACGCACCCCTGAGCAGGCCTCCGCCTGCCGCGGGGAGAAGGTTCAGATCATCTGGGCGCCGGAGGACTTCCGGGAAAAGGCGCTGAAGGCGCTGGAGGAGCGGATGCTTCCCGGAGAGTGGGTGAGGCTTCCGGAGGTCTGCGAGGAGGCGACGCTTCAGGCAATCCGCGCCTGGACGGAACGGAATGCCGGAAAGCTCGGCGGCGTGGAGCTGGGCAGCGTGGGGCAGCTGGGCACGGAGTGGCCGGTGCCCGTGGCTGCGGGACCGGGCGTCCCGGTCATGAACCGGGAGGCGGCCCGTCTGCTGAAGGAAGAGGGCTGCCGGTACGTCTATGCCAGTCCGGAGCTGACGGGAACGGAGCTGAAGGGGCTGACCGCTCCCGGAAGGGACCTTCCGGAGATCGTGTGCTGCGCCTGGGGCCGGACACAGCTGATGCTGCTGCATCACTGCCCGGCCCGGACCGCCCTGGGACTGAGCCGGGGGCACGCGGCCTGCGTGCTTTGCGACGAGGGAGACCCCCGGGCCTTGAAAGGAAAAAGCCTGGAGGATGAACAGGGACACAGCTTTCCGCTGATGCGGATCCGCCTGCCGGAGGGATGCCTGATCCGGCTGCTGAACACGGTGCCGACGGATCTGGGAGATCAGCGGATGACGGCTTCCCGAGCCGCGGAGATGACCACGGAAACAGGCGAGGAAGCGGAGGAAATCCTGAGGCGTCTTTCGGCGCATCAAAAAAGCCCCGGGGAAAGCACCCGGGGGCATTGGAGCAGGCCCGTCCTGTAGGGCCGCTCCTTTTTTGATGCGAAGGATTTGCTCAGCGGCGTCCGAAAATCAGCAGCAGGGCCGCCAGTACCAGGGCCAGACAGACGAGCAGAATGCCGGCAAGACGCAGGGGGCGGATCCCCGGGGAGGCGGCAGCCTGAACCGCAGCCTGTGCAGGTTCCGGAGCTTCCTCCGCGGCGGCTTTTTCCTCTTCCGCGGCGGTTTCCTGCTCTGCGGAGACAGCTTCTTTTTCCGGCCCTGCGGCCTTCTTTTCCGCTTCGGCAAAATCCGCCCCGTACGCGGCCGCATCCTCTTCCGGGAGGACCTCTTCGGTTTCCGGGGCGGCCGCTTCCTCCGAAAGGACGGCCTCCGCCTCCGGCAGGGTCTCCAGCCTCGCCGCGGTATCCTGCGGAGCGCCCGCGGCGCCGGCCGCCTGAATGCTGTCCGCATCAAGGGGCATGTCCGCCGCGGCCGGCACGGTGTTCCCGGAGCCCGCGTCCGCCTCCGAGGAGGCCGTCAGCGCTTCCTCCCTCAGGGAAGCGGTTATGGAAACCGGAGCCGCGGAGAGAGAAACGATATCCTCCCCGGGCCCGGAAAGCTCCTGCTCCGAAATCAGGGGGGTGACCTCCGTCAAGGATTCGGAGCCGATCCGAATATCCTGCAGACGGGCGGCATCCCGCCCCAGCAGCGCGCCGCCCAGCAGGAATGCAAGAACGGCGGCCGTGCTTACGGAACGCTGCCAGGACCAGCGCCTTCCGGAGGAAACCCGGGAGGCAACGGAGCCGGCGGAGGAAACGGAATTCCCGGAAGAGGAAGCGGCCCGCGCCTCCGCGCGGACGGCCTCGCGCCATCCCTGCCGGAAGCTTTCCGGCATCTCGGGGACCTCCGACGCCATCTGATCCAGCTGCGCCTGAAGGGAAAGGTCAGCCCGGTCAGCATCCGAATTGTGAATTTCCCGATCCGTCACAGCCTTCCCCTCCTTTCCTTTCTTTGTTCCGAAGACCCGCGGGATCCCTGCGTGCCTTCACTTCTTTGGACGCGGGGGGAGGAAGAAAGTTCCTCCCGCCGGCGGATGAATTCCCTCAGGCGGCTCCGGGCCCGGTTGACCCGGCTTTTGACCGTCCCCTCCGTGACGGAGAGGAGCCGGGCGGCCTCCTCGTAGGATTTTCCTTCCAGCTGGGTCAGCACCAGGGCGTCCCGCTGCTCTTCCGGAAGGGAGGCAACGGCCTCCCGGAGGCCGGCGTACTCCTCCTTCCGGAGCACCTGCTCCTCGGTGCCGGGAGAGGGATCCGGCGGATCAAACCCTTCCTCCTTCATGGGCTCCAGCGGGGTTTCGGGAATCCTGCCCGCCTTTCTCAGGAAATCCAGGGAGCAGTTGGCCGCAATCCGGTAGACCCAGGTTTCAAAGGCACAGTCAAAGCGGAAGGAACTCAGACCGCGCCAGATTTTGATCATGGCCTCCTGACCGCAGTCGGAGGCGTCCTCCCGGTTGCCCGTATAGTGCCAGCAGACGCGCCAGACCAGAGATTCCAGATCCGCCATGAGCAGCTCAAAAGCCTCCGGATCCCCGCGCTGCGCCTTTTTCAGCAGCAGCTCGTCCATGGGCGGCATCCCTCCCTTTCCTGTACAGCTTCGATCTAAGACAGGCCTATTGTATCCCGCCGGCAGGGGAAAAGCAAGCCTTCCGCCCGGGCCTGGAAAGGGGAGAAAACACCGCTTTCTCCGAAGGAGTTTGTTCTTGTAATTCGGAGGTTTCCATGTATAATGGCTTCGGAAGAAAAAGACGGGAGGACGGACGGATGCCGGAAAACATACGTACGGCAGTGATAGGAATCGGCCACATGGGAAGCGCCCATGCGCGCTGCATCGCGGAGGGAAAGGTTCCGGGAATGGTTCTTTCCGCCGTCTGTGACCTGGCGCAGGATCGGCTGGAATGGGCGGAACGGGAGTTCCCCGGGGTCAGGCGTTTTGCGGACTGGCGGGAGCTGCTGGCCGGGAACGCGGCGGACGCCGCGGTGATCGCTGTGCCGCATCCGCTGCACAGCCGGATTGCGGACGAAGCCCTGCGGGCGGGACTCCACGTGCTGTCGGAAAAACCGCTGGACATCCGGGTTTCCGACGCGCGGAAGGCGGTCGCGGCGGGAAAGGAAACAGGACGGGTTTTTGCGGTGATGCTGAACCAGCGCACCAATCCCATTTTTCAGCGGGCCCGGCAGATTGTCCGGGGCGGGCAGCTGGGAGATCTGAAGCGGAGCGTCTGGATCATCACCAACTGGTACCGGACGCAGCACTATTACGACAGCGGGGACTGGCGGGCCACCTGGAGCGGCGAGGGCGGCGGCGTCCTGCTGAATCAGGCGCCGCACAATCTGGACCTGTGGCAGTGGATCTGCGGGATGCCCTCGGAGCTGACGGCCTGGTGCGACGTGGCGAAATACCATCACATTGAGGTGGAGGACGAGGCGACGATCTTTGTCCGCTATCCGGGCGGGGCGACGGGCGCCTTCATCACCTCCACCGGGGAATCTCCCGGGACCAACAGGCTGGAGATCAGCGGGACCCGGGGGAAAATTGTGCTGGAGGAGGGAAAACTGAAATTCTGGCGGCTGAAGGAGGATGAGGCCAGGGCCCGGTTCGAATCCGGAGAGAGCATGCCCCATCTTCCTCTGGACTATGAGGAATGGACGCCGGATACGCAGGGAAGCGGCCACGCGGGGATCCTGCGGAACTTTGCGGACGCGGTGCTGCACGGTGCGGAGCTGCTGTCCCCGGCGGAGGACGGGCTCTTCGAGCTGATGCTGTCCAACGCGGCGTACCTGTCCGCCTGGGAAGGCAGCCGGACGGTTGCCCTTCCGGCCGACGAGGAACGCTTCAACCGGCTGCTGGCCGAACGTCAGCTTTCCTCCAGGCGAAGGGATTCCGCCTCCGGCCTGGGAAAAGAGGTCACGGGAGAATACGCCGAGCGCTGGCAGACCAGATGGTAATTCGGGAAGGACACCGGGGAAATCCGGTGTCCTTCCGCTTTTCCGGAAGCAAAAGAAGAAAAACCGATTCGGTTCTGCTCACCGGATGCTATTTTTTCCGGGATGTGAGGGAGCGGCTTCAGCCTGCCTCAGCGCCGAAAAGGCAGTCCAAAGCACCCTGCATGAACAAATTTTACATATTTTTATGCATTATTTGCATGGAATGGGCTGAAAAAGCCCGATATAATATCCATGGCATGAAATGGTTAATCGCTTTCCATATTATACATTCGGACGGAGGGAGGAAGCGCCATGAGCGGGGAAACCCGGGTCAAAAAGCCGCGCGGACTGAGCTGGATCAGGAGGGACTGGCGCCTGTATGTTATGCTGATCCTGCCCGTGGCCTTCTATCTCATCTTTTGCTACAAGCCCATGCTTGGGCTTATGATTGCTTTCCAGAAGTTCAACATGTTCAAGGGCATGTGGGGGAGCAAGTTCATCGGGCTGGAGAACTTCCGCTTTGTGATGAACATGCCCGATTTCCCCGTGGCGCTGAGGAACACGCTGTTTCTGAACCTGATGGGGCTGATCGCCGGATTTCCCGTGCCGATTGTGCTGGCCATCATGCTCAACGAGCTTCACAGCGTTCCCTTCAAGAAGGTTTCCCAGACGCTGCTCTACCTGCCCCATTTTCTGAGCTGGATCATCATCGGCGGCATGGTGCTGCAGATCTTCTCCCCCTCCACGGGAATCATCAATGCCACACTCCTGAAATGGGGATGGATCGACAAGGGGATTCCCTTCCTGACCGACGGCCCGCACTGGCAGTTCACCTACACGCTGGTGGGTGTCTGGCAGAGCATGGGCTGGGGAACCATCCTGTATCTCTCCGCCATCACGGGAATCAATATGGAGCTGTTCGAGGCGGCCAAGATCGACGGGGCCAACAAGATGCAGCAGATCTGGCACGTGACGCTGCCGGGAATCCGGCCCACGATCGTGGTGCTGCTGATCCTGAACGTGGGCCAGATGATGAACATCAGCTTTGACCGGCCGTATGTTCTGGGCAATCCGATGGTGCAGAACTACTGCGACGTGCTGTCCACCTTCGTGTACCGCGCCGGCATCACCAATTCCCAGTTCGCCCGGGCGACCGCCATCGGGCTCTTCCAGTCCGTGGTCGGCATGATTCTGATTACAGGCGCGAACCTTATCACCAGGAAGCTTGGTGAAGAGGGTATCTGGTAAAGGAGGGGCGAAAGATGACGGCAATCTCTCCGAAAAAAGACAAGCTGATCGAAAGCAAGCCGAAGGTCTGGACGCTGCCTCAGGTGATCCTGATGCTGGTGATCCTGCTGTTCAGCCTGACCTGCCTGCTTCCCTTCGTCAACGTGGCGGCGGTTTCCTTCAGTTCCAAGTCCGCCATTCTCCGCGGAGACGTTTCCTTCTGGCCGGTGGAGTTTGAGACGACCGCGTATTCCGCGATTTTCTCGGACCCCAGCATGATACACAGCCTGGTTTTCACGGTGGAGATCACGGTGGGGTACACCCTGTTCTCCATGATCCTGACGATCCTGATGGCCTATCCGCTGACCAAGAAGCGGCTGCACGGACGGAAGTTCTTCAACTTCCTGGCGCTCTTCACCATGTACTTTTCCGGCGGAACCATTCCGATCTACCTGAACATCAAGGAGCTGGGCCTGCTGGACAGCCCCTGGGCGCTGATTCTGCCCGGCATGCTGAGCACCTACAACATGATCATCCTGAAGAGTTTCTTCTCCGCGCTGCCCAACGAGCTCGAGGAGGCGGCGATCATTGACGGAGCCACGGATTTCCAGGTGCTGCTGCGGGTTTATCTGCCCCTGTCCATGGCCTCCCTCGCGACGCTGACGCTGTTCTATGCCGTCGGCAAGTGGAACAGCTTCCAGGACGCCCTGTACTATATCAGCACCAAGGCGTTCCAGCCCCTTCAGCTGAAGCTTTACCACATTATCAAGGGCTCCCAGGCGGTGGACGTGGCCGCCATGGAGGGCGGCGCTTCGACGGTGGCGACCAGCGTGTCGGAATCCATCGAGCCTGCGACCATTATCTTTGCCACGCTGCCCATCCTGGTTGTCTATCCCTTCGTACAGCGGTACTTTGTCGCCGGCGTCACCATCGGCGCCGTCAAAGGGTAAAGGAAGTCTGCCGCACGGCGTGCGGACGCGACTGTGTTTGCGACCGGGCAAGGCATGATCCGCCCCGCGGCGCGGGGGAGAGCGGATCATGCCACGATATCCGTTTCCCGCGCGGAAGGAATTCCGCGACGAAATAAACAAGGAGGATTCCCATCATGAAGAAGGCACTGGCTATTCTGCTTTCCCTGGCGCTGCTGCTGGGGCTGGCAGGCTCCGCTTTTGCGGAGGACGACTGGATTACCCTGCGTGTGGAGACCTATGACCGCGAGATTGCCGGTCTGGATGTGACCAACTGCTGGCAGCTCCATTATGCTCAGGAGCATTTCGGCGATCCGAATCACATCAAGCTGGAGTTCGTCTCCTACGCCCGCTGGACGGAAGGCGATCTGCTGACGGTGGCTCTGGCCGGCGGCACCGCCCCGGACATCTGCCTGACCTACAACGGCGGCCTGGTTCAGCAGGCGATTGACGATGAAGGCATCTGGCAGCTGGACGATCTGCTGAACGAATACGGCCCCAACCTGAAGGCCTTCCTCGGCGAAGAGCTGCTGGGCTACGGCCAGAGCGATCATGACGGCGACGGCGTGAAGGAACAGTGGTACATTCCCGCCCGCCGGATCTCCCGCGCCAACGTGGGCAACTTCATCCGGGAAGACTGGCTGAAGGCGCTGAACATGGAGAAGCCCACCAACATCGAAGAGTTCACCAAGTATCTGCGGGACGCCAAGGCGGCCAACCTGGGCGGCACCACCACGACGCCCTTCGCCTTCGGCATCTATGCGCCGGATCCGCTGTACAACGTGCGCCGGTTCACCGATGCCTGGGTGGATTTCTCCCAGGTTTCCGAGGAAGACTGGTTCGCCTATGCCCGGAACCCCGAGATGCTGCCCGGCTCGAAGGAAGGCTTCCGCTGGCTGAACACCCTGTATCATGAGGGGATCATCCCGGACACCTTCGCCCTGACCGACAATGATCAGGCGAACGACACCGCCCTGATCATGGGCTACAACGGCTTCTTCTCCCAGCAGCCCGATCAGCCCTGGCGGACGGACAAGAACTACGAAATCGAAATGGAAAAGAACGTGGAAGGCGCTCACTGGGTGACCGTGAACCCCTTCAAGAACGAGAGCCTGGGCGGCAAGACCCTGCATGACATCTATGCGCCTGCCGGCCTGAGCATCATCATCCCGCTGACCACCGATGAGAAGACCGCCATCGCCGCGATCAAGTACATGGACTGGATGGCTCAGCCGGAAAACATGTTCATGATGCAGAACGGCCTGGAGGGCATCAACTACACCGGCCTGACCGAGGACGGCATTCCCTACGGCGTGAAGAGCGCGGACGATGTCCCCAATGAGAACAAGATGCATGCCGGAGACATCTGCTTCATCTCCAACGGCCTGTGCTACGGCGACGATGCGAAGAACAACGCGGCTCTGGCCCTGCCCTTCGCCGGCTATGAGGACGATGTGGTCGCCTCCTACGAGGATGCTCTGACCGATGCCTGGACGCAGATCAGCTTCACCGTGTCCATCCAGGCGGAGACCGACTTCGGCGCGACCGTGAAGAGCGCCCAGGGCAAGTTCCTGGCCGACGTGGTCAGCGCGGATCCGGAGAAGTTCGACGAAGTCTACGACGCGGGCCTGCAGGATATCCTGAACAGCGGCGCGCAGCAGATGATCGACGAATTCCGTCAGGCCTACAAGGACGGCAACTATCGCGGCGTGTACCCGGGAAACCTGTAATCTGAAGCAAAACAAAAGGAACAAACGAACGGAACAGGGCGCCGGCCATCCGGCGCCCTGTTTTAAAAAACTGCTTTTTTTCGGGGGGAAGAAGGATTCTTTTCAGGCCTCCCGGCCGTGAAGATCCCGGAGCTGGTTCCGGTAGGCCCGGGGCGACATCCCGACAATATGGCTGAAGGAACGCAGAAAATTGGAATAATCGTTGAAGCCGCACTGGAAGGCAATGGTGTTCAGGCTTTCCTCTCCCAGCATCCGCTGACGGGAAAGCATGATCCGGCGGTAGATCACGTATTCATAAACGCTGCGGTTCGTAAAGCGGGAAAACTCGTGGGAAAGATAGGAGGAGCTGACGTTGAACATCCGGGCGAGACCGGAAACGTTGATGGGCTCCGTGTAATGGGTGTTGATATACAGCAGCACATCCTGAATCAGGCTGTTGGTCAGACGCTCGCTTTCCACGGGCGGCGCCTCCCCCATGGCATCGCAGATCAGCTGAAGCGCCTCCATCATCCGGGAGCAGTCCCTGAAACGGCTGAACTGATCCGAGGGCATCCGGCTTTGCTCCTGGATCTGCCGGAGACAGGAGACGAACCGGCCGGCGGCCTCGCCGCTCAGCTGATAGGTATAGCGGCCGGCGGAGGCGTTGGAACGGAAGTAGGAGACCAGATCGATCTGGCCGCAGCCGAGACGCTGAAGCACTTCCGGGGAAATGTTCAGGAAGGCCCGATCGTAGTTTTGCATTTCCTCCCGGCAGTTCAGCCCGTGCATGAAGAAGGGCGGAAGAATAAAAACCTGATTCGGGCGCAGGGCGTACAGATGATTGTCCACGCCCATGAACTGGCCGCCGTGCAGATGCAGGTAGAATTCAAAATAGTCGTGGCAGTGGTACTGGGAGACCTCCATGTGCTCGCTGTGCAGACAGTGGGCTTCATACCCCTGCGGGCTTTTCTCCATGGTTTCAAAGGCCGGGAGACTGCTGTATTCCTTCATATGGACTCCTTTGGCTTCCAATCCGGCAGGTTCGGTCAATTCTTTGGCTTTTCGGAAATTCAAAAGCTGAGAAAGAAGAAGGAACGCTGTCCAATTCAAAGAGATGAGGTGATTGACATGATCAGGGTCGCGGTCATCGGAACCGGAAACATTTCCCACGCGCATATCGGAGCGTATCTCCGGTTTCCGGAAAGATGCAAAATCGTAGCACTCGTCGATATTATCCCCGGAAAGGCGCAGCGTGTCAAGGAACAGTATCACCTGGACGCGGAGGTCTTCCTGGATCATCATGAAATCCTGGATCGGGAGATTGATCTGTTTGACATCTGTACCCCGCCCTTTGTCCACGCGGAGATTGCCGTCAACGCGCTCCGGGCCGGCCATCATGTGGTCTGCGAAAAGCCCATGGCGGCCTCCCTGGAGGAATGCGATGCCATGCTTCGCGCGCGGGACGAAAGCGGAAGGAAGCTTTCCATCATTGCCCAGAACCGCTTCCGGGAGCCCATCCGGAATCTGAAGGCCCTGCTGGACAGCGGCCTGGCCGGAAAAATCCGGGCGGCGGAAATCAATTCCTTCTGGTTCCGGGGACACTCCTACTATGACCTGTGGTGGCGGGGAACCTGGGAGAAGGAGGGGGGAGGCTGCACCCTCAACCATGCCGTGCATCATATCGACATGCTGGGCTGGATGATGGGAACCCCGGAAAGGGTCACCAGCGTGCTGGCCAACGTGGGACATGACAACGCGGAGGTGGAGGATCTTTCCGTCTCCGTGATGGAATATCCCGGCGCGCTGGCCACGGTCACCGCCTCCGTGGTGCATCACGGAGAGGATCAGTCCCTGACCTTTCAGTGCGAGAAGGCCAAGCTGGCCGCTCCCTACGAGGTGTTCGCCTCCATTTCGCAGCCGAACGGATTCCCGCTGAAGGAACCGGACGCAGAATTTCGCCGGCAGGCGGATGCGCTGCTGGCGGCGCTGCCGCCGATCCGCCATGAAATGCATGAGGGACAGCTGGAAAACGTGCTGACGGCGCTGGAGACCGGCGGGGAGGTGGCGATCACGGGTGAGGACGGCCGGAGGACCATTGAGCTGATTACGGCGATCTACAAGGCCGGCTCGACACGAATTCCGGCGGAGCTGCCCCTGAAGCCGGAGGATCCCTTCTACACGGTGGAGGGAATCCGGGCGAACGCGCCCCATTTCTACGAGAAGTCCGTCTCCCTGCAGGATCTGGACGGGGAGATTACCTTCGGCAGCGATCTGAAAAACAGGGAGGAAAGGAAGGAAAACCGGGCATGAAAATATCGGACGGAATGAACTATGCGCCCAAGGGAAAGCCGCAGCCGGTGGTCCGTCCCGGAGAATTTGTCTTCTCCGCGGTGAGACTGGACCACGGGCATATCTACGGCATGTGCAATGGGCTGACGGAAGCCGGAGCGACCCTGAAATACGTCTGGGATCCGGATGAGGCGAAGGTGGCGGCCTTCCTGCGGGCTTTTCCCCAGGCCCGGGCGGCCCGAAGCGAGGAGGAGGCCCTGCAGGATCAGGAGACGCACCTGATTGCCGGGGCGGCGGTGACCAGCGAGCGCTGCGCGCTGGGACTGCGGGTCATTGCGGCGGGAAAGGACTATTTTACGGACAAGGCCCCCTTCACAACCATGGCGCAGCTGAAAAGCGCCAGGGAGGCCGTGAAGCGCACCGGAAGAAAATACATGGTCTACTATGCGGAACGGCTGCACGACGAGGGCTCGATTCTGGCGGGCGAGCTGGTGCAGGCCGGGGAAATCGGCCGCGTGATTTCCGTAACCGGCTTCGGACCCCACCGGCTGGGCGCTGCGGGACGGCCGAAGTGGTTTTTTGAGCGGGAGAAATACGGCGGCATTCTCTGCGACATCGGCAGCCACCAGCTGGAGCAGTTCCTTTTCTACGGCGGAGAGGAGGACGCGGTGGTCAACTCGAGCCGGATCGCGAACTTTGCCCATCCGGAGTATCCGGAGCTGGAGGATTACGGAGACATGACCCTGACCGGGAAGAAGGGGACGGCCAGCTATTTCAGGCTGGACTGGTTTACGCCGGACGGGCTGCGCACCTGGGGCGACGGGCGCATGTTCATCCAGGGCACGGAGGGCTTCGTGGAGATCCGCAAATATGTGAATCTGGCGGCCGCGGAGGCCGGCGGAGGCCATGTGTATCTGGTGAACGGACAGGGAGAAAAGTACCTGAACGCCGTGGGAGTGACCGGCTATCCCTTCTTCGGACAGCTGATTCTCGACTGCCTGAACCGGACGGAAAACGCCATGACGCAGGCCCATGCCTTCAAGGCGGCGGAGCTGTGCCTCATCGCGCAGGAGAAGGCTGTCCGGATCAGATGATCCGAAGCAAAAAAAGCTTGCAAAGAGGGGAGAAGTCTGTTATACTCCCCAATTGGCACATCCTTGCGCTGCAGGATAAGCAGCGCCATATGTCCGTGAGGAGGTGAAAGAATGATGAACAGGTATGAAATGATCTACATCATCGACACGGGGCTCGAGGAAGCCGCTCGCAAGGAGCTGATTGAGAAGGTTTCCGCGCTGATCTCCGCCAACGGTGGTGAGATCGAAAAGGTCGACGAGACCTGGGGAAAGCGCCGCCTGGCCTACGCGATTGACTACAAGACCGAGGGCTGGTACGTGCTGGTGAACTACAAGGCCTCCGCCGAGCTGCCCCGCGAGATCGAGCGTAACCTGCAGATCAACGAGAACGTGCTGCGTTATCTGACGGTGAAGCTGGAGGAGAAGCATTCCTCTGTGAAGCCGCGCCCCGAGCGCCCGGCTGAGCCCGCTGCTGCGGAAGCTCCCGCCGAGGAAGCCCCCGCCGCGGAAGTTCCCGCGGAGGAAGCCGCGCCCGCCGCTGACGCTGAGTAAGCGGAGGAGGAAAGGGAAATGAACAGACTGACCATTATCGGCAATCTGACGCGCGATCCGGAGCTGCGGACCACCCCGTCGGGGACAAACGTATGCTCCTTCACCGTGGCGGTGAACCGCCGCGGCCGCCGCGACGCTCAGAGCAATCAGCCGGAGGCGGATTTCTTCCGCGTTTCGGCCTGGAACCAGCTTGGGGAAAACTGTGCGCGCTATCTGGCCAAGGGCCGGAAGGTCTGCGTGGTAGGCCCTGTAAGCGTCCGGACCTATCAGGGCAGCGACGGACAGACCCGCGCTTCCCTGGAAGTCATGGCGAACGACGTTGAGTTCCTGTCTTCCCGGAATGAGACGGACGGCGAAGCCGGCTATGCCGCGCCCGCCGCACCCGCGCCCGCCGGGGAGAGCCCGTCCGCAGGCTTTACCGCTGTGGAGACCGATGAACTGCCCTTTTAATGCTTGAGTAAGGAGGTACTGCCCCATGTCTGAAGACCGTGGAGAAAGAAGGCCCCGCCCCCGCGGAGGACGCCGTCCCCGCCGGAAGGTGTGCGCTTTCTGTGTGGATAAGATTGCGTATATCGATTACAAGGATATCAACCGTCTGCGCCGCTTCACCAATGAGCGCGGCAAGATTCTGCCCCGCCGGATGAGCGGAAACTGCGCGAAACATCAGCGCCAGCTGAGTGAGGCCATCAAGCGCGCCCGTGCCATCGCCCTGATGCCCTACACCGCGGATTAAGTTCATGATCCATGCCGCCGGAGCCTCTGGCTCCGGCGTTTTTTTGCGTTTGTTTTTTTGCCGTATGGAGATTGCTTTTCCCGTGGAATCATGATATAAGTATCCGAAAAGCTCCGGTGAGGAGCTCGGGAAAAACGGAGGACAGCCCATGAACCAGATTCAGATGATCGCCATGCGTATTGCCGACCTGCGGGAAATCCTGGGGATGAGCCAGGAGGAGGTTGCCAGGAAGAGCCAGGTGCCGCTGGAGGATTATGAGGCTTACGAGCGGGGGGAGAAGGACTTCTCCTTTTCCAATCTGTTCAATATCGCGGAGACGCTGGGAGTGGATATCTCTGATCTGCTGACAGGGGAGAGCCCGAAGCTGCGGGGATATATCCTGACGCGGAACGGAAAGGGCCTCGCCTTTGACCGGCGGAAGCAGTATCACTATCAGCACCTGGCCTACAATTTCTCCCGCAAGTTGGCGGAACCCTTCATCGTGACCGTGGAGAAGGATCAGCCCGGCGTCGTCAAGCAGGCTCACAGCCATGAGGGACAGGAGTTTGACTATGTCCTGGAGGGCTATCTGCGAATTATTCTGGGAGGAAACGAGCTGCTGCTGGCCCCCGGGGACAGCGTGTACTACGATTCCTCCCTGCCGCACGTGATGTATGCCCCGGAGGGGGACTGCCGCTTTATCGCGGTGGTAATCAAAACCAGCGTGAATGAATAATTCGCAGAAAGAAGGAAAACCGATGCGGCCTCTCTATCATGAATATCTGGATGTCGAAGGCGACTTCCTGAATTATGACGATTTCAACAAGAACTTCCGCCTGAAAAAGGTGGAGGGCTTCAACTTTGCCTACGATGTGGTGGACCGTTACGGACGGGAGGATCCGGAGCGGCCGGCGCTGCTGTGGACGGATCCGGAGGGGGACGTGGTGAAGTACGACTTCCGCCGGATGATGCTGGACAGCAACAAAGCCGCCAACTATTTTGCTTCCCTGGGCGTCCGGAAGGGGGACGCCGTGCTGCTGATCCTGAAGCGGCACCATGAATTCTGGCCGATTCTGATGGGCCTGCACAAGCTGGGCGCCATCGCCGTACCCGCGACCCACCTGCTGACGGCCAAGGATATCCGTTACCGGGTGCAGAGCGCGGAAATCAGCGTCATCGTTACGACGGAGCACACCACCTCGGTGGCGGACGCGGTGCTGGAGGCCGCTCCGGACTGCCCGACGCTGAAGCATCTGGTCATGGTCCGGACAGAGCGGGAGGGCTTCGAGAGCTTCGACCGGGGCTTTGCGGCCGCGTCGGAGGAATGGCGGAAGCCGGAGGGAGACGCGCTGGCCTGCGACGGGGACATCATGCTGGTCTATTTTACCTCCGGGACGACGGGGCAGCCCAAGATGGTGGCCCATGATTTCCGCTATCCGCTCGGCCATATCCTGACCGGGGTTTACTGGCTGCAGTGCGAGGACGGAGGCCTGCATCTGACCGTTTCCGAAACGGGCTGGGCCAAGTCCGTCTGGGGCAAGCTGTACGGGCAGTGGCTGGCGGGAAGCTGCGTCTTTGTATACGACTTTGACAAGTTCAAGGGCGCGGACATCCTGGCAATGATCGAGAAATTCAGGATCACGACCTACTGTTCGCCGCCGACCATGTACCGCTTCATCCTGCAGGAGGACCTGTCCGGGTACGACCTGAGCAGCCTGCACCACTGCTCCGTGGCCGGGGAGCCGCTGAGTCCGGAGATTGCGGAGGACTGGAAACGCCAGACGGGCATCGAGCTGCATGAATGCTTCGGCCAGACGGAGCTGGTGCCTACGCTGGTCACATTCCCCTGGATGAAGGTTCAGCAGGGCTCCATGGGCAAGCCTGCGCCGCTGTTTGACGTGGATATCGTGGACGGGGAGGGCAACTCCTGCCCGGCCGGCACGACGGGCGAGATCGTCATCCGCGTACATCACGGCCGGCCCTACGGCATGTTTGCCGGATACTACAGGCATCCGGAGATGACGGAGGAGGCCCTGCAGGGGAACGTGTATCACACCCGGGATCTGGCCTGGAAGGATGAGTGGGGATACTACTGGTACATCGGCCGGGCGGATGATGTCATCAAGTCCAGCGGATACCGCATCGGCCCCTTCGAGGTGGAGAGCGCCCTGCTGGAGCATCCGGCGGTGCTGGAATGCGCGATCACCGGCGTGCCGGATCCGCTTCGGGGACAGATCGTCAAGGCGACGGTCGTGCTGAAGCCCGGCTATGAAGCCTCGGAGACCATGGTGAAGGAACTGCAGGATCACGTCAAGCATCTGACCGCGCCCTACAAATATCCCCGGAAGGTGGAGTTTGTCAGCGAGCTGCCGAAGACCATTTCGGGAAAGGTGCGCCGCTTTGAGATCCGGAACAGGGACAGCCAATGACACAGACGGAAAACACGGCCATCGTCCTGCGCTATGCAAATTACCGGGACAATGACAGGATGGTGACGCTGTTCAGCCCCTCCCGGGGCAGAATCGACGCCGCGATCCGAAACTGCCGCAAGCCCAGATCCCATAACCTGAACGCGGGGGAGCTCTTTGCGCTGGGAGATTACATGCTTCATGAAAACGGAGGCCGCGCTACGGTGACCTCCGTTCATTTAATCGAGACCTTTTATCCCCTGCGGCAGGACTATGAGCGCATGACCTGCGGCACCTATCTGCTGAACCTGTGCGACGCGGTGCTGGAACCGGAGCAGGAACGGCAGGAGCTGTTCATGCTGCTGCTGCACACCCTGAGCCGGCTCGCGTTTTCCGATCAGCCCTGGCGGCCGCTCCTGGCCGGCTTTCTGCTGCATTTCGCGGGCTGCGAGGGATTCAAGCCCAGGCTGCAGCACTGCGTGCTGTGCGGGAAACGGATGGGTGAGGAGGGGCCGTTCTTCTTTGACCAGGAGGAGGGCGGTCTCTGCTGCGGAGAATGCGAGGAAAGGAAGCGCCGCGCGGGAAAAGGCGGCCGGGAAAAGGCGGAGGCGGTGACGGCGCAGCAGGTCCGATGGATGCGGGAGGCCCTGCAGGGCGGCGCATCCTCCTGGGTGGACCGGCCCGACAGCTGCGCTCCCTTCGCGCTGCTGCGCAGATATACGGAGAAAAGGCTGGGCGGGCGGATCCGAAGCTCGGCGCTGCTGCCCGGAGAATGATTCCGGAAAAAGGACGAGGCACGGCTTCGCCTTTTTTTGCGCGCGAAAAGCCCGAAACCATGAACAGAAGAAGAAGCAAATGTTACGGTTATGTTTCAAAAATGATTGCGCGGGGACGCCGATCTATGATAGAATAACGGAGAATGCCCGATCAGACAGCGGGAAGGGAGGTGCGGAGAATGCCCGGACGCGGAAGGAAAAAGGGGAAGTATGATTTTATCCCGGAAACCTATGAGGAGGAACAGACGCAGGACGGAGAGTTCCAGGACGAAGCGGACTACCCGGATGCTTCGGGATCGCCGCGCCTGACGGACGGAGAAACCTGGCCGGATCCCGCGGAGCAGGAGGAAGGATTCCGGAATCCCGGGGACGGGGAAGAGGAATCCGAAGCGCCGGAGGAGGAACCGCCGGAGAAGCACAGCATTTTCCGCCCGGAAACCAGGAAACCGAATTTTGTGCTGAGCGTAGCGGTCAACGTGGTGCGCGTGACGGCGCTGCTGATTCTCCTGGCGGGTCTCGCCGGGATCGGCGCGGTGCTCGGCATAGCCAAGGGATACGTGGAAACGGCGCCGGAGCTGGACCTGGCCGCGCTGGACAGCCAGGCGCAGACCTCCTTCATCTATGACGCGAACAACCAGCTGATTACAGAATACAAGGGGACCGAAAACCGGGTGATGGTCTCCCTGGGCGCAATGCCCCGAAATCTCCGAAACGCCTATGTCGCCGTGGAGGATGCCCGGTTCTATTCCCATGCCGGAATCGACCTGAAGCGGATCTTCGGCGCGCTGGTGAACAACCTGACCTCCAGCGGAACCCAGGGAGGCTCCACGATCACCCAGCAGCTGATCAAGATTACCCTGCTCTCCCCGGAGCAGAGCTACAAGCGGAAAATCCAGGAAGCCTGGCTGGCCATGCAGCTGGAAATGAAGTATTCCAAGGATCAGATTCTGGAAAGCTATCTGAATACCATTTATCTGGGAGAAAACTATTACGGCGTGCAGGTGGCGGCGGAGGGCTATTTCGGGAAATCCCTGGGAGAACTGACGCTGCGGGAGTGCGCGATTCTGGCCGGGGTGAACAACAATCCCTACTACTACAATCCGAGACGGAACCTGTATACCCGGAAAAGCGAAACCGTGGATTATCAGGCGGTGACGAACAACCGGACCGACTATGTGCTCCGGTGCATGTACGAGAACCAGTTCATCACCTATGACCAGTATCAGAAGGCGCTGGACCCTGAAACGGCCCACGTGCTGGAAACCTCCCCCATCGCCGGGGACGCGATGTATCCCTACGCGCACTATGTGGAGTATGCGGTGGAGGAGGTCATCGACATCTTCCTGGAAATGGGGAAGCTGGAGAACACGCCCGCCAACCGCGCCGCGATGGAGAACCGGCTTCGTACGGGAGGATACCGTGTGAAGCTGGCGCTGGATCCGCAGACGCAGGAGACGGTTCAGGAGACGCTTCAGAACTGGGACAAGTACCCGGCCCTGAGAGATCCCGCGGACAAGGTTTTCCGTAGCCGCAATTCGGACGGAACCTACACGGAGATTGTCCAGCCTCAGGCGGCCTGCGCGGTGCTGGATTACCGGACGGGAGAGCTGAAGGCGATCGTGGGATCGCGCACGGAAGTGACCTCCCGCAAGACCCTGAACCGGGCGACGGACATGAAGATGCCCGTGGGATCCTCCATCAAGCCGATCGCAGTCTATGCTCCGGCGCTGGAGCTGGGCGCGAGCCCGGCTTCCGTCGCGTACAATATGCCGCTGCCGATTCCGGGCTGGAAGGACGCGAAGGGAAACGACAGCTGGCCGACCAACTACGGCGGAGGCGGATACGTCGGGCCGGAAACGCTGAGAACGGCCATGGCGAAATCCCACAATACCGCGGCGGCGTACACGCTGCTGACGAAGGTCGGGGTGGAGCGCAGCGTGGATTTCCTTCACCGGATGGGAATCGACGACGGGCATATCGACGCGACTCCCTTCGGTCTGTCCCTCGGTTCCTCCGGCATTACACCGCTGCAGATGACGGTGGCCTTCGGCGTACTGGCCAACGGCGGCATCTATCAGGAGCCGATCTCCGTGCTGGGCATCTCCGATTCCAACGGCGATGTGGTCTGGGACGGGCATCTGCATCAGGAGCGCAGGCGGGTTTTTTCCGACAGCACCGCCTGGATGATGGTGGATATGCTGAAGACGGCTGTCTCCTCCGGAACGGGAACCTCCGCCCGGATCAAGGGACAGACGGTGGGCGGAAAGACGGGAACCAATTCCGACCAGAAGGGCGTCTTCTTTTCCGGCCTGACCGGATACTACGCCTCCGCGCTCTGGGTCGGACATGACAATTACAGGGCGCTGAGCTCCAAATCCACAGGCTCCGGCGCGGCGGCGCCGCTCTGGCAGGCCTATATGAGCAGACTGCACGCCAATCTTCCGAACCGGGATATTCTGGAGGGAAACGCCTCCAACTATCACGTGGTCCGGGTGGAAACCTGCACGGTCAGCGGACAGCTGGCCACGGACGCCTGCCGGGCCGACGCGATGGGATACGGAACCACGACGGATTACTGGGCGGAAGGAACCGCACCGACCATGTACTGTCAGATGCATGTGACGGAAACCGTATGCGCCGAGACAGGCATGGCGGCCTCTCCCTGGTGCCCCAATCCGGTCAGCCGGGGCGTGATCAGCATTCCGGCGGGCCATCCGCTGTATTCCTTCCTGGGCACGAAGTATCAGGAGGTGCTGGAGGAATATCTGGGCACGGCCGCGGCCTCCTCGGGCCTGGTGTGCACATGGCACAACGCGGAAAACCAGCAGCAGGCGGTCTCGGCGACGACGGCCGCGCTGATCGCGGATGCGAAGGTGCTGCTGGCGAACGCGGAGGCCATGCTCCAGAGCATGGATCCGTCCTCCGCGGCCTGGCAGGCGATCAACAGCGCGGCGACCGCCCTGGAGAATATCATCATGCAGGAGGCGCCGAGCCAGTCGGAGGTGGCCGCGGCCATGGCGGCCCTGACTCAGGCCATGGCAGGAATCTACTGATCCGGATCAGAGAACAGGAAAAAAGAAAGGAACGGGAGACGGCATGAAAAAATGGATTCTCCTTCTGCTGGTCCTGTGCATGCTTCCCCTGACCGCTCCGGCGGAAAGCCCCGTTCCGGAAGGCTTCGGATCCGGGGAAGCTCCGGCGGACGGGCCGGCGGAGGAAACGGCGGAAAGCCCTTCTCCGGAACCCGCGGAACCGCCGGAGGAATCGGTGCCCGTGAAGATCCGGACGGCGGAGCAGGCGGAACCGCTGAAGCTGACGTTCACTCCGACGACGGGCAGTCCCTATGACGGACGGGATCCGACGCTGAACTACTGGACGCTGGCGATGCGGATTGAGGACGAGAAAGCCGTCTGGCAGGCCCTGACCGCCCCGATGACCGTGGTGGACAACGGCAAGGGAGAGCGGGCGCAGATCGTTCTTCGGGAAAAGCCGGATCCGGAGAGCAGGGGACTGGGAAGCATCACCTGCTCAACCCAGGGGGTGCATGTCCTGGAGAGGGGAAAAGAATGGAGCCTGGTGGAGTGCTATTCCGCTTCCTTCCATGATTCCCCCATCCTGAACTGGAACGCCCTGGTGCAGGGATATGTCCCCACGGAATACCTGCGGGAAATCGTTCCGAATCAGACCCTGGGACTGGTGATTGACAAGCTGACCCAGAGGCTGTACGTCTTTCAGGAGGGCCGTCTGTATTCCACCCTGATGGTCTCCACCGGCCTGAGCAACGCGAAGCAGCCTTACAACGAAACCCGCAGCGGAGAGTTTCTGCTGACAAGCAAGGTGGGCACCTTCCGTTCGGACAATCTGCTGTGCGGCATGGCAATCCGGTTCGACCGGGGGGATCTGCTTCATGAGGTGCCGAGGGTGGAATACGAGGACGGGACCACCAACTACAGGGTCTGTGAAAGCAAACTGGGGGCCAAAGCGAGCCACGGCTGCATCCGGGTCCAGCGGAGGGAGACGCCGGAGGGCGTAAACATGGGATGGATCTGGAACCGCCTGAAGAACAATTCCCAGACTCGCCTGATGATCTGGGAGGACTGGCAGGGAAGACAGATAGACATTCCCTCCGACGAGACTCTGCTGTACTACAATCCCGGCCGGGGGGAATACTATCACGCCAAGGAGACCTGCCTGAGCACCCGGGCCGGGCTGAAGCTGAAGAGCTTTGCCTACGGCCGGCTGGAGGAAAAGCCATTTTCCCGGCTGAAACGCTGCGAGCACTGCGCACCGGCGCTTCGCAGGGCGGAAATTGAGGCGATCAACGCGAAATATGCCTTCGGAGGGGATCACGATCCCATCCTGAGCGAGGCGCGTCAGGACTGCCCGAAACCGCTGAAATAGCAGGAGGACGATATTGAACACGATTGACATGATCATTCTGGGGATCCTGGGCATCAGCGTACTGGTCGGGCTGTACCGGGGCTTTGTGGCCTCCGTGGCCAGCCTCGGAAGCTGCCTGCTTTCCCTGGGCCTCAGCTTCTGGCTGAATCCCAGAATCGTGGAATGGGTACGGAGCAATCCTGAAATCATCCGGACTCTGATGTCCTATACGGATGCCGGAACGCGCATCGGCGATCAGACGCTGGCGCAGACCGGCGTGGCAAATCTTGGGAGCAGCGGAATCGCGGAGATTCTGTCCAAGGTGAATCTTCCCGAGCCCCTGAACTCGCTGCTGCAGAACAACCTGCAGAACCAGGTGTTCCAGTCGGCCGGCCTCAGCCAGGTAGGGGACTATGTGACGCAGACGATTGTGGGCGCTGTGCTGAACGTGATCTGCTTCATCCTCTGCTTTCTGGTCTGCTTTCTGCTGCTCCATCTGGTGCTGGGATTCCTGAAGGCCATCTTCAGCTTTCCGGTCCTCAAGCAGCTGAATTCGCTGGCCGGCGGGGTTTTCGGACTGCTGCGCGGCGCGCTGCTGGTGTTTATTGCCTTTGCGCTGATGCCGCTGATCCAGACCGTGGTTCCGCTCGACGGCATTGCGCAGATGACGGCGGAAAGCACGCTGGCTCCCCTGTTTAACGGAAGTCAGCTGATTCTGGCGATTATGCGCGGTGGGTTCTGAGCCTTCCGGCCAGAGAAACGGCTTTAAAATATTTGATCAAAGGTATTGACACGGGAAAAGAGATCGTGATAGAATATATTTGATCAAAGGTTTTCGAAGAAAAAACCGGATCGGAAGGAGCAGACAGAATGAGCGTTTATGATTACAGCGTGACCACTCCCGCCGGGGAGGAGATTTCCCTGAAGAACTATGAGGGCAAGGTGCTTCTGATTGTCAATACCGCGACCGGCTGCGGCTTTACTCCGCATTACAAGGAGCTGGAAGCCATGTACGAGGCGGATCATGAGAAGGGGCTGGAGATCATCGACGTGCCCTGCAACCAGTTCGCGGGCCAGACCCCCGGAACGGACGAGGAAATCCACGAATTCTGCACGCTGAAGTACAACACCCAGTTCCCGCAGATGAAGAAAAGCGATGTCAACGGGGAGAACCAGCTGCCGCTGTTTGCCTATCTGAAGAGCCAGAAGGGCTTTGAAGGCTTCGGCCACGGTCCGGCCGCGCTGGCGATGGGCATCATGCTGAAGAAGATTGACAAGAACTACAAGAGCAATCCGGACATCAAATGGAACTTCACCAAGTTTGTGGTGAACCGGCAGGGCGAGGTGGTGGCCCGGTTTGAGCCCACCGCCGACATGAAGGACGTCCGGGCCTGCGTGGAGAGCCTGCTGTAAGAAAAGGACCGCGCTGAAATCGCGCCACCGTTGGAAAAAAGGAGACCGGATCATGGAACGCTATGATATCGCCATTATCGGAACCGGCCCGGCCGGACTGGAGGCGGCCATCACCGCCACGATCCGGAACAAGCGGGTGATTCTGCTGGGCTCGAAGGAACTGAGCAGGAAGCTGATCAAAGCCCATGAGATCCAGAATTATCTGGGCTTTCCCGCGGTCAAGGGGGAGGACCTTGCGCTGGCTTTTCAGCGGCATCTGGATCAGCTGGGCATCGGGATTACGGAGGAACGGGTCAGCGCGGTTTATGCCATGGGGGATTATTACGCGCTGCAGGCCGGGGAGAAAATGATCGAAGCCACCTGCGTCATCCTCGCGACCGGTGTCGTGCAGGGCAAATCGCTGCCCGGAGAAGAGGAAGCCCTGGGCCACGGGGTCAGCTACTGCGCGACCTGCGACGCAGCGCTGGTCCGGGGGAAGAAAGTAGCCGTTGTGGGCTTCAGCGCGAAGGAGGAGGCGGAAGCTGCCTTCCTGAGCGAGATCTGCCCGGAGGTGCTGTATTTCCCGACGTACGGGGAAACCGGAAGCCTGCCGGAGAACGTGAAGGTGATTCCGGAGAAGGTCGCCGCACTGGAGAGAACGGAGGACGGAATGCTTCTGAGGACCGGCGCGGGAGAGTATCCCGTGCACGCGGTCTTCGTCCTGCGCGACGCGGTGGCCCCCGGCCAGCTGGTGCCGGGGCTGGAAACGGAAGGCCCTCATGTCAGGGTGAACCGCAGCATGGAGAGCAGTCTGCCCGGCCTTTTCGCCTGCGGGGATATCGTCGGCCCCCCCTATCAGTACATCAAGGCGGCGGGGGAGGGCAATATTGCGGCTCTGAGCGCGGTCAGCTACCTGAGCGCCGCCAGATAAAACAACGCCGGAACGGGAGCGGGGATAACCCCGGGCCTGCCGGGAAACAGAAAGAACGGAGGAAAAGAACATGGTCAGAAAGGTAAATGCGGAGGAATTCCTGAAGGATGCAAAGGCAGCGGACGCGGCCGTGGTCGATTTCAACGCCACCTGGTGCGGGCCCTGCAGGATGCTGGCGCCGGTGCTGGAGGCGGTCAGCGGGGAGCTGGAGGGCCAGGTCAGCTTCTACAGCGTGGATGTGGATGAATGCCCGGAGCTGGCGGCGGAGTACCGCGTGCAGAGCGTGCCCTGCCTGGTGATGATGAAGAAGGGCGAATTCGTGAGCCAGTCCATCGGTTTCAAGCCCCAGGCGGCTGTGACCGGCTGGATCAGGAGCAATCTGTAAAACACGGAAGGGCCGGAACGGAAGGGAGCGTTTCCTCCGGGGACGGCCGTCCGACGGAAGTGTTTTCCCGCACCCCGGGACGGGGTGCGGGTTCCGCATGAAGGGGAGAAGAAGATGAACGGGGAACCCGTGACCACCCTGGAGACCTATCCGCAGCTGATGCTGGAGAACCAGCTGTGCTTTCCGCTGTACGCGGCGGCGAGGCGGATCGTGAATTCCTATACGCCCTATCTGAAGCCGCTGGGGCTGACCTATACCCAGTACATCGTTTTTCTCTGCCTCTGGGAGTACGGAGAAACCGCGGTGGGAGATCTCTGCAGGCGCCTGTACCTGGACAACGGTACGATCACGCCGATGATCAAGAGGCTGGAGCAGGAGGGCTATCTGACCCGGCACCGCCATCCGGAGGATGAGCGGGTGGTGAAGATCTGCCTGACAGAGAAGGGATGGAACCTTCGCGATCAGGTGAAGGAGATCCCGAAACAGCTGGGAGAATGCGTCCGGATTTCTCCGGAGGACGCGGCCCGGCTTTACGAGCTGCTTCACGGCCTGCTGGAGCAGGAATAAAAGGAAAAACCGGCCGCCTTCCGCGGACGGATCCCATAGGCGCCGAAAGGCGGAACGGAAAAGCCGCCGGGCCGGGAGCCCGGGGGCTTATTCTGTTCTGAGCCACCGCTGGGGATAGCAGATGTCCACCGCCTGCCGGACCTGCTCCGCCAGGTCGCTCCCCTCCCCGAACAGGACAGCGTATCCCTGCAGGCCCAGGGCTTTTTCCCGCAGGACGCGGGCCTTTTCACAGACAAAAATATGACATTTCCGCTTGCCGTTCCGGGCTTCCTGGATCATATTGGCGGCGGAGGAATTCCCGTCCAGTGCGATCAGCACGGACGGGCGTCTTTTGAATATCTCGTAGGAAAAGCTCTTGTAGACCCCCATGGGACTGGGCTCGATGGAGACCCGGATGCCCGCTCCGGAAGCCTTCAGCCTGCCCGCTTCCCGCGCTTCCATCCGGGAGGGGACAAAGGCGAAAAGGTCAAAACGGCCGCGGGCCTTTTCGGCCAGGTACTGCTCATAGCCGGAAAGACTGTGGCCGAGGACGAAAAACATCCTGGACGGATCGCACAGGTCGAGGACCTGATCCAGCAGATCACAGATTCCGGCCCTCCGGCGGGTCAGATGCCGGTCGTTGTTGAAGGACCCCCCGATCAGAATCACGGGCACCCGGTCCGTGGGCAGCTCCCGGATCCGGGAGCCGAAGAGCAGGGAGCTGTCCTGCAGGGCGGGCATTTCCATCAGAATCTCCGTGGATTTTGCTTCCGCGAGGATCCGCTTCCTGTAATAATCCGCGACGGAAATCCCGCCGGCACTGGCTGCGAAGGCCGCCTCCTTCTCCCGCTGAGCGCGGAGCCCGTCCTCCCGGACCCGGTCCTCGGCGCGCCGCATGGCCAGCAGCTCCTCATGGGTCAGATTCAGCATCTTTTCCAGGGCGAGCTGCTCATCGATGGAGTCCGTCCCGTACAGGGCGCCCCCGTCCGTACCCTGGACGCAGGAAACGCCGGCGGCCAGATACTGACGGAGGGGATGAGCCCGCAGGGAGCTGAGATTGTTCAGACGCACGTTGGAGGTAATCTGGAACTCCAGCACCGTGCCGCTTTCCCGCAGGACCCGCAGCAGCTCCCGCCCCTTGGCGGAGGACAGGCTGGTGGTATACAGGCCGTGGCCGATGCGCATCCTGGGCATGGGCTGCCCGGGACGGAGCCCCTCCCGCACGCACCGGACCGCGTTGGCGACATTGTCCGGCAGGCTGTCGTTCTCCCCCGCGTGCACCCGGACGGTAAAGGACGGATCCTCCTCCGCGATCCGGGCCAGCTCCCGGAGCAGGGGGGCCAGATCGCGGATATCGTTCATTTCCTCTCCCACGATATCGCTGCCCGCGACATAGGGATCCCCGGAAACCGCCCTCAGGGTCCGGAGATTTTCGCGCACGGTGTTCTCCGGATCGATTTTGTCCTTCAGAATGGTCAGCGGCGTACGGCGGAGAGCGGCCAGGAACCGCAGGGTGACGCCGGTTTCAGCCCGAACGGCGGGCAGAACCCGGTGGGCCTGGGCCAGCAGCTCCGGCGCGGCCTCCGGCCGGACCAGAGCGGTATCGGAGATCTCGGCGTAGTCAATTCCCCGGGCCGCATAGCTCCGCGCGATCCAGAGCAGCTTGTCCTCCAGCAGCGTGTTGCTTCCGAAAACCGGATGCTTTCGATCCTCCGCCATCCGGCGCAGCGCCGTGACGATATCCTCATCCGGAATGCTTTCCGCCCCCGAGAGGGCGATCGGATCCTCGCTCGGCACCCCCTTGCAGAAGACGTAGCGGTACAGATAGACCTTTTCCAGATTGGTAAAGACGGCCTGCCCGTCCTTCATGACGGCCAGGGAGGCGCGGATCCGCGGCAGATTCCAGGAGGCGTTCTCCGGGTTTTCCAGAATCAGGGAGGCAAAATTCAGAAAAACGGAGTCGTTGATTTTCCGGTCCAGATATTTTCCCTTCAGCGGGGAATCCCGGAAGGCCTCCGCCACGGCGGAACGGCGCCGCGCCAGCAGCTGCTCCTGCGCGGGAGAGCAGCGGAGACCCAGCTTCCGGATATAATACAGGGGATAACGGATCTGATGATGGATGCCCAGCGCGATCAGCAGATCCGGATCCAGATTTGCGTTCATATGGGTGTGAAGATCCGTCCGGAACTTGCATTCCCGGAAGATATAGGTTTTCACGACGGTCTGCCGGAAGCTCAGCCGATAGTCCTTCGTCTGGCTCATGAGCGTTTTGGCGATGGCGGGAATGGAGGCCTTCCGCTCGATCCGCCCGTCCGGATAGATGTTCGCAATCTTGGTGTCCAGAAGCCGGAATACGTAGAGCACCCGGTTCTGGCCGTCAATATAGCAGGGCAGCTTCCCCCGGATCACCTTCAGGCCGTCCGGATCCGTGTCCAGCGGAAGACGGCAGAGAAGGGCCAGGTTGGTGATCAGATTGCCCGTGCCGTGGTTCGGCGTGCGCAGAACATAGCTGATCTCCTCCTTTTCCAGGAACAGCTCCACCTGTATGTCCTTTTCCTTATCCAGATAAAAAAGCCCAAAGGGAACCATGCTTCCACCTCCCCGGCGCGCTTCGGAATGATTATATCGCCCGGCCCGCTTCCGGTCAAACCGCATTTCCGTTCCCGGAATCCCGCCCGGGCCTTCCGCGGAAACCGCGCTCCCCGGTCGCAAAAGAACACGGGAAGAACAGAAAAACGCTTGATTTTGGAGGCTTCGCTTTTCATAATAATCCCCGTTGCAGGCGGAGGACGCCTGGGAAAGAAGCGTAAGGAGGAAAGCCCATGAATGCGTATGTAGCCCGAGTTTATGCGGATCTGGAAAAAAGGAATGCTCATGAAAAGGAATTTCTGCAGGCGGCGAAGGAAGTGCTGGAGGCCCTGTCCCCCGTCTTTGACAAGCACCCCGAATACGAGGACAAGGGGCTGCTGGAGCGCTTTGTGGAGCCGGATCGGGCGATTCTTTTCCGGGTGCCGTGGGTGGATGATCAGGGAAAGGTGCAGGTCAACCGCGGATACCGCGTGCAGTACAACAACGCCATCGGCCCCTACAAGGGAGGCCTGCGGCTGCACCCCAGCGTAAACCTGAGCGTGATCAAGTTCCTGGGCTTCGAGCAGGTGCTGAAGAACAGCCTGACCAGTCTGCCCATCGGCGGCGGCAAGGGCGGCAGCGATTTCGATCCCAAGGGCAAGAGCGACAACGAGGTGATGCGCTTCTGCCAGAGCTTCATGACGGAGCTGTACAAGTATATCGGCAAGGACACGGATGTGCCGGCCGGGGATATCGGCGTCGGCGCCCGTGAAATCGGTTTCCTCTACGGGCAGTACAAGCGGATCACCGGCCTTTACGAGGGCGTGCTGACCGGCAAGGGGCTGAGCTACGGCGGATCCCTGGCCCGGAAGGAAGCCACCGGCTTCGGCCTGTGCTATCTGACCGCGGCGATGCTGAAGAAGCACGGCCTGGAGGTGGCCGGCAGGACGGTGGTTGTCTCCGGCAGCGGAAACGTCGCCATCTATGCCGCGCAGAAGATCACCGAGATGGGCGGCAAGGTGGTTGCCATGAGCGACTCCAACGGCTATGTCTATGACGCGAACGGCATCCGTCTGGACGTGGTCAAGCAGATCAAGGAAGTGGAGCGCGGCCGCATCCGCGAGTACGCGGAGCGGGTTCCCGGCGCGGTCTATACGGAAGGCTTCCGCGGAATCTGGACCGTGAAATGCGACATCGCCTTGCCCTGCGCCACCCAGAACGAGCTGGATGAGGAAGGCGCGAAGGCCCTGATCAGCAACGGCGTTCTGGCCGTGGCGGAGGGCGCGAACATGCCCACCACCTATGAGGCGACCCTGGCCCTGCAGAAGGCGGGCGTCCTGTTTGCCCCCGGCAAGGCAGCCAACGCCGGCGGCGTGGCCACCTCCGCGCTGGAGATGAGCCAGAACAGCCAGCGGCTTTCCTGGACCTTTGAGGAAGTGGACGCGAAGCTGAAGGGCATCATGGAAAATATTTTTGCCGCGATCGACAGCGCGGCCGAGGAGTATGACGCGAAGGACAACTATGTTGTCGGCGCCAATATTGCCGGCTTCCTGAAGGTGGCGGACGCCATGCTGGCCCACGGCTGCGTGTGACGAATCCGGATTCCCCGCCCCCCTCTGCAAGGAGGGGGGCTGTTTTATGCCGGGGCCGTTTGCTTTTCCTCCGGAAATTGGGTATAATCCGGTCAGTCTGATCGAAGAAAGGCCTGCATGCAATGAAAAGGATCGCAGCGAACGAACCGCCCCGGAGAACCGTTCTCGAGGAGGTCGGGAACGCCGTGGTTCACGGGGTGGGCGCCCTGGCCAGCGCGGCGGGTACGGTGCTCCTTCTGCTGAAGGCCGACACGGGGATGAAGGTCTTCTCCGCGGCGGTGTACGGGGCCTGCCTCTTCCTGCTCTTCCTGATGAGCTGCCTGTACCATTCCTTCCGCTGGGGCAGCCGGGTGAAGCGACTGTGGAGAAGGTTTGACTATCTGTCCATCTATCTGCTCATCGGCGGGACCTTTACGCCGCTGTGGCTGGTTTACTGGGGAAATACGGCTGGGATCGCGCTGTGCATTGCCCAGTGGGTGATCATTGTGACAGGCATTACGCTGGTTTCCGTTTTCGGTCCGGGGCGCCTGAAGGCCCTGCATATGACGCTGTACATCGTGCTGGGATGGAGCGGACTGTGCTTTCTGCCCGGGATGTTCCGGACGAACCGTCCGCTGCTGTATGCCACCCTGGGAGGCGGCGTGATTTATACCCTGGGAATTATACCCTTCGCGAAAAAAACCAGGGGCGCGCATTTCATCTGGCATTTTTTCGTGCTGTTCGGCGCGCTGGCCCACTGGATCGGAATCTACCTGTTTGTCTTCTGATCCCGTAGGAACGGCGCGGACAAAGGAGAGGCGGCTCATGGACACGGAGACCCTGGTAATGATTCTGAAAATGAGCGCCGCCGTGGCGATGTACGTCGCGGCAACGGCGCTGGCCTGGCGCTTCTGGCAGAAGAGGGAGAAAACTCTTCCGCTCAGGGTCGCGGCAGGCGTGTTTTTCGGGCTGTGCTGCATTGCCTCGAATCATCTGGGCATCGAGTACGGCCTGATGATGCTCAATGTCCGGGATATCGGCCCGCTGGCCGCCGGGCTCCTCTTCGATCCGCTCTCCGGCATTCTGGCGGGGCTGATCGGAGGCGTGGAGCGCTACCTGATCGGGGAGTTCTGGCAGATCGGCTCCTTCACCCGGGTCGCGTGCGGGCTGTCCACGGCGCTGGCGGGTTTTCTGGCGGCCGCGATGCATCTCTGGGTTTACGAAAGGAAAACACCGCTCCCCGCGCAGGCCTTTATGACCGGGGCCACCATGGAGGTTTTCCATATGTATGCCGTGCTGCTGACGAACCGTGATTCGTTTGACATGGCCTATTATGTGGTTCAGGTCTGCTCCATTCCGATGATCGTATTCACCGCGCTGGGCGTGGCCCTCTGCGTGCTGGCGGTTCAGCGGCGGTCCCATGACCGGCCGGGGAAGAGCGCGCTGCAGCCGGAGGAAAGGACGCCGGTGTTTGCCCATTTCCGCCGGGGCCTCCTGACGGTGACGGTCATTCTCTTTGTCCTCAGCGTACTGGTCGGCTACGGGAGCCAGCTCCAGCTTTCCGCACAGAGACAGAAGCGGGAGCTGGAAAACAAAACGGAAGAGCTGAAGTATTATTTCCGGGATCTGGGAAACGATATCGAGGCGATGAAAGCGGTGCTGAATAACCAGAGCCTGGTCTCCGGGGAGTATGATTCCGCCACTCTGCTGCTGGATACGGAAGACTCCCTGCTCCTCCGGCCCGTCGGCGGGGAATCCGAAGAGATCAGGCTGAAGCAGGAGGAACTGGATTTTCTGCTTGCCCGCCGGGGCCGGGATGCGTTTACCGGCCGCCTGAAGTGGACGGGAGACGAGGAAGCCGTTTTTGTCTGTACTCCGCTGACGGACAGGTACTGTCTGATCTGCTGGAGCTACGCCGCCCTGGCCCGCACCAGCGGAGAGTTCATGATCTACGATATGATCTTCTCCAACATCCTGATTTTCAGCACGCTCTACCTGCTGATCTCCCTGATGGTGGAAAAAATCGTCGTGCAGAAGCTGAGGGAAGTGAACCGATCCCTGGCCAGAATCACCGCCGGCGATCTGGAGGAAAAGGTCTCCGTGCGAACCTCCCTGGAGTTTGCCGAACTGTCGGATGATATCAACCGGACCGTGGACGCGCTGAAGGGATACATCGACGAGGCGGAGCGGAGAATGGAGAAGGATCTGAAACTGGCATCCGCGATCCAGGAGTCCGCCCTGCCGAAAAACTTCAGCTTTCCCCGCAGCGAATTCGAAATCTATGCCCTGATGGATCCGGCCCGGGAAGTGGGCGGGGATTTCTATGACTTCTTCTTCCTGGATATCGACAGAATGGCTCTGGTCATCGCGGATGTATCCGGCAAGAGCGTACCGGGCGCCATGTTCATGATGCAGTCCAAAACGACGATCAAAAATGCGGCCCGTTCCGGCCTGTCGCCGAAGCAGATCCTCTCCAGGGTGAATGATACGCTGTGCGAGGGAAACGAAGCCGAAATGTTTGTGACCGTGTGGCTGGGAATCATCGATCTGCGGACCGGAAAGATGCGCTGCGCCAATGCCGGCCACGAATACCCGATTCTCCTGCGCGCCGGCGGAAACTATGAGGTTTTCAGGGATCCGCACGGCATGGCACTGGCGGTCCTGGAGGGGGTGCCCGTGAAGGAGTACGAGATGGATCTGAACCCGGGAGACCGGCTGTTTGTCTATACCGACGGCATCCCGGAGGCGATCAGCGAAACGGAGGAGGCCTACGGACTGGAGCGGCTTACGGACGCGCTGAACGGGCTGAAGGACGCTTCCGAGGAGGAGACGCTCCGGGCGGTGCTCCGGGATGTGGAGGCCTTTGCGGGCCGGGCGGAGCAGTTCGACGATATCACGATGCTCGGCTTTTCATACCGCGGGGCGTAAAAATGCTTTTCTATTTGCACGGATCGTGCTATACTCGTGCCATTGTTTTCGGAAAGGATCGGGTGAGTCAGGATGGAACGTAATTATGACCCCGGAGTCATTGAACCCAAATGGCAGCGCTACTGGGAGGAGCATCAGACCTTCCGGACGGACGTATGGGATTTTTCCAGGCCGAAATTCTACGCGCTGGACATGTTCCCCTATCCCAGCGGCGTGGGCCTGCATGCGGGGCATCCGGAGGGCTATACCGCGACGGACATCGTCAGCCGGATGAAAAGAATGCAGGGGTACAATGTGCTGCATCCCATGGGCTATGACAGCTTCGGGCTGCCGGCGGAGCAGTACGCCATCTCCACGGGAAACCACCCGGAAGGCTTTACGAAGCATAATATCGAGACCTTCAGCAAGCAGCTGCGGGAGCTGGGGTTTGACTATGACTGGAGCAAAATGATTGCGACCAGCGATCCCGAATTCTACAAATGGACCCAGTGGATCTTCAAGCAGCTGTATCTGGACGGGTATGCCCAGTATATCGATATGCCCGTGAACTGGTGCGAGGAACTGGGCACCGTGCTGAGCAACGACGAGGTCATCGACGGGAAAAGCGAACGGGGCGGGTATCCCGTTGTTCGGAAGAACATGAAGCAGTGGGTCATCAATCAGCCGGCCTTCGCGGAGAAGCTGCTGGAGGGCCTGGAGAAGATTGACTGGCCGGAGAGCACCAAGGATATGCAGCGCCACTGGATCGGCAAATCCGAGGGCGTGGAGGTCAGGTTCCAGATCGTGGGCGGCGGGGAGTTCAGCATCTTCACCACCTGCATCGAAACCATTTACGGCATTACGTTCATGGTGCTGGCGCCGGACGGACAGCTGGTGCAGGATCTGATGCCCAGGATCCGGAACCAGGAGGAAGTGAAGGCCTATATCGAGGAGACCCGGAAGAAAAACGATATGGACCGGACGGAACTGAACCGGGGCAAGAGCGGATGCCGCCTGGAGGGCGTGAAGTGCATCAACCCCGTGAACGGAAGGGAAGCGGAGCTGTTTATCGGCGATTTCGTGCTGGCCAGCTACGGCACAGGCGCGGTGATGGCCGTGCCCAGCCATGACCAGCGGGACTTTGAGTACGCGCAGGCCCACGGGATTCCCATGATTCAGGTCATCTCCGGAAGGGACTGTTCCGAGCGCGCCTTTGAGAAGCAAGACTATCTCGGAAAGGGCTGCAGGCTGATCAACTCCGGGGAGTTTGACGGACTGACCGCCGAGGAGGCCAAGGAGGCCATTACCTGCAAGCTCGAAAAAATGGGTGTGGCGAAGCGGACGGTGAACTATCATTTCCGCGAGTGGATCTTCGCCCGTCAGCGCTACTGGGGAGAGCCCGTGCCGATCGTGCATACGGAGGACGGCGGGCTGTATGTTCTCCCGGATGAGGAGCTGCCGCTGGAGCTTCCGGAGCTGGAGGATTACAAAAGCAAAAACGGAAAGGCCCCCCTGGAAAACGCGGAGGAATGGAAAAAATATGACCGCAACGGCGTGAAGGGAACCCGGGAAACCTCCACCATGCCCGGTTCCGCGGGATCCAGCTGGTATTACATGCGGTACATCGACCCGCACAACAGCCAGGCCATCGCGGATCCGGAGCTGCTGAAGCACTGGCTGCCGGTGGACCTGTACATCGGCGGACCGGAGCACGCGGTGGGGCATCTGATGTACAGCCGGATCTGGAACCGCTACCTGTATGACAAGGGAATCAGCCCGGTGGAAGAGCCTTTCCGGAAGCTGGTTCACCAGGGAATGATCCTGGGCGAGAACGGCATCAAGATGGGAAAGCGCTTCCCCCAGTATGTGGTCAACCCCAGCGATATCGTCCGGGATTACGGTGCGGATACCCTGCGGCTGTATGAAATGTTCATGGGTCCGCTGGAGGTTTCCAAGCCCTGGAGCCCCCAGGGGGTCGAAGGCGCGAGGCGCTTCCTGAACCGGGTCTGGACCTTCTTCACGAAGGAGGAGAACCTGACGGCGGAGTCGGACGGCGAGCTGGACCGGGTGTACCACCAGACGGTGAAAAAGGTCACGCAGGATTTCGAGAACCTCGGCTTCAATACCGCGATCAGCCAGATGATGATCTTCGTCAATGCCTGCTACAAGAAAGGCAGCTGTCCGAAGGCCTACGCGGAGAGCTTTGTAAAGATGCTTTCCTGCATCTGCCCGCATCTGGGCGAGGAAATCTGGGAGATTTTCGGCCATGGGGAAAGCCTGGCGCGGGAGCCCTGGCCGGCCTGGGAGGAGGACAAGATCCGGGAGGATACGATCCAGATTCCCGTGCAGGTGAACGGAAAGGTTCGGGCCACCGTGGAAATCGCCGTGGACGAGGAGCAGGATTCCGTGCTGGAGAAGGCGCACGCCATGAAGAACGTGCAGACGGCCATGAGCGGAAAAACCGTGATCCGGGAGATTTATGTCAAGGGCCGGATCGTGAATATTGTCGTGAAATAATCTGAAGGAAGAACGGAAGGAACCCGGACGCAGGGAGGCCTGCTCCGGGTTCTTTTGAAGGAACCGGAGCGGCTCCGGGAGAAGGCGGGAAAGGAAACATGGCGGAAATACTGATTGTGGGGGCCGGAGCGGCCGGTCTGATGGCGGCTGTTTTCGCAAGCCGGTACGGCGCGAAGGTTACCGTGCTGGAGCACGGCGAAAAGGCGGGAAAGAAAATCTACATCACCGGAAAAGGCCGCTGCAATGTGACGAACGACTGCACGATGGAGGAATTTCTGCGGGAGGTGCCCAGAAATCCCCGCTTCCTTTACAGCGCCCTGAGCCATTTCTCCCCCCAGGACATGATCGCCCTTCTGGAGGAAAACAGATGCCCTGTGGAGGTGCAGAGGGGAAGACGGGCCTATCCGGCCTCCATGAAGGCCAGCGACGTTACCCGGACGCTGCTCAGCCTCTGCGAAAGGCAGGGCGTGCGCTTCCTGTATCACCGGGAGGTGAGGAGCCTGCGGACGGAGACGGGGGCAGCGGGGCAGCGGAGGGCATCCGGAATTGTACTCGCGGACGGGACGGAGCTCCGCGGGGACGCGGTGATCCTGGCCACCGGGGGAATCAGCTATCCCGCCACAGGCTCCACCGGGGACGGATACCGCATGGCGGAGGAGGCGGGGCATACCCTGATTCCGCTGCGCCCGAGCCTGATCGGACTGTGTGCCGCGGAGGCCTGGCCGGCGGCGCTGCAGGGGCTGAGCCTGAAAAACGTACGGCTGACGATGCGCTGCGGAAAAAAGACGCTGTATACCGAGCTGGGAGAGATGCTGTTCACGCATTTCGGCTTTTCCGGCCCGCTGATCCTGGAGGCCAGCTGCCATCTGCCGGAGGACGGAGGAAAGGCGGAGCTGGAGCTGGACCTGAAGCCGGGGCTGACACCGGACCAGCTGGACGCCAGGCTTTGCAGGGAGCTGAAAAACGGGGGCCGGAAGCAGGCCAGAAACATCCTGCAGACGCTGATGCCCGCCAGCCTGGCGGAGGTTTTCCCCGCCCTGTGCGGATGGCCGGAGGACCTTCTGTGCAGCCAGGTTACCGGGGCCCAGCGGGAAAGCCTGCTGAGGAGCCTGAAGCATCTGCCGCTGAGAATCTCCGGGACCCGGCCCGCGGAGGAGGCGGTGGTCACCCGGGGCGGTGTCTGCGTGAAGGAGGTGGATCCCGGAACGATGGAGAGCCGGCTGATCCGGGGACTGTATTTTGCGGGAGAGATCCTGGACGTGGATGCCCATACGGGAGGCTACAACCTGCAGATTGCGTTTTCGACGGGGGCGCTGGCCGGAGCAGGCGCGGCCGGGAACTGAGCGGAATGCTTGCAAAAAAAGCGGCGCTCCCGTATACTGGCCCGGGAGACGCGGGAAAGCCGCGAGGCCTGAAGGAATTGATCATCAAAGGAGAATGAAACTTCGATGCACTATATTGTCCTGGACCTGGAGTGGAACCAGCCGCTGTCCTGGCAGAGTTCCGCCTACAGGCAGGTGGGAGACAGACTGATTTTTGAAATGATCCAGATCGGCGCGGTGAAACTGGATGACAGCCTGCAGATTGCAGAGGCGCTCTCCCTGCCGATCGCTCCGACCCATTATATTCAGATTCATCCCCGGATCCGCCGGATGACCGGGCTGGGACCGGAGGAGCTGGCCGGGGCGCCGGCTTTCCGGGAGGCACTGGAGCAGTTCGCGGCCTGGTGCGGGGAGGACTATGTGCTGCTGACCTGGGGATGCGATGACGTTTCCGTGCTGCAGCAGAACATTGACTTTTTTGAATGCGGGGATATTCCCCTGGCTCCGCTGTGCGACATTCAGAAGCTGTTCGCCCAGGTGCATCAGCTGAAGGACCGGCCTTCCCTGAAGAAGGCCATGGAAATGATGCGGATCGAGCCGGACGAAAGCATGGCTTTCCACAATGCGAAAAACGACGCCTGGTATACGGCGCTGGTCTTTCAGACCCTGCCGGATCCGTCCGCGGCGCTGGAGCATGTGCAGGCGCCCAGATCCCTGATTCACAAGCCGCGGAAGAGCCGGGCCAGATCCGCTGCGCTCGCTTTTCCCTCGGTTCAGGCGGCGCTGGAGAGCGAGGCCGCGCAGAAGCCGGCCTGTCCCCGCTGCGGCAGGATTCTGGCGCTGGACGGCGAATATGTACTGCAGAGCCCGGATAAATATATCTCGATCGGGAAATGCCGAAACCACGGAAGGATGCTCCTCCGGCTGGCGCTGCGCGCGGACGGGGAGGAGGGGCAGCTGCTGATGCGCTGCTCCGTGGCGCCCGCGAATCATGCCCATATCGCCTACGTACATACCAAACAGTTCCAGGCGCAGCAGAGGCAGGCGCAGCAGGCGGCGGATCCCGGCACAGCAGAGGAACAACCGACCAAACAGAAGGAGGCTGCTTCATGAGGATTCATTACGGAACCAGGGAAGCCGAACTGCCGCAGGGAACGAGCGTACAGGATTGCCTGAAGGCGCTGGATGCCTTTCCCGCCGGGACGCTGGCCGCGCTGAAGGGCGGCATGGCCGTGGAGCTGGGAGAGCCGATCCGGGAGGACTGCGGGATCACCCCGCTGACCCTCGATCATGAGGAGGGCCGGCGCATCTATGAGCGCTCCCTGCGCTTCGTGATGCTGCTGACGCTGAAGCACCTTTTTCCCTACGAGCAGGTGCGCATCGAGTATTCCGTAGGATACGGCGTGTTCGTCCGGCTGCCCGGGCGGATGCTGCACCGCCAGGACATCGTCCGGATCGAAAACGAGATGCGGCGCATCATCTCGCAGGATCTCCCCTTCGAAAAGAAACGGTGGACCCTGGAGGAAGCCATCGACTACTTTGCGGAGGAGCAGCAGCCCGATAAGGTCGAGCTGCTGGAGCGCCGCCGGCTTCCGTACTTCACGATGTATTCCATTGACGGCATGTGGGAATACTTCTACGGCGCCATGACCCCTTCCACGGGATACGTGAAGGTGTTCACCCTGTTTGAACTTCGGGGCGGCTTCGTGCTTCAGCTGCCGGCGGGCGCGGATCATGACCACGCGGCGCCCTACCTGTACCGGCCGAAGCATCTGGCGATCTTCCAGCAGAGCGCCCGGTGGTGCGATATCCTGGGAATCCGGAACGTGACGGATGTTTCTGCGATGATAGATCAGCACAGGCTCCGGAACTTTATCCGCGTGAACGAGGCCCTGCATGAGGGCGCGCTCAGCGAGATCGCGGCCCGGATCAGCAGGGAGTACAAGCATATCGTGCTGGTGGCGGGGCCCTCCTGCAGCGGAAAGACCACCTTCGCCGGCCGGCTGGCCGTTCATCTTCAGGTGCAGGGTCATCCCGCAAGGCGGATTTCGATGGATGACTTCTACTTCGACCGGGATCAGATTCTTCCCGGGGAGGATGGAATCACGGATCTGGAGTCCCCCGAGGCCGTGGACTTTGCCCTGATGGCGGAAAAGATCAATGCGCTGCTGAGCGGGGAGACGGTGGAGATGCCGGCCTTCGACTTCGCCAGGGGAAAGCGGGTGGAGGCCGCTCAGACGGTCACCCTGCGGCCCGACGAGGTGCTGATTCTGGAGGGCATTCATGGGCTGAATCCCGATATTTCCTCCCTGTTCCCGCCGGAGGAGGTCTATCGGGTCTTTGTGTCCGCGCTGACCTGCCTGAACCTGGACGATCACAACCGCATCCGCACCACGGATGTCCGGCTGCTCAGACGGGTGGTTCGGGACTATCTGTTCCGCGGCACCGACCCGGAGGAAACCCTGTCCATGTGGGGAAGCGTCCGCAGGGGCGAGGAAAAGTGGATTTTCCCCTATCAGGAGAATGCCGACAGCATGTTCAACACTGCGCTGCACTACGAGCTTCCGGTGCTGAAGGGCTATGTGTACGAAATGCTCCGGGAGATTCCGGAATCTTCCCCCAACTATCTGCTGGCCCGGCGGCTGATCAAGACGCTGAACTATCTGCCGGACGTGGAGAAGGAGCTGCTGGACGAGATTCCGCCGCTGAGCCTGCTGCGGGAATTCATCGGCGGCTGCACGCTGGAAAAGAACTGAGCTGAATACAGGGAAAGGACCGACGGATACATGAAGCTTTGGGCAGGACGGTTCGGCAAGGCCACGGACGCGCTGGTGGATGATTTTCATTCCAGCATTTCCTTTGACCAGCGCCTTTTTGAGCAGGATATTCAGGGCTCCATCGCCCATGCGACCATGCTGGGTGAGCAGGGAATCATTCCGCGGGAGGACGCGGAGAAAATTGTGGCCGGGCTGAAGGGCATCCTGGAGGATGCCCGGGAAGGGAAGATCACCTGGCAGACCGATTCCGAGGACATCCACATGAACGTGGAGTCCCTGCTGACGGAGCGGATCGGGGAGGCCGGCAAGCGCCTGCATACCGGCCGGAGCCGGAACGATCAGGTGGCGCTGGATACCCGGATGTATGCCCGGAAGGCCTGCCGGGAGACGGAGGATCTGCTGAAGGAGCTCCTGCAGGTGCTGCTGGATACCGCGCAGGAAAACCTGCATACGGTCATGCCGGGATATACGCACCTGCAGAAGGCTCAGCCCATCACCCTGGCCCATCACCTGACGGCCTATGTCCAGATGTTTCTGCGGGACCGGGAGCGCTTCCGCCGGGCCGGCGAGGCTGCGGATGTGATGGTCCTGGGCTCCGGGGCGCTGGCCGGAACCACCTATCCCCTGAACCGGGAAAGGGTGGCGGAGCTGCTGGGCTTCAGCCGTATTTCCGAGAACAGCCTGGACGGCGTGTCCGACCGGGATTTCCTGCTGGATTATCTTTCGGCTGCGTCCATCTGCATGATGCACCTGAGCCGCTTCTGCGAGGAGCTGATCCTCTGGAATACGAACGAGTTCCGGTTTGTGGAAATGGACGACGGATTTGCGACCGGCTCCAGCATCATGCCCCAGAAAAAGAATCCGGATGTGGCGGAGCTGATCCGGGGGAAGACGGGGCGGGTCTACGGCGACCTGATGGGTCTGCTGACGGTGATGAAGGGAATTCCGCTGGCCTACAACAAGGACATGCAGGAGGACAAGGAGTCCTTCTTTGACGCCCGGGATACGCTGGTGAAAAGCCTGACGGTGTTCACCGCGATGCTGAAAACCGTGACATTCCGGAAGGATGTGATGGAGAAGGGCGCCTCCGGCGGCTTCACCAACGCGACGGACTGCGCGGACTACCTGGTCCGGAAGGGCGTTCCCTTCCGGGACGCGCACAAGGTGGTGGGGGAACTGGTGGCCCATTGCCTGACGGAGGACAAGGCGCTGCTGGATCTGACGCTGGAGGAGCTGAAGAGCTTCCATCCCGCCTTTGAGCAGGATGTGTTCGGAGATCTGAGCATGAAGGCCTGCGTGGAAAAGAGGAATATTCCCGGCGCACCTGCGCCGGAGCAGGTGCAGGCGGCCATCGACAGCGCCCGGAAACAGCTGGTCTGACCGCGGAGCACAGCGCCCGCGGGCTGAAAAGCTCCGCGGGCGGAGATGCCCGCCCCGCCGCAGCACCGGGAAAAAGGCAGCACAGGAAAGCTGAAAAACAGAAAAAGTACAGAGCGAAGCGGATAAACAGAAAAAGGCTTGACAGGGAAGGGAAAAGCGGATAAAATGTTTCCGTTCGCAGGTCTTCAGGGGCTTGTGGTGCGGTTCATGCAGGTGTAGCTCAATGGCAGAGCTCCAGCTTCCCAAGCTGGCCACGTGGGTTCGATTCCCATCACCTGCTCCATTTCCGCATCTACGGCTCGGAAGCAAAAAAACTTCGCTTTTGAGCGAGACATTTAAGGAGGAGATTCCAATGGCTAAAGGAAAGTACGAGCGGACTAAACCCCATGTTAACATCGGCACCATCGGCCACGTGGACCACGGCAAGACCACGCTGACCGCCGCGATCACCATGACCCTGGCCACCAAGGGCGAAGCCCAGGCCATGCGG
>CACYWL010000017.1:16072-69477 GCA_902778055.1 uncultured Eubacteriales bacterium | reverse complement strand
CCTGAACCTCAAAATATTATCCCGAAGAATTTTGCAAGGAATCCTTATGGGACAAGGGTTCTGCTTCTCTCTTCGGGATAATACTTTTTTCGGGATAACTACTATTCTCCGGGGCTGTTTTCAGGAGAGCATGAAGACGGTCTTCTGAAAAAATAAATTTCATTTCGTGAAATCTTTTGGCCCGGGAACCCCAGTAAAACCGTCATTTCAGAAATTTAGCCAGACGCAAAAATGCCAACAAAGCCTTACGCTGCAACGCTTTCTGAAGTTTTCAAAACATGAAAACGATTTTGGAAGCCATGTGATATGGTGTCAGCGGAAGCCAAAGTCATACGAATTGCCTCTATGACTTCCCGTACAGGAAAAGCTATCCTGTGCGTTCAGATAAACACTGCTCTGCGTCATGCAGCCGCGAAGCATGATCCGAACGCAGAGCAGCGCCGCAACTGTTCCTGACTGTGTAATCGGACACACAGCCAGATCATGATGGAAGATGAATGTAAACGAGGAGAGTCCAAACGAATGAACAACATGTTAATCCGGAATGTCAGAACTCTGGCGCATGGAGAATGCTGCAATTACATCGGTGGGAAATGTATTGAGGATGGAGAGTGCACCATCATCAATCCCCGGTATCCGACGATTCACGACGGCGCTATTGACTGCGATTATTTTCTGGAATGCGTGCTGCCCATCAATCCGGAATTGAATCGGATCATCTGGACAGAACTGCTTCGGGAAGAAGATGTGACCCGGCCAAATGAAAGAACCTGCGCCTGGTGCGGAGGAGCTTTCATCCCCAACAGCGGTCGACAGCGATACTGCCCGCACTGCAAACCTCTTCACGAGCGACTCCGCAACCGGGTCAAACAGCGCAGCTACTATCAGCGAAAGCAAATGAAACGCACGTAATTTGTTACCGGTTAGCCTGTCAGAAAGCCTTCCAGAGCAGGGCTTTTCGTGGCTTGTTCAGACGGGAGATGAAGAATGAATCATCCCCGTTAAAAATCGGATTCTAACCGGTAACAAAACGGCAGGAGCATTCGGGAAAGAAATAGTTTACAGTTTTGCATCACTTTAAAGCATGAAAGGATATTGCCATGATGAGAAACAGGCTATATACTGAAGAGCAGGTACACCAGGTTGTGGACGAGGTTCTCCGCAGGCTGGACAGCACCGCGGCTCTGCAGGAGCCAGAGCACCTTGACAACAGCATACCTCAGCAATCATCGCCGGGCACGAAGATGACATTGTCCGTCCGGGAAGCAGCGGAGCTGATCGGTATCAGCAGGCCAACGATGTACCAACTTATTCGGGAGAATCAGATTCCGAGCATCCATGCTGGCAAAAAGATCGTGATCGCCCGTCAGGCTCTCCTGGATTGGCTGTCGAAAGGAGAAAACAATGGCAAGAAAGCGTGCTAACGGCGAAGGAACGATTCGAAAACGGGCCGATGGAAGCTGGGAGGCCCGATACTGTGTCGATGGGAAACGGCATTCGGTTTATGGTAGAACTCAGGCGGAAGTCCGGAAGAAGCTGACCGAAGTATCCGTCACCATCGACCATGGTGATTACAGAGAGGACAGTGGCCTGACCCTTGGCCAATGGCTGAACATGTGGCATCGGGATTACCTGGGAAATGTGAAGCTGGGCACTGCGGATACCTACGAAATGCAAATCCGGGTACACATCGTCCCTGCCCTCGGAGACGTCAAACTGTCAGCGCTCCGGACGCCCATGATTCAGCGTCTGTACAACCGGAAGCGGGAGGAAGGCCTCAGTCCGAAATCCATCAAGAACATCCACGGCTGCCTGCATAAGGCACTGGATGTGGCTGTGAAGATCGGTTATCTCAGCAAGAATCCGTCGGATAACTGCATCCTGCCCCGGATCGAACAGGCGGAAATTCATCCGCTGGATACACCGGAGCTGTCCAAGCTGCTGGCCTTTCTGAAAGGTCATGAACACGAGGCGCTCATCGTGACCGCAATCTTTACCGGATTGCGGTCCGGCGAGCTGCTGGGGCTGACCTGGGACTGCGTGGATTTCGAGAACGGGCTGATCCGGGTCACCAAACAGCTGGCTCAGCCGAGGAAGAAAGGCGAAGTCTTCCGGTTTGCGACACCGAAGAACAGCAAGCCCCGTACCATCGCTCCCGCTCCAACTGTCTTCCAGGTACTGAAGAAGCATAAACAGAATCAGGAAGCGCAGCGGGAGGCAATGGGACCAGCCTGGGACGACGGCGGCTTCCCCGGCCTCGTATTCACGCATCCGGATGGCAGCCACCTGTCCCAGCCAACCGCGTGGAAGATTCTTCACAAGATCCTGGTGGCAGCGGGCATCGACGCCCATCGCTTCCACGATCTGAGGCACACCTATGTGGTCAGCTCGATCCGGGCTGGAGATGACGTAAAAACGATCCAGCAGAACGCCGGGCATTTTCACACTGGATCGCTACGCACACGTCACCGCCACCATGCAGAAGGAAAGCGCGAACCGCATGGAAAAGTTCATCGCCGGGTTGTAAAACGATGAACAAAAACAGAAAATTTCACCCAATCGTGTCCCATGGCATACAACCCCACCCCAATTACAGGTCCGTTGGGGTGGGGTTGGGGTGGAAGGCTGCCAAAAAGAAGCAGAACCCTTGATTTCTCAAGGGTTCTGTGGTGCGGGAAACAGGACTTGAACCTGCAAGTGCGTATTGCACACATGAACCTGAATCATGCGCGTCTGCCAATTCCGCCATTCCCGCATGGAATGTGTGGGCAGGGGTGGATTCGAACCACCGAAGCGTGTCGCGGCAGATTTACAGTCTGCTCCCTTTGGCCACTCGGGAACCTACCCATATAAACTTCCCTCTTGATCCAAAGGGTGGAGCTGGCGATGGGACTCGAACCCGCAACCTGCTGATTACAAATCAGCTGCTCTGCCAATTGAGCTACGCCAGCACGGAGCTCTTTGGGAGAGTCCCTGTCCTTTCAAGCGAAAGGTGGCGACCCGGAAGGGGCTCGAACCCTCGACCTCCAGCGTGACAGGCTGGCGCTCTAACCAACTGAGCTACCGGGCCAGATGAACTGTGGGCCTTCAGGGACTCGAACCCGGGACCAACCGGTTATGAGCCGGCCGCTCTAACCAACTGAGCTAAAGGCCCATACCAGTTCAGGAAGAAAAGTGTGACCCCGTCGGGATTCGAACCCGAGTTACCGCCGTGAAAGGGCGATGTCTTAGGCCTCTTGACCACGGGGCCACATAATCCGGAGTGAGTTCGAGTCGGGGTGAAGGGATTCGAACCCCCGGCCTCATGCTCCCAAAGCACGCGCGCTAGCCAGACTGCGCTACACCCCGGTGCAACCTTCCCACGGTCTCCCCCGCAGGCGACGTACGTGAGTATACACGAACAGGAAAGGTTTGTCAATCATTTTTTTCGATTTTTTTCTTTCTGTCCGGAGGAAAACCCGAAAGCCGTAAAATGTACGGCTGCTCGCGTTTTCTCCCGGAGCGGCCGGGGCGGCCGACCGCCGACCCCGGCCTCATCCTCAGGCTTCATCCCTCGCCAGAAGCCACGCGCCGATCAGTCCGCTGATCGGGTAAAGAGCCGGCAGGACGATATAGGATTCAATCCGCGCAGTGATTTCCGGCGCCTGAATATATCCTCCCAGCAGCCGTACCGTTTCCTTGCGAATCCGTTCCATCAGATGCTCCTGTCCGAGCACGCCGCCGCCAATCACGATTTTTTCCGGGCTGAGGATGACGATCAGGTTCACGCACATCTGGGCCAGATAATCCGCCTCCAGTGTAAAGACCGGATCATCCGCAGGCAGGTTTTCCGCTCCCGTACCGGCCCGCTTTGCAATCGCCGGGCCGGAGGCCAGGCCCTCCAGGCAGCTCTCATGATAGGGGCAGATTCCTCCGGGCAGCGGATCGTTTGCATTGGGGCGAAGCAGCATGTGCCCCACCTCCGGGTGCATCAGTCCGTGCACCGGTTTCCCGCCCACGCAGACGCCGGCGCCGATCCCGGTGCCTACGGTAACGTAAACCGCGTTTTCGCACCCTCTGGCCGCTCCGAGGCGGCACTCTGCCAGGGCAGCCGCATTGACATCGGTATCGATCGCACAGGGGATCTGAAGCGCCCCCACCAGTGTGGAATACATCGGATAATTCCGCCAGTCCAGTTTCGGCGTCGCGGTGATGGTTCCGTAATCCGGAGACGTTTTTCTCAGATCCACGGGGCCAAAGGTTCCGATTCCCAGCCGTTCAATCCTTTTCTCCTGAAACCAGCTGATGATTTCCGGCATCGTCTGGGCCGGGGATCTGGTCGGCATCTTGGTATCCTCCAGCAGATGTCCTTCCTCATCAAAAACGCCAAGAACCATTTTCGTTCCGCCGGCTTCCAGCGCACCTATTCTCATGGGAACTTCTCCCTCCGCTTTTTTTCTTTTGATCCGGGTACATGAAACAGGTACCCCACGGTATTTGGCTTCGTTCCGGGTTCAAAATGCTCAGGCCGAAACAGAGGGGCGTGTTTCCGTCTCTCCGTTCCGGCCTTTGCTTTTGTCAGCCAGCCTTACAGCTTGGCCACATCCGAGTCCTCAATCATATGGAATCCCGCGGCAGTCAGCACTTCCTCCGCCTTCTGATTATCCGCCACACGAATCACCAGATAGGCATGTCTGGCCGTTCTGGCGCAGAAAGCATAGAGATACTCCAGGTTGATCTTCGCCAGATCCAGCACCTTCAGCGCCTCCGCCATCTTTCCGGGCTGATCGCCGATCTTGACGCCGACCACTTCCGTTTCCTTCACGATATAGCCCTTCCCTTTCAGGACGGCCGTCGCCATCTTGTTGTCACTGACGATCATCCGAAGGATCCCGAAGCGTTCCGTATCCGCGATGGAAAGCGCGCGGAGGTTGATATCCGCGTTGGCAAGCACTTCCGCAATATCCGCAAGTGCTCCCGGAGTATTGTCCACAAACACAGACAGTTGGTTCAGAGCCATCGGTCTTTCTCCTTTCTTTCTGTTCGCCCGTTGTCCCGGGACGGCGCCGGCTTTTCCGCTCCGCGCCGCCACTCGCTTTTCAGGTTCTCTGTTTTATTTCCCAAGCCACTGGCTGTCCGTAACCAGCTTGCGCTTGTCAATCACGCGTACCGCTTTTCCCTCGCTGCGCTGGATGGAATGGGGCGCCACCAGATGCACAGCCGGCCCGATGCCCAGCATGGTGCGCATGGCCGCCATCAGCGACTTCTCCCTTCCGGTAATCGCGGAAACCGTATCGCCGAACATGGCCTCATCCATCTCCACGAGGATATCGAAGGTATCGTTGTTGTTGACCCGATCCACGACAATCTGATAATTCGGGCTGTAGCCCTCCTTCAGCAGCACGGTCTCGATCTGGCTCGGGAAGACATTCACGCCGCGGATGATCAGCATATCGTCGCTGCGTCCCATCGGCTTGGTCATGCGGATAAAGGTCCGTCCGCAGGAACACTTTTTCCGGCTGAGAATGCAGATATCTCTTGTGCGGTACCGAAGGAGCGGGAAGGCCTCCTTGTCCAGGCTGGTAAAGACCAGTTCGCCCCGGCTTCCCTCGGGAAGCACCTCCCCGGTTTCCGGATCAATGATCTCGGCAATAAAATGATCCTCATTGATGTGCATGCCCTGCTGCTCGCAGCATTCGAAGGACACCCCGGGACCTGAGGTTTCCGTCAGTCCGTAAATGTCGTAGGCTTTAATGCCCAGGGATTCCTCGATCGACCGGCGCATCTCCTCCGTCCAAGGCTCCGCACCGAAGATCCCGGCCTTCAGGGGGTTCTGATCCGGCGAAATCCCGCGCTCCTTCAGGCTCTCGCCAAGGTAGGCCGCGTAGGAGGGCGTGCAGCAGAGAAAGGTTGCCCCCAGATCCATCATGAACTGGATCTGCCGGTCCGTGTTTCCGGAGGACATGGGCAGCGTCAGGCATCCCACCTTATGGCTTCCTCCGTGCAGTCCGGAGCCGCCGGTAAACAGGCCGTATCCGTACGCCACCTGCACCACGTCTTCATTCGAGCCTCCCGCGGCGACGATCGCCCGGGCACAGCATTCCTCCCAAAGATCAATATCATGCTGGGTATAGAAGGCCACCACCCGCCGGCCGGTCGTGCCGCTGGTGGAGTGAATCCGGACGCAGTCCTTCACGGGAACCGCCAGGAACCCCTTCGGATATTCATCCCGCAGATCGTTTTTCGTCACGAAGGGCAGTTTGGGCAGATCCTCTATCCCCCTGATGTCCTCCGGCTTCACGCCCAGCTCATCCATCTTGCGGCGGTACGGCTCCACATGCTCATACACATGACGGACCTGCCGAACCAGCTTCTCGCTTTGCAGCTTCTTGATTTCGGAAACCGGCATGGTTTCCGTTTCCTTCTGAAAAAAATTCATAAGAATCGTCCCTCTCCGAATGAAATACCCCATCCCGTGGAGATCGCGCAATCAGGAACAGCTGCCTTCATGGATTCATTCGCCGTATCCGAGATCGAAGGCTTTCCGGTTCATCTCCAGGAACCTGGCCGGCACGGTCTTTTCCAGCGCGGCAAGCCACTTTTCCTTCGGGATGCCGGAATGCCTGGCAAAATGGCCCATCAGAACGATGTTGACCGATTTGGCGCTTCCGGCCTCCAGAGCGGGCGTCAGCGCATCAAAATCATCGATGTCAAACCCTCGGGCTTTCAGCTCCTCCAGCACATTTTCCGGATACTCCGCCGCCCCTGTGATCACGGGCATGGGATCAATCTGCTGGGTATTTACAATAATCTTTCCGCCCTTCCGAAGGCAGCCTGCATACCGGGCGCCCTCCAGCTTTTCAAAGCTGATGATGAAGTCGCACTCTCCTTCCGTCACGATGGGAGAATAAACCCTGTCTCCGTACCGGACGTAGGTCACGACGCTGCCGCCCCGCTGGCTCATGCCGTGAACCTCGCTGACCTTCACATCATAGCCTTCTTCCGTCAGCAGGTTTCCCAGCAGCTTGCTGGCCAGCAGGCTTCCCTGGCCGCCCACGCCCACGATCATAATGCTTGTCGTTTTCATTTCCGCTCCCCCTCTCCGATTGCGCTGAAGGGGCACAGCTGCGCGCATACGCCGCAGCCTACGCACAGAGTCTGATCAATGCGGGCCTTCCCGTCCTTCATGGAAATGGACGGACATCCCAGTCCCATGCAGCGCTTGCAGCTCCTGCACTTTTCGGGATCCACCCGCAGCGGCGCCTTCGGCTTCACATATTTCAGCAGCACACAGGGCCGCCGTGAAATGATGACGCTGGGCTCCTCCGCCGCCAGCTCCTCCTTCACGGCGTCCTCGCATTCCTTTAGATTGTAGGGATCCACAACCCGGACCCGCCGGATTCCCAGCGCCCGGCAAAGGGCTTCCAGATCCACCTTGGCGGCCGGATCTCCCTTGATATTGTATCCGGTGGTCGGATTCTGCTGATGCCCGGTCATTCCGGTGATGGAATTGTCCAGAATAATGACCGTGGAATTGGTCGCGTTGTAGGCGATGTTCACCAGGCCGGTCATGCCGGAATGCATAAACGTGGAGTCTCCGATCACCGCGACGGTCTTTTTCTCCGTCTCCGCCCCGCGGGCCAGATTGAAGCCGTGAATTCCGCTGACGCTGGCGCCCATGCACAGGGTGGAATCCAGCGCGTTCAGGGGCGCAACCGCGCCCAGCGTATAGCATCCGATATCGCCAAGCACGGTGATATGATTCTTCGCCAGGGTATAGAACATGCCCCTGTGCGGGCATCCGGAGCACATCATCGGAGGCCGGCCGGGCACCTGCGGCGCCTCGCCCTGCTTCTCCGGCGCGTCGCCGAAGCGGACGCCCTCCCGGAGGAAAGCTTCCCGGATCGTCTGCTGGCTGAATTCGCCCAGCGGGCTGAACAGGCTCTTTCCCGTGCATTCCAGGCCCATGGCCCGGACATGGTTCTCAATCACCGGATCGAGCTCCTCGATCACGTACAGCTTTTCCACCGAGGCCGCGAAATCCCGGATCAGCTTTTCCGGCAGCGGATTGGGCATCCCGATTTTCAGAATGGACACGCTGTCGCCGAAGACTTCCTTCACGTACAGGTAGCTGCAGCCGCTGGTGATGATTCCGATTTTGCTTCCATGGTTTTCAACGCGGTTATAGGCGCAGTCCTCCGCCAGGGCCTTCAGCCGCTCCGTCCGCTGCTCCACCAGGGGATGGCGGACCTTCGCGTATCCGGGCATCATAATATACTTGGCCGGCTGCTTGACATATTCCTTCAGCGGCGTGTTCTCCCGTTCTCCAAGATCGACGGTGCACTGACTGTGGGCGATTCGGGTGCACATCCGCAGAATCACGGGCGTATCGTATTCCTCGCTCAGCGCGAAGGCGGATTTTGCGAAGGCATAAGCCTCCGCGCTGTCCGAAGGCTCCAGCATCGGCACCTTCGCCGCAATGGCATAGTGCCTGGAGTCCTGTTCGTTCTGGGAAGAATGCATGGCGGGATCGTCCGCCACACAGATCACCAGGCCGCCGGTGACACCCGTGTAGCTCAGCGTAAACAGCGGATCCGCCGCCACATTCAGCCCCACGTGCTTCATGGCACAGGCGGAACGCGCGCCGGCCAGGCTCGCTCCGAAGGCGGCTTCGCAGGCCACCTTTTCGTTCGGCGCCCACTCCGTATGGATATCGTCATGTTTGGAAAGGAACTCCGTAATCTCCGTCGACGGCGTTCCCGGATAGGAGCTGATGACCCGCAGGCCGCCATGATACAGCCCCCAGGCCACCGCCTCGTTTCCAATGAGAAGTTTCTTCAAAAAATGTCATTCCCTTCCTCCCGCCGGAGCGGGATTTTCTTTCATCAAACTGTTTTATTATACATTCATCTTCAAGCACTGTCACGTTTTTTCTCCGTTTTCATTCGCTTTTTGCACGGAAAGGGTGTATAATCTCTCCAACCTCAGAAAACAAAGGGAAACCGGCGGGAAAGCGGTAGATGCAGTCTTTTCACGTCCGGCAGGGAGGGATCGGATGCAGACCTGGACCGTACTTCCGGAGGAGGACGGGCGCCGCCTGCGGGAGGTGCTGCTGAATTCCATGCACCTGAGCTGGTCCGCCCTGAAAAGCGCAAAATGGAACGGCCGGATCCTGGTCAACGGGGAGAGGCGGACAGTGCGGGACATCCTGCACGCGGGGGACCGGATTGAGGTGATTCTGCCGTCCGCATCGCCGGATTATCTTCCCGCGCCCTACCCGATTCCGCTGAAAATACCCTTCGAGGATCAGTACCTTCTTGTCGTCGACAAGCCGGCGGGGCTCGCCTCCCAAAGCAGTGCCGCCCGGCCGGACAACACCCTGGAAAACGCGGTCTTCAGCTATCTGGGCGAGCCGGAACGGTTCTTTTACCGCCCGGTCAACCGTCTGGACCGGGGGACCGGAGGCCTGATGGTCATCGCCAAGGACGGCCATACGCAGGATCTGCTGCAGCGCCTGCTGCATACGGGCGGATTTGTCCGGGAGTATCTGGCTCTGACCGAGGGCGTTCCCGATCCGCCGGAGGGCGTGGTGGACGCCCCCATCGGCAAGGAGGATGCCGCCTCCGTCCGGCGGGAGATCCGTCCGGACGGAAAGCCGGCCCGGACGCTGTACCGGGTGCTGGAGGTCCGGGAAGGAACGGCGCTGGTCCGCCTGCGGCTCGAAACCGGTCGCACCCATCAGATTCGCGTTCACCTGGCCTCCCTCGGCTGCCCGGTGCTCGGCGATTTTCTGTACGGCACGGAGCGGCCGGAGGAGTTTCCCCGCTGTTTTGCGCTTCACAGCGCTTATCTGAAGCTGACGCATCCCCTCACCGGGGAAACCGTCGAGCTCGAATCCGTCCCGGAATGGCTGAAACGCTGAAATCGGCCGCGGGAGAGCAGTCTTCCCGGGAAACTGCGTCCGCGGAAACCTGGATAAAGGAGGAGATCCCATGAACCTGCAGGAAATGATCGACGCATCCCGCAGAATCGTCTTTTTCGGCGGAGCGGGCGTCAGCACGGAAAGCGGCATCCCGGACTTCCGGTCCGTGGACGGGCTGTACCACCAGAAGTATCCCTGGCCCCCGGAGGAAATCCTGAGCCATACCTTCTATGTCCGCCATCCGGAGGAGTTTTTCCGTTTCTACCGGGACAAAATGCTCGCTCTCGACGCGGAGCCCAATGCGGCTCACCGAAAGCTAGCTGAGCTGGAGAAGGCCGGGCGGCTGACCGCCGTCGTGACCCAGAATATCGACGGGCTGCACACGAAAGCCGGCAGCAAAAAGGTCTTTGAGCTCCACGGAAGCGTCTGGCGCAATTACTGCGAGCGCTGCGGGAAATCCTGGTCTCCGGAATACATCCGGGATTCAAAAGGGGTTCCCTGTTGCACCTGCGGCGGCCGGATCAAGCCCGACGTCGTGCTTTATGAAGAGGGGCTGGATCAGGCTGTGCTTTCCGGCGCCGTCAGCGCGATCCGTCAGGCGGATCTGATGATCGTGGCCGGCACCAGTCTGACCGTTTACCCCGCAGCCGGCCTGCTGCAGTATTTCCGGGGATCGCACCTCGTCCTGATCAATCGGGATCCCACGCCCTTTGACGGTTCGGCGGATCTCGTGCTTCATGAAAAGGTCGGTGCGGTGCTGAGCCGGATTACGGTGACGCCGGTTTCCGCCGGCTGATTTCCGCCGCCCATTGTTTTTTTACGGCTTTTTGTTTGCTTTCCCCGGCCGGGGAGAGTATGATTTCCCTTAGCCTTTATTTGGAAGTGGAGGAAGAAACAGCATGACCATTGTCCATCTGCTGGAGCGGAACGCCCGGGAATGGCCGGACGATTCCGCGCTGATTGAGATCAACCCGGATCAGCCGGAAACCCGCAGGGTGACCTGGCACGAATTCGAGCTGGTGGAGCCCAGCGCCCGGGCCCGGCATTACCGGCGGGAGATTACCTGGGCCGTATTCAACGAAAAGGCCAACCGCATCGCCAATATGCTCCGGAGCCACGGCATCGGCAAGGGAAACAAGGTCGCCATTCTTCTGATGAACTGCATCGACTGGCTGCCCATCTATTTCGGCATCCTGAAGACCGGGGCGGTCGCCGTTCCCATGAATTTCCGCTATGCGGCCAACGAGATTGAATACTGTCTGAATCTTTCCGACAGCAATGTCATGGTTTTCGGGCCGGAATTCATCGGCCGCGTGGAGGAAATCGCGGATCACATTCCCCAGGTTTCCCTGATCTATCTGGGGCCGGGCTGCCCCACCTTCGCGGATGATCTCAACGAGCTGGTCAACGAGAGCAGCTCCCTCTATCCGGAATGCACCCTGACCGAGGAGGACGATGCCGCCATCTATTTTTCCTCCGGCACGACCGGCTTCCCCAAGGCCATTCTGCACAAGCACCGCAGTCTGATTCATTCCTGCCGCGTCGAGCAGGCGCATCACGGGCAGACGAAGGAGGACTGCTTCCTCTGCATTCCCCCGCTGTACCACACGGGCGCCAAAATGCACTGGTTCGGCAGCCTGATTTCCGGCAGCCGGGCCGTCATTCTGAAGGGGACCCGGCCGGAAACCATCCTCCAGGCCGTCAGCCGGGAGCACTGCACGATTGTCTGGCTGCTGGTTCCCTGGGCACAGGATATCCTGACCGCGCTGGACAGCGGAGACCTTCACCTGGAGGATTTTGAACTGTCCCAGTGGCGGCTGATGCACATCGGCGCCCAGCCCGTGCCTCAGAGCCTGATCCGGCGCTGGCTGAAGTATTTCCCGAACCACCAGTATGACACCAACTACGGTCTGAGCGAATCCATCGGCCCCGGCGCCGTGCATCTGGGCGTGGAGAATGTCCGGAAGGTCGGCGCCATCGGCATTCCGGGATACGGCTGGGAGGTCCGGATCGTGGACGGGGAGATGAACGATGTGCCTCAGGGCGAGGTCGGTGAGCTGGCCCTGAAGGGACCCGGCGTGATGGTCTGCTATTACAATAATCCCCAGGCCACGGCGGATACCCTGAAGGGGGACTGGCTTCTGACCGGAGACATGGCCCGGATGGACGAGGAAGGCTTCATCTATCTGGTGGACCGGAAAAAGGATGTGGTCATCTCCGGCGGCGAGAACCTTTATCCCGTCGAAATTGAGAATTTCATGGCCGCCTTCAAGCCCATCAAGGATGTGGCGGTGATCGGCCTCCCGGATCCCAGGCTGGGCGAAATCGCTGCCGCCGTCGTGGAGCTGGTTCCCGGCGTGGACTGCACCGTGGAGGATATTCAGGAATTCTGCCAGGGCATGCCGCGCTACAAGCGCCCCCGCCGGATTATCCTGGCCCCGGTGCCCCGGAATGCCACCGGCAAGATTGAGAAGCCGAAGCTGCGGAAGCTTTACGGCGGCGAGGGCCTGGTGGACAGTCAGAACAAATCGTAAAACAGAACCGGGATTTCCCGGCGCATTCTCTCTGGACAACAGGGATAAATCGGAAAAGAACCGGATGGCAGCCTCAGGCGGCGTGATCGCTGCTTTGAGGCTGTCCGACAGGAGGTATTGCTGCGCATGAGTGAGCTGGAGCTGGCCCGGGCTGAAATCACCCGGATCGACGAGGAAATGGCCCGCCTCTTTGAGCAACGGATGCAGGCCGTTTCCCATGTGGCGGATTACAAGCGCGCCAACGGTCTTCCCATCCGGGACACCGCGCGGGAGGAAGCGCTGCTGGCCCGGTGCCGGGGTCTGATCGGAGATCCGGATGTGGAAGGGCTCTATGTGGAGTTTCTGCGGAAGGTGATCGATGTTTCCTGTCAGTATCAGGCACGCCTGATTCAAGGCCGCTCCGTAGCCTACTCCGGCGTGGAAGGCGCCTATGCCCATATCGCCTCCCGGAAGCTTTTCCCCGAATCCGCCTGCCGCGGGTACGCATCCTTTGAGGCCGCCTACCGCGCGGTGGAAAGCGGGGAATGCGACTGCGCCGTGCTTCCGCTGGAAAACAGCTATGCCGGCGAGGTTGGAACAGTGATGGATCTGCTCTTTACGGGAAGTCTGTTCGTAAACCAGGTCATGGATCTTCCCGTCCTCCACGGGCTCATGGCCTGCCCCGGAGCGAAGATCGAGGATATCCGTACCGTTTACAGCCACCCGCAGGCGCTGAGCCAGTGTGCGGCATTTATCCGCAGCCACGGCTGGGAAACCGTGGAATGCGCCAATACCGCCCTTGCCGCACAGCAGGTCCGGAACCTGAACGACCCCTCCGCCGCCGCGATCGCCTCCGAGGAAACGGCTGAGCTTTACGGACTGAGCCTTCTGGAAAGCCGGATCAGCGATGCCGCCGGCAACGCCACGCGTTTCGCCGTCCTCAGCCGCACGCAGAACCGGCCCGTCCGCCATGGAATGAAGGACACCGCCGGGTTCATACTGGTTTTCACCGTGCAGAACAAGGCGGGCGCCCTGGCCCAGACGCTGAACATCATCGGCGCCCACGGATATAACATGAAGGCCCTCCGCTCCCGTCCGATGAAGGATCTGCAGTGGAACTATTATTTCTATGTCGAGGCGGAAGGCAACGTCGCCAACGAAAACGGAGAAATGCTGATGCGGGAGCTGGGCGCGCTGTGCGCCCGGCTGAAGCTGGTCGGCATTTACTGATCATCTGAAACCGCGGCGCGGCCGCCCGAAGGCTTCTCCGGCAGAGCCTTCCGGGGAAAAAGGAGCCGCCGCGGTGTCCTCCCGCCGGGTGAAGGGAGGGTGAAGGAGAGAGTCCAGTATGATGAACATGGTTTTTAAACGGGAAATGCCTACGGCCAACGTCATCCAGGAGATGTATCCGCTGACGGAGGCCATGCGGGAGCAGAAGCGGAAAAATGACGCGGCCGTACAGGCCATCTTTACCGGCGAAAGCTCCCGACTGCTTCTGATCATCGGTCCCTGCTCGGCCGACCGGGAGGACGCCGTGCTGGAGTACATCGGGCGCCTCCGGAACGTGCAGGAAAAGGTGAAGGATCAGATCGTCATCGTGCCCCGGATCTATACAAACAAGCCCCGAACCACCGGGGACGGATACAAGGGCATGCTGCATCAGCCGGATCCGACCCACTCCCCCGACCTGCTCCGGGGGCTGCTGTCCATCCGGAAGCTGCATATCGACGCACTCGAGCAGACCGGCTTTTCCTGCGCCGATGAAATGCTGTATCCGGAGAATCACCGCTACCTCGCAGACTGCCTGAGCTATGTCGCCGTCGGCGCCCGCAGCGTGGAAAACCAGCTGCACCGGCTGACAGCCAGCGGTCTGGATATTCCCGTCGGCATGAAGAACCCCACCGGGGGAGACCTGCAGGTCATGATGAACTCCATCAAGGCCGCGCAGCACAGCCATACCTTTGTCTACTCCGGCTGGGAGGTGCAGAGCAGGGGCAACGCGATGGCCCATGCCATTCTCCGGGGCTACAGCAACAAGCACGGGCAGAGCGTGCCGAACTATCACTATGAGGATCTCCGCTATCTCTATGATCTTTATCAGGGCAGCGGCCTCTCCCACCCCGCGGTCATCGTGGACTGCAACCACGCCAATTCCGGCAAGCAGTTTGATCAGCAGCCTCGGATTGCGGAGGAGATTCTGCATTCCATGCGGGTCAACGTGGAAATCCGCTCCATCGTCAAGGGGCTGATGATTGAAAGCTATCTGGAGGACGGCTGCCAGAAGCCGGAGGAGGGGATCTACGGGAAAAGCATTACGGATCCCTGCCTGGGCTGGGAGAAAACCGAAAGAATGATCTATGATCTGGCGGAAAAGCTGTAAAACAGCCTTCGAAGGAAGATTGAAATCAGCCGGATAAGCGCGGAAAAAGGCAGGCCCCGGAAGTGTTTGCTTCCGGGGCCTGCCTTATGTTTTTCCGTTTCGCCCGTATTATCTGCGGTTCCTGACCTCATTCCGCTCCAGGCGGATGGCATTCAGCAGCTCGCTGATGCTGCGGTCTGCGTCCAGCAGCTGGCGATCCACAAAATCCAGCGTATTCTTCCGCAGCTGCGCGGTCTCCTGCTGGACCCTTTCGCGGATTTCATCGCTTTCCACCCGAGCCCGGCGGACAATGGTCTCCTCCTCCACCATCTGGCGGGCCTTCTTTTCCGCGTCCTCCAGCATGCGGGAGGCTTCGGCGCGGGCCGCCTCCACGCAGGCCGACGCCTCCTGGTTCGCCTTTTCCAGTACGGCGTTCGCTTCCTGCTTCACCTGCTCCGCAAACTCCCGGGCCTGGGCGTTCGCGTCCGCCTCAATCCGCTCCGCTTCCGACTTCGCGTCAGAAAGGATCTGGTTTTTCTTCTCCTCCGTCTCCCGGCGGATGGTTTCCTCCGCGCGGACGATTTCCGCCGCGCGCCGGACCGTGTCCGGAAGATTCTGCTCCAGATAGTCCATCTGCGCCGTCAGATTGCTGCGGCTCACAACGCAGTTGTCCGAATTGATCAGGGATTTCTTCGCGCCGTCCAGCTCCCGCCGCATGGCGCGAACCGCTTCCACGCAGTTCTCCGCGCCGTTCAGCCCCACGGTCCTTCCCGTGTTGCCCGCAGCGGCCTTTTCCGGCTGCTCCTCCCTGTTCTGGCTTCTTCTCCTCGTCGGTGTCTCCATCTTTTCCTCGCCTCCGCCTGATTCTTCTGCTCCGTCCGGTGCTTATGTATTCGACAGTCTCCGGAGAATCTCCTCCGCGCATTCCGGAGGGATCAGGGGCCGGATTTCCCCGCCGAAGGAGGCAATCTCCCGCACGGCTGAGGAGGAAATCCACTCCCGGCCCTCCCCCGCGGGCAGGAGCAGCGTCTCCATCTCCGGATTCAGCATCCGGTTTGCCCTGGCCGCGGCGGTTTCCGCATCGAATTCCGTAACGCTGCGTACGCCCCGGACCACCGTGTCCCCGGGCCGCACTCTGCGCATATAATCGCTCAGCAGGCCTTCCCACCGTTCCGTCCGGACATTGGGAAGGGAGGCGCAGGCTTTCTTCAGCAGCTTCTCCCGTTCCTCCGGCGCAAAGCAGCCCCGCTTGCCGATATTGTTCATCACGACCACGGTCACCCGGTCAAAAATCCGGGCGCACCGCCGGATCAGATCCATATGTCCCGCCGTCACCGGATCAAAGGACCCCGGAATCACACACCCACTCATAAATCTTCACCCCGCAGTATCCCCAGGCTCTCTCCCGGTCGATGCGCAGCCCTTCCGCCGTAAGGATTTCCGCCCCGGCCCGGTGCTCCAGCACGATCCGGCCTTCCTCCGCCGTCAGCGGCTTCAGCCGCTCCGTCATCTCCCGCAGATCCGTCATCTCGTAGGGCGGATCCAGGAAGAGGAGGTCAAACTTCTCCCCCTCCTCCGTCAGGGTCTGAACCGTTCTTTCCCAATCGCCCCGCATCAGCCGCACACGGGGCATAAAACCCAGTGCCTCCGCGTTCAGTTTCTCGATCCGGCAGGCCTCCCGGTCCCGGTCCGCGATCACCGCGAAGGCGGCGCCCCGGCTCAGGGCCTCCAGGCCCAGCGCTCCGCTGCCGCCGAACAAGTCCAGCACCCGCGCGTCCCGCACATAGCCCTGCAGCATGTTGAACAGGTTCTCTCTCACCCGGTCCAGCGTCGGCCGGGTATCCCGGCCTTCGGGGGCCGCGATTCTTCTCCCGCGGGCTGTCCCCGCAATGATTCTCAGCATCTCAGTTCAGCTGCTCGGGCGTCCTGGATCGGGCAGCCCGGGCTTTCCGGGCCTTCTTCTCCCGGCGGATCCGTTTCTGATTGCTCTGAGCGATCCCGGTATGGATTTTCGTTCTTTCCTTCCGGCCCTGCAGATAGCCGGTGCCGTACGCCGCGGCCGGCAGCAGCACAAGCAGGGGACTCAGCCGCTCCACCAGCAGCATCCCGTCCCGGTTTTCCGCCCCGACCAGGGAGACGAAGGGCATGACCGCCACCCGGACGATCATCCGGAGGATATCCTCCAGCCCCAGTGAGCCCGTCTGGGTATAGGCGACCAGCGCGCCGCCGATGTCGCTTCGCTGCTGATAGTTGCTCATCCATCCGGGAAGCACGCCCGCGCCGGCCGTCTGCCGGTGAGCAGTCACCGCAAGCAGCAGAGCGCAGATCAGGATCGGCAGGCTGGCCAGCGCGGCCGTCACATACCCCTTCAGCGGGTGAAAGCACATGGCCTTCTCCGAGGCGGCAAAGGTTCCGCCCTTCTCCTGCTTCTGCCAGAGAATCTCGCCCCGGGCAACGGCCTCCGATCCCCGGCCGACAGCGCTGCTGTACAGAATGAAAAGAATCAGCAGCTCCACCAGCCCGTTCAGCCCGATCCGCAGCACCGGATTCTTCATGTTCAGCATGCTGCAGACCAGGAAGGTCATCACGACCGTCATCACCAGAATTCCGAACACGCCCAGCGCTCCGGGAATCGTCCTCTCGTCCGTGGGCGAGCCCGTCACAAAGGGCTTCACTACCGGGGCCGCCGGTTTCTTTTTCGTTGTTGTCATGCGTCCTGCTCCCCTCTGTCTGTTTTAGCCGCAGGATTTCTCCGTCCTGCCTCAAAGGCTCCGCGATCCTGTCCGCGGCCGTCAGGTTTTCCCCGGCCGCTCATTTCCCAGGCCCGGCATCCGTCTTCAGTTTCCGCTCCACCCGTCCGCCGCAGGACAGCAGCACCTCGTAGGAGATGGTGCCGCTCCATCGGGCCAGGTCTTCCGCGGTGATCCGTTCCTGCCCGTCCTCGCCCATCAGCGTCACGGGATCCTCCTCCCGGGCTTCGGGAATATCCGTCACATCGGCCATCATCTGATCCATGCAGATCCGGCCGAGAATCCTCGCCCGTTTTCCCCGGATCAGCACTTCGGCTTTCCCGCCGGCCGAGCGGTGATATCCGTCCCCGTACCCGCAGGTGACCGTCGCGATGCGCGTCGGCCGGTCCGTGCGGAATGTCCTGCCGTAGCTGATGTCCTCTCCGGCGGGGACCTCCTTGATGTAGCTGATCTTCGCCTGCCAGGTCATGCAGGGCTTCAGCGGCAGTCCGGTTTCCACCGGGGGATAACCGTACAGGCTGATGCCCTCCCGCACCATGTCCAGCGCCCATTCGGGATGGCGGAGGGAAGCCGCGGAATTCGCGCAGTGCCGCATCACCTGCAGCCCCTCCGTCAGCTCCGTAAAACGCCGGAACTGTCTTTCCGTATAACGTTCACCCTCCGCGTCCCCGTCCGCGTCGCTGAAATGGGTATAGGCGCCGGTCAGCCGGACGGAACCGTCCGCGGAAAGCGCCTCCAGTACCCTGTCGCGCTCCTCCGGCGTGCGCACGCCGAGGCGGCCCATGCCGCTGTCCACCTTCAGGTGGACCATGGCAGGCTTTCCCGCGCGTTCCGCCGCGATGCGGCAGGTCTCGGCCATGCTCCGGCTGCAGACGGTCAGGGTCAGATCCTGACGGACCGCCTCCTCCGCCGTGCAGGGATCCGCCGCGCCAAGCACCAGCACCGGCGCGTCGATGCCCGCGTGCCGAAGCTCCAGTCCCTCCTCCGCGGTCGCCACGGCCAGCTCCGCCGCGCCTCCCGCCAGGGCCGCCCGGGCAGCGGTGACCGCCCCATGGCCGTAGCCGTCAGCCTTGACCACCGCCATGATCTTCGCTTTCTTCGGCACCGCCTCCCGCAGCAGCGCCATGTTCTGCCGAATGGCAGCCGGATCGATGATCCGGATGTTTCTGGGCGTCATACGCTCCGTTCCCCGCCTTTCTTTTTCAGGTTTTCTCCCGGGAATCCGGATACGCGTGCCGGTGGATCTGGTCGTTCAGCAGGTTGATGTCCCCGCAGCCCATGGTAATCACCAGATCTCCGGGCTGCCAGTGCTCCCGGAGATACTTCTCCGTATCGTCAAAGCCGGGCGTCCATACGGCGTTGAGCCCGTGGGCCCGCATGCCCTCCACCAGCATCCCGCTGTTCAGATCCCCGGGATCCGCCTCCCGGGCAGCGCAGATATCCGTCACCAGCGTAAAGTCCGCGGCCTCCGTACAGGTCAGGTAGTCCTGGAACAGGGAGCGCACCCGGCTGAAGGTATGTGGCTGCATCACCGCCCAGAGCCGTCCTTTGCAGCGCTTCCGGGCAATGGACAGGGCATTGCGCATTTCCGCGGGATTGTGGCCGTAATCATGAAAGATTTCGACCCCGTCAATCGTGTCCGTCAGTTCGAACCGGCGGTGCGCTCCGGTAAAGCGCTCCATCGTGTCCGCCGCCTTCTCCGCCGGAAGGCCCAGCTCCTCCGCCGCCGCCAGCGCCGCCAGCGCGTTCATGACATTGAAGTCTCCCGGCACGCCCATCCGCACCCGGGCAGCCTTCTCCTTCCCGCGCATCAGATCAAAGGAAGCGTATCCCCGGTCGTCCTCCTCCAGGTTCGCCGGATGCCAGTCGTTGTTCTCCCCGAAGCCGAAAAACACCTTCCGGCAGCTCAGCTTTTCCACCTGTCTCCGCACCCGCGGATCGTCCCCGTTGCCCAGGGCGATGCCTTTTTCCGGAAGCAGAGCCAGGAACCGGCCGAAGGTTTCTTCGATCTCGTCGATGTCCCGGTAGCAGTCCAGATGGTCCGCGTCAATATTCAGCACCACCGCGACCGTGGGATTCATATGCAGAAAACTGCGGTTGAACTCGCAAGCCTCCGCCACGAAAAGATCGCTGTGGCCGACCCGGGTGCTGCCGCCGATGGCATCCAGCCGTCCGCCGATATGGATGCTGGGATCCATCCCGTGCTCCAGCAGGATTTCGCTGAGCATGGAGGTGACGGTGGTCTTCCCGTGGGCGCCGCAGATTCCGACCGCCCTAGCGTAGCCCTCCATCAGCTGGCCCAGCAGATAGGCGCGCTCCAGCGTGGGAATTCCCAGCCGCTCCGCCTCCTGCCGCTCCGGATTGTCCGGATGAATTGCCGCACTGTAGCAGACCAGCGCCGCCCCGCGGACGTTTTCCGCCCGATGCCCGATAAAGACCTCGGCGCCCTTATCCCGCACGGTCTGGATCAGATATCCCTCGTCCCGGTCACTGCCGGAAACGGTATAGCCCTGATCGATCAGCATCTCCGCCAGCCCGCTCATGCTGCTGCCGCCGATGCCGATCAGGTGAATTCTTTTTCCCTGATAGTCCCTGATCCGTGGAATGCTCATTTTCTCCGCCTTCTTATTCAACAGTGATCCTCGGGTTTTCCCGGCTGGGCCGATACAGCACAAACCGCCGGCCGATCTGCTGGATCGGCTCCGCGTGGGTTTTTTCGCAGAGCTCCTGCAGCGCCTCCCGCGCGTCGAGCGGGCAGCCCTGCTGCACGCACCCCTTGATCAGCTCCCGGGCCTCCAGGGCGTCCTCCGTCTCCCGGAGGGTATTCTCCCCGATCCCGTCCTTTCCGATATAAAGAATCGTTTCCAGCGTGTTGGCCATGGCGCGCAGCCGGGCCCTCTGTTTTCCTGTCATGCTCCGCTCCTATTCTATGAAGTCAAACTCCATTTCTCCGATCGCCACGGTGGAGCCCTCCCCGGCTCCGGCTTCCCGCAGCGCGTCGATGACGCCCCACCGGCGCAGCGTCCGGTGGAACCAGTTCAGGCTGTCCAGATCGTCGAAGTTGACGCTGTCCAGCAGCCGCTCCATGCCCGATCCCTCGACAATGTAGGCCGCGCCGTCGAAAATGACCCGGAAATCGTCCTCCGCGCGCCTCTCCGGCAGCGGCTCCTCTTCCTCCTGATAATGCAGGATCGGGGGCAGCGCCTCCAGCATCTTCGCGGCGGCGTCCATCAGCTCGTCAAAGCCCTTCCGGGTCGCCGCGCTGACGGCAAACACCGGCGTATCCATGCCTCCGGCCAGGGCCCGGATTCTCGGCAGGTTCTCCTCCGCCCCGGGCAGATCCATCTTGTTGCAGACGATGATCTGGGGCTTCTGCCCCAGCTCCCCGTAGTTCTCCAGCTCCGTGTTGATCTGATCCAGATCCTCCGCCGGATCCCGGCCCTCGCTGCCGCTGACATCGACTACGTGCATCAGCAGCCGGGTTCTTTCCACATGGCGCAGAAAATCATGTCCCAGCCCCGCGCCCTCCGCGGCGCCCTCGATCAGCCCGGGAATATCGGCCAGCACGATGTCCTGCCCGTACTTCCGGACGATGCCCAGATTCGGCGTCAGCGTGGTGAAATGATAGTTCCCAACCTTCGGCTTCGCGCTGGTCAGGACGGAAAGAATGGAGCTCTTTCCCACATTGGGATAGCCCACCAGTCCGATATCCGCGATGGTTTTCAGCTCGAGGCGGAGCGTCCGGATCTCCGTTTTGACGCCCGGTTTGGCAAAGTTGGGCGCCTGGCGCGTCGGGGTCGCGAAGTGCCGGTTTCCCCATCCGCCGCGGCCGCCCTTCAGAAGCGTCCGGGTTTCCCCGGGCCGGTCCATGTCCGCCATGATCCGGCCGGTTTCATCGTCCCGGACCACCGTGCCCACCGGCACCTTGATGATCAGGTCCTCCCCCCGCTTTCCGGTCCGCAGGTTGCTCATCCCGTCCCCGCCGTTCTCCGCCGTATACTTGCTGCGGAAACGGAAATCCAGCAGGGTGTGCATATTCTCATCGGCGTACAGCAGCACATCGCCGCCCCGGCCGCCGTCCCCGCCGTCGGGTCCGCCGTTCTGGACATATTTTTCCCGGTGAAAGGAGGCGGAACCGTTTCCGCCGTTCCCGGCCTTGGCCGTGATTTTCACCCGATCCACAAAATTGCTCATGCTCTCTCCGTTTTCCCGCGCCCGGAGGATCTTCCCCGTCCGGCGTCCTTCCGTCTCCGCGTTCCTCTTTTTCTCTTCCGCAGCTTCCCCGTCCGCACGCCGGCGAACCGGGCCCGAAACCCCTGCGCGGTCTCAGTTCCGCAGTGAATGCAGCGGCGCCGGAATCCGGCCTCCCCGGGCGATAAAGGTTTCATTCCCGCAGGGATTCACCGGCATCACCGGCGCAAAGCCCAGCAGCCCGCCGAACTCCACCCGGTCCCCGGCCTTCTTGCCCACGGCCGGAATCACCCGGACCGCCGTCGTCTTGTTGTTGACCATGCCGATGGCCGCCTCATCCGCAATGATTCCGCTGATGGCCGCGGCGGACGTGTCCCCGGGGATGGCGATCATATCCAGGCCCACGGAGCAGACGCAGGTCATGGCCTCCAGCTTTTCCAGCGTCAGGACTCCCTTGGCCGCGGCCTCGATCATGCCGATATCCTCGCTCACGGGGATAAAGGCGCCGCTGAGGCCGCCCACGTGGTTGCTGGCCATGACGCCGCCCTTCTTGACCGCGTCGTTCAGCAGGGCCAGCGCGGCCGTCGTTCCCGGCGCGCCGGCGCTCTCCAGTCCCATCTCCTCCAGAATATGCGCCACGGAATCCCCCCGCGCCGGCGTCGGCGCCAGGCTCAGGTCCACAATCCCGAAGGGGATGTTCAGCCGCTGGCTGGCCTCCCGGGCCACCAGCTGGCCCACCCGCGTAATCTTGAAGGCGGTGCGCTTCACCGTCTCCGCCACGATGTCAAAGGGCTGGCCCCGGACCTCCTCCAGCGCCTTTTTGACCACACCCGGGCCGCTGACGCCCACGTTGATGGCGCATTCCGGTTCGCCCACGCCGCAGAAGGCGCCCGCCATGAAGGGGTTGTCCTCCACCGCGTTGGCAAAAACCACCAGCTTCGCGCAGCCCAGCCCGTCGCTGTCCGCGGTCCTCTCCGCCGTCTCGCGGATGATTTCCCCCATTTCCCGCACGGCGTTCATATTGATTCCCGCCCGGGTGGACGCCACGTTGACGCTGGCGCAGAGCCGCTCCGTTTCGCTCAGCACCTCCGGAATGGAGGCCAGCAGGCGCTCGTCCGCGTTCGTCGCGCCCTTGTGCATCAGGGCGCTGTATCCGCCGAGAAAATTGACTCCCGTCTCCTTCGCCGCCCGGTCCAGCGCCTTCGCGATCGGCCGGGGATCCGCCTGGCAGATCAGGCTCACCGGCGTGACGCTGATCCGCTTGTTGACAATCGGAATGCCGAATTCCGCCTCGATCCGTTCCCCGGTGGCCACCAGGTCCTTCGCCGTCCGGCAGATCTTTTCATACACCCGGGCTGCGCAGGCCTCCGCGTCCCGGTCCGAGCAGTCCAGCAGATTGATGCCCAGCGTAATCGTCCGGACGTCAAAATGCTCCTCCTGAATCATCCGCAGCGTCTGCAGAATTTCACCCGTTTCAATCATATGCTCTGCCGTGCCGGTGCGGCGCCGGCAAAAATCACGCGTGAAGGTTCTCCGCCGAATTGAACCATCGCGCTGTCCTTCCCCCCGCCGTACCGCGGGCGCCTTCCCGGAGGCTTTTTTCCGTCCGCGCGGACGGACCTCCCCCGGCATTTTCTTCTCCCCGCAGCCGCCCGGCCCTCAGATCCGGTGCATGGCGTCAAAGATATCCATCCGCTGGAGGTGAATTTCCATCTTCAACTCGTCCCGGATGGGCTGGAGGGCCTTGTCAATCCCGTCAAAATCCACCGGAGCGCCGCTGAGATCCACGATCATCATCATCGTGAAATAGCCTCCCAGAATGGTCTGGCTGATATCCAGAATATTCACGTTCAGCTCGCTCAGCCGTGTTGCCACCCGGGCGATGATCCCTGTCGCATCCAGCCCCGTCACGCTGATCAGCGCCTTTTTCATCTTCCTCACCTCGCGTCCGCACAAAAATACATGATATTATAGGTTTCAAGCCCTTTTGTTGTCAAGAATCTCTCTTCCCGCCGCAGGTGCGCCCCTGTACAAAAAACAGGCGCAGTACCGTCGGCACGGCCAGATTCACTCCCCCGCCGCCCGCCAAATATCGGAAAATGCTTGAAATCGTGCCATTTGTCTGCTATACTGTTCTGTGATTTATCTCCATCAGGAGGTGAAGCGCGCCCGTCCGGCCTGTTTTTCCGGCCCCCCGGGCGGTATTTCCTGTCTGTATTATCCGGGCCTCGCCCGAGTAATAAATTTATTGAAAGGAAGATGCAACCAATGAAACTGTTTGCAAAGGTCCTGTCCCTGGTTCTGGCCCTGTCCATGCTCTGCGGCGTGGCGATGGGCGAGGGCGCCCAGCTGGCGGCGGAAGCGCAGACCGAAGTGGATACGGAAGCTTATGAAGCTGCCTCCACGGAGATCTACGATGCTGTCCTGGGCGATTTCTATAAGGTCTATGTCGACGCGAAGGCGGAAGTCGATAATCTTTCCCTGCGGTACGCCAACATGGCGATTGCCGAGGCCAAGATCCTGGGCTCCGCGGTCATGATCCCGATTGAGAGCCGCGGCGGCAACTACGCGATCACCCGCATCGCGCCCCGCTCCGCGAACACCACCCTGTGGGGCAATGACTCCGACCGCGTGCACCAGATGATCATCGTGAAGGAAGGCATCCTGAAGTCTTCCGAAGTCGAGGATCTGCGCGCCCTGTGGAATGAAGTCCACGGCACCGGCGAATACGACGCGAAGGCCAAGGCCTATCTGACCGAGAAGGGCTATGAGCTGACAGACGTTTACAATTACGCCTACCCCAGCGATCCCAACACCTGGGACGTGCTGGCCACCTCCAAGCAGGCGGACTCCCGGGCCATCATCAACACCTATGACGGCCTGTATGAGTATGATGAAGAAAACATTCAGCAGCCCGCTCTGGCCACCGGCTACACCGTGTCCGAGGACGGCCTGACCTACACCTTCACCATCCGTGAGGGCGTTGAATGGGTTGACAGCCAGGGCCGCAAGGTCGCCGACGTCAAGGCGGATGACTGGGTTGCCGGCATGCAGCACATGATGGATGCCGCCGAAGGTCTGGAATACCTGGTTGGCCCCGACGGCTGCAATATCGCCGGCGCGCAGGCTTACATGAACGGCGAGACCACCGATTTCGGAACCGTGGGCGTCAAGGCTCCCGATGACCGGACGCTGGTCTACACCCTGGCCGCTCCCTCCCCCTTCTTCACCACCATGCTGGGCTACGGTGTGTTCGCTCCCCTGAGCCGGGACTACTACACCTCCCAGGGCGGCCAGTTCGGCGCGGAATACAACCCCGAAGCCGAGACCTACCTGTACGGCAAGGATCCTGATCACATTGCCTACAACGGTCCGTATCTGGTCACCAACGCCACCAAGGAGAACACCATCGTCTTCCAGGCGAACCCCTCCTACTGGAACAAGGATCACATCAACATCCACACCGTGAACTGGTACTACAACGACGGCACCGATGCCCTGAAGGCCTATAACGACTTCAAGGCCGGCATCCTGTCCGGCGTCGGTCTGAACTCCTCCTCCGTGGAGCAGGCAAAGACGGACGGCCTGTTCGAGGATCACTCCTACGTGGCCGCTACGGACGCCACCTCCTTCATGGGCTTCTTCAACGTCAACCGTCACGCCTTTGCCAACTTCAACGACGCGACGGCCGTTATCTCTCCCCAGACGGTGGAGCAGGCTGCCCGGACGCATCAGGCCATGCAGAACATCAACTTCCGCCGGGCCCTGCTGATGAGCCTGGACCGCGGCGCCTATGAAGCGCAGACAGTCGGCGAGGATCTGAAGTATGCCGCCCTGATCAACTCCTACACCCCCGGCAACTTCGTCTCCCTGCCCGAGGAAGTGACCGTGCAGATCAACGGCACCGACAAGACCTATCCGGCCGGCACCTACTACGGCCAGATCATGCAGGATCAGCTGGATGCCGACGGCGTCACCGCCAAGGTTTGGGATACCGACACCCAGATGAGCTCCGGCTTCGACGGCTGGTACAGCCCCGAAAATGCGAAGGTCTATCTGGAGAAGGCCATTGAAGAGCTGGCGGCGGAAGGCCTGGTCATCGATGCGGAGAATCCGATCTATCTCGATGTGCCCACCTTCACCGGCAGTGAAGTGTACAACAACCGCGAGGAAGCCCTGAAGCAGTCCGTGGCCGCTGTTTCCGACGGACGGATCGTCATCAACAAGGTGGACTGCCCGACCCAGAACGACTGGTACTATGCAGGCTACTATTACAATCAGGGCTACGAAGCCAACTTCGATATCTGTGACCTGTCCGGCTGGGGCCCCGACTACGGCGACCCGCAGAGCTATCTGGACACCATGCTGCCCGACTATGCCGGCTACATGGTCAAGGCCCTGGGTATCTTCTGATCCGGGAGATTACTCCTGAGCTGATTTGAGCGGCTGGGGGGATGGCGGTTTTCCGTCATCCCCTTTCCCGCCCTCTGGGATCAGCCCCCTCCCCGGGAGGCTGATCCCAGAGGACAGACCGGCCTTTTCCCCTCCCTGCAGGGGAGAACAAGCCGTCCCGCGGGCGGAACTTTTAAACGATAGGAATGTGAGAGCATGACAAAGTACCTGCTTCGGCGAATCTTCCACGGTCTGGTTTCAGTGGTCATCGTGGTGGCCATTGTCATGATCCTGATCTACTCCTGCCTGGACCGGCAGCTGGTTTTCGCTCAGGATCCGACCTATACCCAGCTGGGCAACAATCAGAAAACTGTTTACCAGTACCGGAAGTGGGAGGACTACGGGTATATCGACTACGTCCCCTACGCGGACTGGCTGCAGTCCGTGGCCGTGTCCGAAAACCTGACGCAGGAGCAGATCTCCGCTTATTCCGCCATCGGACAGAAGGCGGAAAAGGATTCGGAGGAGGTGGCCGCCTGGGTTGCCCGGTTTACCGAGGAATATGAATCCCGCGGATACACCGTCATGCGTCTGGATGCCAAGATGAGCAAGAAAAAGGTTGCCCCCGGAGGGCAGCCGCAGCTGTACGCCTGGAAGAACAAGCCGCTTCTGGGCCGACTGTGGAATTATCTGACAGGGCTCATCTCCGTGGACAACATCCATTACGTGAAGGAGGACATCGGGCCGAGGGGGCTGACCTTTACGCTGCACGATCCGCTTTACGGCGGAAAAGCCTTCGCCCCCGCCATCATCGGCAACGGCACGCTGCACAAATACCTGCTCTATACGGACGGGCGGTTCCCCTTCATTCACCAGAATCTGGTCACGGTCAACCTCGGAAAGTCCTACACCGTCAATTCCGGCGTGGACGTTTTCCAGAGCATGAACGCTCCGCAGGGTTCCTATGTTTCCACCACAGTCACCTACCCCACGGGGCATACCGAGTCCAGCGCCGATGATCTGCACAGCGCCACCTATTCCGCCGGCTCCCGGGAGTCGAACCTGGTGAACCGGGACCGCTTCACGGATGACTATACCAACGTAACCACGGTCAAGAGCGGTCTCAGCCAGATCGGCTACTCCTTCGTCATCGGCATTATCGCCTCCGCCCTGGCTTACCTGCTCGGTGTTCCGCTTGGCATTGTCATGGCCCGGAAGAAGGATCGGCTGATCGACAAGATCGGCACGGCCTATATCGTCTTCATTATCGCGGTTCCTTCCCTGGCCTATATCTTCCTTTTCAAGGCCATCGGCTACAGCATGGGCCTGCCGACCACCTTCAACATGGATGCCGCCGACTGGCGGATGTACGCTCTGCCGATCGTTTCCCTGGCGCTGCCCTCCGTCGCGAACCTGATGAAGTGGCTCCGCCGCTACATGATTGATCAGATGAATTCCGATTACGTGAAATTCGCCCGTTCCGGCGGACTTTCCGAGCGGGAGATCTTCACCCGGCATATTCTGAAAAACGCGATCATTCCCCTGGTGCACGGTATTCCCGGCACCGTGCTGGGTGCGCTGATCGGCGCCATCATCACCGAGCGCGTCTACGTGGTTCCCGGCGCCGGCAACCTGCTGACCAAGGCGATCAACATGTATGACAACGGTGTCATCGTCGGCGTCACCATGTTCTATGCCCTTCTCTCCGTGACGGCCATCATTCTGGGCGACGTGCTCATGTCCATGGTCGATCCCCGGATTTCCTTTACATCGAAAGCGAGGTGAGCGGGATGAGCGATCTGGAAAACAGCCGTCAGGAACTGGTCGATCTGAGCGATCTGGAACTCTCCGAGGAGGAGCTTTTCTCCCATGTGGATCACTCGGCCCTGGAGTCGGAAAAGATTACCGCGCCGCGGTATTCCTACTGGAAAAGCGTATTCCGGGTTTTCTTCCGGAAGCGGATCAACATCGTGATCCTGTCCCTCTTTGCGGTGATCCTGGCCTTTACCTACATCTATCCCATGCTGGTGGAGTATGATCCCTTCGCCAATCTGATGGATTCGACGGCCAAGCATCTGCTGCCCAGCGTGGCCATGGACCGGCTCGGCCATAACATCCACTGGATCCTGGGCGCCGGCGCCTCCGGCCAGTCCACCTTTGACGCGGTGTGGTTCGGTTCCCGGATTTCCGTGACCATGGCCTTTATCTGCGCGCTGATCAACCTGACCGTGGGCGTCATTGTCGGCGCGGTCTGGGGTTTCAGCAAAAAGGTTGACCTGGTCATGACCGAGGTGTACAACATCATCGGAAATGTACCCTATATCCTCTTCATCTCCGTCCTGGTGCTGATCTTCTCCGCAGGTTTCTGGACGATGGTCTTCGCCCTGACCATTACCGGCTGGCTGGCCATTGCGTACTTTATCCGCACGCAGGTCATCATCATCCGGGACCGGGAGTACAACCTGGCCTCCCGCTGTCTGGGCACGCCCATCCTCCGGATCGCCACGAAGAACATCCTGCCCTTCATGACCTCGGTCATCGTCACCCTGGCGGCGACGGAGATTCCTTCCTACATTTCGTACGAGGTCTTCCTGTCCTATATCGGCATGGGCATGTCGGATATGTCCCTGGGCCGCCTGATCTATCAGGCGGAGAACGCCATGCTGACCCCGGGATGGCAGTTTGAATTCTGGTCTCCGGTCGCGGTGGCCTCCATCATAACGATTGTGCTCTACGTCGTGGGTCAGAACCTGGGCGATGCCTCTGATCCCAGGACACATATGTGAGGTGCCGTATGGAAGAGAATAAAGTTTTGCTCAGCGTAAAGGATCTGGTGGTCCGGTTCCGGGTCCGCGGAAGAATCCTGACAGCCATCCGGGGAATCTCCCTGGATATTCTGGAAAACGAATCCATTGCCATCGTGGGCGAGTCCGGTTCCGGAAAGTCCGTCTTTACCAAAACCTTTGCCGGTATGCTGGACGGAAACGGCTATATCGACGGGGGCGATATCATCTTTGATGATGCGGAGCTGGCGGATACCCATGTCTCCCTGAATCCTGTAAACCGAAAGCTCCTGGCCCGGGCCGAACACAGTCTGAACGCCTCCAGTCCTCTGGAATTCGGCGCAGAAACCTGGCGGGCTCTTCAGGCCCTGGAGCAGGAAAAAGCCGACCGTTCCTCCCTCTCTGCGGAAGAAGCGGAAGCGCTGGACACGGAAATCAGCGAACTGGTCTTCCGTCGGACGGAGCTTTTCAACCAGAAGCAGACGCTGGATCCCCGGAAGGAAAAGGATCGGATCCGCGAAGCAGACGGCACGCTGAAGGCGCTGGATCAGAAGATCCGTTCCCTTCAGGAGGGAAAAAAGCAGAAGATTGCCGAGCGGAAACGGAAAGCCGCCGCCGACCGCGACTGGCAGCAGGAGCTGCAGAATCGCAGGCAGGCTCTTGAGGCCAGGTACCATTCGGAGATTTCTGCCGCCGCCACGGAGGCTCAGAAGCAGCGCAATACAGTCCTGGCGAAGGAAATCGTCCTTTCCGTCGGCCGGTATTCTCCCGCCAGACGGCGCCGGGCTTTCTCCGGTCTGCTGAATGCCCTGAAGGAGGCCATGCGCGAAGGAAAGGATCTTTCCGCTGAGGCCGTGCGCAATGCCGTTTTCGACCCGGTCACCTTCCGTGTCCGTTATCTGGACGAAACCGGGGAGGCGCTGCACGGGACCTGCGTCATCAATCTGGCCCATATCAAGGATCCGACGGACTGGACCAAAATACGCGGAACCCGGATTGCCACGGTCTTCCAGGATCCCATGACCAGCCTGAACCCGATCATCACGATCGGCAAACAGATTACCTCCATCATCCTGAAGCATCAGGACTGCTCGGAGGTGGAAGCCCGCCGCCGCGCCCTGGAGCTGATGAAGAAGGTGGGCATTCCCAACGCGGAGAACCGGTTCGATGATTATCCCTTCCAGTATTCCGGGGGTATGCGGCAGCGCATCGTCATCGCGATCGCGCTGTCCTGCCAGCCGAAGATCCTGATCTGCGATGAACCGACCACCGCTCTGGATGTGACGATTCAGGCCCAGATTCTGAAGCTGCTGAAGGATCTGCAGAGGGAATTCAACTATACCATCGTCTTCATTACGCACGATCTCGGCGTTGTGGCCAATGTGGCGGACCGGGTCGCCGTCATGTATGCCGGACAGATTGTGGAATACGGCACCGTGGAGGAGGTCTTCTATGACCCCCGCCACCCCTATACCTGGGCACTCCTGTCCTCCCTGCCTCAGCTGGCCAAGAAAGACACCGTGCTTTATTCCATCACCGGAACGCCTCCCTCTCTCTACAACAAAATCACCGGAGATCCCTTTGCTCCCCGGAATCCGTACTGCATGAAGATCGACACCCTGAAGGAGCCCCCCATGTTTCCGGTCACGGAGACCCATTTCGCCAAAACCTGGCTGGAGGATCCCCGCTCCCCGAAGGTTCGGAAGCCGGAAATCATTGAAAACATCCACGAAAAGCTGATCGAGGCTTTCAATATTTGAGATGAGGGACAGAGTCATGGCAGATAAGCAGATCAATACCGCAGCGCATTTACCGGAGCACGGCCCCCTGAACGACGAGGGCCGGGAGATCCTTTTATCCCTGAAGAATGTGGATATCACCTTCGGAAAGGATGAAAACGCGGTCAGAGCGGTCAAGAATGCCTCCTTTGATATTCTGAAGGGAGAGACCTTTTCGCTGGTGGGCGAGTCCGGTTCCGGAAAGACCACCATCGGCCGCGCCGTGATCCGGGTGAACCCCTGCGCCGCCGGCGAAATTGATTACCGGGGCGTACGCATCTCCGGCAAAATTCCGAAAAGTCTGGACCGGGAAGTCATCCGGAATATTCAGATGGTCTTCCAGGATCCCGCCGCTTCCCTGAACGAGCGGGCGACCGTGGATTATATTATTTCGGAAGGTCTCTATAATTTCCATCTGTTCGAAAACGAAGCGGACCGGGTTCGGAAGGTGGAAACCATCATTGATGAAGTGGGTCTTCTGCCCGAGCATCTGACGCGCTACCCCCACGAGTTTTCCGGCGGTCAGCGCCAGCGCATCGGGCTGGCCCGGGCCATGGTCATGGAGCCGGAGCTGGTCATCGCCGACGAACCCATCTCCGCCCTGGATGTGTCCATCCGCGCCCAGGTCCTGAACCTGATGAAGAAATTCCAGAAGGAGCGGGACATTACCTATCTTTTCATCGCGCACGACCTCTCCATCGTCCGTTTCATTTCGGACCGGATCGCCGTCATTTACAAAGGGGATATCGTGGAAATCGCGGAGACGGACGAGCTTTTCAACTTCCCGCTCCATCCCTATACCCGCAGTCTGATCTCCGCGATCCCGATTCCGGATCCGAAGCTGGAAAAGCACAAGGTTCTCTTTACCTACGACCCTTCCATCCACGATTATTCCGTGGACAAGCCCTCCCTGCAGGATATCGGGCATCATCATTACGTCTTCGGCAACGCAAAGGAAATTGAGGAGTACAAGGCCCGCCGCGCGGAGGACGTTCCCCTGAAATCCATCACCATTCTCGGCGAAGGCGAGGAAGCACCCTCCAGCGTATCGGAGGATGTGTCGGTATCCGAAGATTTCCTGAGGACCCCTGTCCATGATACGGGAAGCATCTGGCTGGCCGTGCTCAGCTTCTTCCTTCCTTTGCTTGGGCTGGCAGGCGCCCTGCTGTATAAGCATTACCGTCATTTCCGCAATTACAGGATGTGCCGGAAAGGCACCATTGCGGGATTCGCGGTTCTGGGTGCGATTCTGGTTCTGTTCGGAATCTTCCTTCTGCTCTCGGTTTTGTAATCATGAAAAGAGAAGCGCGGGATATCCGGGATCGGATGCCCAGACCCGTCCAGCGCATCGCACTGGAGGAGCATCCCTCCCGTCGGAGAATTCTGTGGATCGTTCTGTCCCTGGCGGTCGCCGCCGGGGCTTTCTTTGCGTTCTTTCAGGGGCTGCTTCGGGTGGATCCGGGCTGGCAGGAAATCCCCTCGGAGGGAAAATACGCCTCCCTGATCTCCCTGCGGTATCCGCTCGGACAGACCGGGGAAGCGACGGCGTCCGAAAAGAAAAAGCTGCAGCGCCTGTTTACCCTGGCAGTGGATCAGGCCGGGCAGGCCCTGGATTCCTCGGAAATCATTGCCGAACCTGGAAATCTGGCCTGGCTGAATGCCCACCCCAATCAGACCGCAGAGGTCTCCCCCGCGCTTTACCGCGCGCTGGAAAAAGCATTTTCCGCAGGACGCGCTGTGTTTTTCGGCCCCCTGTACGAGATGAATGAATCCCTGCTGGCCAGCAGTACGGACGCGGACGCCGAACAGATGGATCCCCGCCGAAGCCCGGAGGCCGCGGAATATGTGGAAGCCCTCCTTCCCCTTCTCTCCTCCCCGGAGCATATCCGGCTGGAGCTCCTGGGAGAAAACCGGCTGACTCTTTTTGTTTCGGAAGAGTATCTCCGTCTGGGGGAGGAATACGGCATTTCCCGCTGGATCGACTTCGGCTGGATGCGCAATGCCTTTGCCGCGGACCTGGTGGCCGAGGCCCTTCTGGAGGCCGGCGTTTCCAGCGGTCTCATTTCCGCCTCAATGCCCGATCTTTCCGGCAAAAGCGGCCGATCCTCAGGGGCACTTTTCCTTCGCAGCCTCGGAGAAAATGACGGGATCCGCTTCTCCCTGACCGCCCGGCAAACAGCGGATTCCGCGCCCGCCGCATCCGCTGAGTTTCAGGAGTCTTCCGAGGAAGGCATCCCTTCCGGCTCTACACCTTCATTCTCCGCAGTTCGTACGCTTTCCCCGGGGGAAACGGCGGAAGCGGTCTGCCGGAAACCCGCAGCCCTGATTTCCCTGAATGCCCTGCAGTCAGGCCGGCTGTATGCGGACGGCGAACCCCGCACTCCCTGGATCTCCCCGGCCAGCGGACTGGATGCTCACGGAGCGGATGCCCTGCTTGCCGCGTCCCCGCGGGAGGGCTGCGCGGAACTTCTGCTGCGCCTGCTCCCGCTCCTGACCGGAGAAGAAAAGGAGCCGTCCGGGCTCCCCGAAGAGAGCGCCGTCTGGCTCCTTGAAAATCAAACCCTGTTTCAGTTCGGTTCCGCCTCCCTGCTGGAGGAATGAGCGGAAAAGGATCCGACGGTCCTGCAAAACCGCTTTGGCCCGGCGGACCTTCTTTTGCAGAACAGTCCGTTCAGTCAAACTCCACCAGCGTCATCATTTCCGTTTCCTCCGCTTTCTCCTCGAAAGTCTCGTCTTCGGAAGCGTTCTCTCCGTCCTCCGGCAGCTCTGTCACGGAGACGGAGATTTTTTTCTCCTTTTCGCCCATCGGCGAAATCAAAAGGGTATATTTGCCTTCCTCCAGGCTGCACACCGAGCCGGCTCCGGAGGAGGAGGGAACCAGCGTCAGAATGGTATTCCCCCCGGCATCCAGCACGGTAATGCTGACCTTTGCATCCACCGTGCTCATCCGGACTCTGGCGCTTTTCGTCATTTCAAAGCTAACATACAGCGGCTCCATCTTCTCATTGAAACGGCCGCTGTATTTCTCGCCCAGCCGGAAGGAACCGGAAATCCGTGACGGATCCACCGTCTCCGTTCGCGCCATCCGTACGGAGGCCTCCGTCGCCTCCTTGAGCTCCATGGCCGCCGCAATCAGCTGCTGATTCACGCTCTCCGCCGCCGTCCGCGCTTCCTCCGCGGCCTGCGCGGCCGCCTCTGCTTCGCTCTCCGCCTTCCGAAGGGTCTTTTCCGCTTCCGATACCTTTTGTTCGGCTTCCGTCCTGGCCTTGCCTTCAGCCTTCTCCGCGGCCTTCCGGGCTTTTTCCAGCGCTTCCGCGGCCTCCTCCGCCGCCTCCGCGGCTTCCTCCGCTTTCTCCTCAGCCTCCTCCGCTTCCGCATTCAGCCGGGCATATTCCTGCGCCAGTCCCCGGGCCTTTTCCTCCGCAGCCGCCCGGGCGGCCTCCGCCTCCGCCGCCGTCGCCCAGGTTCCGCCTTCCGCTGCGGCCGATCCGGCTTCCCGCACAGGGGAGAAAAGGGCAAAAAACAGGGCCGCGCAAAGCAGGAAAGCCTGCATTTTGGCCATACAGTTCACGTATCTTCCCTCCCCCAAGTTTTTCAGATGATTGATCCTGTGTCCCGTTTATTATAATTCATGCCCTTCCCGTATTCAAGTGCGTTTTCTGTCCTGCCCCTGCAGAAAACAGGCCCGGTGTTCATTTCGGAGCGGATGGATTTGCTTTTTTCCCGCCTGTGGCCTATAATAAAGAAAGTTTCCGGGCGGCCCGCCGAAAGGCCGCAGGGGGATTACGCATTCAGCATGGGAGGATCAGAGATGGATTATGTGTTTATGATGGACAGCGACAGTGACCTGCCCTATGACCTGAAGGTAAAATACGATATTCCCGTGGTTTATATGCCCTATGCGCTGGACGGAAAGGAGTATTTTGACGACCTGGGGCAGACGCTGGATCATAAAAGCTATTATGACCGGATGCGTCAGGGCGCGGTTCCGGTGACCTCCGCGCTGAATGAAGAGGTCTATACGGAGTATTTTGAGCCCATCCTGAAGGAAAAGGATCTCCTCTTCGTGGCTTTTTCCAGCAAGATGAGCGCTACCATTCAGGCCGTATACGCCACGCGGGACAAGCTCCTCCGGAAGTATCCGGAGCGGAAGTTTGTCGTCGTGGATACGCTTTCCATCTCCATGCCCCTGACGCTTCTCGCCCTCAAGGCGCATGAGCTGTACCGCTCCGGCGCGCCCCTGGAAGAGGTCGCTCAGTGGCTGGAGGAGAACAAGCTCCGCGCCCACGGTTGGTTTACGGTGGATGATCTGAAATATCTGAAGCGGGGCGGCCGGATTTCTCCCACCGCCGCGGCCTTCGGTTCCATGCTGGATATCAAGCCCATCATCACGGAGGCCCGGGACGGCACGCTGCAGAGCGTGGACCGGGTTCGCGGCCGGAAGAAGGCGCTGAACACCCTGATCGACCGGATGATGGAATACAGCCCCGATCCCGCGGAAAGCCCCGTCGTCATTCTTCACGCCGATGCCCTGAAGGATGCGGAGGAGCTGAAGAATCTTGCCCTGAAAAAGAACCCCGATCTGAAAATCCGGATCGACAATATCGGACCGGTCATCGGCGCCCACTGCGGCCCCGGCACCCTGGCGATCACCTTCCTGGGAAAGGAAAGAACCATCTGATCAAAAATCATCCCGGAGCCTTTGCGCCGGGATTCGGATTCTGTGTAAAACGGTCCCGGCGCCTGAGCGCCGGGACCGTTTTGTTCAGCATGAAAAATAACGCTTCCGAAGATATCCGTCCAGATTGCCGTATTCGCTGACGGTGATGGTCTCCGTCCCCAGATGCTTCATCACCGCCAGCAGGATGCAGATCCCATGCACCACGATATCCGCCCGGCTGGGCTGGAGCCCCTCCAGGGTCAGACGTTCCTTCGGCGTCATCCCGGCCAGCTTCTCTCCGATCCCGCGGATCAGCCCCTTCTCCAGCCTGGTCCCGTGCATATAGGTGCGTTCCGTCCAGTGCACCCCTGTGGCCAGCGCGGCCAGCGCGGTAAAAGTGCCGCCCGTACCGATCCACGTTTTCGGCACAGGCGGCACATTGTTCAACGTATTCCACTTTTCGCGCAGGATTTTTTCCGCCGCTTCCTCCACGGCGGACATGTCTTCCTTCCGGGCGATGGGCAGCTCCCGGAAAAGGCGTACAGCGCCCATCTGGCAGGAAACCGCCAGACGGATCTCCGCGCCCTGACCGATCACCAGCTCGGTGCTGCCCCCGCCGATATCCACCACGCCGCAGGTTTCTCCCCGGAAAGCTCCCTCCGTCGCGCCGAGGAAGCTGAGCGCCGCCTCTTCCTCTCCGGAGATGATCTCCGGCTCAACCCCCGTCCGTGTCCGGAGCAGGTTCATGAATACCTCGCCGTTCCGCGCGTCCCGGGAGGCGCTGGTCGCGAAGATATGCACCCGGTCGCAGCCGATCCTTTCGGCGGAGCTCGCCATCCGTTCCACGGCGGATGCCGTCTGCGCCATGCTGGCCGCGCTCAGGTTGCCCTCCGCATCCAGGCCGGCAAACAGTCGGGTCCCCTCCCGATCCCGGGTCAGGCGGCGAAAGCCGTCCTCCTCCACCTCCGCAATCAGCATGCGAACCGAATTGGATCCAATCCCGATGACTGCTACCTTCTGCATGGAATCCTCCTCCTCAGGCTGCGGGACCGGCCGCCCGGACCATCGCATCGCTTTTTCGTTCCGGGTCAGTCCGCCATCTCATCCATCAGGATCTTCAGCTCGCTTTCCGTATAGGCGTACAGGGCCTCCGGATTCACAAACTGAAAGCGCAGATCGTTCTTGTTCATGAAGGCATAATTGGTCATGGCGCTGGATACGATATAGTCCTCCGTGTCCACCAGCCTCAGCTCCGCCTCCATGGCCTTGTTCTCTTCCTCCAGCCGGTTCAGCGTTACGGTCATCGTGCTTTCCTCCTGCCGTCCGGCGCCCAGTCGGCTGGAAAGAATCCAGTGCAGCGCCAGGAAGACCACACCCATCAGTCCCACAATCCAGAAAAACCGGCGGTAATTCATGGTGCTTCGCACGGACCTCGCCCCCCTTCCTTCCGGTATCCTTAATTCTTCGACATCATCTGAAGCAATTCCTGCCAGCCGCCGCTCCCGCGGAAAACTTACTGGAACATGCTGATCTGACTGGTTTCGCTCATGCCCTCCAGGGCGCCGTGAGCCCGGAGCAGATCCAGGGTTGACGAGCCCACCCTGGCCCGGCGGCGCAGATCCTCCACGGAGAGGAACGGTCCCTGCTTTCTTGCCTCCAGGATCGGCTGCGCCGCGTTTTCTCCCAGGCCGCTCAGGCTGGTGAAGGGACAGCGGATGCTGCCGTCCTCGATGGTGAAGCGGTTCACCTCGCTGCGGTACAGGTCCACCGGCAGGAACCGGATGCCCCGCATGTTCATCTCCAGCACCAGCTCCAGGCACGTGGCGGTTTCCTTGTCCTTCGCGGTCGGTTTTTCCATGTTCCGGATCTCCCGGATCCGCTCCCGGCAGGTATCCGGAGAAAGAATCATCGTGCCGGCGTCAAAGCCGTCCCCGCGGACGGTAAAATACGCCGTATAGTAAGCCAGAGGCTCGTGGAGCTTGAACCAGGCCACCCGCAGGCTCATCGTCACATAGGCCACGGCATGGCCCTTCGGGAACATGTACTTAATCTTTTTGCAGCTGTCCCGGAACCAGTCCGGAATCCCCACCTCGGTCATGGCCTGCTCCATCTCCGGCTTCAGGCCCTTTCCCTTGCGGACGCTCTCCATGGTCGTAAAAGCCATTTTAGGCTTCACGCCCCGGTCCATCAGGTAATTCATAATGTCATCCCGGCAGCAGACGCATTCGCTCAGGGTGGCCGTGCCCTCGGTGATCAGGTCCTTCGCGTTGCCCAGCCAGACATCCGTGCCGTGGCTGAGGCCCGAAATCCGGAGCAGCTCCTCCATCGTGGTGGGACGGGTGTCCTGCAGCATGCCCCGGACAAATTCCGTGCCGAATTCCGGCACGCCGTAGGTGCCCGTATTGCAGAGAATGTCCTCCGGCGTCACCCCCAGCGCCGCCGGAGAGGTGAACAGGCTGCGCACCCCGGGGTCATCCAGCGGCACCTCCTGGAAGTTCACCCCCGTGAGTTTCTCCAGCTCGTGCATCATCGTCGGATCATCATGGCCCAGGCAGTCCAGCTTCACCAGAATATCATGCATGGAGTTGAAGTCAAAATGCGTGGTGGTGAAGTCGCTCTCCAGGTCATCCGCCGGGTGCTGCACCGCCGTGAACTCGCAGATATCGTATTCCCGCGGAACCACGACCATGCCGCCCGGGTGCTGGCCCGTGGTCCGCTTGACCCCGGTGCACTCCGCCGCCAGGCGCATTTTCTCCGCGTTGCCCGCCTGAATGCCCCGCTCCTCCAGATAGTGAAGGGCATAGCCGTAGGCTGTTCTGTCCGCCAGGCCGGAAATCGTGCCCGCCCGGAACACATGATCCCGGCCGAAAAGCTCCTCCACATAATGGTGGGCCTTATTCTGATATTCTCCGGAAAAGTTCAGGTCGATATCGGGCACCTTGTCGCCCTCGAAGCCCAGAAAAACCTCGAAGGGAATATCGAAGCCGTCCTTCGTCAGGGGGCGTCCGCAGATCGGGCAGGGCCTGTCCGGCAGGTCCACCCCCACGTGATACCGGCTCCTGTCCACGTCGAAAAAGCCCTTCCGGCAGTTGACGCACCGATAATGCGGCGGCAGCGCGTTCACCTCGGTGATGCCGCACATCCGCGCCACCAGGCTCGATCCCACGGATCCCCGGGATCCCACCAGATAGCCGTCCTGCAGGGAACGGGAAACCAGCTTCTGGGCAATATTGTACAGCGTGCAGTAGCCGTAGCCCACAATGGACTTCAGCTCCTTCTTCAGCCTGGCCTCCACAATCTCCGGCAGCGGGGATCCGTACATCCGCTCCGCTTCCTGCCAGGTCATGCGCTGAATATTGTCCTCCGCGTCGTCCCAGTAGGGCTGGAAGGTGTCCTCCCCCTTCGGATGCTTCGGGAAGAGGCTCATTTCCTCCACCTGATCCGCGATCCTGCGCGGATTCTCAATCACCACTTCCCGGGCCTTTTCCTCTCCCAGATAGGAGAATTCCCGCAGCATTTCATCCGTCGTTTTGAAATACAGCGGCGGCTGCTGATCCGCATCCGGATAATCCAGGCCGGCCTGGATGACCGCCCGGCCCACCGCGTCCTTCGGATCCAGGAAATGGACATCGCCCGTGGCCACCACCGGCTTGCCCAGTTCCTCGCCCAGACGGACGATCTGCCGGTTCAGCTCCCGCAGATCCTCCTCCGTTTTGACATAATCCTCCCTGAGCAGGAAGGCGTTGTTTCCGATGGGCTGAATCTCCAGATAATCATAGAAGGAGGCCATTTCCTTCAGCTTTTCCCAGGGCTCGCCCGCCAGCACCGCGCGGAACAGCTCGCCCGCCTCGCAGGCACTGCCCAGGATCAGTCCCTCCCGATGCTGCTGAATCACGGCGCGGGGCATATGCGGCTGGCGCCGGAAATATTCCAGATGGGAAATGGAAACCAGCCGGTTCAGGTTCACCAGCCCCGTCCGGTTCTTCGCCAGCAGGATGATATGCCAGCTGCTGCCGATCGCTCCTCCCCGAAGGCTCTGGTTCAGATCCCTGTACGTGCGGATCTCCGGATTTCTTTCCGCCGTATGCTCAAACATCCGCGCCAGGCAGTGGGCCGTCGCCGTCGCGTCGTGCACCGCCCGATGGGCGTTCTTCAGGCTGACTCCCAGGTGTCTGCACAGGGCTTTCAGCTTGAAGCTCTTCAGCTCCGGATACAGCTTGCGCGCGTAGGTCAGGGTATCCAGCACCGGACGGTCAAAGTCCCGTCCCAGCCGCCGCAGCTCCGTGCGCAGCAGGGCCGCGTCGAAGGCGCTGTTGTGCGCCGCAAGGGGACAGTCCCCGATGAATTCCATCAGCCGGGGCAGAACCTCCGCCGCCTTCGGTTTTCCGGAAAGCATGGTGTCGGTGATGCCCGTCACCTCCGTGATCTTCGGCTTCAGCATCTCTCCCGGGTCCACCAGCTCCTCCAGCTGATCCACCACGGTCCCTTTTTCCAGCTTCACCGCCCCGACCTCGATGATCCGGGCCGAGGAGGTATTCAGTCCTGTGCTTTCAAAATCCAGCACCACGATCGGGCCGTCGTAGGGGCTGTCCGTCGCGTCCTCCACAATGTCCCGCTCATCCACCAGATACCCTTCGCAGCCCGGAATCAGCTTGATCTTTCCCTTTGCGGCCCGGAAGGCCGCCGGAAAGCTCTGCAGTACTCCGTGGTCCGTCACCGCGATCGCGGGATGCCCCCATTTCACCGCCCGGGCGATCAGGTCCCCCACCGGGGTCAGGGCATCCATGGTCGACATATTGGTATGCAGGTGGAGCTCCACCCGTTTCTCCTCCGCGGTGTCCTCCCGCTCCTCCTTCTCCATCTCCGCCAGATCCCGGATCATCACGGTCACCTCCCGGGAGTAAGTGTCATACTGACATTCTCCCCGGACGCGTACGTTCATGCCTTCCCGGATGCGGTCCACCTTTTTCTGAACCGCGTCCCGCTCCTCGTCTGTAATGGGAGGAAGCGCCTCCTCCTCCCCCCGGCGGCCCCGGCGCGCCCGGTACCGCAGAAAGGCCTTGCAGAGAATCGAGGATGTATAATCCGTGACCGCGAAGGTCACCAGCAGGGTTTCCCCTCCCTTCAGCTCCCGGGTTTCCTTGAGAAACACATCGCCCTGGATCACCACCAGGCCGCTCTCCGCGTTCAGCTCCCGGATCTCCACCGGCCGGTCCGCGATGCCGCGGCCGAGGATCGGCTTTCCCGCTGTCTTCTCCGGCATCTCCGGGATCGGAATACCGGTCTCCAGGCTGCTCTCCCGGGCCCCGGCCTGTCTTTTTACCGCCCGTCCGTCCGTTTCCGCTGCCTTCTCCTTCCGCTCCGCCGGCTTCCGCTTCTCCCGGTTTTCCTTCTTCTGCCCGTCGGGGTCGTATCCCGTGCCGTAGCGCTCCGCCATCTCCGCCCGGGTCACCGGCCGCAGCGAGGCCTGCCGCTCCTGCCGGATTTTTTCCAGCCGGGCCTCACGGTCTCCCGCCAGGGTTGTCTCCACGATCACCGACGCGTCAAAGATTTCCCGAACCGCCGTGGCCAGCCGGTTGGCAATATTGTTCCGACTCGTGTACTCCAGGGAAAACTCGTCCGGAAAGGTCAGCGTCAGCCGGTCCCCCTCGCATTTCCAGTCAATCTCCGGCAGCCAGGCCGTCATCCCCGGATAGTTCCGCCGCAGAAAATCCGTCAGCACCGGACGGTAAGCGCCCGTATCCTTCAGAAAGCTTTCCCGCAGCGACGGACTCACCACCCGCACCGCCAGTGGCCGCCCCGGAAACGCCTCCCGCAGGATCTCCTCCAGCCGCAGAAACTGCTTCTGCGCCACCAGGACGCTGCTTTCGAACGTGATATATGTTTTTTTCAGAGACCGGATATAGGTCACCCGCGGGGCCGAAAGCTTACCCTCCAGCTCCGGAATCTCCCGGGCGATCCTTTGCATCAGATCCTCATAACTCATTGCTTCTCCTGTTTCAGCCGATCATGTCCCGGACCGCGCGGATCAGAATCTCCGCCAGATCTCCGGTCACCTTCTCCGGCTCCCGGCCCTTCCGGAACAGTACGCCCGATCCGTTTCCCCCGCCGGCGATGCCGATATCCGCTTCCTTGCCCTCGCCGATCCCGTTGACCACGCAGCCCATGACCGCCACCTTCAGCGGGACGGTAATCTCTCCGAGCTCCCGCTCCACCCGCGCCGCAATCTCCGCGACCGGGATCCCCGTACGCCCGCAGGTCGGGCACGCGATCAGCTGCACGCCCCGCGTCCTCAGGTTCAGGGCCCGAAGGATATCCCATCCTGCCTTGGCCTCCGGCACGGGATCCCCGCTGAGGCTGACCCGGATCGTGTCTCCGATGCCGTCCAGCAGCAGGCTGCCGATACCGATGGCGCTCTTGACCGTTCCCTGACCCGGAAGACCGGCCTCCGTCACCCCCACGTGCAGGGGATAATCGCAGCGCTGATGGGCCAGGCGGTAAGCCTCCACCGTCTGGCGGACATCGCTGGATTTCATGCTCAGCACGATTTCCTCATAGCCTGCCTTCTCCAGCAGCCTCGCATGCCCCAGCGCGCTTTCCACCAGGCACTCCGGCGTCGGCCCGCCGTACTTCTCCAGCAGCTCCTTCTCCGCCGAGCCGCTGTTGACTCCGATCCGGATCGGGACCCGATGCGCCTTCGCGCAGTCCGCCACACGGCGCACCCGATCCGCTCCGCCGATATTGCCCGGATTGATCCGCAGCTTCGCGATCCCGTTTTCCATCGCGGCGATGGCCAGGCGGTAATCAAAATGGATATCCGCGACCAGTGGCACCGGACTGCCGTCCACCAGGGTGCGCACCGCCTCCGCGCAGGCCTCGTCGTAGACGCTGACCCGGACCAGGTCGCATCCCGCCGCCGCAAGAGCCCGGATCTGGCGCAGCGTCGCCTCCGTGTCCCGCGTGTCCGTGTTCGTCATGCTCTGCACGGAGATGGGGTTTCCGCCCCCGATTTTCAGGGAGCCCGCCTGCACTGTTCTCGTCATGTTCTACGCTCCTTTTTCCGTTCCCGCGCCGCCGGCTGCCGCGGCTCAGCGCCCCAGCAGGTTCCGGATGTCCTTGAAGGTCAGCAGGACCATCAGCCCGAGCAGCAGCACCAGGCCGATCGTATTCACAATCGCTTCCTTCTCCGGCGGCACCGGCTTCCCCCGGATCAGCTCAATCAGGCCGAAGATCAGCTTGCTTCCGTCCAGTCCCGGAATCGGCAGCAGGTTCATCAGCCCCAGATTGATGGAAATCGAAATCAGCATCTCCAGAAACGCCTGGAATCCGCCGGTCCGCACCTCCGCGGACACCACGGAGATGATTCCCACCGGGCCCGAGGTCTGATCCAGTCCCTCTCCCGTGGTCACCAGGTTCTTCAGCGCCGTCAGAATCATGCCTCCGGCCCGCCAGCACATCTCCGCGCTGGCGCCGGCCGCCTCGATCAGGCTGGCGCCCTGCATCTCGATCCGGTACCTCCCGCTGATCAGGACGCCCACCATCATCCGGCCTTCCTCTTCGTTCCACTGGGGCGTCATCTCCAGATGCAGCGTCTCATCCCCCCGCCGGACGGTAATCTGCAGGGGATCATCCCCCTCCCGGTAGCCGCCGATGGTATTCAGCAGCGTCTCCGTGGTTCCGTCCAGCATGGACACCCCGTTGATCTCCGTAATGATATCACCGTCCTGCAGGCCCGCGTCGTACGCCGGACCCGCCGCGTTCACGCCCGAAATGAACGGATCCACGCCCGTGGCGGTGGGAATGCCTGCCGCCCAGTAGTATCCCGTCGCGAGGACAAAGGCCAGGATGAAATTCATCACCGGTCCCATGACCACCACGAACATCCGCTTCCAGATATTCTGGTTCTGGAACAGCCGGGGATCGGAAGGATCCGCCGCCGCGGGCTTTGCCTCTTCGCCGGCTGCTCCGTCCCGGTTCAGCTCGTCCCCATAGAAGGCGTTGTATCCCCCCAGGGGAATTGCGCGGATCACGTAGCTCGTGCCGTGCTTCCGGCTTTTCCAGCCGAAAAGTTTCGGGCCGAAGCCCACGCCGAACTCCGTCACTTCAATTTTCATCAGCCGCGCCGCCCAGAAATGGCCCAGCTCATGCACTACAATCAGAATCGCCAGCAGCAGCACCGCCAGCAAAATGGATACAATCGTCATTTGTTCCTTTCCGGATCACGGGCTTTCCGGCCCGTCCCGTATATTCACAATTCTCCGGACTCCTTCAGTCCTTCCCGTCCGAGATCAGCCGGGCCAGCCGGTCCGCCTCCCGGATATCCTCCAGCGTGTTCCCCGGCAGTCCCGAAAGCCGGTCCAGTGCCCGGGCCACCCTGGCATAGATCTCCCCAAAGGAAATCTCCCCCCGGAGGAAGGCGGCGTTGGCCGCCTCATTGGCGCCGTTCAGCACGGCGCAGGCCGCGCCTCCCGCCGCCAGCGCCTCTCTGGCCATCCGCAGGGAGGGGAATTTCTCCTCGTCCGGCGGTTCGAAGGTCAGCTTCCCGATGGCAAAGAGATCCGGCGCCGGAACCCCTGTCGTTTCCCTTCTCGGATAGGCCATGGCGTACCCGATCGGCACCCGCATGTCCGGGACGCCCAGCTGCGCCAGCACCGCCCCGTCCTCAAACGCCACCGCCGAGTGGACAATGCTCTCCGGGTGCACCACCACCTGAATCTGATCCGCCGGCAGGCCGAAAAGCCACCGGGCTTCCATGATCTCCAGCCCCTTGTTGAACATGCTGGCCGAGTCCACGGTGATCTTCGCGCCCATGGACCAGTTCGGATGCTTCAGCGCCTGCTCCCGGGTCGCCCGGTGAATGTCCTCCTTCTTCCAGGTACGGAAGGGGCCGCCGGAAGCCGTCAGCAGCAGCTTCGTCGGGCGGTTCGGCCCCGCGGCCTGCAGACACTGGAAGATGGCGCTGTGCTCGCTGTCCACCGGCAGAATGGGTTTTCCCATTCTGCCCGCCAGATCCATGACCAGATGACCTCCCGTGACCAGCGCTTCCTTGTTGGCCAGCAGCACCTGCCGTCCGGCCCCGAGCGCGTCCATCACGCTCTGCAGCCCGGCGATTCCGACGATGCTCACGAGCACCTGGTCCGTCTCCACCTCCGCGGCCGCTGCCCTCAGGGCTTCCGGCCCGCTCAGCCACCGGCAGAACCGCAGGTCCTCCGGGATCTCCTCCCGTGAGATTCCCTCCGCCAGCCCCGCCATCTCCGGACGGAAGCGGCGCACCTGATCAAAAAGCTTCTCCCGGCTGCGGTTGGCCGTCAGCGCCGTCACCCGGTATTCCTCCGGGTGACGGGCACAGATGTCCAGCGCCTGCGTTCCGATGGAGCCGGTTGAACCCAGAATCGCGATTTTCTTCATTTTCCTGCACCCTGCTTCAGCCTTTTTCTGTTTTCAGTCCCCCCGCAGGGGAAGCCGTATCCGCCCCCCCTGACGCCCTACACCGTAAATATCCGGTAGCAGAACATCAACACCGCCATGAACAGCACGCTGTCCAGCCGGTCCAGCATACCGCCGTGGCCGGGGAACAGGTTCGAGAAATCCTTGATGCCGCTGTGGCGCTTCACCAGGGAGGCAAACAGGTCTCCGATCTGCCCGACCGCGCCGCCCAGCAGCCCCAACCCCAGATAAGCCCACCAGGAGGGCAGCTTCGCCAGGGTGGCCTCATTGCAGACCAGCGCCGCGATGCCGCAGACGATCATCGCCCCCAGCACGCTTCCCGCAAGACCTCCGATCGCTCCGGCCACCGTCTTGTGAGGAGAAACCAGGGGGCATAGCTTCCGCCCGCCCACCGCGCTGCCGACAAACAGCGCGAAGGTATCTCCCAGCAGCGGCACCGTGAACACCAGCGCCATCAGCACGACCTCCACCGCCTTCTGATCCGCCAGGCTCAGGGCCACCATGCTCAGCCCCGGAAGCACCACCGTCAGAATCGGCAGCGTGGACATCGACAGATCCATCAGCTTCGGTTCCTTCCGGAACAGGATCTGCACAGCCATCAGCAGCATCGCCGCCGCCATCAGCGGCACGATGGTCACCGTCCCGAAGACCCGGGTCAGCGGCACGGATCCGATCAGCACCACCCACGCCGGCCAGCTCACCACCCGGTGCTCCGCCAGCGTCAGGGCATGATATTCCTCCCAGGTCGCAAAGCCGATGGCGATCAGCGTTGCCAGCGCCATGCACCAGCCCGGCAGCCAAAGCAGAACCACCAGCAGCAGGATCAGCAAAACTCCCGTGATGACTCTCTGTTTCACTCCGTCCGCCCCCCGTAACGTCTGCCCCTGCCCTCAAACTCCTTCAGGCAGCGGTCATATTCCTCCACCGTGAAGTCCGGCCACAGCACCTTCGGAAAAACAAACTCCGCGTAGGCGTTCTGATACAGCATAAAATTGCTCAGGCGCAGCTCCCCGCTGGTGCGGATCATCAGATCCACCTCCGGCTGCCCCGCCGTGTACAGGTGCTCCGAGACCGTCTCCTCGCTGATCTCCTCCGGCTTCAGCCGGCCGGCGAGCACCTCCTCCGCGATCTCCCTGGCCGCTTTCGCCAGCTCGGCCCTGCTGCCATAGTTGACCGCGATATTCAGGTGCAGCCCCGTGTTTCCCGCCGTCCGCCGCTCTGCCTCGATCAGCGTCTCCCGCTGCTTCTCCGGCAGCGCGCTTTTGTCTCCCAGAATCAGAATCCGGACATTTTTCTCATCCAGCTCGTCGATCTCCGAGGCGAAAAAATCCAGGATCAGCTGCATCAGCGCGGCCACCTCCTCCGGCGGCCGGCTCCAGTTCTCCGTCGAAAAAGCATACAGGCTCAGGGCCTCGATGCCCAGATCATCCGTATGCCGGATAATCTCCCGCAGCGTCTCCGTGCCCTGCCGGTGTCCCCGGGAGACGGACAGCTTATGCTGCCTGGCCCATCTTCCGTTTCCGTCCATGATGATGGCCACATGCCGCGGAAGCTTCGCCGGATCCCCTATTTTCTCCGCGTTTTTCAGCTTCCACAAATCCCTGACCTGTTTTACGTTCATTCGTTCTCCTCTGGCCGCCGTTCCGGCTCCATACCGCCGTCCTGGTTTCGGTTCCGTACGGCATTCCCCCGGTTAAAAAAAGCGCGACTTTCGGACAAAAAGCCGCGCGTAGGTTTCTCCGGGCTGCCGCCGCGGGACCGGTCCCGTCCGGCCTCGCTCAGACTTCCATGATTTCCTTTTCCTTGGCCGCGTAAATCGCGTCCACGTCCTTGATGCCCTGATCCGTAATCTTCTGCAGATCCTCTTCGGCCTTGCGCTGGTCGTCCTCCGTGATCTCGCTGTTCTTCTTCATCTTCTTGATCTGCTCCATCGCGTCCCGGCGAATGGCGCGCACCGCCACCTTCGCTTCCTCCGCGGCGCGGCTCGCCTGCTTCGTGAGATCCTTGCGCCGCTCCTCGTTCAGCTCCGGAAACACGAGCCGGATCACCTTGCCGTCATTGGAGGGATTCAGCCCCAGATCGCTCGTCTGGATGGCCTTCTCAATCGGGGTGATCATCTTCGGCTCCCAGGGAGCGATCACCAGCATTCTCGCCTCCGGCACAGAAATGTTTCCCACCTGCCCGATCGGCGTCGGCGTCCCGTAATAGTCCACCATGATCCGATCCAGCACCTGCGGGTTCGCCCGGCCGGCGCGCACGCTCTGCATATCCCGTTCATAGACCGCACAGGTCTTCGCCATCTTTTCCTTTGCGGTTTTCAGCACTGTATCCGTCATTTTATTCCGCCTCCTTGCCTCTGCATCAAACGTATTTCGCTGGGTCTATTATATCCGTTTTCCCCGGCGTTGACAACAGGTTTTTCCCCCGTTCGTCTTCCTCCTCATGCTCCCCGGCGGCTTCCTCCTCATGCTCCCCGGCGGCTTCGCTTGCTTTTCCTTCGGAGCTGTGCTATATTCTACGAAGCGCCTTTCGCAGCCTGACGCTGCACCCCCTGCTGCCCCCCATCTCAGCTTAAATCCGGCAGCATATTCGGTCCCTGGCGATTTCTCCGCGAAACCGCAATACGGGATCCTGCTCCGGCGTGAAAGGAGACACTCACAGCAGATGGAGAAAACGGATATCACCCCTCCGGACAGCCTGTCCCTTCGGGATTATTTCAGGCCCCGTATTGTTCTGCAGGCTCTGCTCACATCGATCGGAGTTTCCTATCAGCTGGAAATGAATCCCATGATTGAATACTGGGGTCTTACCGGCCTGAAAGCCATCGGCTGGAATCTGGCGGAATCCTTTGAGCCCTTTTCCTTCGCTCACTTTATGCTTATTCCCGGCCTGTGCCTGATATATGCGGCCATTGACCGGGCCTGGATCAGGAACGGAGATAAGACCGGCGCCCCTCTGTCCCGCAGGGCAGGACGACGGCTGGGCCTGTCCGTACACCTTCCCGCCCTTTTCTTTGGGCTGATGATGGTTCTCGGCTGGTCCTTTGCCCGCTATAACTCCTGGAACCAGGTGCTGACCCTCCTGCAGGGGCAGCTGATCAAAAGTATCCTTGTTATGACCGGATATGCGCTTCTGTTCCGGTACCTGATCCAGTTTGCCTATCTGAGGTTTGCCCTGAATATCAGCGTTCCGGACGACCTTTGCCGCCGGAAGCCGAAGATATGGCTCCGTTATGAGAACTGCCTGCAGGAAAAGCCCTTCCGAACCGCTACGCTGACCCTTCTGATCCTCTATCTGCCCATGATGATCATTTCCTACCCGGGGCGCATCGTTTCGGATACCGTCGGGCAGACCCTGACCGCCTACCCGGAGCTCTCTCCCTGGGTGGGCACTGCCGAGGCGGCGCTGACGGGGAAGCCCGGCGCTTATCTGAGCAATCACCATCCCGTGGCCCATACCATGCTGCTTCATCTCTGCCTGGTCGCGGGCCATTCGGTGCTTCATTCCTGGAACGCGGGCTTTTTTCTCTATTCCGTTCTTCAGGAACTCGCCTTTATCTTCGTCTTCGCGTTTCTGATCCGGGAGCATGCTGTGAAGTACGGCATCAGCGGCCGGTACGCAGTGATCTTCCTCGTCCACGCCTTCGCCAACCCGCTGATCCATTATTATATCATTCTCAATTCCAAGGATGTCCCCTATGCGCTGTTCCTGCTCCTGACGATCTATTTCTGGCATCAGCTGCTGACCGAGGGAGGGCGAAGGAATCTGGCTCTTCTGCTGATGTCCGCCACCGGCGTCATCCTTTTCCGGAATGAGGGGCAGTACGTGCTGCTGCTGGCTTCCGCCGGCACCCTTCTGCTGAACCGGAAAACGCGGAAGCAGTTCGCCGCCGTCCTCCTTTATGTGGCGGTCTTTTCCGCGTTTTATTTTCATGTGCTGTTCCCGGCCCTTGGCATCATCCCGGGCAGCCGGCGGGAGATTCTTTCCATCCCCTTTCAGCAGACGGCCCGGTACATTCACGATTTCGGGGAGGAAGTCACCCCGGAGGAGCGGGAAGCCATCGGCGCGGTGCTGGATTACGAACAGATTCCGGAAAAATATAATCCCAATATTTCGGATCCCGTCAAGGATCTGTACCTTGAGGAAACCGCCACATCGGCAGCTCTCGCCCGTTATCTGCGCTGTTGGGCGCGGATGGGGCTGAAGCACCCCGGAACCTACCTGGCCGCCTTTGTGAACAATAAATACGCCTACTTCTATCCGAATCAGGAGCTCCTGTCCTATGAGTCCTACAAGCGAACAAGTTTCCTGTTCTCCTGGATTACGGAGTTGGCGGAAGCAAAGGGAATCGCTCCGGCTCAGCCCGCCTTCCTGGACGGTCTGAGGGATTTCGCCGATGATACACAGACCTGGCTATGCGAGTCTTCCCCGCTGTCCGTACTCATGATGTCCTCCCTGTATCCCTCGCTGGTCCTGCTGATGCTGTGCTACAGTCTTCGCAGAAGGGACCGGGTGATGACCTCCGTTTGCCTGATTCCGTTCCTCGTCCTGCTGGTCTGCCTCTCCGGCCCGACCAACGGCACCTACAGCCGATATACCTTCCCGCTGGCGCTGGTTCTCCCCGCCTATATTCCGATTCTCCGCCCCGGAATGAAAAAACGCCGTGAAACAGAATCCGTCTGAACCCATGGGAAAGGCGATCCGGAGTGATGACAGAAACGCCGGAAACGCAAAGGAGTTGAAAGGAGCAAACGGGCATGAGCAGAAGATATAAAATAGCAATACAGGCTCTCATGGGAATCGCGCTGCTTTTCTGCATCGGGGCGACGCTCACTTTTTTGCATGCCAGGATCTATACGATCCTTGACGCGGATGAGGCCAGTGAGCTGGTTCTGGCAAAGCTGCTTTCCGAGGAAGGCAGCCTTCTGTCCACCCGCTGGCTGTACGGCAATGAGCTTCGAATCCTGGATGTCCAGATCGTCAACTCGCTGCTGTTCAGGATCACGGATAACTGGCACGCCGTCCGCTTCGCGTCCTGCACGATTCATCTTCTGCTGCTCCTGGGCATGTACTTCGTCCTTTGCAAGGCGGCGGGAATTGCGGATTTGTACTCCTGCTCAGCGCTGATCTTTGCGGTGCCCTTCAGTGAAACCTATTTTCTTTACGCGCAGATTGGATCCTACATCCCGCATTTCCTTTTCTCCTTTGGAATCTGGGCGGTCCTCTTCCGTTATATCGATTTGAAGGAGCGCCGAAGGAACGGGAAATTCCTTGCGGATGCTTCCTCCGGAAACCGGAAAACAAAAGTTCTTCCCCTGCTGGCGGTTTTGATCGCTGTATTTGCCGGACTGCAGGGAGCACGGCAGTTTCAGGCCCTGTGCCTGCCTCTGGCCGTTACGATCGTTGTGCTGGCCCTGTTCTCCGCGCGGGACGAAAACCTGCTCAGGAGCTCATATTTCCCGTATATGGGACTGCTCGCCGCTTTCTGCGCGGCGGAAGCAGTCAGCTATTTCGTGGGAAACAGGGTGCTGCATAACATCTATACCTATTACAGATGGGATGATGTTCGGTTTACATACTTTAACTATGAAAGGTTGCCGGAGCTGATCAACGGCTGGACAGGGAATCGTGGATATCAGGACGGTTTTGTCTTCTCCTCCGTCATCATCCGGAATCTGGCGGCGGCCATATGGATTGTGATGACCGTCCTCTCCGCGGGATACGGCATCGGTCACTTTATTCACCTTCAAAAGGATGAAAGAGCGGATCGCACGATGGCCCTCAAGTTTTTTCTCCTGGCGGTGTATTATTTGGCCGCCGCCGCGGTGTATATCCTTTTTTATACTTTTACTAACATCCAGACTTCAGAACGATATTCGCTGCAGATCCTGATCATGTCCGTTCCCATGATCTGCTTCTTTGTCAAAACGGTCCGCTGGAACAGAGCTTTCAAAGCGCTTGTGCTGCTCCTCACCTGCGGAACAATCGCCGTTGGGGGCCTGAATTATCTCAGGAACTGGCGCGCAGAGGACAGAAACGCAGAATACTGGGCCATCTCCGACGCGCTGAGCGCGGAAAACTACAGCAAAGGCTTCGCTACTTTCTGGAACGGAAATATCCTGACGGAGATCTCAAACGGCCAGGTTGAGGTCTGGAACTGGCATCCCAATATGATCAATCTGGCCACGCAGAAGGATCCGGGCGAGGTCTATCATGTCCTTCAGAGGAAATCTCACGAGGAGGCTCCGCCGGAGGGAAAAATGTTTGTACTTCTCGAAAAGAGCGAAATCGAGGCGCTTCCCTGGGCACAGAGGCTTGACCGCGGAATTGTGCTGTACGACTCCGACAAATACACGGTCTGGGGTTACGATGTTTTTGCGAGCTTTGCCGCGGATCGAGCTGAATGAAGCGGAAGCCCCCGCTTCAGGCCGTATACGGGTGAGGAAGGAAATCCGGACGCGCGGGCGCGTCCGGGACATATCGCTCTCACTATGAACCGAGATAGGCCTTCCGCACGTTGTCATCCTCCAGCAGGGCCTTGGCCTCCCCGCTCATGGAGATGGTTCCGGTCTCCAGCACGTAAGCGCGGTCGGCCACGCTCAGCGCCATCTGCGCGTTCTGCTCGACCAACAGGATCGTGGTTCCGGCCGCATGCAGCTCCCGGATGATGTCGAAGATCTGCTCCACCAGGATCGGAGCCAGCCCCATGCTCGGCTCATCCAGCATCATCAGCTTCGGCTTGCTCATCAGCGCCCGGGCCATGGCCAGCATCTGCTGCTCGCCGCCGGACAGGGTGCCGGCAATCTGCTTTTCGCGCTCCTTCAGCCGGGGAAACCGGCGGAACACATCCTCGACCGAGGAGCCGATTTCCGCCGCAGGTCTGGAGTAGCCGCCCATTTCCAGGTTTTCCTTCACGGTCATCTGCTGGAAAATCCGCCGTCCCTCCGGGCACAGCGCCATACCCAGTCCGACCATCTTGTTGGCCGGCACGGAGTTGATGTTCTTTCCCTCAAACAGAATCTGCCCGCTCCGGGGCTTCAGCAGGCCGGCAATCGTGTTCAGAATAGTGGACTTTCCGGCGCCGTTGGCTCCGATCAGGGTGACAATTTCATGCTCATGAACCTCAAAGGAAACGCCCTTGATGGCATGAATCGCGCCGTAGAACACGTGAATATCGTTGATTTCAAGCATGCTCATGCCTCTGCCGCCTCCTTGTCCGTGCCCTGCTTGCCCAGGTACGCCTCGATCACGATCGGATTGCGCTGAATCTCCTCCGCCGTTCCCTTGGCGATGATCTTACCGTAGTTCAGCACGCAGATGCCCTCGCAGATGCCCATCACCAGGTTCATGTCGTGCTCGATCAGCATCACGGCGATCTGGAACTGATCCCGGATCCGGATGATGTTGTCCATCAGCTCCTGGGTTTCATGGGGATTCATGCCCGCCGCCGGCTCGTCCAGCAGCAGCAGGCTCGGGTTCGTGGCCAGGGCCCGCACGATCTCCAGCCTCCGCTGGGCGCCGTAGGGCAGGCTTCCCGCCTGCACATCCCCCATATCCTGCATGCCAAAGATGCTCAGCAGCTCCATCGCCTTTTCGTGCTGCTTCTTTTCCTGCTTCCAGTAGGCCGGCAGCCGGCAGATCCCGCTGAACATTCCGTATTTCACCTGGTTATGCAGCCCGATACGCACGTTGTCCTCCACCGACATGTTGGAGAACAGCCGGATATTCTGGAAGGTTCGGGCAATGCCGTGCCGGCTCGCCGCGACGGTATCCATCCCGTGCATGTCAATGCCGTTGATCATGACGGAGCCCCGGGTGGGCTCATAGACCTTGGTCAGCAGATTGAACACCGTCGTTTTTCCCGCGCCGTTGGGCCCGATCAGGCCTGCGATTTCCGTCTTCCCGATGGTCAGGTTGAAATCCTCCACCGCCGTCAGGCCGCCGAAGTCGATGCCCAGATGCTTGCACTCCAGCACGGGCAGCTTGCCGAGGTCCCGCTCCGGAATGATGCTCTGCGACGGCACGGGCACCATCTTGGTATCCGCCGTCCGCCTGCGTCTGTTTTCACTCATGTCCGCCCGCCCCCTTTCCGGTCTTCCTGCTGCCCTGGACCGTCTGCGTCAGCTCCCTTTTCCTGAACATACCCTTCAGATTTCCGAAGAAGGCGCGGGAGGCCGGCGTGTTGGTCAGCAGCATCATGGCGATCAGCAGCACCGCGTAGACCAGCATCCGGTAATCCGCGAACTCCCGCAGCAGCTCCGGCAGCATGGTCAGCACCGTGGCCGAGACGATGGAGCCCAGCGTGTTGCCGATGCCGCCGAGCACGACGAACACCAGCACGTTGATGCTCTGGTCAAACTTGAATTTGCCCGGGATCAGCGTGGAATAATTCAGCCCGTACAGCGCTCCGGCCATGCCGGCCAGCACCGCCGCCGTCACGAAGGCAATCATCTTGTATTTGGTCACGTTGATGCCGACGCTTTCCGCCGCGATCCGGTTGTCCCGCGTCGCCATGATCGCCCGGCCGGTCCGGCTGTTCACCAGGTTCAGCACCACGGTCAGCGCGATCAGAATCAGGATAAAGCCGGCGGTAAAGGTGGCAATCTTTCCCACGCTCACCGCGCCGTTGGG
>CACYWL010000017.1:0-16031 GCA_902778055.1 uncultured Eubacteriales bacterium | reverse complement strand
GCCAGGGTCACGATGGCCAGATAGTCTCCCCGCAGCCGCAGCACCGGAATGCCGATCAGCGCACCCAAGACGCCGGCCACAACGCCGCCCGTCACGATGGCGATTACCAGCCGCAGGGTCTCATTTTCCATCTGGAAGCCGTTCAGCATCCATCCGGAGACCACAATGCCGGAGAAGGCGCCCAGGCTCATGAAGCCCGCGTGTCCCAGGCTCAGCTCTCCGCTGATCCCGACCACCAGGTTCAGGCTCACCGCCATGACGATCCAGCAGCAGATCGGAATCAGCTGTCCCCGCAGGGAACGGCTCATGTCTCCGTAAAACACATTGCACAGAATAAAGGCCAGGATCACGATTCCGAAGGTCACGGAATTGTAGATCAGCTTTTTCTTTTTTGCGTTCATTCCGCTCCCTCCCTTACACCTTTTCCCGCACCGGCCTGCCCAGCAGCCCGGTGGGCCGGAACAGCAGCACGATGATCAGCACGGCGAACACGATGGCGTCCCCCAGCTCGGTGGAAATGTAGGCCTTGCCGAGAATCTCGATCACGCCCAGCAGGATGCCGCCGATCATGGCGCCGGGGATGGAGCCGATGCCGCCGAATACTGCCGCCGTAAAGGCCTTGATGCCGGGCATGGAGCCCGTCGTCGGCATCAGCGTCGGGTAGGCGGAGCAGAGCAGGATTCCCGCCACCGCCGCCAGGGCCGAGCCGATCGCGAAGGTCGCGGAGATGGTCCGGTTCACGTTGATGCCCATCAGCTCCGCGGCGCCCCGGTCCTCGGAGACGCACCGCATCGCCTTGCCCAGCTTCGTCCGGCTGATGAAGGCGGTCAGCACCGCCATGATCACCAGGTTCGCAAGGATCGCAATCAGCGTAACACCGCTGATATTCAGCCTCCCGCCGAAGAGGGAAATCATCGGAATCGGGATCATCACCGCAGCCGGAAAGCTCTTGGGATTCGCACCCCAGATCAGCAGGGCCAGGTTCTGCAGCAGATAGCTCATGCCGATGGCCGTAATCAGCACCGCCAGGCTCGTTGCCTGCCGCAGGGGGCGGTACGCCAGCCCCTCAATGGTGATACCCAGCACCGTGCACAGCACCATGGCGACCAGAAGCGCCGCAATAGGAGGCAGCCCCCAGTACTGCAGCGCGCAGAAGGCCACATAGGCTCCCACCATGATGACATCCCCGTGCGCAAAGTTGAGCATCTTGGCAATGCCGTAAACCATGGTGTAGCCCAGGGCGATGATCGCGTAAATGCTCCCCAGACTGATCCCGTTCACCAGGTTGGACAGAAAGATCATGATCCGGCTCCTCTCTTTCCGGGCGGCCCGTTCACCTGCCCGCGGCCTCCGCCCTGCCGGGCCCCGGCCGTTCAGTTTCCCTTCGGATTGCCGCGTCCCGCGCGGCAGCTTTCCCTTTTCGGGTCATTTGCCCGTGAATCCGGTCATTATCAGACCATTTTGCACATGGGCAAACCTTTCTGAAAAAACGAGCGAATCCGCTCCCGGTATACCGGGAGCGGACCGCGAATTTGTCCCTGTCAGATCTGCGGATTCCCCTTACTTGTTGAATCCGACATAGGCGCCGTTCTCGATGATCACGGCGGTGGGGGTCTTGGTCACTTCGCCGTTGGCCGACCAGGTCATGGTGCCGGTCACGCCCGTCACCTCGATCTCCTGCATGGCCGCGATGATCCGGTCGCAGATGTCCTCCGCCTTCTCGCCGTCCTTCACGTCCGCCTTCTCGGCCGCCGCCACCAGGGCGTACACGCCGTCATAGGCATCCGCGGCAAACTGGTTCGGGATCTCATCGTAGAGCTCCTTGTAGGTGGCGACGAACTTCTGGGTCTTCTCGTCTTCCGCGTCCGCGGAGAAGGGGGTCAGCAACATGACGCCCTCGGCCAGGGTGGTATCGAAGCCTTCGATGGACAGGATGCCGTCCATGCCGTCCACGCCGAAGAACACAGGCTTGAAGCCGATGCTGTTGGCGGTGATCAGGATCTGGGAGGCGGGGGTGTAGTAGATGGGCAGGAACACCAGCTCAGCGCCTTTGTTCTGCGCGTCCGCCACCTGTACGGAGAAGTCCGTGGTGTCGTCGGTGAAGGTCGTGGTGGAGACGATCTCCAGGCCCACTTCCGGCGCCTTCTCGGAAAAGGTCTGATAGATGCCGGTGGAATAGGCGTCCGCGTTGTTGTAGATCACGGCGACCTTGGTGGCCAGCTTATGCTCCGCGATGTATTCCGCGGAAGCCGCGCCCTGAGCCGGGTCCGTGAAGCAAACCTGATACACGTTGTCCTTGTCCGCGGTCACGGCCGTGGAGGAGGCGGAGGGGGTCAGCATAAACACGCGCTCCTCATAGGCCACGGCGCCCACGGCGATGCAGGGGGTGGTCGTGGTGGTGCCGATGATCATCTGGGCGCCCGCGTCCATGGCGGTGTTGTAGGCGTTCACGGCCGTCTCCGCATCGTGAGTATCATCCTCGTCAATGATCTCGACCTTGTATTTGCCGCCCGCGGCGTTGATTTCATCCGCGGCGATCCGGGCGCCGCGGCTGGTGGCCGTGCCGTAAACGGCAGCGGCGCCCGTCAGCGGACCGATATGCGCAATCTTCAGCGTAATGGCTTCTTCCGCGCCCGCAAACGCAAGCACGCTCAGACACAGCGTCAGTGCCAATGCCAGTGCAATGATTTTCTTCATTCTCTTTTCCCTCCATTCTTTCTCGGAACATCCATCGGTTCCTTCGCGTTATTATACTCATCCGCCGGGTTCCCGTAAAGCGCCGGCTTGTTTCTTTCTTGTTTTTTAAGGGCTTCCCTCCCTTTGTGTTTTCTCTCCCGCGGGGGTATAATATCCGCGAATCGGGAGAAAGGAATGATTGTATGCAAGAAATGAGCCCCCTGATCCCCCGGGACAGCGCCGCCTTCGCCGGCCAGCCTCTGGCTGCCCGGATGCGCCCCCTGACCCTGGAGGAATTCGCCGGCCAGAAGCATCTGATCGGCGAGGGAAAAATCCTCCGCCGGCTGATTGCGTCCGATGCCATTTCCTCCATGATCTTCTGGGGTCCCCCCGGCGTGGGAAAAACCACCCTCGCCCAGATCATCGCCGGGCAGACCCGGGCCGCCTTCATCAACTTCTCCGCGGTGACCAGCGGGATCAAGGAAATCCGTCAGGTCATGAACCAGGCTGAGGAAAACCGGATCTACGGGGGCCGGACCATCGTCTTCGTGGATGAAATCCACCGCTTCAACAAGGCGCAGCAGGATGCCTTTCTGCCCTACGTGGAGAAGGGAAGCATCATCCTGATCGGCGCGACCACGGAAAACCCCTCCTTTGAAATCAACAGCGCGCTGCTCTCCCGCTGCAAGGTCTTTGTGCTGCAGGCCCTGACCCGGGAGGACATTCTCTTCCTTCTGCACCGGGCACTGACGGATGACCGCGGCTTCGGCCGGGAGCATGTTGACATCTCCGACGAGGCGCTGGGCGCCATCGCGGATTCCAGCAACGGGGACGCCCGCAGCGCCCTGAGCACGCTGGAGATGGTCGTCCTCAACGGCATCGCGGATGAGCACGGCATTACCGTAACTCCGGAGACCCTCTCCCAGTGTCTTTCACGCAAAAGCCTTCTCTACGACAAAAGCGGAGAGGAGCATTACAATCTGATTTCCGCCCTGCACAAATCCATGCGGAACTCGGATCCCGACGCCGCAGTCTACTGGATGATGCGCATGCTGGAGGGCGGAGAGGATCCGCTCTACATTGCCCGGCGCGTGCTCCGGTTTGCCGCCGAGGATGTGGGGCTGGCGGATCCCCGGGCCATGGAGGTCGGCGTCGCGGCCTATCAGGCCTGCCATTTCATCGGCGTCCCGGAGTGCAATGTTCACCTGGCCGAGGCGGTGGTATACATGTCCCTGGCCAGCAAATCCAACGCCATGGAAGTCGCCACCATGGAAGCCCGGGAGGCCATTGCCAAAGAGCCGGACGCCCCGGTTCCCCTGCATATCCGGAACGCGCCCACTGCCCTGATGAAAAGCCTGAATTACGGCAAGGGATATCAGTATGCCCATGACTATGAGGAGAAGATCACGCCCATGACCTGCCTCCCCGAGGCCCTGGAGGGACGGCGCTTCTACCGTCCGACGGATCAGGGGCAGGAAGCCCGCTACCGGGAGCGGCTGGAGCAGATCCTGGCCTGGAAAAAGGCCCGGCGGAAGCCGGAATGAATCTCCCCGAACAAGAGTGCTGTTCCCATGTTCCTGAAAGGAGGAAGCTTCCATGCGTCGAGGATACGTCCGCCTCTGGTTTTCTTTCCTGCTCTGCCTGATGCTGGCCGTCCCGGCCGGCCCGGCGGAGGAAAGCCCGGACCCCGCCCCCAATGTGCGGGTGCTCCTGCAGCGGCTGAATCTGACGGACCGGGCCGACCTGTCTCTCCTGGGGGATTATCAGGTCTCCTGGGGATCGGACAGCCGGATGCTCCTTCCCTCCGGGAGTGAAATCTCCGTTCAGGTCCGGAAGGGAAGCCTGATCCTGTTCTACCGGGATGCCTCGCTGGACTGCGGCCCTTCGCTCCTGTTCGCCCGCCAGGCCTCCGGGAAGGCTGAAATGCCCGGGCTGAAAATCGCTCCCGGGGACGGCCTCTATCCCGGGGATCTGCGCCTGACCGTTTCCGGCGGCATGCTGCAGCCTGTGCTGACCCTCAGCGTGGAGGATTATCTGCTGGGCGTGGTTCCCTATGAGATGAGCGAGGATTTTCCCCTGGAAGCCCTGAAGGCGCAGGCTGTCTGCGCCCGGACCTACGCCCTGAGCCGGATGGATTCCTCCAAAGCCTGGGATCTGGTGGACACCACCAATGATCAGGTCTTCCGGCCCATCCTGTCCTCCCGCACCCGTACCGCCCAGGCGGTTCAGGAGACCGCCGGGCTGGCGGGCTTTTCCGGCCGCCATTTGGCCGTCTGCTATTACGGCGCCTCCAACGGCGGTCAGACCGAGCTCCCCTCCCATGTCTGGAGCGGAGCAAAGGACAGCGCCTGCTATGCCATGACGGACGACCCCTATGATCTGGAGAATCCGGAATCCATCCGGAAAAAGGCCCTGCTGCGCCGGGACGGAGCCGGCCTGCCGGAAGCCTTCGGGGTCCTGCTTCGGGAGGCGGTCTTTGCCCAGCCCGAAATGAAGGATTTCGCCCCGCTGCCGGAGGCCTTCCGTGTGGAGGAGATCCGATCCGTCTCCCTGTCCCAACCTCGCTATGCCTCTCCCAGCCGCCTGATGACGAAGCTGGAGATCACCCTTTCCGTCTCCGGACGGAAATACCTGCCCATCGCCACTCCGGAGCCGGACCTGAATTATGAGCCGGACGACGGCGACGCCTCCGCATCGCCCGAGCCCGCTCCTACGCCGGTGCCCGCGCTGAAGCTGGGTGATTTTGAGCCGGCCGGAACCTTCTCCCTCTCCCTGGATCTTTTCCCGAACGCCCTTCAGGCCCTGAATCTGAGTATCTACGGCGCCAACAACGAGATCGTCACCGCGGAAGAAACACCGGAGGGCTTCCTGCTTTCCTCCGGCCGATACGGACACGGCGTCGGCATGAGCCAGCGGGGCGCCCAGTGGATGGCCTCCCGCTACGGAAAGACCTTTCTGGAAATCCTGGAATTCTATTACCCCGGAATCACGCTGAAAAAGGCCGCCTCGGGAAGCCCGGCGCTGCCCAGTCCCGACCCCGTCCTGGCGGAGACTCCCGGCCCTGCGGCCACTCCCACGCCCCGGCCGACGCTCATGCCCGTCACCGCGGACAGCCTGCCGGAGGGCGCCTGGCTGGCCAGCGTGGAGGGGATCGAGGACGACAGCACCCTGAACCTGCGGGCGGAGCCTTCCTCCGCCGGGGAAATTCTCATGCGCCTGTACAAGCATCAGCGGCTGATTGTGCTGGAGACCTGCGAGGATCCCGTCTGGGTGCATGTCCGCACGGACAGCGCCGAGGGGTATGTCATGGTCTCCTTCCTTGAGAAAGTGGAGGGAACCTGAAGGCGCGCCGCGTCCGCGGAATCTGAAAGCCGTCCCCTTCCGGGATACCCGGGCGGGGACGGCTTTTTTCGGTCCTGAACTATTTCCTGTCTTCCGGGGGAAGCGGACGGATCAGGTCCGCCAGCGTCTTTCCGTAAAAGAAGTCATGCACCATGCGGTCGTATTCCTCCCAGAGCGGCAGCGTCCGGCAGGCGGCCCGCCTGGGGCAGTCTGCTTTCCCCTCCGTCAGGCAGGCCACCGGCGAAAGGGAGCCCTCCATCAGCTCGAGCACCTCCCCGATCGGATACTCCTCCGGCCTGCGGCACAGCCTGTATCCGCCGCCCTTGCCGCTGGCTCCCTGAACCAGGCCCCCGGCGACCATGTCCTTCATGATGATCTCCAGATACTTCTTGGAGATTTCCTGCCGCTCCGCGACCTCCTTCAGGGGGACAAAGCCCTCCTCCCCATGCTCCGCCAGATCAATCATCACCCGGACCGCGTACCGCCCTCTGGTTGAAATCATTTTCGCCGCTCCTTTCAGGATCAAAAATATTACCTATTATACCCGAGGGTAAGTAGGTAATGCAAGCGTGCAATTTTTTTGCCTATTGACACAGTAGGTAAATAGTTTTATAATCCCCCTGCGGAAGCACAGAGGAAGGTCCTGCCCGGCGGCAAGGCTTTTTCAGGCCGTCTTCGCCCGATGATTTTTCGGCGGATGCCCCTCCCCTGTTTCCGGATAATGAAACCGGAGGTATTATACGCGTGATTTATGCGGACAACGCCGCCACCACCCGGATGAGCGAGGCGGCCATGCAGACCATGATTTCCGTGATGCGGGAAAACTACGGCAACCCCTCCAGCCTGTACGCCTTTGGCCAGCGCTCCAAAGAGATTCTGGAGGAAGCCCGGGAAACGGTGGCCCGGGTTCTCGGCGCCCGCAGTCGGGAAATCATTTTTACCGGCGGGGGAAGCGAGTCGGACAATCAGGCCATCCGCTCCGCCGCGGCCCTGGGCCGGGAAAAAGGAAAAATGCACATCGTTTCCACCGCCTTTGAGCACCACGCGGTGCTCCATGTCCTGGAGCGCCTGAAGAAGGAAGGCTTCGAGGTCACCCTGGTGGATGTGCACTCCGACGGGCTGGTCCGGCCGGAGGAGGTGGAGGCTGCCCTTCGGGAGGACACCTGCCTGGTGACCGTCATGTTCGCCAACAACGAAATCGGCACCGTCCAGCCCATCCGGGAGATCGGGGAGATCTGCCGCCGGCGCGGCGTGCTGTTCCATACGGACGCAGTCCAGGCGCTGGGGCATATCCCCGTCCGCGTCGATGATCTGCCGGTGGATTTTCTTTCCGCCTCCGCTCATAAATTTCACGGGCCGAAGGGCGTCGGCTTTCTGTACGCGCGCCAGGGCGTCCGCCTTCTGCCGCTGATCGAGGGCGGAGCTCAGGAACGCGGCCGCCGGGCGGGCACCGAGAACACGGCCGGCATCGCGGCCATGGCCGTCGCCCTGCAGGAGGCCGCGGAGCACCTCGGGGAGCGGGCCGAAAAAACCGCCCGGCTGCGGGATCGGCTGATCCGGGGGCTGTCGGAGATTCCCCACTGCGCACTGAACGGGGATCCCGTGCATCGTCTGCCCGGCAATGTGAGCTTCTGCTTTGAGGGTATCGAGGGAGAATCCCTGCTGCTTCTGCTGGACGACCGCGGAATCGCGGCTTCCTCCGGCAGCGCCTGCACCTCCGGATCCCTGGATCCCAGCCATGTGCTGCTGGCCATCGGCCGGGTGCACGATGTGGCCCACGGATCCCTGCGTCTGTCCATCGATGAAACCCTGACGGAGGAGGAAGCGGATGAAATCATTTCCTCCGTGAAAGAGGTGGTTGCATATCTGCGGGGCTTTTCCCCGGTCTGGCGGGATCTGGAGAGCGGAAAAACGCCCCATATCCTGTGAAAAAAGAAAAACGAGAAGGAGGCCGCATCCATGGCTCTGTACAGTGAAAAGGTAATGGATCATTTCCGCAATCCCCGGAACGTCGGCATCATCGAGGACGCTGACGGCATCGGAGAAGTCGGCAACGCGAAATGCGGGGACATCATGAAGATGTACCTGAAAATCAGGGACGGAATCATTCAGGACGTGAAGTTTGAAACCTTCGGCTGCGGAAGCGCGATTGCTTCCAGCTCCATGGCCACCGAGCTGATCAAGGGGAAGCCCGTTTCCGAGGCCATGACCCTGACCAATAAGGCCGTGGCCGAGGCGCTGGACGGCCTGCCGGACTATAAAATGCACTGCTCCGTGCTGGCGGAGGAGGCCATTCAGTCCGCCCTGGAGGACTGGCGCCGGAAAACGGGAGAAGCAGCGCCGGAAGCTGAATAAACCCTCCCGCCCATTGCAAAAACGTCCCGCCGGTTTTCCGGCGGGACGTTTTGATGAAGTTTCTTAACCTCAGATTTCCTTCTTCGCAAAATTGAAGTAGCGCTTCGCGTTGTTGTAGCAGATATCCGCCACAATACCCTTCAGGGTCTCCAGATCCTCGGGATAGAAGCCTTCCTCCACCCACTGGCCGAAGAGGCGGCACAGGATCCGGCGGAAATACTCATGCCGGGGATAGCTCAGGAAGGAACGGCTGTCCGTCAGCATGCCCACAAAGCCCGCCAGATAGCCCAGGTTGCCCAGGGAGGTCAGCTGCTCGGTCATTCCCTGGAAATGGTCATTGAACCACCAGGCGGAGCCGTGCTGAATCTTGCCGACCGCCTCGTCATTCTGGAAGCAGCCCAGAATGGTGTCGATCGCGGCGTTGTCATTGGTGTTCAGGGAATAGAGGATCGTTCTGGGCAGACGGCCCGCCTCCTCCAGGAAGCCCAGGAAGGCCGCGGTCTGCGTCGACGGCGCGGAATTGTCCACGCAGTCATAGCCCGTATCCGGCCCCAGCCTGCGGAACATCGGGGGATTGTTGTCCCGCCGGCATCCGTAATGCAGCTGCATGACCCATCCCCGGGTGTGATACTCCTCCGCCATGGCGTTCATGAAAGCAAACTTGAAGACCGCCTCTTCCTCCGCCGTGGGCAGCTTTCCGCCCAGCCGGGCCGCAAAGATCTCCTCCACCTTCTTTTCGTCCGCCGGAGCATACATCACATAGTTCAGCGCGTGATCGCTCAGGGAGCAGCGGTGAGCGGCAAAGAAGTCCAGCCTCCGGTGCAGCGCCTCCTTCAGCGCGGCGAAGGAGTCCACCTTCACGCCGGAAACGGCGGAAAGCTGCTCCAGATAAGCCGGCCAGGTCTCCTTTTCCAGATTCATGGCCTTGTCCGGGCGCCAGGCGGGCAGCACCGTCACGGGGAAGGATTTGTCCGCGTCCAGCTTCTCATGGTATTCCAGGGAATCCACCGGATCATCCGTGGTGCAGATGGTGTCCACATGGCTCCGCAGGATCAGTCCCCGGCTGGTAAAGCCCTCGCTGTGCAGCTTCTCATTCGCCAGCTGCCAGACCTCCTCGGCGGTCTCCCCGTTCAGAATGCCGTCATAGCCGAAATAGCGGCGAAGCTCCAGGTGGCTCCAGTGATAAATGGGGTTGCCGATGGCCTTGCCCAGCACCTGGGCAAACCGGATAAACTTGTCATGGTCGCTGGCCTTGCCGGTAATGTACTCCTCCGGAACCCCCGCCGAGCGCATCAGGCGCCACTTGTAGTGATCCCCGCCCAGCCAGACCTGGGTGATGTTGTCATACCGGATGTCCTCCCAGATTTCCCGGGGGCTGAGGTGGCAGTGGTAGTCAATGATGGGGCAGTTCTCCGCGGCCTGATGATACAGGGTCCGCGCGGTTTCGGTGTTCAGCAGAAAATCCTGATCCAGAAATGCTTTCATGGCGAAGAGATTCCTTTCTGTATATGCTTCTGTTAGGTGATCATACCATATTCCGTTCCCCGTGTCCAGCCGGATTCCCCGCATTCTCCGGGCTCTCGCCGCCCGGTTGCGGCCGAATCAGCTGCGCGTAGGTCACCCCATACTTCTCCGCGATATCCCGGGCATAGGAGGAGCCCTCCGGCGGCGCCGCCTCGATCCGGAAGGAGCGCTTCTGCCCTTCCGAGCGGACGATCAGGGAACAGGCGCCGGAAAAGGCCGGAGGCTGCTCCGGACCGGTCAGGTCCTGCGCCAGCTTGTGCATATGGGTGTTGTAGATGCAGCGGACCCGTTTCTCCAGCAGCGCCCTCACCGCATCCGTCGCGATATAGTAGCCCTCCTCAAAGGAGGTGGTGGAAAAGGTCTCGTTCAGCAGCATCAGGCTCCGGTCCGTGCATTTTCCGAACTGATCTCGGAACCGCCGGCATTCCTCTCCCAGCCGGCCCAGGTCCAGGGTCTGATCCTCGTCCGCCGGGAAATGGGTATACACCCCGTCCGCTGGAACCCAGGAGAAGGCCTCCGCGGGGACGTAAAGCCCGCCCTGCGCCATCAGGAACATCTGCCCGACCGCCTGCGTCACGGTGGTTTTTCCGCCCCGGTTTGCGCCGGTCAGCAGGTAAACCCGTCTCTTCCCGTCAAAGCCAAGATCATTCCGGACCGTTGTTCCCGGCGTTTCCACCAGGGTCAGCTTCAGATTGTAAAAGCCCCGGGCCTCCATCCGCTGCGGATCGTTTTCCGGCTCCAGCGCCTCCGGCCTGCAGAAGACCCAGCCTTCCTGCCGGAGCTTTTCCCAGTATTCCGTCCACCGGATGTAATAGACCAGCTCCGGAATCAGATCCGAAACCTCCCGGATGCTCACCGCCGCATACCGGTTCAGCACCTCCCGCAGCTTTCTCACCAGGCCGGAAAGCAGGTGCGTCAGCGCCGAATCCATCGTCCTGGGCAGCTCCCGGGCGCCGTCCGCGTCCGGCACATGCGCCATGGTCATGGCCAGCAGCGGATTCCGCATCCGGGTCGTGGTTCTCGCCAGCTCGTCCATCCTGGTGCCCAGAAAGGAGCTGCCGCTGTCCGCCGGCTCCCAGGCCATGGAGCCGTTCCACTCCTCGGTGGGCTGCACCTGATCGCGCCGCATCAGCGCCCCGGCAAAATGCTGCAGCAGGCTGGACCGGGAAAAGGCCTTGCTGTTGACGGAAACCAGCCCAGCCTGCACCGGTTCAAACCGCTCGTTCAGGTTCAGCCCGACGGTGACGCTCTTCACGCTGTCCGTCGTCGCCCGCAGGGCGGCGATATCCTTCTTCAGCCCCTCGAACCCGCTGTCCTCCCAGATCGCGTGAATGCCCCGGCGCAGCTCCCGCAGCCCCTCGGATTGCAGGCCCCCGTCCTTCAGGCAGTCCTCCATCGCCTCCACCGTGGCGATATAGTCCCGCAGCTCATCCAGCCGGTGGATCAGATCCCAGACACCGACGCCTTCCTCCGCGGACCGGCGCGTGGCTCCGAAATCGTTCAGAAATTTCACATGGTCCAGCAGCGCCAGCAGCTTTTCCCGGATTTCCGGATGATGGAAAAGATCGTCAAAGACCTCCGCCCGGTATCGGGCCACCCGGGCGTCCGGTGTCAGGCTGCGGAGCACCTGCAGGATCATGGCCTGCTCCTTCGGATCCGCCGTCACCCGCTGGCAGATCGCGTCCATGCCCAGATCATGCAGCGTTTCCTCCGGCACCGCCTGATAAACGACATGCTCCTGATCCGGAAACAGGATGGTCAGCTTTGCTCTGTTCCCTCCCATGGGTTTCTCCTTTCCGTCCGGGCGGCGCTCCGGCCGGCAGTCAGGCCCGCTCCTTCCACCCGCTTTCCCGGCGGCCCTTTCCCGTCCCGCTCTTCCCCGCAGGCCGCTGGAGGCCCCGGTTCTTCAAAATACCGTGTGAAATGCTGCGCTCATTATACCCCGGAACCGGGCCTTTGCAAAGCGCGGTTTCTGATCCCGAAACCGCCGGAAAAAGGCGCCGTTCCTTGACTTTGCCTGCTTTTTCGATACAATAGGCTGGAGTCTGATTCCGGAGGTTTTTTCCCTTGCTGAAGCGTTACATCGGAACCCGGGCCTTTTACCGGTCGGTTATTTCCCTGCTGATCCCCATCGTGATCCAGCAGTTCATTACCAATTTCGTCTCCCTGCTGGACAATATTATGGTGGGGCGGCTGGGAACGGAGGCCATTTCGGCGGCCTCCATCGCCAATTCCGTGCTGATGGTGCTCATGCTCGCGATTTTCGGCGGGCTGAGCGGCATCAGTATTTACGGCGCGCAGTTTTACGGCAAGGGCGATATGGACGGCATGCGCCAGGCCTTCCGGCTGAAGCTGGTTTTCAGCCTGCTCTGCACCCTGGCCGGCATCGCGGTCTATGCCCTCTTCGGCGAAGGCTTTATCCGCAGCTTTCTCCAGGGCGAAAGCAACGGCGGCGATCTGGAGCTGACGCTGCGGGAGGGCCGGGCCTATCTGACGATCATGCTCTGGGGCCAGGTGCCCTTTGCCCTTGTGCAGGCCTACGCCAGCACGCTGAGGGAGAGCGGAGAGACGGTCGTCCCCATGGTCGCCGGCGTCTGTGCCATCGTGACCAATCTTTTCCTGAACTGGGTGCTGATCTTCGGCCGTCTGGGCGCTCCCGCCCTCGGCGTCCGCGGCGCCGCCATCGCCACCGTGATTTCCCGTTACGTGGAGATGGCCATCGTGCTGATCCACGCGCACCGTCATACCCGGAAATATCCCTATGTTGCCGGACTCTACCGGGGCTTTTCCATTTCGCTTCCGCTGATCCGGCGGGTTCTGCCGACCGCGGCTCCGCTGCTGGTCAATGAGATTCTCTGGTCTCTGGGCATGACCATGATCAACCGCTTCTACTCCAGCCGCGGTCTGAATGCCGTCGCGGCGCTGAACATCAACGGCACCGCCTGGAATCTCTTCTGTGTGATCATGTTTGCCATGGGCACAGCCGTTTCCATCATGGTGGGCCAGCGGCTGGGCGCGGGAAAGCTGGAGGAGGCCCGGGAGGTGGACCGGCAGCTGATCTTCCTGACGGAGGTGCTGCATGTGGTGATCGGCGTCCTCATGATCCTCGCCGCGCCGTACATTCCCCTGCTGTACAACGTCGGGCCGGAGGTCCGGGATCTGACCCGCCGCCTGCTGATCGTCGCCGGTCTGTCGCTGCCGATTCATTCCTTTGCCCACGTATGCTATTTTACCATCCGCTCCGGCGGAAAAACGGTGATTACCTTCCTCTTTGACGCGGTTTATACCTGGGCCGTCACGGTGCTTCTGGCTTTCCTGCTGACCCGGTACACCGCCCTGGACATCATTCAGATCTACTTCTGCGTCCAGTTCATCGACATTCTCAAGCTGATTATCGGGCTGCTGATGCTGCGCAGCAATTTCTGGGCCCGGAACGTAGTCTCGGACCTCTGACCTGCCCCGCCGGCCGTTTACGGCCCAGGGCCTTTCTCTGCTCAGGCATGAATGATCAAAGGAGGCGCAAGAATGGCACTCACCGCGTTTTGCAAAAAATGCAACCGGGAGGTTGAGCCGGGGGACATCTGTCCCCGCTGCGGCACCAAACTGCCCAAATCCGCGGTTCATGCCGCATGGGTCGTCGAGCGCGTTCCCGTCCGGGACTGGATGTGCTGGAACGCCGTCCTGCGTTGGCTTTTCCCCGCCGGGCTGGCCGTGCTGATCCTGGCGCTTGCGCTGGAGGGGCTCTCGGGCGGTCCGGAGGCGGTGGAGCGGCTTTTCCGAAGCGATTTTCTGCTGACCCTGGCCGGCATGATCGGGCTGCTGCTTCTCCTGGTTTTTCTGGCCCTGCTGCTGCAGGGAAAGGAGCTGATGGACTACGTGGTGGACAGCCGGGGCATCCATGTCACCCGTTATCTTCCGCGCCCCACGGTCCTGCGGCTGATTCTCCGTTTCAAATCCCCCCGTATGATGTCCCAGATTTCCCCGGAGGAAGCCTCCCCGATCCTCCGTCTGGAGGAACGCAGCCTGCCCTGGCGGGAGGTCAGCCGAGTGCAGCTCTGGCCTGAAAAATGCTATCTTCTGTTCTATGCGCCGGCCTGGTTGCTTCGGATTCCCGTCCGATGCACCCCCTTCTCCTGGGAGGACGCCCTGTTCTACGTCCGGGAAAAGCTTGGCAAAAAGAAATCCGTGGAGCTTCCGGCGCATCTCCGGGTTCCGGCGGGCTCCGGAAGCGCTTCCCGCAGAAGCACCCGCACGGCGGTCCGAAGCACGCCTTCTCCGCTTCCCGGGAAGGAGGCTTCTTTCCCGGCTGCTCCCGCCGCTGACGCATCCGCATTTCAGCCTGCGGCTTCCAATCCGGAAGCGGAGCTTCCGGTTTCATTCTCCCCGGATGCGCCCGAAGAAGTCCCTCCGGAGGCCGGAGAACAGCTCTCCCTGGATCTGGAGGATCTGCCGCCGGCTCCCCCGTCCGCCGAAAACTGATCCTGCCGAAGAAAAGCGGCGGTTCGAATACCGTATTTCTCGCCTTCAGAAGCATGCAAAAATGCCCTCCCGCAGACCGGGGAGGGCATTTTTTCTGATCGTTTACTCGTAGGAAACCACCAGGTTCTCGTCATTGATCGCCAGGAAGGTTTTCCCCCGCTGGAGGGAAATCTCCTGTCCCTGGTCATCCAGCAGCACCAGCCTCGCCAGGCGGCCCGCCCGGTACCAGGCGCCGGTAAAGTGCCGGCCGTTCATAAAGTATTCCGCCTGTCCGTAATACCGGAGATGATCCTTGTAATAGGGATATCCGCCTTCCCATTCCACGGGGCAGCGCAGAACGACGACATTGGCAAAGGGAACGGCTTCCTTGGTATCCCGGTCCGTGTAGAGGCCAGTCCTGGAGGAATGCAGATAGCCCGTCCCCTCCTGGTACTCAAAGGAGCACGCGCTGTTCAGATTTTCCGTGCCCAGGGTTTCCTCCTCCCGGCTGAGGAAGTGCATCTGAATGGCTTTCGCTTCATCCCCGCGGGTTTCCTTTTCATCCGTGAACAGAAAAGCGCGCTGTTCAAACTTCACCTTGCGCTCCAGCAGCCGCTGATGCATCTCCTGGATATGCGCGCTCAGGTTCTGCGGCGGCTCAAGGAATTCCACCCGCTCCGCGTATTTTCCGGAGAGCAGATTGAAATAGCGGATCGGCTTGTTGTAGTCCCATTCATCAATCCAGTAATCCACCGTAATATCCCAGCCGTGCGTCGGCGGATTTCCGGCAAAAGCGGCCGCCGCCTTGAACATCACAGCCACGGGGAAGGTGGTCATCCGGCCGGAGCGCACGCCGCCCGCCTGTTCGGGATAGGCGCCGCCGTAGACGGCCATCATGCGGGTCGCGCCGTCCATGCGCAGCGGCGTCTGCACAATCCAGTCCGCATCAGCAACACCCCAGTGCGGGAAAACCTCCGGAGAATCGTCCAGAACCACCGCAATCGGCGTATAGGCTTCCTCCGTGGGCAGCCCGGTCAGAGGGCTCAGACCCTCCAGATCCGGATTGGACTTCACGATCCCCTTGATGACATCTTCGCTCAGCACAAGCTCCATGTCCGGCTGAATCGTAATCGCGTCCGCAAAGCCGGCCGCCGTCTGAAACAGAATAGCCGCTGCCAGAAGCAGCCCCCACCATCTGATCTTCTTCATTTTCGTCCTTCCTCCCTGCTTGCTGGGTTCCGCGGCCGGGGGAAACCACGCGTCCCCTGCCGCCTCAAAAAACGGTTGTTAAGAAATTATAACATTTTATGTCAGGTTTGAAAATACTTTTTTTTAGGAATTTGATGCGATCTGTCCTGCGGACAGTCGCGTAGATTGAGGCTGCGGCTGCCGGTCAATGAAATACGCTCCGCTGCTTTTGCAGCGGAGCGATATGGAATCCGGGCGAACCTCTGACGACCGCCGGCGGCGGAAGTCTCGTCAGAGGTGAGGTCAGCCGAAACAAGAGATCTGTCCTGCGGACAGTCGCGTAGATTGAGGCTGCGGCTGCCGGTCAATGAAATACGCTCCGCTGCTTCTGCAGCGGAGCGATATGGAATCCGGCAGCGACCTACTCTCCCGGGCCGTCTCCAGCCAAGTACCATCGGCACTGAAGGGCTTAACTTCTGTGTTCGGTA
>CACYWL010000016.1 GCA_902778055.1 uncultured Eubacteriales bacterium | reverse complement strand
ATCTCGGGAGGAATATGACAAAGCTCTGGCGACTGCTAAAAAAGCTATCGCGTCAAGGTACGGAGCGGATGCCCTGGAAACGCTGGGTGATTACCAAACCGGCGTCATGCACCAGGAAAACAGTAGTGGGGAAACCGGCGAACCTCAGCACGTTTGGGACTTTATGTTCACCACCGATCCCACCTATCTTTCCGACGGTTATCGTGTACAATTTCGTTATCCTGTGAATGAAAAAAGCGGAGAGGAAACTGTGCTCGATTTGACAGTGGAACATGCCAACCTGGGCAATGGATGACCGTTGAGAAACAAAGAAGATACCTTTGGGTGGCCTGCTTGGGCCGCCCTTTCTTTTTGCAATATAGAACAACGCTTCTTCGTCAAGCATTTTTCATTTTCATCGAGTATAGAAAGTTTTGTGGACGGAATGATAAAAAAATGACTCCTTTGGGTATGCAAAAACGTATAATAGATGAAGATCTTCACACGGAGGTTCCCCAATGGATAAAAGCTCGTTTGAACAGCTGTATCTTCAGCAGCTTCCTGGCCTGTACCGTCTTGCAATGAGTATTCTTCATCACCGGGATGATGCACAGGATGCTGTTCAACAGTCGGTGCTTGAAGCCTGGAAAAGGGTCAATCACATTCAATGCGGAAAAGAAAAAGCCTATCTCGCCCGAATTGTGATTAACGAATGCCACAACATTCAGCGACGCAGGCAGAGAGTTACTCCAGTTTTTGCTTTCCCTGAACAGAACAAGGATAATTTAACGGCAGAAGTCTGTGCTCTAAAGGAAAGTCTTAATGCTATACCTGAGAAGCTGCGCACACCGTTCCTGCTGGTTTATATGGAAGGGTACAGCGAGAAAGAGGCTGCAGAAGCGTTGGGGATTACGCTATATTCCGTAAAATCGCGCCTTAAACGATCAAAGCAGAAACTTAAGATTGAACTTGGGGAGGAGGATGCCAGATGAAAGACAATTTCAGGGTAAAATTACAGGCTATCTATGGGGAGCCACCGGAAGAACTGGAGAATCTAATTCATTGGCAGATTCTATCCCTTCCTGATTCAGAAGGAGGAAAAATCACAATGAAGAAACCAATAAAGTTTAGAATTGCAATCGCTATAGCAGCTTTGATGGGGATCATGGCTATCGCGTATGCTGCTACAAATTGGGTCAACTTGAACTGGAAAGGTGAGAAGGTGGAAAATGCGCCTCGAGAGCAAGAATCCCAGGATATGGATTTGATAACAAAGATGAACAGCGCTTTATTTGGGGCTCCTGATGAATACTATTGTGTGGTTCTTTCAAAAAGCAGCGAGGATGTTTCCACGCGTACAAAATTGAGTCGATCCGATTCCCTATCTGCACTGGATGGAACCCCGCTGATGCGTGTCCCGGATATTTCGTTCTCTGGAACAACAGAGGTCGAACTAGATTATCAATGTGGGGAACATGGAGAATACGTGCTGGCCGACGAAGAGGAAAACAATGGATTCACCCTTAGAAAATACGCTATTGCACCGGAAAATGAAGTGGTTACGGGATATTTGGTTCAATACTGGGAAAACGAAAAAGTCGTGAAATCCATCCAATCCCGTCTTACTCCTTCGAAGACCCATATGTTCAGTTTTCGCGCTGAAGGGAATGTTGATACTCAGGTTGTAACTGTCCCTGGAATGGACGAAGCGTTATGGATTACGCGGAATGGGAAAACTTCCTTAAAAATGATCAGGAAGCTTGAACAACCGGTAACTGTGAAAGCTGCACCGGAAAGCTCGTTAGGTGAATTCGATGGTACGATCGCATATGGATATGAACTGATTACTGTAAACAATTTTACTTTTGATGAATGTGAGCAGTATTTTCAGGTTGCAATACCGTGAAAAGTAAGCAATATTAAGGCAGACTACAGTAACGCGCACCGGGCCGACTTGGCTCGGTGCATTTCTATGTCTGCTGTACGTCTGCGTATTCACTTGCAATGCACAGGGCTCTTTAGCATGCTGACTGCAGGGACCAGATGGCAATCAGATCTGCGGGATATTAAAACTGGCCTTCCTTGTGGCTCAGAACGCATTGCCAGGGAAAGCTTTCTGTTCTCCAGCTTCTCTGAAACTGTGGAAAATCCGCCTCCGATATGGTAAACTCACAAAGGCGGTTTCGTATCGCTGTTCGGATTTTTGTTCATTTGCCGCCGGGCTATCTGCGTCAAGGAAAGCCACTATCACTCCCTCGGACATGACCGCTCAGCGAAAAGTGATCAGAATTATGTTCATTTGCCGTCCGGCTATCTGCACCGGTACGGAAGACGGCAAAAGAATGACCAGAATTATGTTCATTTGCCAGGAAACTATCTAAACGGTAGTAGAACACCCGATTTTTTACTACCAATCGACTACCATCCATTGCCGCGATTTGCCGGGTTCGCCCGGTTTTCCGGCAGAAATGTACGATTTTCCCAGATCGCAAATCGCGGTAAAACGTCGCCTTGTGAGGCATTGGAGGCCTATGATTAAGATTTTATTTATCTGCCACGGGAACAGTGACGAAATGCGCTGAATCTTCGGCCCGGACGCGCCACGATGGCGGCAAAACGCGGCAGCCCAAAAGCGTTTTACTACTTTTGGTGATATTATAGCGAGGAGATAGATCTGTTCATGCACAGGATTACAGAAATGCCTGCCTGGGAAAGACTGTTCAAGCGGATTGTCTGGGCTCAGATTGGTGACCTCAAAGGGCTTTCCATTCTTGATTTTGGCAGCGGTGAGGGCATCACTGCTGATCATTATGCAGAAAACAATTCCGTGACAGCTGTTGAACCTTCAGAAGAAATGCTTTCTACTGCATGGAAAGATCATGAGTACAAACAGATTATCGGTGACGCTTCTGTTCTCAGTAAGTATGCTGATCATACGTTCGACTTCATTATCTGTCACAATGTATTGGAATACATTGATGATAAACAACGTATAGTAAACGAACTGGCGCGCGTGCTGAAGCAAGATGGCAGACTGTCAATTGTCAAGCATAATCGCGCGGGGCGTGTGATGCAGATGGCGGTACTGCTTGACGATATTGAAAAGGCGAATGCTCTGCTTGACGGAAAAAACAGTACTGCTTCAAAGTTTGGATCAATTCGATATTACGAAGATCAGGACATTTCAGAATGGGATAAAAGGCTTAAACTGGTCGATTCCTATGGGATCCGTACATTCTGGGATCTCCAGCAGAAGCAGGAGAAGCATGATCAGGAGGAATGGCAGGAGCGCATGATACAGCTTGAGATGCGCGTATCTCAGATGGACGATTATCGAAGGATTGCTTTCTTTCATCACCTGATATTCACAAAAGAGGAAGTGTAAATGCGGAACCGCGGGAATTACATGGATGTTGAAACCGCATAAGCCCCCGGCTATAATGATGTGGTGGCGTAAAAGATGAAAGATATATTCGAACTTTCAAAGTTTGATGAATATAAGGAAGATAACCGTCGCGAAGTAAAAGCCGCGGAAGGCGGCTTACCGCAGAGCCTGTGGGACACCTACTCTTCCATGGCGAATACTTACGGCGGCGTGATTATCTGCGGTGTACGGGAACGTCGGGATGGAACCTGGTATACCACAGGAATGAAAGATGCCTCCAAACTGAAGAGAAGCTTCTGGAATCAGGCCAATGACCAAAAGAAAGTCAGCATTAACCTGCTGCATGAATCAGCTGTCTCAACATATAAAGTTGGGGAAGACGTTATTCTGGTGATAGAGGTACCCATGGCAAACCGGGAAACCAAACCGGTCTATATCAACGGAGACATGTTCCGCGGCACATTTAAGCGTACTGCGGAAGGAGATTATCATTGCACTGCGGAAGAAGTCAAAGCGATGCTCCGGGATCAGGCGAAGATGGGTTCGGATATGAAGGTGCTGGAAGATGAAGAAATATCGGATTTCGATCCGGATAGCATAAGACTGTATCGTCTTCGGTACGCGGCAAGAAGACCTAATAGTGCATGGGACAAACTCCCGGATGATCAATTTCTTGTGCAGATTGGCGCGGCCAGCGATAAAACGCAGGATGGAAGGATCCATCCAACGGCTGCCGGGTTGCTGATGTTTGGACAGGAGTACCGAATCACCCCACAATTCCCGGAATACTTTTTGGATTATCGGGAAAAGCTGGATCCCAGGATTCGATGGACTGACCGTGTACAGACACAGTCGGGAGATTTCTCCGGAAATGTATTTGATTTCTTCAATCTGGTTTACCCGAAGATCACTGCGGATTTCAAGAAGCCATTCATGACGGAAGGGCCGTATCGCATAGAAGAAACGCCAAAGCATCTGGCTGTTCGGGAAGCTATTGCAAACTGTCTGGTGAATGCGGACTATTTCCAGCGTTGGAGCGTTGTCATCGAGCGATATCCTGACAGAATAGTTCTTTCAAATCCGGGGACGATCATCCCGGGCAAGAAACAGATGCTGAGGGGCGGCATCTCTGAACCGAGAAACAGAAATCTTTTCAAAATGTTCAACCTTATTGGTATTGGTGAGCATGCCGGTTCCGGAGTTCCGGACATCTTTGATGTGTGGGAAAGTGAAGGTCTGGAAACACCTACGGTAGAAGAACAGTTTGGCGCGGGATTGCCTGACCGAACCACTTTGACGCTGCCGTTAATAAATAAAATGAAAGACTTATCAGAGATGAAACAGGACTTTTTATCCAAAAGTCCTAAAAAAAGTCCTGAAAAAAGTCCCGCAACAAAAGCGAATGAAATAGAAGCAAGAAAAGAATCTGTGTTGAGCTTAATAAAGGGAAACCCGTCTCTTTCAAAATCTAAAATTGCGCGTAAACTCGGAATCTCAGATCGCCAAGTAAGAACTGTTCTTGATTATCTTAAGGCCGAAGGAAAGATTCATTACGAGGGAACAAGCAGAGGCGGTCGGTGGGTCATTGATTGATTTGTCAGGATTTCGAAAGTATAAGCGATAAAAGGCTTCGAGAAGCAACGATCGCTGACCATCTGGAAAATGACCAGATCAGATATCCCCGGGAGTGGCCTAAACGTTGCTTTTCGTAGCCGGAAGGAGCTTCTTGTAACATTGACTAAGATTTTATTTATCTGCCATGGAAATATTTGCCGGAGCGCGGCGGCCAAGATGGTGATGCAGCAGATGATCCGGGAGCGGGGCCTGGAGGGAACCGTGACTGCGGATTCCGCGGCGACGTCCCGGGAGGAGATCGGGAATGACGTATATCCGCCGATGAAACGGGCGCTCCGGAACAGCGGATATGTCTGCGGGCCGCACGCGGCGCGGCAGACGGTGCGGGCGGACTATGAAAAATATGACCTGCTGATTGGCATGGACGGGGAAAACCTGGGAAACATGCGGCGGATCTACGGCGGAGATCCGGAAGGGAAGATCTCCCTGCTCCGGGACTGGGCAGGGGAGCCGGGGATGGAAATCGACGATCCCTGGTATACCCGGGACTTCGACGGCGCGCTTCGGCAGATCGAGGCGGGATGCAGGGGGCTGATGGAGGCTCTGCTGCAGAAGACGGACAGGGGACCGGAGCAGAATACGGAAAGCGGAGACGGCGGCCGGGGAAAGGAAGTGCACGCTGCCGTGATTTCGGACACCCACGGCATCCTGCGCAGGGACGTGGTGGCGGAGCTGCAGGGCTGCACGCATATTCTGCACGCGGGGGACATTGTCCGGGAGCTGGATCTGGATGAGCTGAGCATGTACGGCTCCATCTATGCGGTCCGGGGAAACAACGATACCTGGGTGGACGGCCTGCGGGATCTCGCCGGGATCCTGCGGTTCGAAATTGCGGGGGTCTCCTTCCTGATGGTGCATGACAGGAGGGACGTCCCCAGGGATCTGACGGGCGTGCAGGCGGTGATCTGCGGGCATACCCACCGGTACAGCGAGGAATGGATCGACGGAAGGCTCTGGCTGAATCCGGGAACCTGCGGCCGGCCCAGATGGGGCGGGGAGACGACGATGGCCAAACTGACCCTTCGGGAGGGAAAAATCCTGCGAGTCCAAAAGATTGTTCTGCCGGACTGACAGACGGAAAAGAGATGAAGGAAACCGGCGGAAGCCTCCGGGAACAGGTTTTCCGGGAAGAAACGTACCGGGAGCAGGAAAAGAAGAGCGCCGGGGAGAAGAACGGAACGGATTCCGGCCGGCTGTGAACGGAAACAGGAACGGGGGAGAAGGCAGGGCTTCCGAGGCGATTCACTTGTCATTTTCCCGAGAATCATTTATGATATGTATACAATGGCGGGGGAAGACTCGCTCCTGAAAGCAGAACGGAGGGAGTTGCATTTGAAGAAGTTCTGGATTGCGGCGTCGAACATCATCGTGATGGTTGCGATTATCCTGTTCGTGTCGGTCTATAACGGGTACCAGAGACAGCGCCTCGTGAAGGAACACATCGAGGAGCTGGAAAAGGTTACGCTGGCCATGGAGCAGGTGACCGGCAATTATCTGTCCGGAGAGCAGAAAATCTGTGACGTCTGGGCGCATTATATCAATGCGAAGGGCATGACCGCGAAGGAAGCCGCGGACTATGTGGGGAGCAGCCATGTGCTGAAGCACGCCTCGGCCCATATCCTTTACCTGGACGACGGATCCTTCAGCGGGCTGAGCACCAGACCCAGTCCGCTGGATCCGGAGGACTATACTGTCAGTTACAAGTCCGCCAGCTATCAGGATATCTTCGCCCAGGCGGCGGAGTTGGGGGCTCCGGGAGATTCGACGAATATTACCCGATCCTTCACCAACCCCCAGAACGGCACCCGGTCCATCGCGTTCCTGAACCGGCTTAAGCTTCGCGGGGAGAACGGGGAGATGCGGGACGGCCTGATTATGCGCATCGTGCCCGTCTCCACGCTGTCCGACAAATGGGTCTATCCGCAGGATGAATATGCCAGCACCGAGCTGGCCGTCATCGACGAGAGCGGCAACTATATTCTGAACGGCCGGTCCTATACGAACAACAACTTCTTCGAGATGTACAAGTCCTACAACCAGTGGGACGGCGCATCGCTGGAGAAAATGCAGAAGACCATGGCGGAGACAAGCGGCTCGCTGATCATGCGGAATAAGCGCGGCGAGGAGACGCTGATTGCCTACGCGCCTGTGAAAGCTTCCCACAGCTGGACTCTGCTGAGCTACACCCTGATGGACGAGCTGCGGAGCGACTCGCAGGACTGGGTGCTGATCGGCGCGGTCGGCGCGGGCATGCTGGTGCTGCTGGCCATGGACGTGGCCTTCATGGTTTTCTTCAACCGGAAGCTGCAGAAGGCCGCGCGCGAAGCGGAGTCCGCGAACCGGGCCAAGACCGAGTTCCTTTCGACCATGAGCCATGACATCCGGACACCGATGAACGCCATCATCGGGATGACCACGATCGCGGAAAAGAACCTGGGCGACACCGACTCGGTCCGGGACAGCCTGCACAAGATCAGCATGGCCAGCAGCCATCTGCTGACGCTGATCAACGATATTCTCGACATCTCCAAGGTGGAGAGCGGAAAGCTGAACCTGAGCCCCGTTACCTTCTCCATTGCCGAGACGGCGGACAACCTGGTGAATATGTCCCTGCCCATGGTGCGGGAGAAAAACATTGATTTCCGCTTCCGCGCGAGGGACATCAAAACGGAGTATCTGTATGCCGACCAGCTGCGCATCAACCAGATCTACATCAACATTCTTTCCAACGCCGTCAAGTATACCGAGCCCGGCGGAAGCGTGAGCGTGGATCTCTGCGAGCAGCCCTCGCCGAAGGAGAAGTCGGTCCGGCTGATCTACCGGGTGGCGGATACGGGTATCGGCATGAGCGAGGAATTCATGCAGCGGATGTATCAGCCCTTCTCGCGGCAGACGGACAGCCGCGTGAACACCATTCAGGGGACGGGGCTGGGGCTGGCCATCACGAAGCAGATGGTCGAACTGATGGACGGCACCATTGAATGTCAGAGCCGGCAGGGAGAGGGAACGACCTTCACCGTGACGCTGGATATCCCCGTGGCCGACAGGCGGATCGAGGAGATGCGCCTTGAGGGGAAGGAGATCCTGATCGTGGACGACGACACCGTCCTGCTTGAAACCGCGAAGGACGCCCTCGAATCCATGGGGGCCGCCGCGGAGGTGTCGGCCTCCTCCGAGGAAGCCTATGAAAAGACGGTGCGCCGGCACGGGGAGGGCCGGGATTACGATGTCATCATTCTGGACTGGAAGATGCCGGGAACGGACGGGGTCGAGCTGGCGCGGAAGATCCGGAAAACGGCGGGGATCGATGTCCCGATTCTGCTGATATCGGCCTACGACTGGTCCGACATGGAGGAAACAGCCCGGGAGGCGGGAGCCAACGGGTTCATCAGCAAGCCGCTGTTCCGGTCCCGGCTGTATGACAGGATCAGCCAGGTGCTGGGCGTTTCCAGCGGACCGGCGGAGGCGGAGGAGGACAACTCCGATATCGCCGGGATGCATATCCTCGTGGCCGAGGACAACGACATCAACTGGGAGATCATTGCCATGCTGCTGAGCATGCACGGCATCGAAGCGAAGCGGGCGGAGAACGGAAGGATCTGCACGGATCTGCTGGCCGAAGCGCCGGAGGACAGCTGGGACCTGGTGTTCATGGATATCCAGATGCCCGTCATGAACGGTCTCGATGCCACGCGGGCCATCCGCGCGCTGCCGAACTGGGCGGCGAAGATTCCCATCATCGCCATGACGGCGGACGCGTTCTCGGAAAATGTGGCGGAATGCCTTGCGGCGGGCATGAACGGACATATTGCCAAGCCGATTGATATTAAACTGGTCCTGAAGGAAATCAGACGAATCAGAGAGGAGCGTGCAAAAAGATGAAGAAGCTGACATGCCTGCTGGCCTGCCTGGCGCTGGTCTGTGCGATGATGGGAGGCGCCGCGGGCGAGGGCTTTCAGCCCAGACTGGACACCAAAGCCGAGTACACGCTGACCGTCAGCGGAAACTACGGCAACTTTGAGGCGCTGGAGGCCGCCTTTGACGCCTTCGGGCAGTTCTACCCGAACGCGCAGCTTCAGTATCAGCAGCTGGAGAACTACAAGAAAATGATTTCGCTGGCGCTGAGCGGGGATGAGGCGCCGGATATCTATTTCGCCTATGACTGGATGCGGGGCCGGGAACAGTATGCCGTACCCCTGGATAAAGCGGAGGATCTGTCCGACGAAAGCCTGGGCCTGGCGCTGGAGGTGTACCGGCCGGCGCTGCTGAACCGGGTGGAGGGGGAGAAGACCGCCATCGCGCCGATCTTCGCGTCGGCCTACGGCATGCTGGTCAACAGGGACATCTTTGAAAAGGCGGGACTGAGCGTTCCCACAGACTGGGCCGGCTTTGCTGAGGCCTGCGAAAAGCTGAAGGCTGCCGGATACACGAACCTGCTTCTCGGCTACTACGGAGAGAAAGGGATTTTCAGCGCGATTGCGATGCCGTACTTCCTGGCCACCATCAAGGATCAGCCGGAGGCCGCGGCGCAGATGAACGCCATGGCGGAGGGCGCGGGCGAATACATGCGTCCGACGCTGGAGATGGTGCAAAGGCTGCTGGATTCGGGATACCTGGATCTGGAGGCCTCCAAACAGATCGAGGATGACTATCAGGCGGTCATTCTGCGTTTCTTTGAGGGCGATGTTCCCATGATGATCGCCACAGGCGACATCGTATCCGGAACGGCCAAGCGGGAGGCCCTCTCCGAGGCCTTCCAGCAGCATCCCTTCAGCTATGCCTTCCATCCGCTGCCGGTGGCGGACGGAGGATGCTGGTTCCACGATCAGACGCCCCTCGGATTTGCCGTCAACAGGGACAGCCAAAACCTGGAGATCGCCAATGAATTCATGCGCTTCCTCATCAGCTTTGAGCAGCTGAACAAAATGGCGCAGATCAAGCGTTTGCTGACCCCCACGACGGATCTTTCCCTGGACGGGATCTACGCGCCCTTCGCGGAGGTGCCTCCGGACCGGATCGTGACGACCTCGGAGCCGGGCATTTCGGACGATGTGGTGACCCAGGTCCGTCGCGCGGCCTTTGCGCTGGCCAACGGGATGACGATCGACGAGGCGATCGCGGCCTACGGTACACTGGAGTAAAATAAAACGGCCTCCGCCGGGATTGAAGCCGGCGGAGGCCGAGTTTATTTCGGAAAGGAATCCAGAGGAACGGGCGCCTCATAGTGGACTTTCCCGTCCGCATCCCGCCAGAAGATGAATACCACGCAGTCCTCCGGAGTCTGCATCGGCTCCAGGACGAGCCGGATCCGGCGGTCCCGGATGATCTGCATCTGGTTGAACGACTCCCTTTCAGAAAGGTTTTCCCACGTCAGCCAGTCATTCATGAACCGGACCAGTTCCAGACCTTCCGAATCCTCAGGCACGCAGTATACATGATGATACATCATCTCCGCCCAGTCTGCGTTCATTTCCTTTCCGCCTTCCTGGCGGGCCAGGAGAACCTGATCCGTTTCGGGATCCCATTTCAGGAGCAGATTCTCCAGATGCTGTGCCATCATTTTGTCAAAGGCCATGAAATGGATTGTATCCATACCGGCCTGGAGCCAAAAGCTTCCCGCCTCGTCCCTTTTGATGGCGACGCCGGGAATCCGGAAGCCTTCGCCGCCGGAGTACGCGGCCAGCTGAGCCTCCGGACAGACGGCCTCGCAGCTTTCTCCGTCCGGGCTGACATCCAACCGGCCGTAGAGGGCCGGAATCAGCCAGGCTTTTTCCGGGGAAAGCTCCGGACCGTACAGCATGTTTTCCGCGATCAGCTTTTCCCTTGAGGAATACTTCTGGAACACCACGTAGGCGGCTTCCCGGATGGCGGGGGCCGCCTCCTCCTTTTTCAGGCGGAGTGTCCGCCAGACCATTTCCCGGGCGCCGGAAAGCTCCGGCTGCGTTTCCAGCAGAGGCTGATCCTCCGGAATCGGCACGGGGACGCTCCCGCGGTATCCCTGCTCCGCCCCCGTATCGGTAAACGCCACCTGACAGACCTGCATTTCTCCTTCCTCCGGAAGAATCAGCGCGTCAAAGGAAAAGCCCTCCTTCTGAATGTCGGTTTCCGGGATGCCGCTCCAGACCGTGACATACCAGTAGCGCGTTTCGCCTTCTTCCAGGGAGATATAGGCATGAAGATCCTCCGGCCAGGGGTTCTCCGAAAGACCGTACACCTTCCGCTGGGTGTTCCGCAGATAGACAAAGTCGCTGTACTGACAGCCGATTTCCGCCGGTTCGTCCCCGGCCCGGGCATGGCCCAGGACAATACTCCTGCGCTCTCCGGACCTGTTTTCGGCCCGCAGCAGCATCAGCGTTTCATTCCCGGCAAAGAAGGTCCTTTCCTGATACAGCGTCAGCCCGTCCGCGGAAAAGAGCTCCACGCTCTCAATATTCTCCGGCAGGGAAGCCATATATTCCGCGCTCGGAAGACTTCTGGCATCCGGGTAGACAGCCGCCAGATTGATATCCATTTTCATCCGCAGCGGGAAATAATCATAGATCTCCAGCCGGCCTTCCTCCGTAACCTCAAAGACGGAGACCATGAGCTCGCATTCCCGCAGACTCACATCCGGGGCGATGGCGGCCAGGGTCTTTTCCGACAGGGTCAGCACCGCAGCGCTTTTTTCTCCCGGAGCCAGACCGGCCAGCTGCGAGGGATTCCCGAAGGCGCCCTCATAATGATAGTCCTCGGCCACGACATGGCCGCTGCCGCCGGAACCCATGCTGCGAATCGGTTCGATGCGCTTTCCGTTCATGGCGTTCAGCTGCATTCCGAAGCCGAGAGAGCGGTCCCCCTGGTTGGTCATCTGAAGATACAGGACATACCGGGCCCCGGTTTCTCCGCCCATCCCCAGCCCCGCATAGGCCGTGGCGTACTGAGTCCAGCTCAGGCCCGCATCCCCCGCAGCAGGTATTTTGAGATCCAGCTCCGTATAGACATCCTCCTCCGGCGCAGCCGCGGAGACCAGGGGGCTGGCCGTAAAGCTGAGGAGCGTGCTTTCCTCCTCCGAATCCTTCATCACCATGCAGGTCCCGGAGACGGTCCGGATCAGGCCTTCGGGATCGACGGCCTCCAAGAGCGCCCGGTCGAAGGAGACCACGGTCATGCCCTTTTGGCCGGGGGAAATGCGGACGGAGCTGAAATCCTCCGTGCTGACCAGATTCGAGAACAGATCGGATTCCGGCGCGGAGATCCCGTTGACGCTGAGCCGGATCAGCGCGTATTCCTCCGGCTCCTCCCCGCGGTTTTCCGTGAGAAGCATGACCTGAACCCGGTCATCGCTCACCGTCACCGCGGCCCCCAGCTTCGCGAGGCTGTCCGGGAAGGAGGAATCCACCCTGGTAAAGGGCATGAAGCCGTTGAAATCCAGGAAGATCAGATCCGTCATGAAGGTATTTCCCTGGGTGTCCGTGATCTCGAAGCCTGCCTCCAGCCATTCCGAACGCACCAGATCCGCCGAAAAGCTGAGCTGAAAATCCGTGGTTTCGATCTGATAGCCCTTCGCCTCATGGGTATCCGTGTGCACATCCTCCGGCCAGAGCTCGAAGGGCAGGTTTTCGCCCATCTCGTTGCTGAGCGGATTCCGATGCTCATTCACGAAGACGAATCCGTCGTACCGGCTCAGATCCACCTGCGCACGGGGAGACCAGCTGCCGGTCATCTCGTCGTAGGCCAGATAGGATTTCAGCCGCATTTCCCCCGTGGCCGGATCCTGCACATACTCGCCGATCAGCGGCGTATCGGGAATCGGCCGGTTCTTTTCCACCGGATAGAATTCCACCAGGAAGGTGCCGCTTTCCGTAACCCGGTAGGAAATGGAGCCGGTTTCGGGAAGCAGGAATTCCCGGTTCAGCACCTGCAGCGCCTCCTGCCGGTAGTCTGCCGCCAGCCGGACCTGCCCGTCCTCCTCTTGAATACGGACCTCGGAGGATTCGTAGACGCGGTAATAGGAGAGGTCCGCCGCGTCGTTGGGATTGTAGGCCAGCACGACAAGGCGGACGCTGGCCAGGTTCTCCGCCTGCTCCGGACTCAGGGCACAGGTGAGCTCCTGGGTTTCCGGATTCCAGGTCAGCCGGTCCAGGTGATTCCAGCGCACCAGCTGCTCGCCGGTCATGATCCGCCCGTAGGCGTCCACATAGGCCGCGTAGCCCGGCGCGTTGCACAGCTCGGGATAGAGATCGTTCCAGCCAGCCGTGAACCCGGTCCGGTTGCGGAAGGGGTGGTATACGGACAGACCGTGGCTGTCCGCCAGATTCTCCCGATGACAGGTTACGGCGGCCTCGGCGGCTTCGCGGAGCGCCTTCGAGCCCGCTTCGTCCAGGGACTGATAGCACCCGGTCAGGGAAAGCAGATCCACCAGATCGTAGCCGTCCGCGCTCTTCCGGTCTTCCGCACTTCTGCCGAAACCGGTGGCACGGAAGCGCAGGTTGGATATCCGGGAGAAGGAGGCCGAGGACAAATCCGCCGCGATTCCGTAGTAGAAGCGGCTCATGGCCTCCTCCACCGCAGCGATCCGGGACAGATCCACGCAGGCCAGCGTCAGGTCCGGCTGCCCCGTCTGCGGCGCCTCAAAATAGGCATCGATGATTCTTCGGCCGGTTTCGCGGCCGTTCCGATCCAGATGCAGCCCGCTCAGGAAGCTGTAGTTCCAGCCGCCGGCCGGTTCCTCGGCCTGGGAGGCGATCATATAGTCCGCATAGGGCGCCAGCTTTCCCGCGACCTCCACGGAGCTCATCAGGCAGGCATCGAAGCCGATCCAGTCCAGCTTCCGCTCCGCAAAAGGGCTTGCGTCCAGCGCCTCGGTCAGCTCCTGCAGGCTCAGATGATCGCTGCCGAACAGCTCGTCCCAGCAGATCCCCTCCATGGGCCCGCCGCCGTGGTCCCACAGGATCAGGGCGTAGCGCTCCGCCGGACGGGCCTTGACCGCGTACTCCAGGAAGGAGGAAAGAGTTTCCCGCTGCCCCATGTTCCGGCTGCCGAATCTTTCCAGAACCCGCTGCCCGCGGCTGCCGATTTCGGTGATGACCGTTTCCTCCGGCGTGCTGCCGTCGTACCAGAGGCTGGATCCGCCGGTGTAGACCAGCACCGAAGCGGAGCCGCTGTCGAGGCCGGCCTCTGCCATCTCCCGAAGATCCGCGGTTGCGGAGCCGTACTGGCTCTCCAGATTGCTGCCGCACATGTAGACCATGACGGTGATCTGCCTTCCGGCTTCAGACCGGGCGGCCCAGGGGAAAAGCAGGCACAGGAAAAAGAGAATCCGCCAAACCGTTTTTCCGTATTTCTTCATGGCCGTTTTTTCTGCCTTTCCGAAGGATTGCATTCTTTTCAGGACACGATTCCATCTCATTATACCAGATGGGAAGAAGCAATTTCAACGGCAGGGGACAGCCTCCGGAGACGGGAAGGATCCAAAAACCGCGGAACGGGCGAATCCCTCGGAGAGGATCGGCGAAGATCCCCGGGGATTTCAGTTGCCCGCGGGGAGGGAATATGGTATGCTTGTGCGGATCAACAGGATTCCGGAGAAACGCCTCCGGGAAACAGAATGAAGGGTTTTGCGCGATGATTCCGGAGATACTGCACAGGCTGATCCTTGGACCGCTGGAGCTGCTGTTTGACACAGTGTACGCCCTGGGCTTCCGGGTGACGGGGAGCCCGGGGCTTTCCATTGTGCTGCTGAGCCTGGCCATGAATCTGATGATGCTGCCGATCTACCGCAGGGCGGACCGGATTCAGCAGGAGGAACGCGGGCAGGCGGCGCGGCTGAAGCCGGGGATTGAGAAGATCAAAAGGGCCTTCAGGGGCGACGAGCGCTTCATGATGCTGCAGACCTACTACAGGCAGAACGGCTACAAGCCGTACGGAAGCGTGCTGAGGGGATCCCTGTCCCTGCTGCTGGAGGTTCCTTTTTTTATGGCCGCCTACAGCTATCTGTCCGGGCTGAGCCTGCTGCAGGGGGCGGCCTTCGGGCCGATCCGGGATCTCGGAAAGCCGGATGCCCTGATCATGCTGGGCGGCACGGCCATTCACCTGCTCCCCGTGCTGATGACGCTCATCAGCATCGTCTCCGGAGCGGTCTATACCCGGGGCCTGCCGCGGCGGGAAAGCCTTCAGCTCTACGGCATGGCGCTGGTTTTCCTCGTGCTGCTTTACGGGGCGCCCTCCGGCCTGGCCCTGTACTGGACACTGAACAACGCGTTCTCCCTGGCCAAGAATCTGCTGAGGAAGATCGCGGAAAAGACGGAGAAAGGCCCTGCAAAGGACCTGGGGACGGACCCTGCCGCCGAGCGCCGCGGAAAAACAGAACGCCCGGCTGAAAGCCTGAAGACGACGTACGGCGCCGCGGGAACCTTCGGGATCCCCGACGGGTCCGCCGGGGATGATGCGCAGGAGAACCGGGCCGCGCGCCAGGTTTTCTGCGGCAGCTGCGTGCTGCTGACGGTGCTGCTGGGGGTGCTGATCCCTTCCGCGGTGATCGGCGCTTCCCCGGGAGAGTTTGTGGTGATCCGGGCCTTTCAGTCCCCGCTGCGCTACGTGCTTTTTTCCGCGGTGACGGCGGCGGGAACCTTCCTGATCTGGTTCATGCTTCTGTTCCGGCTGTCCTCCGGAAAAGGCCGGCGCAGGCTCGCGGCCTTCTTCGCGGCGGCCTCGGCGGCGGGAATCGCGGATTACCTGTTCTTCGGAAAGGGATACGGCAACCTCTCGCCGGCGCTGAAGTATGATATTCCCCTGTCCGTGCCGCTCTCCGAGGGCCTGCTGAACCTTGGCGCGGTGCTGGCTCTGACGGGGCTGGTGCTTTTCCTGTGGAAAAAAAGAAAGGACATCCTGAAGCTGACGGGCCTGGCGGCGTGCATCAGCCTGTGCGTGCTGTCCGCTGTGAACATCCATGGCATCCGGGGGGAGACTGCCGCGCTGAAGGCGGCCGCGGACCGGGAGACGGAAAAGGAGACGCCTTCCTTTACGCTGACGCGGGAGGGGAAAAACGTCGTCGTGATCATGCTGGACCGCTGCATCAGCGGTTTCATTCCCTACATTCTGGAGGAAAACCCGGAGATCGCGGAGCAGCTCCGCGGCTTTACCTACTATCCGAACACCCTGGCCTTCGGCCGGAACACCAATGTCTGCACGCCCTCTCTCTACGGAGGATATGAATACCGGCCGTTCGAAATGGACAAAAGGACGGACCTGGGCCTGCCGGAAAAGCAGAATGAGGCGCTGAAGGTCCTGCCGGTGCTGTTTTCGGAAAACGGCTGGGAGGTGACGGTCTGCGACCCGCCCTATGCGGGTTACCTGTGGATTCCGGATCTGAGCATCTACGACGGGTATCCCGCCATCCGCCGGTTCAACACCCATGCCGCCTTCCTGGACGGAAAGGAGTCCGCCCGGAAAATGGACCGGACGCTTTCCCGGAACCTTTTCTGCTACAGCGTCTTCCGCGCGGCGCCGGTGCTGCTGCAGGGAGAGATCTACGACGGGGGAAGATACAACGAGGCGGAGGCCCGGACGCTGGCGCCGGGGGAGGAATACGGGGCGGTATTCCAGCCGGAATCGGAACTGCGGAGCACCGGCCTCTCGGAGGAATTCCTGAAGGCCTATACGGCCCTGCAGCACCTGCCGGCCATGACGGAGATCTCGGAGGAGCAGGAAGGAAAACCCTCTCCGGAGCAGACCTTCCTGATCCTCAGCAACACGACCACCCATGACGTGACGCTGCTGCAGGAGCCGGAGTTTGAGCCCCGGCCCGCGGTCGACAACACGGCCTACGAGGAGGCGCACCGGGTGCGCACCTCCGCGCAGGGCGGAAGGCTGGAGCTGAAGACCCTCGAGCAGATGGAGCATTATCAGAGCGACACGGCGGCGCTGATCCAGCTGGGGAAATGGTTTGACTTTCTGCGGGAAAACGGCGTGTGGGAGAACACGCGGGTGATCGTGGTCAGCGACCACGGATGGGAGCTGGGGCTGAACCATGTTCTGACCGGCGCCGCGGAAGGGGAGAACGCGCTGACGCCCTACGACGGCGTCATGGCCTACAACGCCCTGATGATGATCAAGGACTTCGGGGAGGGGGAGGCCTTCCGGACGGATCCGTCCTTCATGACGATCGCCGACACGCCGTCGGAGGCCATGCGCGGCCTGATCGAAAACCCGGTGAATCCCTTTACCGGCAATCCGATTTCCGAGAGCGCGAAGAGCGACCCGGAGCAGTACGTGATGCTGACCGACTGGCGGATCGCGGAAAACCACGGCACCCAATACTCGGATCCGATCCGGCTGACGCTGAAAAACGGATACCTGTTCGACGAAAGCAACTGGGTCCTTCCCTGAGGGACCGGAGGATATAACGATGCTCTTTTATATTGATCCCGGCACGGGGAGCATGCTCTTCACGATCCTGATCGGAGCGGCGGGCGCCGCCGTCTATGCCTTCCGGAGCCTGCGGGTGAAGCTGAAGGGCCTGCTGGGCGGCGGAAGGAGGAGACACGGAGAGGATTCCGCGGTGCCCTTCGTCTTCTTTACCGACAGCGGGCGGTACTGGACGATTTTCAAGCCCCTGTGCGACGAGATGGAGAAGCGCGGGGAGACCGTGCATTACCTGACCGCCTCCCCGGATGATCCGCTGCTGAACGAGAAATATGAGCACGTGAAGACGGAGTTCATCGGGGAAGGAAACCGGGCCTTTGCCCGGATGAACATGCTGCGGGCGGATGTCGTGCTGTCCAGCACGCCGGGGCTGGATGTCTACCAGTGGAAGCGGTCCCCGGAGGTCAAATGGTATGTGCATGTGCTTCACGCCGCCAGCGGAGTGACCACCTACCGGATGTTCGGAACCGATTACTACGACGCGCTGCTGCTGAGCGGAGAGAATCAGATCCGGGAGGTGCGGAGCCTGGAGGCGCTCCGGCATCTGCCGCCCAAGGAATGCGTGCTGGCCGGGCTGCCGCACATGGACGCCATCCGGGAGAGGTGGCTGCAGCGGGGTCCGGCTCCGGCCCATGAAACCACCGTCCTGCTGGCGCCGAGCTGGGGAGCCGACAGCCTGCTCAACCGCTTCGGGGAGAAAATGATCGAAAGCCTGCGCCAGACCGGATATCACCTGATCATCCGGCCCCATCCGCAGTCCATGACCTCGGAGAAGGAGATGATCGAGAGGCTGCGGAAGCTTTTCCCGGAGGAGGAGGGGCTGGAATGGAACTTCGACAAGGACAATTTCGAGGCGCTGTACCGCTCCGACCTGCTGATCTCCGATTATTCCAGCGTCGTGTTCGACTACGCGCTGATTTTTGACCGGCCCGTGATTTACGCGGATGTTTCCCTCGATCCGGAGCCGTATGACGCGGGATGGCTGGACGGGGAAATGTGGATCCTGCGGACCCTTCCGCGGATCGGCACGCGGCTGACGGAGGAAAACATCGGAAAGCTGCCGGAGCTGATCGAGGAAAGCCTGCACTCCCAGGCCTTTGCCGAGGGGAGAAGAAGAGCCGCGGAGGAGGCCTGGGTCCATCCGGGAGAATCCGTTCGCCTGATCGCCGACTACCTGACGGAGGTCCGGCGGAGACTGACGGAGAAGGATGAAAAGAACGATGAGAAATAAACCCCTGCGGGACTGGCTGCTCGCCGTCGCCCCGGCGCTGGCGTGGCTCGCGCTGCGCCGCGCGGGAAACGGGCTGCCCATGGCGGCGCGGATCGGCCTGGAGGGAGCGGCGTTCGCGGCGGCGGCCTGGCTGCTGCGGCGGGAGGACGGGCGAAGCGTATTCCGGCTGACGGGAAGGGACGCCCTCCTCTCCATCGGCCTGGGACTCCTTCTGGGCCTGGGCGGAAGGCTCTGCTTCGGGAAGCCGGAGGGGGCGGAAGCCACCGCTTCCGCCTTTTTTCTGCTGTGCGTCCTCGGCCCGGCGGCGGAGGAGGTGCTGTACCGGGGGCTGATCTACGGCCGCCTGCGGAGACGGATGACCGGGATGGGCGCGGCGGCCGTCAGCGCCCTGTTCTTCGCCGCGGCCCACGGAACGCCCGTCCGGATGGCCGGGGCCCTGGCCGCGGGGCTGGCGCTCGGCCTGGTCCGCCTGAAAACGGGATCCGTGACCGCGCCAATGCTGATCCACATGCTGCTGAATCTGACCGCTTTTCTGTGAGGGGGGGAACCCCCTGCCGGTTCTTGCAAGCGGAGGGGACTGAGGTGTATAATAAACTGTCAGGGTATGCCCGGAAGGAGGGATGGGTTTGTACTGCCGGGTGATCGTGGATATCGCGCATGAGAACGTGGCCAGACCCTTTACCTATCTGATTCCGGAGGGAATGAACCTGAGCCCGGGGCAGCGGGTGGCCGTGCCCTTCGGTGCCCGGGAAAAGGAGGGCGTGGTGCTCTCCCTGACGGACGCGGCGGACTTCGATCCGGCGAAGATCCGGACAGTGATCCGGCCGCTGGAGGACTATCCGGCCATCCTGCCGGCGATGATCAAGCTGGCGGAGGAAATGGCGGAAAAGGCGCACTGCCCGCTGGCGGAGACGCTCCGGCTGATGCTGCCCGCGGAGATGCGGGGAGGCCGGGTGAGAGTCCGGACCGTGGAGCTTGCGGCGCTGGCCGTGCCGCGGGCGGAGGCGGAGGAAGCCCTGGAAAAGGAGAGGCGGAGCCCGAAACGGCGGGAGATTCTCCGGCTGCTGATCGCGTCCTCTCCCCTGCGGGTGACGGAGATCGCCGAAGAGGTCCGGGATCCCCGGGAGGCCCTGAAGGCCCTGCGGGACGCGGGGCTGATCCGCCTGACGGAGGAGGAAAGCCTGCGGACGCCCGGGGAGGGGCTTCCGCTGGATAACGAGCAATGGCATCCGCTGACGGAGATGCAGCAGGAGGCCCTGGAGGAGATCCTGCCCACGCTGGAAAAGGGCGGCGGGCGCTTCCTGCTGCACGGAGTAACGGGAAGCGGCAAGACCGAGGTTTTTCTCAACGCGGTCCGGCAGACGCTGCGCCTGGGCAAGAGCGCGATCATCCTCGTGCCGGAGATCGCGCTGACACCGCAGATGGTGCGCTGGTTCCGGGCGCGCTTCGGGGAGGTTTCCGCCGTGCTGCACAGCCGGCTCAGCGCCGGGGAGCGGTACGACGAATGGCGGAGAATCCGCCGGGGGGAAGCCCGGGTGATCATCGGCGCCCGCAGCGCGGTTTTCGCGCCCGCGGAGCGGCTGGGCCTCATCGTCGTGGACGAGGAGCACGAAAGCACCTATTTCAGCGACCATCATCCGCGGTATGACGCGCGGGAGGTGGCGGAAAGCCGATGCGGCCGGGAGGGCGCCAGCCTGATCCTGGCCAGCGCCACCCCCAGCATTCTGAGCTTTGCCCGCGCCCGGCGGGGGGACTTCATGCTGCTGGAAATGTCCCGACGGGTCGCCGGCCGGCCGATGCCCGAGGTGACGGTGGTCGACATGCGGCGGGAGCTGGAGAGCGGAAACCGCTCCGTGCTGAGCCGGGAGCTGGCCGCGGAGCTGGGAGCCTGCCTGCACGGAGGCCAGCAGGCCATGCTGCTGATCAACCGGCGGGGGTATCATTCCTTCGTCAGCTGCCGCAGCTGCGGCTATGTGGTGAAATGCCCCCAGTGCGACGTCAGCATGACCTGCCATATCGGGGAGGACGGACGGCAGCGGGAGACGCGGCTGCGCTGCCATTACTGCGGAAACAGCCTGCCGGTTCCGGAAAAGTGCCCCTCCTGCGGAAGCCCGTACATCCGGTATTTCGGCGCGGGGACCCAGAAGGTGGAGGAGGAGGTGCAGCGGCTTTTCCCCGGCACCGCCACCGTCCGCATGGACATCGACACCACCGGAGGGCGGGACGGGCATGCCCGGATCCTCGAGGAATTCCGGAGCGGGCGGGCCCGGGTGCTGATCGGAACCCAGATGATCGCCAAGGGGCTGGATTTCCCGGAGGTGACGCTGGTGGGCGCAGTGGCCGCGGATCTGACGCTGAACCTGCCGGACTACCGCAGCCGGGAGCGCACCTTTCAGCTGCTGACCCAGGTGGCCGGCCGCGCGGGGCGCGGAAACAAGCCGGGGCGCGTCGTGATTCAGACCTACCGGCCGGAGGATCCGGTGATCCGCCTGGCCGCGCGCCAGGATTACCGGGCCTTCTTCGAGGAGGAGTTTCTGCGGCGGCGGACCGCGCTGTATCCTCCCTTCTCGGTCATGGCCCGGGTGCTGACCGAGAGCCCGCTGGAGACCGCGGCGGACCGGACGGCCCGGGAGATCGAGGAGGAGATCCGGAAAGCGCTGGAGACGCATCCGGCCTGGAAGAAGCAGGTGCTGATGATGTCGCCGGAGCCGCCGGGGCTGAAGCTGCTGAGAGGGCTTCACAGGAGGCAGGTGCTGTTCAAACTGCGGACGGGGCCGGACACGGAGGCGTTCTGCGCCTTCCTGACGGAAACCGCGGACAGGCCGCGGCCGGCAGCCCGGTCCTGCTTTGAATACAATCCGACCGCGATGATGTAGCGGCGGAGAAGGAAAACGGACCGGCGGAAGCCCGGCCGGGAGTGGCCGCGGAAACACCGCCGGATCTTCCCGGACGGAAAAACCGGGAGCGAAAGAGAAACAGAAGGAGAATTGAACCGATGGCAACCAGGAAAATTGTGAAAATCGGAGACGAAACGCTGCGGAAGGTCTGCCGGAAGCAGGAGAAGTTTGACCTGCGGCTGGCCGTGCTGCTCAAGGATATGGCGGATACGATGTACAAGGCGGACGGGGTCGGCCTGGCGGCGCCCCAGGTGGGCATTCTGCGCCGGATCGCGGTCGTGGACGTGACGGCGGATCACAGCGGGCTGAAGGAGCTGATTAACCCCGAAATCATCGAGCGGAGCGGAAGCCAGACCGGACGGGAGGGATGCCTGTCCGTGCCGGAGCGCCAGGGCGTCGTGACCAGGCCGATGAAGATCCGGGTCCGGTATCAGGACCGGAAGGGAAACTACGTGGAAACGGAAGCGGAAGGCCTGGAGGCCCGGGCGATCTGCCATGAGACGGATCACCTGGACGGCATCCTGTACGTGGACATCATGGACCGGGAGCTGAGCCAGGAGGAAATCGAGGGACGCATTCCGGAGGACGGAGAATGAGAATCGTTTTCATGGGCACGCCGGAATTTGCCGTGCCGAGCCTGGAAAGGCTGATCGCGGACGGATACGAGGTGGCGGGGGTGTTTACCCAGCCGGACCGGCCGAAGGGCCGGGGCAACAGGCTGACGCCCTCCCCGGTGAAAGTCTGCGCCGCCGCGCACGGGATTCCCGTCTTCCAGCCGGAGCGGATCCGGCGGGACGGAGTTGAGGATCTGAAAGCGCTGCGGCCGGAGCTGTGCGTCACGGCGGCCTTCGGGCAGATCCTGAGCCAGGAGATTCTGGACATTCCCCCGATGGGAAACATCAACGTGCACGCCTCCCTGCTGCCCCGGCACAGGGGCTCCGCGCCCATCGCCCACGCCATTCTGCAGGGGGACAAAAAAGCCGGCGTGACCACGATGATGATGGACAAAGGAATCGACACCGGGGACATGCTGCTGCGGGCAGAAACGGAGATCGGGGAGACGGAAACCTGCGGGGAGCTGACGGAGCGGCTGAGCCGGATCGGGGCGGAGCTGCTTTCGGAAACCCTGAAGCGCCTGGAGGCGGGAACCCTGGAGCGGATTCCCCAGAACGAGGCGGAGATGACCTACGATCCCATGCTGGAAAAGGAAATGGGCGAGGTGGACTTCAGCCGGACGGCCGGGCAGGTTCGGGGACAGATCAACGGGCTGAATCCCTGGCCCTGCGCCTCCGTCCCCCTGCCGGAGGGCCGGCTGAAGCTGCTGCGGGCCTGCGAGACGGACGAAGGCGGAGAGCCGGGCACCGTGCTGCGGGCCGATCCGAAGAGCGGACTGATCATCGCCTGCGGGGAGCGGGCGGTTCGGATCCTGGAGGTTCAGGCTCCGGGAGGAAAGAAAATGCGGGCGGAGGACTACCTCCGCGGGCACGCGATGCAGGCGGGAACCAGACTGTGACAGGAACTGCGGGATACGAGGAGCGCACATGAGCGAAAGCACGGAGAAGAAGAAGGAAACCAGGCCGGAAAGGCCGGATCGGCCCGGGAAGCCCCGGGCGGCGGGAAAGCCTGCCGGCCGGCGGCCGGGCGGCGCCGGACGCGCCGCGGAGGGCGGAAAGCCCCGCGGCGGCTTCGGAAAGCCCGCGGGACGCAGACCGGAAGGAAACGGAGCCGCGGAGAGCGGAAAGCCCCGCGGCGGTTTCGGAAAGCCCGCCGGACGCAGATCGGAAGGAAACGGAGCGGCGGAGGGCGGAAGGCCCCGCGGCGGCTTCGGAAAGCCCGCCGGGCGCAGACCGGAGGGAAGCGGAGCGGCGGAGGGCGGAAGGCCCCGCGGCGGCTTCGGAAAGCCTGCGGGCCCCGGACGCCGGCCGGGCGCCGGACATCCGGGCGGAGAGGGGCGCAGGGCCCCGGGCGGAAAGCCGGCGACCCAGGCCAGGCCCGCGGAAATGGAAGGCCTGGCAGCCCGCAGGGCGGCGCTGAAGGTGCTGCGGCAGGTGACGGAGGAGGGAGCCTACGCCTCCCTGAGCCTGGACCGGGAGCTGACCGCGGGCGGCCTGAAGGGCGTGGACCGGCGGCTGGCGGCCCGGCTCGTCTACGATACGCTGGACCGGATGATCTATCTGGATCACATGCTCTCCCAGGTCATGGCCCGGGAGGACACGGACCTGCGGCTGCGGAACATCCTGCGGCTGGGGGCCTGCCAGATCCTGATCGAGGACCGGATTCCCGAAAGCGCGGCGACCAACACCAGCGTCCAGCTGTGCACGGAGAACGGCCTGGAAGGGCTGAAGGGCGTATGCAACGGCATCCTGCGGAACCTGATCCGGAAGAAGGAGGAGCTGACCCTGCCGGATCCGGAGACGGAGCCGGGGCGGTACTTCGCCGTGAATCACAGCGTGCCGGAATGGCTCGGAGAGCGCCTGCGGAAGGACTGGGGCGAGGAGGAGGCCGAACGGATCGCCGCCTTCCGGAACACGGACGGTGCGATCACGATCCGCCGGAATCTGCTCCGGGGGGACGAGGATTCCTTCCGGGCCCTGCTGGAGAAAAAGGTCTGGGGCCGGGAGCCGGGAGAGCTGCCCGGAACCTGGCGGATCACCGGAGCCATGGACATCGCCCGGGACGCGGACTTCCTGGCGGGCGAGTTTTCCATCCAGAGCGAGAGCAGCATGATGGCCTGCCTGGCGGTGGGCGTGAAGCGGGGCATGCAGGTGCTGGACTGCTGCGCGGCCCCCGGCGGCAAGAGCTGCTATCTGTCCGAGCTGATGGGCGATACCGGCCGGGTGCAGGCGTGGGATCTGCATGAGCACCGGGCGGCGCTGATTGCCGCCCAGAAGAAGCGGCTGGGGCTGGAGAACATCCGGCCCATTCAGCGGGACGCGTCCAAGCCCCGGGAGGATCTGCGGGAGACGATGGACGCGGTGCTGCTGGACGCGCCCTGCAGCGGGCTGGGCGTTATGGCGGAAAAGCCGGACATCAAGCTGCGGGTCACGGAGGAGAGCATCCGGGAGCTGACGGAGCTGCAGGCGAAGCTGCTGGATACGGTCTGCGCCTATGTGCGCCCCGGCGGCGTTCTGGTCTATTCCACCTGCAGCCTGCTGAAGGACGAGAATGAGCATCAGATCCGGAGCTTCCTGGAGAAGCATCCGGAATACACGGCGGAAAGCCTGCCGGAGACCATTCCGGAGAAATTCCGGAAGCAGGAGAACCTGGGGCTGCAGCTGATGCCGCACCGGGACGGCGTGGAGGGCTTTTACATCTGCCGCCTGCGGAGAAGGGCGGATTTCTGAGCCGGGAAGCCGGAGAGCACAGTACGGAGGAGCATGAAGACTGAACTGACGGGAATGACCGCGGCGGAGCTGAGCGCCTGGGCCAGGGAGCAGGGGCTGCCCGCCTTCCGGGGAAAGCAGATTTTTCAGGCGATACACCGGGGGGAGGACTTCGCGGAGATGAGCAGCCTGCCCGCCGCCCTGCGGGAGCAGCTGCGGGAAAGCGCCGTGGCCCAGCCGGTCCGGATCCGCGCGGAGCGGGTCAGCCGGCTGGACGGAACGGTGAAATTCCTGTTCAGCCTGGAGGACGGCAACTGCGTGGAAGGCGTGCTGATGAAGTATCACTACGGCTACAGCCTCTGCATTTCCACCCAGGTCGGCTGCCGGATGGGCTGCAGGTTCTGCGCCTCCACGCTGGAGGGCTGCGTGCGGAACCTTTCCGCGGGGGAAATGCTGGGCGAAATCCTGGCGGCGGACCGGTACCTGCGGGAGAAGGAGCCGCCGGAGGAAGGCGGGGACGGGCAGGCTCCCCGGGTCAGCCACGTGGTGCTGATGGGCAGCGGCGAGCCCCTGGACAACTATGACCAAGTGATGAAATTTCTGCGGCTGCTGCGGGAGCCGGACGGCCTCCGGATCAGCCTGCGGAACGTGAGCCTGAGCACCTGCGGCCTGGTGCCGGAGATGTACCGGCTGGCGGAGGAGAACCTGCCGGTGACCCTCTGCGTCAGCCTTCACGCGCCTAACGACGAGATCCGGCGCAGGACGATGCCCATCGCGAACCGGTACACGATCTCCGAAATCCTGGAGGCCTGCCGGAACTACCTCCGGAAAACCGGGCGCCGCGTGATTTTCGAATACGCGCTGTCGGAGGGGGTCAACAGCCGGGAGGAGGACGCCCGGGAGCTGGCGTCCCGGCTGCGGGGCCTGCAGTGCCATGTGAACCTGATTCCCCTGAACCCGGTGAAGGAGCGGAGCCTGAAGGGTGTGACGGAGAAAACCGTGAGCCGCTTCCTCCGGGTGCTGGAGGAGGAGCATATCTCCGCCACGCGCCGGCGGGAGATGGGGGACGATATTGAGGGCGCCTGCGGCCAGCTTCGGCGGGCGGCGCTGAGCGCGGAGGAAAGGGCGGCCGGAGAAGACGGAGCCGCCGGATAAAGCAGCGGAAGCGGAGACGGGGACGAGCATGCGAAAGTTCAAGATCAGAAACCTGGCAGCCCGGAGAATGCGCGGGCTGGACGATACTCCTCCGGAGAACAGACAGGAGGAGCGGCCCGCCGCGCCCGAAAAGGAAGAGAACGCCGGGAGAAAGCTCCGCGTGACCAGCCGGACGGACGTGGGACTGGTGCGGAAGAACAACCAGGATGCCGTGATTCTGGGGCAGGGCCTGATGGGCGTCGCGGACGGCATGGGCGGCCACCGGGGCGGGGAGACCGCCTCCGCGGGCGCCCGGGACGGCCTGTACCGGGCCCTGGAGGGCAAGACCCCTTCGCAGGAGACGCTGGAGGAAGCGGTGCAGGAGGTCAATCTCGCGCTGTGGAGACAGCAGGAGGCCGATGAAGCCCTTTCCGGCATGGGAACGACCCTGAGCGTGCTCTGGCCGACAGAGGAGAGAATGATCATCGCCCATGTGGGGGACAGCCGGATCTACCTGATGCGGGAGGGCAAGCTCCGCCAGGTGACGCGGGATCACTCCATGGTGGCGGACATGGTGCGCAGGGGACTGCTGACGGAGGAGCAGGCCGCGGTGCACCCGATGCGGAACTACATCACCCGCGCGGTGGGAACCGAGCCGACGGTGCAGGCGGATCTCTACGCCCTGGAGCGCCAGGCGGGGGACCGCTGGCTGGTCTGCTCCGACGGGCTGCACGGGCTGGTCGCAAAGGAGGAGCTGGAGCGCCTGATGGCCGGGGAGGACCTGGAGGAGGCCGCGGACGAGATGATGCGCCTGGCCCTGGACCGGGGCGGCCGGGACAACATCACCCTGGTGCTGATCAGCGACGGGGAAGAACCTGAGATCTCCGAACCTGCGGAGACGGCCGAAGAGCCGATGGGGGAGGTGGCCGAATGAGCGAAAAGATTCTCGCGGATCGCTATCGGCTGACCGAACAGATCGGCATGGGCGGCATGGCCATCGTGTACAAGGCGGTGGATCTGCGGACCGGACACAACGTGGCGGTCAAGGTGCTGCGGCCCGAGTTCAACGAGGACGCGGAGTTCGTTTCCCGCTTCCAGCGGGAGGCGGAGGCCGCCAGCAAGATGACCCACCACAACATCGTGAACCTGCTGGACGTCGGCATGGACGGGGAAAACCGGTACCTGGTCATGGAATACGTCCAGGGCAAGACCCTCAAGGAGGTCATCCAGGAGCGGGGCCGCCTGAACGCGCCCCTGGCCTGCCAGATTGCCATCCGGATCCTGTCGGCGCTCGAGCACGCCCACCGGAACGGGATCGTACACCGGGACATCAAGCCTCAGAACATTCTCGTCCACGCGGACGGACATATCAAGGTGGCGGATTTCGGCATCGCGAGGATCGCCGATTCCTCCACGCTGACCCGGGGTGACATGGTCATGGGGTCGGTGCACTATTTCTCGCCGGAGCAGGCCCGGGGCGAGGGCGCCAGCGCCGCCAGCGACATCTATTCCACCGGCGTCGTGCTGTATGAAATGCTGACCGGGCGTGTTCCCTACGACGGGGAAAACCCCGTGGCCGTCGCGATGCAGCATCTGCACGCCCAGCCGACGCCGATCCAGAGCCTGGCGCCGGATGTGCCGCCGTCGGTGGTCGCGGTGTGCATGAAGGCCATGGAGAAGAACCCGGCCATGCGGTATCAGACCGCCCGGGACATGGCCATGGATCTGCGGGCTGCGCTGGACGTCCGGATGGACCGGCCGCCCATCGCGGAAGGTTCCGAGATCCGCATGCCCAGCCCGCATTTCCAGGGGGAGCCCGCCGGACAGGATTCCGGACGCCAAAAGAGGACGCCGGAGAGAACCCGCCGGGAGCGAACCATCTGGGCGGCGGCCGCCGTCGTGACGGCCCTGGCGGTGGCGGCGGGACTCTTCTTCGGCGTGCGCGCGCTGCTGGCGCGCTATGCGACGACGGTTGTCGTGCCCAACGTGGTCGGCACCGAAAAGGAGGCCGCCGTGGCGCAGATCGAAAGCGTGGGCCTGACGGCGCTGGTCAAGGAGGTTTCCAACAACGATTATGAAGCCGGGCTGGTGATCATGCAGGTGCCGGAGGCGGGGGACACCGTCCAGCGGGGAAAGGAAACGGTCCAGCTGGTGGTTTCCACCGGCGCGCGGAAGCAGGAAATGCCCTCGATCGTCGGCTCCTCGGCCGCGGACGCGGTGACCCTGCTCAAGAGCATGGGCATCGTTTCCATCACGCTGGAGCGATCAATCTCCGCCGACTACCCCGTGGACACGGTCATCGCCTGCAATCCCGAGCCGGGAAAGCCGGTGGCCCTGGACACGGAGGTCACCCTGACCGTCAGCGGCGGGGAAACCGTCGTGCCGAATCTGAACATGATGACCTTGGCCGAGGCGGAGCAGACGGTCGCGGACGCGAATCTGAGCCTGGCCAGCCAGCTGACCTTTGTGGACACGGAGGACGAGGAGCTGCACGGATTCGTGGCGGCCCAGAACCTGGAGCCGGATTCCCGGGCCATGCTTCAGACGCCGGTGACCCTGAGCCTGTACCGGAACGCGGAGAGGACCCGGCGGGTGGAAATCGAGGTGACCGTGCCGCCCTCCGAGACGGACGTGACGGTTCAGGTGACCATGCAGGGCGCCGGATCCGCGGTCGAATGGACCTACGTATCCTACGTCTGCTCGTCGGAGATGGGCCGGACCCAGCTGGTGACGGTGGAATTCCCGGACAGCCGGGACTATGTCTGCTTTGTGTATCTGAACGGCACGCTGGATCAGCGGATGGATTTCAGCTTCAGCGGCGGGGCCGCCGCGGAGAACCGCGGCTGATCCGCAGAATGAATCAACCGGCCGGGGGCGGAGAGGCCGTCCGGCCGGAGGCGGCAGGGAGTGTGCATGGAGGCTTTTCGAAAGGGAACCATACTCCGGGGGATCGGCAGCTTTTATACGGTTTCGGAGGACGGAACCGGAGAGCAGCACACCCTGCGGGCCAAGAAGAAATTCAGGCGGGAAAAGATCACGCCCCTGCCCGGGGACCGGATTGAGTTCAGCCCCGGGGAGGGCGAGGAGCACGGCTGGATCGAGGAGATTCTGCCGCGCAGGACGCTGTGCCTCCGTCCGCCGGCGGCCAATGTGGAAACGCTGGTGATCGTCGCCGCGCCGGTGCCGGAAGCGGATCTCCTGCTGGCGGACCGGCAGATTGCCCGGGCCTTTCACCAGGGCATGCGGGTCCTGATGGCCGTCAACAAGATCGATCTGGATACCGGGCTGCCGGAGAGACTCCGGGAGGAATACGCGCCGGCGGGCGTGACCGTGTTTCCGGTGTCTGCCCGGGAGGGCACGGGCCTGGAGCCGCTGCGGGAGGCGATGCGGGGCTCCCTGTGCTGCCTGACGGGCCAGAGCGGCGCCGGCAAGAGCACGCTGCTGAACGCGCTGATGGGGCTTGAGCTGGAGACCGGGGAAATCTCCCGGAAGATTGCCCGGGGGAAAAATACCACGCGGCACGCGGAACTCATCGAGCGGGACGGCCTCCGGGTCATGGATACGGCGGGGTTCTCCCTGCTGGAGCCGGAAAAGGATCTGCCCCCGGAGGAGCTGAAGGAAAGATACCCGGAATTCCGGCCCATGGAAGGGAAATGCCGGTTCCGGGAATGCCTGCACGACCGGGAGCCGGGCTGCGCCGTGGCGGAGGCCGCGGCCGCCGGAACGATTTCCCCGGCCAGGTGGGAGAGATACCGGCTGCTGCTGGCGGAAATACGCGAGGTTTGGAGGAATCGCTATGATTAGAATCGCGCCGAGCATTCTGGCGGCGGATGTGCTGAACCTGGAGCGGGACGCCCGGAGAATGATTGCCGCCGGGGCGGACTGGCTGCATGTGGATGTCATGGACGCCCATTTCGTGCACAACCTGGCCTATTCGCCGGAAACGGTCCGCCGGCTGAAGGAGATATCCCCGGTGCCGCTGGATGTGCACCTGATGATGGATCAGCCGGGACGGTATCTGGACGTCTTTCTGGATGCCGGGGCGGATGTGCTGACGATCCATACGGAGATCGGCGGGGACATCGGCGGCATGCTGGACAAGATCCGCCGCCGGGGCGCGAAGGCCGGGCTGGCCCTGAAACCGGGCACGGGCCTGAGCGCGGTGATACCCTGGCTGGATCAGACGGACCTGATCCTGACGATGACGGTCGAGCCGGGCTTCGGCGGGCAGAAGCTGAACGAGGCGGTGCTGGAAAAAATCGCGGAGCTGCGCGACCGGGGATACCGGGGAGAAATCGAGGCGGACGGCGGCATCCGGGAGGACAACCTGGCCCGGCTGACCGCGAAGGGCCTGACGGTCGCCGTCATGGGCACGGCGCTTTACCGCGCGGAGGATCCCGCCGCGATGATGGCCCGGCTGCATGAGATGTAAAGCAGCGCCGCGGGAGGGAAAAGCATGATGAGAGCAGCGGAAGCGGCCGGCCCGGCCGATACCATCGCGGCCATTGCCACGCCCCCGGGGGAGGGCGGCATCGGCATTCTCCGCATCAGCGGCCCCCGGGCGGAGGAGATTCTGAGCGGGCTGTTCCGCCGGGCGGGGCATGCCGGGGAGACCTGGGAGAGCCACCGGATGTATTACGGCCTGGTGGCGGACGGCGGAGAGACCCTGGACGAGGGCATGGCCGTGCTGATGCGGGCCCCGCGGAGCTATACCCGGGAGGATGTGGCGGAAATCCAGCTTCACGGCGGAAGCTACGTGCTGCAGCGGGCGGCGGCGCTCTGCCTGGAGCGGGGGGCGCGGCTGGCGGAGCCCGGAGAGTTTACCCGGAGAGCCTTTTTGAACGGACGCATCGATCTGAGCCGGGCGGAGGCGGTGATGCGCCTCATCGAGGCCCGGGGCGCCCAGGAGCACCGGGCGGCGGTCCGGGAGATGCGGGGCGGAGTGACCGCCTTTGTCCGCCGGGCGGCGGATCAGCTGTATGAGATTCAGGCGGGGCTGGCGGCCTGCGTCGACTACCCGGAGGAAATCTCCGAGGAGGAGGGCGCGGCGGAGATGATTCCCCGGCTGGAGAAGCTCATCGCCCTGTTGCGGGATGCCGTGCAGGAAAGAAGCTCAAGGCTGCTGCGCCAGGGGCTGCGGGTCGCGCTGGCCGGAAGGCCGAACGTGGGCAAGAGCAGCCTGCTGAACGCGCTGCTGGGGGAGGAAAAGGCGATCGTGACCGCGGTTCCCGGCACGACGCGGGACCTGGTGACCGGGGAGATGACGCTGGAGGGCGTCCGGGTCATCCTGACGGACACCGCGGGCCTCCGGGAAACCGGGGACGAGGTGGAGCGGATCGGGGTCGAGAGAACCCGGAAGGCCATGGAGGAGTCGGACGCGGTGCTGCTGGTGCTGGACGGCTCCGCGCCCCTGCAGGAGGAGGATCTGGAGCTGCTTCGGAGCCTGCCGGAAAACGCGGCGGTGGCGGTCAACAAGCAGGATCTGCCCCAGCGGCTCACCCTGCCGGAAACGGACCGGACGGTGATTCCATGCTGCGCGAAGGATCCGGACAGCCTGGAGGGCATCCGGGCCTGGCTGCGCCGCTTTACGGAGATCTCCGACCGGATGGAGGTCACCCAGCCCCGGCATCTGGACGCGCTGAGGCGGGCGGCGGGATTCCTGGAATCCGCGCTGGAGACGGTCCGCACCCTGCCGCCGGATCTGGCGGCAACGGACCTGCAGAGCGCCCAGAGCGCGCTGGGAGAGATCACCGGGGACCAGGTGGACGAGCGGCTGCTGGACCGGATCTTCTCCGAATTCTGCGTCGGGAAATAGGGCGCGGAGGGCGGATGTCCGGGACGCGGGGAAGAGAAAAAAAAAAGAATCCGGAAGCCGGAGCATTCCGGCGCCGGACGGAGGATACAGGCATGGTACAGAAGGTGATCCGGGGGCGGGACAGCCTCGGGAAGATCTCCGGCCTGACGGAAAAGCTGGGGATGAAGCGGCCGATGATCGTCGCCGGTGCCCTGCTGTCGCAGAAGCTTCTGCGGCAGGAGGCCCTGAAGGACGCGCCGGTGTTTTCCGGCTATCATCCGAATCCGGATCTGGCGGACGCGGAGGCCGGCGCCGAGCTGTACCGGGAGAAGGGATGCGACGGGCTGATCTCCGCCGGAGGCGGCTCCGCCATGGATACGGCCAAGGCGGTCAAGGCCTGGCTGCTGGGCGGCTCGGCGGAGAATGTGCGGGCCGGCCGGTATGCCGGGGAGGGGATTCCCCATCTGGCGATCCCCGCCACCGCCGGCAGCGGCGCGGAGGCGACGGCGAACGCCGTCGTGTATGAGAACGGACAGAAGCTGAGCCTCAGCCATCCCTCCCTGCTGCCGGAGGGCGTAATCCTGGACGCGGCGCTGCTGGACACCCTGCCGGTCTATCACCGGAAATCCTGCGCCCTGGACGCGCTGGCCCAGGGGATTGAAAGCTACTGGTCCCGGGCCGCGACGGAGGACAGCCGGGTGCACGCGTATCTGGCGATCCTGGGGGTGCTGGACAATCTCCGGGCCTATCTGGCCGGGGATCCCCACGCGGCGGACGAGATGCTGGAGGCGTCCTTCCAGAGCGGGAAGGCGATCTTCCTGACCCGGACCACCGCCGCCCACGCGATGAGCTATCAGATCACGAAGCGGATCGGCCCGGCCCACGGCCATGCCTGCATGCTGACGCTGCCGGCGCTGTGGGATCTGATGTGCGCGGAGGAGGAGCAAAAGCCGCTGATGCGGGAGCTGGCTTCCAGGATGCGGCTGGGGGATCCGGCGATGGGTTCCCGGCTGCTGCGCGGCCTGCTGATCGACCTGGAGATGGAGGCCCCGGCCATGCCCCCGGAGGAAACGCTGCGGGAGCTGGCGGCTTCCGTCAACGCGGAGCGGCTCGGCAACCATCCGATGGCGCTGAGCGAAAAGCAGATCGAATGGGTATACCGCCGGGCCTTCACGCCCGTGACCGGGCCGGAGCGCCAGGCCTGCCTGGACATCTGGCGGTACTACGGCGCCTGAGACGGAGAGAAACGGAGAAGGAAAGAACCGGAGCGGCAGCCCGGAGGGAGGAGAAGCAGATGGCACGGAAAAAGGAACCCGGAGCGGAGACGGAGCGGAAGACCCGCCCCCAAAGCCGGCCGGAGGCCGGACGCGAGATCGACGGCGAATACTGGTACATCGATCCCTCCCGGGTGAAGCCGGAGCAGGAGATCCGGGAGGCGGCGCTCCGGTATCCGGAGGAAAGGGAGAAGGACCTGAACCGCGGCCACCGCAGCCGCGTGCGGGAGCGCTTCCGGGCCGAGGAGGGCTTTGACAGCTTTCAGGATCATGAGATCCTGGAGCTGCTGCTGACCTACGGCAGCCCCCGGAAGGACACCAAGGCAGCGGCCAAAAAGCTGCTGGAGACCTTCGGAACCCTGAAGTGCGTCTTCGAGGCGCCGCCGCGCCAGCTGATGCAGGTCGAGGGCATCGGGGAAATCCAGGCGACGCTGATTTCCATGATGCTGCCGATGACCCGGGTGATCCGGAAATGCGAGATGACCTCCCCGAGGCAGATCGGCAACCGGAAGGAGCTGGAGAACTACTGCAGCGGCATCCTGATGGGAAAGCGGATCGAGGAGTTCTGGGTGATCTGCGTCAACGCCCAGTGCCGGATTCTGGGCCAGCGGATGATCTCCGCCGGCTCCCTGAGCGAGGTCAGCGCCTATCCCCGGCTGGTCATGGAGACCGTGCTGACCTACAACGCCCACAGCGTGTTCTTCTGCCACAACCATCCCGGCGGAACCTGCGCGCCGTCCTCGGAGGACATCGCGACCACGCTGCAGCTGCAGCGCCTGCTGGGCGGCATCGACGTCATGGTGCTCGATCACCTGATCATCGCCGGGGCGGATTCCTACAGCATGGCCCAGCACGGGGATATTGAATTCGGCGCCCGGGGAAGAAGATAAGGGCGGAACAGGGGGAAGGCGCCCGGCCTCCCGGCGGCGGGAGAGAAAACGGGCCCGAAAGAAAGAGATGGCGGGACGGAAAAGAAAAAAGCACCGGCTGCTGCGCGCCCTGGGCGCGCTGGTTCTGCTCGGAATTCTGTGCTTCGGCGGACTGGTGGGATATGTGGTGATCCGGGAAAGCAGCGTGGTCCGCGAGGCGGCGGCCCTGGAAGGGAACTATGACGCGATCATTGTGCTGGGGGCCCAGGTGCTGCTCAGCGGGGAACCGAACACCCAGCTGCAGTGGCGGCTGGACGCGGCGGCGGAGGCCTGGAGGCTGAAGAACGTGCCGATCGCGGTCTGCGGCGCCCAGGGAAAGGACGAGCCCCTGCCGGAGGCGGAGGCGATGCGGAACTACCTGGTGAAGCAGGGCATACCGGAGGAGATGATCCTGATGGATCCGAACTCCTTCAATACGAACGAGAATCTGCGGAACGCGGCGGCGCTGCTGAAGGAGAGACCAGAGGTGCGGCGGGTGCTCATCGTGACCAGCGACTACCACGTGCCCAGGGCCATGGCGCTGGCGGAGGATTTCGGCTTCGAGGCCGGCGGACTGGGCGCGCCCTGCAAGCCGGAATACTGGCTGAAGAACCATGCCCGGGAAGCCCTGGCGTGGGTCAAGTACTGGATGAACAAATATCTGCGTCCGGGCGCGGGTCAGCCCTCCTGACCCCGCCGGGAACCGAAGGAGCAGGGATGGACAGAGCGATCATCGGGGACAGGCTGCGGGCCAACGGAATCCCCTTTTCTGCGGAGCTGCCGGAGCGGCTGGAAACCTATTTCCGGCTGCTGATGGAATGGAATGAAAAAATGGACCTGGTCGCCGCGGCGGAGGAGGACGAGCTGCTGGACCGGCATCTGACCGACAGCCTGACCGTGCTGAAAACCGGCCTGCTGGAGGGGGCGAAAACCCTGATCGACGTCGGCACCGGCGCGGGCTTTCCCGGCATGGCCCTGGCCCTCAGCTGTCCGGAGACCCGGGTGACGTTGCTGGACAGCCAGCGGAAGCGGCTGGACTTCCTTGCGGAGGTGCAGGCGCGGACCGGCGCGGACAACGTGACGCTGATCCATGCCCGGGCGGAGGACGGCGCGGGAAGACCGGAGCTGCGGGAAAGCTTTGACATCGCCGCGGCCCGGGCCGTGGCGCCGCTGAACGTGCTGTGCGAATATCTGCTGCCCTATGTCCGGGTGGACGGGAAAATGCTCTGCTGGAAGGGTCCCGCCCTCCGGGAGGAGCTGAAGGCCGGCCGGAAGGCGGCCTTCCTGCTGGGCGGCCGCGCGGAGGAGCCCGTGGAGACCCCGATCGCCGGCCGGGACTGGGAGCACCTGATCCTGCCGGTGCTGAAGACGGGAAAGACCCCGAAGGGCTATCCCCGGAAGGCGGGAACGCCCAAGAGCAAGCCCCTCGGCGTATAAAAAAAGAAGCCCTTTCCGGCACCGGGCCGGAAAGGGCTGTTTTTAATTTTATTCATCCGTGGAGGTCTGAATATAGGGCTCCACGATCTCAGGGTTGCCGCCCCGGGCGAGATAATCCTGAATGGCGTCCTGCAGCTGGAAGACGAATTCCTCCAGGCACAGGCCGTTCTCATAAATGTAGGCCGCGACGGGGAGACCGACATAGCGCAGATGCCAGGGCTCGGTATTGATCTCGGTAATGTCCTGCTTGTCCTTCGGGTAGCGGACGATGAAGCCGTACTCATGGCAGTGCTCCGCCATCCACTGGCATTCCGGCTCCTTCATCATCTTGTCGTTCATGCCCCGGTCCTTCCAGTTGCTGGGGACGATGTCCACGCCCAGACCGGTCTGATGATCGCTGGCACCGGGCTTGGAGACCCATCCGTCATCCTTGCCGTTGTTCCTTTCCAGCCGCCGGCCGTACATGGTTTTCTGCGTTGAGTAGGAGCGGTAGGCGCTCTTCAGATACATGTCCCGGAAGCCCATGTCCTCGGAAAGCGCGCGGATTTCCGCGTTCATGTCGCACAGCGCCTGCACGCATTCGGGCTGCAGCCGGTGCCCCTCCTTCGGCGTGTCTGACCCGCGCCATTTGATGCCGCCCTTGGCCAGGGTGGGCACCTTTTCCAGCTCCGGGACGAAATCCGACGGGAGCAGGTAATGCTTGTTCGCCAGGACGATGAAATTCGGATTTATGTCCTCCAGGGCGAGGGGAAAGGTCCACTCCACATCGCCGTAGGAGACCGCGTCCAGATCCACGTTCTCGACGATCTCCTCGATTTCCAGATCCTCCTCTTCGGCGCCGGCGGCGCAGGGCAGGAGCAGCAGGAAGGAAAGAAGCAGCGCAGAAAGCCTTTTCATTCGGGTTGCCTCCTTTTGAAAAAAGCGTACGGCGTGCCGGCCGCGCTTTCTCCGCGCGGGGCCGGGCCGGCCGTACGCCATGGAATCAGTTGTTTCTCAGATCACCCCAGAAGAACAGGGCGACCGTGCCGGGGCCGGTATGGGCTCCGATGGTCGAGCCGATGGGGAAGATGGTCACCTTACCCTTTGTGCCGGGGAACTTCTGCTCCACCAGGGAGGCCACGGCCTGCGCGTCCTCCAGGCAGTCGGAATGGGAGATGAAGACCTTGCCGCTGTAGCCGGCGCCGTCCTGGGCGTGCTCCTCCATGCGGGCGACGATCTCCCGGATCACCTTCTTCTTGGTCCGGATCTTGTCCCGCGGAATCAGCCGGCCCTGATAGTCCACATTCAGCAGGGGGCAGATGTTCAGCATCCGGCCGAAGAAGCCGGCGGTTTTGCTGACCCGGCCGCCGCGGATATAAAAGGTCAGATCCGTGGAGAAGAACCAGTGATGCAGATAGAGCTTATGATCCTCGGCATAGCGGTGGAGCTCCTTCAGGGAATACCCCTGATCCCGCAGCTCGGCCAGCCGGTCGATCAGCAGGCCGAAGCCGGAGGAGGCGGCAAGGGAATCCACGACGAGAATCTCCCGGTCCGGAAACTCCTTCCGGAGCTCCTCCGCCGCGGCGCGGGCGGAGTTGACCGTGCCGGAGATGCCGGAGGAGAGCGTCAGGTGCAGCAGATCCTTTCCCTGCTCCAGGAAGGGACGCCAGAAGTCGATATATTCCGTCATATTGATCTGACTGGTGCGGGAAGACTCGCCGGCCAGCATCCGCTGATAGAAGGTATGCGGATCCATGGTAGCCCACAGGTCGTCCGGATGGCTCTCGCCGCCCAGCTCGTAATGAAAGCACACAAAGGGAACGTGAATCTTTTCCAGATATTCCGGACTCAGATCCACCGTGGAACAGGTCGTCAGCACATAATCAGCCATCAGTTTCACCTTTCTTACGCCTCGCGTACGGATGATTTCCAGGAAAAACCGAGAATCAATATACTCCAAAACCCCGGTGGACGCAAGGGAAATTCCGGGCTTTTTCAGGCAGGCTTCACGCATCCGTCACAGCGGAAGGATATACAGAGGCGGAAAGAAAACGCCCGGGGAACCGCTTGTTTTCCCCCGGGGAAAACGATATACTGGGAAAGGCGGAGGAAAAGATGGAGGAAATCGAGGAAGGGAAGAAAATGACCATACTGATTGCGGATGATGAGGCGAGAATCCGGACGCTGATCGCCAAATACGCAGCCTTCGAGGGATACCTGACGGAGGAGGCGGAGGACGGCATGCAGGCGGTGGAAATGTGCCGGAAAAAGGCCTACGACCTGGTCATCATGGATGTGATGATGCCGGAGCTGGACGGCTTTTCCGCCGTGCGGGAGATCCGGAAGGAGCGGAATGTCCCGGTCATCATGCTTTCCGCCCGGGGCGAGGAGTATGACCGGATTCACGGGTTTGAGATCGGAGTCGACGATTACGTCGTCAAGCCCTTCAGCCCCCGGGAGCTGATGATGCGCGTTTCGGCCGTGCTCAAGCGGTCGGGCGGGCTGACGGAAGCGGCCGAGGACATCGTGAAGATCGGGGAGCTGGAGGTCAATTTCACGGCCCGCCGGGTGAGCGTGGAGGGCCGGGAGCTGGATCTGAGCCCGAAGGAGTACGACCTGCTGTTCTACATGGTCCGGAACCGGGGCATCGCCCTGACCCGGGAAAAGCTGATCAGCGACGTCTGGGGATACGATTTCTTCGGGGACGACCGGACCCTGGATACGCATATCAAGCTGCTGCGCAGGGAGCTGGGCCCCTGCGCGGATAAAATCACAACACTGCGCGGAGTGGGGTATCGATTTGAAAAGGACTGAACGGAGCGGACCGGCCCATCGGAACGCGTTTCTGACCGGGCGGCTCGGCATCAAGGGAAAGCTGCTGATCCAGCTGGCGTCGCTGGTTGTCTTCATCATCGCACTGATCTGGATCTGTCAGATTGCCCTGCTGTACGGATTCTACCGCAACTACCGCAGCGGGCAGGTGCATTCCGCGGCCGAGATGATCCTGGAGAACATCGATCATGACGATCTGGAAGCCCTGGCAGACCGCCTCAGCGCGGAAAACGAGATCTGCATGCTGATGGTCGACGCGGAGGGAGAGGTCATCCTTTCCATTGATCACGTGCGGTTCTGCGTGCTGCATCATCTCCCGCGCCGGGAACTGACCCGGCTGATGGCGCGGATCCCCGAGGACGGGAAGGTGCTGGAGGAGATGAGCAGCGTTGCCCCCTTCCGGAACGAGAATTACCACGCGGAGGAGTTCCGGGGCGACGTGCCGGAGGGGCAGAGCGGCTCGGGCCAGAGCCTGCTGTATGCCCGGAGGGTGAGCTTTCAGGACGGCTCCGAGGGCTTCCTGTTCATCAACGCGCAGATCACACCGACCGCAACGATCCTCCGGATGCTGCGCCGGCAGTTCATTTATATTCTGCTGATTGTCATGATCGCGACGGCCTTCATCGGCTATATGATGGCCTACAGCGTATCCCAGCCCATCATCGAGACCAACCGGGAGGCCCGGGCCCTGAGCCGGGGAGAATACAGCCGGCCGCCCCACAGCGGCGGATACCGGGAGATCGCCGAGCTGAACGACACCCTCGTCCAGGCGGCGGAAGATCTGAAAAAGGTGGAAACGCTCCAGCGGGAGCTGATCGCCAATATCTCCCATGACCTGCGCACGCCCCTGACCATGATCCAGGGCTACGCCGAAACCATGCGGGACATCCCGGACGAGATGAACCCGGAGAACATGCAGATCATCATCGACGAAACCCACCGGCTGTCCTCGCTGGTCAACGAGGTGCTGGAGTTCAGCCGCCTCCGGGCCGGCGCGATCCAGATCCAGCCCACGGAGTTCGACCTGACGGAGACCGTGAAGACCATCTGCCAGCGGGTCAGCGCCATGACGGAGAAGGACGGATACCGGGTCGTGTGTCTGGCGGACGCGCCCTGCCCCGTCCGGGGGGACAGCGCCCGGATCGAGCAGGTCGTGTACAACCTGCTGGGCAACGCCCTGACCTACACCGGGGAGGACCGGCAGGTGATCATGAAGGAGGAGGCCGGGGAAAAGAAAGTGCGGATCAGCATCAGCGACAGCGGGAAGGGCATCGACCCGGTGGAGCTGCCGTACATCTGGGACCGGTACTACCGCACCAGTGAAAGCCACCGCCGCGCCGTTATCGGCACGGGCCTGGGCCTGAACATCTGCCGCAGCATTCTGGAAAGCCATCAGGTGCCCTACGGCGTGGACAGCACGCCCGGGGTGGGCACGACCTTCTGGTTTGAGCTGGAAAAGGCGTGAGACAATCGGAACGGTGCGCCCGCGGAGGGACCGGGAAGCGCATGACGGCGCAGACATCCGGGTTTGCCGTGCTTCGGCGCGGAAACAGAAAATTATTGTTGACAGGGAGGGTACGGCGTGCTATAATTCCAACCTGTCAGCGGAAGTGCGCCGGCCTTCCGTGAGCGCCAAAGCCCTTTGGAGAAGCCGTCCCTATGGCTTGCGCCTGTAGCTCAGTTGGATAGAGCAACGGCCTTCTAAGCCGTGGGCCGGGGGTTCGAGCCCCTCCAGGCGCGCCAAACATGGTGGGTATAGCGTAGTTGGTTAACGCGTCAGATTGTGGCTCTGAAGACCGTGGGTTCGAGTCCCACTACTCACCCCATTTTCTCTTATCTGCGGCGCCTTGTGTCTGGCATCGGAATGACCTACGTTGGGGTGTAGCCAAGTGGTAAGGCACGGGACTTTGACTCCCGCATTCGTAGGTTCGAGCCCTGCCACCCCAGCTTTTGACCCATTAGCTCAGTTGGCAGAGCACTTGACTTTTAATCAAGGTGTCTGGAGTTCGAATCTCCAATGGGTCACTTTCTCTGTCAGATCCGGGGCGGCCGGTATGCGGGCGTGGCGGAATTGGCAGACGCGCCAGATTTAGGTTCTGGTGTCCCAGACGTAAGAGTTCGAGTCTCTTCGTCCGCACGGTTTTCTCCGGTTCCCCGTCAGGGGAGTGGATATGCGGTAGTAGCTCAGTTGGTAGAGCGCCACCTTGCCAAGGTGGAGGTCGCGAGTCCGAGCCTCGTCTACCGCTCCATTTTATGCGGGTGTAACTCAATGGTAGAGTTCCAGCCTTCCAAGCTGGCTACGTGGGTTCGATTCCCATCACCCGCTCTCAAGTCCGAAAAGTCCTGAAAGACAGGGCAAAAGCACCCGCGGGCCGATCCCGCGGTTTTTTTTTGACGGTGTCTATATCAAATGCCGCCCGGAAGCGTTATCTTCATAGATCTTCATGAACAGATCGATCTTTCGTTCCATTCTTACATTTTTGCAAGATTCACATTTTTCTGTCCGGAATGGTTTATAATGAATCCATGATCAGGAAGGTGAAGGGGGAAGGCGGTACATGCAGAAGAAACCTGGAGAAACCGGCATTCATTATCTTTGGCCTGCACTGGTCCTGCTGCTGATCGCCGGATTCTTCACGCTGTGCCAAAGCCGCATGCAAACAGATTTTCCGGTGCTGCGCCCGGCGGATGGGGTTCTGGATGCGAGAGAAGTGGATTTCAATGGGCAGGTTTATCATCTCGTCAATTCATGGGATTACTATCCAGGAGAGATCCTGGGACCGGAAAGCTTTGCCATCCCTGAGGCTGCTCCGGAAAAACAGAATAATAGTCCCCTTGATATCACCAAAGGCACCTGGCGGATCCGTATCCTGACCCAGCCGGAAATCTATCTTTCCCTGTGCAGCTTTTCGATTGATTACAGCACCCGGGTTTTTGTGAACGGCAAAGAGGTGCGAAATATTGGTTTCGTATCAGATAATTCTTTGGAGGCTGTACCCAAGGTGCGCTACATGACGCTGCCGCTTTACTCCGGAGAAAACGGGGAAATCGAGATCATCTATCAGTATGCCAATTATGTGCACCATGACGGCGGTTTCATTCAGCATACCCTGATTTCCACTCCGGAAAATATCGACGAATATCAAAGAGGCCTTGCGCTGAACGCCATGGTGTTCTGCGGCGGATTGATGATGCTGTTCTTTTATTTCCTGTTCTGCGCTGCCTTCCAGAAAAACCGGGAATACGCCGCACTGGCTTTGTGCTGCCTGATCATTGCGCTGAGAAATCATTTCTTCTTTGTGCAGCACCTGCTGCCCGCAGGCATCAGCTTTTATATCGAATACCGCCTGGTGATCCTGGACGTTAGCTGGATTCCCATGGCAACGGTGTTCCTGCTCGCCGCTTTCTTTCCTCAATCTGCGGGCAAAAAAACGCTCCTGGGCTTTGCCTCCCTGTGTCTCACCCTGTCCGTGCTGCATTTCATCCTGGATACTCATGATCTGGTGCTGCTGTGCCATATCTGCTATTACACCTGTCTGCCTTTTGCGCTGTGGTTCCTGATCCGCCTCTTCCTTTTCTTCCGGAAGCAAAAGCCGAACGTGCCGGACGGCATTGCGCTTCTGGCCATCCTCTTTTTTACCTTCATGCTCATCCGGGAGGGCATGGCCACCGGCACCAATTCCTTCGTCAATCATTTCGGCATCACGCCGCTCGCAATGCTGGTTTGCATTTTGCTGCTGGCTATCGTGAACAATGAAAAAATCAGCCGGCAGATGGCGCAGCTCCAAGAGGAGCGCCAGCGCAATGAACTGCTCTCTCAGATGAACGCCACCAACCATGACTTTTTGCGTACCGTAGCCCATGAATTGAAAACTCCGCTCACCGTCATTTCCGGCTACGCCCAGCTGATCGAAAGGCAGATGAAGCGCGACCAGCTGTCGGAAAAGACGCCGGAGCGCCTGGAAACCATTCACAGCGAAGCGGATCGGCTGGCGGAGATGGTATCAAGGCTCATGGATTACACCTATGGGCAGGCGAAAACAGCGGAAATGAGCGCCGTAAAGATCGACGAGCTGTTCCGTAGTGCTTCCGCCATCATGACGCCGGTCTGCGCCAAAAAGAACAATACGCTGATATTCCGGAATGACTGTGCGTCCCAACTCCATGGAAACTCCGAAATGCTGCTGCAGGTGCTGATTAACCTGATCGTCAATGCCAGCCGTCACACCGAGGAAGGCCGGATCACCGTAGACGCAAAGGATACTGGGAATTGGGCGGAAATATCCGTTTCGGATACCGGCAGAGGCATCGCTCCGGAGGATGTGCCGCACATCTTTGATAAGGGCTACACCACCGATGAAGGCAGGGGCCTGGGGCTTGCCATTTGCCGGGAAACCATTGCGCTCCATGGCGGCGAATTGTCGCTTGCCGCTACCGGCCAGGAGGGCAGCGTATTCCGCTTTACTGTTCCGAAGGAGGATCGATCATGAGCTATACCATCCTGTTGGTGGAAGATAATCCTCACATCATGGAAATCAATACCGAAGCCCTGAGCATGGAGGATTATCGCGTATTGAAAGCCGACACTGGCCGCGGATGCCTGGAGGCGCTCAGAGATCACGATGTGGATCTGATCGTGCTGGACATCATGCTGCCGGACGCGGACGGACTTGCGCTGTGCAAGAAGATCAAAGCCCAGTATGATATCCCCATCCTGTTTCTTTCCGCCTTGGGCGAAAACGAGCAGATCATCGAGGGACTGCGGGCCGGCGGGGACGATTACCTGCCCAAGCCCTACGACATCGGCGTATTGCTGGCCCGCGTCGAAGCGCGGCTGCGCGCCTCACAGCGTGAAAGACGGGTGGTCACCTATGGCGGCCTGCGGATGGATACGGTAATCATGAAGGGCTTCTGGCGGGATCAGGATCTCATGCTGACTCATAATGAATTTATCCTGCTGTTGCTGCTGGCGCAGAACGGAAGCCGCCCGGTCTCCAAGGAGGTTCTGATCGAAAGGATATGGGGATCCCTGCCGGAACAGGATCATGGCGATATGTATTCAACCGTTTTCCGTCTGAACAAAAAGCTTGAAGCCGCAGAGGCTGATCTGCGGGTCGTATCCCGCAGAATGGCCGGATATGCCCTGGAAGAAATCTGAAGGCTTTCAATAAGGAATCTGATATTTTTGCAAGATTCACGTTTTCAGCCATCTGGGGGGTATATACTATATCAATAGTATGCTGCAAGGGCCAGGGAGAAGGTATCCGGATACCTCAGAACCGAGAAGGGCGCCGAACAATTTGCTCATGTGCTGAGCTTTGTCTCAACTGCGGTCCGTCATGGCATCTCTTCATTTGATGCCTGTTTATCTTTGCACAATGGTACTGCACTTGCGCTGATCGAAGGATGGGACGACTGAACAGATAGCTTTTTCGAAAGACGAGTCGGAGGAAATACGGGCAGGAGGATGCAACGGCATGAAGAGAACCGATCTGGAAAAAGCGGGCCTATGGCTCCAGAAAAGATGTCTGCCGGCGGCGCTGATTCTGCTGGCCGCGCTGTTTTTTTTCACGGGCCTGGCTGCTGCGGCGCCGAATGATGACGAGCGGTACGCGAAATTTCTGGAAGAAATCAGAAGCGCCGCTCAGGATCCATCCGGATGGGTACACACGGATGACCCGGCCGCGCCAGTCAGGCCGGGTACAGTGGAGCGCCCGACGGACGCGGTGGTTGTGGATCTGGGGAGCAATGGATTCATTGCCCTGGCGGACGGTGTCACCCTGATTCAGGAAAGCGGCGGAGCGAACGGCATCGCAGCAGCGGCTTCGTCGGTCAAAGGGCAGTTTGTTTACAGCCTCTCCAATTATAAGACCAGCCCCGGGGCGGTTCTTTCCAACGGAAGCCGGGTGCTGATCGTGGAGCAGGACGCGGAGGGAAACTGGCTGCTGAATACAGGTACGGTGGCAAACCTGACCGGCGGCACACTGACCCTGAACGCGCCGGATCAGGGCGATGAGGCGCGCTATATCCGCTGCTTCAGCCTGCAGAGCGGAAACGGAAACAAAACCATCAGTATTCCCCTTAACGTGGACATCTCTATTCCCGGAACGGTGGGGACGGTGTTTTCTACCGGGAAGGTAAAAATCCAGGGGCGCATTGAACTGACCGGGACCGCGTCCGGAGACTTGAGCTTCTGGAGCTGGTATTTCTGGGTGGACATGGGCCTGCAGTTCCGTCTGGTGGCGGACTACTTCTATATTGACCTTGCGACAGAAAACCTGGGATATTCCCAGGCGATCGTTCCCATCCAGATTCCCATCGTGCCCGGAATTCTCGGGGTGGATATTTCTCCGAAACTGACGATTAAGGGAAACGCCAAGGGGGAAGTCTCCTTCGGGCTGAACTGCATGTTTGGATTCGACCTGAGGGTCAGCTACAACTATGACCAGGCGAAGAAATTTTATTCAAAACTGAACTGGGTGTCCGACGGACCGACCTTTACAAATACATCCTTTGCCATGCAGGCCAAGCTTTTTGCGGGGCTTTCCTGGGGAGGGAATCTCTCCTTGTTCGGCGGTGTACTTTCCATTGGGATCAACTATCAGGACGGCGTTCTGCTGACTGCCGACCTGCGGGGAGGAGGATACGATCCATCCGATTCTGAACGGAAAATCTGGCATGCCTGCGAGGACATGAAATGCATCTCCGGCGACGTTCGATGGCAGAAGGGCCCCATCAGTCTGGGAATATCCGGATTCTGGGGCATCATCAGCAAGACGCTGTACAACTTCACCGATCCGATCATTTCCGATCCGATCTTTGAATTCTATCATTCCTTTACATTCAACGACGGGGCCAACACAGTCTGTCCCCATGTGGGATACCGGATCAATGTCCATGTCACAGACACACTGAAGCGCGCCGTAGAAGGCGCGGAGATCGCTGTGACGCCCCGGGAAAGCCGTTTCGATTCTGTCTCAAGCGGAAAGAAAACCGATGCGTCCGGCACAGCCGTGGTGTATGCCCAGCGGGCGAATCCCACGAAGGACACTAAAAACGACTCTCAGCTGGATGTCACCGTCACAGCCAGCTACACGGATCCTGCGGATCCGGAGAAAAAGCCGATCACCATCTCGGCCACCACGACGGAAAAGGGACTGAGTGCCGATCATAAGCTGCAGCCGCAGGACGTTTATCTGGAGATGGACCTCCGGAAGTTCTTTCTGAGCTTTGAGGATATCGGTTCCGGCCATGCGCAGGATATGCCGGATCCCCTGCTTTTCTTCCCTGGAAGGACCGTTCACATTCCCGACACGGTCCCCTCCAAGTCCGGCCTGCAATTTACAGGCTGGAATACCAGGGCTGACGGCACAGGCAGCGCTTATGCACCGGGAACCTCGCTGACGCCGAAAGGGGATCTGACGCTCTATGCCCAGTGGCGGACCATTTGGAACGTATGGTTTGTCCTGTTCAACGCCAACGGAGGAACCTATGCGCCGGACGCCCAGGTCGGGACGAACAACGAGCCTCTGGAGCTGACCGAAGAGCAGGCCGTGTGGCAGGATCATAAATTCCTGGGCTGGGCCTATGAGGATGATGCGATGGTTCCGGATTTTCCTGCAGGATACAGGAACATCGTACCCTATGATCCAGCCAGGTCAGCAGTGACGCTCTACGCGCTGTGGGGTTTCGATCCGGTCTCCATGCCGATCCATATCACCTACGACATGAACGGCGGCCCCGAAAGCCAGAAACCGAAGGATCAGTGGATCAAAAGCGGGAGCTACATGCAGGTCAGCAGCGCCGTTCCAACATGGGAGGGATACAGCTTCCTGGGATGGAGTGTGGAACAGTTCGCGGGAGAAGGAGAAATCCGGCCCGGACAGTTCCATTATTTTGAAAACGATACGGTGCTGTACGCGATCTGGGGCTATTCCCCGGTGCTGAGGCCCATCACCGTCATCTATTCCATGAATGGAGGTCCGGAGAGCGAAAAACCGGCGCCGCAGGTGGAAAAAGAGGGAGTATGGTTCCATCTGAGCCGAAAGGTTCCCAAATGGGATGACCAGCATCTGTTCCAGGGGTGGACAAAGGATCCGAAAAGTGACAAAGCTCAGTATGCGGCAGGCAAGGCCGTCCGGTTTGACGCGGATACGACACTGTACGCCGTATGGAAGCGCAGCTACCGGATCATTGAAGGAAACGGTTCCAGCTGGACGCGGAATTCGGCCGAAGGGCTTCGGATTGTGGCGGACGGAAGCTTCGCGTATTTCACCGGTGTGCGGATCGACGGCAAACAGGTTGCTGCGGATTGGTACAATGCTTCTTCCGGCAGCACGATAGTCCTGTTAAAGGCAGGATTTCTTCAGACCCTGCAAGAAGGGGCCCATGATATCCAGATCGTGTATCAGGACGGAGCCGCCAATGGGCAGTTTTTTGTGGTGCGCCCGGTCCCGAAGACCGGGGACGATGCCAACCTGATCCTCTGGATCGGCTGCGCGCTGGCGGGCTTGACGATCATTTCCCTCGCTGCCTATACCGGGCAACGGAAGAAAGCCCAGAAAAGCAGGAAACGATAAAAGCCACAAAGACAAAAAACAGACCGCAAGCAAGTTCTGAACATTCTTGCTTGCGGTCATTGCATTTATAGGGTGTAGATGCGTTTTTTCAGTGTTGACCAATCCAGTACGCAGATGCCTTTTTGCTCTGTCGTTGGCTAATACTGTTTTATGGATACCTGCCTAAAGTGCCGGTCAACACCGGGAAAACTTTATCAGGAAACCATCCGCTTTGCAACAGCATTTTGCAGAAACGCAGGAAGCCGCGGCCCGGCCGAAAAGGCCGGATCCGCAGAAAATAACGGGCGTTATTTTTGATTTGAAAATGCTCCGGACAGAGCTTGCCCGAACCGGACATTCATGGTAAGATAGCATGCAGAGCAAGAAGTCATGCACAACAGCCCGGCGCCGCGGCGGGCGACCGGAAAAGCCGGCCGAAGAACCGCGTGTCCGATGATCAAGAAAAAGGAGGCAGAAGTATGTTTTCTGCCCTGATTCTGCGCGAAGAAATCGTATGTCTGGCCGTGCTGGCCTTTCTGGCGATTGTGTCCAGGGGATATCGGTTGGGGAAGGACGGCCGTGCCTTCCACTTTTTGCTGACCTGCGCGGGGGTCTGCTCGCTGGCCAGCACTCTGACCTTCTGGACGGCGAACCACCCGGTTCCCTACGCGGTGAGCTATGTTCTGAATATCATCGGACGCCTGTCGGTGATTCTCTTTGCCGAGGAAATCTTCTTCAGCTCGATGGGTCTGTTCTATCCGAGAAAAATGCCCGGGATGCGGAAGGCGGCCCTCATGCCGCCCCTCCTGTATCTGCTGAGCCTGCCCTTCCTGAAGATGGAAATCGTGATCGGCCGCCAGACCTGGTATTGCACGGGCAGCGCGATGCTGGCCGGTCGGGCGCTTTCCTGCGCCCTGGTGCTGGGCGCCCTGATTCTGGTTTTCTCGCACTGGGGAAAGGCGAACCGGAACGTCCGGCTGCTTGTGACGCCGATCCTGATGTTCCTGCTGGCCGCGGAAATCATGCAGCTGATCCGCCCGGAGCTCCGGCTGACGGGCGGGGCGCTGACGATTGTGACCCTGGGCTTCTTCTTCACGCTCGAGAATCCGCGGGCCGTGCTGGAGCGGAAATCCATTTCGGACGCGCTGAGCGGCGTGGAAAGCCGGATGGACTATACGAGGGACCTGGCGGAATACGATCAGCAGTTCCGGGAGAATCCGGAGCGGAAATACATTTTCCTCTTCGCGGATATCAACAATCTGAAATCCATCAACGGGACCTACGGACACATGAAGGGGGATGAGTACATCTCCCGGATGGCCGTCAACCTGGTGATCAACCTGCAAAGCGCGAAGCACGTTTACCGGATGGGCGGAGACGAGTTCCTGGCGGTGTACGTGGACACGGACGAGCAGACCGTGCTGCGGGAGATGAAGAAAGCCCGGGCCGTCTGCAGCCAGGACGCCGAAAAGCTGGGCTTTGCCCCCATGCTGGCCATGGGCTACGCGGTGTCCGGGCCCCAGTACAAAAACCTGCACGACGTGCTGCGGGTCTCGGATTATATGATGTTCCGCAACCGGACCGAGCAGAAGGGAAACATCGCCCTGGATGTGACCCACGGCGGAACCCACCTGAACCTGATCGGGCTGACGGATCAGGTTTTCGACGCCATGTGCCTGGCCAGCGAGCACTTCTATCCCTACATTGAAAACATGGAAACCCACGTGACCCGGATTTCTCCCGCGATGCTGGAGACCTTCGGGCTGGACCGGGAATTCTATCCGAACTTCGGCGAGATCTGGATGGAGAAGGTGCATCCGGAGGACCGGGCGATTTACCGGGAGGACATCACCGCCGCCATGACCGGGAAAAAGCAGTATCACTACTGCAAATACCGGGTTACGGACCGGAGCGGAAACTATGTTCAGGTGAGCTGCAGGGGAGGCATCTACCGCGGGCGCAACGGCGAGCCGGATATTTTCTCCGGCTATATCGTCAACCACGGCGAGCCGGAAACGCGGGACGCGCTGACCGGCCTGGAAAACTTCGACGTCCTGTACGATCGGGTCGGGGAGCTGATCCGGAAGGAGGAGAAAGCGATCCTGATCCGGCTGGATCTGAACAACCTGACCCGGGTGCGCATGCTTTACGGCGTGGATGCCGAGCAGACGCTCTGCAAGCGGCTGGCGGACATTTTCCTGAAGGCCGCCGGGGAGGCGGGCACGGTCTACAGCGGAGGCCTCGGAGAGTTTGGCTTCGTGCTGCCGGGCGCGGGGGAGAAGGCCGCGGCAGAGATGTACCGCAGGCTGCGCAGCCAGTGCGTGAGCGGGGTGGTCGCCGGCGAGGCGGTCGTGCCCGTGTCCATGTGCGCCGGCGCGGTGCAGCTGCCGGAGGCGGGGCTGCAGGACAAGGAGCGGGTGCGGAGCGCCCTGCTCTACGCGCTGGAGACCTCCCGGTACGAGCGGCATGATGAGCTGGTCTTCTTCCGCGGACAGGAGGGCAGCTTTGACGAGGAAGAGATGAAGCTGCTGACGGCCATCCATCGGGACTGCCTCTCCGAGCGGAAGTATTTCGAGCTGCGCTATCAGCCGATTCTGGATCTGGAAAGCGGCCGGCTGACCGGCGCGGAGGCGCTGCTGCGCTGGAAATCCCCGGAATACGGGGAGATCCCGCCGGGACGGTTCATCGGCTTCCTGGAGAACGACCCGGCCTACAGCGCACTGGGCTATGACATCCTCCGGAGGGCGGTGCGCTGGGCCGGAGGCATGCGGGAGCGCCTGCCGGGATTCCGGATCAATGTCAACATCACCGCCCTGCAGCTCTATGAGGAGGGCTTTGTCGACCAGGTGAGCCGGATTCTCGAGGAGGAGCGCTTCCCGCGGGAGAATCTGATGCTGGAGCTGACGGAGCGCTGCAAGGAGATGGAATTCGGGGATCTGGCAGCCCGGGTGCAGGAGCTGAGGAGCCGTGGATTCCGCGTGGCCTTGGATGACATGGGCACCGGATTCTCGACGATTCATCTGCTGCTGCATCTGGAGGTGGACGAGGTCAAGCTGGATCATGTCTTCACCCGGGAGATGTACGAAAACCCGAACAACCGGCTGTACGCGAAGGTGCTGTGTGACGCGGCCGCGGAGCGGAGGATGGATATCTGCTTCGAGGGCGTCGAGGATTGGCGGATGGAGGAGGAGCTTCGCTCCTTCGGGAAGATTCTGGTTCAGGGCTACTACTACGACCGGCCGATGACGCCGGAGGCGTTCCGTGAAAAATACACGGACGCGGTCAAAACCGAAACCCAGGAATAATCACTATACAGAAAACAGAGACAGGAGGAACGAAACGCCATGGTGTACTATGTGAACGCGGCTGCGGAACGGGACGGGGACGGAAGTCGGGAAAGACCCTTCCGGCAGGTGAACGACGCGGCCCGGATCGCCCGGCCCGGCGATGAGGTAATCGTTGCGCCCGGCATCTACCGGGAATATGTCTGTCCGAAGTTTGCCGGCACGGAGGAGAACCGCATCGTCTACCGGAGCGAGGTTCCCGGCGGGGCGAGGATCACCGGCGCCGAGGAGCTGAAGGGATGGACGAAGCGGCCGGACGGCGTCTGGACCGCCCGGGTGAAGAACAGCCTCTTCGGCAGCTGGAACCCCTATACCGAGATGGTCGGGGGCGACTGGTACTTCGCGCCCATGGTCCGGCATACCGGCGCGGTTTTCATCAACGACCTGATGATGTACGAAACCGTGACGCTGGAGGAGTGCGTGAAGGCGGAGCCGGATCCCGCCGCCTGGAATAAGGAGGAATCCACCTGGAAGTGGTACACGGAGCAGGACGGGGACGAGACCGTGCTGTACGCCAACTTCCATGACCTGGATCCCAACGCGGAGAACGTGGAAATCGCCGTGCGCCGGAATGTGTTCATGCCCTCGGAGAACGGGATCGGATACATCACGGTGCAGGGCTTCAAGATGGACAAGGCGGCCACGACCTGGGCGCCTCCCGCCGCGTATCAGGACGGCCTGATGGGCCCCCACTGGAGCCGGGGCTGGATCATCGAGGACTGCGAGATCTGCAACAGCCGCTGCTGCGGCATCTCCCTGGGCAAGTACCGGGATCCGGAAAACGACATGTACTTCTTCACGAAGCATGTCAAGAGCCCGACCCAGATGGAGCGGGACGCGGTCTGCCGCGGCCAGTATCACGGCTGGCTGAAGGAGAAGGTGGGCAGCCATCTGGTCCGCCGCTGCCATGTGCACCACTGCGGCCAGACCGGCATCGTCGGCCGGATGGGCGCGGTCTTCTCCACGATTGAGGACTGCCACATCCACGACGTGTCCAACACGGCGCAGCTGGGCGGCGCGGAGACAGCCGGCATCAAGCTGCACGCCGCCATCGACGTGACGATCCGGCGCAACCACATCCATCACTGCATCCAGGGCGTCTGGCTGGACTGGGAGGCCCAGGGCGCCCGGGTGAGCCGGAACCTGTTCCATGACAACATGCGGCAGGAAGGCACCCCCCAGGCCCAGGGCGCGATGTTCTCGACGGATGTGTTCATCGAGGTGGGCCACGGCCCGACCCTGATCGACAACAACATCATGCTGTCGAAGGTGTCCATCACGATCCCCAGCGAGGGCATTGCCGCCGTGCATAACCTGATGCTCGGCGCCTTCACGCTGATCAACTCCGGCGTGGACAGCATCGTCAACGGCCAGCGGGAGCCCCGCTATACGCCCTATCACATCCGCCACCGGACCGAGGTCGCCGGCTTCATGACCATCCTCCACGGGGACGACCGGGTATACAACAACATCATGATTCAGCACTATCCGATCGAGCATCCGGACTGGGGAAACGACGCCCATGAGTGCGAAAAGGTCGGCACGAAGGCCTTCGACATCTTCCCCAGCTATGAGGAATGGGTCGCGCCCTTCAAGCTGGACGAGCCCGGCCCCGATATGGGCGGCCTCGGAACCTATCACTTCGGGCACCTGCCCGCCTGGGTCGGCGGGAACGCCTACTTCGGAGGCGCGGAGGCCGGCCGGCATGAGCACACCGGCTTCGTCTCGGAGGAAAAGCCGGAGATCCGCCTCGAGGAGCGGGACGGACGCTGGGTGCTGAAGACCAATGTGTATGACCTGCTGAAGGACTTCCGCGCGGGCATCATCACCACCGAAACCCTCGGCAAGGCCTTCGAGCCGGAGCAGCGCTTCGAGAATCCGGACGGCACGGCCATCACGCTGGACACGGACTATCTCGGAGATCACCGGGGGACGTCGGCCATGCCCGGCCCCTTCGCGGAGATGGACGGAGAGAAGACCGTCTGGTAAGAACAGGCCAAACAGCAAGCTCCCCGCAGGAGAACCCTGCGGGGAGCTTTTTACGGTCTGAATCTTCTTTGCATGCCGGACGCCCTTCGCGGCGCCCGGCGCCGGAGCCCTGATTCCTTCCGGGGAGGTTTTCCCCCGGCGGGCCTCAGACGTTCCAGATTTCCTTCGCGTACTGCCGGATGGTCCGGTCGGAGGAGAACTTGCCGGAGGAGGCGACATTCATCAGGCACTTCCGGGCAAAGGCCTCCGGATGATTTCCGGCGTCCGTGATGGCCTGCAGCTTCGCCTTGAGATAGGAGGGGAAATCCTGCAGGACGAAGTAATGGTCGGGGGTATGCCAGCTGGCGCCCTCCAGAATCGAGGTCTTCAGCTCGGCCAGCGTTCCCTCCGCGCCGGGGGCAAAGCCCTCCAGCTCCGGGAAGGTGCCGTCGTCCAGTGTGTCCAGGGCCCGGCGAATCGCCGGATTCGCCTCGTAGATCGCCTTCGGATCATAGTCGGCCTTCAGGGCGTTCAGCTCCTCCACCGTCGCGCCGAAGATGTACTCGTTCTCCCGGCCGGCCTCCTCCGTGATCTCCACGTTCGCGCCGTCGAAGGTGCCCAGGGTCACGGCGCCGTTGAGCATCAGCTTCATGTTGCCCGTGCCGGAGGCCTCGGTGCCGGCAGGGGAGATCTGCTCGGAGATGTCCGCCGCGGGAATGATCTTCTCCGCCCAGGAGCAGTTGTAGTTCTGCACGAAGACGACCTTCATCCGCCCGGCGGTTTCGGGATCGCTGTTCACCATCTCCGCGATTTTGTTGATCCAGTAGATCACGGCCTTCGCGCGCCGGTAGCCGGGGGCGGCCTTCGCGCCGAAGATAAAGGCCACGGGCGGCAGATCCTTCAGGCGGCCCTCCTTCAGGCCAAAGTAAATGGCCAGCAGGGACAGGGCGTTCATGAACTGCCGCTTGTATTCGTGCAGGCGCTTGACCTGCACGTCAAAGACCATGTCCGGAGAGAGGACGACGCCCTCCCGCTTTTCGATTTCCGCCGCCAGCTGCTCCTTTTTCATGCGCTTCACGGCGATGAAATCCCGGCAGAGGCTGTCGTCGATCTCCGGAATCAGCCGCTTCAGCCGCTCCAGGTCGGTCTCAAAGCCGCCGCCGATCCGGCTTTCGATCAGCCGGCACAGCTCCGGATTGCACAGGCCCAGCCAGCGGCGCTGGGTGATGCCGTTGGTCTTGTTCTGGAAGCGGTCGGGATAGATCTCATACCACTTCGCAAAGACATCGTCCTTCAGGATCTGAGAATGCAGCTCGGCCACGCCGTTGGTCGCGTGGGTCGCGTAGACGGCCAGCTGGGCCATGTGCACCCGGCGGCCTTCGATGATGCACCGGTCGGGCAGCACCTCTTTGCCCAGGGCTTTCATCTCGTCCCGGAAACGGCGGTCGATCTGCTTCATGATGACCACGATGTCCGGGCAGACGGAGTTCAGCAGGCCCAGATCCCACTTCTCCAGGGCCTCCTGCATGACCGTATGGTTCGTATAGGCAAAGGTCCGCTGCGCGATGCCGAAGGCGGTTTCAAAATCCACGCCCCGCAGGCCCAGCAGCCGGATCAGCTCCGGAATCGCCATCACGGGATGCGTGTCGTTCAGCTGGGCCGCGACCTCCTCCGGGAAGAGGGAATAATCGCTGCCGTGCCGCTGCTCATATTTCCGCAGCAGATCCTGCATGGAGGCGGAGACCAGCACATACTGCTGCTTCACGCGCAGCTGCTTTCCCGCCCGCATCGTGTCGTTGGGATACAGGAACTTGACGATGTCCTCCGCCCGGTTCTTGTCCGCGGCGGCCTGGGCATACTTCTGATCGTTGAACAGGGGGAAATCCACCTCGTGGAGGCTCTCCGTCTGCCAGAGGCGCAGGGTTCCGATGTTCTTCATCCCGTAGCCGACGACGGGCATGTCATAGGGCACGGCCAGCACGTCCCCGGTCTTCATCCGGACGACCACGGCCTCCTCCGCCCGGCGGATGGACCAGGGATCGCCCCAGCGGGACCAGTCGTCCGGCTCCTCGGTCTGCCGGCCGCCGACAAAGGTCTGTTTGAACAGGCCGTATTTGAACCGCAGGCCGTAGCCGGTCAGCGGCACATTGCAGGTCACCGCGCTGTCCAGGAAGCAGGCGGCCAGCCGGCCGAGCCCGCCGTTGCCGAAGGCGTCGTCCTCAATGTCCTCCAGAATCGCCGGATCCGCGCCCTTTTCCGCAAGCAGGCGCTTCGCGTCCTCCAGCAGACCCATGCAGTACAGATTGTTGTAGATCAGCCGGCCCACCAGATACTCCATGGACAGATAGAAGGCCTGGCGCTTCGGGAAGCGCTCCGGCGCTTCGGGAAGCGCTCCGCCTCCTTCTCCGCCCAGACCGGGGCCAGGGCTTCCATGGCCGCGGCGGAAAGCGCGTTGTGCAGCTCCGCCGCGGTGGCCTCCGGCAGGGTCTTGTGGGCCTGGGTAAGCAGCAGGGTTTCGGTGGCCTGAATCAGTTGCTTAGCGTTCATCCTATTCGTCTCCTTTTATCCCGCGCCCGCCGCGGGGCGCGTCCTGTTTGTGGGGTCAGCTCCGGGAGCTCTCCCGGTTCCAGCGGCGCAGCTTCTCCTCAACCTCGGGGGTCAGCGCGCCGGGCTTCATCCGCCAGAGCCAGTTGTTGACCGTCGTGCCCGGCAGGTTCATCCG
>CACYWL010000015.1:58468-132036 GCA_902778055.1 uncultured Eubacteriales bacterium | reverse complement strand
CGTCAAAAAATTATCCCGAAAAAATCATGAGAGAAGTCTTACGCTGTAAGGCTTTTCTTCGACTTTTCGGGATAATATTTCTTTCGGGATAACCACAATATACTTGCCACAATATGCTTGACCGGCTGCTGTTATAGGTCTTTAGCATTTATCGGTTGTTATTCGCTCAATCTATTAATCCATGCCCATGCATTGGAGAACCTCATTGGGCTCCGGAACGCTGGTGATGCCCCCGTGCTTCTGGGTAGAGAGACTGGCGGCGGTGCAGGCGAAGCGGACGATCCGGGTCAGCTCTGCCTCCGTGAGCTCCGCCGGAGCCTTCCCGCATTGCAGGAGTTGGCTCATGGCGCTGCCGCCAAAGATGTCTCCCGCGCCGGTGGTATCCACCACGCGGATGCCGGCAGGGCTGTTGACCGTCACCGAGACATTCCGGGTCGCCGCGTGGCAGCCCTTCGGGCCGAGGGTCACGTAAACCAGGGACACACCGTACTCCTGAAGCAGCTTCTTTGCCCCCTCCTCCGGGGAAACGCCCCACAGGAAGGCTACCTCCTCATCACTGATCTTAACAATATCTGCCTGGCGCAGGCTCCATTCGATGGCGGCCTTCGCGTCTTCCTCCCGCTTCCACAGGGGCTTGCGAAGGTTGGGGTCCAGACTGATCAGCAAATCATGCTTTCTCGAAAGCTCAATCGCCTTGCGGGTAGCGGAGGCAGCAGGCTCATCCGTCAGAGAGAGTGTGCCGAAATGGAACACCCTCGCTGAGGCGAGCAAAGCCTCGTCCACCTCCTCCGGGCGCAGGCAGGTGTCCGCACCGGGCTTGCGGGCAAAGCTGAAATCCCGGTTCCCAGAGGCATCCAGGGAGACGAAGGCCAGGGTGGTGAACACGTCCACATCGAGCAGAATGCCCTTCGTCTCGATGCCGGCTGCTTCCAGCGTCTTCACCAGCAGGCGGCCGAAGGCATCGTCTCCAACCTTGCCGATCATGGCGGTCTTACAGCCGTTCTTTGTCAGGGCAGCCAGGAAATTCCCAGGCGCGCCGCCGGGGTTGGCGGAAAGAACCGGATAGCCTGCTTCGTTAGCGCCTTGCGGCGCAAAGTCGATCAGCAGTTCGCCCAGGGCCACAACGTCTAGTTGCTTCATCGCTCACTCCTCCGCATACAGGCTGTACTTGGTAATGTCCATCTCGACCCGGCCATCAGCCTCAAAGGAGATCCGTCGGGCGGAAGGATCCGTCAGAATGGTGGCGGTCATCACTTGCTCGCCGTCGTTGACGAAAGCTTCGATGCTGAATCGGTCCAGAATCACATGCAGATGGATTTCTCCGTTGTTCGAAGTGACCTGACAGCGGCGCTGATGAATATAAGCGCGGCGGGAGCCGGAGAACTTCCGGTCAATTTTCAGCAGCGACTCGTGGGGACGGTAGCTGAGAATGGATTGGTATTGATCGTCCTGCGCAAAACGCATGGTGAATTTGTGATAGGGTGTGCCTGCGTTCTCCGGGCGGATGCGCAGGTCGAGCTCCACACAGCGGCCTTCAACACCGGGCAGGGTGATACAGTCGCTGACGGGGACATTCCTGTATTCCACCATCTGGCTTCGATAGAGCGCCAGTTCCCGGATGGGTTGCTGATACAGCCGTCCATCCCTGACGGCAAGTTCCCGGGGAAGGGTCATCTGCCCAAACCACTGCCGGTCCTCATAGCCGGTGTTTTTGCAGGTATCCCAGTTCTGCATCCACCCGATCATCACCCGCCGGCCATCCGGGGTCAGCATAGTTTGCGGAGCGTAGAAGTCGATACCGTAGTCGATCGCCTGATGATATTCGGGGGTGAAACGGCCGGATTTCTCATCAAAGGCACCGATCTGGCACACCGTACCATTGCCGTTATGATACTCAAAGCCCTCCGGCAGCATATCCTGGGGACTGACAAACAGCACATCCTTCCCGTCCAGGGCAAAGAAGTCCGGGCATTCCCACATGAGGCCGAAGCGCCCGTCATTCTCCGCCAGGATGCTTTTATACTGCCAGTGGAAGCCATCCTCGCTGTCGAAGAGCAGCAGCACACCGCGCCTATCCAGCCGGCGCGCGCCAACCACGCAGCGATAGCCGCCGTCCGCCCTGCGCCAGATCTTCGGGTCCCGGAAATCGTATGGGCTCAGGCCCTCAGGCAGGTCGTTTGCATCCAGCACAGGATTCTGAGGATATTTGCTGTAATCCACGCCATCGCCTACAGCGATACACTGTGTCTGCAGCTCCTTGCCCTTTTCGCCGCCCTCCTTGCGCACGCCGGTGTAGAGCAGCAGCTGCTTTCCATCCGGCATTTCGATCGCGCTGCCGGAAAAGCAGCCGAAAGAATCGTACGGCGCATCAGGCGCCAGGGCCGCAGGCAGATAGGTCCAGTGCAGCAGGTCGCGGCTCACGGCGTGGCCCCAGTGCATGGAGTTCCATTCTGTATCGTAAGGGTAATACTGGTAAAAAAGATGGTACTGACCCTGATAGTAGGAGAAACCGTTGGGATCATTCATCCATCCGATCCAGGGCGTCAAGTGAAAGAGAGGACGGGCGGAGAGCGGAATCTTCCTGCCCTCCTCGTTTTCATATGCCCGGGCAAAAATCAAACTGTGCTTCATCATGCAGCTTCATTCCTGTCTTGTATATTCCCGCAATTCCGTAAAGGAAACCGTATTGCTTTCGGCATAGAGCCGGATGGGCTTGCCGCTGACGCCGTAGAGACGCACGGTCAGGGAAGCGTCCTCCAGCCAGAAGATGCCCACGGAACCCTCCTGCAGGTAGGTGAAGGTATATTCCTTTCCCGCCTCCAGCGCGGCATCCGTCTCAGTGATCAGGGTGCTTCCCTCGTTGAACTCCAGCCGGAGTTTCTGCGAAGCGGGATCCAGGGTAATCAGCTTATAGCTGCCCGCCTGCCCGTTGTAATCGAAGGCCAGGCCGAAGCAGCCCTTGCCGGTATAGGTGAATTTGCCCTTCAGCAGGAAGCTTTCATAGGCACTAAACGCTTCGGTGTAGCCGTAGCGTGAACCGGCCTGCACCTGAATGCTGTCCGATTCCACCGCCAGATGACGCCGCGCGGTATACTTTTCCGTCACAGCCTCCACGGGCGTCAGCGCAAGGTCACCGTTTTCCTTCTGAACCAGCTTCTGCACTGCCAGGTTGCCCGCCCAGCCGGATACCTCCGACGTGGAGGAGGGCGACTCGCTGCGCCGCGCCCAGCCTACCATGTACGCGCCTTCCGGGCTTTCCACATGCTTGGCGGCATAGAACAGCTTGCCGTCCAGCCGCCGGGCTTCGCCATAGGGGCCGTAGGGCGTATCGGACATGGCATACCAGAGCGTATCATCCTGGGCGGAATAGGTCAAATAATATTTATCCCCCAGCCGGAAGGTATCGCTGCACTCCAGGTTCCAGAAATTGCCCTCACTGTTGGTAAAGATGATTCCGTCATATGTGACGCTGCTCAGATCACCGCTGAGGGTGTATTTGAGGATGCGGGCCACGCCGCCCTGAGAGGCAGTTACGGTCAGGGTGATAGTATCGGATTCCGCGTCATAATACGCCTGCGGATCCCGGAAATCGCGCTTCTGGCCGATCTCATCGGGCGGCGTAATGGCCCAGTCTTCCACCTTTTCAAAATGGGTTGGGTCGCTGCCCCTGGCCAGCATGATCTTCTCCATATATTCATAGGTCTCGGCAGAAGCATGACCGGTGTAGAAGAAGAGGTACTCATCCTTCACCTTCACCACGGAGCCGGTGCCCGCCCAGCCGTCCTGTCCGCCGCTGCGGGAGGATTCCACGATGGGATCGTCATATTCGGTGTATGTCACAAAATCCTTCGTCGTGGCCAGATAGATGGAGTGGTTGTAGCTGTCGCCGCCTTCCTTGAGGTAGTAGATGTAATAGGTGCCATCCTCATAGTAGGGCATGGTGTCGCCCACATAGGGCTGCTTGATACCGTCGATGGCGGGCTGGAAGAAGCTCCGGTATTCATAAGCCGCTTCCTGGCTGCCCGGGGTGCGCAGGCCGGAAAAGTCCTTGTCCTCCACCCCTTCAGCGAAGGAATCGGCATCCGCCTTTGGCACTTCGGTGACAGCCGGTTCGGCGTCCTTGCTGCCGCAGCCCGTCAGCGCCAGGCAGAGGGCGCACAGCAGGGCCAGTATCGCGATGAGTTTCGTTTTCATGCTCATGCCTCCTGATAAAAAGGGCAGGGAGAACGGGAAAGCCATTCTCCCTGCCTCTGGGATCGGTTTACTGAACGCTCATCTGATAGATGGTCACATTCTGGAATTCCACCGTGACCTCGTCCAGCTTGGACAGCGCCTCGGAGCCGAACTGGAACAGCAGCTCGAAGTCCATGTCCATGATGAAGGTGTCCGTGGTCGCAAAGCGGAAAGTCTGGAATTCTTCGGTCAGATCCATGCCCTCGGAGAAGCGCGGATCCCAGCCGCCCATCGGGTTCAGGAACACGCCGCAGGAGACAGGCTTATCCGCCCGGGCGGTAATCTCCACGATGTAATAGCTGTCAGAGGCCAGGGTCAGCGGGTTGCCGCCGAAGCCGCAGATCAGCTTGTTGTGCCAGTCCACCGTGCCGCCGTTGTCGATGCGGTAGAAGAAGCTGCCATTGTCCGTCCAGATGGTGCCCACGCCGCGCTCGTTGTCTTCATCGGTACCGTTGAAGGTCTGCCAGGGATAAGCGGCGTTTTCGGCGTTGGCGGTGGTGGGGCCGAAGGGCATGAAGGCTTCGATGGTCTTCACGGTTTCCTTATCCCCTTCCATTTTGCCGAATTCCACGTCGCTGATGGTGATCACATTGTTGGTCGCGCCTTCAGGAGCGTTGCCGATCTGCAGGCGGATCACGGGATCCTCCACATCGGCTTCAGCCACGAACACGCTGGAGACCACAACATCCTCGCCGGCGGCCGCGTTCAGGCCGTTGAAGTTGGCGCGGCACTCCCAGGCACGCGCGGCGCTTTCCACCAGGGCTTCGCCGCCCTGGCCGTTCTGCGCGTTGATGGTGAAGCGGTAATAATACTTCTGGCCCTGCTCGATTGTCAGATCGCCCAGGCCGATGTTCGCCTTGACGCTCCACACGCCGCCGCCCTCGCCGGCATAGCTGTCGATGGTGACGACAGCCTTGCCGTCCGCAAAGGAAGCGCTGGCACCGGCACCGTCGCCGGCTTCTGCGGTCACGCCTTCACCCTGCGTAAAATCGGCGGTGTAGACGGGCACCTCGTGCTCCTCACCGGAGATCTCATACAGCTCGATCTTGTCGATGGTCACTGTGAAATCCGTGGGGGTGGTGTCCTCGGCATTGTCGGGATTCGGGGTGATCTTGCCAAGGTTGAACAGCAGCTCCGCGCTGCCTTCCCCGGGGGATGTGAAGCTCAGCTCCAGGGGCTTGACGGTTTCCTCGATGCGCACGTTGAAAGCGCCGCCAAAGGTCTCCCAGCCCTCGGCGTTCTCATTCCTGGCCAGGATGTGGGCATAGGTGGGCTTGGTGGATTTGGCCCAGATCTTGATCTTATAGTCGGCCGCTTTCAGGGCATATCCTGCCTTGGCCAGCTGCACATCGCCGTCGCCCTCGCCGGGGTTCCGGATGTCGATCACATACGCGCCGTTTTTCAGCGCGGCCTCCGCCTGGGCAGCCTCGCCAATTTTGGCTTCCCAGCCGTGGTTGTCGGTCACTTCCACGGTACTGAAATCAAATGTCCTGTAGACAACTTCCTCGCCGGTCTTCTTGGTGACGGTCAGGGTGGCGTAATCCTCCACGGTCACGCCGCTGTTGTCGGTCACGGAATACACCAGCTCGTAGTCACCGGGGTTCTCGGGGGTCGCTTTGCCATTCTTGAAGTCCAGCGCGGGGGTGGACTCCACCATGATCATTCCCGTCAGGTCGCTGCCATCGCCGCCGGCGGCGGTGATTCCGGCCAGGGCGTCAAATTCCGTCCCGGCCATCACACTCTGGTCATGCACGCCGTCCAGGGTGGGCTCCCCATCCGCAGAGGCGAACACGGGCAAGTTAAGCAGGCATACAGCCAGCAGCAGAGAAAGGATTCTACCCAGCTTTTTCATGATGTCACCCTCCATTTATTTAGTGGTGAAGCGGTCATAGGCATCCTGATACACCTTCTGGATCCCCGCCAGGTTGACCTTGCCGTTCAGATCGTTCTGGAAGGCGGTCCAGGCGTCGTCGCTCACGCCGCCCTTCATCAGCCAGGAGATCAGGTTGGTGCGGATGTAGTCGTTCAGGTTCGTCTCATAGTTGCTCAGGGTGTTCAGCTCTTCCAGGGTGAACTGCAGGTTGGGGCAGGGCTTCACGTTTTCAGGCACGAAGGGCTTGGCGCACAGCTGCAGGCGCTCCAGGCGAAGCTGGGCGCGGGGCTCCATGTGCACCACATTGTTCCAGGCGTATTCGCCCAAGTTGATGATGCCAAGAGGCGCGTTCTGCAGGCGCAGCTCGTCAGAGGTCACGCCTTCCGGCAGAGGCTTCTGCACCAGCATGCCCTTATCATCCCGTTCTTCCTCATACACGATGCCAATCGGGCCATAGTTGATCTGAGCAGAGATGACGGGATCGTAGTAGCGGTCGAAGTAGGCCAGCAGCACCTCGGGATACTGGCAGCTGGTGAATACGATCAGTTCACCGGTGCTGATTTCAGGGTTATTGGAAACACAGATGGTCTGGTCTCCGTTCGGGCCCACCAGAGGGCTCAGCACGATGTAGTTCTCGGGATTGGAGACCACCGTCTCGCTCTCCCACCAGTAAAAGGCACCGTAGGTCTCCAGACCCTTGCCGTTAGCCAGGAAGTTGTCCTGGCTCTGCTCGAAGGAGACCTTGTCGATCAGGCCGGCATCCACCCAGCCCGCGATGAAGTTGGTGGCATCCCTGAAGCGGTCGTCCTGCACGGTGTAGGTGATCTTGCCGTCCACCACCACGCGGTGCTCCAGGTTGTCGTTCAGGCCGAACATGCCGTACAGGTCGCACTGGTTACCCTGCCAGTTGTTGTAGACAAAGTTCATCGGCCGCTCGTCGTCGGTCTTTCCGTTGCCGTTCATGTCGTGATCCCGGAAGTAGGTCAGGATCTGCTCCATCTGGGCAGCGGTCAGGGAGAGCCCGTCCTTGAGCTGATCCTCGGTCAGTCCCTCCACCGCGCCGGCCGCGATGGCAGCCTTCGTCCAGGCAACGTTCAGGAACAGCAGGTTGGGGCTCTGGAGCAGGCCCATCTCCTCGATGCGGGGCAGGGAGTAGATCTTGCCGTCCTCCACATTCAGCAGCTGGGCCTTGATGTCGGGGCGCTCTTCCAGCAGCTTTCTGAAGTTGGGCATGTAATCCAGGTAATCGCTGATGGGCACAAGCACCTTGCGCTTGGCGTACTTGATGATTTCGCCCGCGCCCATGCCGGCGTGGTAGATCGCATCGGGCCGGTTGTCCTTGTTGCCGAAAATCAGGTTCTTTTGCTGGGAATAAACGGACTCGGACACATTTTCCCAGGTGACCTGCACGTTGGTCTGCGCATACAGATCCGCCATGATCTTCATGTCGTTGTAGTCCAGGGCGGAAGCGTTCTTGGAGGAATACACCTTGAAGGACAGCTCCTGGGCGCCTTTTTCGTTGAGGATCGGCGCGGTGGGATCCGTCCACTGGAAGCCGTAGGTCGCACTCAGCGGATGATCGCTGGCCGGCGCAGCCTCTTCGGCCTTTTTCTCTTCAGCAGGCGCAGCGGCTGTATCTCCGCTGTCGGCAGAGGCCGCCGGCGCTTCCGTCGGAGCGTCAGCAGGGGCGCTAGTGTCATTGTTGCTGCTGCAGGCGGTCAGGGTCAGCGCCAGCACCGCCAGCAGAAGCAAGGCAAGCCATTTTTTGATGTTCTTCATTTCACGTTCCTCCTCTTAACCCTTCAGGGAGCCAATCATGACGCCCTGAGCAAAGTACTTCTGGACAAAAGGATACAGGCAAAGCACCGGCAGGCTGGAGACGATCACGGAAACATACTTCAGCTGGTTGGCCAGGCGATACTGCTGCAGAATGGTCTCGCCGCTGCCGCCCACGGTGCTCTCCGAGGCAATCAGGATCTCCTTCAGCACCAGCTGCAAGGGATACTTGCCCTCATCCTGCAGGAAGATCATGGCGTTGAAGTAGCTGTTCCACTGGCCCACAGCATAGTACAGCGCCATGACGGCGATGATGGCCTTGGACAGGGGCAGCACGATGGAGAAGAAGGTGCGGAATTTGCCCGCGCCGTCGATGCGGGCTGCTTCCAGCATGCCCTCCGGAATCGAGGACTCAAAGAAGGTCTTGGTCATGAACAGGTTCCAAACCGACATAATGGCGGGCAGGATCACGGCCCAGGGGGAGTTGATCAGCTTCAGGCTGCTCATCACGTTATAGAACGGGATCAGGCCGCCGCCAAAGAACATCGGGATGATGAAGTACAGCATCCAGAACTTCTTGCCGGGGGTGGTTTTGCGGCTCAGTCCCCAGCCGGCGGGGACGGTGACAGCCAGCGCCAGGATGACCGTGACAACGGTGTACCAGATGGTGTTCCAGTAGCCGTTCCAGATGTCCTGGCGCTGGAATACCTTCTCATAGCCCTCGAAGGTGATGTTCACCGGGGCCAGCACCACCTGGCCGCCCAGCACGGCGTCCGGATCGGAGAAGGACGCGATGACGATGAAGTACAGCGGGTACAGGATGATCAGCGCCAGCAGGCCCAGGAAGATGGCGTTGATCACGAAAAAGATCTTATCTCCCCGGGTATCCTTGAGCGCGTTGTTCCGGGGCTTGATGGCAGGATTCTTAACAGTCATGTTCTTCTTCCTCCTTACCACAGCGAATTCTCGGAGAAGCGCTTGGACGTCGTGTTGGCGATGATCAGCAGCACCACATTGATCACGGAGTTGAACAGACCAATGGCCGTGGCATATGCCTGATCCGGCACGCCGGTCAGACCGCGCTTGTACACATAGGTGGCGATCAGCTCGCTGACGGCCAGGTTGCCATCCGTCTGCATCAGCAGGGCCTTTTCATAGCCGACGCCCATCAGACCGCCGATGGACATGATCAGCATCACGCTGATCATGGGCATAATGGCGGGAATGTCCACATGCAGCACCCGCTGAAACCGGGTGGCGCCGTCGATCATGGCGGCTTCATGCTGCACCGGGTCCACATTGGACAGGGCGGCGATGTAGATGACCGCGCTCCAGCCAAAGTCCTGCCAGTTGCTGGACAGGATATACATAGGCCGGAAGGCGGAGCTTTCCAGGAAATAGGAAACGCGTTCGCCGCCCAGGCTGGCGGCCAGGTTGTTCACCAGGCCGTAACGGCCGAAGAACAGCTGCAGCATACCGACCAGCACGACCAGCGAGATAAAGTGCGGAGCGGTATAAATGGTCTGAAACACCTTGCCCGCCTTCTTGCGCTTCAGGGCGTTCAGCGCCAGGGACACCAGGATGGGTAGCGGGAAGCCGATGATGAAGCCGATGATGCACAGCAGGAAGGTGTTCTTCATAAGCGGCCAGAACTGCACGTCGTTAAAGAAGCGGGTGAAATTCTGGAAGCCGACCCAGATCGTGTCGCGGGACAGGATGGGATCGCCGGGCATGAAATCCTGGAAAGCGATCAGTACGCCGTAGATCGGCAGGTAATTGAACAGGAACACGACCAGGATCGCAGGGAGGATCATCAGGAGATACGGAGTGTTCTCCCTGAAGTTCCGCAGCTTCTTTCCCCAGTCCGTCTTCTCCTTTTTTTGCCGCACCGCTGCGGCATGGGCATTGCTTGCGCCTTGCATGTTTTCCCTCCTTATTGAATCCAAAAGAAACAGGGAACAAGGGTATCGATCCTGGCAGGCCTCCTTTCACTGCACCGTCGGTTTCCACGAGCAGTGCCTGTTGATTCATTCTGCACATTCCGCTCAGAATGCTTTGCCCCGTTTTCGGATCCAGGGGCATTTACGTTTCGTTTACGTCTACGTTTACAATGATAAATCACAATTTACATTTTGTCAATATTGTTTCTAAAATTTTGTTTTATCTGGCCATTTGTCCACCGAAGCAAGGGTGTACACGTCAGCTCGCTCTCTTTATTGAGCGCACACGATTTACAAATCGTAAACTTGCCATACTGCTCTTTCAATGTTATACTGAAGGCAGCTATGAGAAAGGTTGTGTGCATCATGGCAAACAAGCGTGTCACCATGCAGGATATTGCCGACGCCTGCGGACTCTCCAGAAACACGGTGTCCAAGGTGTTCAACGGGCGCGGCGCCGTACCGCCCGCGACTCGCGCCATGATCATGCAGAAAGCCAGCGAGCTGGGGTACGGTCTGCCTGCCGTGGAAAAACCCGTCGTTTCCCAGCAGGCTGGCGGCAGCATCGCCTTGCTCACCAACAACATGCCCATGGATTATCACTTTGGCACCTATTTCGTGACCACCTTTACTGATCAGATCTGTCGGGCGGGCTATACCCTGAAAATGTTTGAAATCTCCGTCGATGAGCTGCAAAAAAAGCAGCTGCCGCCTCACTTTATCCCGGACCAAATGGCGGGAATCGTGGCGATCGAGATGTTTGACACCGACTATTTGGCTATGATTTGTAATCTGGGTCTGCCCACTGTTATGATTGACAGCCCGGTTCATTCGCTGATCCATCTCTACCCGTGCGATTTTGTTTCCATGGAAAATGTGGCCAGCATAAACGCCCTGATGAAGCAGCTCATTGCGTTGGGTGCGCGCCGTATCGGTTTTGTGGGAGACAAGGAGCATTGCGGCAGCTTTTACGAGCGCTGGTTCGGCTATCGGCTGGGTCTGGAGCAGGCAGGGCTCGAGCTGGATGAACGCCTTTGCATCCTGGCCCCGGACGCTTCCCCCTACAACGATCCCGATTGGCTGATCGCTCAAATCAATCGCATGCCCGAGCTGCCCGACGCCTTTGTCTGCGCCAACGACTACCTGGCCATCCATCTGATGAACGCCATCAAGAAAAAAGGTATGTCCGTTCCCGACGACATCATGATCACCGGCTTTGACGGCACCTCCCAATCGGCTTTGGTGGAGCCCGCCCTCACCACCGTGAAGATCCCGAGCATCGAAATCGGCCGCATGGCTGCCGATACTCTCCTGGCCCGCATCCGCAATCCTGCGCTGCCATATTCATGGACACACATCCGCACGAATCCAATATGGCGAGGAAGCACAAGACAGGAAAAAACGAAATAGTGAACTGATTTTACTAAGAGTGCCAAGCGTGGCAACACTTTGGCAACACAAAGTCGGATAGCCTATCCTAAAGGATGGAATATGACGAATGTGGATAATGAGAGCTAAATAAGCCTAACAAAATCGCTTAAAACGGCTTTGCCAGGAGCGAGTGGGAATGATGATTTCTTAACTTTCTCATCCTCGGATCGGTTGATTTTCAATCGCTTCCGGGGATGTTGTCTTTTTCCTGGCTACAAATTGGCTACATTTTTTCGCTTTTTTTGTAGCCAGCACTGTCCGAGCTTTTCGGGTCGATCGTCTCGTTCAGTATTCTGGCCACTTCCTGCTGCTTGTTGGGATACAGGTGGCTGTAGATGTCCATGGTGGTCTGAACCTTTTCGTGGCCCAGCCGTTCCGCGATCAGCAGCGGGGAGAACCCCTTCTCCACCAGCGGAACACGATGCCTATTGCCTGTGCTTTTGAAATACTCATCCGTCATTCTCCTACAAAAAACTGAGAGACTGCAACACCGTGATGCTGCCCGCCTCTCAGTAAGTGACTGATTTTATCGATGTCCGCCATCTTCCGGGCCCCTACGTCCCGTACACATTTCGGGTTTTATCGTTGCCCGCCAACTTTCAGCCCCGTACGTGCTGCATACATTTCGGATTTATGGTGTCAGTCACACCGGAGGGATGTCGCCCTCCATCCGTCTATATTTTGTGGGAATTGTAGCTGTTTGTCAACGAGAAAAATCGGCTTGTCCCTTTACCTGCAGGCAAGATAGACATCCATACTTTCGCCGTCTGTTTCAAAGCAGGGAATCACTCCGTTTTCCACCTGTACCAGGCCGTTTGTCCTCATATAATCCTGCAAGGTGTGATAGGCTCCCGGAATCGTTGCAAAGGGGTTGTCATACGGCCTGTCGATATGGATTGCGGCATATTTATGCGCAGGCTGTTCTTTGATTTCATACCCTTCAGGCGTAACGCTCTCCGGTAGTACCAGTGCCGCCGTATAGCCATGCATGTTGAACACATTCACCTGCTCTTGCGACAGTCTCGGAAAATCCCAGCCGATGACCTTCGGATTCGCGATCCCGTTTTCTTCAGCGCATTTGTACATCCTGCCAATGGCATCCGCTTCCGGCTCCCGGCTGATCACGGTATACTCCACATAACGGAATCCCTCGACTTCCTCAGTACGAAGATTTGAATAGGCGTCGCTGCGCTTATCCATTTCTTCCCTGAAGAGATTGTCCAGAGAACAGTTAAAGATTCTGCAGATTTCAAGCGCCTTGTCCATTTCGGGATTCGCCGCGTCCATTTCCCATTTTGAGATGGTCTGGCGGCTTACATTCAGTTTCTCTGCCAGCGTTTCCTGCGTCATATTTGCGCTCAGCTGCCTTAAATACTGAAGATTTTTGCCAAAGCTCATGCTTCTTCTCCTTTCATCGGTGTTTCATTCTGACAGTTTGTTGCTCCGCGTCGCAAGGACAGATTATCATAGCGCAGGCAGCTTTCCCACCAATTCACAGGCGCTGTTTCGGCAAATCGCGCAACTGCAGGTTGCATTGCTGCTTCACCACTCCTCACCGAAACCGCCATAAGGGATATCGCTTACCAGACAGTATATGGCGTTTCCGATATCCTCCTCGTCTGGTTCTCCGCCTTCCCTGGCGGAGCATTCAAACTCATCGATCACAAGCTCGATAATCGTCATGTCGATGAAAAGCGGCAGCTTCTCGAGCATCGCATCTGAAACATCCGTTTCGCTCCGGTATCCTTCCAGGATTTTCCCAAAGTACTGATCCATGCATGCCATTCGCTGCTTTGCGCTGGGAATATGCCGGTACCAGCCGACGCCGTGTGTCCAGAGATGGGCCAGGTCGAACATATACCAACAGTAGATGCAGTTGTCAAAATCAAAAACGGTGATGTCACCGGTTTCAAGGTCAACATGATAGTTGCCGTCGCAAAAGTCGAAATGAACAAGTCCGTAATTTTCCGAATCCTTCGGTAGCGTCCGGTATTCCTCCAGCCGCCTGCAGATCGCCAGCTTCAGATCCGCATAGGAATCCGGGATCAGGCTGTCGATATACTCCGCTGTATGTTTGTCAGAAAACGCCTTCCTGCGATGAACCGGCCTGTACAGTCTGGACAGCCGGTGAATGACTCCCAGTGTCTTGCCGGTATTGTAGAAATACTCCTCCAACGGAGCACCTTCCCGATATCGGTATCCGTTATCGCTCAGGAGCATGCCCTTCGCATACTCAAACAGTGTAACAAAAACAGTTTTCCCATCCTGTTCCATGCGTTCAACCAGTTTCCCGTGGATAGAGGGGATCACATCCGCCACAGGCGCACCGTTCCAGGCAAGGTATCGGACAAATTCCGTTTCCGCAAGATACTCCTCTTCCGTCCGGTCGCCCAGTGTCGAGATCCGGAGTACATATTTCTTCTCTCCGTTCTGTCTGCAGATATACACCAGGTTCCGCCCGCCCTCATGGCCGGGCACCGGCTGCAGTTCATAATTGTCAAGCGCATACAATTTTTGTGCTTCTTTTGTCATCCTCTGTCAGTCCCCCTTCCGTGCCGCTGGAGCGCCATATTCCTTTTGCGCCGTTCCACAGCAATGTTCATCATCTTCTCGTTCTTCCGGATTTTGCTCCATTGGTTTTCTTTCTCCAGCCGGCAGAATGTTTTCCATCTTTCAGCGGAAAGCGTTCCGTTCTCCAGGGCTTCGCGGACCACGCAGCCCGGTTCGCTGCTGTGTGTGCAGTCAGAAAAGGCACACCGGCTGACCAGCTCTGCAACATCGGAAAAGGTACCGGCGATTCCTTCCTCCGCATCGATCATGCCCAGTTCCCGCAGGCCGGGCGTGTCGATCAAGCTGACGCCGTCCAGTTCGATCAGTTCCCTGTGGGTGGTCGTGTGCCTGCCCTTCGAATCTTCCTCGCGGATCCCGCCGGTCTGCATAATCTCCCGTCCTGCCAGTGTATTGATCAATGTGGATTTTCCCGCCCCTGAAGAACCCAGGAGCGCAATTGTCTTACCTGGCCTGAAGTATGTCCGCAGCCGGTCCATCCCGTATCCTGTCCTCGCACTGATCGAAACGACCTGCAGGTCCCCGCTCAGGGCGGCGGCTTTTGCTTCCATCTCTTCAACATCCGGACACAAGTCTGCTTTTGTCAGTACCGCAACAGGAACCGCACCTCCGGAAACCGCCATCGCGGCATACCGGGCAATCCGGTTGATACTGAAATCCTGATTCAGGGAGGTAATAATGAACACATAGTCGATGTTAGCGACCAGCGGCTGAACTTGCAGGGTCTTGGCAAAGCCGTCTGCATGGCCTCCACGGTCCGGCCGGCAGAAAAACGTCCTGCGCGGCCGGATCTCCCGGATCAGGCTGTCGCCGTAAGGGTTTTCCGTAATCTCCACTTCGTCGCCGACAACCGGAAACGCTTCCCGGTAACGCAGACTGCCAGTCAACGTACAGTACAGTTCTTTTCCTTCATTCCGTACAAGGTACCGGTTCCTGTGAACCAGCACCACGCGATATGTATTAATCAATTCTTTGATTCCTCCCTGTTCATTTCCGTACCTAAAAGTACTCCATGCGGAACACACAGTCATAAGAATAGTTTTCCGTGTTGATCCAACCAAGATTTCCCATCTGTTCCTCCTTTTTTGCGCGCAAAAAAAACTGCTTATCCGTCACGGACAAGCAGCCGGTCAAGCCGAATATATGCCGGGGATTATTCCAGCCTGCTCTTCGGATGATCGGACACAAAGTCTGTACGGATATGATTCGCAGTGTTTACGGTCACCGCAGCCCGTTCATTCATCATCACTGTCCGCATACGAAGAGCCCCCTTTCCTGTTAAGCTGGAAAAAAAATACTATGAAAAACAGCAGACTGAGCCTCAGAGTTGGACATCTTCCTCCGTAAACAGCCTGATTTCTCCCTTTTCAATCCTGTGAATGATCCCAATGATTTCAACTTTACCGTTTTTGATGAAGATGGCGCTCTCATCCTCCATGGCGCAGACAGGCCTTTCCATGGAAACCACTTTCATAAGACGCAGCCGTTCTGTATCGTCATAGCTGAAATGGCCGATCATCGTGATATCGGCAAACCCAAGCCCCTCGTACGGAACCATGGATTCCCAAATATCCACCGTGGTTTTTCCCATATTCATGGATCCTGCGCTGACGCCCAGAACCATTGCCGGGCCGTCCCGGACAATATCATAGATGCCTTTTTCAAGCATCAGCTTCATCTGCTCGGCGCAGACACCGCCGCCCATCAGGAAAAAGCAGTCGGCTTCCCGGGCCCACTTCTGCGCATCGGCAGGTTCCATCCTGGCATCGACTACACAGAACCGTTCAAAGCCGATACTGTATTTCTCAAACATCCTATTCATCCCGGCAGAATCCTCGTCATTCTGCTGATAGTCCACCGGGCAGGCGGAAATAAACACTATGCACCTGCGCACGGGCAGTTCTTTTTCCAGGCGTTCGGCAATTTCATCCGTAAAACGGCGGTCCGGGAATCCGCTGAAAAATGCGATTGCTTTATGATTATTCATGATTGTTTCCTTTATTGTTTCTTTTTCACTTCATCCATTTCCGCGATGAGCTCCTCCAGCGGGCGATATTCGCCGCCCCACCATTCAAACACGTGCATACCTTCCTCTTCGAGCACGGATTCCGTGAGCATCATTTGGATACCCAACTGCCTGAGCAGCCCTTCGCGATCCACTGCCTGATAATCAAAAGGCAGCAGCTTGCTGAATTCTTTGTAGGACACACCGCACACGATCTGATGCACGCCCAGGGACGCAATGGCAGCCAAACACCGTTCGCAGGGAGCGCAGCTGGTATATACGACGGCGTGCTCCAGGATTTCATCGGAATACTTGTTGGCACATTTGTGTACCAGATTGAATTCCGCGTGCCCGAAGATCTTACGGGCATAGTCTGCCGTGTTTTCCGCTTCCTCCAGGATTTCCCCATTATGCACAAGCACCGCGCCAAAGGTATCATGGCCCTTTTTCCCGGCGCTGATTGCCAGTTCGTAGCAGCGTTTCATATACTTCACATAATTGTCATCCACAGGTATTTCCCTCCTGACAAGCTCCGGTATTCGCACTGAACCTGAACAGTGGATCTCCGTTTTCTTCCGTCCCATCCCGCACCATGCCGCCCTTCTCCATGGCCCGGGCGGAGGCAATGTTCTCTTTGGCACAGCCGCCGTGCACGCGAGGAAGCGCGTAGTCCTCTACGGCGATTCGCAGCAACTCTTTTACACACAGTGTGCCGTAGCCTTTACCGCGGTACGGTTCATCCAGCAGGATGAAGATTTCCGGTTCCGCCGGATTGCGGCTACCGTCCAGGCCGCACCAACCCATGGTGATTCCCGGATGCTCTTTCCCGCATACTGCAAGGCACAGATGATAAATACCGCCCTTCGTATTCCTCTCATAGTTCCCGCGCATATAGGCGATGGCTTCCCGCGCCTCCGCGTCAGAAAGCGGATGATGATCAGCGGGCCACGTCCGGGCAACCTCGTTCAAGTCGTTTTCCGTCACAAAATGAAGGATCAGGTTTTCCGTTTGATAGTCCATCGTACTCCTCCGATATTTGTATCCGTCCGGGATTCTGATATAGCCCCTGATATGCGCATCTTTCGGCCGCTCGATGATCCCTGATTTGTTGTTTATATTTCCTTCCGCGGCAAGGATCGTATCTCCCCGGTTTTCCATGACAATGCCGATATGATCATGCTCCTTGTTTTCAAAGACCCGGTCATACAGAACGATGTCACCGGCATCCGGAACAAAACCTTCACCGCTTTGATGATACCCGATCCTGGGATCACCCACGGCAAATTCTTCCCAGGCGATACAGCCTGCCAGATGGCAGGTCTTGCATTCATCCGGCCTGATGGGAATCTCAAATCCAGCTTCCCGGCAGCAATAATAAACAAACGCCGCGCACCATAACCCATCGGCTTCTCTGAGCGTCCAGTTTGGGAAGAATCGAATGACCGGCTCCAGATTTGATTCTTTCCCCTCCATATCGCCATGAAAAGGGATTTGTGCCGCTTTCCCGGCAACCTCTGCCAGGTGTTTTCTTGTTGTATTATCCATAACAATCCTATTCTTGCGCCATATAAGCGTAAAGCGTGACCCACTTGTTCTCTTCCCCGACGTTCCCAGCCTTGAATGCCGGTACGCTCTTGGACGCTGTCAGAACATACCGTCCGTTGTCCAACCTGTGCTGATTCAGCACGCTGTACCCGGCCTGCATGGCTTCCGACTCCGGCGCGCAACCAAGCACCCGCAGGGCGTAAACAATCTGGTGTGCCCCAATCTTGATGGGATCAGGCGGATAGAACGTGCCCAGCATCACGTCCACCATGGGCGTCCGCATATCGTCTGTCCGATAGAAAATGTTACGCTTGGTAAAATAATGCGTCAGCGCCTTTTCGCACGCCGGCCTGTATCCCAGCAAATGCAGTTCGGCCGCCAGCAGCAGGTATTCCACCGTCAGCCGCGCGCAGCTCTTATGGGGCTTCCTGGGATCATTGATCTTCTTATTGGTACTGATGCACCCAAAGCCACCGTCTTCTTTGATCAGCCCGAGAACACTGTCGATTTCGTTTTTCACGATTTCTTCCTGAGCGTATCCCAGCTTGACCAGATTCCTGAGCAGGAGCGGTTCGCCGCACAGCATTTTGAAGCCGGTGCTTTCGATCAGGGCAAACACTTCGCCGTCGATATCCTCTCCGATATCGGCCCGGGTCAAGCCCCATTCCGCAAAGGCCAGGATGGCGTCATACTTCGCCCAGGGCTTGTCCGTCCTGAGCTTTTTCAGTCCGCGCTCGTAAACCTTGCTTTGCAGCAGCCGTTTTTTGCAGTCGGTCACCCGCGCATCGTCTTCCGGCAGCTTTTCGTATTCCTTCAGCGTCCGAAGCCGCACTTCCGGGTTTTCTTCTTCCAGCAGCCATGCCCGAATCGTCTGATCCATCTTTTTTCTCCTCTCGGTTTAAGCCCCCGTCAGTTCTTTCTTACATAGATCAAGACAAAGTTCAGGATCCTGTCCAGTCCTTTTTGCAGGAAATTCCTGTCGCGGATTCCGTATTCATGTCCTGAATCAAACCACTCCTGCCAGGCTATATCAAAGCATTCCGCTTCCTTCACGGTGATATCGCATTTTTCCCCGCATTCATTTTTCAGAAGTTCTTCCCACCAGGCCGCTGTTTTGAACAGCTGGGCGTCGTCCCCTTCGGCCCATGTTTCAAACAGCCGCTTGAGATCGCCCTGGGGCTGCTCCTTCAGTCCCGGAACGGCGATCATCACATAGCCGCCTTTTTTGACAAACGGCAGGATCTTTTCGGCAAATACTTTTCCCCTGCAGCCGAAGTAATGATAGGCGTCAACGCTGACGATCGCGTCAAAGTATTCATGGGAAAAAGGCAACTCCATGGCGTCGCCGTGGATCGGAATGACCCTGTCCTCCAAATGGTTATCCTGGATCCTCCGGTAGTTTTCCGTCGCGGGGATCCACAGATCATAGGCGTACACATAATCCGCGTCTGTTTCGTTGGCGATGAAAAAGGAGGTCAGGGCAAAGCCGCAGCCCAGATCCAGGGTGCGGTGAAACCGGGCGTCCGATGGCTTCCTGCGGATCAGTTCATCCAACAGGCGGAATGAATTCGGCCCCATCAGATAGTCCTTTGTGAAGTATTGCCGGTATTTCTCAATATTACTCATTTCGGTCTTCTCCTGTTTCGATTTGTATTTTGCGGCTCACAGCTTTTTCACAAACGCCACGATCCGGTTGGCTTCCTCAAAGCCGACGGCCCGGTGAAAATGCTGGCTGTCCGTGTTATCCAGCTCGCAGTCGCTGGCAAATTCCCTGCAGCCTTTCGCTTTTGCCCAGCCTTCGCACGCGGCCAGCAATTTGCGGGCGACGCCCTGCCGACGCACGCCTTCCCGGACGTAGATTCCCTCCAGATACCCCACAGGGCTGGTTTCCGTTCCTTCCACATAGTCATGGCGGAGCTGGCACTGTGCAAAACCCACGGCTTCCTCATGCTCCCTGTACAGAAAGACTGCCGCATCCTCCCGGGCGAGCAGGGATTCAAATTCTTCTGTCATCTCTTCCAAGGAATGCTCCGGCCACAATTCACAGGCGAGAGCGGCGACTTCCGCGGCATCTGAGCTGACGGCCCGGCTGGGGTTGGTCAAAGGAGCGTCCGCCTGCTTTTCCTCCCGTTTCCAGAAGGTCCAGTGGATGCCCTTTCCATACCCGAGCTTTTCGTAAAAAGGATCACCGCCGCCGGTCATGTGGGTGGCACCCAGGGCCTTCATCCGATGATAGTGTCTGGACAGGGCGGAAGAGGCCAGTCCCTTCCCGCGATGATCCGGATGGGTGCACAGGGGTTCCATGTAGGCCAATTTGTTTTCCGATACCCACCACATACCGGAGAAGCAGACGTATTCCCCGTTTTCATCTGCGATGATCACGTCGTATTCATGGGTGGCATGAGGCGCAGGCGCGGTCATGGGGCCGATGACACCCTTATAGGATTTGGCGGGTGTCCAATCGTTGGAGCAATCTTCCCGATCCCAGCCCTCGAAGGGCCCTTTTTCCCCGTGGCCGAAGCCGTACCAGAGGAGCTTCGCCAGCTTGAAGCCGTCCGCGTCCTTCGGGTCTACGAAGTGGTATCCTTCGGGCAGCGGATGATTCAGTTCGTTTCGGAAGTCAAACTGCCGATCCTCGTATTCCTCCGTCAGGATGAATCCACGTTTCGCCGCCGCTTCTTTCAGGTATTCCTGGCCGTTGAAGAGCACCAGGCGCTGCTTTCCTTCAAAATTCGGCATGGCGGAAACGGCATATTCCACCAGCTCATCCGCCAGGAATTCGTACCCCTTCCGGACGCTGAAAAAGATATCCGTCACAGGCGCTTCGTAAAACACAAAGGCCACCACCCTGTCCCCGTCCAGCCAGAACCGATCCAGGAAACTGTAAGACTGATCCATCCAGGAGGATTGCAGGGCGTACTCAAAGAACGGAGCCGCCACGCCGCTGCCCGTCTCCCGGTCATAGATGTCCGTCAGGAAATCCCAAGCCAGGTTGATGTCTGACAGAATCTGAAACTGCTTTGTGGTGATGTTCATGATGTCACTTCTCCTTATAGACAATCCGGCGATCCTCCGGCTGGTATGGATGCGCTTTGCTGACATTTCCGAGCCATTCATAGTCAATGTCGCCAGCTGTATTACCGGCTTCCAGATCTTTCAGTGCTTCCAACAATGTGTCAAACAGCTCAGCGCCGTAAGGTGTTTGAATATGGCCGTTCAGAACTGTGTCGAAGGTATTCCGCAGGGGCAGCATCCGTTCCATGCTCTGAATCTGCGTCCTTACCGGCAGAGATTCGTCCAGCTGCAGCCACAGATGCTGAACAATCCCATCTCCCGAAAAAAGAATCCTGTCCCTCCTGTCCAGCAGTACGATTTCGCCTGCTGTATGCCCCGGAAGATAGATGACTTCCAGTTCAATGCCGCCAAGATCAAAGATGTGCCCATCTTCGACATGCTCAAAAGGCGGGTAGCTGATTTCGAACTGTTTCATGGCTTCCTGCACTTCCTGGCTGTTGATCCATTCCTCGGCGAGTGGCAGGTCCGCAAGATTCATATACGCTTTATCAAAGCTCCAGTTTCCGCCCATATGGTCTCCATGACCATGGGTATTGATGCAGATCAGGGGAAGGAATGTCAGTGATTCCGCCACCTCCCGGATATTGCACAAGCCAATGGATGTGTCGATGACTGCCGCCTGCTTTGTTCCGGCAACGACATAGCAGGTTGCCTCGTGATGATCATCCAGCAGCCAGATGTGATCGTTGACCGGAATGACGTTCGGTTTCCTCAGTTGAATCATCCTGATTCCCTCCATTCATAGATTTCCGATTTTTATTTTCGGTGTTTTGTATCCCTTACAGTTCCCTGACGGGCTTGTTCATCAGCAGAAAAACTGCGGCGGCGGTAAAGCCCAACACGCAAAAGAACAGCAGAACAGACGAGCCGAAAGACTGCAGAAGAATGCCAGCCGGAAATTCCGGTTATGAAAGACGTTCTCAGTCTTTTGCATGTTCATTCTCCGCGATCCTTTTTTCAAAGGTTGTTTTGGGCGGCTCACCCTTCACGGCCGCATGCTTCCGCCCAGAGCTTCAGCAGTTCCTGATCTTTGTCATGCAGGATAAACTCCACCGCGTCCATGGCGGTTTCCCCGAGAAGATCATGGGCGTTGGTCGTTTCCGATTCGCGCACGTATTTCACCTGGTTCGCCGCATAGTTGGGCGCGGCGTCAAAGGCAACGGCCAGGCGCTTTGCTGTCCTGAGAGATTCTTCCGCGCCTTTCCGATCGCCGGACTTGTACTGAAAGACTGCCAGGAAGACGTCGAAGACCACGATCATTTTCATGATAAAGTCCGGCTCATTCGTCTTTTTCAGTCCTTTTAGGGTGGGGATGATCCAGCGCATCATCTCCATGCCGGACGCATTGTCATTCTTTACATCAAACAGCATCGCGTAACCGATCCCAAGCTGCATAAGCCGACTGATCTCCCGCAGAAGCCCGTCCTCCAGATAATCATTTGCTTCCTCTGGATCCCCGCCGTGGGACAGCAGCATGATCCCGATCCTGTCATTAAAGATCGCACCGGGGTTGTTTGCTTTCAACAGTTCCAGCGCCTTGCCTGTTTCACCCAGCATGTCGTGCATCTCTGCTATCATACCGCAAATCCAGGAATCGTTTACCCGGGAATCCGTACACTGAGACACCAGCAGGCGAGCATTGTCAAGCATTTCAATAGCCCGCCTGAGCCAGGACTCCTTTCTTGTCCCTGCGCCAAAGGTATAATAAAGGTTCGCAGCCGCATACACTACATCAAAGGAATGTGGGTATTTCTGAATCGCCTTTTCCGCTTCTGAAACCGCATCGTAATCCCGGCTATTGCTGGCTTTCCACAGACGTTCCACCGTGGCCTGCAGTCGATTGTCTTTCATTTTATACCCCAGAAGGACATCTACGGATATGTCAAAAAAATCCGCCATTTCCGTAATTAGGTCCAGTTCCGGCGTGGACATCCTGGTTTCCCATTTATGCACCGCACCAACGGTTACTCCCAGCACCTCCGCAAGCTGCTCCTGCGTCAATCCCTTCTGTTTCCGGAACACCCGGATATTCTCCGCAAGCCTCGTTTCCACCGCTTACTCACCTCCCAGCACACGCATAGTATACAGCAGACGGCTGCTGCTTTGAAGATACGATTGGTATGATTTTGGCGAGATTTTTTATACCATTCGTATTGTTTTCGACTGAAAAGAAACGAAGCGCCACAACATGTGACGCCCCGACAGTTAATCTTCATAGATCAATTCATTATAGATTTTCTTGTTTTTTCTACATTTCCAGGAAGAGTTTCATCTTGATAGAAAACTATTCACTCCCGCGCCTCCATTTCCCCCCATCTGCGGCGGAAATAATGCGCTGCCATTTTCGGCCGGCGATCCCGGGTAAACAGGCCTTTCCGGTTTCCGCCCACCCGCATCGGCCCCTGGCAGGTAGAAAAATCGGCAAAGTTCCAGGGCATTTCCCCGATCACAAAATCCCGTTCATCCAGGCATTCGCTCATGGCCTCATAATAGGCCACCTGGAATTCCTCCGTAAACATTTCCGCCACCGCGCCATGCAGTCCCGCGACGGTATCCGCGCCGTATTCGGAAAGAATCAGGGGCTTCTGCTGCTTTTCCCACCAGTCCAGCTCCATCCGGAAAGCATACCGGGCCGCCTCCAGGTCGCCGGACAGATTGTACCAGCCGTAGTAACGGTTGATCAGGACCACATCCATGGACCTGATCACCTGATCCACATCATACCTGTTCTGGCACCCTACCACCGTCACAGGCCTGTTCTGCGGATCCAGCCGGTGCGCCGCCTCATACAGGGGGCGCCAGTAATCATATGCCTTCTCCGGATACTTTTCCGTATCCGGTTCATTCCCCAGGCTCCACATGACCACACAGGGATGGTTTTTATCCCGGTCGATCATGTCCCGCAGCACCTGGCCGTGGTAGTCCGCCAGGTTCCAGCCGTACCGCTCATCCGCCCACATGCCTACGGCCGGGGTTTCGTCCACGATCACAATTCCCTCCCGGTCGCAGAGCTGATACATTTCCTCCGCGTAGGGATAATGGCTGGTCCGGAAGCAGTTGGCATTCAGCCAGCGATAGAGGTTCACATCCGTCACATTCAGGCAGGGATCCATTCCCCGGCCGTGAAAGGGGCTGTCCTCGTGCTTGCAGGGGCCGTGGAACCGGAAGGGCCTGCCGTTGATCAGGAAGCGGGTTCCCTCCACCCGGACCTCCCGGATGCCGAAGGGCTGCTCATACCGGTCCTCCCCGAAGGAAATCCGGGCGGTATAGAGATAGGGCGTGCCCGGCCGGGGCTCCCACAGCTTCGGCTGCGGAATCGTCAGAACCCCCTTCCGGCCGCTGGCGCGGGCCGCCGCATTCCCGTCCGCGTCCAGCGCCTCTACCAGCACTTCTCCCTCCGCGTCCGAGGTTTCCACCTCATAGCGGACTTCCCCGCTCACCGAGGGAATCAGCGTAACATCCCGGATGTAGGCCTTCGGCGTAGCCGCCAGGCGCACCGGCCGCTGAATCCCGGTATAGTTGAAAAAGTCAAAGGCAGGCCGATTGATGCCGCGCTCCTGCTGCCACTTCTTTCCCGCTTCCACCGAAGGAATCCCCGGATTGTCCGATCCGAAGAAGGCGGTATCCCCCTCGGTGCCGATGGGGAGCGTGTCATGGCTGATGCGGTTGTCCGCCCGAACCGTCAGCTCCGCGGTTTCCCCCGCTTCCATCAGCCCATTCAGCTCCACCTCAAAGGGCAGAAAGCCGCCCCGGTGCGCCGCAATCTCCCGCCCGTTCAGCAGAATGACGGCGCTGTGGGCCACCGCGTCGAACCGCAGAAACCAGCGCAGCCCCTTCCAGGCGGAAGGGATCGTAAACCTCCGGCGGTATTCCGAAACCCCGGCAAAATTCCGGAACCTCGGATCCGGACTCTGATCATTGTAGGAAGCGGGCACCGCAATCGGCTGCCACCCGCTGTCTCCCTGCAGGCGGAAATCCCAGATCCCGCCCAGATCCACCGTCATCCGCGCCGCATTGTTCTGCGGATAAAGAACTCCCATGCCGGATTCTCCCCTCTTTTCCCGTCAGCTCCACAGCTCCGCGTCCCTGCCGCAGATTCGCATCAGCGCTTCTGTCAGAAAATAGTCTCCGTAAAGAATATTGGTATGCCTTCCCGCGCCGTCGTCATGATAGCTGGCGGTGCAATGTGTCAGAATGCCGCAGCGGCTGTCTCCCCAGTCCGCACAGTGGTCCAGCAGTCCGTCCACCAGCCGCCGCCCCTGGGCCGCCCATTCTTCCTCTCCCGTCAGCCCGGCCAGCTCCATCAGGCCGCAGGCGGCGACAGCGCCGGCGATGTTGTCAATCCGCTCCTCCCCGGCCGGCTGGCAGAAATCGCAGTCCGTCAGGCCGTCCTCCCGGATATGCGCCGTAAAATTACGGGCGATCCGCTCCGCTGCCTCCAGATATTCCGGCTTTTGCAGATGGCGGAAGGCCAGTGCGAATCCGTACAGCCCCCAGGCCTGCCCCCGGCTCCATTGGCTTCCCAGCGCCCAGCCCTGGCCCGGGTGCTCCCGCACCCGCTTCCCGGTTTCGGGATCCAGTTCGATGATGTGGCTGACCGACCCGTCCTCCCGCAGAAATTCCCGCAGGGTGGTATCGGCATGGATCCCGGCTACCTGCCGGAACCTCGGATCCCCGGTATCCCGGCTGGCGCGGTACAGCAGCGTCAGGTTCATCATGCAGTCGATAATGGCAAACCCCGTCCGCTCCGGCTCGTTCCAGGCCCGGATGAACCCGGCCGGGTTAAACCGGCCCATCAGCAGGGACGCCGCGTGCAGCAGATCCGTTTCCGCCTGCTCATCCCCGGTCAGTTTGGCATCCGCCCCGCAGGACAGCAGATACATGAATCCCACATCATGGTTCAGCTTCCGGAAGGTACGGAACTCATCCGTCAGCAGCTTTTCCGCCCGCCGGGCTTCCGTCAGGAAGAAGCCGTCCCCCGTCAGCTTCCAGAGCTGCCACATCAGACCCGGCCAGAAGCCGCCGGTCCACCAGCTGTTTCCGTCATAAGGACTGACGATCCATTTTCCCTCCGCGCTCTGATAGGGAATGATTCCTTCCTCCGCCGCCGTCTCCGCGGTCCTTCTGAATTTTTCCGCGATCCGTTTCAGAGCATCTTCATAGCGATTCCGCAAGCTTCCGTACCTCCTCCGGTATTGACTCAGGCAACTGTGATCCCGTATCCGTTCATCCCTTCAGCCCCGACGTGGCGATCCCCTCAATAAAGTACCGCTGCAGGCAGAGGAACACCACCGACACCGGCAGCAGCGAGCAGAGGGACGCTGCCATGATCAGATGGTAATCACTGGAGTTCTCCTGGATAAACCTGCGCAGACCCACCTGCACCGTCTTGTTGATATCCCGGGTCAGGTAGATCATCGGGCCCATGTAGTCGTTCCAGGTGCTCACAAAGGTGAAGATGACCAGCGTGGCGATCGCCGCCTTGGACAGGGGCAGCATGATCCGCGCCCAGATGCCGTATTCGCTTAATCCGTCCAGCCGGGCTGCCTCGCACAGCTCCGAGGGAATCGAACGGTAGAACTGACGCATCAGGAACACGCCGAAAGCAGAGAAAGCCTGCAGCACCACCATGGCCCACAGGGTATCATACAGTCCCATGGACCGCATCATGATGAACTGGGGAAGCATGTAGGCCTGCCACGGCACCGCAATGGTTCCGATATAGCACAGGAACAGCGCGTCCCGCCCCCGGAAGCTCAGCTTTGCGAAAGCATAGGCCGCAAAGGAGGAGGTCAGCGTCTGCAGGACGGTGACCACGACGGCGATAAACGCGGTGTTTTTGAAATAGGTAACCAGCGGGACCCGCTGCCAGATCAGGGAATAGTTCTCCCAGTGAAAGGTCTCCGGAATCCAGCGCATCGGGAAGGCAAACACCTCCCGGTCCAGCTTCAGCGAGGAGGAGACCATCCACACAAAGGGTATCAGGGTAAAGGCCGAAAGCAGGATCAGCAGGATCCAGATGACCGTCCGCAGGATCTTGCGCAGGGTCGGGTTGTCCTTCCGGATTTCCCGGCTGTGAACAGCAGCTTCCATCTTCTTCTCTCCTCCTTCCTCAGTCGTTTGAGAATTTCTTCTCGGAGCTGAACTGGATCATGGTAACCGCCAGCACGATGATCAGCAGGATCATGGCGATGGCGCTGGCCTGACCGTACCGGACCTTGACGAAGGCCTCGTCATAGATATAGGTCACCAGCATCTTGGTCGCCCGGCCGGGGCCGCCGTCCGTCATGATTGCCACCACGTCATAGATCTTGAAGCAGGAGATGACCATCATCACGGAGACGAAAAAGGTGGTGGGCTTCAGCTGGGGCAGGGTCACATGCAGGAACTGCTGCCATTTGTTCGCCCCGTCCACCGTAGCCGCTTCCATGAGCTCCCGGGGAATTCCCTGCAGCGCTGCCAGATACAGGACCATATAATAGCCCATGTTCCGCCAGACGCTCACCAGAATAATGGACCAGATGGCCATGGTGCTGTCCGCGGTCCACCCCTTGTTGAAATTGATCCCCAGCGCCATGATGATCTGGTTGATGGGGCCGTCCTTCATCAGCATGAAGGACCAGCAGACGCAGATAGCCACCATGGAGGACACATAGGGAAAGAAGAAGACCGTCCGGAAGAACACCGCGCCCTTGATCTTGTTCAGCAGCAGCGCCAGGGCCAGGGCACAGACAATCGTCAGCGGCACCGTAACCACCGTGTAGTAAACGGTGTTCTTCAGCGCGATACCCAGGTCCACCCGGTTGAAGAAGTATTCGATGCCCTTCTCCGCCACCTTTTTGGTCGCGAAAATCGTGGCATAGTTCTCCAGGCCGACAAATTTCAGTTTGGAAATGTCTCCGCCGTTCCACTCAAACAGCGACAGAAGGACAGCGCAGATCACCGGGACCAGCGTAAAAACCGCAAACCCGATAAAATTGGGTGCCAGAAAAGAATAGGCCACCAGGGTGTTTTTTCTTTCCAGTTTGCCCATCCTGTGCCGGACTTTTTTCACTTCCGCCTGGCTCATGACTCATCAGTTCCTTTCCCTTGTTCTCAAAAAAGGCAGGGAAGGCAAGCAGCCTTCCCTGCCTGGGATCAATCGCTATTCAATCTGATTATTCGAACAGCTCGGCCACGCGCTCGTTCATCTCTTCGATGCCCTCTTCGGGGGTGATTTCACGGGTCATGATCATGGTATGCTCTTCGTTCACGATGGTCTTGATGTCGGAGACCTTCTCCGCCACCGGCCATTCCATGGCGACGGCCGCGGGCAGCAGCGCGCCCTTGCTGGTCTCATCCGCCGGGAAGCCTTCCACGGAAGACATGGCAGCCGCAACATCCTCGGAAACCCAGGCGGGACGGGCGCCGGTGGAAGCAGTCGCCTTGGCGCCTTCGACGCCGCCCAGCCAGGAAACATACTCCCAGGCCAGATCCTTCTGCTCGGACTTCGCGTTGATCATGGCGCCGGTCAGGTTGCCGAAGGAAGAACCGGCAGCCACGCCCTCGGCGTGCGGAACCGCGGTGATGCCCCAGTTGAAGTTGCAGGTGCCGTCCTTGTTGTAACCGATCAGGGTGGAAACGTACCAGTAGCCCATGGGCATCATCGCCACGTTGCCGTTGGCGAAGGCCGCGGAATAGTGCAGGCCGGAAGCCTTCAGATCCGCATAGCTCATGCAGGCGCCGCTGTCTTCCAGATCCTGGTACAGCTTGTAGAAGTACAGCAGATCGTCATAGTTCCGGTCCGCCAGGGTGTTCACGCCGTCGCACACAGCCCAGTTGGCCACAGCGGACAGCCAGGTGTGATAATGGGTTCCGTAAACATCCTTCTCCTTGTCGGTCATCTTCTTGGCCAGCTCGGCGTACTGATCCCAGGTCATGTCATTGGTGGGATACTCCACGCCGGCCGCGTCGAACAGATCCTTGTTGTAGAACAGCACCCAGAAGTCGCTGCGGAAGGGGATCGCGTACTGGACGCCGTCCACCGCGTAGTTCGCTTCCGTGCCGACGAACCCGGACAGATCATAGCCGCCGATGTAGTCGGTCAGCGGGGCGGCAAAGCCCTGGGCCTGCCAGTTGATCAGGTTGTCGATTTCCTTGATCATGATCACGTCGCTCTTGTCTCCGCCTTCCAGCATCGTGGTGGTCTTCACCGCGTAGTCCTGAGAAGCGACATCGACGTACTCGATTTTGACGCCGGGATGGGACGCTTCAAAGGCTTCCTTCTGGGCAATCAGATAGGGAGTGGTCGTGGCGTCCCAGGTGACGACGGTCAGCACCTGGTCCTCGGCCAGGGCGGGCATGGCCAGCAGCGAAAGCAGCATCATCGCGGCCAGCATCACAGACAGCATTTTCTTCATGAAAGTTTCCTCCTTCATCCTTCTTTTGGGAAATGTTATCGGTTTCACAGCTCGGAGGGTTTTCTCGGCTTTCTCCGGACCATTCTTCCGTTCCCTTCCCCTGAATTTGTCTAAATACTATTGCTTTTGCTCCTTATTGTCAAGAGTTTTTTTGAAAAAGAGCGCAAAAAAAGAGACCGAGATCCATGTTATCGGTAACATTTTTATTGCGTTTCTCCGCAGATCGTGTTAGGATACAGGGGGAGGGAAGCAAGATGAGCAGAAAAGCAACCATCTATGACATCGCCCGGGAAGCCGGGGTCTCCACCGCCACGGTAACCCGCGTGGTCCGCAGGGATCCTCACGTAAGGGAGGCAACCCGCCAGAGGGTACAGCAGGTCATTGACGCCCACGACTATACCCCCAGCCTGTCCGCCCAGAATCTCGAAAGCGGCAGGAGCCGCACGCTGGCCGTGGTGCTCCCGGTGATTTCCAACCTGTATTTCAACCGGATTCTGGACGCGGCCTACTGGGAAGCGGAGAAAAACCACTGCAGCATCCGCCTTTTCCAGACCATGGAAAACCAGGCCATCTCCTCGGAGCTGGTCAGCGAGCTGATCCGCTGCCGGATGGATGGGGTTCTCTTCGCGGGAAGCATCTGGTCCGCTGACCGGGACGACCTGAACTTCGCCCTGGACAAGCTCAGAAAATACATGCCAGTCGCCACGATCTGCCCGCCGGACGTATCGCTGGAATGCATCTGCATCCAGAGCGACCTGGTCAATTGTTCCCGGCTGCCCGTCCGGCATCTGCACACCCTGGGGCACAGGCGCATCGCCTTCCTCGGCGGGTCCATGCACAGCAAGGACACCTCCCGCCGCGGCGAGGGTTTCCTGGAGCAGCTTCGCCTGATGAACCTGTCGGACGATCCGGCCTACCATGTGGACGCGGGCTACGATATGGAAAGCGGCGAAAGAGCCGTCCTCCGGATGCTCTCCGGCCTGGATTCCTCCCGCTGGCCCACGGCCATCGTCACCTTCAACGACCTGGTCGCCCTGGGCGCCATGAAGCAGCTGAAAAGAATGGGGCTCTCCCTGCCCCGGGACATGGCCATCATCGGCTGTGACAACCAGTTCTTCTGCGCCTATACGGATCCTTCCCTGACCTCCGTGGACCTGCATCCGGAAGAAATGGCGCAAAGCGCCGTCCGGGAGCTGCTGCTCGCCCGGGAATCCTCCTCCCGCTCCTTCGCCATCGTACGGGAGGCCACCCTGGTGATCCGCGAAAGCTGCGGCGCGCATCTCGGCTTCCGCCGGCTGTAAGGCGAAGTGTTCTTCCGATTTTGCCCGAAGAAGCTTTGGTTTACTTTTCAGGCACCAGGCGGATCACGTTCCAGGACAGCGCCGGCAGCTTGACAGTCATCCTTCCACCGTCCAGCTTGGCCTTTCGGCCCTTGACGGGAGCCACTTCATCCGGCTTTTCCTCGGTGTTGACAGCCTTGACGTCGTCATGGTGCAGCACAATGTGCTCGTCCGGAACCAGGCCGGGGAAAGCGCGCAGGTCACAGTCCAGCGTGATGTCATCCTTCATGTCCCTGTTCACCGCGAAGATGGTCACGCTGCCGTCGTCCCCCAGGGTCGCCGCGGCGTCCACCAGCGGAACCTTCTCATAGTCCGCGCAGTCATAGACCGGGGAGCTGAGAACGGGCCGCAGGGAGATGCCCCGTCCGTATTTGGAAGCATGCATCATTGGCCAGTAGATTGTCTGGGCCCAGGCGCCGCCGCCGTTGCGGGTCATGATGGGCGCGATGACATTGACCAGCTGGGCCAGGCAGGCCACCTTCACCCGGTCCGCGTTCTTCAGGAAGGTGATCAGAATAGCGCCGGCCAGCAGAGCATCCTCGAAGTTGTAAACATCCTCCAGCAGAGGCAGAGCCCGTCCCCACTTATCCGCTTTCCAGACCTCCTTGTCCTGCTCACTGGAGTGATACCAGACATTCCACTCGTCAAAAGACAGGTTCAGCTTTTTCTTCGAATGCTTCTTGCCGCCCACTGCGTCGCAGATCGCCACGACTTCCTTGATGAAGTCGTCCAGATCCATGCTGCGGGCCAGGAAGCCGGGCGTATCGTTGGTGGGGTTGCCGTAATACCGGTGCAGGGAGACATAGTCCACGTTGTCGTAGCACTCGTCCAGCATCGTGTATTCCCATTCGCCATAGGCGGGCATCTGATGAGAAGCGCTGCCGCAGGCAACCACTTCGATGGAGGGATCGACCCACTTCATGACCTTGGCGGCTTCGTTGGCGACACGGCCGTACTCATAGGCCGTCTTGTGGCCGATCTGCCAGGGGCCGTCCATCTCGTTGCCGAGGCACCAGAGCTTGATATTCAGAGGATCTTTCGCGCCGTTCTTAATCCGCAGGTCGGACCAGTAGCTGCCGCCCTTATGGTTGGCATATTCAACGATGTTCCTGGCCGCGTCCGGGCCGCGGGTACCCAGGTTCACGGCATACATGACCTGCGTATCTGCTTTCTTTGCCCAGTCGCAGAATTCATGGAGACCGACTTCATTGGTCTCCGTGGTGAACCAGGCCAGATCCAGCCGCTTCGGCCGCTGATCCCTGGGTCCGACAGAATCCTCCCAGTTGAAGCCGGATACGAAGTTTCCGCCGGGATACCGCACCACCGGCACGCCCAGCTTCTTCACCATATCGATGACGTCCTGCCGGAATCCGTTCTTGTCTGCGGTGGGATGGCCGGGCTCATAGATGCCGCCGTAGACGGCACGGCCCAGATGCTCAATGAAGGAGCCATACATGCGGGGATCCACCCGCCCGATGGAAAAGTCCCTGTCCAGGATCATGGTTGCCTTTTTCATGTTGTTTTTGCCTCCCTGTTGTATTTTGTCAAGCTTCCTGACCGCATGGGTAAATTGATGTACTCAGGTGCGTTTTTACGATACCATTATCGTTAATGTACCCATCTGAATCATATTAGCATGGGTCCCCCCCGCTCTGTCAACCCTGAATAATAAAATGATATCAAAAAAGAAAAACATCCGGTTCGACTCCGGAATGATCTCTTTTCGATCATGGCCCGAAAATCTGTCGAAAAAAAATGAAATTTTCTGTTGACAAACCAATTTTACCATGCTATTTTATTTTTGCGAGTTACGTTAACGTTAATGCAGACCGTTTTCCACATGTTTGATCGTTCCAGGCAGTTTCGGCCGGAAGCTGAACCCGGAAAAAACGGACTTTCCGTCCGTGTTCTTTTCCCGTTTTTCCGCCGCAAAAGCGCATGATCCGGCGCAGAAGCGCCGATCAGAATAAAAAAGGAGGATCCTGTTATGAAAAAGTTGGTTGCTCTTATTCTCTCGGTGGCCATGCTGCTGAGCCTGGTGTCTGTGGCCGGAGCCGAAGGCGGCAAGACCACGGTCGTGTTCTGGAACAGCTGGACCGGCGGCGACGGCGAAGCGCTGCAGGCTCTGGTGGACAAGTTTAATGCCAGCCAGGATGAGGTTTTCGTAGACATGACCCGGACCACATCCTTCGGCGACATGCTGCAGACCGCTCTGCCCACCAATGAGGCAGCCGATCTGATCCTGCTGAACGTCAACGACATGAACCGTTACGACGGCTACCTGCGGCCGCTGACCACCATCTTTGACAACACCGCCCTGAAGGCGGAAGATTTCTCCCCTGCCTATCTGAACATGGCCTACAAGGACGGCCAGCTCTATGGCATTCCTTTCCAGATCAGCACCTACATGATGTACTACAACAAGGATCTGCTCGCGGCTGCCGGCATCGCGGAACCGCCCACGACATTTGAAGGCTGGACCGAAGCGGCCGAGAAGATTTCTGCCCTTTCCACCGCTGACAAGCCCATCTACGGCTCCGGCCTGTTCTACTGCTACAACGGCCAGAACCAGTCTGTGATCCAGCGGTTCGGCACCGACTATCTGATCGTCGGCGACGCGGAGAACGGTTTCAAGGCCAACCTGCTCGGCAACGAAGCGCTGGCGAGCGCCCTCATCTGGATGAAGAACCTGTATGACAACGGCTACAATCCCAAGGAGCGGGATATTGACTCCATGATGGCGGCCGGCCAGATTGGCCTGATGACCAACGGCGGCTGGCTGAAGGGCACCCTGGATGCTTCCGGTATCAACTATGGCATCACCCGCCTGCCCACTGCGAAGGGCGATGACCTGGCTGACTGGGCCCTGGGCGATCTGAACTGCTTCATGATGACCACTTCTGCCAGCGATGAGACCGCGGCAGCTGCTGAAAAGTTCATTGAGTGGTGGTTCACCGGATCCGGCCTGGAGGCACAGGAAGTGACCCAGAATGTTGATTACAGCGGCATGACTCCCAACGCTGAGTGGTCCATCTCCATGTGCTATCTGAATGCCTACCTGCCCACCGTGGCGAGCCCCGAATATCAGGCTGAGCAGATTCTCGTGGATCTGACTCCCAGCGAGACCGCGCAGGTTCAGATGTTCACCGCTCCCGGTACGCTCTTCTTCTCCGACGCGGCCAGCGTGCAGGCGGACTTTGTGGAGAACTGGGTGTTCAACGGCCCCGCCAATCCCACCTATGACGATGTGCAGAGCTTCCTGGAAGAGTATCAGGCGGATCTGGAAGACTACATCGCTGAGTACTATAACTGATCTGATTACTAACACCTGACAATCTGCCGGGGGATACCGGAAAGCTCCGGGATCCCCCGGTCTGTATTTCGGAGGGAGAAGTCATGACCGCTGCCGTAAAGAAAAGAAGGCGTTCCAGATCCTTTGAGCGGAAGCTGGAAAGAACAGCCTACGTGTTTATTGCGCCTGCGGCGATTCTGCTGATCATCTTCTGCATCGTGCCCATGCTCGGCTCCGTCTATGTCAGCATGCAGAAGATGGGCGTTGATCTGAGCAAGGCGGAATATGTCGGCCTGGACAACTACACCAAAGCGCTGGCTGACCGCCGTTTCATCCAGAGCATCGGCATCACGCTGCGGTACACCGCCATTGAGGTGCCTCTGCAGATGGTGATCGGTGTGGTGCTGTCCGCACTGCTGGCGAAGAACACCCTGATCAACCGGATCATGCGCAGCATTTATTTTCTGCCTGTCGTAGCTTCCGCAGTTACCGTCGGCGTCACCTGGCAGCTGGTCATGCATTCCAACATCGGCATCTTCACCTATTGGCTGAAGCAGCTGGGGGTGACGGATCCAAACTGGCTGAACAATACCGGCACAGCGCTGTACGTGGTGGTATTTGTAGCCATCTGGAAAACCTTCGGCATCTCCGCCATCATCCTGGTATCGGCCATCCAGAACGTGCCGGATTCCCTGTTCGAGGCGGCAGCCATCGACGGCGCCGGCAAGATCCGGCAGTTCTTCTCAGTGACACTGCCCAGCGTGATGCCTTCCTTCTGGTTCCTGCTGATGACCCGGATCATCGGCTCTCTGCAGATGTTTGACATCGTGTATACCATGACGGGCGGCGGTCCCAGCCGGTCCACGACCACCATGGTGGTTTACATTTATGACCAGGCCTTCAACAGCATGAACAAAACCGGCTACGCCACCGCCATGAGCGAGTTCCTGTTCGTATTCATCATGTTCATCACGATCATCATGTACACGATCATGAACAAGACGTCCGATTATTGAGGAGGAAAAGCCATGGATACCGTCATGAACAAAGTGCCGGCAGTCGGCCGGAAGGCTCCGCTGAAGGTCCGGGCGATCCGTCTGCTCAAATATCTGCCGATTTTTATCCTTCTGCTGTTCTTCGCCTTCCTGCTGATGGCGCCTCTGATCTGGATGTGCCTGGGCGCCTTCAAGAGCGATCCGGAGGTGCTGAGCTACCCGCCCAGGTATTTCCCGCCGGCGAATCATTTTCTCGAAAACTGGGCCAATGTCAATAAGCAGATCGACTTCATGCACATGACCTTCAACACGATCGTCTATGCCGTTGGAACAACAATTCCTGCCCTGTTCGTCAATGCGCTGGCCGGCTATGCCTTCGCAAGGTTCCGTTTCCGCGGCAAGAATGTGCTGTTTCTGCTGTTTCTGGCCACAATGATGATCCCGTTCCAGGTGGTCATGGTGCCCCTGTATCTGGAGGTCTATTATATCGGCTGGCTGAATTCCTTCTGGGGTCTGATCATTCCGAAGATCGCTTCCGCCTACTGGGTCTTCCTCTGCCGGTCCGCCTTTGAGGGACTGCCGAAGGATCTGGAGGACGCAGCCCGGATCGACGGTCTGAACGAATTCGGCATCTTCGTCCGTATTATGCTCCCTCTGGTTGTGCCGACGATGATCACCGTGACGCTGCTGAGCATCAACAACTGCTGGAACGACCTGCTCTGGCCGATGATCATGGCGAGCAAGTCCTCGATGAGGACGCTGTCCAACGGCCTGGCTATTTTCATCGGCAACCGCACGGACAATTATTCGCTGGCATTCACCGCCGCGACGGTGTCGATGCTGCCCATGCTGATTCTGTACATCTTCGGCCAGAAATACTTTGTGGCTGGCCAGGCCACCAGCGGAATCAAGGGCTGAGTTAATATGTGATGCTTTTTTCACGGGAAGGGACGGTTCTGTCAACAGGAGCTGTCCCTTCCTGATTATAAACGCAATGTCGTTTATGCAGGGAGGGAAATATGCCAACGCTGCTTTGCTATACCAAGCCCGGAATCGGACCCGTCCCGCAGGATCGCTATCCAGGCCACATCGCCTGGAACTGTGACTGGGAACAGTCCATGCATCTGGCATTCAGCCTGGACGGACGCAGCTTCAAACCTCTTCGGAATGACACGGGCATTCTGTTTCCGCTGGCTGCCTTTGATGAAGGCGATCCGAAGGGAACAACCAAAACGCTGTCAGATCCCTGGATTTTCCGGAGAAGGGACGGTAAATGGATGGTCTGCGCCGTCCGGCGCAATCAGAACCGGCGGGACAGCACCCATGCCGGGAGCATTCAGCTGTTCGTCTCGCATAACCTGGCACGCTGGCGCGAGGTCGGTTTTCTCAAAGTGACAGACCTGGATATCGAGGTGCGGGAGCCCACAGCCGTCTGGGACGCTGATCTACAGGCTTACCGGATCACCTGGCGTCAGGGTGATCAGACGCTGGAGGGCTTCACGGACGATCTTTCCGCCATCCGGCAGATTTCCCCCTGCTCCGCTCCGCCCCGGCGCGCCCGGGCGGAGGAGATTGTGCTGGATCAGTCAGGTGATCTTCCGGATCAGGAGCGTCGGATTCTGCCAGGCAACCTTGTTCAGATCTCTGAGGAGGAGCTGCGTATTCTCCGGATGTATACGGATGAAATCCGTCATGTAGACACCTGGCTTCCGGATTATCGTCATCCCACAGGAAAGCCGATTTTGACCGAGCTTCTGCCAAAGGCGGTCTGCCGGTATTCAGACGGATCGACCCATGAGAAGCGGGTGTGCTGGAATGCCGCCGCTCTGGCAGCTGTCGACCCGTCTCTGCCGGGAATCCATGTGATTCCCGGAAAGCTGATTCCGCTGAATCACGCCTTCCCGATCCCGCTGAACTTCGGCTCCCACAATCCGTCCGACATCAATGACCCGGCCATGTATCACGGCATGTCCGATCCCTGTGTGACCCTGTACCGGGGCAAATACTATCTGTCCTCCAGCGGGAATCAGCAGATCACTCTGCGATGCGCCGACCGGATTGAGGATGTGTTTTCCGCGGAGCCGGTAATCATTTACCGCGTACCGCTGGCGGCGGATGAGCCCATGTGCGGAACCTGGGCCGCTGAGCTGCACGAGATTCAGGGAACACTGTACATGCTGACGGCTCTGTGCCGCGGCGGCGACTGGACGACCGTGCAGGCGGTGGTGCTCCGCTGTGCCGGGGAGGATCCGCTTGCCCCCGGTGCTTGGGAGGCACCGAGCTGCTGCGTGCTGCCGGACGGCGGGCTGATCTCCCGCCGCGGGATTTCTCTGGACATGACTTATTTTGAGGATGCCGGCCGGCACTATGTCATGTGGTCAAACCGTCTGATCTACATGGAGAACGGAGAGCAGGTGGTCGAGCCTGCGGAGTTGGATATCGCCACCGTCGATCCGGCGCGGCCATGGCAGCTGACAAGCGAGCCCGTCTGCGTGAGCCGCCCGGACTACGGCTGGGACAGATTCGAAACCGAGGTGGATGAAGGCCCGTACCTTCTGCGGCACGGGAATGAGCTTCTGGTGACGATTTCCGGCTCCTCCACGGGCATGGGGGACCTGTATGACGTAGGACTGCTGCGTGCCAGATCCGGGGCTGATCTGCTCAATCCCGCAAACTGGGATAAGTGGCCATGGCCGCTGCTGACCAAGGAAAGCGTGCCTGGGCAGTACGGCCCGGGACACAATAACTTCGTGGTTGATTGGGAAACCGGCGACACCGTCATGGTCTACCACGCGATTTCCCATGAAAAGGGAGACGGTCAAACCTGGCGCCAGCCTGCGATCCGCCGGGTGCATATGGCCGCCTCCGGTCTGCCCTACCTCGAGATGACCCCGGACCGGGACGTAAATCCTGCCCTTCGTGATGTCAGTCTCACGCTTATCATTGAATAAGCAGGAGGATACTTTCTCAGTGACTCATGCAAGAAAGGCAGACGGCTCCTTTGAATCAAAAAAGGACAGAAGCTGTTCTCCCTGTTCCGGATTTGACAGGACCATGTTTTTCTGATAGGATTCCGAAGGTTTTTGTACAGAAAGAAAGGGGAACCGCAGTCATGAGCAGATCTTCCGGCAGAGTTACGCTGACGGATGTGGCCCAGGCCACCGGATATACACCCAACACCGTTTCCCGCGCGCTGAAGAATAAATCGGATATTTCCGTACAGACCCGGGAGCACATTCAGAAGGTGGCCCGGGAAATGGGATATGTCCGCAACTATATCGCCAGCTCCCTGCGCTCCGGCCGTACAAAGACCATCGCTCTGATCGCGGGAACCATGTCCAACCCCTTCTATGCGGTCCTGGCAGACCTGCTGCAGAGGGAAGCCTTCCGCCTCGGTTATTCCCTGATGATTCTCTGCTCGCAGGACGAGGCGGAGATTGAGTATAACGCGACAGAGATGGCGCTGAGCCGTCAGGCGGACGGCGTCCTGATCATTCCCTCCAGTGATCCCTCCCCTGCCATGGATATGCTTCGTTCCAGCGGGATTCCCTACGTGATGCTGAGCCGGAAAACATCCTCTGCCCAGGATGACTGCGTCCTCTGTGATGAAGAGCAGGGCGGATATCTCGCAGGAAAGCATCTCATCGATCACGGGCACAGAAAGCTGGCCATGTTCTCTCAGAATCCTGTTCTTTATTCCACTGAAATGCGTCATGCCGGATTTCTGCGGGCCTGCCGGGAAGCCGGCATTTCCGAATCGGACTGCCTTTTTGCCAAAGGCCGGAGCGAGGAAGAAATCATCTCCGAGCTGCGGCGCCTGAAGGCGGAGCAGGTCACCGGCATCTTCTCCTTCTGCGATGTGGAAGCCTGGGCGGAGATCACCCTGCTGGACCGGATCGGCCTGCGGGATGCTTTCAGCATCGTCGGATTTGACAACATTCTCGGCTATATCAATTTTCCAAAGCCCATCTGCTCCATCGACTGCAATCTGCAGGAGGAAGCCAGGCTCGCCATCGACCTGATCCGAAAGCGCATTCATGACCGCACCCTGCCCCCGCAGCAGGTGGTTCTGCCCGTTTCCCTGGTCTGCAGGGAAAGCTGCGAAACCTCGCATCCATGAACAAGCTATTCAGAAGCGGAAGATAATTTCTGCTTTTTCCCCGTCTGCAGTTCTGATGTCTTTGGGAAGGATATCACAGGTTATAATGCCTGTCCAGACCCCGGACCAGATCTGGCTGCCAGACGATTTCATCGGAAGAAAAGGTTTTCTCCCCGTCATGTAGAATGGTATATAGGTATGCGCCAGTCCGGCGGATGGCTGGTTCAGGCCGGTTTTCCCTGATCCCTGCGCAAAAAAGAAGGAGGTTCCTGATCATGCGGGCTTATGAAAGATTATTGAAATATGCTGTGGTCAACACCACCAGTCATGAGGAAAACATGGCGAATGTTCCGTCCGGCGCCGGGGAATTTGACCTGGCTAACCTGCTGGCGGAGGAAATGACCGCCATAGGGTTGCAGGGCGTTTATGTGGATGAGCATGCCTATGTCATGGGATTTCTTCCCGCGGCGAAGGGATATGAGAGCATTCCCTCCATCGGATTCAATGCACACCTGGACACAGTCGACGACCTCGGCGGAACGGATACCCATCCGCAGGTCATCACAGACTATGACGGCTCCGTCATTCCTCTGGGCACCTCCGGCAAAGCGCTGGATCCGGATCAGTTCCCGCATCTTCGGGACTGTGTGGGCAAAACCCTGATTGTCACGGATGGGACCTCAGTTCTCGGCGCGGATGACAAGGCCGGCATCGCCGTCATTATGACGATGGTGGAACGCCTGATTCGGGAAAACCTCCCCCACGGCCCCATCTCCGTCTGTTTCAGCCCGGATGAGGAAATCGGCCACGGCGCCGCCCTGCTGGATCTGAAGGCCTTCGGCGCGAAGTATGGCTATACCCTGGACGGCTCCGCCCCGAACATGGTGGAGTATGAAACCTTCAACGCCGCCCAAGCCTGCGTCCGTTTCACCGGTTTTTCCGTGCATCCCGGTTCCGCCAAGGGAAAGATGGTCAACGCGCAGCTGCTCGCCATGGAGTTCAACGGCATGCTGCCTCCGGACGAGATTCCCGCCCGTACGGAGGGCCATGAAGGCTTCTATCATCTGACGGATTCCTCCGGAAACACCTCCGAAGCTTCCCTGACCTATATTCTGCGGGATCATGACGCCGAAAAGTTTGATGCCCGCAAGAAGAAGATTCTGGGGATCGCCGAAAAGCTGAACGCAAAGTATGGTCCCGGCACAGTGAGCTGCAGCATCCGGGATCAGTATCGGAACATGGCGGAAGTGATCGCGAAGTATCCTGAGGTGGTCAGGATCGCGGAAGCTGCCATCCGCGATGTCGGTCTGGAGCCGGAGTTCCCTCCGGTCCGCGGCGGCACGGACGGCGCCCAGCTGTCCTTCCGCGGTCTCCCCTGCCCGAATCTCGGCGCGGGAGGATATGCCTTCCACGGCCCCTATGAGCACGCGGTGGCCGAGGAGATGGATCAGAGTGTGGAGATCCTTCTGAACATCGTACGGCGTTTCACTGAAGCATAATCCCATATCTGCGGTGAGAAGCCGCACAAGCACAAAATACCCTGCGCTTTAAGATATCGGGCAGCACCGAAGGCCCGGAGCGCAGTCAAAAAAAGAAGCCGGAGCATCTATGCCCCGGTTTCTTTCATTTGCTGATCATTCGTAACCAAGCAAATACAAGTATGCTTTATATCCTGATATTTCATCAGGATACGGTTCATCTCTCCTGTATTCTACAACAGCAGGAATATCCTTCTCCTCAGGAATAAATAGCTTAGCATATGTTGCCTCATCAAATTCGCCACTTGCACTTAATCCATTATCATCTTGAAACATAAATAAAGCATTCCGCGTGCTCTTTCCAAATTCGTTTTCTGGATCAGTGATATCATAGTTTAGGGAGATTAAAGCGGCTTGAATATCTCTTACTTCTATGCAGGCCGTTGACACGGTTGCAGGCTGCCATCTCTTTGCCCACACCATCGCCCAGCCTCACCGGCAGCTCCGGATCGAAGGACTGAGCCAGTTTCAATTTTCATCTTGCCAACTGAACGGATCTTTGTTATAATGTGATTGTTAGCCGTTGCTAACAATTTGGAAGCTTTTTCTTTTTAGCGGTTTGTTAGTTTTGTCTAACAGGCTGCTGTTTCTCGCGAAGGTCGGCAGATTCAGGGCATGATCTATACCGTCATCGGCAGGAAGGAAGGGAGCGAAAGGAACATGATCAGAACCATCGTATCTGTGGACGGCATGGCCTGCGGGATGTGCGAGGCGCATATCAACGACGCCATCCGTGCCGCCCTCCCGGTCAAAAAGGTCACTTCCTCCCGCACAAAGAAGGAGACCGTCATCCTCTCGGACGAGAGCCTCGATCAAGAAGCGGTGAAGCGCGCCATCACCGGCTCAGGCTACACGCCGCTCTCCGTAACCGAGGAAGCGGTTGAGAAAAAAGGTCTCTTCCATTGGGGGAAGGAATAAAATGACATGACAGCTGAGCCGTTCAGCGTTTCGTTTTCTCCTGCGCTGGGCGGCATTTCTTCAATACGTATGTTAGCCGTGTCTAACAGCATTAACGGAGGGAACGATGTCTGAAGAGATGGTGATCCGCTGCTGCGCGCCGACGATGGCCTGCCTGAAGACCGGGAATATGTTCAGCTGCCCCTTTGAGACTCATGCGCAGATGACCGATGAACTGCGCCGGCTGAATCAGCGTCTGGGCCATAAGGGCCTGCGGATTCTGCCGCTGCGGTGGCGGAACGGAAGGGTGCTGCTGTATCTGTATCGCCCCAAAATGCTGGAGCGGGATCTGCGCGATCCGCTGGCCCAAAGGCTCCTGTCGGAATGCGGATACCCGAGCGGGAACGATCACGCCTGCCTGAGCAGACTGATCTCCCGCTTGCGCACGGAGGAAGATTTCCCCCATGAAGTGGGGCTGTTCCTGGGTTATCCTCCGGCGGATGTGGAGGGATTCATGCACCGTAAGGACAGCTTTAAGCTCTGCGGCCTGTGGAAGGTGTATGACGACGTGGAAAGCGCGCTCCGGCAGTTTGCCAGGTGCCGGCACTGCACGAAAGTGTACCTGGACTGCCTCTCCCGGGGTTTCACGCTGGACCGGCTGACAGTCGCCCGATAAGCACGCTATTCAAAACCCGCAAGGGACAGGAGCTTCGGATGCTCTATTACGAAAAAGCGGAATAATCTGTGCCATCGCACGAAAAAAATGTCGGGGGAAATCATCCCCCGGCACTTTTTTCCTGTTTCATTGAGAACCGTCCTGCGGCTCACCCGTCGATCAGACTCTTCTCCGTCCCGGGATCAAACAGGTGCATCGCCTTGGCCGGGAAGCTGATAAACAGCCTGCTGCCGTAGGAAAGGCTCCTGCGCTGCTCCTGGGTCAGATCCATCGTGGGCAGGCGGACGATAATATTGTCGCCGTTTTTGTCCGTCAGATGCAGATGCAGCTCGCTGCCCATCATTTCATTCACGTCGATGGTGCATTCAATGGCGTTTTCATCGGGCGCAAACAGCACCGCCGTGTGCTCCGGCCGGATGCCCAGGATGACCTGCTGATCCCCGGCGTTTTTCCGGGCGAGCACCGCGTTCTGGTCCGGATTCAGGGGCAGAGTGACCCCCAGCAGGGATACGCTGTAGGCATCCCCCGACCTTTGCAGCGACGCCTTCAGGAAGTTCATCTGGGGGCTGCCGATGAAGCCGGCCACAAACAGGTTGACCGGGGTGTCGAACACCTCCTGCGGCGTGCCCACCTGCTCGATGACGCCGTCCCGCATGATCACGATCCGGTCCCCCAGGGTCATGGCTTCCGTCTGATCATGGGTGACGTAGATAAAGGTCGTCTCCAGCTTATGCCGCAGCTGGATGATTTCCGCGCGCATCTGGTTCCGCAGCTTGGCGTCCAGGTTGCTCAGGGGCTCATCCATCAGGAAGACCTTCGCGTTCCGGACCATGGCCCGGCCGATGGCAACCCGCTGGCGCTGGCCGCCGGACAGGGCCCGGGGCTTCCGAGTCAGATATTCGGTGATGCCCAGAATCTGGGCCGCGTTGGTCACCCGCTCATACACCTCGTCCTCCGGGACCTTCTTCAGCCGCAGGCTGAAGGCGATGTTGTCATACACCGTCATGTGGGGATACAGCGCGTAATTCTGGAAAACCATCGCGATATCCCGGTCCTTGGGCTGCAGGTCGTTGACCACCTGTCCGTCGATTTCCAGCGTGCCGCCGGAGATATCCTCCAGCCCGGCGATCATCCGCAGGGTGGTGGATTTTCCGCATCCGGAAGGCCCGACAAAGACGATGAATTCCTTGTCCTGGATTTCCAGATTGAAGTCGTGGACCGCAGTCACATTGTTGTCATATACCTTCTTGACATCTGTCAGCTTTACACTTGCCATATTTTCCTCCTATCGCCGCAGCCTTCGCTGCGCCGTCGTCCGCTTATCCCTTTACCGCACCGCCGGTAACGCCCTCCACATAGTACTTTTGCAGGAACAGGAACAGGATGGTCACCGGAAGGGCCACCAGCACGCCGCCCGCGCAGAACATGGTATAGCAGTTGGAGATCTGATCCTTGTTCAGCCAGTCATAGAGGCCGACCGCCACGTTTTTGCCCGCGGAGGTGCCGAAGGCGATGTAGCGGGCGAACACATAGTCTCCCCAGGGCCCCATGAAGGCGGTCAGAATCGTGTAGATCACGATGGGCTTGGACAGGGGAAGGATAATCTTGTACAGGATCTTTGCCCGGGTGGCGCCGTCCACCCGCGCGGCTTCGTCCAGGGACATGGGAATGGTGTCAAAGAAGCCCTTGGATACATAGTATCCCATTCCGGAGGACGCCACGTAGACCAGAATCAGGCCGGGAACGGCGTTGGCCTGGGTCAGCCCCAGATCCTTCAGCACCCGGTACAGGATAATCATGGAAAGCATTCCCGGAAACATGCCCAGAATCAGCATGAAGCGCATCAGAGGCTGCCGCATCTTGAAGCGGAACCGGGAAAGGGTGTAGCTCATGCACAGCACGATCACCGTCTGCAGCGCCGCGGTGGCCAGGGCGGCGATAAAGGTGTTGGTATACCACCGGGGAAAGTCCGTCTGGAACAGGCGGGTATAGTTGCCCGTTCCCCACTGATGCGGGATGATGTATCCCACGGGGCCGGTGTTCTCCACCCGGAAGGACTGCAGCACGATGCAGACGAAGGGAATCAGCCAGATGATGCTGATCACGATCAGCAGCACATGGATGAGCGTATTGGATACCGTCCGGGAGGCTCGCAGTCCCATATGGCGTTTCGCAGTTGCTTCACTCATCAGCGGAAATCCTCCTCATTCTTAATACTGGGCAGCACGTTGTAAACCACCAGGGAAATCAGCGCCACTACCACGAAGACCAGGATGCCGATGACAGAAGCCAGATAGTACTGGGATTCCGCGCCCATGGTGATCTTGAACAGCCAGGTAATCAGCAGATCCGTGTATCCCACCGCGCCGGCTGCGGAGGAAGCGGCGGGATTGACGGGCGCGCCGCCGGTCAGCAGGAAGATCACGTTGAAGTTGTTCATGTTGCCCGTGAAGCTGGTCAGCAGATACGGCCCGGTCACAAAGAGCATGTAGGGCAGGGTGATTTTCCGGTACTGCTGCCAGGCATTGGCCCCGTCGATCCGGGCGGACTCGTACAGGTCCGCCGGAATATTCATCAGGATACCCGTGGTGATCAGCATCAGATAGGGGATGCCGATCCAGATGTTGATGAGGATCACCGTCACCCGGGCCCAGGTGGGATCCTCCCAGAAGGGCAGCGCCTGCTGAATCCATCCCATGCTCATCAGGAACCCGTTCACGATGCCGTTCTTGGCGAACATCTTGGAAACGTACAGCAGGGAAATGAACTGCGGAATGGCGATGGTCAGCACCAGGATGGTTCTCCACCCCTTCTTGAACCGGATTCCCTTTTTGTTGATCGCCATGGCGACGAACATACCGAGGAAATAGTTCGTAAACGTGGCGAAGAACGCCCAGATCAGCGTCCACAGCAGCACCTCGCCGAAGGTGGCCGCGTAGGACTGGGTGCCCGCTCCGCCGGTCACGTCCCAGGAGAGCATGGTGTTGAAATTGTCCAGCCCGACCCAGGTAAACAGGCTGTTGGTGTAGCCGTTGTGCGTGCCGTCATAGTTGGTGAACGCCACCAGGATCATGAAGAAAATCGGCAGCACCGTGAACACCAGGATGCCGGTCAGCGGCAGCGCCAGCAGGGTCTTGTGGAACTGGTCGTCCACCACGGAGCGAAGGTCGTCCCTTCCGCTCTTCAGCTTCTTCCCGGAGGCCAGGATCTTCTCGGCCATCCGGTTCTGGCGGACGTTCACCCGCCAGGTGTAGATAAAGGCGATGACGAAGAAGATCGTCAGTACGCCGTAGAGCAGAATCTGGAAGGAGTTGTCGTGGTATTTGGTTACGTAGGCGTCCAGCACCTCGCTGTATTCCTCGCTGGGGCCGGTGATGCCCAGCGAGGGAAGCATGCTCAGCCAGTATCCGCCGGACATCACCATATAGGCAATGAACACGGCTTCAAACACCAAGAAGAGAATGCCCCGCAGAATCTGCCCCCGGGCCAGGTTGCCGAAGCCCATAATGAAGAAGGAAGTCTTCGTCTTCCAGTCCCCCTGCGCGAAGGTGGCGCCGATCTCGCCGAGATCCCGGCCGATTCCGGCAAACAGCTTTCCCAGCGCCCGGATCAGCTTCATGAAAAAGCGGCCGATCCCAACGGGAATGGAGATCAGAAAGCGCTGCAGCCTGTACAGGAGCTTCTGTCCCCGGGAAAGCTTCAGAAACTCAAGGTCGGAGTATTGCTTCATATTGGTACCTCACTCCCTTGTAAAACGGCCGGAACCAATCGAGATTGGCTCCGGCCAGGCATATCAGAGATGATGAATCATTCTCGTCAGTTGGCTGCGATGGTAATGGCGGTTCCGTCCCAGGTCACGGTGTAGTTGCCGGGAGCCAGGAACACGATGTTGTTGTCGCCGATGTCTTCGCCAAGGTCCTGGATCAGTTCCTTGCCTTCGGTGACCTGCTGGAAGCCCTTGTCGGTATCCCAACTGCCGGGGTTCACGATCCGGCCGCCCATGTAATCGCTCTGCGGAACATCCAGGGTGACGCTGCCGTCCTTCAGGTAGTAGGTATCAGTGTCATCTGCGTTGTTCCAGTTGTTCCAGGCGCCGACGAACAGCAGCGCGGAGGTGTCCAGCGTGAACAGGCTGGAGATCTTGTCATAGTAGTTGTCCAGAGCCGCCTGCAGGCCGGCGTCGTCCGTCGCGTTCTTGACATCCTCGCCGATGACCTTGGCGATGTCCCACCAGGAGCCATGGATCTGGCCCTGAGGCACAGCGTAGGGAGACTGGGCAATCAGCGCCGCCAGGCCGGGGTTGGCCTGAACCGCTTCGGAAGCCTGATCCGCCAGGTTGGAGGGACCCCAGGCCAGCTCTTCGAACCGCTCCATCTGGGCCTTCTCGCCGGTCAGATACTGCGCCAGCTTATGCAGGGCAGCAGCCTTGACCGCATCCACCTGCGGCTTCACGCCCATCAGCTTGCATCCGCTGAAGGAGCCCAGATGATATTCCTTGCCGTCCACTTCGAAGGAAGGCAGATCGGTAACACCCAGGTTGTCGCCCAGGATTTCCTTGGCGGCGGTGTAGTCCCAGGTGCCGCTGACCACGATGGCCGCGCCGGAGTTGAATTCATTCACGGAGCCGGAGCTCAGATGGAAGGGAGAGCTGACCAGCTTCTTCATGCCCTTGACGGCGATCAGGCCGGCGGGGCTGTTGAAGGTGTCGTTGACGGAGATGAAGTTGCCCTCGTCATCCGTCTTCCACTCGGACTTGCAGCCCGTGGCGAAGAAGAAGGAAGCCAGGTACCAGGCGGAAGTCTGCTGCTCGAAGGCGAAGTACTTCTGCGCGGCTTCGCAGTCGGCGATCAGCTTCTCCATGGAGTCCACGTCTTCTTCCGGAATCACGCTCTTGTCGTAGTACATGAAGTACCCGTTGTCAGCGGTCAGCGGATAGGCGTACAGCACGTCGCCGGAGGTGGAGGCCGCCACGGTGGCCGGGTCATTGTTGGCGGTCACGGTTTCCGCCGCCTTGGTGCCCAGCTTCGCCAGCGCGTTGGCCTGCACCAGACGGGCAAACTGATCCTGTGCGAAGCAGAAGATGTCGCCGCCCGCTTCCACGTCGGTGATCATCTGGGTCGCGGCGTCCGCTTCGGAAACCGCTTCGATCGTGGCGTTGAACACGATGCCGTCGGTGTTGGTCGCGTTGAAGTCCTGAACCTGCTTTTCGGTCAGGGCCACAGCGTTTTCCGCCACCCAGATGGTGATGTCATATGTGCCGGCCAGCTCAGCCGAAGCAGTCAGGCATACTGACAGCGCCATCACGGCAGCCAGCACAAAAGCAAGAAGTTTTTTCATTTGGTAGATCCCCTTTCTTTATTGAATGGCAGAAACAGCCGTCCTGTTTCAAGGCAGCGTCTGTCTCTGCTTTAGTTGGAGAAAGTCTACTACACCCGGCCGGAATTGTCAACCTCCAAATCGCCTCTGAAGCTCTCTGTTCCTTTGCCGCCGTCAGCGCCGGGATGTTCCCCGGCCCGGCTCCGGAAGGGATCTTCCGGCGCGGCAGCGGATTGCGCTACCGGGCGGAATTGAGCAGCGCGTCGTCGATTTTGCCCCATGCGCCGTTCCCCTGCCCCTGGCACCTGACGTAGATGCCGACGGTCACCTCCGTGCCCGCCGGATGCGCAAAGGAGGGAATCACCCCCGTATTCCAGCTGCCGTATCCGGCGATGGGAATCTGCTCCGACCGGGCCGCCTCCTTCCCATCCACCAGGACATAGGCATAGATATCCGTCTGCCCGCAGTCCCCGCCCATCACCGCCACGGAGAAGGTGAAATCTCCCTCCGGCAGCTCCTGCACGGTCTGCTCCAGCCTGAATTCCACGCTGTCCTGCGCCGCGCTCCAGAAATGGGCGTGCCTGCTTCCGGTCAGGGAGTCGTTCTTCTTTTCCTCCACATACAGCTCATCCGCCTTCCGCAGGTCCGTGAAGCGCCAGGCTTCCCCGCCCTCCTCGAAGCTGTAGTCCGTCAGATAGTTGTATCGGATCATGGAAACCCGGCACCGGGCTTCCATCCCTCCGGCCTCGCCGGTGATCTCGTACTGGGCGGGTCCGGATTCGTGCATCCGCCGGTCCTCCTCTTCCGTCAGGAGCCACACAACCGGAACAGGCTGCCGGGAATTGTCCGTCATGATCGCGTTCACGGCTTCCGGCAGCTCCAGCGGCATGCTCAGGTCGCAGACGATCTCGGGCTCTTCCAGCGCGTCCGCCGCCGCAGGGATCTCGTTTCCCTCCCGCATCAGCCGGAAAACCTTCAGGGATTCCAGCGCCCGGCCCTCCGGGTCGAAGAAGGCCTGGTTGTCCACCGCGCTGCCGCCGTAATACTTCCCGGCGTCGTCGGGATCATAGACCGCGGCATAGCTGGTAGCCCAGCCGGAGCCGTATTCCTCCCACAGTCGATGGTTCTCCTCCCAGCTGTTCCGCCCGACGGTGATCCAGGCGCCTTCCCAGTAGACCACGCCGATGCCTGCCGGCGTTCCGTTCACCACGGTGTCGGTGATGTTCCGCACGCTGTTGGCCTGCCCCTGCACGGTGAAGGGATAGTCCCGGGTAATTCCCCCGCCCCCGCCGATGGTGTTGCCGGAAAAATCGCTGTCCTCCTCCGTCCAGGCATAGGAGGTTTCCATCACCATCACCTGCTTGCCGTAGGTCTGCGCGATTTCCGTCAGGATGGCGGAAAGGTTTTCCAGGGTTCCGTGCCAGTAGGGATAGTAGGAGGTGGCAAACACGTCGTAATGAATGAGCCCGTTTTTCTCATAATAGTCCAGCTTCTTCGCGTAGGTGCGGTAGCTTTCCGTATTTTCCGGATTGGCAAAATGCACCGCCACCAGCGCTTCCGGATACACCTCCCGCGCCGCCCGGGCGCCGGCATCCATCAGGTAGGCGATATTCATCCAGGATTTCTCGCCGCAGAGCCGGCCGTTCGTCTCGTTTCCGGTCTGCACCATCCGCACCGGAACCCCGGCCTCCTTCAGCCGGTTCAGGCTATCCAGGGTAAAGTCATACACCGCCCGGGTCTTCTCCTCGATTTCCATCTTCGCCCAGGCCCGGGGCGCCATCTGCTTTCCGGGATCTGCCCAGAAGTCGGAATAGTGGAAGTCCACCAGCAGCTGCATCCCGCAGGCCGCGGCTCTTTTCCCGATCTCCACCGCGGTGCCGATGTCGCAGTTTCCTCCGCCGAAGCCATGCCCTTCCGCGTCATAGGGATCATTCCAGACCCGCACCCGGATGGTGTTGATCCCGCTGTCCGCCAGAATCCGGAACAGGTCCTTCTCCTGCCCGTCGAAGTCCCGGTAGCGGACGCCGCTCTTTTCCTCGGCGATCACGCTGGATACATCCATGCCGAAAAGAAAGTCCTCCGGCAGATTATCCACCTTCCGGACATATAAGGAGGAGGTCTCCTCCCCCGCCGCGGCGGCTGCCGCCGGGACGCACAGGCAAAGGATCAGCAGGAACGTCAGCATTCCCTTTATTCCGTTCATTCCGAAAGCCTCCTTACAGATTTTTCTGTTCCCTTTCCCGCTACGGCGCCAGCAGTCCCTGGGCCGCCAGCACCGCGTTGCGGTCCTCCTCCGTTAGATGGAGCGAGTTCTTGCCGAAGAAGAGCCAGTAGACCTCGGGCTCCGGCAGGGACGCGTCATAAAGGATGGTTTCCCCCCGGACTGCCAGGCCGCTTTCCGGATCCCGCACCCGGATGCCTCCCGGCTGCAGGGGATCCTCCCGGTCCCGCAGCTCCTCCGGCAGCGGTGCGAACCATTCCCTGTACTCCTCCGTCCGGGAGGCGGGCACGATGTACAGGTCCGCCCGGCGCAGCGCCTCTCCGTTGAACATGGCGTAGGAGAAGGGATGAATCTTCACCATCCGGGCCGGCGGCTGAAGCAACCGCTCCAGCTTCTCCGCCAGGGCCGGCGCGTTCCGCAGCTCCGCGTCCGCGAAGATCGTAATCTTCCGGTCCTCGGAGGTCTCGGTGATCTGATTGAACACGAAGCCTCCCACCAGCAGGGCCAGCATGATCCACATCATTCCCAGGAAAAACGCGGAGGAAAGCTTTGCGCGGATCTCTGCCCCGCGCCCCGTGGGCGCCGGGGACGCCTTCACCGCGGCGGGAGCCTGCAGGATCTCAGCCCCGATGACAAACTTGCGCACCGTCGCGATCCGCACCAGGGCGCCCTCCGGCGGGGCCTGGGGAACCCAGCTCTCGTCCAGGTTCAGGCGGAGCTCCTCCTCCCCGCGCTGCAGCAGCACCCGACGGGTGACCACGCTTCTGGGAATGCGGAACCGCTCCGCCGTCACCCGGAAGACGCCCTCCCGCCATTCGGGCTCTGCCTGCATCAGGCCTTCCCAGTGGGTCAGCCGGGCTTTTTCCGGCATCAGTCCGAAGACCAGCAGCAGGATCACCCCCAGGCCGGATGCGATCAGGCATGCCCAGCCCAGCCTCAGCATCAACGCGGCATTGCCGGTCCGGGTAAATATACACAGCAGAATAAATCCAAGCAGCCCCGCCAGGCCGAGAGCCCTGGCGGAAGCCTGCAGCCGGCGGACCTTCCGGCGCTGGGCAGCCAGGTCGGATTCCTGAAGAAAATATTTCATAAAACGGGCGCATCCTTCGCTCTTTTTTGGCGAATATAACACGTTTTCCTTTCGCTGGCAAGAAATACCTGATATAATATTCCCAGCAATCATCACAGGAGGAACAGCCATGATCAGGCGGATACTGTGCGTGCTGGCAGCCATTCTTGCCCTGCCCGCCCTGCTCGAAATCAACGCGGCCAGGGCCGGGGAGGAGGGATCGGAAGTGATCGTCAGCGCACCGGAATTTCAGGAGGGATGGGACATCTCAGATCAGCACCGGGTCTTCTATGAAATCTTTGTGGGCTCCTTTTCGGACTCCAACGGGGACGGCATCGGCGACCTGCGGGGCATCATCAACCGCATGGATTATCTGAACGACGGCGACCCGGCCTCCGGCAGGAGCCTGGGGGTGGAAGGCCTCTGGCTGACGCCGATTTTCGCTTCCCCCTCCTATCACAAGTATGACGTGACGGACTATGAAACCATCGATCCGGTCTTCGGCACGATGGAGGATCTGCAGGAGCTGATCGACCTGTGCCACGCGCGGGATGTGAAGCTGATCCTCGATCTGCCCCTGAACCACACCGGCCGGAATCATGCCTGGTTCCGGCGCTTTGCCAACGCCCACATCACCGGCAGCGTGGACAATGTCTACTACAACTGGTACTGCTGGCTGCCGGAGCAGGAAACGCCGCCCGCCGGGCGGGTCTTCACGCGTCTGCCCTCCGCCGGAATCCAGTATGAGTCCAACTTTTCCACGGAGATGCCGGAGCTGAATTTCGATCTGCCCCAGGTGCGCGAAGCCGTGCTGGGCATCGGCCGCCGGTATCTGGCCATGGGCGTGGACGGCTTCCGCTTCGACGCGGCCAAGTATCCGTACTTCGGCGAGCATGACAAAAATATAGAATTCTGGAGCTGGTATATCGGGGAGCTGAAGAAGCAGAACCCGGAGGTCTATACCGTGGCGGAAGTCTGGGACGGCGAAGGCGTCACCAACCGCTATTCCGCCTGCGTGAACTGCTTTCACTTTGAAACCAGCCAGGCGGAAGGCCTGATCGCCGAAACCGCCAAGGCCGGGGACGTGAACCGGCTGACCCGGGCAACCCAGAGATATCTGGAAACCCTGGCGGGCATCTCCCCGGAGGCCATGAACATCCCCTTTATCGCCAATCATGACACGGACCGGGCGGCGGGCTATCTGCCCATGGCCGGCGGCAGAATGGCCATGGCGGCGAATCTGTATCTGCTGACTCCGGGTTCCCCCTTCATCTATTACGGCGAGGAGATCGGCCTGCGCGGCGCCCGGGGCGGCGCGAACACCGACGCCAACCGCCGGCTCCGGATGCTCTGGGGCGACGGGGATACGGTGCGGGATCCCCAGGGCGCCACCTATACCAAGCAGTCAACCTATACCGTGAAGGACCTGCTGGCCATGAAGGGCAGCCTGCCGAATCATTACAAGAAGCTGCTGATGGTCCGCAAAGCCAATCCTGAAATCGCCCGGGGCACCTATACCGCCCTGGAGCTGAAGGGAACCAAGATGGGCGGCTTTGTCTGCCAGTGGAACGGCCGGTACGCCGCCGTGTTCCACAACACGACGGGGAAGGAACTGTCCGTGGACCTGCGGGAGGTCACGGATCTGCCTCTCTCCCGGATCGCGGCGGTGCTGGAGGCCGTGCCCGGCGAGGGCGGCGCCTCCCTGGAAGACGGCATGCTGACCCTGGGTTCCCAGACCAGCGCCGTCCTCCGCCCCTGAGTCTTGTTCCCCAGGCAGCTTATCCATAGAATCATCCCTGAAGCCTAGAAGGAGGTACTTCCCCGATGAGAAGGTCCTGTAGGATAGGCAAAGAAGGCTATAAAACCCATCCATGTCAAGAGATTCACGCCGGCTCAGTGCGCTTCCTGTCCGCTGCGGTGATCAGCTGCCCGCCGTCCATCCGGAAGCTCCTGTCGGCATATTGCATCGCATCGTTTTCGTGGGTCACGATGAATACAGTCTTTTTCTGCTCCTGGACATAATCCCGGAGCGCAGACAGAACCAGGCGCGTGTTTTTGAAACGCAGGGAAACACCGGAATCACATGATTCAGCCCTCTGCCGCGGATTCATCATCCGCGGATCAGAGGGCTTTTTATGTCGTTGTTCTGTCCCGGACCTGGGGGCGGAGTCCTCGGCGGGCTTTTGCAGAATGCAATCCGGTTGTCCTGCCTGCCGCGCTGAAAAAATACAGTGATAAATCATGCTTGCCAGGTGATCTTTGTTCACTATAATGAAGGAGCGGACGGAGCTTTTCCCGAACCGATAATGATCCTGCCGCATCTCATAGGAAAGGAACTTGGATTCATGACCAGGGAAGCTTTTGAGCAGGAGATCCTGCGTCTGCTGAAAGAACAGTGTCTCCGCACACCTGCCATGCAGCAGGAGGATGCGGTGAAGTTTGTTTTTCAGGCCATGCTGGGTGTCGGGCATCTGCTGCAGAGCCGGGACCAGGTCACCCGGTATATCGCCCGTGAAATGGATGAGCTTGCGTCCGATCCCGCAGAACCGATGCTTGAGCTCCTCAGTCCGGCCTGGTGCAGGCTGAATCTGCGCCCGGCCAGGGCCGCGCATCTTCAGCCCCGGACCATCGCAGGCCTGATGCTGACATCCGGCTGTGAAATGCCGTTTACCCGGCAGGATGTGTACGATTGCTGCAGGCGGATCGCTCGATCCGGCGAATACGGTCTGAAGAAGGATACAGCGCTGGACTCGATTCTGAATGAGCAATGGCTGCCGTCTCATTCCGCCGCTTACAGGGAAAAGAATCATCCCGCCTATCGGGTGATCTCCTCGGATTGGATCCCCTGCATGAAGGCTGTTCAGAGCATTGATGAAAAGGGTATCGGTTTGAACCGCCTGCTGATTACCCTGGACGGTCCCTGCGCCTCCGGAAAGACTACGCTGGCCCGGAAGCTGGCCCGGGTTTTCCAGGGAAATGTGGTGCATACGGATGATTTTGTGATACCGCACGCGCAGAAAACGCCCGAGCGCCTGGCTGTTCCCGGCGGAAACTGCGACGCGGAACGGCTGGCCAAAGAGGTCGTGATTCCTTTCACGAAGGGAGACCCTGTCAAATTCCGCAGATATGACTGCAGGAGAGATACCCTGCTGCCGGAAGAGCAGCTTCCCGATTCGCGGGTTCTGATTCTGGAAGGCAGCTATTGCAATCTTCCCGTCCTCCGGGAACACGCCGATGTGCGTCTCTTCCTGGATGCCCCCTGGGAGATGCGGGAAGCCCGGCTTCTTGCAAGAGAATCCGCCGCGTCCATGAAGCAGTTTCATGCGCGATGGATCCCTTTGGAAAACGCCTACTTTGAAGCGTATCGTCTGCCCGATGATCAAAGTGTCCTGATTAAATCTGCGGAAAAATAGGTTTTCTACCCTTCGGGATCGGTCAGCGGCAGCCGCATCGTGCCGAATCCCAGTTTCCTTGTCATCTTGGAATCCATCTTTTTCTCCTTTGTGTCACGGATATTGAACGTTTCACCGGAAAGATCCGGAAGCTCCCGTTCAGCGGATCTGTGTGCAGGAGAGCAGCCCTCTCCGCGGCTGCTCTCCTGCTTTTCCTCGGGGAAAAAGCCTCTCCGTCTGTTTCAGGCCAGGGTCCCCATCGGATCCCAGGGATCCAGCTCCACCGGCTCCTGATCAGCCAGCCCGGCCAGATTTCCCAGATACTTCCTTTCGATCGCCGCCTGGAAGACGTATGCGTCAAACCAGGTATCGGAGCAGACGTAATACCCCTTTTCGCCGTTCTTGTCGCCCCAGCTGTTCTCAATCTTCCAGCGGGTGGGCTTCCCGTCCACCAGGTTCACGCCGGTCAGGCACATCGCGTGGTTCATCGCCGCGAAGCCGTAATCCAGCGCGTCTTCCTTGCTGATCTCCATGGGCAGCCCGGTCAGCAGCTCCAGGTTGAAGCTCTGATCGTCCCACAGGCCCAGCTCCCGCTCCCCATAATGTCCGACGTCGGATCCGAACCATACCACCTTGCCGTCCTTCAGCTGCGCGATGATCGCCGCCTTCAGCTCCTCCATCGGCAGGTTCAGGTGCTTCACGGGTTTCCCTCCGACCACATTGCCCAGCAGCCGGATCGTATAGGTCCGATGCCAGGGCTTGTCCTTCGTCGGGGCGTGAATGCAGGAGACGGTTTCCGCCAGCAGATCGGCCACATATTTCTCCGCGAAGGCGGTCGGAGTCAGTCCCCGTTCCGCATGATAAACCTTATCCTGATCATAGTATTCAAAATCGAAGGATTCCGGCGGCCGCCCATAGCAGGAGCACAGGAACGCGTAGATCCTGCCCAGCGCCCGGTTCTTCTCCGCCTGGATTTCTTCCGCGGGCTTTCCCTCCCGCGCCATGCGGCGCAGGCAGACGGCCTCGGCTTTCAGCGCCCGGTTCAGCGCGTAATTCATCTCCCTGGTGTTGCAGGACTGCCAGGTCTCATCGAAGGCGTCCTTCGGCACAATGCCGTAGCGGGCAACGATGTTCGCAAACATATCCCACTGGCCGCCGTCATGGACACCGGTCTGCAGCACGAAGCTGACCGTCCGGTCGTTCTCCGGCAGATCCGCCAGATCGATCATGGCCTCCAGGAAATAGTTGCAGCGTTCGAATTTATCCCAGAAAGCCAGATAGCTCTGGGAAAGCTCAAAGTTCTCGATCCCCAGCTTTTTGCCGATATGCTCCCGCAGCACGTTGGTGGCCGCGAACAGCCAGCACCGGCCGGAATGCTTCTGATCCGCCACCTCCATGGTTTTCACTTCCACGGAGAATTTCTGATGCATGGCGTTCGCCTTTTCCTGGGAAAAGGCCACCGCGTTCAGCGAACTTTTGCTCAGCGCCAGCGACGCCAGCTTTCTCTCCCGGTTCGCCTCATATTCCCCGTTCCACGCCTGAATCATCTGATTTGTCACTTTTCCTGTCATGATCCGGATTCCCCTTTCCTTCGTCAGAGTTTCCTCTTTTCCGCGATTATACCACGTTTCATCCGGGACGTGAAATCATCCGTTCCCTATAAATCACGGACTCCCCCTCACAGGCTGATCCGTGTTTTTGCCCGCTCATCCAGGCAGGAACCGCCGGCGTAGATCTCGTAGGTTCCCGGCTCGAGGAACGACAGCACCTCACCGGCCGCCGTGGATCAGACCGCAATCCCGAAATATACTCTTTTAACGGGTGCTTTGTCTGTTTTTTCTGCAGAGCCGCTTATAGACTGCCTTCTGAAGCATCTTATTGACGGGCACGGATAAAACGACAGCCAAAACGATGTAAATCCACAGATACTTGATGTCGATGAAGCGAAAAAGGAGATTTGCAAGGAGAATGGTGACCGCGCTGTACCCCACCTGCAGTCCGACGCTTGCCTTCCCAAGATCCCTGATGAGATCGACCCCGTCCGAGGAATGCGGAGCATTTTCGATAAAGTCCGCAGCGCCTTTTATGCCCGGACAATGCCTGAAATCGTCACAGCATTCCTGCGCGGCCTTCCTGTAGGCCGGGTTCTGCAGAATCATTTTTACTGTGTTCCGGATCCCGTCGGCGGAATCATCCTTCAGATCAATTCCTGCGCCCAGTTCACGGACTCTTCTCGCAACCGCTTCCTGTTCATTGGTCTGAGGATATAAAACCATCGGCGCAGCCATATAAAGGCTTTCGGATACGCTGTTCATCCCGCAGTGTGTGATGAACACATCCGCTTTGGAAAGGACATCCAGCTGATTGACCGTGTCAAAGGCCCGGATGTTTTCCGGGAGTTTCCCAAGGCCGGACAGATCCACGGACTTTCCGCAGGAGAGAATCACATCCATGTTTTCTCCCCTGAAGGCCTCGATGCATTTGGCGTAAAAATCCGGACGGTCATTGATCACTGTGCCGAGCGATATATACACAAGCGGACGGTCATGATTCTTATCCGGCTTGGTATCGGTCATCAGGGAAGGCCCGGCAAAGAGATAGTGATCCGAGAAGCTCTCCGGGTAAGGCTGAAATCTCTTGGAAGTGTAAACAACCGAATCCGTCTGATTGTCGCTCCGGATCAGAGAAAACAGTCCCTTCACCTTATAGCCGTAAGCCTTCAGCCTGTTCAGCTCCCTGGAAACCTTCGGAAGCCCCAGAATCAGCCCGGCCATCTCTCCCGGCGTATTCTTCATGTATGTGGAGGACATCTGATTAAACGCAAATGTGCTTGTGGACACGACCATCGGAACATCATATTTCCATGCGTTCAGCTTCCCCCAGAAGCACACGGAATCCGTGTAGACCACATCCGGACGGAAAGACGTAAACTCATCGTGCAGAAACGTGTCCATTGCGGCGGTGATTCTGATATCCTGAAGGGTCATTTCCGTCGCGGAGACTTTCTTCAGGTTTTCCGCTTCCCGAACCGTCAGTTCCGGAAGAAATCTGTCACAGCCTACAAAAGCCGCGCCGGTCTGCTCGATTTTTTCCTGAAACTCGCTGAAAGAATAAAAGCGCACTTCATCGCCGCGCGCGGCAAGTTCTCTGACGACCGGCAGCATCGGATTGGTATGGCCGTGTGCAGGGATACAGAAAACAGCGATTTTTTTCATCCCTCATTCTCCCTTTTTTCGGCAAAAACCCTGCTGTACCATTCGTTAAAGGCGGCTTTGGGCGGAATGGCTATACCAGACGCTTCATCGCCGAGCAGAATCAACGTGTCGCCCGGATTGATTCCGAAGAGTTCGCGTGCCTGTTTGGGAATCACGATCTGCCCTTTTTCGCCTACGGTTGCGGTCCATGCGTACTTTCCTTTGGGAGCTTCCATTGATCTGCATCCTTTCCGTATAAAAAGTATGATTTGTATAACTGATTATACTTACTGTTTTTTCACCTGTCAAGAGGCTCGTTTCGGCAGCGATTCATGCAGGCAAAGAGAAAACAGGAATTGAGGCTTTTCTGTACGCCTTCCTGATCATTGACAAAAAGGGGCCCCTGTGATATTCTCCGCTCTGTCAGCACAAGCTGTCTTTATGCCTGCACAAGCAGGCTGTTCCGATAAGAAGGCTCCGGGAAAATGCCGGTATCATGAAGGTGCCGAAGGCCGTCCGAAAATGGCTTCTGGTGCCTTTTTTATATGATGACCGGCGGGATTCCCTTCGGAGCCGCCGGGACGCTCCCCGCGGGAACGTATTATTACAGGGAGGATTGACCATGAACATTCTCGTCATCGACGGCCAGGGCGGACGGCTGGGCCGGAAGCTGCTGGAAAGCATCCGCAGAACCTGCCCGGAGGCCCATCTTTCAGCCGTGGGAACCAACAGCATGGCCACGGAGAACATGATGAACAGCAACTGCGCCGATCAGCTCGCCACCGGCGAAAACGCCGTGATCGTGGCCTGCCGCACCGCGCAGATCATCGTGGGTCCTCTCGGCATCGCCACCGCGGACGCCATGATGGGCGAAATCTCTCCGGCCATGGCCAATGCCGTCGCATCCAGCACCGCTTATCGGGTCCTGATTCCCATGAACCTGTGCAGCACCTATGTGGCGGGGGTGGTGAAGGGCTCCGCGGCGATTCTGGAGGACGCTATGAATCACATCCGGGAGTTGGTGGAAAAGCATGCGTAAAATTGAAATGACTTCCCTGCAGATCCGCCGTCTGACCTATGCGGCGCTGTACCTCGCCCTTGCCATGGTGCTTCCCTTCGTGACCGGCCAGATTCCCGAAATCGGCTCGGCGCTGTGTCCGATGCATATTCCGGCGCTGCTGTGCGGCTTCATGTGCGGCTGGCCCTGGGGCCTGGCGGTGGGCTTCATCGCTCCCCTTCTGCGCTCCGTGCTGTTCGGCATGCCAGCCCTGTTTCCCGGTGCCGTGGCCATGGCCTTTGAGCTGGCGGTTTACGGCGGCATGGCGGGGTTCCTTCGCCGGAAGCTGCCCCGCCGAAAGGGAATGCTCTATGCGGTTCTGCTGATTTCCATGATTGCGGGCCGCCTCGTCTGGGGCGCCGTGCGGGTGATTCTGGCGGGCCTGTCCGGAAGCTCCTTCACCTGGGCGTTGTTCCTGGCGGGCGCCGTCACCAACGCCGTTCCAGGCATTATTCTGCAGCTCGTCCTGATCCCCGTCCTGGTCGCTGCCATGGAACGGGCAGGACTTTCCCTGAACCGAAACTGATTGAACGAAGGAGCACCCCATGTTTCAGGAATATCTGGCCGCCCATTCCCTCAGGGATCTGATTCGGGAGGAAAACCGTCTCCTCTATCCTCCGGCCGGAGACCGGGACGCCTGGGCCGTTGTCCCGGAGGAAACACGGCAGGAGGTTCTCCGCCTGGCCGAAGAATTCAGGGCCGTCCCCTGGCCGATGAGAACCGCAAGTGACTTCCTGGCCTTTGTCCGGACCGGGAGCCGCGCAGCGGATGAGACGCCCTATTTCACCCGCCGCAGGAAGCTCTGCGCCGCCGTGATGGAGCAGTGCGTCCGTCCTGACGCGGACCTGACGGAGGCGGTGGACGGAATCTGGATGATCTGCGAGGAAACCGCCTGGGTCATCAGCGCCCACAACATCAATCCGATTCCCGGGGCCCCGACGCCCGCCGAATACCCTCTCCCGGATCCGGATCGGATCTATATTGATCTCTTCAGCGCCCAGACCGGCATGATTCTGAGCCTCTGCAGCGCGCTCCTGGGCGACAGGCTGGACGCGGTAAGTCCGGTTCTCCGCCGGAGAATTCAGTCCGAAATCCGCCGCCGTATCCTCAGGCCCTTCATGGAAAACGACGATTTCTGGTGGATGGGCTTCCGCCGGAAGGATCTGATCAACTGGACCCCCTGGATCATCTCCAATGTCATGGTCTCCGCCTGTCTGGATCCCATGCCCGGGGAGAAGCTGGCCGCCCTGCTGGAGCGCGCCTGTGGCATGCTGGACAGATATCTGGCCGTCCTCCCGGCGGACGGCGGCTGCGACGAAGGCGCGGGCTACTGGAACATGGCCGGCGGCGCGCTGCTGGACTGTCTGTGCATCCTGGAGAAGGTGACCGACGGCGTCATGAGCTTCCGCGATGATCCCCTGATCCGGAATATCATGGCCTTCCCCCGCAGGGCCGCCCTCTCCGGAGGCTGGTTCATGAACTTCGCGGACTGCGACGCCAGGCCCTTCATCAGCGGCGAACGGCTGGAACGGGCCGGCGAAATGATCGGCGATCCGGCCCTCTGCGCCCTCGGTACCCGCATGCGCGGTCAGCCCCGCGATCAGCTTTCCGATGTCCCCCATCTGACCCGGGCGCTGGATCTGATGCTGCATCCCGCCCTGGAGCTGCCCGGGGACGCGCCGGCCGCCCCCAAGGATGAATACCTGCCGAATCTGCAGGTCCGCGTGCTGGAAAAAGGCAGATGGATCCTGGCCTGCAAGGGCGGGCACAACGGGGAAAGCCACAATCACAATGATGTGGGCACCTTCATCCTGCTGGAGGACGGCGAGCCCGTGATTGTGGATGCCGGAAACATGACCTACACGGCCAAAACCTTCTCCGATGAGCGCTATACCCTCTGGAATGTCCGGAGCGAATATCATAACCTCCCGCTGATCGGCGGGGTCGAGCAGAGGGTCGGAACGCAGTATGCCGCGTCCGGGGTGGAAGCCACCCCGGACGGTCTGGCGCTGGACATCTCCGGCGCCTATCCGGAGGAAGCCGGCGTCAAAGCCCTGCGCAGGAGCCTGAGCCTGACCCCGGAGGGTCTAACCCTTCGGGATGAAGGCTGTTTGGAAAAAGAAGAGAGGATTACCTGGGTCTTTATGCTTCGAAATAAGCCGGTCCTTCAGCCCTCAGCTGTCCAAACCGGCTCCGCGGTCCTGACCTTTCCGGAGGAAATGCGGGCCGAGGCCGAGGAAATCCCGGTCACCGACGCCCGGATGGCCCGGAACTGGCCGGGCAGCCTCTGGCGCCTGAAGATCACCGGCGCCCCGGCCGACAGCTTCCGCGCGGAGTTCCGGGTCTCCGTCAGTCCTTGCTGTTCTTCCCGTTGAGCTCCATCAGCAGATCCAGAATCTTCAGATAAATCCAGATCACGGTAAAAACGAGGCCAAAGGCGCCGGCCCATTCATATTCCCTGGGATATCCTTCCTTCACGCAGCTGTCGATCGTGGAAAAATCGCTGATCAGGAACAGCGCGGCAATGACCAGGCCGATCACATCCATCGCGATCACCAGGAAGGAATTGTTCATCATCGTCTGAACAAAGGGGCGGGTGGCCGGGATCAGCGAGCCGATAAAGGTCAGAAGTCCGAACGCCAGGCTGCCGAGCATCAGGCTGAGCAGCACCGTCCGGAATTTACTGTCCGCCTTCACAATCCCGGATGAATACAGCCAGCTCATCACGAACACCACGGCCACGGTGAGCAGAAGCGCCTCCATCCCCAGGTACTCATAGCCATTCAGCACCTTGAACACCAGGAAGGAAATCACATAGCCCTGGCTGATCGAATACAGCGTTCCGGTCACGGGAATGGTCTTTCTCACGAAAATACCCACCAGCTCGGCAATAAAACCCAGAATCACGACCGCGGCGAAGATCACCGCTTCCTTCTGCGTAAGCTCCAGGGTGAATTTTTCGTAGACCGTGATCTCCTGCCAGGCCGGCTCGTTTCCCATGGCGTTCATCACCACCAGCTGCGCCACCAGGCCCACCAGGGTCATCAGCAGAAAAAAGGAGGTTTTCCGGGCAATTCCCGCATAGGTCGCCGCATTGTCCTGAGACCTTTCGGTGATTTTGCTCAGGCGGCTCAGAACCGGGTTGGAACGGAGAAGGCCGCGGGAAGGCTTGTTTTCACGGATCAATGTGCTCATGCATTCTGACCTCTTTCACGCTTTTTTCAGTTTCCGGGAACGATTATAGCACTGCTCCCGCGTTTTGACTGCCTTTTTGAAAAAAGAAACAGCCGAATGGAGCAGGCGGAAAAACGGATTCAAATGTCCGTCCGTTTCAGTTGGTCAGCAGCATGCGGTCGTTGGCCAGCTCCCGTCCGCTGGCCTGCTCGAACTGCTCCAGCAGGTCCTCGACGGTCATATGCGCCTTCTGACTTTCATCCAGATCCAGAATGATCCGGCCCTCATGCATCATGATCATTCTGTTTCCGAGGGCCAGGGCGTCCTTCATGTTGTGCGTCACCATCAGCGCCGTCAGCCCGTTCTCCGCGATCAGCCGTCTGGTCAGATTCAGCACCTTCTCGGCGGTCTTGGGATCCAGCGCCGCGGTGTGCTCGTCCAGCAGAAGCAGCTCCGGCTGTTTCAGCGTAGCCATCAGCAGCGTCAGCGCCTGGCGCTGTCCGCCGGAAAGGAGCCCGACCTTGCTGCCCATCCGGCTTTCCAGTCCCAGCTCCAGCGCGGACAGCTTCTCCCGGTAGATTTCCCGCTCCCGGGCGGTGATCCCCCAGCGAAGGCCCCGGTACTGTCCCCGGCGGCCGGCCAGCGCCAGATTTTCCTCAATATTCATGGAGGCGGCCGTGCCCATCATGGGATCCTGGAAAACCCGGCCGAGGAAGGCTGCCCGTTTGTGTTCCGGAAGGCGGGTCACATCCCTTCCGCCCAGGAGAATCGTCCCCCGGTCGATCGGAAAGGATCCGGCGATCGCGTTGAGCATCGTGCTCTTGCCGGCGCCGTTTCCGCCGATGACGGTCACGAAATCCCCCTTCCGCAGGGTCAGATCCACGCCGGTCAGCGCCTTTTTCTCCACAATGGTTCCCGGATTGAAGGTTTTCCGAATGTCCTGCAGAACCAGCATATCCGACTCAGCCAACGCTCACGCCCCCCTTCTGTTTCCGGGCGCTGATCCGCGATTTCCAGTAGGGCATGGCCAGGAACAGGGCCACCACCAGCGCGGTCAGCAGCTTCAGATCATCCGTGTTCAGCCCCAGCCAGAGCACCACCTGAATCACCAGATAGTAAATGATCGCGCCGAGGGAAACCGCCAGCAGCTTGAGGGCGAAATTCCGGAACAGCTTTCCGAAAATCACCTCTCCGATAATCACGGCGGCCAGGCCGATCACGATCGCGCCGCGGCCCATGGACACATCCGAGAAGCCCTGATACTGGGCCATCAGCGCGCCGGAGAAGGCGACGAGGCCGTTGGAAATCATCAGGCCGATCACCTTGCCGGTGTTGGTGTTGATGCCCTGCGCTCTCGCCATCTGCGGATTGGCGCCGACCGCCCGCAGCCCGCAGCCGTATTCCGTCCCGAAAAACCAGTACATCACGCCGATCAGAATCAGGGAGATCAGCAGCATCAGCCAGATCGGGTTGTCCAGGCTGAGATGCCCCACATTCCGCAGAGACACCAGCATGTTCTTGTACTTGTTGATGCTCATGGGCACATTCGCCCGGGAGCCCAGATCCGTGCCGATGCCCTGGATCCGCAGGTTGACCGAATACAGCGCCAGTTGGGTCAGGATGCCGGACAGGATCGCCGGAATGCCCATGCCGGTATGAAGCACGCCGGTCACGGCTCCGGCCGTCATACCGACCGCGAAGGCGATCAGCGTCGCCAGCCAGGGATGAACCCCGTTGGTGATCAGGATCGCCGCGACGGCGCCACCGGTGGCGATGGAGCCGTCCACCGTCAGATCCGCGATATCCAGAATGCGGAAGGTGATGTATACCCCGATCGCCATCACGCCCCAGATGAGTCCCTGGGCGACGGCGCCGGGCAGCTGATTAAGCAGTTGCGCGATGTTCAAGGCTGTTTTCCCTCGTCCCTTTTTGAATTGCGGATCCATCCCCCAAGGGGAACCGCTCCTCGCTCCCGGATCCGCGCGGGGAGGAGGAGCAGGGCCGCCCGGGCCGGCTTACTCGATGGGCTGGTAGTCCTCCGGAATGGTGATGCCCAGCTCCGCCGCGTTCGCCGCGTTGTACTTCTTCGTGAACTGCGGCGCATAGGCAATCGGCATCGCGGTAATGTCCGCGCCGTTCACCAGGATGTCCCAGGCCATTTCACCGGTCTTGTAGCCGATGTCGTAGTAGCTGATCGTCAGCGTCGCCACGCCGCAGCCGGAGCAGATGCCTTCCTCGCCGGCCACCACCGGAACCTTCGCGGGCAGCACGATATTGGCAATCGCCTCGGTGTTTCCCGCAGCGGTGTTGTCCGTGGGAATGTAGAGGACGTCGCATTCCGTGGCGGACTGCACAACGGAAGCCAGATCGTTGGAGTCGTTGAAGCCGTAGCGCTTGCACTCATATCCCTGCTCCGTCAGATAACCCTCGATGGTCTTGATCTGGAAGATGGAGTTGGGCTCCGCATTGCAGTAGATCAGACCAACGGTCTTCGCGTCGGGGAAGAGCTCCTTGACCATGGCCGCCTGGCCGTCCAGAGGAGCCAGGTCGCTGGTTCCGGAAACGTTCAGCCCGGTGGCGCCTTCCGCCGTCAGCTCGATCTCCATCGCGGACTCATAGTTGGTGATGGAGGTTGCCAGAATCGGAATGTCAGCGGTGGCGGTGGCACAGGCCAGCATGGCCGGCGTCGCGTTCGCCATGATCAGGTCCACCTGCTTGGAAACCAGCTGGCCCGCGATCTGGGCGCAGTTGTTGGAGTCACCGGAGGCGTTGCCCTCGTCGAAGACCACCTTGTCCCCCAGCTTCTCCGTCAGCGCGTCCTTGAAGCCCTGGGTCGCCTGGTCCAGCGCGGGATGCTGGATCAGCTGCAGAATACCGACGTTGTAGGTTTTATCCTCGGCGGATGCGCACGCACATACCCCCAGGATCAGGGAAAGAGCCATCAGCAGGGAAATGAGCTTTTTCATGGTGTATCCTCCTTCAGTTTCTCTTGCTTTTTATCTTTTTCTCCCGGCCGGGAAGAAAAAACGGAAATAAAAAATCCTCCGGATTTTTCCGAAGGACGACTCAGCATCGTGGTACCACCTCTGGTTCGCCGCAAAAAGCGGCCTCTGCGGCAGACAGTCATCTGCCCCGCGGATGATAACGGCCGCATTCCGTCGCCGCCTACGCGCCCTTCCGGTTTCAGCGGGAAGCCTACAAGGGGAACTTCACCGATCCGCGGCCTCCCCGCTCGCAGCAAACGCGGGGCTCTCTGGATGCCGTTTTGACCCGGCTACTCGCCTTGATCGTCGCTTTTGCGTCATTATAACCCTGTTTTGTCCGTTGTCAATAAGCTGAAGCGCAGAAAAACAGACAGAAAACAGAAGCCGTCCGCCCGGTGAACTTTCGTTTTATACCATCGTCGAAGCCCTGAGTGCCGCGCCGATAAAGCCCAGGAACAGCGGATGGGGCTTGTTGGGCCTGCTTTTGAATTCCGGATGGAACTGGACGCCGATGTAGAATTCTTCTCCCGGAATTTCCACGGTTTCCACCAGCAGGCCGTCCGGTGACAGGCCGGACAGGCAGAGCCCGGCCTGCTGCAGGGTCTCCCTGTACTCGTTGGCAAATTCGTAACGGTGGCGGTGCCGCTCGCTGATCTGCGTCATGCCGTAGCATTCCGCGATCACGGTCCCCTCCTGCAGGACGCAGGGATACCGGCCCAGCCGCAGGGTGCCGCCCTTGTCGATCTCGTCGTTCTGGCCCGGCATGAAGTTGATCACCTTATGCGGGGCTTCCTCGTCAAACTCCCTGGAGTTCGCGCCGGCCAGCCCCGCCGCGTTCCGGGCATACTCGATGACCGCCACCTGCATGCCCAGGCAGATGCCGAAATAGGGCACATGATGCTCCCGGGCGTATTTTGCCGCCAGGATCATCCCCTCGATGCCCCGGCCGCCGAAGCCGCCCGGCACGATGATGCCGTCCATCGGGCCCAGGATGTCCTCCGCGGTGTTTTCCGTCAGCCTTTCGGAATCGATCCATTCAATCTCCGTCTTCACATCCTGGGCATAGCCCGCGTGGCGCAGCGCCTCCGCGACGGAAAGATAGGCGTCATGCAGCTGGACATATTTTCCCACCAGGCCGATCCGGACCGTCCGCGTCTGATGGGCGATCCGCTCCACCAGGTTTTCCCAGTCCTTCAGGTTCGGCGCCGGGCTTTTCAGCCCCAGCTCCCGGCAGACCACCGCCGCCAGCCCCGCCTTCTCCAGCATCAGCGGCGCCGCATACAGGGTTGGCAGCGTAGTGTTCTCGATGACGCAGTCATCCTTCACGTTGCAGAAATGCGCAATCTTCGAAAAGATGCTCTCATCCGTGATCTTCTCGTCCGCCCGCAGCACGATGATGTTCGGGCTGATGCCCATCCCCTGCAGCTCCTTGACGCTGTGCTGGGTGGGCTTGGACTTGTGCTCCCCGCTGGCCTTCAGATAGGGCACCAGCGTCACGTGGATGTACAGCACGTTCTCCCGGCCCGCTTCCAGGCCGACCTGCCGGATTGCCTCGATGAAGGGCTGGCTCTCGATGTCGCCGATGGTTCCGCCGATCTCGGTGATGACCACGTCCGCGTCGGTCTTTTCCCCGACCCGGTAGATGAAGCGCTTGATCTCGTCCGTGATATGCGGGATCGTCTGTACCGTGGAGCCGAGATAGCCTCCCTGCCGCTCCTTCTGGATCACGTTGGCATAGACCTTGCCCGTGGTCAGGTTGGAATACCGGTTCAGATCCTCGTCGATGAACCGCTCATAGTGCCCCAGATCCAGGTCTGTCTCCGCGCCGTCCTCGGTCACGTAAACCTCCCCGTGCTGGTAGGGGCTCATGGTGCCGGGATCCGTGTTGATATAGGGATCCAGCTTCTGGGCCGCGACCTTCAGGCCCCGGGCCTTCAGCAGCCGTCCCAGGGAAGCCGCGGTGATTCCCTTGCCCAGTCCGGAAACCACGCCGCCGGTCACGAAAATGTATTTTGTGCTGTCCTTCACGCCTTCTCCCCTCCCTTTCTTCCGATCCGCATCCCGTCCGTCCCCTGATTCCGGCTTTATTCCACCGTCACGCTTTTCGCCAGATTTCTCGGCTTGTCCACATCCAGGCCCCGGTTCACGCTGGTATAGTAGCCCAGCAGCTGCAGGGGCACGATCGCCAGGGACGCGATGAAATGCTCATCGGTCTTCGGCACATACACGGTGAAGTTCACCGAATCCTCCACGGAGAAATTCCCGTTCGTGGTCAGCCCCATCAGATACGCGCCGCGGCTCCTGCACTCGAGCATGTTGCTGACCGTCTTCTCGAACAGGCTGCTCTGGGTCAGCACCCCGATGACCAGCGTATTCTGCTCGATCAGGCTGATCGTCCCGTGCTTCAGCTCTCCCGCCGCGTAGGCCTCGGAATGAATGTAGCTGATCTCCTTCATCTTCAGGCTGCCCTCGAGGCTGATGGCATAGTCCAGGCCCCGGCCGATGAAGAAGATATCGTGCGTGTTCGCGATTTTGGAGGAGAACCACTGCAGCCGCTGCTTCTCCTCCAGCACCCGTCCGATCTGGTCCGGAATGGCGGCCAGTGCCTTCAGATAGCCCTCGGTCTGCTCCTCCGTGATCGCTCCGCGCACCGCGGCCAGCTGAACCGCCAGCACGTCCATCGCGATCAGCTGGGCGCTGTAGGCCTTGGTCGTCGCCACGGCGATCTCCGGCCCGGCAAGGGTGTACAGGGTATGGTCCGCTTCCCGGGCGATGGTGGAGCCCATGACGTTCACGACCGCCAGGGTCACCGCCCCTCGTTCCTTCGCGACCCGCAGCGCCGCCAGGCTGTCCGCCGTCTCCCCGCTCTGGGAAATGATGATCACCAGCGTGTCCGGCGAGGAGGGAATGCTGCGGTACCGGTATTCGCTGGCCAGCTCGACCCGGACCGGAACCCCGGCGAGATCCTCAATCACGTACTGGGACGCCATTCCCACATGCCAGGCGGAGCCGCAGGCCACGATGTCGATCTGCCGGAAGCTTCGGAGCATCTCCTCCGTCAGTCCGGTCTCCTCCAGGCTGATCCTTCCGTCCCGGACCAGGCTGTTCAGGGTGTCCCGAACGGCCCTGGGCTGCTCGTGAATCTCCTTGAGCATGAAGTGCTCATAGCCGTCCTTCTCCGCCGCGGCCGTGTCCCAGGTGATCTCCGTCAGGGGCAGCTGCACCTCGTCCCCGTTCAGGTCATAGAATCGGACCTCTCCCGGGCTGATCCGTCCCACCTGCAGGTTGTCGATGTAATAGACGTTCCGCGTATATTTCAGGATCGCCGGCACGTCGGAGGCCAGGAAGGACTCCTCCTCCGCCGTGCCGATGACCAGCGGCGAATCCTTTCTGGCCACAAAGATCTCTCCGGGATAATCCCTGAACATCAGGGCCAGCGCATAGCTTCCCCGCACCCGGACCATGGTCCGGGTAATCGCGTCCACCGGCCCGATCTTGTATTTCTTGTAGTAGTAATCCACCAGCTTGACCGCGACCTCCGTGTCCGTCTCGCTGTAAAAGGCATAATTGTGGCGAAGCAGCTTTTCCTTCAGCTCCGTAAAGTTCTCGATGATTCCGTTGTGAACCCCCACCACGTCGCACTCCACCGGCCCGCTGCCGGAGCCCGAGCATTTTCCGCTCACATGCGGATGGGCGTTCAGGAGGCTGGGATCCCCGTGGGTCGCCCAGCGGGTATGGCCGATGCCGCAGGTGCCGGGCAGCGTCCTCCCCTGATCCGTCTTGTCCGCCAGATGGTAAAGCTTTCCCAGAGCTTTCACCATCTCGGCCGGGGCCGATCCGTCCCGCACCGCCAGCCCGGCGGAGTCATATCCCCTGTATTCCAGCCTGGCCAGCCCGTCCAGCAGGATCGGGGCCGCCTGCCTGCGCCCGGTGTATCCAACGATTCCGCACATGCTCTGTTCCTCCCGTAAAAATCGAAAGGGCAAAGGGATCCGTACCCCAGGACCCCCTTGCCCTGTTGCCGGGAATCATACCATTTTCCGGGGCGCGTGTCAATACGTTATAATACATTATATCCGGATCCAGGCTCAATTCTCGGACTGAAGCGCGTCGCAGCCTTCCTCCGACTGTTCCAGAATCCGCCTCGCAAATTCCGCCATCTTCATTCCGTGGTTCATGGCATACTGCTGCATGGCCCGGTGCGCCTCCGGTTCCGTCAGGTTCTTCTGTTTCATCAGCATGGCCTTCGCCCGGTCCACCAGCTCCCGGCTCTCCCCTGTCCTGCGGGGAAGACGCATCCGGTGCAGCTGGGACAGCATCTCCACCGCGCCGATCACAGCCTGACCGGACGCGGGCAGCGTCAGCCGGAAGATCTCCGGGGATTCCACATTGTCCAAAGCCGGCTGCCGGGCAATCAGCAGAATCTGGACGCTTTCCCTGTAATCCCAGAGAAGATCGTCCGGCATGCAGTCGGGCATCAGGCCGACCATCACCACAACGCAGTCTTCGCTTTCGCCCAGTGCCCGCCGCAGCTCGCTTCCCGAGCAGCAGCAGCGAAACACCTGAAATCCGGAGGAAGTCAGAAGCGCGGAAAGCTTTGATCGGCTGTCCTCCGAGCGGCTGGCAACCACAATTCTCGCCATCGGCTTCATCCCTTCCTTTCTCCAGAAAACGCTGATATTTCATTCGGGCTCTGATCAGTACATCACCAGATAGCGGTCCGTCTCCCACTGGCTGACATGGGTCCGGTAGGCGTCCCATTCCTTCTCCTTGCCTTCCACATACTGCGCCAGCACATGCTCGCCCAGGGCGCTGCAGATCACTTCGTCCTCCTTCAGGCATTCGACCGCTTCCTTCAGCGTGCCGGGCAGGGAACGGATGCCCCGGGCGTCGCGGGCGGCCTGGTCCATGGCGAAGATATTCTCCGTGATTTCCTCCGGCGGGGTCAGCCCCTGCTCGATGCCGTCCAGGCCCGCCGCCAGGCAGACCGCCATGTTCAGATAGGGGTTTGCGCTGGGATCCGGGCAGCGCAGCTCCACGCGGGTTCCCATCCCCCGGGCCGCCGGGATCCGGATCAGGGCGCTGCGGTTGCTGGCGCTCCAGGCCAGATAGCAGGGCGCCTCATAGCCGGGCACCAGCCGCTTGTAGCTGTTGACCAGCGGATTGGTGATCGCTGCCATGCCCCGGATATGCTTCAGGATGCCGGCGATGAAGGCATAGGCTTCCCTGCTCAGCCCCCGCTTGTCGGAGGGATCGGCAAAGACGTTCTTCCCGTCCTTGAAAAGGCTCATGTTGGTATGCATGCCGCTGCCGTTGATGCCGAACACGGGCTTGGGCATGAAGGTCGCGTGCAGCCCGTTCTTCTGCGCCAGGGTTTTCACCGCCAGCTTGAAGGTCATGATGTTGTCCGCGGCTGTCAGGGCATCCGCATACCTGAAGTCAATCTCATGCTGGCCTGCCGCCACCTCATGATGGCTGGCTTCGATCTCGAAGCCCATCTGCTCCAGCGTCATGCAGATTTCCCGCCGGGTACCCTCGCCATGATCCAGCGGCCCCAGGTCGAAATAGCCCGCCTCGTCGGAGGTCGTGGTGGTCGGCCTGCCGTTTCCGTCCGTCTGGAAGAGGAAGAACTCCATCTCCGGCCCCACATTGAAGGAATAGCCCATGTCCGCCGCCCGCTTCAGCTCCTTCTTCAGCACGCCTCTGGGATCCCCCGCAAAAGGCGTTCCGTCCGGGTTGAAAACATCGCAGATCAGCCTGGCCACCTTCCCGTGCTGGGGCCGCCAGGGCAGGATCGCGAAGGTATCCAGATCCGGCCGCAGATACTGATCGCTCTCATTGATGCGGACGAAGCCCTCTATGCTGCTTCCGTCGATCATGATTTCGTTGTTTACGGCTTTCTCAATCTGGCTGGCCGTGATGGCCACATTCTTCAGCTGACCGAAAATATCGGTGAACTGCATCCGGATAAATTCCACATCCCCTTCCCGGACCAAGCGGACGATGTCTTCCTTCGTATACCTGCTCATGATTCTGACCTCCAATCAACATGTTTCTTCCCGGGAACGCCGTTTTGTTTCCTTCCGCCCGGAGTCAGCCGGTATCGGTCCGCGCATCCGCCCGGCGTCCCATAAAAAGAAAGAGAGCAAGACGCGCCACTTTTCACGGCGCCCTTGCCCTGATGCGCGCATCTTAGCATCCCCCTTTTCCCCTGTCAAGAGGGCGGATTGTATTCCCTTTGTTTCTGATTCTTCTGTTTTTCCCGTTCCCGCCGGCCGGATCCAAAACCCCTGCGGCCTCCCGGTCTGATTGTATTCCCTTTGTTCTGTCTTTCGTTTTGCGTCTTTCTTTTCTTGACATTTTTCCTGTCGGAGTGATACCATTCACCCAGCAAGGCAAAGGCGTCCTGTTTCAGGATTCTTTGCCTTGTTTTCATTTTTTCCGTTCGGAGGTGATCCCATGCTGACGCCCAATCTCAGCTACACGAATCTGAAGGAATCCTATCTTTTTCATCATATTGCCGAAAAGACCCAGGCCTATCTGGAGGCCAATCCGGGCTCGCATCTGTACCGCATGGGCATCGGGGACGTCTCCCTTCCCCTGGCGCCGGCCGTGATCCGGGCGCTGCACGGCGCCGTAGACGATCAGTCGGCAAAGGAAAGCTTTCACGGCTACATGCCGGAGTGCGGCGCTCCCTTCTTCCGGGAAGCGGCGGCGGATTACTATCGGAGGCGCGGCGTCCTTCTCTCCCCGGACGAAATCTTCGTTTCCAGCGGCGCCAGCGATGAGCTGGGCGATATTCTGGATCTCTTCGACCGGAAGAACCGCGCGCTGATCATGGAGCCGGCCTATCCCGCCTATGTGGACGCGAACATTATGGCCGGGCGGGAAATCCTGCATCTGCCCTCCGGCCCGGAAAATCAGTTCCTGCCCCTGCCGGAGGATGGTCTGGAGGCCGATCTGGTCTATCTCTGTTCCCCGAACAATCCCACCGGCGCGGCCTACAGCCGGGAGCAGCTTTCCCGCTGGGTTGCCTGGGCCAACGCCCGCGGCGCCCTCATTCTCTTCGACGCCGCCTATGAGGCCTTCATTGAGGAGGACCTGCCCCACAGCATTTTTGAAATCCCCGGCGCCCGGACCTGTGCCGTCGAAATCTGTTCCCTGTCCAAAACCGCGGGCTTCACGGGCACCCGTCTGGGCTATACCGTGATTCCGAAGGATCTGGAGCGCTGCGGGCTTTCCCTGAACGCCATGTGGGTGCGAAACCGCACCACCAAAACCAACGGCGTCTCCTATATTCTCCAGCGGGGCGGCGCCGCGGTTTTCACGGAGGAAGGCCGGCGCCAGATTCATGACAACATCCGGGTCTACAAGGACAACGCCCGGGTGCTCATGCAGGCGCTGGATCAGGCCGATATCCGCTACTGGGGCGGCCGAAACGCGCCGTATATCTGGATGAAGTGCCCGGACGGAGTCGGAAGCTGGGAATACTTTGACCTGCTGCTGAACGAAATTCAGGTCATCGGAACCCCCGGCGCGGGCTTCGGCGCCTGCGGCGAGGGTTTCTTCCGCTTCTCCACCTTCGGCGATCCCGCCGATACCCGCGAAGCCGCCGCACGGCTCCTGAAGCTTTTGCAAAAACGCACCTGACAAATATGACGGAAGCGCTGATCTTCCGTTCCCGAACGAACCGCACGCTTCGCGGCGGTTCGGGACAGGCATACGGGCGGGGTTCCCGTCCCCGGTCTTCAGGCGCTTCCGGAAGAAACCGGAGGATCAAGATATGTGTTCTATCCTGGGAATGACAGGCGCCCGGTTTCCCCGGGACCTGGTGAAAACCTGTTTCGACCGGACGATTTCCCGCGGTCCGGATATGAGCCGGATGGCGGATATCCCCGGCGGCCTGCTGGCCTTCCACCGGCTGGCCATCATGGGCCTGCACGAGGAGGGCATGCAGCCCTTCCGGCTCGAGGACGATTACGTGGTCTGCAACGGGGAGCTGTACGGCTTTCGTCCCCTGCGGGCCAGGCTCATGGAAACCTGGCCGATCAAAAGCGAAAGCGACTGTGAGATCCTGCTGCCGCTCTATCGGGAATACGGCGTGGAAATGTTCAAAACCCTGGACGCGGAGTTCGCCCTGATTCTCTGGGACGGCCGCCGGCAGAAGCTGATCGCCGCCCGGGATCCCATCGGCATCCGCCCCCTGTATTACGGGGAAGTCCGGGGCGGCGGGATGGCCTTTGCCAGCGAGCCGAAAAACCTGATCGGCATGTGCGACACGATCCTGCCCTTCCCGCCCGGGCACTACTGGGTGGACGGCGAATTCGTCCGGTATGCCGATCCCGCCTATGTGGGCTATTTCACCATGAAAACGGAGGACGAGGTCTGCAAAAAGCTCCGCCGGCTGCTGATGGACGGCGTGGAAAAGCGGCTGGACGCGGACGCGCCGCTGGGCTTTCTCCTCTCCGGCGGGCTGGATTCCTCCCTGGTCTGCGCCATCGCGCAGAAGATGCTGAATCACCCGATCCGCACCTTTGCCATCGGCATGGATGTGGACGCCATCGACCTGAAGTATGCCCGCATGGCCGCCGATTATATCGGCAGCGAGCACACCGAGGTCATCATCTCCGAGAAGGACGTCCTGGAAGCCCTGCCCACGGTGGTGGAGCTGCTGGGCACCTGGGATATCACGACCATCCGGGCCTCCATCGGCATGTATCTGGTCTGCAAATGGATCCATGAGCATACGGATATCCGGGTGCTGCTGACCGGGGAAATCTCCGATGAGCTCTTCGGCTACAAGTATACCGATTTCGCCCCCTCCGCCGCCGCTTTCCAGGAGGAGGCGGAAAAGCGGATCCGGGAGCTGCATGTTTACGACGTGCTCCGGGCGGACCGGTGCATCTCCGTCAATTCCCTGGAAGCCAGAGTTCCCTTCGGCGATCTGAAATTCGTCCGCTATGCCATGAGCATCGATCCGGAGCTGAAGATGAACCGGCATAACATGGGCAAATATCTGATCCGCAAAGCCTTCGCCGGGGATCACATCCTGCCGGATGAGATTCTCTGGCGGCAGAAGGCCGCCTTCTCTGATGCCGTCGGCCACAGCATGGTCAATGATCTGAAGGCCTATGCGGAAACCTGCTATACCGATGAGGAGTTCGCGGAAAAAGCCGCGCGGTATGACTACTGCCCGCCCTTCACGAAGGAAAGCCTCCTGTACCGGGAGCTGTTCGAGCAGTATTATCCCGGTCAGGCCCGTATGATTCCCGGCTTCTGGATGCCCAACAAATCCTGGCCCGGCTGTGATGTGGACGACCCCTCCGCCCGCGTTCTTTCAAACTATGGACAAAGCGGGGAGTGAGGGGAGCGTCAGCCCAGTGGGCTGTCTGCCGCAGGCAGAAGCGCCCCGAGCGAGTCAGCCGAAACAAGCGGTCGCTCCGCTCCAAGGAGCGTCCGCGACGATTGAGGCTGCGGAA
>CACYWL010000015.1:0-58461 GCA_902778055.1 uncultured Eubacteriales bacterium | reverse complement strand
CAGGCAGAAGCGCCCCGAGCGAGTCAGCCGAAACAAGCGGTCGCTCCGCTCCAAGGAGCGTCCGCGACGATTGAGGCTGCGGAAGAGTGAGGGGAGCGTATATTATAAATACATGGTGCCGGCCGGAATTTCCGCGGTCCGATCATTTTTCCAATTGTATAATGCAATTCGTCCGAATGTATGTTATACTGGATCCAGTGCTGCGGTGGCATCGTAAAGTATCAGGGATATTTCCCCTCATGCAGGGAGGCGATTGCGCGTGATCCGAAAGACCGCGTTCAGAATGCTTCTGTTCATTCTGTTCTGTTTTCTTCCGCTTTGCTCCGCGCTGGGTGCGGCGGAAGTCTCTTCGGAGACGCCGGCGCAGGCGATGGCCTCCTTTCATCAGGAAGCGGCGATCAGCGGTCTCGGCAATGTTACCGTAGGGACGGCCCTGGAGGAGCCCGTCGTGCCGCCCGCGCCTGCGGAGCTGGACGAAAAGGATCCGCATCTGGTGATCCTTTCCCGGCGGCCGGACGGCGGAATTGGGGACTACATCCTTTTTGCCGATGATGTGACTGTGCTGCGGGAAAAAAACGGTTACCGCGCGAAGGCGGCCGGCGTTTCCGCCGTCGGAGACGTGGAGCTGGCCCGCTGGGAGATCACCGGACCTGACGCCGGCCTGCTTCCGGGAGCGGACGTCTGCTTCGTGCCCTCCGACGGTTCGTATCCCATGCTGGGCACGGTGGAGTCCGTACAGGGAACCGCGATCACGATGACGGAAGGCCGCACCTTCATCGATGAAGGAGCCCCGGATTCCCTCAAACAGGAAATCCTCAGGAGGATCTACAACAAAATCAAGGGTTTCAGCATTGACAAGGACGCCTATATTCAACATCAGAAAAAGGATTTTTCCTATCTGGACGCGGTCGATCTTCATATGACGGTGGATGCGCATCTGAAGCTCAAGGTGTACAAGGATCCGCTGCACGGGGACGCCATGGTCATCTATGCCTGCCTGGACTACGGCATCTCGGATCTCGGCGGAAAGCTGAACGCAAAGAACCTTTCGCTCAAATTTGACCCCGTTTCCATTCCCCTGCTCGGAATCCCGGAGATAGGCCCGTGTTTTACCATCGGCGTGAAGCTCGGGGTCAACGGAAAGGGCGAGTTTTCCTCCAATCTGAAGGACGGAAGGATCGAGGCGAAAATCCTGATCGGCCCGGACGGCAACGGCGAAGCCTATGCCGATCAGAAGGATCCGGTGTTCGAAATCGTCCAGGCCAGCGGCGATCTGGATTTCTTCGCGGGAATGTCCGCGGGCTGCCCGTTCAAGGTGGTGGTGCTCGGGATCGGTCCGTCCGTGAACCCCGGCTTTCATTTCAAAATCGGCATGTGCGGCAATGAAGGCGGCAACCCTTCAGAGAACAAGGCGGCCGATGCCAAGGTGAACACCTGGCATATGTGCGAGGCCGGGAAATGCATGAACGGAGGCATCTCCTACGGATTGTCCTGGAGCTTCGGTGTGACGCTCGGCATGCCGCCTTTTTCCGTGACGCTCTGGTCCTTCAATGTTCCGATTTATGACATCGGGCTCTGGCGGTATTATCATTCCTTTACCTACGGGGACGGAGACATCATTTTCGACCCGCACTTCGACTTCCTGGGCTTTAATCCTCACAGCTCTGACACCATCTGTCCTCACAAGGCCTGGCGGCTCGACCTGAAGGCCGTTCGGCAGCACGATCCGGGCACCGTGATTCCAAACACGTACATCGGTCTCACGGAAGCCCCGAATTATAAGGGCCGAAAGCCGACGGAAACGTCCGTAAAGGCGAATTCCTATTTCCGGACCGGGGCGGACGGAAAAGCGACGCTGTTCCTGCCGGCCTATACGGGGTTTCAGATCCAGGCGGAAACGGGTGAAAGCAGCTATCGCGGCGTCATCGGCGTCAACATGGAGGAAAAAAAGGCCGAAAAGGTGATTCCGGTTAAGTATGACCAATTCTGGCTGACCTTTCACGCCAATACGGACAGGCCTGTCGAGTCCATGCCCCAGAGCCCGATGAGCGGTTATCGCGGGGATACCCTCCCGATGATCGGCATCTCCGGCTTCCCGAAGTCGGAAGGCATGGATTTCGCCGGCTGGTCGGAGGACCCGGATACCAAATGGTACCAGAGCGATCGTCTGTACACGCTCCATCAGATTACCATGGATCGGGATTACCAGTTCTATGCGATTTGGAAGAAGTATTATCAGATCGAGTTCCGGAACTGGGACAACAGCCTGCTGGGGCGATATCCGAAGGTCGCTGAAGACAATCCTGTTTCCTATTCACCAAGCTGGCCGGCTCCGTCGAGGCCGTCGACCGAATTCTACGAATATGAATTCATCGGCTGGGATCCTCCCCTGCAGGAGAAAGCCCGCGCCAGCCTGAGCTATCAGGCGCAGTACCGGGAAAAGGTTCTTCGTTTCTTCACCGTGACCTGGATGGATGAGGACGGAAACATCCTGGAGAAGGATGAGAATGTCCCGTACCGGTCCGTTCCTCAGTATAACGGTCCGACACCCCGGAAGCCGGGAACCCAGGAGCAGTATTATTTCTGCGGATGGGATCCGGAACCGGCGCCCCTGACCGGGGACGCGGTCTATACCGCGCGTTTCAGCACGGTGCCGGCGGATGTCTGTATCGTCACCTTTGAGGGAGACGGCGGATATCTCGTCCCTTCTCCCCAGCCGGTTCTGCGGAATGATCGGGCCAGAAAGCCGGAACGCGATCCGCTGAAGGACGGATATGAGTTTGCCGGATGGCTGCTGGGGGATGCGCCGTATGATTTCAGTCAGCCGGTTCTGAACAGCCTGACGCTGACAGCCTCCTGGAACAAAGTCGGGTATGCCTTTACGGAGGGCAGCGGCCAGACCTGGTCCTCCGCTTCGGAGGAGGGTGCCTCCTTCACGGTGAGCCGGAATCTCCGGGATGACCGGACCTTCGGCCTCTTTGAGTCCGTCTCTGTCGACGGGGAGTCGCTGAGCGGGCTGGACTACAGCTGCGCGAAAGGCAGCCTGAAGCTGTATCTGCACGCGGATCGGCTGAGAAGCCTGGCGCCCGGCAGCCATACGATCCGGGTTCTCTTTGCGGACGGGGAAGCCCTCGGCACCTTCCGGACGGTCCACGGTCTGTACGCAGTGTCCTATGATCTGGGCGGCGGCATGCTGCCGGACGGAAAGCAGAATCCGGCTTTCTACAGTGAGGACGATGCCTTTACGCTGAACAACCCGATCATGGAGGGCCACCTCTTTTCCGGATGGCTCGGGACGGGGCTGAAGGAGCGGACAATAACCGTTTCCGTGCCCGCCGGATCTCGCGGGGACCGGCACTACGTGGCCCGCTGGCGCCCGGTTCCTCCCCTGCCGCCCATGCCGACGCCGACGGCCGTACCCACCCCATCGCCTGAACCGGCACCGACGCCGACCTTCTCGCCCCAGCCGGTTCCCGCAACCGGTGACATCAGCGAACCGATTCTCTGGATCATCCTGCTTCTCCTGGGTGCCGGTTCCCTGGCCGTCTTCCTCTTCAGAAAAAAATAGCCGCGGCTCCGGCATCAGCCTGCGGGCTGTTCATGCCGCGTGCGATGCATTGCGCAGATGGAGACGGCCTGTATATGGCTTTTACGGTCTCTTTGGTATATACTTTCTCTCTGCAAGCCTGTACCCCGGAGCATTTCTCCGGAAAGCAGAGAACTGAGGAAAGGACCCGCAGCGGGCAGCAGGCCCGCGCCGCGGCGGAAAAGCCATGCAGCATGAAACCCCCGACAAAATCCTGGTTCGGGGAGCCAGGGTTCACAACCTGAAGAATATTGACGTGGATATCCCTCTGCATAAAATCGTCGGCATCGCCGGGGTTTCCGGCTCCGGCAAATCCTCCCTCGCCCTGGGCGTCCTGTACGCCGAGGGCTCCCGCCGTTATCTCGAATCCCTCTCCACCTATACCCGCCGGCGCATGACCCAGGCCGCCCGGGCGGACGTGACCGATGTGCTGTATGTCCCGGCCGCCCTCGCCCTGCATCAGCGGCCCGCGGTGCCCGGCATCCGCTCCACCTTCGGTACGGGGACCGAGCTGCTCAACAGCCTGCGGCTGATGTTTTCCCGTCTGGGCAGCCATCGCTGCCCGAACGGGCATTATCTTCCGCCCTCCATGGCGGTCGCCGCGGAGCAGGAGCTGGTCTGCCCCGAATGCGGCGAGCACTTCTTCGGCCCCGGTGCTGAGGAGCTGGCCTTCAACAGCCAGGGTGCCTGCCCCCGCTGCGACGGAACGGGCATCGTCCATGTGGTGGATGAATCCACTCTGGTGCCGGATGAATCCCTGACCATCGACGAGGGCGCCGTCCTCCCCTGGCAGACGCTGATGTGGTCCCTGATGAAGGATATCGCCCGGGATCTGGGCGTCCGGACGGATGTCCCCTTCCGGGATCTGACGGAAAAGGAGCGGGAAATGGTTTTCCACGGTCCCGCCGTCAAGCGCCATATGATTTATCAGAATCAGACCAGCGGCGCCGCGGGGGAAATGGACTTCACCTATTTCAACGCGACCTATACGGTGGAAAACGCGCTGTCCAAGGTCAAGGATGAGAAGGGCATGAAGCGCGTGGAGAAATTCCTCCGCCTTTCCGTCTGCCCGGACTGCGGCGGCACCCGGCTTTCCGAGAAGGCCCGCGCGCCGAAAATCATGGGCCTCACCCTGGCCCAGGTCTGTGAAATGACGCTCTCGGAATCCCTGGACTGGGTGGCCCGCGTCCCCGGCGCCATGCCGGAGGAGATGCGGCCCATGGCCCGAAGCATCTGCGCCTCCTATCAGGGGGGTGCGAAGCGCCTGATGGATCTCGGCCTGTCCTATCTGACCCTCGACCGGGCGGCCTCCACCCTCTCCACCGGGGAAAGGCAGCGGATGCAGCTCGCCCGGGCGGTGCGCAACCGCACGACCGGGGTGCTCTATGTGCTGGATGAGCCCTCCATCGGGCTGCACCCGGCCAACATCGTCGGGCTGACCGGCGTCATGCACGATCTGATCGCCGACGGCAATTCCGTGCTCCTGGTGGATCATGATATCCAGATTCTCCGGGAGTCCGACTGGCTGATCGAAATGGGGCCCGGCGCCGGAGCGGACGGCGGAAAGGTCATCGCGGAGGGAACCCTCTCCCAGATTGTCTCCAATCCCCATTCCCTGATCGCGCCGTTCCTGAAGGAGTCCCTCCCTGTCCGGAACCGTACGGAAGGCGATCTCTTCGCGGAGGGCTGCATCCGCATGCAGACCGCGCCGATTCATACGGTAAAGCCCCTGGATGTCCGGATTCCCAGGGGAAAGCTGACCGTGGTCACCGGTGTGTCCGGCTCCGGAAAAACCACGATGGTGCTGGAAAGCCTCGTTCCCGGGCTGGACAGAATGACCTCCGGCGAAAGCCTGCCGGAGCACGTCCTCCGCCTCGAAGCGGAGGGCATCCGTCATGTCAAGCTGATCGACGCCTCCCCCATCGGCATCAATGTCCGCTCCACCGTTGCCACCTATGCCAATGTGCACGATGAGCTCCGTAAAATCTTCGCCCGCAGCTCCGATGCCAAAAAGCGCGGCCGCAGCGCCGGCGATTTCTCCTACAACACCGGCAGTCTCCGCTGCCCCGTCTGCGACGGAACCGGTTCCATCAGCCTGGACGTACAGTTCCTGCCGGATGTGGAAATCCCCTGCCCGGAGTGCAGGGGATCCCGGTACGGAAAGGAAGCCTGGCAGATCAAAACCAGAATCAGATCCGGCGAGGAAAAATCCCTGCCGGAGCTGATGGCGCTGGATGTCAGCACCGCTCTCGGTTTTTGCAGGGAAATGAAAAATGTGGCCCCGAGGCTGGAGGTGCTCCGGAGCCTCGGGCTCGGATACCTGACCCTCGGGGAGGAAACCCCCGGGCTCTCCGGCGGGGAAGCCCAGCGGCTGAAGCTGGCCAGCGAAATGGGCCGGGCCCAGTCGGACTCCGTCTTCGTGTTTGACGAGCCCACCATCGGCCTGCACCCGCTGGATGTTCAGACCCTGCTGGAGGTGTTCCGTTCCCTGCTGGACCGCGGCGCGACGGTCGTCGTCATCGAGCATGACACGGACGTGATCCGCAGCGCCGATTATCTGATCGATATGGGCCCCGGCGGAGGCGAAGCCGGCGGCCGGATCGTGGCCTGCGGCACTCCCGACGAAATCCGTCAGAACCCGGAAAGCATCACCGGCCGGTTTATCTGATCATAAGACAGGGGGACGGTTCTTCCGTCTTGCCGGGAGCTGATTCATTCTCCCCGCTCAGCTGATGGAAGCCGTCGATCCTGTCCGTTTTTTTCTGTCCGATGACAGCAATCAGAGAAAATCCTCTCTGGCCGGGTTGAAGATGTCCAGCAGAATTCCTTTTTCCAGACAGACGCAGCCATGGCGGACTCCGTCCTCCTTCAGCAGCGAATCACCGGCCTTCACGACCTTCGTCTGATCGCCAATGGTAAACTCAAACGCGCCCGAGACCACATAGGTGATCTGCGTGTGCGGATGACTGTGAACGCTGCCCACAGCGCCCTTCTCAAAATGGTTTTCGACGCACATCAGCTGATCGGTATAGGCCAGCACGCGCCTCGTCACCCCGTCGGCCGCCTTCTGCGGCAGCGTGTCCTGATGGAAAACCCACTGTTCATGTCTTTCCGGAATTTTCATAGCTTCTCCTCAATCATGATATCACGCACTGTCCGGGAAGCGTCCCTGTTTGTCGAATTCGCATGTATCATAGCATGGAGTGCCTTTCTATTTCAAGGAGTCATGGATGGTTTGTGTGGAAACAATGTTTCACCTTTGTTTTCATGCCATTGTCTGTCCTGGCTCCGACGCAGGCGCTTGCGTTTTCCCCTGTTTCGTGGCAATATAGGCGGGAAAGCTGAGCCGCCCGGCGGGGCGGCTGAAAAAAAGGAAAGGATGCACGCTGATGGAGCTCATACAGGATTTGGACGCGATTCTGCAAGATTACCTGGCCGCGGTGCAGGAGCTGCAGAAGGGCCGAAAGCTTTTCGACGGCCTGCTGGGCATGGGCAGCCGCCCCGGGGACGCTCCCTGCCACGACGAACTGGATAAAAAGATTGCGGCTCTCTGTGCGCAGGCCGCGGAACTGGAGGACGCGGACGGGAAAGCGGATTTCCTGGAGGCCCTCTTTCAGGCCGAGGGGAGCTGGACCGGTCCCGAATACGCGCGCTGGATGCTCGTCGCTGTTCAGCGTCATGCTCTTGCGGTCATCCCGTCCCTTCCGGAGGAAAGCCGCCGTGCGATGGCGGTCCGGTATGAAAAAAAGTATCCCCGGCGCCGGCGCCTTCCTGTGCAGGATCAGCTCCTTGCCGCGCTGAAAAAATAACTCCGCTGCCCGCTCACCCCAGGCGCGGCCGTTCTGCGGGCATGGCCGCATGCTGTTCCCGTTCACTGCAGATAAAACTTCGCAGAAAGGAAGTCTGAAATGAAAAATCTCTTCGTAATTCTTCTTGCAGTTTCTCTGGTCTGCCTCGCCCTTCCCTCCCTGGCGGAGGTCAGTTCCCGTTCCGTGAAGGACTTTACGCCCGCCCTGAAGGATCTGGCGGAAAAGGCCGGCTTCAAAATCGGTCTCTGTCTCAGCCCGAACCAGCTGCAGGATTCCGCCTATCTGGAGCTTCTTTCCTCCCAGTTCAACACCACGACCTGCACCAACGAGACCAAGGCATACTCCCTCCTGGATCAGCGGGCCAGCCAGCAGAGCGAGGACGGCATGCCCCGCATGAACTTCACCCTGGCGGATCAGATGGTGGGCTGGGCCCGGGATCACGGGGTCGGTGTCCGCGGCCATGTGCTGACCTGGGACGCATACATGACCGAATGGTTCTTCCATGAGGACTACAATCAGGCGAAGCCCGTCGCCTCCCGCGAGGTGCTTCTCGCCCGGCTGGAAAGCTATATCACCCAGGTGGTCACCCATTTTGAAACCGAGTTCCCGGGCGTGATCTACTGCTGGGATGTGGTCAACGAGGCCATGGGCGACAGCGCCTCCGAGTACCGTGCCGGGGATCCCTCCCTGCTGCGCACCACCCGGAACGGTCAGCCGAATGTGTTCTATCAGTACATCGGCGAGGATTATGTGGAATATTCTTTCCTCTTCGCCCGCAACGCCGCGGAAGCTCTCGGCGCGGATATCCGCCTCTTCTACAATGACTTCAACATGCTCTATCCCGCCAAGCGCGCCGCCGCGAAGGTTCTCGTGGAAAAGATCAATTCCTTCGCGAAGGACGAGTCCGGCGCGCCCCGGAAGCTGATCGACGGCATCGGCATGCAGGGCTACATGGGCGGCTACGGGCAGCAGGCGGGCTGCCTCAGCGACGATCTGATCGCGAACACCGAGGCCAGCATCCGGGCCTTCGCCGATCTGGGCCTGGAGGTGCACATCACCGAGATGGCTCTCCGGAACTATGAGGCGGAGCGGTCCGCCGAGCATGCCGCCTTCTACGGACGGATGTTCGATATGCTCGCGGGAATCAATGGGAAAATCGGCCGGGATGCGCTGACCAGCGTCACCGTCTGGGGCGTCAGTGATGTGACCCCCAACGCCTGGAATGAATATGTCTGGAAGCTGAACAGCACCTACGGCGGGCTGCTGACCGAAAAGGGAGAAATCAAAACCTCCTTCGACGCCATGTATGACGCCCTGGCCGGCGCGGACTGAGAACGCCCGCCGTTATTTCCGAAAAAAACACATAACAAAGCGGCCCCGGCGGTTGAACATCGGGGCCGCTTTTTCTGTAATCCGGGGCCGCGCATCCGCGCGGCCTGCCTTTGAGTGTCGTCCGGTTTTATTTCGTCTTTTCCAGGTATTCCTCATAGTTGCACAGGTAATCGGAGATCGTGCCGTCCGCGTGGATCTCGATAATCCGATCCGCCACGGTGGAGATAAACTGGTGGTCCTGGCTGGTGAAGATCACGTTCCCGGGGAAGTTGATCAGGCCGTTGTTCACCGCCGTGATGGACTCCAGATCCAGATGGTTTGTCGGCTGATCCAGCATCAGGAAGTTCGCTCCGCTCAGCATCATCCGGCTCAGCATGCACCGAACCCGCTCGCCGCCGGAGAGCACGCTCACGGGCTTGTACACATCGTCCCCGCTGAACAGCATCCGTCCCAGGAAGCCCCGCATGTAGGTCTCCAGCTGCTCCGGAGAGTACTGGGCAAACCACTGCATCATGTTCAGGTCGCATCCGTCGAAGAAGGCACTGTTATCCTTGGGGAAATAGCTGGTGGAGATGGTCACGCCCCATTTCACGTTTCCGCTGTCCGGCTGAATCTCCTCCGCCAGGATGCGGAACAGCGCGGTCTCCGCCTGTTCGTTGCCCACCAGGGCGATCTTCTGCCCCTTGGTCACGAGGAAGCTGACATCCTTCAGCAGCTGCACCCCGTCCTGCGTGTAGTTCAGCCCCGTCACCTGCAGGATATCCTTTCCCGCCTCCCGGTCCGGCGTAAAGGCCACATAGGGATACCGCCGGCTGGACGCGGGCATCTGCTCGATGGTCAGCTGATCCAGCAGCTTCCGCCGGCTGGTGGCCTGCTTGGCCTTGCTCTTGTTGCTGGAAAAGCGCTGAATAAAGGCCTGCAGCTCCCGGATCTTGTCTTCCCGGCGCTTCTTCTGGTCGTTCATCAGGCTCTGCATGATCTTGCTGGATTCGTACCAGAAGTCATAGTTGCCGACATACAGCTTCACCTGATTGTAATCGATATCGACGATATGCGTGCAGATATTGTTCAGGAACCACCGGTCGTGGGAAACAACGATCAGCGTCCCGGGGAATTCCATCAGGAAGTCCTCCAGCCAGGCCACGCTCCGGTTGTCCAGGTTGTTGGTCGGCTCGTCCAGCAGCAGGATATCCGGATTGCCGAAAAGCGCCTGAGCCAGCAGCACCTTGAACTTATCCCCGGCCTGGAGCTCGCTCATCATCATCGTGTGCTCCTCCGCCGGGATGCCCAGGCCGGTCAGCAGGGTCGCCGCGTCGCTTTCCGCGTTCCATCCGTCCATCTCGGCGAATTCGCCCTCCAGCTCCGCCGCCTTCTCGCCGTCCGCCTCGCTGAAGTCGGGCTTCGCGTACAGGGCGTCCTTCTCCTGCATGATGTCATACAGCCGCTGGTTGCCCATGATAACCGTGTCCATCACAGGATACGCGTCATACATGAACTGATCCTGCTTCAGGGTGCTGAGCCGCTGATTCGCCGGAATAGTGACCGAGCCCGTCGTGGGCTCCAGCTCGCCGCTGAGGATTTTCAGGAAGGTGGATTTCCCGGCGCCGTTGGCGCCGATGATGCCGTAGCAGTTGCCGGGCAGGAACTTCAGATCCGCGCCGGAAAAAAGTTTCTGTCCGCCGAAGGTAAGGGATACATTGCTGACTGTAACCATTTCATTCTCTCCTGTATTGACTTTCAGTCCCGGAGTCCGTGTCCGGAACAGGGCACACTTGATTCTCTCTTTCCGAAGCCCGCCCGGCGGCGTTTCATCCGCCTGCGCTCTCCCGCTTCAGTCCGCCGGAGCGGAGCCTGCCGGACCTTTTTCAGGCGCCCGCGAGCCGGATCAGCGCGTCCGCGTAGATTTTCATCGCCAGCATCAGGCTGTCGATGCTTTCATATTCGTTCGCCAGATGCGCCAGCTCCTCCTCGCCGGGGAAAACCGCGCCGAAGGCCACGCCCTGCTTCAGCACCTTGGCATAGGTTCCTCCGCCCGTGCTCATGGCCTCGCCCTTCAGCCCGCTCTGCGCCTCATAGGCGGCCAGCAGGCTGCGCACCAGCTCGCTGTCCTCCGGCACGTGATGCGGCGGCTTCTGGACGCTTACCCGGACATCGATTCCCGGCAGATGCGCGGCGCAGGCTGCCTTCAGCTTTTCCTGATCCGCGGTCACCGGGCAGCGGAAGTCCAGTGTCCCGAACCATTCCCCGTTTTCCAGCCGCAGAATGCCCATATTGTTGGTCAGCGCGCCCGAAATCTCATCGGCGCAGGCGCATCCCAGGCCCGCCCCGTCGCTCTCCAGGCCGACCGCCTTCGCCAGCGTCTCAATACCGCCCTTCGCGCCCATCGCGGCCAGCAGCTTCAGCATCATGCCGATGGCGCTGCGCTTTCCTTCCGGATAGGCGCTGTGGCCGGGAATTCCCGTCGCGGTAACCAGCACGCCCGCCTCATTTACCTCGGCCCGGCAGTCCATCCCGGTCTCCTTCGCCCAGGCGCGGATCCGCTCCGCCAGCTCCTCCCCGCCCTCCAGCAGGGCGCTGCTTTCTCCGGCGATCACATTGGGCCGCTCTCCGACGGACATCTTCAGAATCCGGAGTCCCTCCGCGCTCTGCGGGAAGCGGAGCTCGAAGTCCAGCATTCCCTTTTCCGTGTTAATCAGCGGAAAGGAAGCGTCCGGGCTGAAGCCGATCTCCGGCATCTCCGCATGCTCCGCATAATAGTGCATGCACTCCCAGTCGCATTCCTCGTCCCCGCCCATGATCAGGCGGATGCTCCGCCGCAGGGGCACGCCCGCCTCCTTCAGCGCCTTCATGGCGTAGAGCGCGGCCAGCGTCGGGCCCTTGTCGTCGTTGGTTCCGCGGCCGTAGATTCTTCCGTTCTCAATCTCCGCACCGAAAGGGGCCTTTACCCATCCGTCCCCGACCGGAACCACGTCCAGATGGCCGAGCACGCCCAGCACCTCCGGCGCATTCCCGAGGGTGGCGTCGCAGGCGTATCCGTCAAAACCGCGGACTGCAAAGCCCATGTCCGCAGCGGTCTGCATCGCCTTTTCCATCATCCGGCCGATCTCTTTCCCGAAGGGAGCGCCCTCCGCGGGTTCCCCTTTCACGGAAGGAATCCGGACCCACTCCTGAAGCGTCCGCACAAACTCTTCCCGATAGCTGTCAATCAGTGCGCTGATTTCCTCACGCATACGTCTCTCTGCCTCCCCGCGGTCTCCGCGCGCCGTCCCGGCCCGAGCCGCGTATCCTTCCCGGCCAATGCGGAAAAGCTTCTCCGCGTCTCCGGTTTTAAAACTCGTTCCGGTAGTCCCGGCTTTTCTTTTTCGGCGCGTCCGGATCGATGTATTCGATCTCCATCCGCAGGAACGGAACCGGCTCAAAAAAGGCATCCGGCTGGAACCGGGTCATCCCGAATTCCTCCCAGTCCCGCTGATTCTTGTCCAGCCAGACAGGCTCCGGCAGATCCATCTCATGGCAGGCCTCCCGCAGCGCCTCCCGGGGATCGTCCCGCCCGCAGGGAATGGTCGCCTGCCGGTCAATCCGGTGACCCACAATGGTTTTCACCCATAAAGCCGCTGCCATATGTCCTTTCCCCCGCTTCCGCCGTCCGTCCCGGACCCTTTCCGTTTTCACGCGCCGCGGCGCCGGCCCTCCGCCGGCTCCGCGCGGCCCATTATCTCATGATTGCCCCCTGGGCGCAAGCCCTTCTTTCACGGCCTCCGCCGTTTTCCGGGTCATGCCCCTGACCGCCGCGATTTCGTCGATTTCGGCTTCCCGGATATTTTTCAGGCTGCCGAAGGCCTTCAGCAGGGCCTTTCTCCGCTCCGGTCCGATGCCGGGGATGTCCTCCAGCTGGCTGTGCGTGAAGGCTCTCGCCCGCAGCACCCGGTGGTGGATGATGCCGAAGCGGTGCGCCTCGTTCCGAATCCGCTGAACCAGCTGCAGCTCGGGGGTGTGATGATCCAGCCGGATGGGCTCCTGCGCTCCGGGCAGCCAGATCTCCTCCTCCTTCTCCGCCAGGCCGAACATGGCGGGGGGCGTCACGCCGATTTCCTCCAGAGCCTCCCGGGCAAACCGCAGCTGCTGCGGGCCTCCGTCGATCAGGATCAGCTCTGGCAGATCCGTGAATTTACCTTCCCCGGCACCTTCCTCCCGCTCCCGCAGGGCGTGGGCGTACCGACGCCCCAGCACCTCCTTCAGGCTGGCAAAGTCGTTCGCCCCCTCGACGGTTTTGATCCGGAACCGCCGGTATTCCTTCTTTGCCGGCACACCGTCGATGAAGACCACCATGGAGGCCACGCTGTGCTCTCCCTGGGTGTTGGAGATATCGTATCCCTCAATGCGGCGGGGATAGACCTCCATGCCGAGAATCTTTCCCAGGTTTTCCGCCGCGCCGACGGTTCTTTCCTCCTGGATGGTTCGGCGCGCGTTCCGTTTTTTCAGGGCGTCCTCGGCATTCTTGACCGCCAGCAGCACCAGCTCGTGCTTCTCTCCCCGCTGGGGCACACGCAGCGTCACGGCTGCGCCCTTCTTCTCCCGCAGCCAGCTCTCGAGCTGTTCCGTCATGCCCTCCGGCAGCGTCTGGCAAAGGATGTTCCGGGGAATCAGCGCCGCCTCCCCATAATACTGCGTCATGAACCCGGCGAGTACCTCCCCGGGCTCCTCTCCGCCCTCCCGGGGCAGCAGAAAATGATCTCCTCCGACCATGCGTCCGCTCCGGACGTAGAGAATTTGGACCATGGCATCCAGGCCGTCCTGGGCCAGGGCGATCAGATCCTGCTCGCTTCCGTCCGTCCGCAGGGCGATCTGCCGTTCCATCAGGCCCTGCACATCCCGGATCTTGTCCCTGATCTGTGCCGCCCTTTCAAACCGCAGTGCCGCCGCCGCCTGGTTCATTTCCTCCTTCAGCTGATCGACCACGGGCCGGTAATCCCCCTCCAGGAAGTGGATGACCCCCGCCATCATCCGCCCGTATTCCTCCTCCGTGCATTTCCCCGCGCAGGGAGCCATGCATTTGCGGATATCATAGTTCACACAGGGGCGCTTCGGCGTCTTCGGCGGCAGGCTCTGCCGGCAGGTGCGCAGCGGGAACACGCCCCTCACTGCCTCAATCACCTGCTTCACGGCGCTGGCGCCGATATACGGGCCGAAGTACCGGGCTCCGTCCTTCTCCATCCTGCGGGTAATCTCCAGCCGGGGAAAGGGCTCCTTCAGGTTGACCTTCAGATAGGGATAGTGCTTGTCGTCCTTCAGCAGGATATTGTAGTAAGGCCTGTGCAGCTTGATCAGGTTGCACTCCAGGATCAGCGCCTCCAGGTTCGTTTCGCACAGCAGGATGTCGAAATCGTCGATGTGGCTGATCATCGCCGCCACCTTCGGCGTATGCGCCGTGTCACGAAAATAGCTGCGAACCCGGTTCTTCAGGTTCACAGCCTTTCCGACATAGATAATCGTCCCTTCCCGATCCTTCATCAGGTAACACCCGGGGGAATCCGGCAGCATCCGGATCTTCTCCTCCAGCTTCTCGCCCCAGTTGATCAATTTGTAAATCCTCCGCTTCCGTGTCCCTCCGGCCCCGTTTTCCGGTTCCTGCTCCGGCTCAGTTTTTCCGTCCCTCGCCGCTTCCTTCCGGCCGTCAGTTCAGCGCGTTGATCCGGATCTGAAGGGCGTCCAGCGCGTTCTGCAGGTTGGTCTGATATTCCCCGGTATCCATCCCTGTGGTCAGATACTGAAGGAAATTGTCAATGGAGCCCTGCAGGGAAGTCAGTTCCGTTTCCTCCAGCAGTCTTCCCTGCGCGCCTTCCACGCCGATACTGATCTCGTTCACCGTGCTGATGGAGTATATACAGCTCCGCACCTGGGCAAGAATCGCCGCGGAGCTGGCCCCGGCGTTCCGGCTCAGTCCCGTCGTCAGCCGCACCGCCGTCGCAATCTCGTTCTGCATCCGCTGAATGTACAGAGCCCGGGCTCCGGACTGTCTCTGCACCGCCGGAACCGCAACGGCCGTCACCGCAATCAGCGCCGCCGCCAGAACCAGAATTGCGATATTCCTGAACCGGTTGCGCCGCACCTGGGAAACCGGCATGCTGGTCTCGTTGACCTGCGTATATCTCCGATACATCGTCTCATTCCTCCTCATGACGTCGAGGTTTTCGCCGTAAAAATCGAACCGGATGCCTCTGCGTTTACGGCTTTCCTGTTCTCTTCTGAGGAATAATATCATACTCCGGCCAAAAACGCAAAAATGAGAGCTTTGTCTCCCACTTTTTGCGTTTCATTTCCGGATTTGTCATCTCCTTTTCCCACTTTTCAGTTCAATTCTTCCCACATTCCGTCTGCCGGGATCATGCCTTGAGACGGTAAACCGTCTGCCGCACCGACCCGGCCTCACGGAGTCACAGTGATCCCCTCAGGCGCCCGGATCCGAACTTCCGGTTCTCCGTCCGGACGGCTCTGCGCTTCCACGGAAAGCGCCCCGTACGGCGTCGGGCAGGTGCACCGGATCCAGGAAAGATCCCCCAGGCGCGGATCTATGGACACCCGGCTGAATCCCGGATCAAGCACCCGGATCCCCGCAACGTGTTCCGTGAGGAACGGCACCGGACTTGCCGCCCAGCCATGGCAGAGACTGTGCCGGAACCCGACATAGCATGCGCGTCCGAAATCCCCGTGCACATCCTTCTTCCCGGGTTCGGGAAGCTGATCTATGGGGAATGCGTTCTCCATCCATCGGATATCGAAATCCTCCCAGAAGGAAGTCGCGCCCATCTTCAGCATACCGCCCCAGTACGCCCGGATGCAGTCCAGCGCTTCCCGGATCCGGTTTCCTTCGGCCAGTGCGCCGAGCGTAAAGCAGGACAGAAACGATGAAAACCCCGCGGCGCCTCCCCGGGTCAGCATTTCAGCCACTTCTCCCGCATCCCGCAGGCCGCTCAGGGCAAGCAGCGCATCCGCCTGCTTGTAACCGGAAAGGGCCGGTACATGTCGGCGCAGCAGGGCCTCCGTCTCCCTGCAGTCCCGGGCAGCCGCTTCCTCCCCCAGAAAATCAAACAGCTTTTCGGCACTCTGCACAGCCAGGATCATCAGCCCCTGAAGGCCGGCATGCATCGCATCCGGATTTTCACTGGAGGGCCAGTCCAGATAGCGCCTGCCCGTCAGGTTCTCCCTGCCGTCCTCTGTTACGCAGGTCCGGATCAGCCGGATTTGACTGAGCAGGCTCTCCCGCTGGCTTTCCAGCCATTCCCGGTCTCCGGTGGTCATGAACCAGTCGTACACTTCCATGAACCACCATAGCGCATATGAGCTCAAACCGTTGATCCACTTTCCCTGCGGCGTCTGTCTGAGCACCCGTTCCAGGGATTCCGGCACAATCCTCTGATTTCCGAATACCGCCGCAATGGTCCGGATTTCCGTGCCCATGTCACCGGCCCAGACAAGGCGGTCCCGTTTGATCCCGTCCCACAGGTATTCCTGCATGTTCAGCTGCACCGTCCAGACCGCCGTGTCATAGATACGGTTCAGCAGAGGATCGCTGCATTCAAAATGCCCCTGCCAGGCAAGATCCCGGAAAATGAGGACGCCCTGCACGCCTGCAAGGGTCAGCACGGTGTCAGGGCTGAGCAGTTCCAGATGCACAAACCGGAATCCGGTTTCGCTGGTTTCCGGAGCGCTGTAGTTCGGAAGGCAGAGCACCATATCCCGGGGCGCATGATTGTTGGTTGTGTTCTTTTCCCGATACTCCGCCAGCGTTTCACTGACAGATTCCCCGAACCGTACTCGCACCTGTGCCAGATTGTTCCCCCAGTCCTCATCCTGCCCGGAATGCCGGACCGTGAACACCTGAATGCGCACCGATCCCTGGATCTCCATGCCAAAATCCAGCAGGACCGATGCATGTGCGCCATCCGTATCATTGCGCAGCGTGATTTCGCGCTCGCAGGTAAGCGCCACCTGCGAGACCGTCGGCTGCAAAAGCTGCTCCGCGCCCTGCACATCCCCGGTTGTCCGCACAACCCGCACAGGCGTCAGATACCTGCGGTCACGCGGGTCCTTGTCTGTCGGCTTCAGACGGCCGAGCACAGAAAAAGCATCTCTCATAAAAAAGCCCCTTTCGATCCGTCAGCTCCCGGCAGGCCCCCTTAACAGAGGACACGGCTGTTTTTTTACCAGGGGGGATTCCGCTGAAGCGCACTGCTCCTGCCTGGCCTCATTGCATAATTGTATTGTAATCGGCAGGTGGAGCATTTGCAACCGGCAGATCCACCGATTTCCCGGACAGTGCCGCGGCATCGGATCGGCTGTCACCCGGCGGTGCTTCCGCAGGTCGATGCTTCCCGTAAAGAGTCGGGAGCAGAACAGTATGCCCCGTCCTGTCTTCCCTCATGAAGGTTGTGATTCTCCGTCCCGCTCTGTATAATATGCCTGAAATAGCGGATACCCCTCGTAAAGGCTCCGGAGGAACTCAGGATGGACAGAATTCATGAAATGAAAAAAGAGCTTCGGAAAGCCCTTCTGGAAAAAAGGAAATCCCTCTCCCCCGCGTATCGGGAACATGCGGGACTCCTGATCCAGCAGCATGTGCTCTCTTCGCTGCTCTACCGGAATGCGGATTCCGTCTTCGTCTATGTCAGCCTGCCGGAGGAGCCGTCCACCGCGCTGATCCTGCGCCAGGCCCTTCAGGACGGAAAAAAAGTATATCTCCCCAAATGCTCCGGTCGGGAGATGCTGGCCGTACGGATCCGGGATCTGGACTGTCTTGTGCCCGGGGCCTACGGAATACCGGAACCCTCTGAGGCCGGAGAAACCGTTTCCGCAAAGGACCTGGATCTGATCATCGTTCCCTGCGTCGCAGCCTCCAAAGACGGAAAGCGTCTGGGACACGGTGCGGGTTATTATGATCGTTTCCTGGCCGGAGGCTCCGGAAAAACGGTCTGTCTCTGCTTCCGGGAACTGCTGGAGGCGCAAATTCCCGTTGAGGACACGGATGTCCCCATGTTCCTTGTGGTCACGGAAGAAACGGGGATGCCGTTCTGACGGCATCCCCGAAATGGTCTTCCCTTCGGATATATGGTTTTCCGTTCCCTTCTGTCAGTCCAGATTCACATTGCCGGCGGGGATCCAGCTTCTCAGGATGTTCCCGTCCGTGTAATAGCTTTCCACCATATAATAACCGTTCTCGGAGGCAATCACCGCCACGCGGTCTCCATTGCGGTAATCCCGGTCACCGTAGGTGGAGAAAATGCTGTCCGGTCCGAATCTCGGGGCCACTCTCGCGTTCACCGTCCCGTAACCGATATAGGAATACGAATCCTGCTCCGGGAGGTTCTTCAGCTGGTTTGCGCTGATATCCAGTCTTTTGGCTCCGGTCCAGGCTCTCCGATAGCCTCCTCCATACGAAAACTCAATCTCAACCCACATTACGCCGCCGCCGTCATAGGCTCTGGAAAGGGCCGTCACGTACTGGCCCTTCATCTTGTAGGAGCCGCATCCCGTATAGCTTGTGGAAGGGCCGCTGCGCGTCGCCAGATCATCAATCAGCTGAACCCGCACACTGTAGGAAGACTGGCTGCTCCCGCTTCCTGACGAGCCGTGATTGTTGGGAACCGTCCATCCGCCCGCAAGCGCTCCCGTGCAGCATAAACAGAGGCAAAGAGCCAGCACCATACAAAGAATCCTTTTCATTTCCGAGCCCTCCCGTTTCCGTCCTGTATTCCTCAGGATGAAATCTCATCCTGTCCCCTTACGTTCTGTCTGACGGTCCCTGCTCCGAAAAGTTCCCCTGTTTCCGTTATTTTCCTGCAATCTGGAAGGTCGTGATGGAATGGGGGGCCAGCACGGTTTTCAGTCCCTTTTCATCGGTTGTCTCTGCCGGAAGCTCCGTCCAGTGCTCCCCCTGCGCAATGGTTCCGGAGGTCCGGATCCGGCGGACTGTCCTTCCCGCCGGATATGCGTCCCCGAAGGCGGACAGATCAATCTGCACGGGCTGCTCCTCCGGTTCGGTATTATAGAGGACCAGCGTCAGATCCTGCCGGTCGTCGATCGCCGCAACGGCCGGCCCCTTCACCGCGATCAGCCTGCTGCCCGGACGAATGTAGCGGGTGTACTGCCCCAGCGCATAATACTTCATGGTCAGTATCAGCTCTTCCCGGTCGTGATCCGCCACCGCCGTACCCCAGTAGCCGCCTTCCGTATTCACCATGCCCGTATCCTTCCGGCCGAGGTACCCGTTCCGGCAGATATGGCTGTCGATCACCTGCCACAGAATCCAGGCGGAGGGCGTCAGGCCGTTCAGATCCTCGGTGATCCGGCCGGCCAGCCAGAGCGCAGCGCCCATTTCTCCGGCGTTCCGTCCCATGGTATCGCCTCCGTCCACTTCCGACATCCAGAGGTTCTTTCCTCTCAGCAGGGTCTGGCTGCGCAGAAATTCCCGGCCGGATCCCGCGTAGGAATGGGTGTCCACCCGGCTGATCACGGCCAGTGCTTCGTCCGAAAGCTGTGTCAGCGAAAGCGTCTGGGTATCGATGCTGGTTTCATCCGTTCCCGAAATCCGGATATCGCCCAAGCCCCTGAGCTTCAGCTCATTCGCAAGGGCAACAAGAATCCTGGACTGGGAAGGGCCGGGGTCGAAATGGCAGCCCTCCTGCTTCTTGCTGAAAGCCTGCCAGTAGGAAGTGTTCGGCTCGTTCATCGGGGAAATGCTCTGGAACCGGATTCCCCATTCCTTTGCGAAATGCTCAGTCACATCCGCCAGGTATTTCGCGAAGGCTTCGTACGCGTTTTCCTTCAGATTGTTCTTGAAGGGCATTTTCGCCCCGGAGCTGCATCCGGATTCCGTCATGAAATAGGGCGGAGAATTTGAAAAGGCTTCCACCAGCATGCCGTCCCCATAGACATCCATGCACTTTTCCAGGACATTGCGCTGGTTTGCGTCCTGCGTCCAGTCATAGTCCCAGACGCAGGCCCCCGTTATCGGGAAAACCCTGGGATTTTTCCAGAAACCCGGCATCATGGAATCGGTCCGGGTGATATGATCATGGCTGGGATCGTCTCCCCCGCCGATGTTGTATCGCAGGATGTTCAGACCAAGACCCTTTTCCGGATCGCAGAAAGCCTCCGCAGCAAGCTGAGCAAGCACATCGGAGTATCCGATCCGGTTGGCCCACCAGCAAAGGCTCGTTCCCCACCCTTCAAAGACGCCGCCGTTCACCTGGGAAGCATCCGCCGGATCCACCGTGATCGTCTTCATCCCGCTGTCCCCTTTCGCGAATCCCGTCATCAAAAGCACTCCGGCCAGCAGCGTGGCTGCCTGTTTGATTCTTCGCCTCATCATGATCCTCTCTCTCTGATCTTTGCGATTTCACGGTTGGAGTATTCAGGGTTGTCCGTCACTTCGCGAATCACGTTGATTCCTTCCGGAAACACAATTTTCTGTTTCTCGCTGTGAAGCTCAATCTCCATAATCGCCTTGTCCGGCCATTCCGGATAAATGTCGATTTCATAATAAAAGCCGTTTTCGCTCAGGCAGTAACGTTCCTTGTGGATCGGACGGTAAGCGGGATCGGCCTTCACCAGCAGGGAAAGATATTCCTCCTGAGTCAGCCGTTCTTCCTCTTCCACCCGTTTCATGTCGCTGAGCTTCTTTTTTCTTGTTTTGAAGTAGATATAATGGCCATTGACTCCGCGCTGGCGGACACGCACTTCCGATGCATCCTCATCTGTTTTCAGATAAGTCTGAATGATGTCCACACGCTCGCAGTGGGGCAGTTCCTCCAGCATACGGAGGCTCGGCCGTTCAATCAGGAACTTCCGTTCAATCTCCATGGGGCTTGGTTCTCCCAGGAAGACGGTGATTTCACGGATGAGGCGAAACATCTTTTCATCAAAGCTGGTGGAATTATCAATCACCCGAAGGTGCGGATGCCCCGTCCAGGCCGCAATCAGCCTGTCATCGAGGGCCGTGGCCTCCTCCACCGTTTCCGTCCGCGCCTGATTGTTCGCCAGAGTATAGTACTTCTCCGCTCCCTTGGCGGCCGTAACCAGGTGGAACACCGCATCGTACTGATCGCGCAGCGCCACCTTGTTGGTCTGCAGCTTTCTGAGCACCCAGCTAAATTCCTGATCCGTCATGTAGGCGCAGTTATCCATGGCCGCCCGGTCGCAGACAATGAGAATCCTGTCACTCGTCATCGTTCGGGCGATTTCTTCAAATGCGTTTTCCTTTGCTTTCTGCAATTGGATCAGATGCCATTGGAAATCCCTGTTGGAGGCATTGAGCCACGGCGCCGCTCCGCCGGTAATCAGCTGTGTGGCGGTTTCATCCACAAACAGCACCCCGTAACCCAGTTTGGTAAAAGCATTCTGTATCCAGCTCATGGCTGTTGTTTTCCCTGCGCAGGGGCCGCCGGTAATCACGATTTTCGTAATTTTCTTTTCCTCCGGAGCTGCATGCAGCAGTTCATCCAGGGAAACGCCAAGAGCATCCGCCAGCCTGCTCACGACATCCAGTCCCGGCTTTGCCTTGCCGTTTTCCCATTTCGACACGGCTTTATTGCTCACGCCCACCTTTTCACCCAGCTGAGTCTGGGACAGCTGTGCCTTCTGCCTGAGCCGGCAAAGGCGGTTGCCGAATTCAAAATCCTGCATTCCCTCACCTCCGGTTAGAATCTAATCCGTGTCCCTCGTTTTTGCAAGAAAGACCAGTCGCCTGCCGGTAGATTTTGAAACGTCAGTATTCTGTGGTAAATGTTCGTCCGGGCATAAAACGATACATCCTCTTTCAGTTAATTATATGTTCTGCAGGGAACAGAAAAAAGCCTGCAACCGGCAGTCAAGATATTCATGGATTACTGTTTTGACCTGGCCCGATCCATCGATTTTGATAAAAAGATGCGCCGCTCATTCGCTGAAGACCGGAAGACGCACTGACACAGGAGCGGATTCAGATAAAGCATTTCTCCGGGACATCGCAGAAGGTCTTAGTCCCCGGTATAATTGCAGATCACGGTGATCCCGCTCATGTCCCATTTGCTGTTGGCTCCGTTGAGCATCCACTGTTTTTCCGTGCCCCGGTAATAGATTGTCTTCAAGTTTCCGGGTCCGAATCCGTTCACATCGATCAGGGAAACCGGCCAGACCAGCTCCTCCACATAATCAAACCAGGAGTTTCCCATGCTGGTAAAGCCGTCTGGCAGCACCAGTCTCTTCAGAGCGTAGTTGTCCGCGAAGCAGGCCCAGCCGAAGGCCTCCAGCCCCTGCGGGAGAATGAGAGTCTCCAGCTTCTTGCAGTACTGAAAGCACTGATCCGGCAGCACGGTGATCTGCGTTTTCGACAGATCGACGGTTTTCGCGTCGCAGTAGCAGAAGCCCTGCTGTCCAAGCCGCTCCACCGTTTCCGGAAGGACAATTTCCTGCAGTTGGCAGCTGTAGAAGGCGGACGAGGCATCCCTCAGGCGGGACGGAATCTTCATCTGCTGCAGCCCGGAATCATACAGCATGGAGCCTCCCAGCTTCTCCACCGTATCCGGAAGCTCCAGTTCCTGAAGGGCAGTGCATTCGTAGAAGGCGCCGTGTCCAATCTCCGTCAGCGTATCCGGCAGCCAGACATGCTCCAGGTGTCCCTGATCATTCAGAGATTCGCTGAACGCATCGTCTTCCAGCTTTGTCACCGGGCAGAAGAGCCGAACCTCCCTGATGGCGGTTCTGGAGATCAGATACCGCCCCAGCTCCGTCACGGTTCGCGGGATCCAGACTTCCTGCAGGGGCGAACCGGAGAACAGCGGATAAAAGTTCCCGTCCATCCGGGTCACCTCTTCGTCGATGACCAGCTTTCCGTCCAGGTTGCCCTCCACGTCCACGAGGCGTCCGCTTTCATCAACCTTCACATAGCCCATGCTCTTGAGTTCTTCCCAATCCAGCACCATTTCGCCGTCCATATAGAACCCCGGCTTCATCCACCCGCAGACCGTGCACGTATTACCGCTGAACTCGTGATCCCCATGATTCGGGTCACAGTGGATAATCTCGGCGCCGGAGACCCCGGCCGCGCCGCAGAGCATCAGCACCGCCAGTAAACCGCATACGAGTTGGATCCTGCTTCCTCTTTTCCTTTTCATCCTGCTTCTCCTCCGTCATGTGTGATTTTGCCGGCCGCGCCCTGAGGCGTCTTCCGGTCTTTCATTCTTTGGACTGTCAGCGGATCGGAAAAGTTCCGTCAGGACCCGCTTCGATTTTCAAAGGGATACGGCACAAGCACGGAGCAGCCGGCTCCGTCCTTCTTTTTCACAGAGAAGAGAAGCTGTACCTGATCCTCTTCCCGGACCGGCCGAAGCTCGAGCCGAACCGGCTTTTCCTCCATCATCTCCTGCCATCCGATGGACCATTCCGTGACCGGAGCCATGTCGTCAAAGTACGGCAGCAGACCATCCCGCTCTTCTCCGGGATCTATCAGCTGCAGGAAGCAGGAAACGGTTTCCATCTCCTCCTGGCTGTCGAAGGTATCCCCCGCTGTTTCCATCCCTGTTACGCTTGCTTCTCCGGAGGCATAATCCGCCTCCAGCCGGATCGCACTGACGATGCCTCTCTTCATTTCCATTGCTTCTAAATTCAAGTATTCCAGAATCAGAGGCGAGATGCTGACCGCCTCAATGCCCTCGGGTTTCGACTGCCGAAAAAGCAGCGGCAGGATATCCTCCTCATGGCCGGTATAGCAGGCCAGAAGGCCCGGCAGCCAGGCACCCAGGGTTCCGTCCCCGCCGGGGGTCAGGTCCTGCTCAGCCAGAACGCCCAGGTATTTTTCCTCTATGGGGATCACCATGCGAACCCGTCCCTCCGTCATCTCCCGAGGATCTCCTGCGGCAGCAGGAAGCTCCGCCCGGAAGCGGTAATCCTCCGCATTCTCCGCCAGCAGGATCTCCTCCTCCAGGGCCCGGGCCGGTCCGCCCGTCCGTTTCCGCAGAGTGCCCTCCCTGACCTCGATCTGCCCGGCATCCAGCCAGAGCAGCGTCTCTCCGCCCGTCCGCGCCGGCGTGCGGAAGGTGATTCCGGCCGGCGTTTCCAGCTTTTCCCCGGTCATCCGCAGCGGGAGCACAAGCTCCCGAATTTCCGTTCCGGAGCTCAGCGCCCCGTAGCTCTCCAGCTCCACGGCAAAGACGCGGGTGCTCCCGGGCAGAATGGGCATTCCTGAGAACATCATTTCCAGGGGCGGAGAAAGGCTCACCTCGCCTCCATTGACGGTGATTTCATCCGCAGTCAGCTGCAGCGTATTCTCCGTCAGGTTGCTCACCTCAAGCAGGATCATCAGATCCATCTTCCCGAAAAGAACGCGGCGAAGCAGGATCCGGTATCGGTCGTTCGTCATCAGCGGGATCAGCTCCGTATCCTGCCCCGCTTCCTCCGGATCCAGAATCTGTGTAACTTCGAGCCAGGCGCCGACCTTCTCCTGCTCCTGCAGGGGCCAGGGGTTGGCAAGCTCCGCTGTCAGCTGATGCTGTTTTTCCGCCGCATCGCCCTCCTCCGTCCAGAAGACGCAGATTTCCCGGATGCTCTTCTGGCCGTGCAAGCCCAGCAGATTACGGAGCACTCGGGTATCGTAGTAGCCGTCTTCCATTCCCGGCACGGCCAGCGCCGTACTTTCCTCCACCAGCCCGTTGGCCCACCAGATCCGGAAGACCCGGCTGTGTCCGGCCCCCACCGTCTGCAGGAGGGGATCCTTCAGCTGGAATCCGTTCACAGTCAGCCCGTCAGGCTGGATTGCGTTCTCCCCATCATTCTCCATCAGCAACGTCAGATCAAAGCCGTATATGGCATTAGGCTTGATCTCCAGCACCTTCGCGCGGACCTTTTCCGATGAGGACTCACCCAGCGGCTCCGGAAAGTGCAGTCCGCTCAGGTCGCAGCCCGTGAGATCGAAGGAGACCCTTTCCGTTTTTTCGCCGCCCTCCGGATCGGTTTGTCTCAGCAGGAAGCTGACCGTGCGGATCTCTTTCAGATCCGTCAGTTCCTCGAGTCCGATCAGGCATTCCAGGACCGAGATCTGTCCCGGCTCCGTATCCGTTCCGAAGAAATAAGCACTGGTTTCCCGGGTGCCGTTGAGGAGAAGTTCCCTTCCGGAGAAGGAAACGGTCGCTTCTCCGCGGTTCTCCGCCTCCAGCGTCAGCTTCACCGACTGAGGCTCCGCGAGGCTGACCCTCCCTTCCAGTTTCAGCCCGGCGCCGGCCTCCTCCGATCCTTCGGAGAGCGACGCGGTGAAGGGAATCAGATTCGGATTCCGGACCGGAGCCGGGATGGAACAGACAGTGTTCTGCTGGGAATCGGTCACCCGGAACAGGGCGTAAAGCTGATTCCCCGTCACCTGCTCCTTTTTCCGTACAAAGCGCCACTGATCCGGAAGCGGAAGGGACATATGCGAGATCACGGTCCCGCTCTCCCACTGGAAGCAGTCCGGCAGCACGCCGTCTTTTTCCTCAGGGTACGCACGGTTTCGGTTCCAGAACATCACCATCCGGTAGGGATCCTCGGAAAAGGCCAGGCGGCCCGTGAAATGCTCCGTTGCCTCGTCCAGAACCTCTGTGCGCAGGGGGACCGGTGTCTCTGAGGGGTCCTTCGGATCCAGGTAGTACAGTACCGTCTGATTCCGCCCAAGAGAGTAATCGTTCTCCGGCACGTAAACCGCCGCCACGGCCTCTGTTCTTCCGCCCTCTGCGGGCAGCACGCTCAGCGGCCCGATCAGGCCTTCCCCGGCGCTTTCCGCATAAAGGGCACTGCCGTCGTATCGGCCGGTCAGTACACCGTTTTCATCCAGTTCAGCCGGCGCGACGGAAATCACGTTCACCGCCTGGTCCAATCTGTCTCCGCTCCAGTTGTCCCTCAGGATAATCAGCTGTGCGGACGCAAAATTCGCCCTCTGCTCCTCTGTCAGCTCCAGCCGGAACACATACTTTCCGGCCTCATCCACGCCGGCGGACTGCGTAGCCAGATCCCGCCAGTGGAAGAGCTCCTCCCCGGTCAGGATGGTTCCAAAGGACTGGATGAACGCGGAATAACCCGGGATCAGGCTCATCCGCCGATAGTCATCCTTCCACGCGGACTGATACTGTTTCTTGTTCCCCAGGGGATAATAAAGCGTCAGCCCCGTCGCTCCCTCCCGGTTGGAGCGGCTGTAGACCACCGCTTCTCCCAGTTGATTTTCAAGTTCTGTCCGGTCCTCCGGGTTCTGAGTCATGCCCTGGATCAGGCTGCCGGCGTCCACGAGGTCGTACCCGTTATCCTCCTCCTCGGTACCCGTAACTCCCAGGCCGAAGGCCGTCGCGTCCAGCCGTGCGCCGGAAAACTGAGGAAAGCTTTCTTCGGTGATTTCGCTCCGAAGGTCTTCGAAGTAATCACCCAGTTTTCCCGCCGCCTCGGCCGCCTCCGCCAGATTCGTGCAGGCCAGGGTAAGCGTCTGCCCGCTTTCCTCCTGGCCCTCAAAGTAAGCATCCACGATTTTCCGGCCGATCTCCCCGGCAGGCTCCTCCCCGGTCATTCCCCGGAGAAAGCTGTAATTCCATCCGGTCGCAGGCTCCTTCTCCTCGCTGGCGATCATGTACTCTGCCGTGTCGGCCAGGCCGACCGCCACCTCCATGGAGCTCATCAGGCAGGCATCGAAACCGATCCAGCTCAGTTTTTTCCCAAGCCCGGCACTTGCGATCGCGTCCCCAAGCTCCGGCAGAGGCATATGATTCATCGCGAAAAGCTCATCCCAGCATACGCCCTCCAAGGGGCCTCCGCCGTGATCCCACAGAATCAGCGCGTAGTTTTCCGCAGGAAAACGTTCCGCTCCGAAGCGCAGGAAGGAGGTCAGGGTTCTCCCCTCCCCCATGTCGGCCTGCTCCATGCTGGTCAGCTCCCGGTGCCTGCCGTTCCTGATCTCAAAGATCCGGAGGCGGTCCGCTTCGTATCCGTTGGCCCATCTTTTTGCCCCGCCGGTCATGACCAGCAGGGTGATTTTGCTTCCGCCCTCCGTCGCGGCAATCATCTCATTCATATCCGCCGTTGCGGCGCCGCCTTCACTCTCCAGATTGCTGCCGCACATATATACCATCAGGGTCAGCATTCTGTCATTCCCGGCGGCCCGGGCTGTTCCGGAAGCCGCCGAAAAAAGAACGGCCGTCAGAACGCAGAGGAAAGCGATGATCAGCCTTCCCCCGCGCACTTTCAGCCGCCGTCCTTCGGTCTCTTTTTTTCGCTGCCCATGCCCCTTCATTTTCGTTCTCCTCCGTATGGTGTACCCGGGGCCGGACACGGAGCCGCCCCGCCGTCCTTCCCCTGTCCCTTCAATCCGCTGCCGCCCAGACGGTCACCGCGCCTGCCCCCTCCGACCAGGGGCCGGGGGCATTCCCGGTGCTTTTCTCCATCTTTCGGAGCACCCGCTCCGCTTCCTCTCCCTCCAGCAGCCGGGGACTGTAATTGTTGTACTTTGGGTCACTGGTCATGCTGATGGGATGGAAGTGCAGCTCGGTCTTCTGCAGCTCGCCTTCCTCAAAGCACAGCACGGCCTGCACGGCCAGCGCGTCCGAGTCCTTCGCCCGGGTAGTTCCTCCGAAGGAACAGTTCCCCAGGCTGTAGACCACCGGCATTCCGGAAACCGTCGTAAACCCCTGAACCACATGCGGATGGTGCCCGATGACCAGGGCGGAGCCGCAGGCGGCCGCCCGCTCCGCCACCTGGCGCTGATGAGGGGAGGGCGGTTCATAGCTGTATTCCTCTCCCGTATGCATGACCGTGATGACCGCTGCGCAGCCCATCGTCTTCAGGGCCTCCACCTGCGCCTCGTACCGGTGAAACCGGCTTCCGGTCAGGGACCAGGAGACCCCGGCGAAGCCGATCATCAGCCCCTCATCGCTGCGCCAGACCCCGGGAACATCCGTGCCGAACCAGCCCACACCCGCGGTCTCCAGGGCCTCCCGGGTGTCCTGATAGCCCTCCTCGCCGTAGTCATGCGAATGGTTGTTGGCCAGGGTTACGCAGTCAATCCCGCCCGAGGTCAGGATCTCCGTGTAGGCCGTCGGTCCGGAAAAGTTGTACTTTTTCTCGACTTTTTTCAGCTTCCGGTCCGTGAGCACGCCCTCCAGGTTCGCCACGGTGAGATCGTCCTGCTTCGTCAGCCAGGTCAGGTTCCGGAAGGGGAAATCCATTCCGTTCTCCGCGATGCGGGCGGCGAAGCCGAGCCGGGAGTTCCGGGAGCTTTCCTCCCCGCCCAGCGTGCAGTCCCCCAGAAATGTGATGCGGATCTCCCCGGTATAATCGGTGACCAGCCCGGTCAGCTTCTCCGCCTTCTCCATTTCCGTCAGGGTATGCCAGGATCCGGCTGACGCATTTCCTGCCGCCAAAAGCAGGGCGAGGATCAGCCCCAGAATTCTTCTGAAGTTTCTCCGTTCAAGGCGCATCTCTGCAGCTTCTCGGTGCGTTCCCCGATCGGGGGCCCACCTTTCGGACTCCTGGCGGGCACGTCCCCGGCGCCGCTTTTTCTTTTCTTCTCTCACAGGCAGCCTTCCATCCACTTCACCAGGTCCTCCATGACCTGCTCCCGGTTCTTCTCGTTGAGAATTTCATGGCGGCATCCCGGATACAGCTGGACCGTGACCTTTGTATGCCCGGTCCGCTTCAGCTCCTCCGCCACCTTTCGGATCCCGGCCCCGTAGTCTCCGACGGGATCCTCTGCGCCGCTGGTCAGGAGGATGGGCAGCTCCTTCGGCAGCTTTTCGTACCATTCCGGCCCGTTGACCCACGCATTGACGCTGACCAGGTCATGCATTCCCTGGACCGTGAAGAGAAATCCGCAGAGCGGATCCTCGATATACCGGTCCACGATCTCCTGATCCCGGGTCAGCCAGTCATAGGGCGTTCTTCCCTCAAAGCGCTTGTTGTAGCTTCCGAAGGCCATGCGGTTCAGCAGCTCGCTCTTGAACTTTTTGCCCCGGAGAAGGCCGATCAGGGAGGCCATGGCCTTTCCCGCGCCGGCGGCAGGATTCGGTCCCCCCGATCCCATGAAGATTGCCCCGGCTGGGGCCGTCTCCGGATGCATCGCGCACCAGGCCCGGCAGATAAAGGAGCCCATGGAGTGCCCCATCACCAGAAGCGGAAGCCCCGGGTTTTCCTCCCGTGCCGTCCGGATCACCGTATGGAAATCCTCCACCAGGCCCTTCCAGCCGTCCTTCTCTCCGAACCAGCCTGTCTCCGCCGTATCGTGGCTGGAGGCTCCGTGACTCGCCATGTCGTGCATATAGCAGCAGATGCCCCTCTCCGTCAGATATTCCAGGAAGGGCAGGTACCGCTGCTGATGCTCCGCCATGCCGTGATGGATCGCCAGCACGGCCCGGGGCGCCGTCTCCGGCAGATAGGCCCTGGCGAAAATATCGCCCACGCCCGTGGCGGAGGAAAAGTGAAAATGTCTGGTCTTCATTGCGCTTTCATCCTTTCTTTCAGACGTTCTGTATCATCTGGCGGATTTTTCCGGAAAGTCTTTCCGCCAGCAGGGTGTTTCTCCGGGTGACCGTCACATTCCGGACGCAATAGGCAACCGCCTTCTTCTGGCCCACCAGCACGAGGGCCTTCTTCGCCCTGGTCACGCCCGTATACAGCAGATTCCGCTGCAGCATGGTGAAATGGGTCATCATCACGGGCATCACCACGATGGGATATTCCGCGCCCTGGGCCTTATGAACCGTGGTGGCGTAGGCGAGCACGATTTCGTCCAGCTCGCCGGCCTCGTAGGCCACGCTCCGGTCGTCAAAGCGGATGCTCAGGGTCTTTTCCGCCGCGTCCAGGCTTTCGATCACCCCGATATCCCCGTTGAAAACCTCCTTGTCATAGTTGTTTCGAATCTGCATGACCTTGTCTCCCGGCCGGAAGGCATATCCCCCGCGGTGCAGCTCCGGCGTGGTATTTCCCCGGGCATCCGTGACGGCGGGGTTGACCGCGTCCTGCAGCAGCTGATTCAGGTTCGCCGCGCCGACCGCGCCCCGCTGCATGGGCGTCAGCACCTGGATACCCTGCGGCGCGGTATGATAGAACCCGGGCAGCCGGTTCCGCACCAGCTCCACAATCAGACCGGCTGCCTTTTCCGGATCCTCCATGCTCTGGAAGAAGAAATCCGTATTCCGGCCGTTGGACAGATCCGGATATTCACCCCTGTTGATCCGGTGGGCATTGGTAATGATCCGGCTGGAGGCAGCCTGGCGGAAGATTTTGGTCAGGGTCACCACCGGAAAAACGCCGCTGGCAATGATATCCCTCAGCACATTTCCCGCGCCGACGGAGGGCAGCTGATCCACATCTCCGACCAGGATCAGGCGCATCCCGTCCGGGACCGCCCGGAGGAGGGAATACATCAGAATCACGTCCACCATGGAGCACTCGTCCACGATGAGCACGTCCCCCTCCAGCGGGTTCTCCCCGTTCCTCTTGTATCCCTCCGGGGGCTTGAATTCCAGCAGCCGGTGAATGGTTTTCGCCTCCATCCCCGTAACCTCGCTCAGGCGCTTGGCGGCCCGTCCGGTGGGCGCGGCCAGCAGAATCCGGCTGCCGCGGAACGCCCGGATGATTCCCAGGGTAGTGGTGCTTTTCCCGGTTCCGGGCCCGCCGGTCAGAACCATGATCCGGCTGCTCTGCGCGGTCCGGATGGCCTGACGCTGCACCTCGTCGTATTCGATGTCAGCATAAATTTCCGGCATTTCCTGCATTTCCCGGTTCTCTCCCCGGGCCGCGGCGATGCGCCTCAGCTGATTTTCGACGCCGACCTCCGCGTAAAAAAACGGCGGAAGATAGATCGCTGTTTCACCCGAATCCGGCAGGGGAGTGGTCAGGACGTCCTTCGTTCGGACCATCTCGTCCAGCGTCATGGTCAGGAGATTCTCCTCGACCTCCAGCAGCTTCTCCCCCGTCTCCGTCAGCTGGTTCCGCAGGGCATAGCAGTGCCCCTCCTCCGCCAGCCTGTTCAGCGTATAGATCAGCCCGCTCCGCAGGCGCGCGAACTGCTCCTTTCCAAAGCCCAGCTTCGCGGCGATGGTATCCGCGGTTTTGAAGCCGATCCCCCAGATATCATCCGCCAGGCGGTATGGGTTCTCCGTCACGACCCGGATGCTCTCCGCTCCGTATTGTTTGTAGATGCGCGTCGCGTGGGCGGTGCTCACGTCATGCCCCTGCAGGAAGAGCATGATATCCTTGATTTCCTTCTGCTCCGTCCATCCCTTTTTGATGCTTTCGACCCGTCTCTGCCCGATGCCGGGCACCTCCAGCAGGCGGTCCGGCTCGTTCTCGATGATCTCCAGCGTGTTCTCCCCGAACTGGCGGACGATCAGCTTCGCGTATTTCGGTCCGATCCCCTTGATCAGTCCGGAGCCGAGGTATTTCTCCATGCCGTAGACCGTAGCAGGCAGCGTTTCCTCAAAGGATGCCACCTGAAACTGCCGGCCGTACCGGCTGTCGATTTTCCACTGGCCGCCCAGGGTCAGCACGGAGCCCACATGGGTGTCCGGCATCATGCCGACCACAGTGACCAGATCGCTGAAGCCCTTCGCCGCGCATTTCAGCACGCTGTAGCCGTCCGACTGGAAGGTAATCCGTTCCACGACGCACCTCAGGCGCTCCATGGGCTGTCCGTTCTCCATGCCTTTGCCTGCCGCCCGTTCTTTTCCTGCGCCGGAGGCCCTCCGCCTCCGGCGCGTTCTTCTTCAACCCGGGTCGCTGCTCCTTTCCTTCCTTCTCCGCTTGTGGAATGGGCCCTCGTGCTTACAGGATGACCGTCGGCGCGGCCAGCTGATGGTAATGCTGCCACCGGGTCAGGGGCTGCGGCTCCGCGTCCAGCTCCTCGATGGTCGGAATCTCGCCCCGCAGGTACCGATCCAGCAGCCGCTGCACGTCCTCCAGCCTTCCCAGCGCCGCTCCGTACCGGAGAGCCATCGTCTCCCATCCGAAGCGCTTCCGGTTTTTCTCCCACAGCTCCCGGTGCAGGTCCCGCAGGGACGCGGTCAGATACAGGATCTCGGGAATCATTCTGTCCCGCGCGTCAGCCAGCGCCGCCCGGTCTCCGGCGATATACCAGTTCCTCAGATGCGCCAGCAGGGCGGCCTTGGCCGCCATCAGCGCCATCACCCGGTCCGCCCAGGCGCAGTCCTGCCGTTTCAGCCAGGGCCGGAGAATTTCCCGTGCCCGGCCGCACCGGGCGATAATCCGGTCCGGATCATCCCCGTGGAAGAGGCCCAGCGGATACAGGGGATCGCCCCAGATCATGCGCTTGGCCGCGTAAACCTCCCCCGCGTCCTCATAGGCATCTCCGAAGGCGCTGTAGACCTCCCAGGGCAGCCCGGTCAGCATCTCGCTCATCCGCCGCCATTCGGCATCCGGGCAGTCCGCGCCCTGCCAGCAGGCTTCGGAGAACAGCGGCAGCATCCCCGCCGCCAGGAAGTGGTCCGTCTCCGCGCCGTCGTCCCCCCACATGGTGACGATCACCATGTCGATCTTCTCCTTCGCGGCCGCCCGGAGTCCCGGACGCATGGTAGCCTCGGTCCGCTTCAGCTGGGGCAGGAACCCGCCCCACATCCAGTTTCCGCCGGCAAAGATGGTTCCCCGGCCCATCCGCGCGTGCTCCCGCAGCATCCGGGTATAGAACTCCTCATCCGTATGATAGTAATCCCAGTAGGCCATCTGAACCTTCGGCAGGGTCGCGATGACCGAATCCGGAACATGGTTGTCCAGATCATAGTATCCGTTGGTTTTCGAGCCCAGGCGGAAGAACATGTCGCTCCACATCATCGGAGCGAAGCCGTACCTTTCGCAGATTTCCGCGACCCGCCCGAGATGGCGGTTCAGCATCTGGAAATGGTCCGTGTATCCGTGCTCCTTCAGATACCGGCCCAAACCGACGCCCATGGCCTCGTCCATGCCGATCTGGATGCGCTCTGAACGGAAGCAGGCCCGCAGGGAGCGGATCGCCGCCTCCAGAAAGCGGTAGGTTTCCTCCTCGTCGATCAGCAGGATGTCCGGCTGATCCTGCGGCACGGTTCCCCACTGCAGGAACTGCTGCAGATGGGCCAGCGTCTGGATGCAAGGAATCATCTCGATGCCGAGGGCCGCGGCATAGCCGTCGATCTCCCGCAGCTCCTCCTGGGAATAGCGTCCGCGCAGATATCCGAAGGAGGGATATTCCGGGATTTCATAGGTATCCTCCGTGTAGAGCATCAGGAAGTTCATGCCCAGGCAGCACTGCATCCGGAGGTAGCGCTTCACCGCCTCCACCGTCATGACGCCGTTCCGGCTCATGTCCAGCATGGATCCGCAGTCCCGGAAGCTGCGCTCCTGATGAAGGTTCAGCTCGCTTGCGCCCTCCTTCTCCGCCCGGGAAAGCAGGAAAAAGCCGCGTCCCAGCGCGCTCAGGCTCTCCGCCCGGATCTCCGCCTCCCCGCCGCTCCGGCGCACGGTCAGGCCCGGCCCCGCCTCTGTCCGGACGGGATTCGGCAGCCGGATGCCGGTCACCTCCTCCACAGCCTTCCGAATGAACGCGGCCTGCTCCTCCGTCCAGCACGCAGGGATGCTTCCCGTTTCTTTCTGACTCATGGTCCCTTATTCTCCTTTGCCGGGACGGCGCCGCGGCAGCCGCCCCCGTATTTCTTTTTATTCTGTGCTCATTATACCGGACAATTCCCCGGGAATCAACCTTCCCCCGGACATGAAAAAAACGGGCTGATGCGCTCAGCCCGCAGTTTCCTTAAACGATTCTCCGGCCGTTCAGCACGGCCTCCCGCAGCCGGTCTCCCTCATATCGCAGCTTCAGGGAAAAGAAGGGTGCTCCCTGATCCAGCAGGTCGAGGAAAATCCGATCCCCTTCCCAGGTGGGAAAGGTCCGCATGATCCGCTTCGGGACCCATTCCAGGGTGCCCTCGTCGCAGTCGGACAGCGTTCCCTCGAATCCGTCCGCCGTGAACAGGTGCATGTATTCCGTCTCCGCCAGATCCGTGGTGATGAAGGTCACGATGCCCCGGTACTGCCAGGAGGTCAGCTTCAGCCCCGTTTCCTCCCGGGCCTCCCGCAGAAGGCAGTCCTCCGGGCTCTCTCCCTCCTCGAACTTGCCGCCGATGCCGATCCACTTGTCATGGTTCAGATCGTTTTTCTTTTTCACCCGGTGGAGCAGCAGCACCTCCGGCTCTCCATCGGCTCCCTTCCGTTCAAGATAGCATAGAGTAGAATTGATCATCCGTTTTCCTCCCGCAAAGGCGCTCCGCTTTCCCGCTCCGCGCGCTGTCTCCGCCGTGCCCGATCCGAAGGTCCGGAGTCAGAGCCGGATCCGTCCGGCGGGTTTCCGCGTTACAGTTTGGCCCGCTGGATCTTGCCGCTGACGGTCTTGGGCAGCTCGTCCCGGAACACGACGATCCGGGGATACTTGTAGGGTGCGGTATGCTGCTTGACGTAGTTCTGGATCTCCTTCTTCAGATCCTCGGAGGGCTCCGTGCCCTTCGTCAGCACGACGCTGGCCTTGACCACCTGGCCGCGCACCTCATCCGGCGCGGCGCTGACGCCGCATTCCAGCACGTAGGGCAGCTCCATGATGACGCTCTCGATCTCGAACGGCCCGATGCGGTATCCGCTGCTCTTGATGACGTCGTCCGCCCGGCCCACATACCAGAAGAAGCCGTCCTCATCCTGCCAGGCCACGTCGCCGGTGTGATACCATCCGTCATGCATGACCTCCCGGGTCTTCTCCTCGTCCAGATAGTATTCCCGGAACAGGCCGATCGGGATGCCCTTCGAGATATCGATGCAGATCTCCCCGGGTGTACCGGTGGGCACGGGCTTTCCGTCGGCATCCAGAAGGGACACATTATAGATCGGGGTTACCTTGCCCATGGAGCCCAGCTTGTGATCCGCGCCCGCCAGGTTGCCGATGATCATCGTGCTCTCGCTCTGGCCGAAGCCCTCCATCACCTGCAGGCCGGTCTGCTTCTCAATCTGCCGGTACACCTCCGGATTCAGGGCCTCGCCGGCGCTGGAGGCGTGGGTCACGGAGCTCAGGTCGTATTTGCTCAGATCCTGCTTGATGAGCATCCGGTACATGGTGGGCGGCGCGCAGAAGGTCGTAATATGGTATTTCGCGAACAGCGGCAGAATGTCCGCCGCGTCAAAGCGGTCGAAGTCATAGACGAAAATCGCCGCCTCGCACAGCCACTGGCCGTAGATTTTTCCCCATCCGGCCTTGGCCCAGCCCGTATCGGAGATGGTCAGGTGCAGCCCGTTCGGGTTCACGCAGTGCCAGTATTTCGCGGTATGCAGGTGTCCCAGGGGATGGGTGAAGCTGTGGGCCGCGATCTTGGGGTATCCCGTGGTGCCGGAGGTGAAATACATCAGCATCAGGTCGTCGCCGCAGGCGGCGTCCTCCGGACGGTTGTAGTGGGTGGAATACATCAGGTATTCCTCGTCGAAGGGATGCCACCCTTCCCGGGTTCCGTTGACGATCAGCTTCAGCTCCAGGCTGGGGGCGTTCTTCGCGGCCAGCTCCGCCTGATGGGCGGTATCCCCGTCCGCGGTGCACAGAATGGCCTTCACCCCCGCCGCGTTGAAGCGGTATTCAAAGTCATGCTCCTGCAGCTGCGCCACGGCGGGAATCGCGATGGCGCCGATTTTCTCCAGCCCGAGAATCGCGAACCAGAACTGATAGTGCCGCTTCAGCACGAGCATCACCCGGTCTCCCTTCCGGATGCCCAACGCCTTGAAATAGTTCGCGCACCGGTTGGAGGCCCGCTGAATATCCTTGAAGGTAAAGCGATGCTCCGCCTTGTTCCGGTCCAGATGCAGCATGGCCAGCTTGTTGGGCACCTCCGCCGCGATGGCGTCCATGACATCGAAGGCAAAATTGAATTTTTCCGTGTTCTTGAAGGTGATCTTCACGGGCGTCCCGTTCTCATCCTTCTCCACATCGGCAAACCGGTGCCACACCCGGGTGCGGCCGTTCTCCGCCGGGAACTCCTGCAGCGTCGGGCCGGACAGGACCTTCTGGGGCGTCAGTTCCGGGATCGGCGCGCCGGTGGGATTCAGCACGATGGCATAGAACAGGCAGTCCTTCCCGCCCACGGCGATCATCCCGTGGGGTGTGCCGGAATCGTAATAGATGGAATCCCCGGGGTTCAGCACGGAGCTGTGCTCCCCGACCTGCACCTTCAGCTGGCCCTCGATGACGATGTCGCACTCCTGCCCCTCATGGGTGGTCAGCTTGATGTCCGCGTGCTCCGCCTCCGCGCTGTAGGCCGCCTGAACATACAGGGGCTCGGCAATCCGGTTCCGGAAGGAGGCCGCCATGTTGTAGTACACCATGTCGTGGGCCTCCTCGATCCGCTGGCCTTCGCCCCGCCGGGTCACGGTAAAGGAGTTCAGGGTCGGGCTTTCGCCCTCGATGATATCCCCCACGTCCACCCCGAAGGCCAGGGCGCAGCGGTACAGGAAGGCGAAGTTCAGGTCGGACCGGCCCATCTCGCAGTCGATGTATTCCTGCTCGGTGACGCCCGTCTTCATCGCCATCTCCGCGATGGTGTAGTTCTCGATCTCCCGCAGCTCGCGGATCCGGTGCGCCATCTCCTGAATCTTGTAGTTCAGCCCCGTCGTCTGTTGCATGGTCGTTCCTCCCTTTTGAATTCGCGGGATGCCCCGCGGGGTTCCGGGCTCCTTCCGCCGGCCTCCCGGCCCGCTTCATGGCCGCGGCTTCCGGTTCTTCGGGAATCCTTCGCGGAAAATAAAAAGCCTCAAAGCATTCAGCTTTGAGACGAGCATTCATTCAACACCCGCGGTACCACTCAAATTGCGGTTCCCTGAACCGCCCCTTCAGGCTCCCTCCGGCAGGCCGGTAAGCCCTTTGCCCTGACGCGGCATCGATTCGGGAAGGCTCTACTCAGGAATACCCTTTCTTCCTTCCGGCTCTGGAGCGACTGATCTCCGGCCCCTTCCCGCGGCTTGCACCGACCGCCGCGTCTCTGAAGCGGGGATGCCGGACATCCTCTCCGTCACAGCTTTGCGGCAATTTTACCGCGATTCCCCCGGGCTTGTCAACCGAAAACAGGAAAGAAACAAAATTGACGCCCTCCCCCCAATCCGGTATAATGCTCTCCGCTGCCGCGAAAAGGCGGAGTGCGGACACGCTCCGCGCCGCAGCCGGAGGAATTGGAACCATGGGAAAGATTTTTTACAGGATTGCCGTGCCGCTGGTGCGGCTGTTCATCCCGAAGCTGGAAACGGAATGGGAGGTTCCCTATGACGGGGAACCATGTGTTTTTGTCGCCAACCACGAGCGGGCGACGGGTCCCCTGGAGATGGCCACATGCTTCCCGCTCCGGAAGGAAAGCCACATCTGGATCTATGCCGCGCCCCTGAGCCGGGAAACCACGCCGGCCTATGTGCGTCAGGATCACTGGTGGGACGAAAACGGGAAACTGGCTCCGCTGTGGAACCGGATCATCCCCCCCCTCGTCTCCCTGATTCTCCCGCCCATTCTCCGCTCCGTGCCCCACGTGCCGGTCTATCACGACGGCCGCGCCGCCACAACCATGAAGGAGAGTCTCCGGCTTCTGCAGGCGGGGAAGAATCTCGTCATCTTTCCGGAAATCCCCACCGGCTTCGGCGAGCATGACACAGAGAAGATCAACGAGGGCTGGCTGATGATCCTGCCCATGTATGAAAAGCGGGCGGGCCGCCCGCTGAAGATCTGGCCGGTCCGGCTGGATCTGGCTCAGAGGAAAATGCGGGTCCGGGCCCCCTTTGTCATGGATCCGGAGCTTCCCCTGAAGGATCAGGTGCCGGAGCTTTCCCGCAGGGTGCTTCACGGCATCTTCGATCCCTGCTGAGGAAGGCCGTTTCCCGGCGATTCAAAAAAGCCCTCCGGCCGCAGAGCCGGAGGGGATTTTGCGTTTTCGGAAATCCAAAGGATTTTTTCACCTTATTCCAGCTCAAAGGCGCCGGTATAAAGCTGGTAGTACTGTCCCTTTTCGGCGATCAGCTGATCATGGCTGCCGCGCTCAATGATTCTTCCGTGATCCAGCACCATGATGACATCGCTGTTCTTGACGGTGGACAGCCGGTGGGCTATGACGAACACGGTCCGCCCGTGCATCAGTCGGTCCATGCCCTGCTGTACAAGCGCTTCGGTCCGGGTATCGATGGAGGAGGTCGCCTCGTCCAGAATCATGACCGGGGGATCCGCCACCGCGGCCCGGGCGATGGAAATCAGCTGGCGCTGACCCTGGCTGAGCCCGCCGCCGTCCCCGCTGAGCACTGTCTGATATCCGTCCGGCAGTCGGGTGATGAAATCATGGGCGTTGGCCAGCTTTGCCGCCGCGATGCATTCCTCGTCCGTCGCGTCCAGCTTGCCGTAGCGGATGTTGTCCATGACGGTTCCGGTAAACAGGTTCACTTCCTGCAGCACGACGCCCAGAGAATGCCTCAGATCCGGCTTGCGGATCTTGTTGATATTGATTCCGTCATACCGGATCTTGCCGTCCGCGATGTCGTAGAAGCGGTTGATCAGGTTGGTTATCGTGGTCTTTCCCGCACCGGTCGCACCGACGAAGGCCACCTTCTGGCCCGGCCGGGCGTAAAGGGTGATATCATGCAGCACGGTTTTCTCCGGCACGTATCCGAAGTCCACCTGCTCCATAACCACGTCCCCCTCCAGCTTCCGGTAGGTCACGCCGCTGCCGTCGGTATGCGGATGCTTCCAGGCCCACAGACCGGTCCGCTCCGTCGTCTCCGTCAGCTGTCCGTTTTCCTCCTTCGCGTTCACCAGGGTCACATAGCCCTCGTCCTCCTCCGGCTTCTCGTCCAGCAGTCCGAAGATCCGTTCCGCGCCGGCCATGGCCATGGCAATGAAGCTGATCTGCTGCACGACCTGGTTGATGGGCTGCATGAAATTCCGGCTCAGGGTCAGGAAGGCTGCGATGGCGCCCAGGGTCAGGGTGCCCGTGCCGTGAAGGGTCAGGTTGGTCACCCCGCTGATGGCCAGCGTTCCGCCCGCGATGGCCAGGACCACGTACAGAATGTGGCCCATGTTGTTGTTCACCGGGCCCATAATGTTGCCCAGCTTGTTGGCCTCAGTCATGTTGGCCGTCAGATCATCGTTCCGGCGGTCAAACTCCTCCTTCGCCTCGGGCTCATGGTTGAACACCTTGACGACCTTCTGGCCGTTGATCATCTCCTCGACATAGCCGTTCAGGCTGGCCAGGGAGGTCTGCTGCTTCACGAAGAAGCCGGCGCTGCGGGTGCCCAGCTTCGCGGTCACAATCATCATCACGACGGTGCCGGCCAGAACCACCAGCGTCATCCAGACGCTGCAGTTCAGCATGGAGAGGAACACCACCAGCAGCGTGATCGCGCTGGAGACCGTCTGGGGCAGCACCTGGCTCACCATCTGGCGCAGGGTGTCCGTGTCGTTGGTGTAGTGGCTCATGACCTCGCCGTAGGTATGAGTGTCGAAATACTTGATCGGCAGGGTCTGCATATGGGCGAACATCTGATCCCGAACCGTGCGCAGCACGCTCTGGGAGACCACGGCCATGATCCGTGCCTGGAAGAACACCGCCAGGATGGCCAGCAGATACAGTCCGGCCATCTGCAGGATCGCTCCGATCAGCCCGCTGTAGTCGGGATCCAGCCCGCCGGCCGCCTGGGCCAGGAGGGGAGTAATATAGTCATCAATGACGCGTCCCAGAAAGGTCGCGGCGGAGGCTGTCGCCACGGCGTTGACGATGATGCAGCAAAGCACCAGGATCAGCCGGGGCCAGAAGGGGGCCACATATTTCAGCAGCCGGGCGACCGACTCCCTGTGGATCGGCTGGCGGGGACCCATGGCTCTCGGGCCGCGGGGACCGCCGCCGACGGGCTGCGCCGCGGGCCTGGCCGGAGGATTCTTCCTCTCGCTCATTCGTCCTCGCCTCCCTTCGTCTGGGATTCGTATACCTCGCGGTAGATTTCGCACCGGGCCAGCAGCTCCTCATGGGTTCCGCAGTCCGCCACCGCGCCGCCGTCCAGCACGATGATCATATCCGCGTCCTGAACGGAGGAAACCCGCTGGGCAATGATGATCTTGGTGGTCTCCGGAATAAAGCTGCGGAATCCCGCCCGGATCAGGGCATCCGTCTTCGTGTCCACGGCGCTGGTGCTGTCGTCCAGAATCAGGATTTTCGGTTTTTTCAGCAGCGCGCGGGCGATGCAGAGGCGCTGCTTCTGCCCGCCGGAGACGTTCGTGCCGCCCTGCTCGATCCAGGTATCATACCCGTCCGGGAATTCCCGGATGAAGGGGTCCGCCTGCGCCAGCCGGCAGGCCTCCTCGATTTCCTCGTCCGTGGCGTGCTCGTTGCCCCAGCGCAGGTTGTCCCTGATCGTCCCGGAGAAAAGTTCGTTCTTCTGCAGCACCATGGCCACGCCGTCCCGCAGGGCGGTCAGATCATAGTCCCGCGTATCCACGCCGCCAACGCGCACCGCGCCGGAGGATACATCGTACAGCCTTGGAATCAGCTGCACCAGCGTGGATTTGCCCGAGCCGGTGCCCCCCAGAATGCCGGCCACAGCCCCGGAGGGAATGTGCAGGTCAATATCGCTCAGGGTATCCCGCTCGCTGCGGCTGGCGTAGCTGAAATGCACGTGGTCAAAGTCGACGGAGCCGTCCCGGATTTCGGTCACAGCCTTCTCCGGGCTGGTGATGTCGCTCTTCTCGTCCAGCACCTCCACAATGCGCTGGGCCGAGGCCCGGCTCATGATGATCATCAGGAAGACGAAGGAGACCATCATCAGGCTGGACAGGATCTGGATGACGTAGGTGATCAGGCTCATCAGCTGGCCGTTGGTCATGCCCAGCTCCGGATTGTTCCCCGAAGCGATGATGGCCCGGGCGCCCAGCCAGGAAATCAGAAGCGTGCAGGTATAGATACAGATCATCATCAGGGGGTTCATGAAGGCCAGCTGCTTTTCCGCCTTCGTGAAGTCCCGGTAGATGGATTCGGAGATCCCGTTGAACTTCTCGACCTCGTAATCCTCCCGGACGAAGTTCTTGACCACCCGGATCCCGTGCAGGTTCTCCTGAACCACGTTGTTCAGCTTGTCATAGGTTTTGAAGACCCGCCGGAAGATCGGATGGGTTCTGGTCATGATCAGATAAATCCCCCCGCCCAGCACCGGCAGCGCGAGCAGAAAAACCATGCTGATCCGCGCGTTGATGGTCATCGCCATGATCATGGAAAAGATCAGCGTCATCGGCGCGCGCACCGCCATCCGCAGGATCATCTGGAAGGCGTTCTGCACATTGGTCACGTCCGTGGTCAGCCGGGTGATGATGGAGGAGGTGCTGAACTTGTCGATGTTCGAGAAGGAGTACTCCTGAATCGTATAATACATGTCATGGCGCAGGTTCCGTGCGAAGCCCGCGGAGGAAACCGCGGCCATGCGTCCGCTCATGACGCCGGAGAACAGGGAAATCATGGCCGTAAGCAGCAGAATCAGCCCGTAAAGCCAGATCTGTCCCATATCCCCGGGGGTGATTCCCCGGTCGATCAGATAGCTCATGACCAGGGGGATGACCGTTTCCATCGACACCTCGCCGACCATGAACAGCGGCGTGGCGATGGCCTGCTTTTTATACTCCCGGACATGGGAGGCCAGTTTTTTGATCATGCCGTCTTTTCCTTTCAGATCCTCGTGGTTTCTGACACTTCGTCCGCCGTTTTGGGATAGTATTGCCTGAAAGCAACAGGAAAACGGGTGTTCTTTGAGAATAGTTTTTTCCGGGGTCTTTGTCAAGAATCATCACAAAACATTCACACGCCCCGTCCATTGTCTTTTCCCGTCGGGCTGTGGTATGATGAGCACGCGGAGAGCTCCCGCTCTCTGCAATCCTGCATAAAGATTGAAAGGATATCGATGGATACAAAGTTTTATATTCGTGCCCGTCAAAAGGGCCTGAAAGCCTACAGCCAGGCCATCCAGCAGAACCGGGACCCCTATCTGCCCGTGCTGGAGGAGAAGGTTCCCAATCTGAACAAGCTGGACCGTCTTTCCCTGGGCGTCCAGAGCATCCCGCTGGAGCGGGTCGTCGGCTCCGTCTCCCAGGGGCGTTCCTACGCCTTTGCGGAAAACTTCATGCCGATTCTGGAGACCAATTCCGAATTCTCCGGCAAATGGGCCATCCTGTACGCCAGCGTCGTGGAGGAGGGACTCCGCGAGCCCGCCAAGGTGCTGGAATACATGGGGTACTATTACCTGATTGAGGGGAACAAGCGGGTCAGCGTCATGAAGTTCATCGGCGCAGAATACCTGGAGGCGGACGTCACCCGGGTCATTCCCGAGCGGACGGACGACCCGGCGGTGAAGGTCTATTTTGAATACTGTGCCTTTTCCAAGGCCACCGGCCTGTACGATATTTTCTTTACGAAGCCCGGCTCCTACGACCGGCTGACCGGGCTTCCCGGCGTGCGGAACGGGGAGACATGGGATCATGAGGATATTCTTTCCCTCCGAAAGGTCTACCATTATTTCTATACCGCCTACCGCACCGTGATGCAGAATCAGCCCTCGCTTCCCGTCGGAGACGCTTTCCTGCGCTGGCTGCTGGCCTTCGGCTACCTGGATGTGAAGGACAGCGCCCTGTCGGATGTGGAAAAGAGTCTCCGCCTGATGCAGGAGGAATTCAAAACCCGAAGCGATACGGTCAGCCTGGTCATGGATCAGGCCGACAAGGCCCCCGCTCCCAGGCTGCTGCAGTCGCTCTTCCATCCCGCCAAAATCAGGGCTGCCTTCCTCTATACAAAGCCCCCGGAGGAATCCGCCTGGAATTACTGGCATGAGCTGGGCCGTCTGGAAGCCCAGGAGAAGCTGGGAGACCGGGTGGAGACCGTTTCCCGGATCGTTACCTCCCGGTCTCAGTCCGAGCAGGAGATCGACAGGCTGATTTCGGAAGGCTGCAACGTTGTATTCGCAACCTCACCGGTCATGCTGAACAGCTGCATCGAGCCGGCGCTGAAGCATCCGGATACCAAGCTGCTGGTCTCCAGCCAGCTGGCCGGCTATCGCCACGTACACACCTATTATCTCCGCTTCTATGAGGTCAAATTCCTTCTGGGCGTGCTGGCCGGCATCCTTTCGGACACCGGCAAGATCGGCTATCTTGCCGATTATCCGATCTACGGCTCCCCCTCGATGATCAACGCCTTCGCCATCGGCGCGCGCATGGTGAATCCGAAGGCCCGTGTCTACCTGAACTGGACCTCCCTGAAGAGCTTCGATCCGAAGGAGCCCTTCCATGATCCGGAAATCCAGGTTGTCTGCAACCGGGATCTGACGGCCCCGAATCACGGAGCCCGTGAGTCCGGGCTGTATCTGCGCAGCGGCGGCGACATCATCTCCATGGCCTCCGTGGTTCCCCGCTGGGGAGTTTTCTACCGCCATGTCATGGATCAGATGCTGAAGGGCGTCTTCGACGCGGCCTCGGCCAGCGAATCCTCTACCCTTTCCTATTGGTGGGGCATCTCTTCGGATACGCTGGATCTGGCTTTCTCCTCCCGCTGCCATCCCGCGAATATCCGGCTGGTCCGCAATCTGCAGGCCCAGATGCGCGAGCAGTCCTTCACCCCCTTCGAAGGGGAGCTGGAGGATCAGAACGGCGTTCTCCGCTGTATGGCGGACCAGCGCCTGACGCCGGCGGAAATCCTCTGCATGGATTATCTGGCGGACTGCGTGATCGGATCCCTCCCCGCTCCCGAGGAGCTGGTTCCCTCCGCCCAGGGGCTTGTGCTGACCCAGGGCATCGGCAGCATCGCCAGGACGGACGTGGGATCCATTTCCTGGACCTCCGGGTACTGACCTCAAAAGCAAGGGAGGCGTCACAATGAGGATTCTGGTGCTGGCCGACGAACCGGACCGGCGGCTGTGGAGCGAATTCGGAAGGGACACCCTGCGGGAGGCGGACCTGATCCTTTCCTGCGGCGATCTGCCCTCGTCCTACCTGAGCTATATCACCTGTTTTTCCTCCGCTCCGCTGGTCTATGTCCACGGCAACCACGACCATCAGTACAATGTGAAGCCTCCGGAGGGCTGCATCAACGCGGAAGGGCATGTGGTCCAGGCCTGCGGGCTGCGGATTCTCGGGCTGGGCGGATCCATGAGGTACCGGCCCGACTGCCCAACGATGTTCACCGAAAAGGAGATGGAGAGCCGCATCCGCGGCCTGCGGTGGGAGCTGAAGGGCTGCGGAGGATTCGATCTGCTGCTGGCCCATTCCCCCATTGCCGGCCTGGGGGATCAGGAGGATCTGCCTCATCGCGGCTTCGAGTGCTTCAAGCCCCTGCTCAGCCGGTACCGTCCCCGGGTCATGTTTCACGGTCACGTGCACCAGGCCTATTCCGGCGCGAATTTTGTCCGGGAACGGGAGTACGACGGCATCCCCGTCATCAACGCCTGCGGCTGCTATACCTACGAATGGCCGGATGAATGGCGGATTGAGAAGCCGCCCCGGCCCCTGGCCGCCCGCCGCATGAAAAAACGCAGCGAACCGGGGGAGGAGCATTTCTGAGAATACGCCGAACAAGCTCCCCCGCGAAGCCGGAGAACTGAAAAAACCCTGAAAAAGGTAGGATTCTTTCACGCTGATCTGAATCCGTCAGCGCTTCCCCGATACCAAAAGAGACGCCGTCCGGCGTCTCTTTTGCTTCTTAATTTATCTCTGCGGGGTCCGGTAAAACCGACCGATCAGCGAATCCGTGCGCTGGGTATTGATGAAGGCATTGCCGTCCACCTCGTGAATGGCCCGGACCACGCCCCGCACATCATCCCCGGAAACCACGGAATACAGCATGGACCGGGGCTCATTCCGGTACAGGCCGATTCCCTTGAACAGCGTCGCGCCGTGATGGGTACGCTCCCGGATGATTTCGTAGACTTCCTCCGGCTTCTCCGTCACAATCCAGATGGTCCGGTGCTGATAGCGCTGATAAAGGTAGTGCAGCGCCTGGGTGGAGCAGTACTGGTAGATCATCGAGTAGAGCGCCCGGTCCCATCCGAAGGCAAAGCCCGCGGCGGAGAGCATCAGCACATTGCCGGCCAGGATCAGATTGAAAGCATCCTTCCCCTGTTTTTCCGCCACGTAGATGCTGATAAAATCCGTTCCGCCGGTGCTGGCTCCGCCCCGCAGGCACAGGGAGATCGCAAAACCGGCCACCACACCGCCGAACACGCTGTTCAGCAGCGGATCCGTCGCAAGGGTCATGGTGGGCAGCAGATCCGTCAGAATGCCTGTCAGGATCACGCTGCTCATGGACAGCACGGCAAAGCGCTTTCCGATAAAGCGGAAGCAGAGCGCCGCCGCGATGATGTTCATGGTAATGCTGAGGACGGAATAGGGCGGGGTAAACCCGAGATAACGGGTACACAGCTCCTGAACCAGCAGCGAAAAGCCGGAAAACCCGCCGGGAAAAAGGCCGGCCGAGCGGACAAAGCTGACAATTCCCAGCGCGTAGAGCACGGAGCCGGCCAGCAGCGAGGCGGTGCGCAAAGCCGGTCCCTTCAGGCGGCTGCCCCGATGATGATCCCTTCGCAATATCATCCCTCCGGATGCATCATGATTGTTTATTGTACTTCAAAAAAGGACCGCACGCAAGATGCATGCGATCCCTTTCCGTGTATGTCCGTTTATCCTCTCAGCGCCTCGTCGATGGCCTTCGCGGCCGTCTTGCCGGCACCCATGGCGGAAATCACCGTCGCGGCCCCGGTCACCGCGTCGCCGCCGGCGTACACATGCTCCCGGGAGGTCAGCCCCTCCTCGTTGACGATGATGCCGCCCCGGCGGTTGACCTCCAGGCCTCCGGTGGTGTTCTTGATCAGCGGATTCGGGCTCGTGCCGATCGCGATGACCACCGCGGTCACGTCCAGCTCGAATTCACTGCCGGCGATCTCCACGGGCCGGCGCCGCCCGGAAGCGTCCGGCTCGCCCAGCTCCATCCGGATGCAGCGGATACCGTTCACGAAGCCGTTCTTCGGATCCCGCGGGTTTTCCGGGTTTTCGTATCCCAGGATTTCGACCGGGTTGCACAGCAGGCGGAAGTCGATTCCTTCCTCCTCCGCATGCTCGACCTCCTCCCGGCGGGCGGGCAGCTCCTCCATGCTGCGGCGGTAAATGATGTACACCTTTTCCGCTCCCAGCCGCAGGGCCGTTCTTGCCGCGTCCATGGCCACGTTGCCGCCGCCCACGACGGCAACCTTTCCGCCCTTCATGATGGGGGTATCCGGGTCCTCCAGATAGGCCTTCATCAGGTTGCTCCGGGTCAGGAACTCGTTGGCGGAATAGACGCCCTTGAGCGCCTCTCCGGGGATGTTCATGAAGTTGGGCAGGCCTGCTCCGGAGCCGATGAACACGGCCTCAAAGCCCATCTCAAACAGCTCGTCCACCGTCAGCGTCTTGCCGATAATGACGTTGGTCTCGATCTTTACGCCGAGCTCCTTCAGCGTCTCGACCTCCTTCGCCACAATGGACTTGGGCAGCCGGAATTCCGGAATACCGTAGACCAGCACGCCGCCGGCCGTATGCAGCGCCTCATACACCGTGACGCTGTATCCCTTCTTCGCCAGATCCCCGGCGCAGGTCAGCCCGGAGGGGCCGGCGCCGACCACGGCCACCCGGTGTCCGTTGGGCGCGGGAGCCTGGGCCTTTTCATGCACGTTGGCATTGTGCCAGTCCGCAACGAACCGCTCCAGGCGCCCGATCCCGACGGGATCCATCTTCGCCCGGACGCGCAGCGTGCACTGGCTTTCGCACTGGCTCTCCTGGGGGCACACCCGGCCGCAGACCGCCGGCAGCGAGGAGGACCGGCTGATGATCTGGTAGGCGCCCTCATAGTCTCCCTGCCGGATCCGGCCGATAAAGTCCGGAATCCGGATGTTCACCGGGCATCCGGCGACGCAGGGCTGGTTTTTGCAGTTCAGGCAGCGCTTTGCCTCCCCCTCGGCCATCTCCGCCGTATATCCCAGCGCCACCTCCTGAAAGTTGTGCGCGCGCACCTCGGGAGCCTGACTCGGCATCTCCTGTTTTTTCGGATTCACAGCCATCTTTCTTCTCCTCCCTTACGCGCCCTGAAACAGATTGCACGCCTTTTCGTACGCGTGCCGCTCAAACTCCTGATACATCCGGCCCCGGCTCATGGCCTCATCAAAGTCGATCTCATAGCCGTTGAAATCCGGCCCGTCGACGCAGGCGAACTTCGTCACCCGTTTTCCGTCCTGCACCAGCGTGATCCGGCATCCGCCGCACATGCCCGTGCCGTCGATCATGATCGGGTTCATGCTGACCGTCACCGGAACGCCGAAGGGTCTGGCCGCGGCCACCACGAATTTCATCATGATCAGCGGACCGATGGTGATGACCAGGTCGAACTTTTTCCCGGCCTCCAGCATCTCCTTCAGCGGCACGGTCACATTGCCGTGCCGGCCGTAGCTTCCGTCATCGGTCATGACGATCAGTTCGTCGGAGCAGTCCCGGAATTCCTCCTCCAGAATCAGCAGATCCCTGCTGCGGAAGCCGATAATGCTGGTCACCTCCGCCCCCAGCCGGTGAAACTCCTGGGCAATGGGCATCGCGATGGCGCATCCCGCGCCGCCGCCGACGACGCAGACGCTCCGGATCTCCTCCGTATGGGTCGCAACCCCCAGCGGGCCGGCAAAATCCTGAATAAAGTCGCCCTCGGCCTTCCGCCGCAGCTTCTCCGTCGTCGCGCCGACCACCTGGAAGATGATCTTCACGGTGCCTTCCTCCGCGTCGCTGCCCGCGATGGTCAGGGGAATCCTCTCCCCCTCCTCATCCACCCGCAGGATGATGAACTGTCCGGGCCGCGCCTTGCGGGCCACCAGCGGCGCCTCAATTTCAAGCTGAATCATGGACGGGTTCAGCTCTTTTCTCCTCACGATCCGATACATCGAAACCTTCCCTCCCCGCCGGGCCGGCTGCCGTCCCGGAATTGTGTACTTGCATCATTGTACAGAGAACGCGGTCTCCTGACAAGCAAAAAACATTCAAAAACCACGTCAGACCGCTCAGCGGGTCCTTTCCCTCAAAAAGCATTCAAAAACCCGGCGTTCCTCCTGTGCCGCGCGGTACAAGAAACCCCGCCCTTTCGGGCGGGGTAAAGACCGGCGGAACGATTATTTGATTTCGCTCGTGCAGTGCGGGCAGCGGGTCGCCTTGATGTCGATCTCGCTGAGGCAGAAGGGGCACTTCTTGGTGGTCGGATCCGCGGGCTTTTCGGGCTTCTTGGTCACGGACTTGGCCTTGTTGATGGCCTTGACGATGACGAAGAGCACCAGCGCGGTCAGCAGGAACTCCACCAGAACCGCACAGAAGGAAATCAGGCTGCCCGTGAATCCGGTGCCGCCGTTTTCCAGCTTGGGAAGGGACTCCATGATCGGGGTCAGGAAGATATCGATGATTGCGGTCACCACCTTGCCGAAGGCGGCGCCGATCACGACACCGATGGCCATATCCACCATGTTGCCGCGGATTGCGAACTCTTTAAACTCTTTCAGCAGCTTGCCCATAAAAACATTCCTCCCTTTATTAATGGCATTGATTATCTCCAACGCCGTTCTTCCCTGGGAAGAGACGGCATACGGATTCGAAGGATCCCTTACTTCTTCTTTCCGCCGAAGAGATCGGAAATCGCATTGGTGATTCCCTTGGTCAGGGAGGAGGTCACCTGGCGTGTGGCGGTCTGGATGGCGGTATTCTTGATGCGGCCCGCGATGGAATCATTCTTCCTGGCCCGCTCGGCGGCTTCCTCGCGCAGGGCGTCGTTCCGGGCACGGCGCTCGGCAGCCTCCTGCTCCTTGGCAAGGCGGGCGGCTTCCTTCTCCGCCTTCTCAGCCTCCCTGCGGGCGGCTTCGGCGGCCTTCTCCGCTTCCTTCCGGGCAGCCTCGGCAGCCTTCTGCTGCGCGGCCTGCGCAATCGGATCCACCGGAGCGGCGGGCTGCACGACGGGCTGCGTCTGAGGCGCAGGGATCCAGTTCCCTGTCGCGGGATCCTGCTGCATCCACATCATCTGCTGGACATACTGGCCGGTCGCCTGATCCAGCACCATGACGGGCATCTGCTGCAGCACGGGCTGCACCGCGGGAGCAGGCTGATACACCGGCGCGGCGGGCGCCTCGGGCTGATACACAGGGGCAGCGGGCGCGGCGGGGGCCTCCGGCTGATATACGGGGGCAGCGGGCGCGGCCTGCACGGGCTGCGGGGCCACGGGGGTCATGTCGGGCTTTTCCTGTTCGACATACTGACCCGTCACAGGATCGAAAACCTTGAATGTCTGACTCATGCTGCTTCTTCCGGTGATCTCCTGCACCGGCTCAGGGGTCGTCGGGGAAACGGGAAACGAAAGAACTGGAATAACCTGTATTTCCTCCGCAGCGGTCGGAACCTCCTGCGGCAGATCCAGCACGGGAAGGGCGGCGGGATTCGTCCCGGGCGCCGGGGATGCGGAAGTCTCTCCGGATTCATCCGTCTCCGGAACCTCCAGCACAGGCACGGGCTCCTCCTGAGAAACAGGAGCGGCTTCTGCCGGGGCAAAAGAGATTCCTGCGGCGGCATCCGCATCCGGAGCGGCCGGATCAGGGTCGGCCTGGGGCGGAAGGGCATCTGTCTGAGGCTGCGGGGAATCTTCGGTCTCCGTCTTTCCGGAAACCGGCTGCTCCGGCAGCAGCCCCTTGGCGGCCAGCGCCCGATCCGCCTCGCTCAGCGCGCCCAGCAGGCTCTGAGGCGGGAGAACGGTCGCCCGTTCGACGATCCCCGGCGCGCCGTCCTCGTCCAGGCAGGAAATCAGTGCCTCCCCGGTCTTCAGCTTGGTGATGGCATCCTCCGTGTCAAATTCCGGATTGGCCCGGAAGGTCTGCGCTGCGACCCGGACCGCCTTCTGATCCAGGGGAGTATAGGCACGGAGCGCATGCTGCACACGGTTGCCCAGCTGACCGAGGATGGACATCGGAATGTCGGCAGGGCTCTGGGTGATGAAATAAACGCCGACGCCCTTGGAGCGGATCAGGCGGACGACCTTTTCCACCTTTTCCATCAGGGCCCGGGAGCAGTCGTCAAACAGCAGATGAGCCTCATCGAAGAAGAAGACCGCCACAGGCTTGTCCTGATCCCCCCGCTCGGGGAGAGACTCGTACAGCCTGGTCAGCATCCACAGCAGGAAGGTTGAATACATGAGGGGATGCGCGAAGAGTTCATCGGCGGAAAGAATGTTGATAAAACCCCGGTCGTGCTCATCCAGCTTCAGCCAGCGAAGCACGCTGAACTCCTCCGTGCCGAAAAAGCAGGCGCCGCCCTCATCCTCCAGCATGGCCACAGCCCGCTGAATCGCGCCGACGGAAGCAGCGGTGACATTGCCGTAATGAAGGGTGAACTCCCGGGCGTTCTCCCCCATGAGGATGAGCATCTGCTTCAGATCCTCCAGGGTATTCAGCGGATAGCCATACTCCGCACAGTAGCGGAAAAGAATGCCCAGCACGCCTGTCTGCGTCTCGTTCAGCGCGAGCATCCGGGCGAGCAGCTGGGGGCCCATGGCCTCCACAGTGGCCTGAATGGGCTGCCCGTTTTTCCCGTACACATCCCAGAACGCGGCGGGAAACGCATGATATTCAAAGGTTTCCGGATCGATCCCGCAGGAGCTCAGGCGCCGGTCCAGCGCCTCGGAACGCACCCCGGCGCGGACCATGCCGGAAAGATCGCTCTTGATATCGCTCAGAAAAACCGGGACGCCCAGGTCGGAAAAGCTCTCCGCCAGAACCTTGAGCGTGACAGTCTTGCCGGTGCCCGTGGCGCCGGCGATGAGGCCGTGCCGGTTGGCCATGGAGGGCAGAAGAAAAACAGGGCCGTTCACCCCGGTGCCAATCTGGATCCTTCCGTCCCGCAGCATGGCGATCCCCCCATTCATTCAGCCGTTCATTTTTTCCATATTTTACACGCATTCAGCCCATCCGTCAAGAAACAAACCGGGCGGAAATCCGGGGATTACGATGCATCCCCGTCCCCTTCCTGCAGGAGGAGCGCATCCTCCGGTTCTCCCTCCCGAAGGCGGCGCGCGGCCAGAAAGGTACGGTGATCGTCATCGCTGGTGCAGGTGACCAGAATCAGAAGCTGGTCCTCCGGCTCCACGGAAGCCGCGCCGATGCAGTCCGAGGCCAGACGGAGCTGGGCGATTCCCTGCCTCCGGCTCTCCGTCCGCGTCGAGAAGAGGGCGCCGAAATCCACGTAATGATTTGTGCCGGGAATCAGGCTCAGCTCTCCGGCGGCGAAGGCAATATACCTTCCGTCCTCGTAGATGGTATCAAAGGTCAGCATGCGGTGGCGGTAGAAGTAAGCGCTGTCCCGGAAATGCTGCAGCCGTCCGAACATCTCCCCGCTTTTCATATTATGGCCGTAGATGACCAGGGTATAGGGCCTGGTCCGGAGGGAGATGCGCTCGTCCAGAAAAAGCGCGCCGTTCGCATTCCGCCGGCCGGAGGCATCCCGGGTCAGGAACCATTCGTTGTCCTTCTGAACGACGGCAAGATCCACCGTATCTCCGGCCCGCAGCCAGCCCATGATGTATTTGCTTTTTTTCCGGAGGGGAATAAAGCGCTCCCGAAGCATGGGAGGATCGTTTTCAGGATAGCGGATCTCCGGCAGCCATCCCTCCGCTGTGCCTGCCGGGACGGGGGAGGGGGCGGGAGAAACCGAAGCCTTCGGGGCGGCAGAGGGGCTCCCGGGCGCAGAGACATCCGGGGTTCCGGAAGCTGTTTCCGGGATGCCGGCACCGCTTTCCGGAGAGGCCGGTTCTCCCGTCCGGTTCAGCTCTCTCAGCTCGGCAGCCAGGCGGCGCTGGGAGAGCAGCTCCCCGCCGTAGATGCCCAGCCGGATCAGCCCGTACAGCGCGACGGCCGCGCTGGCCGCAATGCCAATCCGCCGCCAGGCCGCGCGGAAACGAAGGGCGGGCTTCTCTCTGGGTTTTTCCCTGAAGACCCGGTCCGGATCCTCTTCCGGCCCGGGGCGCTTCGATGGATAGTACGGCATGCGCCCTTCCCTTCCGCGCCCGGAGCGCTGTTCTGATACTCGGATTCCCCTGTATCCGGAGAATCCCGGCTGCGGATCATTTTAGCCTTCCGGAGTCCCCGTGTCAAACCGGATTTTCCCTTGCCTTTCAGGCCGTGCTTCGGTATAATCTGAAAAAAAGCAGAGGAGGAACAGAGCTGTGCTGGAGGAATTGAAACAGAAGGTCTATGAAGCGAATATGCTGCTGCCGGCCTTTCATCTGGTCACCTTTACCTGGGGAAACGTGTCCGGAATCGACCGCGAAAAGGGGCTTTTCGTGATCAAGCCCAGCGGCGTGCCCTATGAGGAGCTCAAACCGGAGGACATGGTGGTGCTGGATCTGGAGGGGAATCAGGTGGAGGGATCGCTGAATCCTTCCACGGATACGCCCACCCATGCGGAGCTGTACCGCCGATTCCCTGAAATCGGCGGGGTTGTGCATACCCATTCCCGCTGGGCGACGATCTGGGCCCAGTCCGGCCGGGATATTCCGGCCTACGGGACAACGCACGCGGACTACATCTACGGCCCCGTGCCCTGCTGCCGCGATCTGACGCCGGAGGAGGTGGCGAGCGCATATGAACTGGAGACGGGCCGGGTGATTGCCTCCCATTTTGAGGAGCGCGGTCTGAACCCCATGCATGTTCCCTGCGTGTTGGCCCGGCATCACGGCCCCTTTGCGTGGGGGAAGGATCCGAAGGACGCGGTGCATAACGCCGTGGTGCTGGAGGAGGTCGCCATGATGGCCTGGCATACGGAGGCGCTGCCGGCGGCCCAGCCGAGGGAGAGCCTGCCGGATCACGTGAAGGAAAAGCATTTTCTGCGCAAGCACGGTCCGAACGCCTACTACGGACAGAAGCGGTAAAGCCGGATAAATCCTGCCGGAACAAACGGAGGATCGCGGAAAAGAACAGGTCCAGAGCAAAAGAGTGTAAAAATCTATTGTCTTTTCTGTGTATTCATTAAATCTTCACAAAAAAAACTTGCGTTTTCGATTGCACCGGGATATAATGCATTCCGGTTGAAGTCTTCGGGTCTGTGGTTGAAAGCCGATGCCAGTCGCAGGCGAAACGGTCCACGTAATCCGTCCAAAGCGGCGGGGAGCATGGTGCGGTCTAGATGTAAGTCCATCCGGGTTATCCCCGAGAGGAGCGCGTGAGGGCGCGACGGCGCAGAGCAACCTTCCAGATGGCGTGTGTGGGGTCAAAGACCAGGTCAGCCGAATATTTCGCCAATCAATTTATTTTTTGGGGGTTACCGGACCATGTACGAAGACAAAACGCTGGTATGCAAAGACTGCGGCCAGGAGTTCGTGTTCACCGCCGGCGAGCAGGAATTCTACGCCGAAAAGGGCTTCCAGAACGAGCCTACACGCTGCAAGGCCTGCCGTCAGGCCCGCAAGGCGAATCGCCCTGCTGCCGGCGCTCCGCGCGTGATGTATGACGCGATCTGTGCCGAATGCGGCAAGCCCACGCAGGTTCCCTTCGAGCCGAAGGAAGATCGTCCCGTGTATTGCAGCGAATGCTTTGCTGCGCGCCGCGGAATGTAATTTGCCTCGCAGAGGGCCCGCTCATCGTCGAGCGGGCCTTTTTTTCGTCCTTCCGCGCAGGCGTACGGAAAAGCGGGCCCTCCCTGCCGTATGCTTGACAAAAGCCTGTATTCCCTGTATGATAGTCCCCGAACTGAATACCTTATCGCGAGTGACGGAGGGATGGGCCCGATGAAGTCACGGCAACCGGCGGTTTCTCCGCATGGTGCCAAATCCCCCAGCCTTCCCTGAAAAGGGGCAGACGGCTGACAGATAAGGAATTTCCGGAAGGAAATCCGCTGCCTGACTGCCCTGCGCTGTCAGGCAGTTTCCTGTTTTCCGGGAAAATGGAAAGCATCAGCAGGTATTCAGCGATTGTTTCTGCTCCGCCCGCGCTCCCTTCGGGATGCGGTCCGGGGCTCCCGCGTGCGGCGGAATGATCCGCCCGGAAAGGAGTTTTTTCATGCGTAAACTGTTTACCTCTGAGTCCGTTACGGAAGGCCATCCGGATAAGCTCTGCGACCAGGTCAGCGATGCCGTGCTGGATGCGATCATCGCCCAGGATCCCATGGCCCGCGTTGCCTGCGAAACTTTCGCTACCACCGGCCAGGTGACGGTCATGGGCGAGATTACCACCTCCGCCTATGTCGAGATCCCGGATATCGTCCGCCAGGTCGTGCTGGATATCGGCTACGATTCCTCGGACAAATGCTTTGACGGCGCTTCCTGCGGCGTCATGACCGCGATTCATGCCCAGAGCCCGGATATCGCCCAGGGCGTGGACGAAGCCCTGGAGGGCCGCGAGGAATCCCTCGGGGATACCGGCGCCGGCGATCAGGGCATGATGTTCGGCTTCGCCTGCGATGAAACGCCCGAGCTGATGCCCATGCCCATCGCCCTGAGCCACCGTCTGGCCCGCCGCCTGACGGAGGTTCGGAAAAACGGAACCCTTCCCTGGCTGCGTCCGGACGGGAAGACCCAGGTCACCGTGGTTTATGAGGACGACCGTCCCGTGGCCGTGGATACGATCGTCGTTTCCACCCAGCATGCGCCCGAGGTTTCCCAGGAGGAAATCCGCCGCGCGATTCTGGAGCAGGTCATCCGTCCCACCGTGCCGGCGGAGCTGCTGAATGAAGACACCAAATACTTTGTGAACCCCACCGGGCGCTTTGTCATCGGCGGCCCCGCCGGAGATACGGGTCTGACCGGCAGGAAGATCATTGTGGATACCTACGGCGGATACGCTCCCCACGGCGGCGGCGCCTTCTCCGGCAAGGATCCGACCAAGGTGGACCGCAGTGCCGCCTATGCCGCGCGCCATGCCGCAGTCAATGTGGTGGCCGCGGGGCTGGCAAAGAAATGTCAGATCCAGCTGGCCTACGCCATCGGCGTGGCCCGTCCGGTCAGCATTCTGGTGGAGACCTTCGGCACAGGCACCGTTTCCGATGAGAAGCTGAGCGAAGCCGTCCAGAAGGTTTTCGACTTCCGGCCCGCCGCGATTATCGAGCGTCTGAACCTGCGCCGGCCCATTTACCGGCAGGTCGCCGCCTACGGCCACTTCGGCCGTCCGGATCTGGATCTGACCTGGGAGAAGGCCGATCAGACCGAAGCACTCAAAAAGGCTGTTCTTGCCTGACCCCTCGGCTTCGGATCCATTCTCCTGTATTCATTCAGCCCGCCGGGATTCCCTGGCGGGCTGCTTTTGTTTTTCTATTCGTCAGAAATCCATTCCGCACTCTTCCCGCGGCGTTCTGAGTATACCTGCGCGCGGACCGTAACCCCGGCTGTGCACCTCTGTGAAAAAACCGCCGGCTGAGCCGGCGGTTTTTTTTATCAGAGCTGGGTCACCTGTTTTTCATTTCCGATCCAGAAGTTGGCGGGGTGCTCATACTGTCCCAGCGCGGTGATCCGCTCCAGGGTGATATCCCGGCAGCGGCTGAGCGCGATGGTGCCGTTCTCCCCGATGTCGCAGTCCCGGAAGACCATGTTCCGCGCCTCGAAGCCCTCCGTGTCAAATCCGCTCAGGTCGATCGCCGGGCTCGGGTGGTTCTCCTTTTCCCAGTATTCCATGGCCCAGCCGCTCAGACGGACCCGCTCCAGGAGTACGTTCTCGAACACCGGAGGCACCGGGGAACCCTCTCCGTCATCATTGTAGCCGACCGCGCAGCAGCGGAAGCGGCTGAGCACGCTGTCCCGGACAGTGATATTCCGAACCGCGCCGCCGCGCTTGCGCGTGGCCTTGATCTGCACGCCGTAAAGGGAGCACCGCAGGTCGCAGTCCCAGATCCGCACATCCTCCACGCCGCCGCTCATCTCGCTGCCGATGGCGATGCCCAGACCGAAATCGCTCCTGCAGTCAAAGATCCGGATGCCCCGGGTGGGGCGATTGATCCGGTTGCCCTCCGGATTCTTTCCGCTCTTGATCGCCACGGAATCGTCTCCCGTATGAAAATGGCAGGCGAAAAGCGTGCAGTCCTCGCTGGAGTCCGGATCCCATCCGTCCCCGTTCCAGACCCCCTCGGAGCGGAACCGGCAGTGATCGGTCACGATATTCCTGCTGTAGATCATGTGGACATTCCAGGAGGGGCTGTTCTCCAGCATCAGCCCGGTGATATGGATGTTTTCGCAGTTGCTGAGGTTGATCAGCCTTCCGCGGGCCCGGCCGGGCAGGGTATCCAGGTTTTCGTATTCCTTAATCCGGTCGCCCAGGGCTTCGAGGTGCTCCTTCAGGCGCGTCCGCTCCGCTTCGATGATCCGCTCCGCCAGGGGCTGTCCCCCGCCGCAGATGGTTCCTCCGCCGTAGATCAGCACCTGGGAGCAGTTCGGCCCGGCGGTATGATCCATCTGTCCCAGATTCAGCAGGCTCTGATAGCATTCCATTTCCGTTCCTTCAAAACGGCTGGGAATCTTGGGCAGATAGTCCTCCGGGCAGTCCGTCCCCCGCAGCTCGGCGCCGGGATCGAGCCGCACCCGCATGCGGCTGTGAAGCCGGAGACCGCCCGTCCTGTAAACGCCTGCCGGAAACCAGACCTCCTCATCCTCCCCGCAGGCATCGAAGGCCCGCTGGATCGCCTCCCGGTTCATGGTGACGCCGTCCCCGACCGCGCCGAAGTCCCGGACGTCCAGCACCCGGGCTTCCCTCAGGGTGCGGAAGGCTCCTTCCGCGGCCAGGCGGCCGTCCAGCCACAGAGAGCAGGTGACCTCTTCGCCCGGGCGGAGCCCCTCCAGCCGGCCGTGGGTCACGGATCCGGTACAGACCGTCCGATCCCCCTGCCGGAGACAGTATTCGGGATGGGCTCCCGCTTCCGGAGCCTGGTCCCACCAGAGGATGATTTCATTCGTCAGAGGCAGCGCGTTCAGTTTCAATGCGGTTTCCTCCTCATCACGCGGACGTCCTGTTTCCGCTTGTTCAGATATGCTCAAAGAACGGGGTGCCTTCCTCGTCCTTCAGCACGCCCTCCTCAAAGTGGAGCGGCGTGGGCTGGGTCAGCATGTACTTCAGGATCTCGTCCATCCTCACGCTTTCCCTGAAGGTCACCAGGGAGAAGCTGACGCCGTGCTTGTGCGCCCTTCCCGTGCGTCCGATGCGGTGCAGGTAGTATTCATTCTCATTGGGCAGGTCGTAATTGATGACCGCCTCCACATCGTCGACATCGATTCCCCGGGCCGCCACATCCGTGGAGACCAGGATGGGGAATTTGCCCCTCTTGAAATCGTTCATAACCACGTTCCGCTTCGCCTGCGGAATATCGCCGTGCAGGCACTGGGCATCATAGCCCTCCCGGCAGAGGCGGCTGGTCAGCTTATCCGTCATGAACTTCGTATTGCAGAAGATCATAACCCGGCCGTAGACGTCCGCATCCAGCAGGTACATCAGGTGGTCGGTCTTCTCGTTCTGCTCCGTCGCGATGACGTACTGGGTAATCTGAGGCCGGTCCTCCCTGGTCGCCTCCACCGTGACCTCCACCGGATCGTGCTGGTATTTCCACGCGATTGTCAGCACGTCCTGATTCGTCGTCGCGGAGAAGAGCACCAGCTGCCGGTCCGGCGGCGTCGCCTCGATAATCTTGGTCACGTCCTTGACGAAGCCCATGTTCAGCATTTCGTCCGCCTCGTCCAGCACCATGGTGTGCACCGCGTCCAGGCTGATATTCCGGCGCTGCATATGATCCAGCATCCGTCCCGGGGTCGCGATGACGATCTGCGGCTTCCGCTTCAGCAGGGTAATCTGCTTGGAAATGCTCTGTCCGCCGTAAAGCACGGCAATGCGAACGCCCTGGATGTATTTGGCCAGCTGCGTCAGCTCCTCGCCGATCTGCAGCGCCAGCTCCCGCGTCGGAGCAAGCACCACCTCCTGCACGCGGCTGTCCTTCAGCTGCACGTATTCCAGCATGGGAATACCGAAGGCACAGGTCTTCCCGGTGCCCGTCGGCGCAATGGCATTGATGTCAACCCCCTCCATCATCAGGGGAATGGTTCTGGCCTGCACTGTGGAGGGCTCCGTGAAGCCCATCGTCTGCACGGCCTTCAGGATCTCCTTCGAGAGATCCATGTCTTCAAATCTTGTCGGTATCTGGTCTGCCAAGGGAATCTCCTTTCCGCTCATTCATGATAGGCCCGTATCGCTTTGGCCAGCTGATCCGGGCAGGAGGTTCCTCCCCGGCAGGGAATCCCCTCCAGCTTTGCAGCCACCTCATCCGCCTTCTGCCCGATGACCATCCGGGCCAGGCCCTGGGTGTTTCCCTTGCAGCCGTTGTGAATCACGCACTGGGTGATGACGCCGTCCCGGATCTCCAGATCCATGGCGGTCGAGCAGGTTCCGTGAGTCTTATAGGTAAACATGTTTCCTCCTTCGTCCGGATGCTCCCGCGGAGTGCCGGACCGCCGTTTTCCGGCCGCCCGGCGCTCCGCGCCCCGCAACCTTAAAAAAGAACGCTCCCGCTGCGGGAGCGTTCCGAATGGACCTTTGCTTATTCGATGACCTTGGCCACAACGCCGGAGCCCACGGTACGGCCGCCTTCACGGATAGCGAAGCGCAGTCCCTGCTCCATGGCGATGGGGGTGA
>CACYWL010000014.1 GCA_902778055.1 uncultured Eubacteriales bacterium | reverse complement strand
ATCTCGGGAGGAATATGACAAAGCTCTGGCGACTGCTAAAAAAGCTATCGCGTCAAGGTACGGAGCGGATGCCCTGGAAACGCTGGGTGATTACCAAACAGGCGTCATGCACCAGGAAAACAGTAGTGGGGAAACCGGCGAACTTCAGCACGTTTGGGACTTTATGTTCACTACCGATCCCACCTATCTTTCCGACGGTTATCGTGTACAATTTCGTTATCCTGCGAATGAAAAAAGCGGAGAGGAAACTGTGCTTGATTTGACTGTGGAACACGCCAACCTGGGCAATGGATGACCGTTCAGGAACGAAGATAATACCTTTGGGTGGCCAGCTTAGGCCACCCTTTTCTTTTTGTGTTAATATCGGAGCTGATGTGGTGTAAGGGCTGGAAATCGTGTATAACAATAGGGTGGCATCGAAATAGTCACATTCAAAATATGGATTATTCCGAGAAAAAATATCAAGAGAGAAAGAAAAACGGCACGTATTCCGTCTGACAAGTGAAAGGGGCGGAGCCGAGTGCCCACAGTGCGGGAAGAAACGAAGCGGAAGCCCAATGAAACAGGGAGACCGGCGAGCTGCAGCGAAGACGGACGACCATGACGAATGAAGGAGGCGAGGCGGATGCAAAAGGAGACCTTGGTACCGGGCTCCATCAGTGAAGAGGAATTGATCCGCCTGGTGGATACCTATTCGGGAATTCTGCTGGGATTATGTCGGCTGACCCTTGGGGATACAGCCATGGCGCAGGATATTGTGCAGGAAACTTTTCTGAAGGCATGGAAAAAAGGCGGATTCAGGCAGGAAAGTGAAAAGGCCTGGCTGATTAAGGTTGCCATGAACCTTTGCCATGATTATCACCGCAGCCGCTGGTGGAAGCATATTGACCATGGAGCATCCATAGATGAAATACAGATCGCTGAACCGGATCCTGCGGATCGCGAGATTCTGGCTTTGGTAAAGGATCTCCCTTTTCGTGAACGGCAAATTGTCATTCTGCATTTCTGGAATCGAATGACGCTGAATGATATTGCTCAAACCCTTGGGGTCAGCCAGTCCTCGGTATTCCGGGGACTGGAAAAAGCGAAGAAACGACTGAAGATTGAACTGGAAGGAGGCTGATGAATATGAAAACAACGGAACTGCAGAAAGCTCTGGAATCATCCATCACAAGCTGTCAGCCTTCAGCGTATTGGAAGAACCATATGGTTCGGCAGATTGTGAAAGGAGAAGAAATGGCAAAACGAACAAAGCTGTCCACAGGAGTTATTATTGTTGCCATTCTCATGCTGATCAGTGCGGTGGCGCTGGCGGTTGGAATTCTGGTGAACGAATACTATGCGAAGGTGGCGGAAATGGACGCCAGCGGAGCTTTGGGGAGGTGGAACCTGGAAGATAAGATCACCTTTGTGAACACCATGAGAGAATGCAATTTTGAGGTGGACCCCGAGCTGTACCAGATCCTTATGAATGAGGAAAACACGAAGGAAGAGCGTGAAAACGCGGCGGACAGAATTGTGGACGCCACCTACGGTGAACTGATCCGGCAGCAGCAGGGATATTATATTTCCAAACCGGAAGACAGCCTGGGCGTGGCACCGGATCCGGTCATCGTATTCCAGGAGCGCTATTTCGCCGAGCATCCGGAACCGATTGACGATACACCGGAAGGCAGAGAAGCGCTGCTGAAGTATACGGACGCCCTGGGATACTATCTGAGGGATGTTTATAACCCGTTCTACATACAGGAGCATGACGGACAGGGAGGCATGCCGGAGAAAACAGCGGTTACAGAGGAAACCGCGATCGAAGCTCTCCGCTCGCTGATGACAGAAGTTCTTGGCTGGGATCCGGAAGCGGTGAACGCGATGACGCCGGAGGTTCAGTGGGATGCGGAGTACCGGATATGGACCGTTTCCGGAGAAGTCAGCGCGGATTCCATGAAAAAAGTGACGGATCTGCGGAAAGGAATCGAACCTTCCCTGGAAGGGGCACTGGTGGAGAAAACAGCAGCAGGATACCGCGCCACACTCCTTGTGGATGAAAAGGGCAACCGGAGCTTCGAGACCCTGGATAAGGAAGAATTCAGGAAGATGCACCTGAATGATGTGACGCCGGAAGTCAATACAGACGCGCAGGAAGCAATGGCGCTGGTGGAACGGGAAATCCGGGCGAAATATCATGTGTCAGATCCGGAGATGAACGCTTTATTCTGCGATTTGCTGCCCATGGGGACCGGAGAAGAAGAGGGGCTGCTGGTCCGGCTGCAGTTCCATACGCACTATCAGCTGAACCAGGAAATGAAATACGGCGCGGTTATCAATCTGGGCACCGGAAAGGTGGAAGCTGTATACACCTACGATCCGGACCAGTGGTCCGCGGAAATGCAAATCCTGAAATACGGAGCGGAAACGGAATCGAAACACGGATGGTATATTCACTGGGATACGGAAAGCAAAGCGGAACTGATCCAGCGGCTGAGGGAAATCCGGTTGTGCCCGGAGCACTCCTTCCGGGAAGCTGAACAGCCGGATGAAGCCGGAATGGACGCCTTCATTGCGGATGCCTTCGGCGTGCCCGGCTATCCTTCCGCCGTGAATGAGGCGCTTATGGCCCGCGTGCTGCTGGGAAACGAAGAGACCTGGGATCTGGAGACCCAGTCCCTGATGCAGTATCTGTGGGAGAAATACCATATTCATTCTGAGGTGACGGCTGCGGAAATGGAGCAGGGAAGCTCGGAGATCGATCGGGAGACCGCTGTCCGGATCGTAAAGGATGCGGTGTGCGAAGCCTGGAATATGCCGAAAGATGCCATGGAGAAATGGGAGTGCACGGCACAGCTGGTTCAGGCGCCGGCCACGACCCGGCATGAAAGCCTGGTGTGCTACCGGGTCTTCCTGACCCGGCCGGACAGCGAAGTGGGCCAGGATACCTTTGGAGGCAGGGACAATTTTAACTACCGGATCCTGCTGAACGGCACGATCATGGATTCCACGATGGTCAGTGAATGGTACAGCCCGGCGGAAGACGCTGAACGCCTGGGCAGGAAACCGTAACAGGGAGGAAACAGCATATGAAAAAGATATTGACAATGATCCTGTGTATGATGATCTGCTGCACAGCAGCCTGTGCCGAAAACAGCGTGAGCATCAGCGCGGAGGGCGAAGACTGGATGAGCTATGCCTTTACGCTGCCGGATGGCCGGATGATCTTTACCGGCAGCCGCGGAAAGGTCGGAAACTATCAGGAACAAAAAGCACGACTACTCTGCCTGAACCCTGACAGGACGGTCTCCTGGGAATACTGGGATCCTGCGGAAGGATACGCACACTACAGAGGCGCGGCACTTTTGGATGACGGCACAATCGGTGTTGTTTACATCAATTCGCCCTATCAGGAAACAGAAGCCATCGAAATCCGTAAGTTTTCCACAGAGGGGAATCCCATTGGCAACGCGATTGACATCTTCGGAAAAGGAAAGACCAGCGGACTTGTGGACGACATTACTTCAGCATGCATCCGGATGAACGTGTATACGGATGACGGGAAAGAACAGCGAGGTTTCCTGGACTGGGAAGGCAATCTGATCTTCACTTTCGACAGGAAAAAGATGATCGGAGTCAGAAACACATTTGCAGCCGGGGACGGGCTGGTTCTGGCCGGGAATGAAATCGGCGGATCCAGCAATGCAAAGATTATGAAGGTGGATATGCAGGGAAATGTCATCTGGGAAACCGTGCTGCCTCTGATGATGGAGAACGGCGCAAGAGCCTGGATCGATAAATGCGTTCAGACCCCGGACGGCGGATACCTGGCCTGGATTATCGAATCCGACTACAATTCGGATCAATGGGCTCATGCGCTGGCACGTTTCGATCAGAACGGACGCAAGCTCTGGCTGAACAGGGAAAGCTTTGACGATACCCCGACCATTGGCTGTACGCATCTGATTGAATATCAGGGAAAGGCCGTCATGCTGGTCCGGGATCACAGTATGGGTCTGACACAGGTTTTTCGATGGTTTGATGCCCACGGCAGTGAGATCGGCGCAACGGAATTAACCCTTCCCCGGGAGGATGTCGGAAAAACCGCAGAGCAGGGCAATGTACAGGTTCTCCCGCAAAGTCTGATCATCATGGAGGACGGTTTATGGGTGCTGAATGATCTGCGTGTAAGCAATGATAATGTGCTGAAAGAAATGGATTCAAAAGAAGATATCCTGTACAGAGTACCGGAGCTCGTCTGACTTCTGAGAAAGGAGATCGCAAATATCATGCGGAAAGTATTAGCCTGCATTCTGTTTCTGCTTGCTTTTTGTCCATTTGCGTCCTGTGAGAGCATGGCAAGCTTTAATGGCCCCGGATATGATGCACTGGGCTATGCATGTACGTTGCCTGATGGACGAATGATTTTTACCGGTTATCGCGGTGAAGTAGGTAATTACCAGAAAAGCAAAGCCCGGTTGCTGTGCCTGAACCCGGACAGATCAATTTCCTGGGAATACTGGGATCCGGCAGAAGGACAATGCGGGTATGGAGCTGCCCTGGTGTGCGAGGATGGTACGTTGGCTGTTGTTTTTTCCAACAGTCCGTATCAGACCTTAAGCGAGAGAAAGATCAAGTTTTTCACAACGGAAGGAGTGCCGCTGGAGAAAACGGTGGATATATATCGTAAGGATTCTTTACTGAATGCAGTTTATCCGTCCTTCCTGCAGATCACTGTCATTCCGGGTGACGCGGAAGTATTCTATCGCTATTTTCTGGATTGGGATGGGAACGAACTATTCAGGATTTCATCAGACGAAATGATTACCATTGAGAAGTCTTTTGAAACAGAAGACGGAGTTGTGCTGATGGGCTGTGAACCTGTCTGGCCGTCTAACGCGAAGATTATGAAACTGGATCTGAAGGGGAATGTTCTTTGGGAAACGGTCCTCCCGACGCACCTGGAGCATCTGCCGGACGCCAGGCTGGAATACTGCAGGCAGACCAGCGACGGTGGTTACCTGGCTTTATATTGGGAAACAAGCGGGTCAATGTCAGACGGGCAAACACCGGATCGGTATCAGGCTTTGGTAAAGTTCAATCAGGACGGTCGTTTGCTATGGATGAACCATGACTGCTTTCCGCAAGGTGAGTTCAAACAGTGTAAAGGACTGCACGAGTATAACGGAAAATATGTAATGGAACTGAACACTATCCAGAAATCATTCAGCATCAGCAATCCGAGGCTGTTCCTCTGGTTTGATGAGGACGGTCAGGCCCTCGGTCAGACAGAACTGATGATCAAAAAGGAAGATCTCAACATCCAGGCTGATCAGGAAAAAATCGAAAATGTCGGCGGGAGTTTTGTGACGATGCCGGACGGATTATGGATGCTTCGGGATATTCTGATTGAAAATGATAATCATATGAAAGAAATGGACAGTCGGGATGTAGTCCTATTCAAAATTCCGGAACTATAAGGATGATTGTATCCTATGCCTGGCTGTGATAAAACATGGCCAGGCATAAAACTTTTTGGCTGAGTGAATAAAATGCTGTGTCCTACTCGTCATTCATGGTGAAGGGAGGTGATCGGCGATGGAACGTGCTGCGGTACCCAGCATGATCCGTGAACAGAGACTGAATCAATGGATCGAAGACTACTCTGATTCGATTTTGCGAACCTGTTTTCTCTATCTGTCCGATCAGACCCAGGCCGAGGACGCTACACAGGACACGTGGATCAAAGCCTGGAAACACATGGATGATTTTGAACGGAAAGGCATCGCCAATGAAAAGGCATGGCTTTTACGCATAGCAATCAATACCTGCAAGGATTACCGGCGTACAGCCTGGTTCCGGCATGTGGATCGGAGCAAAGCTCTGGATGAACTGCCGCCGCAGCTGATTGCCGTGGAACCGGAGGATCGCACTCTCACACTGATGGTGATGGATCTGCCGGACAGATACAAACAGGTCATTCTTCTCCATTTCTTTCAGGGGTTGACCATGCAGGAAACAGCCGATGCACTGGGTGCTTCACAGTCAACAGTGCATCGCAGGCTGAAAAAAGCGGAAGAACTCCTGAAAGGATCGCTGACGGGAGGTGTGACTAATGAAGGATAACAGATTGGAACAGCGGATTCAGCATTCGCTGAACGCGGAGCTTTCCGGGCTTAATACGACTTCCTGGCAGCGCAATCAATTCTATGAAAACGCGACAGGAGGAAATAAAGTGAAAAGAAAGCTTACATACAGCCTTGTGCTGGCGATCGTGTTGCTGCTGATTGCGGCGACAGCGCTGGCAGCCGTCGGGATCATCTTTGCTAAACGAGTGCCTGCCACAGAAATTGCGGATCAGGCGTTGCTCGAAACCTATGGGATTACCGCCCGGATGCAATCCCTGTTCATACGGGAAACCGCAGAGGGAGCAGGCGGAACAACTGTTGTAACGTATGAAGGAAGAGAGCATCTTGCTTATGTGCTTGGTAAGTATACAGTGATCGTGGATGGCCAAACCGTGAAAAGCATATGCTGGAGCCATGATGGGGAGGACACAAGCGGCGGGCTGGAAGCCTCCGCCTGGGGGAAAGATCAGCTGGATGAAATCCTGCGGATCGATCCGGAAACCGGGAAACAGGCCCAGCTATATACGTTCAATCCTTACATCGAACGTATTAACCGAGAGCACGGTTTTGACTATGAAGCTTATTGGGAGGAAGATGAGGATGAATATGTAGTTGTTTTGGAGGGGGAAGATGTTCAAAAAGCGAAGGAACGGCAAGCTTTTTCTGCGCACGAGTTTGTCCAAATCGCAAAGGAAGCTGTTGGCGTAAGATATCACTTGACTTCCCAACAGATTTCTTTGATGTCAATAGACACGGATGAGAATTCTGCCTATGTCCTGCTGGATGGAACGCTCTGTTATCGCTGTTGGATCATCGTGGGGGAACTGTCCACTGAGGAAACGGAACAAGATGGAGCTTACACTGTTTATCTGAACCTGGAAACTGGTGCTGTGGAGGATATCCTGTTCCTGTCTGAACACGGCGGCGGAAATGGCTGATTATTCTGAAAGACTTGTTTCATTTTTCCGGCTGTGTTATACATAGCCGGAAATTTATATGGAAAGAATTATGCCTATTCGATATTTTGCCGACAGGTTACGTCTATATATGTGAAAACCCTTTGAGAGGAGGTGTGTCCCATGGAAGCTGTCAAGGATCCGGACAGCCTGCGGGATCAAACCATTGAGAAACTGATTTTTCAATATCAGACACCGCTGCTTCGCCTGTGCTATGTGCAGTTGCAGGATCAGGCACTGGCAGAAGACGCTGTGCAGGAAACATTTCTGAAGGCATACAAAGGATTTGCCTCGTTTCGCGGTGACAGCAGTGAAAAGACCTGGCTGACCCGAATCGCAGTAAATACCTGCCGGGATTTTCAGCGCGGCGGCTGGTTCAAACATACAGACCGGAGAATAACGCCGGAAATGCTGCCTGTGGGAGCCATACAGCCGGATACTGAAGACCTGGATTTGTCGATGGCTGTGATGAAACTGCCCCGGAAAATGCGGGAAGCGATCATTCTTTATTACTATCAGGACATGAGCACGGAGGAGATTGCTGAAACACTGGGTATTGCCCAGTCATCAGTATCCAACCGATTACGACGAGGCCGGGAAAAGCTTCGGAAACTGCTGGAAGGGAGGGATCAGGATGCGTGAGGATCTGAACAGAGCAAAAATGCATAAAGCAATTGATTCTACGCTGTCCGGACTGAACGGTGATCCCTGGCTGTTTCAGCGTGTCTCCGCCCGTGCTGCGGAAGGAGAAACAAAAGTGAAGAAAAAACTGTCAACCGGACTGGTTCTGGTGATTGTGTTAATGTTGATTGCGGCGGTAGCTTTGGCGGTGACGCTGCTGACCCATCAGGAGATTGTTGAACAGGTTGCTGTTCCCCTGGCGGTTGACAACGACGCCGGTGCCGGAGTCAACAAGACATACAATGCGGAGGAACTGGCAGAACTGGTGCGCAGCATGAATGAAAACGGGATTACACTGGAAGAAAACAACCGGATTATGCAGGCTCTGCAAAACGGCCAGGGATATTATGAAGAAGAAACGATCATGGAAATCTGCCGTCAGGCCTTTGGAGGAAACTATTACACCTGGACACTGGAACAGCAGGACTGGTATGAGGATCTGATGGTAAAGATCGGCTTCCACGAAACACATCAGACCCGATTACCCGGAGAAGGAAACATGAAATATGAGGATGCGGAAGCCTTTGCGTTCCGGAAAATCCGGGAAGCATATGGACAGGATTTGCCGCTGGAAGATCGGAGCATATGGCAGCTGAGCCGCCAGTTCTTTGTGGAAAACCCTGACGATCCCGCCAGTGCGGGATGGAGCTTCTCACTGGAACCGAAGGATATAGATCATGGGCAGTACTATATCGGTTTTAGCGACAATGATCCTGAAGGAACTGTCTTTGTCAGTGCCAATATCCATGATTGGTCCCAATCCTATACCGGCGATGAACTTCTGAGCCATTTTAATACGGTCTATTCATGGAACTATGGGCAGTGGCCGCAGGAAGCCTGGCAGAGACTGCATGAAATGCTGCAAGGCGCGGAAATTGATCCGACCAGCCGGGAGGCACAGGCGCTGAAAGCATTCCGAATGACAGAGTATCCTGTACCCGGCGAAAAGGATATTTCAAGGGAGACCGCGATTCAAAAAGCGAAAGAAGCCCTGCAGGATTCACGCGCAGCGCTGGACGGAGCAGTACTGACTGAATATGAAGGACAAAGAATTTGGATGGTTTCATTTGTAATCAAGCCTTCAAATGAAGGAATTGCCGATGATACAGCGGGCTTCTTTGCAGTGTCTGTGGACAGTGCAACGGGCACTATACTGGATTCACGGAAACAAGACCTGGATGATTCAATTGCTTTTGCATACGTACCTGTGAATGCCTATGTAAAAGCATGGGAAGGAATCCTTCGCCGGAGCGAGATTATACAATTGGCTGTTGATGCAATCCAGAAGAAGTATCCTGACTTAGATTTGATGAATGAAGAAAAATACGAAATAAGAGCTGATGGTTATAAGAGATGGAATGTGACATTCAAAGCGAAAGATATTCGCTGGGGCAATGTGACCGCAAGTGTATCCATGGATGGAATCGTCGGCGAGGTCAACGCAGATACTGAGCCGCTGAACGGGGATAATATTTGGAAACGGTACAGGCAGGCACAAGGATATTTCGGTCAGTGGGATCAGTCGGTCTGGGTGCAACTGGAAAAGGACATGTCCGGGCTGGAGCCAGTGCAAATTGATGGAAAACTGCTTAAAGCAACCCATTACCCGGAAGAATCCTCTGTGAAGATCCAACATGAGCAGGCAAAAGACCTCGGCATACAAGCAACCGGAAAGCGCACGGCGGAAGTGAATACCTGTGTGTTGGTGGATGCGCAACCGCATCCGGTCTGGATTATGCGAATCCTGACTGATGAAGCGGATGAGCCGGTCGTAGGGATTGATGCTGAAACCGGAGTCGTTGTTTTTACGGAACAGTTCAAAACGGATTACACTCCTCAATATGTATTGTATTCCATGCCGGAAACCTGGCGAAAGATGGAACTGGAAATGCTTGGGGCTCCCTATATGGCGAAGGTGGCCATCACACACAAGTTCGGGGACATGTGGCTGGATGAACCGGAACTGGATGTGGATAACACTGACAACTGGGAATTACAGCAGGATGGGCTTGTAATTCGCTACATCGGGCGCTGGAAAGGTATGAAGAGCTATGAGGTAGAGCTGGATCAGAACGGGTTTGTGTTGCGCTGTGAGGAAATGGATTCTGTATCGACAGAGGAAAAACCGAAAAACACCGGAGAATCAAACGAGTTTGTACCTGCACCAACGCCGACACCGCTTCCGGATGGAAAGCCCTGGTTCTGGGGAATGGATTTTGCTCCGCAGGAATTCTGGGATCAACTGGATAAGCTCTTTTTCACGCATGTAATGACGATGGATGATTATCCGGCCATGGAGAAAGACTGGCTTGAAGCTTTCGGAGAGTCTGAGCTCTTCTGGCCTCAGGAATACCAGATTGTTCGTTATCTTTACTATGCTTCGGAAGAACAGCTGAAGCAGCCAGGTCTTCAATATCCGGTATTCCCTGATCAGGACAGGAAATCGCAGAAAGAAATCGGTGAGATCGCTCTCAGTGCTTTCCACGAAATCGCAGATGCGCAAATGGGAAAAGAGTGGGTTGATAGTATAAAAGTCGGCAGCGTTCTATGGAACGATAAGATCAATCCAGATACAGGAGAAAAATACGAAAAGCATGTATGGTCAATCTGGTTTCTTGTTTGGGAAGATGAATTCAATGTTTGGAATCCAAAGGGTGAGGCAATCCTGGATGAAGACGGTAATGTACTCGTAATCAGACTTGAATTGTCCGGAAACGGATGAATGACATAGACACACATTGATGGAGATGGCTGCGTGGGGTTACGCAGTCATTTCCACATTTTTTCACAAAACCATCTGGAATGTGAATAATTTCTACCATTCCGTACGTATGAAAAAAAGACAGCATTCAGGGACGATGTACTATCAGGCTGCTGTCGGAAACAAGACCATAGGCAAAGCGTTACTCTTTAGGCATTGACAAGTATAGAAAAATCAAGGGCTGCAGCACACGGAAATCACGCAAGATGAATAATTGTCCATCCATGGGACCAGAGGCCGCTTCGACGCGATCTACAGCGGAATCCCGAAAAACAGGAGGGAAACAGTTCAGCCGAGAAAATGCGTATAACTGCAGTGGTACCCCTTATAAAGATATAAAAGATTACACATACTACTCTATATTATCTTCTTGGTTTATTCTTGGTTATACGCGCTCATTTTATGGGCATCTATGTTCATATCGTGGGCACTTGGTGCTCACATCGTGAACAGGAATGCTCATGATATGAGCACTACTATCCTACGTCAACAGAAAAGTTTTATGCCACCATAAAAAAGAACGCCATCCGAAGATGACGCCCCTTGTAGCAATGTATGCTGCCTTACCGCAAGGAAGACAGAGGATAATACTCTGTGACGGCTTTCAGGTAAGCCCTTGGGTTCTCGTTCCAGATCAGCTCGGCATATCCCTTGGGATCGGTGTCGAGCAGGTAATTGAGTTGGGAACGCTCATACATGTTGTCGGCGTAGGCCTTTTCCGCTTCGTCACAGTCGATCAGAATGAGATTGCAGTCTTCCGTCCATGCATATACGCATCCGGAATCCATGTCATACTTGGCAAAGGCAATGTTTTCCATGTTCGATTACCTCCTTCTCGTGTAGTCTCCATAGTTGCAGCGGTTTCCTTTTGTGAATTCCAAGATATTTATATCAGATGCAGACCAATCGGTCAACGCTTTTTGGAATTTAATGTTGATTTCGATTAAATTTTACATTATAATCCTGTTGCAAACGTTGAAACTTTGCATTGAATTCGATGGTCAGAGGGGCGATATTATGTATATGTACCGTAAAATCAGCGAATATCTCGAAAGCTGGAAATCCGGGAAATATAGAAAACCGTTAATCATTCAGGGAGCTCGTCAGGTTGGGAAAACCTATGCTGTTCTTGAATTTGGACGTACGCACTATGATAACGTTGCTTATTTCAATTTCCAAACCAGTGAATCATTGGCTGATACATTTACAGAAAGCGTCAGTCCGGCTTATCTGATTCCAATCCTGTCCCATATCAGCGGCCAGACGATTACCAGGGGAAATACGCTCATTGTTTTTGATGAGGTTCAGCTTTGTGAAAGAGCGCTGACCTCTCTGAAGTATTTCCAGGAAGAAGCTCCGGAATATCATATTATTGCGGCCGGAAGCCTCCTTGGTGTAGCGGTGAACAGAAAGAAATATGCGTTCCCGGTCGGAAAAGTGGATCGATACACGATGTACCCGATGGATCTGGAGGAATTTCTGCTTGCAATGGGAGAGAAGGATCTTGTCGGCCGGATCAGAAACTGCTATGAGAAAAATACACCTATGCCTGCAGCATTGCATGAAGCCGCGCTGAAACTGTATCGGCAGTATCTTGCTATCGGGGGAATGCCGGAAGCTGTAGCAAGGTTTGTTGATACGCATGATTATACACAAACAAGGCATATTCTGGAAACAATCCAGATGGATTACCTGGATGATATGAGTAAATACCAGGAAAGCAGCAATGAAATCAAAAAAACACGTTTGACATACGGAACAGCAGCAGTGCAGCTTTCCAAGAAAAATACGCGTTTTCAGTATAAAATGATCAAAACCGGCGCCCGGGCAGCTGAATATGAAAACGCAATTGAATGGCTTGTTTCCGCTAATCTGCTTTCCAGGGTATACCGGGCGGAATCGATCATGAAACCGCTTGAGAATTACAAGGACATTGATGATTTTAAGATTTATCTTTCCGATACAGGCCTGCTGTGTGCGCAGAAAGATCTCCGCGCAGAGGATGTACTGTATATGGAGGATGAACTGGAAGATTTCAAGGGCGGTATGACGGAAAACTACGTGAATACGCAACTGACACGTTCAGGCTTTAAGCCGTATTTCTGGCGGAATGATAAGGGAACCAAGGAAGTTGATTTCATCATTTCAATCGATGGGAAACTGATCCCGGTCGAAGTCAAAAGTGGTGAGCATGTAACATCAGCCAGTCTGAACGAGTACATGCACCTGTTCAATCCAGCATACGCTATTCGTATTTCTGAAAAGAACTTTGGAATGGAAAACAATATCAAAGCAATTCCTCTGTATGCAGCTTTTTGCATCAGTTAATTGAATCGCAGATACAGCGCGGGAAAGATTTAGGTAAGGGGTTCAGTCTGGGGTTCAGGTTCATGCCGGGGTTCAGATCGGGGTTCAAGGAAAGCTTTTCAGAACCGGCTTCCCTTGAAAATACTACGATTGCGGATCTTCAGGGTCAGGATCTACGAATCAAAAGGTCGTGGGTTCGAATCCCGCCGGGCTCACCAGAGAAAAACCCCGGATGCCTTATGAATCAAGGCTCCGGGGTTTTTCCATGTCATTTGGGACGATGTACCAATTGGTTAAAAATCTTACTATTACGATCCAAAGAGGGAAAAAATAGAATTGTGCAGAAATAAAAGGTGGTATCTATTCGTATGCCCGAAGCAATCCGGGGAGACAGCCCCTGTCTCCCGCTTCTTTTCACTTTTCCCAGCCTGAATGGGAAATACATGCGGGCTCAGGCGCCGAAGACAATGACGGCAATCAAACGCCATGAATGAACAGGAGGAAATGATACGATGAAAAGGATGATTGCGGGACTTCTGATACTGGCTCTGACGTTAATCTCGGCCGGCGCGCCTGCGGAAACGCCGGTGCGGATGATGTACGATTCCGTTTTCAATCTGCTGTTTGACACGAACAATGTGACGCTGACGGGGCACGCGGAGTTTTCCCTGGACGGGGAGCGCTTCAAAACGGCGGACGCGAGATATGTTCAGGACGGCGTGAATTCCCTCTGGGACTGGAAGCTGAAGTCGCCCCGCCGGGACGGCTCCGAGCGGGAGAGCGGCTATACCGTCATCGCGAACGGGGAAAAGGTGTATGTGATGGAGGTTTTCTACCCGGGGATGTACAAGACCGGTTCCACCCGGGAGTACGATACAATCCTGCGCAGATCCGTCCAGCTGAACCTGCTACGGGATCTGCTGCGCATTCTTTCGGATCAGTCGGATTCCCTGCTCGGCCAGGAGGCTGTCGAGACCCGATCCGATGAAACCGGCCTGACCGTGCGCATTCAGGCGGGAAAGGATGTGCCTGAAATTGTGAATACCGCCCTGAATATGGCGGTGCAGTTCGCGGCCCGGCGGTATTTTGAGACGGATTACGATCAGCTCAGCGAACGCAACATGATTTCGATGGACAACTTTATCACGGTGACGCAGGCCATCCTCTGCTCTACCTCCTATATGTCCCTGAACCAGGCGGATATCACGCTGAAACGGGATGCCGGCGGCCGCTTTGAATCCGCCGAAGGAAAGGTGTCCGTTGAACTGAACACCGAAGAGGACGGGATTCGGCTGCTGGACATTTCCTTCCGGCTGGATGCTTCCGATTTCGGCGGGAGCAGCGTGGAGCCCTTCGATCCCGCGGATTACGGCGTCAGACTGTGGGACGGAACAGCGGAAATGAACGCTCCGGATACCAGGGCCGCGGAAGCATGCCGGGGCTGAAAGAAAGGATTTCCTGCCATAAACGGAACAATAACGGCCGATATTTCTCTCCTTTGATCCTGTATTCCAGCCTGCCGCGGTGGTAGATTATACCCGTGGTCAGGAAAATGGCCACAGATGATGAAAGGAGGGCACGCACGGTGTTCGGAATGATTGTTGGTGTTCTGTTTGGACTGTATGCGATGGCTGCGGTAATCAATGTTGTTGGAGTGATCATCGGAGCGGTGTTCTCCGGGGTGGGCTTCCTGTTCGGCGGGATTTTCTCTTCCGCGCTTTCCGGCGAAGGCCTGGCGGTCGGGATCGCGATCGGCCTGGTCTGGTACTTTCTTCGGAAGAGAAATGCAGCATTGCAGAGCGAAACGTAAAAAAATGCTGTAACGAAAAGCGACTTACCCCGTCCAATGGATGGGCGCGGAAGGATGCCTTTGAACGGGAATGAAGGGAAAAAGCAAAGGCTCCCGGCGGAGATGCCCGCAAGCATGAAGAAACGGAGGGAAAACAACATGAAGAGTATTTTGGAAGAAGTGACCAGCTATCGGGTGAAGGTAAAAAAGGACGGCAGGGAAATCGTAAACGTTCCCGGAATTCTTGCTCTGCCGGGCGTTCTTATGGCGCCGAAGCTGAGCATTGTGGGAACCGTGGCGGCCTCTCTGCTTGGCTGCAGCATTCATCTGGAGAATGACGAAGGAAAGACCGTGGATGTCGGCAAGGCCGTGAAGGATACGGCGGGTACGGTTGCGGATGCGGCGAAGGAAACCGCAAGGTCTGTCAGGGCGGAAATTGACAGGGTATGGGACGAGATGTCCGCGGAGGATCCGGAAGACTGCCCGGCCGGTGAGGAGGATCGGGAGGAACCTGCGGACGAAGCCGAGGCCAACGCGGTTGAAGAAACCGTGGAGGAGCTGGAGAAGCACGAAGCGGATGATATTCCGACCATCCATGTAGAGAATCCGAACAAGCCTGAATAACGGAAAGGGCTTCAGTTTTCCATAGCTCCCGGGGGATCTCAAAGATCTCCCGGGGCTTTTTTACGTTGAAATACGGAAGAAGACTGTCCCTCCGTTCCGGGCCGGAAAAAGGAAAGCCGCATTCCTCCGGATTCTGCAGGGACCCGGCAGCAAAAGCTCTGCGCCCCGACAACTCAGGCACCGGAGCATTGAAAGCCTTCATTTCCTGTGCTATTATTTCATTTCAGGAAGAAGAGGCCAGCCTTGGCATTGGGAGGGAGAAACATGGAAAGGACCATGCAGCAGGAAATATCCAGAATCTTTGAAGAACGAAGCCGGGCGGAAAAACAGGAGAAGGCGGAGCGGTACCGCCGCCTGAACCGATTTGTTCGTCCGCATCAGATTCTTTTTGCGGGCTCAAGCCTGATGGAGCAGTTCCCGATCTATGAGCTGCTGCTGGATCAGCAGCTGCCATATACCATTTACAACCGGGGAATCGGCGGCATAACGACCTTTGAGCTGCTGGAAAACATGGATGTCTGCATCTATGACCTTCAGCCGGACTATCTCTACATCAATATCGGGACCAATGATCTGAACCTGCCGGACTATACGGAGAAGGGACTGATAGACCGGTACCGGCAGATCCTGCAGGGCGTTCAAACGCATCTTCCGGAGTGCAGAATCTTCCTGCTGGCCTATTATCCGGTGAATCCCGCGGCCGCGAAGGGCAATCCCTGGGCGGAGGAAGCGCTGAAGATCCGGTCCAACGAACGGATCAATTCCGCGAACCGGGCGGTTCAAAGGCTTGCGGAGGAAATGGGCGCAGCCTTCCTGGATCTGAACGGGGGGATCCGGGATGAAAACGGCTGCCTGAAGGCAGAGTATACGATCGAGGGAATGCATATGTACGGAGACGGGTATGTTCCGGTGCTGGAGAAGCTGCTTCCCTGGCTGCCGGGACAGAAGAAAGACTGAAACGGGCAACAAACGGACGGTGGATGAATGGAAAGAAATTCAATGATCCGGAGCTTCCTGCTGGGAAGCGGGAAATCCCGGGGAACGGACCCCAGCAGGGTCGGTCTGCTTCCGCTGATGCTGCCGATGCTGCTGGAGCATATCCTGTATTCGACGGTGAATCTCCTGGATGTGCTGTTCATCAGCCATATTTCGGATCACGCGGTGAATTCCGTCAGCGTTCCCGGACAGTAAGTATCTGATGGTCTGCAATACGCTGACGTTCTCCGTTTCCGCGGGCGCGATCATCTGCATCAATCAGGCGATCGGGATGCACAACCTGAAGAAGGTCAACCTGCTGGCGACGATTGCCGCCTCGGCCAATACGCTGCTGGGTCTGCTCTTCAGCCTCCTTTTCGCAACGCAGGCGGAGCTTCTGCTCTCCATGATGCAGCTGGAGGAGGATACGATCCGCGGCGCCGTGAACTATCTTCACATCACCGGCGGACTGATGGTCTTCCAGTGCATCAGCATCGTGTTCAACAGCCTTTCCCGTTCCATGGGGCGGATCCGGACGCCGCTGCTGATCAATATCGTGACCAATACGATCAATGTGGTCGGGAACTGGCTGGTCGTGTATCATCCGGAGCTGACGGGGATCGATCCGGTTTCCGGGGTGGCGATGACCAGCGTGCTGGCGCAGTTTACAGGTATGGTCATTGCGGTGCTGGTCGCGCATCACGCGGGTATCCGCATTTCTCTGAAAAACCTGCGCCCCTTCCCGAAGGAGGAGCTCCGGCTGACCCTGTCCCTGGGCATTCCGGGCGGGCTGAACAACATCAGCTATTCCCTGTGCCAGCTGGTGACGACGGCCATCATCTCCGGATTCGGGGATCTGATGGTCTCCGCCAAGGTGTATGTGACCAGCCTGGCCGGATATGTCGCCCTGGTGGCCATGTCCTTCTGCCAGGCCAACTCCATCATGGTCGGATACCGGATCGGCGCCGGGAAGTTCGACGAGGCGAAAAGACTGGCCATGTTTGTTGCGCGGATCGCGGTGCTGTCCAATCTGCTTTTCTCGGCCGCGCTGTTTCTGTTCCGGGTTCCCCTGCTGGGAATCTTCACCCGGGACGCGGCCATCATTCAGACGGCGGCCGGCGTGCTGCTGATCGATTTCCTTGTGGAAACGGGCAGGGCGCTGAACAACGCCTTTGCCGGCTCTCTGAACGCGGTGGGGGACGTGCGCTTCCAGCTGGCGGTCAATCAGCTCAGCGGATGGCTGATCTCCGTGGGCTGTTCCTGGCTTTTCGGGGTGGCGCTGGGCTGGGGGCTGTACGGCGTATGGGCGGCCTTCGCCCTGGATGAGCTGACCCGCGGCCTGATTCTGCGGAGCCGCTGGATCTCCGACCGGTGGATTTCCGGGGCGGAGAAAAGGCGCAGAGCCCTCGCCGGCTAAAAGCCGAACGGTCAGCGCTCCGCGCCCGAATGATCCTGCCTTTTTTATTCTGACGAAAAAAGTGCCGGTTCCTGCCGCGCTGCGCGCAGGGAGGATCCGCTCAGTTTTCGCCGGAAAAATCGTTTCCCCAGTCGATGGAGGTTTCGCTTTCGGGAACCCAGAGCCGATACCATTTGGAGCCCTGAATAAACTCGACCTCCACATAGCCGTTTTCACGGCCGTAGGCGACCACGTCCTTCCAGCCGTTGATCGATACCTTGGCCCTGGCATAGTTACCGCCGGGCCCCCGGTAGGTGTTTGACGTGGCGCTGACGGTCCCCTGGCCGATGGGATACACCTCCGGCAGCTGATCGATCTCCACGTCCACGCGCTTCAGCCCGGTCCAGACCCGGTAGCTGGCCTTTCCCCCGTTGCTGAAATCGACCAGCACCCACCAGGTGCTTCCGTCCCAGCTCTTTCCCAGCGCCCGGACGGTCGTCGTCTTCCAGTTCTTGCCGAAGAAGGTGCCCGGTTCGTCGTACTGTGTGCCGGGACCGGAGCGGGTGGCGAGCTTCATCAAAAGACTGATTTTGGACAGATCCTGCCGGCTCTCATAGACCGTGCCGGAGGAGGAGGACCACCAGGGATCCATGCCGTAGTCCGAGGAAGCCTTCTGCACCAGCATGACCTCCGACAGACAGACGTCGTTCGGGAACCTGCTGCCCTTATAGACGGACTGAATGGAGATGTTGATAAAATTGACGGCTTCGTGCCGGCCGATGTCAAAGCGCTGCCAGTCCTGAAAGCATTCATCGCGCAGGGTCAGCGCGATCGTATCCGAGGACCCGGCCTCGCCGTTGTAGCTGATTTCCACCAGAATCTCCCTGGGCCGGGCGTTGATGGAGTACTGCTCTCCGCCCTTGTCGTTATAGGCCCAGAAGCCGTTCTTGAACCAGATTTCATCCACCGCCTCGCCGTACTCCGTATCCAGGGAGAGCCAGGCCTTCTTTCCCAAACCCTTTTTGGCCGAGAACTGCCAGCAAGTGCTCTCGTCGTGATCGATGGCCTTGGCCGGTTCCCAGCGGTAGGGGCCCTTCTTGTTCTGGATATAGCTGGAGGCGTCGATGCGCGCGACGCCGACCTGGACGCGGTCATGGACCCCTTCGATTTTCCAGAGCCCCGGATGCTCCTTGATTTCCGCTTCGGCGGGGGCGGCCGGCCTGGCCGCGCCGCAGTTGGAGCAGAAGTTGCCCGTGTTATCGGCCTGGCCGCAGTCCGGACAGACCCAGGCCTCGGCCTGCGCGCAGGCCATGCAGATGATCAGGAAAAGAGACAATAATACGAAAAAACAACTGAAAAATCTGTTTCGCATCGGATATTCCTCCCGTGCGGCGCTTCCGCAGCCTTTCCGCCCTGTGAGCCTTCCTGTGACAGCGTGTTTGTCTCTGGAGAGATAATATCATATTATCCCGGCCGGGTAAAGGGAGAATCGGAGAGAAAACGGGTCCGTACAGGCAGCCGGGCCGAAGCGGAGGAACCCTTCGCGGAAGGGGACCGGGAGCTTTGCCGGAATAGAAAGATACCGCCGGCAAAAACTGCGGAAAATGCAGCAAAAACTGGGGGAAAAGCCGGCGCTTGCTTGACAAAAGGCAGAACCTGATGTTAAATAGTCAGGTTGGATTTGGAGGAAGGATCGGGAGCGATTCCGGGGTGGAAAGGCGGAAAGGCTTCCTGTCGGAGGGGGATATTCAGGGTGGAGACGCTTAGGATGGTTCTGGAGGCCGTTGCGGGCCTCGCGGGGCTGCTGTTGATGATATCCATGTTCTATCAGATCGGTGTCGGGTTGTTCGGCTTCGGAAAGAAGACGAAGGATTATGCGGATCATGATCCCGAGTCCCGCTTTCTGGTGCTGATTCCCGCGCACAACGAGGAGCGGGTGATCGGGGATATCATCCGCAATCTCGAGGAGATGGATTATCCGAGAGAATTGTACGACTATTACGTCATCGCGGACAACTGCACGGACCGTACGGCGGAGGTGGCCCGGGCGGCCGGCGCCCGGGTGATTGAGACCCGGAAGGAAACGCCGGACGCGCCGACCGGGAAGCCCATTGCGCTGCGCAAGGCGCTGAATTCGCTGGGCGATTATCAGAACCGGTACGATCTGATGATGATCTTTGACGCGGACAACCTGATGGACCGCAACATGTTCCGCGAGGTGAACAGCCAGTATCTGGACAAGGGCAAGCCGGATTTCATTCAGTGCTATCTGGGCGCGAAGAACAAGGAAGGCGTGGTGGCCTGGTTCTACTATACGGGCTATACGCTGACCAACCGCTTCTTTGATCTGGCCAAGCACCGGCTCGGGCTGAACTGCCCGATCGGCGGGACCGGATTTGCCATGTCGACGGCCTATCTGTACCAGCGGGGCGGATGGACCACCATGTCCCTGACGGAGGATTTTGAAATTCAGGTTGAGGCGACGCTGGAAGGCAGAAGGATCCTGTGGAACCACAATACCCGGATCTATGACGAGAAGCCCACGGATCTGCGGGCGGCCATCCGTCAGCGGATGCGCTGGGGACAGGGCCAGTGGTATGTGACCTTCCGGAACACGCCCAAAGTGTTCAGCAGCCTCCTGCACGGAACAATCAGCTTCTGGGAGTTCCTCAGCCTGCTGACCTACATGTACAGCGTGGCCGCGCTGCCGCTGTCGATCATTCAGGCGCTGGCGACGTTCGGGGCCTGGCTGATTCATCCCGCCCGGCCGCTGCTGGACTTCTCGGCAAGCGGCGTGCTGGTGGGCGCGCTGATTCTGGGATACAGCTATTTCTTCCTGTTCTATCTGGCGGACTGGATGGACAACGGAATCCCGTTCAGGGTCCGGACCCTTCCGATGATGGCGGCCGGCTTCGTAGCCAACGCCATCGTCGGGGCGTTCATGCAGATCGGCGGTCTGATCAAGTGCAGGGATCAGCAGCACTGGGTCAAGACGGATCACCGGATTGCGGCCAGGACGATTCCCGCAGCCGAGCGCTCCGCCCGGCTGAGGCGGAAAACCGCATAAAAAGCGGACGGACCGGAATACTCCGATCCGTCCGTTTTGCTAACAATCAACCCAGTTCCGGCGTTCCTTTACGGGCGCCGGGGCCGTTTTCTTTTCAGGGCTCCCAGGGAGAGTACGGCTTTCCCTCCAGAATATCGGCAATCCGGCCGCAGGCCTGCCCGTCGCCATAGGGATTGACGGCCTGGGACATGCGGCGGTATTCCTCTTCATCCTCCAAAAGGCGGGTGAAGGCGCGGTAGATCGTTTCCTCCTCCGTGCCCACCAGCTTCAGCGTGCCGGCGTCCACGCCCTCGGGCCGCTCGGTGGTATCCCGCATCACGAGAACGGGAACGCCGAAGCTCGGGCATTCCTCCTGAATGCCGCCGGAATCGGTCAGGCAGAGGCAGGCCCGCGACTCGAAATTATGGCAGTCCAGTACATCGAGGGGCTCGATGAGGTGAATCCGGTCGCAGCCGCCCAGCTCCTCCACGGCGGCCTGGCGGACGGCGGGGTTCATGTGAATGGGATACAGGGCTCGGCAGTCGGAATGCTCCTCCAGAACGCGGCGGATGGCCCGGAACATGCGGCGCATGGGCTGCCCCAGGTTTTCCCGCCGGTGGGCGGTGATGAAGATCAGCCGATGATCCCCGACCCAGTCCAGCTCCGGGTGGGTATAATCCGCGCGGACCGTCTGGCGCAGAGCGTCAATGACGGTGTTCCCCGTGACAAAAACCGAGGATTCCGGCTTTCCTTCCCGGAGCAGGTTGGAGCGGGCCAGCGGCGTCGGCGCGAAGTGATACCGGCTGATGATGCCGACGGCCTGGCGGTTGAACTCCTCCGGGAACGGGGACTGGAGATTGTAGGTGCGCAGCCCCGCCTCCACATGCCCGACGGGAATTCCGAGATAGAAGCAGGCCAGGGAGGAGACGAAGGCGGTGGAGGTATCTCCGTGAACCAGCACCACATCCGGGCGCTCCTTCTCCAGCACCTCCCGGACGGCCGAAAGGATGTTGACCGTCAAATCGAACAGGGTCTGGCGGTCCTTCATGATGTTCAGATCATAGTCCGGGACGATCCGGAAAGCCTCGAGAACCTGGTCCAGCATCTGCCGGTGCTGGGCGGTGACGCAGACGACCGTCCGGAGGGAGGGGCGCCGCCGGAGCTCCTGAATCAGCGGGCAGATCTTGATGGCCTCCGGGCGGGTGCCGAAAATGAGCATGATTTTTTTCATTCAGTATCCAGGCCGGTGCGGCCCCGGCGGGGACGGACCGTGAAGGCTCACCGCGAAAATCGAGCCTTCACAGGGGCCGGCCGCAGGGGGCCAGCGGAGGACATTATAGCATCTTCCGGCTACGCTGGAAAGGCTTCCCGCGCAGGATTCTGCGAAAGCTTCGGCCCGGGAAACGGACCGGAAGCGAAAACCGTGCAAAATACAGTGGATTTTTTACATATTCTGGTGTACAATGAACCAAAAGGGACAAAAGGAGGAGCGCGGAATGGCAAATGCAATCGTCGGACAGAGCGGAGGACCCACTTCCGTCATCAATGCCAGTCTGGCCGGCGTGTTCCAGGCCTGCGAAATGCGCGGCGCGGAGCATGTATATGGCATGCTGCACGGGATTCAGGGCCTGCTGGAGGAGAAGGTCTGCGATCTTTCGCTGCGCCTGAAATCCTTTCTGGATATCGAGCTGCTGAAGCGCACGCCCTCTTCCTTCCTCGGAAGCTGCCGCTACAAGCTGCCGGATCCCGCGGAGGATGAGGCCACCTATGAAAAGCTTTTTGCGATCCTCAAAAAGCTGGACATCCAGTGGTTCTTCTACATCGGCGGCAACGACAGCATGGATACGATCAACAAGCTGAGCCAGTACGGGCAGCGGATCGGCTCCGAAATCCGGTTCATGGGAGTTCCCAAGACCATTGACAACGATCTGATGCATACCGATCATACGCCGGGATACGGATCCGCGGCCAAGTATATCGGGGTCGTCATGAAGGAGATCATCCGGGACGCCACGGTGTACGGGACCAATTTTGTGACCATCGTCGAGGTGATGGGCAGGAACGCGGGATGGCTGACCGCCGCCGCCGCGCTGGCCCGGGGAGAGGACTGCGAGGGCGTGGACCTGATCTGCCTGCCGGAGCTGCCCTTCCATACGGACCGGTTCCTCGCCAAGGTGGAGCGGATGCAGAAGGAAAGGGCTTCCGTCGTCATTGCCGTGTCGGAGGGCGTCCGGCTGCCGGACGGGCGCTTTGTATGCGAGCTCAGCGATGACGCGCGCACGAGGGACGCCTTCGGACATATCAACCTGACGGGGACGGCCAGATATCTGTCCAACCTCGTGGCCCGCAATCTGCCCACCCGGACCCGGGCGGTGGAGCTTTCCATTCTGCAGCGCTGCGGAGGGCACCTGGCGAGCCGGACGGACATCACCGAGGCCTTCCAGGTGGGCGGCGCGGCGGCCAAGGCGGCCTTTGAGGGAGAGACCGGCAAGATGGTGTCCCTCAAGCGCCTGTCGAACGATCCGTACCAGTGCACGACGGAGCTCGTCAACATCGACGATGTCGCCAACTATGAGAAGAAGGTTCCGACGGAGTGGATCAACGAGGCGCGCACGGACATGCTGCCGGAGTTCCTGGCCTATGCCCGCCCCCTGATCCAGGCGGAGCTGACCCCGATCTATATCAACGGACTGACGCAGCACATCGTAGAGGAATAAGCGGAGGAAACAGACCATGAAAAAGGCACTTTGCGGGCTTTGCCTGCTGCTGACGGCGGCGCTGCTCTGGGCGTCCGCCGCGGGGGAAATCACGTATCCGGCCGGGCCGGGACAGATGGGCTATGACGCGGTGGTCATCAGCAAGAACGTTTCCGTGCGCCCCAGCCAGAACGCCAACGCCAAGGCGGTCACGCGGCTGAACTACGGCCAGCGCTTTGCCGCGATGCCGCTGGGCAACGGATGGTGCGAGGTCTATCTTTCCGAAACGGAGGGCATGGCCGGCTACGCTCTGGAGGACTATCTGCTGGTCAACCCTGCCTTTATCACGCTGGAGGAATCGACTCCCGTTTACGCGTGGCAGGCCCGGAACGCCAAGCGCGTGGGACTGCTGGCCACGGGCGAAACCTACCCGATCATCCGGACGGAGGGCAGCTGGATGCTCATCAGCCTTCGTGGCGCGGCAGGATGGATTGTGCGGCCCAACGGGGATCCGACGGGTACGGCCGGCATGCGGACCAACGACGTCCTGAAGCGGGCGGAGCAGTATCTGCTGTCCACAAACCCCTGGGTGGAAGACGAAAGGCTGACCTCGGAAAAGCTGAAGGATTACTATTCCTTCGCGGAATTCGACGCGGCGGGCGGGGAATGGAAGGTGACCTTCGACTCCAGGCGGGGGACGGCCATTGTCCTTTTCGTGAACGATGCCACGGGCGAGGTCAGGGATGACGAGCCCGTCAACGGATGAGGAAGATTCCGGGTAAAGACGGTGCGGCCCGTTCCGTCCGCCGGCCCCTGCGTCCGGCCCCTGTTCGCATCCATCCGGAGGGGAGGACCGCTGTATGGAAGTTTTTTTCGGTAAATACTTTTTTTCCCTTTTTCTGATCCTGCTTTTCGGAATCCGGCTCGGGACGCAGCATTCGGCCCGGGATAAGGAGCTGCGCTATTTTTGGCTGACGCTGATCAGCTGCTTTCTGCTGATCCTGGAGGATTACGCGGAGACCGTGGCCAGCCTGTATCCGGAAATGAGGTTCTGGCGGACGCTGATGTCCGTGGCCGGATATTTTCTCCGGAGCACGGCGGCGCTGGGGCTGGCCCTCGTGGTGATTGAGCCGGAAAAGAGAACGTGGCGCCTGTGGGTGCCCTGCCTGGTGAATCTGGCGGTCTGCAGCACCGCGTTTTTCACGGATATTGCCTTCGGGTTCAACCAGGATTACAAGTTTTACCGCGGCCCGCTGGGGTACGTGGCGTTTGTTGTTCCCCTCGGATACCTGATTCTGATCCTCTGGGTCACCTTCCGGCGCTATGCGGAAAAGGGCCGGCGGCAGGATCGGATGATCCTGGGGATCTGTACGTTCATGGCGCTGCTGTCCGCGGGGCTGGATGTCGCCATAGGCGGCGTGCGGCTGCATGAGGCCATTCTGATCAGCAGCGTTTTCTTCTACGTGTTTCTCCGGTCCTACGATGTCCGCAGGGATTCCCTGACGGGGCTCCTGAACCGGAGATCCCTTTTCGATGACTGCGTTTCTCTGAAAGACAGAATCAGCGGGGCCGCCTCCCTGGATCTGGACGGGCTGAAGCTGATTAATGATCGGGAGGGCTACCGGGCCGCGGACGAGGTGCTGAAGCGGATCGGCGAATGCCTGCAGGAGGAGAGCGGGAGCCAGGTGCGTCCCTACCGGATCGGCGGGGACGATTTTGTGCTGCTTTTCCTCGGACAGGAAGAGGACTCCGTCCGGAGCATCCTGAACCGGATTTCGGACCGAATCGGGGAGCTGGGATACAGCGTATCCTGCGGGTACGCCATGGCCGGGGGAAACGAAGGCCCGGAGAGTCTGATCCACCGGGCGGACATCAGCATGTTTGAGCGCAAGGCCCGGCATTACCGGGAGCAGCAGCTGAGCCGGCGCTGGCAGCAGGGAAGCGGCACGGCCGATGAAGCCATTCTCAGCCTCGGGCAGACGATTGAGGATTCCCCGGAGCCCGCGGCGATCTTCCGATACGCGGATCACCGGGTGGAGATCCTGGCGGTTTCGGACGGATTCTGCCGGCTGTTCGGGTTCCCGAATCAGACCCAGGCCGTGCATATCCTGGACGAGGATATGTACAGGGATGTACTGACGGAGGACCAGGAGAGGTTCTCCGGCGCGGTGCTGCGTTTTGCCGAAGGCCAGGAGGATCTGGATATCGTTTACCGGACCCGCTCCGGCATCGACGCCGGATACCGGGTCATTCACGCCCGGGGCGTTCATCTGCATACGGGTTCGGCGGAGCGGATCGGGTATCTCTGGTACATGGACGAGGGCGTGTATCTTCGGGGAGAAGAGGAATCGGGAACGCAGCTGAACCGGACCCTGAACCGGGCGCTGCATGATGAAAGCGTGCTTCACGCGGCCCGGTACGATCATCTGACCGGCCTGCCCAACCTGGGCTGGTACTTCACGCTGTACGAAACGGAGAAGGACCGGATTCAGAAGGAAGGCGGGCAGACGGCGCTGCTGTACATGGATCTGAAGGGCCTGGAGGGCTTCAACCGCCGGAACGGCCTGGCGGACGGAGACCAGTTCCTGAAGACCTTCGCGGACATCCTGAAGGGCATTTTCGGGAAGCAGCGGTGCTGCCACATGGTGGCGGGGCGGTTTGCCGCCGTGGCCTCCGAGGAGGAGGCGGACGCGAAGATCGCAAGGCTGTTTGAGGAGACGGCCCGGATGAACGGGGGCAGGACGCTGCCCGTGCACGTCGGGATCTATCCGGAAAGCATGGAGGACGTGCCCTTCAGCACGGCCTACGACCGGGCCAAGATGGCCTGCGACGCCATCAGCGAAAACAGCGCGTCCGTATCCCATCCCTACAGCCGGAAGCTGCTGGAGGATTCCCGGAAGCATCAGTATGTGGTGGACAATATTGACCGGGCCCTTGAGGAGAACTGGATTCAGGTCTACTATCAGCCCATCGTGCGGACCGTCAGCGGGGAGATCTGCGACGAGGAGGCGCTGGCGAGATGGCAGGATCCCGTCCAGGGCTTCCTTTCCCCGGACGATTTCATCCCCTATCTGGAAAATGCCGGCCTGATCCATCGGATGGACCTGTATGTGGTGGACCGGGTCCTGGATAAGATCCGGGAGGAAAAGGAGGCCGGAGGCAGTCCGGTGTCCCATTCGGTGAACCTGTCCCGGGCGGATTTCGTGTCCTGCGATATCGTGGAGGAAATCCGCAAGCGCGTGGACGCGGCGGAGATTCCGAGGGATCGGATTACGATCGAAATCACGGAGAGCATGATCGCCAACGATATGGATTTCATCAAAAAGCAGGTGGACCGTTTCCGGGCGCTGGGCTTCCCCGTGTGGATGGACGACTTCGGCAGCGGGTATTCGACCCTGGACGTGCTGCAGAGCATTCATTTTGACCTGATCAAGTTTGACATGAGCTTCATGAAGAAATTTGATGAGGGCGACAGCAGCAAGATTATTCTGAATGAGCTGATGCGCATGGCCTCGGCGCTGGGGGTCGATACGGTCTGCGAGGGCGTCGAAACCGAAGCGCAGGTCCGCTTCCTGAAGGAGGCCGGGTGCTCCAAGCTGCAGGGCTATCTGTTCGGAAGACCCGTGCCCCGGGAGAAGATTCCGCAAAGGGCGCAGGAGGGCTTCCCGGCCGTCTTTGAGGCCGCCGAGGCATCCGCCTACTATGAAACCGTCGGCCGGCTGAACCTGTACGATCTGGACGTGCTGGCCAGCTCCGAGGGAAGCTCCTTCCAGCATTCCTTCAACACCCTGCCGATGGCGATTGTGGAGATTCGGGACGGGGAGGCGCGCTATGTGCGGAATACCCCGTCCTACCGGGAGTTTGTCCGGCGCTTCTTCGGGGAGGAAAGGGCGGCCCTGAGAACGGAATTCATGAAGTACACCACGCCCTTCATGTCGCATATTATCCAGACCTGCAGGGAACCCGGAAGCCGGACCTTCTTCCATGAAAAAGTGCCGGACGGCACCGTGATCCACTCCTTTGCCCGCCAGGTCGGCGTGAATCCGGTGAACGGAAATCACGCGGTGGCCATCGCCGTGCTCTCCATCTCGGAGGCCGCCGGGACGGAGGGGACGGAGGAGACGGAGAGCTGAAACCGGGATTCCGCTCGTGAGACGGAAACGGTTCGGCGGACGGACCGCGGCAGGCCCTGCGCCGGAAGGAGTCCCGCTGCAGAGGAAAGGGAGCGTGATCGGAATGGCATCGCGGGGATTTTACGGCCGGGAGACGGCCCTGGTGAAGGACGCAAACGGGCGCACGCCCGGGGATTACTATGATCTCCTGTCGGAAATCTGGTGCGCGGAGACCTGCGCGCCGCGGATGCGGAAGGACTGGACGCCGGAGAACAGAACGCTGGGGCAGTGCTCCGTCACGGCCTTCCTGCTGCAGGATTATTTCGGGGGAAAGGTCTATGGGGTGCCGCTGGGGGACGGAAACTTCCACTGCTTCAACGAGGCGGGCGGATGCGTCTTTGACCTGACCAGCGAGCAGTTCGGCGATACGGTGCTGAACTACTCCGGCTGTCCGGAGCAGGACCGGAGCGTGCATTTTGCCCGGGAGGAAAAGCGGCTGCGCTATGAGCTTCTGAAAAGGAAGCTGGAGGAGAAAAAGAGATGAAAATTGGATTCTGCGGCCCGCTGGAGCGGATGAAGGAAGCGGCGGAAGCCGGATTTGACTATCTGGAGCCCACGGTGACCTCCGCGGCCGGCCTGTCCGAGGCGGAGTTTGAAGCCTGCCTGGAGGGCATGAAAAAAGCGCCGCTGCCGACGCCGAGCTTCAACGTGCTTTTTCCCGGAACCATGGAGCTGATTTCCGGAAACACGCCGGAGAAGGAGATCAAAGCCTATCTGGAGTCCGCCCTGCGCCGGGTCCGGCTGCTCGGCGGGAAGACCGTGGTTTTCGGCAGCGGACGCAGCCGCCTCCGGCCGGAGGGCCTGCCCTATGACGAAGCCTTCCGGCGCCTGATCCGCGTGACCCGGCTGATCGGGGACGCCGCCCAGGCCAACGGACTGACCATCGCCGTGGAGCCCCTGAACCGGGGAGAAACCAACATGATCAACTCCGTGGGCGAGGGCGCCTGCCTCGCGGCCGCCGCGGACCATCCCGCGGTGAAGCTGCTGGCGGACTATTACCATATCGCGACGGAGGGCGAACCTCCGGAGGATCTTCTGCGGGTCGGCGGCATCTGCCATGCCCATATCGCGACCCGGGAGGGGCGCCGGGCGCCGGTGCAGCCGGAGGACGGCTTCCGCCGGATGTTCTCCGCGATGAAAAAGAGCGGGTATCAGGGCCTGCTGAGCGTCGAGGGCCGGGTGGACGACATGGCGGCCGAAGGGGCCGCCTCGGTCCGCATGCTGAAGGCGCTGTGGGAGAAAGCCTGATCCCCAAAATGCCGCTCCCGGAGAGCGGTATCTCCCGGTCAGTCCGTCCTTCCGCTGCCGTTTCAGCCTTTTCAGCCCCCTCCCGCGGGAGAGGGGCTTTCGTGAATCTCCAGCAGATCCCGGAGGGGAATCTCGGCATAGCTGTTTCCGCGCCCCTCCGTCCGCGCCAGGATGAGCACGCCCCGGACCGTGTCGATGCGCCGGATCGTCTCCGCGGCGGTTTCATACCGCCCGCCCGCCTTCAGCGGATCGGGGATGAACCAGGTGATCTCCGCCTTCGGGGTTTCTCCGTTTTCCAGGGCCTGCTGCAGCCGGGCGACCGTTTCATTCAGCACCCGGGTTTCGTCCTCGCTCAGCTCAATCCTGCGGTCGACCGGCCGGGCCTCCTCGCCGATCATGTCCTCATAGCCGGTGAGCGCCGCAAAGGGGGCGAACTGGGCGGCCCGGTCCTGCAGGCTCATGGGCGGATGCCGCTTCGAAACGTGCCGCGGGTGATCAAAGATATCGGCATATACCTGTTCCGGATCGGGCTCCTGGCCCGTCATTCCTCTGCTCATTGCGGCTTCTCCTTCTTTTCCTCGCCGGCTCTGTGCCCGCCGATCTGCCCGTTGCGGGCGATGGTGGTTCCCTTCTTTTCCAGATTCATCCCCTTCAGGACCGCGTTTTTCCCAAAGCGCTCCTGCATGATGAGGGCGGCCTTCTGGAGCCTGCGCTCCCGAGCCTCCGCCGCCCTCTGTTCCTCCTTCTGCCGGATCAGCGCTTCGTAATCCGTGAACAGATCCAGCTGCAGGGGCGCCTCCTCCGGCACCTCCTCCGGGCGGATCAGATTGCAGGCGGCGATATTGACCCGGCGGATCAGCAGATCCGGATCCACGATCCGGTCGTACAGCTCCATCATGACCTGCATAATCGCCCGGGTACTGGAGGTCCAGTGATCCAGATTCCCCGTTCCGTGGGCGTGCTTCGGATGCGGCCGCCCGTAGGGATCCGCGGTCACGGCGCCCGCGTACGCCTTTCCGGTCTTCGCGACGCCGTATACGGTCTCCTTCATGCTTTTTCCGGGGTGCAGCACGATCAGGCTTTCCCGGTCATAGCTGACGGTCAGCGTCACCTGCCGGGTCACCACATTTTTCCGGACCAGGTCCAGCACCAGCAGCTCCGTCATTTCGCGGACGATGAGCCGGCCGTCCTCCGCGCTGTAGGGCTCAGCCAGGACCTGGCCGGAGGAAAGGCTGTTCGTCTCCGGCCGGTAGCTTTTGATGGCCGCGATCTCCGTCGGCTCCCAGCCCCAGGCATGGTCGATCAGCAGCTCCGCGTTGATGCCCAGGGCGTCATAGAGCAGATCCTCATTTTTCTCGCTGAGCCGGGCGATATCCCCCATGGTAAAGCAGCCCAGGGCCGCGACCCGGGCCGCGATGCCCCGGCCGACCCGCCAGAAATCGGTCAGGGGCCGGTGGCACCAGAGGAGCTTGCGGTACAGCCGCTCGTCCAGCTCGGCAATGCGGACGCCGTCGCGGTCCGCCGGAACATGCTTGGCCACGATATCCATGGCGATCTTGGCCAGATACAGATTCGTCCCGATGCCGGCGGTGGCCGTGATCCGGGTTTCGTACAGCACCTCCCGGATCATTTTCATCGCCATTTCGCGGGCCGTCATCCCCAGCGGCTTCAGATACCCGGTGACGTCGATGAAGCATTCGTCGATGCTGTAGACATGGATGTCCTCCGGGCTGACATACCGCATGTAGATGGAAAAAATCCGGGTGCTGACCTCCTCATACATTTTCATTCGCGGGGGCGCGGTGATGAAGGCCAGCTCCAGGGAGGGGTCGGCCTCCAGCTCGGCGGCGCTGAAGGAGGAGCCGGAGAAGCACAGCTTCCCGTCCTCCCCCTTCTGAAGCAGACCCAGGGCCCGGGCCTTCCGGAAACGCTCCGCGTTCACCTCGCGCACCCGCTGGAGAACCTCGAACAGCCGGGCCCGGCCCGGGATGCCGCAGGCCTTCAGGGAGGGGGAGACGGCGAGACAGATCGTCTTCTCCGTCCTGGATTCATCCGCCACGACCAGATTCGTCGTCAGCGGATCAAAGTTCCGGTCGGCGCACTCGACGCTGGCGTAGTAGGACTTGAGGTCAATGGCCACATAGGTTTTCTGCATGATCCCTCCGCATCATGTCTGGGCCTCCACGAACCAGCGGCCCACGCTGTTGTCATAACGGGAATTGGCCCTCTCAAAGAACAGATATTTCCGCTCGTTCTGAATGATGACGGTATAGCAGTCTCCGTGGAACGCCCGGCCGACCGAGGAGGCGGGGCGAAAGTCGGCCACCCGGTCGATCCGGAAGGTCCGCCCGTCCCGCCAGGTGATGGAGCGGGGCTGCATGAAGCCGGTGCTGTCAAAATCGGAGTTCACCCGGACGTAAATGCGCTCGGCCATCGCGATCACCCCACTCTGAGCGGCAGCCTGTCCAGCAGCAGGGGATTGCGCTGCTTCTCCCGCTGCAGATCGTAAAACCAGTCCTTCTCCTCCGGCGTCGCCTCCCGGACGGAGGGGGAGCCGCAGTCCGGGCAGGCCTCCGGAAGGGAATTGAGAAAAAAGGTATAGAGACATTTTTCACAGGTGCAGATCATGGTTCTTCCCTCCTTTGTCCGGCCGTGTGCCGGAAAACACCTATGAACAATATAGCAAAAAGAACTTAGAGTGTCAAGATAAAAGCACAAAATATTTGTGCTTCTCCGAGATTGCCCCGGGGCCGTCTTTATGGTAGGATGGAAGGCAAAGAAGGAAATACACCGGAAAGAAAACGATATGCCATATCAGCCCGTCCGGGCGGGGAGGGAACGCATGAAAAGGCTTCTGGTACTTTTGGCGGCGCTGTGCCTGCTGGCGGCGGCCGCGGGCGCGGATTCCGAAATCACGGAGAACTGCATCGACCTCTATCTGCCGAGCGATCCGGATGTGGGCAGCTGGGAGTGTACCGCGGAGGACGAGGACCTGATCGGAATCCGGAGCAACTTCTATCCGGACATCCATGAGCTGGGCCTGATCGGGACGGACGGCGCGGAATGGTTCCATGTGCAGGGGCGGAAGCCCGGAACCACGGCCCTGCGCCTTCGGTATATCAACAGCTTTACTCTGCGCGCGGATCTGACCCTGGTCTACCGGCTGACGGTGGACGAGAAGCTGAACGTGTTCATCTGGGGCTTTGAAATGCTCGAGGCGGAGCACTCCCCGAGGGGAGAGATCCGGTCCTTCTTCTTCAGCGTGGGCGGCTATGAGGATCTCCGGACCTATTCCCTGCGCGTCAATGAGGCGGGAGAATGGCGGAAGGAGACGGATGGCGGAGGAGAGGAAGCCGTCCCGGAAACCTTCTCCGGGGAGCTGACCCGCCTCGTGGAAAGATATGACGCGGTTTCCTGGAACGGCTTCAATGAAACGGCGGAGGGCGTGCTGGACGGGGAGGATTTCGTCCTGAGCATCGTCTGGGAGAATGAGTACGGCATTCACGCCGCGGGGAGCAACGCGTTTCCGGAGAACTACAGCGACTTCCGGCAGGCGGTCGAGCGGCTCTTCCGGGACTGAGAAAGAGCGCCGTCCCGGCGGCGGAAAGGCGCGCCTATTTGAATCGAAGCGCAACAGGGGAGGATGCCCATGAAACTCGTACATCTGTCGGATCTGCATCTCGGGAAGAGAGTCAATGAGTTTTCCATGCTGGAGGATCAGAAGCACATTCTGTGGGAGATTCTCCGGATCATCGGACAGGAGAAGCCGGAGGGCGTGATCATCGCGGGGGATGTCTATGACAAGGCGGTCCCTCCGGCCGAGGCCGTGGCGCTGCTGGACGAGTTTCTCGTGCGGCTGGCCGGGATGAGGACCGAGGTGTTCATCATCAGCGGAAACCACGATTCGGCGGAGCGCATCGCCTTCGGCAGCCGGCTGATCCGGGAAAGCGGGGTGCACCTGTCGCCGGTCTTTTCCGGGGAGATCGAACCCTGCACGCTGACGGACGAGTACGGGGAAGTGCAGATCCGGATGCTGCCCTTCATCAAGCCGGCGGACGTCCGGCATGCCTTTCCGGAGGAGGAGATCGGGGACTATACGGACGCCGTCCGGACCGTGATCCGGCACATGAACCCGGATCCCTCCGTCCGGAATGTTCTGGTGGCCCATCAGTTCGTCACGGGCGCGGAGCGGTCGGACTCCGAGGATGTCTCCGTGGGCGGCATGGACAATGTGGACGCGTCCGTGTTCGAGCTCTTCGATTATGTGGCGCTGGGGCATATCCACGGGCCCCAGCGGATCGGAAGGGAGACGGTCCGCTACTGCGGCACGCCGCTGAAGTATTCCTTCTCCGAAAGGAATCATGTGAAATCCGTGACCGTGGTCACCCTGAGCGAGAAGGGAAGGACGGAAATCCGGACGGTGCCGCTGATCCCGCTGCATGACATGCGGGAAATCCGGGGCACCTACGAAGAGCTGACGCTGCGGAAAAACTGGGAGGGAACGGCCACCGACGATTATCTGCACGTGATCCTGACCGATGAAAACGATGTCCCGGACGCGATGGCCCGCCTGAGAGTCATTTATCCCAATATCATGAAGGTGGATTACGACAATCAGCGCACCCGGACGGCCTCCCTGACCGGCCTGGCGGAGGAGACGGAGCGGAAGAGCGAAATGGAGCTTTTCGAGGAATTTTACGCCGGGCAGAACGGGCAGCCGCTGAGCGGGGAGCAGCGGTCCTTCGCGGAGGCGCTGCTGGAGAAGCTGAAGGAGGAAAGAGCATGAGACCGCTGAAACTGACCATGACCGCCTTCGGTCCCTATGCAGGCACGGAGCACATCGATTTCGAAAGGCTCGGAACCAGCGGGCTGTATCTGATCACGGGGGATACCGGCGCCGGCAAGACGACGATTTTCGACGCGATCACCTTCGCGCTGTACGGCTCGGCCAGCGGATCCAACCGGGAGCCGTCCATGCTGCGGTCGAAGTACGCGGAGGCGTACGCGGTGCCCTCGGTGAAGCTGACCTTCAGCTACGGCGGAGAGGAGTATACCGTCACCCGGATCATGGAGCACCTTCGCCCGAAGAAAAAGGGGGAGGGAGAGATCAAAACGCCGGCGGAGGCGGAGCTGGAGCTGCCGGACGGCCGGATCGAGAAAAAGGAAAAGGACGTGAACCGGCGGATCACGGAAATCCTCGGGGTCAACCGCGATCAGTTCTGCCAGATTGCCATGATCGCCCAGGGCGATTTTCTGAAAATCCTCCTGGAGGAGACGAAGGAGCGGAGGGCGCACTTCCGGGAAATCTTCCGGACCCATATCTGCCAGGAGTTTCAGGACCGGCTGAAGGCCGCCGCGAAGGACGTCGAAAACGAGCGGAAAACCCAGCAGAACAGCGTGCTGATCCATCTGAAACGGATCGCCTTTCCGGCCAATGATCCCCTGGAGGCGGAAGCGGAAAAGGCGCGGAACGGGGAGCTGCTGACGGAGCAGGCGGTGGAGGTGATCGGCCGGATTCTGGAGCAGGACCGGCCGATGCTGGAAGCGCTGGCGGAGGAAGAGCGGGAGCTGGATCAGCGGGCCGGGGCCCTGAACCAGATCCTCGGAAGGGCGGCACAGCAGCAGAAGGCCCGGGAGGATCTGCAGGCCGCGCGGGAGGCGGAGACGGCGCGGAAGGCGGCCCTGGAGCCGCTGCAGGAGGCCCTGCGGCGGGAGCAGGAGAAGGAGCCGGAGACGGAAAAAAAGAGCCTCGAGCTCGGAAAGATCGGCGAGGAGCTGAAGGAATACCGGAAGCTGGAGGAGCAGCAGAAGGAAATTGAGGAAGCGGAGCGGGCCCAGGCCCGGAAAAAGGAAAGCATCGGGCGGCTGAGGGAGGCCTGCGGGGAGCAGGAGAAAAAGCTGGAAGCCCTGAAGCGGGAGCAGACGGCCCTGAGGAACGAGGCGGATCAGAGCAGCAATCTTCTGGCGGCCCAGGCCCGGCTGCAGGAAAAGCAGCGGGCGCTGGCCGGCCTGAAGAAGGGGCTGGAGGAAATGGGAACCGCCCAGGGGGATTACCGGACCGCCCTGGAGGTGTACCGGAAGGCCCGGGAGGAAGCGGAGGCCCGCAGGACGGAGGCGGAGCTCCGGCGGCGGGCCTACAATGACAATCAGGCGGGGCTGCTGGCGGAGATGCTGGCGCCCGGGGCGCCCTGCCCCGTCTGCGGCTCCACGGAGCATCCCCGGAAGGCCTGCCGGAAGCCGTCGGCCCCGGATCTGAAGTCCGTGGAGCAGGCGGAAAAACTGGCCCAGGCCGCCCAGAAGGGGGAGACGGAAGCCGGCACCCGGGCTGGCTCCGCCAGGACCCGGCTGGAGATGATCCGGAAGAGCGTGCAGGATCAGGCGCAGGAGCTGCTGGGCGGCTTCGAGGAGGAAACCGCCGTGTCCCGGACCGAGGACCGGATCGCGGAGCTGCGGGCCGAGGCGAAGGAAATCGAGGACAGGCTGGAGGCCGGGCGGCAAAGGAAAAAGCGCGGGGAGGAGCTGGAAAGGCTGATTCCGGAGACCGAGAGCCGGCTGAACACGGGGCGGGAAGAGCTTCGGAAGGCGGAGGTGGCTTTTGCCCAGGAGGACAGCCGGATCACGGAGCGGCGCAGCGGGATCCGGAAGCAGCGGGAGCAGCTGCGCTTCCCGGACCGGAAAACGGCCGACGAGGCGGCTGCCCGGCTGAGCCGGGAGATTCAGGAGGAGAAGAAGCGGCTGGAGGGCGCCCGGAACGCGGTCCTCGCGTGCGAGCGGGAAATCACCGCTCTGCAGGGACGGATGGCCCAGGCGGAAAAGCTGCTGGCGGAGGACGAGGTCCGGGACGCGGCGGAAAAAAAGGCGGAGCTGGAAGCGCTGCAGAAGCGGAAAACGGAAACGGCCGCCGGAAGGACGGCCGTGGAGCTGCGGATCAGGACCAATCAGAGCGTGCTGGACAGCATCGGGGAAGCCTCCGGACAGCTGGCGGCGCTGGACCGAAAGTGGCAGTGGATCACGGCCCTTTCGGATACGGCGAACGGCGCCCTGAAGGGGAAAAAGCATGTGATGTTCGAAACCTGGGTGCAGATGGCCTTCTTTGACCGGATCCTCCGCCGCGCCAACGTGCATCTGATGCAGATGAGCGGCGGAAAGTACGATCTGAAGCGCCGGGAAACCGCGGACGACAACCGGGGCCAGAGCGGCCTGGAGCTGGACGTGATCGATCATACGAACGGGAGCGTCCGCAGCGTCAAGACCCTGTCCGGCGGCGAATCCTTCATCGCCTCGCTCTGCCTGGCGCTGGGGCTGTCCGAGGAAATCCAGATGAGCGCGGGCGGCATCCGGCTGGACACCATGTTCGTGGACGAAGGGTTCGGCACCCTGGACGAGGAAACCCTTCAGCAGGCGATGCGCGCGCTGAACAGCCTGTCGGAGAACAACCGCCTGATCGGGATCATTTCCCATGTGGCGGAGCTGCGCAGGGAGATTGACAGGCAGATTGTCGTAGAGAAGGTTCGCTCCGGGGGCAGCCGGATCAGGCCGGTCGAAGGCTGACCGGCTCCTCCGGGCTTTCACGGCCGGAGTCTCCGAGAGAAGGCCGGGAATGTTTCGGCCGATTCGCCGGCCGGCGGGAAGACAAAGGGAGTATCCGGGCAGGCGCGGAGATCGGCGCCTGCCTTTTACCAGGGCATTTCCCGCCCGAGATGATCCAGGAACCAGGGCCTTTCCCGGACGGGCCGGGGCGTGTCGAGCACGGCCGAGAGCACGTTCCGGGCGGAGGCCTCCGGCGTCAGCGACGCGGTTTCGTCCAGATGCCCGCGCATATAGGTGGCCACGTGGCCGGGATGAATCTGGATCACCTGGCCCCCCTCCTGCCGGAGGGTGTTGTGCAGCAGGGCGCCCTGCATATTGTTGGCCGCCTTGGACATGCAGTATCCAAACCAGCCGGTGCGCCAGCAGTCCGCGATGCTCCCCGCCTCGGAGGAGATGTTGACGATGGTTTTGTCCCGGCCCCGGCGCAGCAGCGGCAGCAGGCCGGTGCTGACCCGGAGCGTCCCCAGGGCGTTCACGTTGAACACCCGGAGCATCAGATCATAGTCCAGCTCCCCATCCGGCCCGGGATCCATCACGCCCAGAATGCCGGCGCAGTTGATCACAAGATCCAGATAAGGGAAGGTCCGGCCGACGGCTTCGCAGAGCGCCCGGACATCCCCGTCCCGGCCGATGTCCACCGAAAAAACGGAGAGCTGATCCGGATGCTCCTTCGCCAGCGCGTCGATCTGCGTCTCCTCCCGGTTCAGCCGGCAGGCGGCCACCCGGTATCCCCGCCCGAGGAGCTGGGAAGCCAGGCTCAGCCCGAGGCCGTGGTCGCATCCGGTGACAAGCGCGTATTTCATGAGGTTCCTCCTTCTCTGTTCCGATATGCTTTGTCTTCTGCCTGTCATGATACCGTATCCGGCCGGATTCGTCCATCCCGGATCCGGGCCGCGGCCGGGGGAGACCGGCCCGGGGTGTCGGAAAGGCGTCCGCGGGAAAGCGGGCCTTCGCCGCGCGGCAGCCGCGGGGAGGAGCGGAAATCCGCGGGGGGAAGAAGCCTTGCCCCGGGCCGGCCGGTATGATAAAATTGCCCTCCGAACGGAGGGAAAAGGAATGAAGATCTATGTCATCCGCCACGGGGAAACGGAAATGAACGTCAAACAGATCAAGCAGGGATGGATGGACGCGCCCCTGAATCAGTCCGGCCGGGATCTGGCCCGGCTGACCGGGCAGGCGCTGAAGGGCGTCCGCTTTGATGCCTGCATCACCAGCCCGCTGAGCCGGGCCCGGGAAACCGTGGAGATTCTGCTGCGGGAGAGCGGAAACGGGACGGTCCCCGTCGAGACCGATGACCGGCTGAAGGAGATCTGCTTCGGGGACGAGGAAGGAACGCCCGTGGGCACCAGCACGCTGCCGCCGGAAACGGCCCAGCTCCTGTTTACGGATGCCCTCCGGTTTCCGGGATTCCCGGGAGGGGAAAGCATCCGGGAGGTCTGCCGGCGCACGGGGGAATTCCTGCAGGAGCTGATCCGGCAGGACCGGGAGGAGACGGTCCTGATCGGCACCCACGGCTGCGCGCTCCGGGCCATGCTCAATCCGCTGTACGATGAGCCGGAGCACTTCTGGCAGGGCCATGTTCCCCCGAACTGCTCGATAACCATCCTGGAGGCGAAAAACGGAAAGGCGCGGATCCTGGAGAGCGACCGGGTCTACTATGATCCGTCGCTGATCGTCGATCACTACAAATCCGTCGTGAGAAGCTGACGCCCGGGCGGCCGGGGGAACCGGTGCGAGGCCGGCCGTGAGGAACCTGCGGGGGGACCGCCGCAGGCAAAGAAAGCGAAGACAGCCGTGAAAAACCGGCGCTCAGACCGCCGGGGAAGACGGAGCGGAGAAAGGGGAGGAAACAGGCATGCCCTTTGAAATTGTGCGGGACGACATCACCCGGATGAAGGTGGATGCCATTGTCAACGCCGCCAACCGGTCGCTGCTCGGCGGCGGCGGGGTGGACGGCGCCATTCACCGCGCCGCCGGCCCGGAGCTGCGGGCCGAATGCGAAACGCTGGGCGGCTGCGAAACGGGGCAGGCGAAGCTGACGAAGGGCTATCGGCTGCCCGCCCGGTATGTCATCCATACGGTCGGCCCGATCTGGCGGGGCGGGAACGCCGGGGAGCGTGAGCTGCTTTCCTCCTGCTACCGCAGCGCCCTGGAGCTGGCGAGAAAGCATCATCTGGAATCCGTCGCCTTTCCCCTGATTTCCGCGGGGGCATACGGCTATCCGAAGGAGGAGGCGATGGAGGTCGCGGTGGACGCGATCTGCCAGTTCCTGCTGCACCACGAGATGACGGTCTATCTGGTCGTGTTCGGCCGGCAGGAGTTCTTTACCGGCCGGAAGCTGTTCCAGGATGTCAAAGAATACATCAGCGACAACTATGTCGACAGCCATGTCAACCGGCCGAGCGAAAACGCGCGGCAGATGGCCTGGCTGGAGGATGAGCAGCAGGCGCTGGCGCTGGAAAAGAGAATCTTCGCGGAGAGCGCGCCGCGCCCGGAGCCGGAAATGGGAGCGGCGCCTGCCGCGAAACCCGCTTCTTCGGGGAAAAGCATCCCCGGAGGCCTGATGGCCCGGCTGAAATGGAAGGAGCTGATCCGGAGGACGGACGAGGGCTTTTCCCGGGCGCTGCTGCGGCTGATTGACGAGAAGGGCATGAAGGACGCGGAGTGCTACCGGAAGGCCAACGTGGACCGGAGGCTGTTCGCGAAGATCCGCTCCGATCCGGAATACCGGCCGAGCAAGCCGACGGTCTTCGCCTTTATCATGGCGCTGGAGCTGAGCCTGCCGGAGGCGGAGGAGCTGCTGGAAAAGGCGGGGTTCGCGATCAGCCACAGCAGCAAAATGGACCTGGTCATCGAGTACTGCATCCGCGAGCGGTTCTACGATGTGATGCAGATCAACGAGGTGCTCTACGAGCTGGACCTGCCGCTGCTGGGAAACTGCGGCCAGGCCGCGTGACGGCGTGCCGTCCCTGCGGTATTTGGGTCTGTGCGCGCCCCGCGGCGGGGCGGAAATGTGCTCCGGGCTGATGCCCGGGGCCTTTTTTTCGGTTCGGCCGGGGGAACGGCGGTTCCGCTGTTTGCGAAAAAGATTTCCGGATTCCTTCAGGATGTGCTTTCCGGCACTTTTCAGGCCGGAAGATCTATGATATAATACCCAAAATCCTCTTGAAAGCAGCAGAAACGGAGCGTGAAAAAGGTGTCGAAAGAGACCGGAAAAATGACGGCGCATCTGTCCTCTCTGCAGATCTGGGCTTTTGCCCTGGGAACCAGCGTGGGCTGGGGCTCCCTGGTGGTGACGAGCAACAGCTATCTGGGGCAGGCGGGCCCGTGGGGAAGCGCGCTGGGGCTGATTCTGGGCTGCCTGGTCATGATCTGCGTGGCGCGGAATTACAGCTATCTGATGCGGATTTATCCGGAATCGGGCGGCGCCTACGCCTGGAGCCGGGAGGTTTACGGATGGGATCACGGGTTCCTGACGGCCTGGTTCCTGGCTATCACGTATCTGGCGGTGCTGTGGGCCAACGCGACCTCGGTGCCCCTGTTCGTCCGGAATTTTATCGGGCCGGTTTTCCAGTTCGTCCGGATGTACAGCTTCTTCGGCTATGATGTCTATCTGGGCGAGACACTGCTGACGATTGCGGCGATTCTGCTGACGGCCGCGCTGTGCGTCCGGAGCCGGAAGGCGGCGGTCTGGCTGATGACGGGGCTGAGCTGCGTCTTTTCCCTGGGCATCCTGGCCGTGTTCCTGGCGGCACTTTTCGGCCACGGAAATCCGGGATCCATTGAGCCCGGTTTCCTGTCGGACAGCAGCGCGCTGAGCCAGGTGATCCGGATTGCGGCGATTTCTCCCTGGGCGTTCATCGGCTTTGAGAGCGTGTCGCATTATACGCCGGAGCTTTCCATGAAGCATACCCGCATCTTCCGGGTGCTGGTCTTCGCGGTGATCTCCGCGACCCTGCTGTATCTCTGCGTGACGTTGTTGTCCGTCACCGCCTATCCGGAGCGCTACGGCAGCTGGCTGGAATATATCCGGGACCGGGGAAACCTGGAGGGGCTGGAAGCCTTCCCGGCCTTCTGGGCGGCGAACCATTACCTGGGCGCCGCGGGCGTGGGCATCCTGATGGCGGCGCTGATGGCGCTGGTGATCACGAGCCTGATCGGCAATACCATGGCGCTGAGCCGGCTGTTCTATGCCCTGGGGAAGGACAAGGTGCTGCCGGAAAAACTGGGAGAGCTGAATGAAAAGGGGCAGCCGGCCCGGGCGATCCTGGTGATCGCGGCCGTCTCCCTGCTGGCGCCCTTCGCGGGGCGGACGGCCATCGGGTGGATCGTGGATGTGACCACCATCGGGGCCACGATCATCTATCTCTTCGTCTCCGCCGCCGCGCTGAAGGTGGCCCGGAAGCGGAAGGACCGGCCGGAAATTGTGACCGGCGCGGCGGGCTTCCTGACGATGATCGGCTTCGGAGGCTGGCTGCTGCTGCCGAACCTGATCTCCCGCGGGAATCTGGAGAAGGAAACCTTTTTCCTGTTCATCGTCTGGATCCTGCTGGGGCTGATGTTCTTCAGGTGGATCATCCAGAAGGACCGGGGAAAGCGCTTCGGCAACTCTGTCATCGTGTGGGTTTCCCTGGTGTCGCTGGTGCTCTTTATCTCCGTCATCTGGATGCGGCAGTCCATGATTGCCTCGAATGAGCAGATGGTGGCGAATCTGGAGGACTATTTTGAGAGTACGGATCCGGGGGACGGAACCCGGCAGGAGGATGAGGCCTATCTGGAGGCCCAGATGGACGAGCTGGAGAGGAAGAATGCCGGAACGGTCACCATCTCCCTGGGGATGTTCAGCCTCGCGCTGTACATCATGCTGACCAACCACAGCTTCCTGACCCGCCGGTCCCGGGAGAATGAGGCCGCGGCGTACGTGGATCCCATGACGGGGACGAAAAGCAAGCACGCCTATCTGATCCGGGAAAAGGAAATCGACTCTGCCATCGAGGCCGGGGAGGAGCTCAGCTTCGCGGTCGCGGTCTGCGATGTGAACGGCCTGAAGCAGATCAACGATACGCAGGGCCACAAGGCCGGGGATGAATACATCTGCGCGGCGGGCCGGATGGTCTGCGATATTTTCCAGCACAGTCCGGTTTTCCGGATCGGCGGGGATGAATTCGTCGCCATCATGACGGGCCGGGATTATGAGGACCGGGAGAAGCTGCTGCGCGCCCTGCATGATCTGAGCGTGGTTCATATCAGCGGGGGCGGCGTGGTCGTCTCCGGCGGGCTGGGCGAATACGTGCCCGGCCAGGATACCTGCTATCACGATGTGTTCGAGCGGGCGGACCAGAAGATGTATGACGAAAAGAAGCTGCTGAAGGGGCTCGGCTCCATCAGCCGCGACGAGGCGCCGGAGGCGGAGGAGACGGAGAAAAAGAGCCTCCCGGTGCTGGAGGTCCGGAAGCAGATCCTGATCGTGGACGATCAGGAGATGAACCACGCCCTGCTGGGGGCGCTGCTGCAGGAGGACTATGACATCCTGACGGCGCTGGACGGCCTGGAGGCCCTGGACATCCTGCAGGAAAAGCACCGGGAGATCGACACGGTGCTGCTGGATCTGCAGATGCCCAAGATGGACGGGCGGACGGTGCTGATGCGGATGAAGGCCGATCCCGAGCTGCGGAATGTGCCGGTCATCGTGATCACCGGGGATGAGAAGGCCGAGGTGGAATGCCTGAAGATGGGCGCCATCGACTTCCTGCCCAAGCCCTATCCGATGCCGGAGATCGTACGGGCCCGGGTGCAGAAATGCGTGGAGCTGAGCGAAACGCGGGAGACGATCCAGTCCACGGAGCGGGATGCCCTGACCGGCCTGTACAACATGGAGTATTTCAAACGGTACGTGGAGCTGTATGACCGGCACTATCCGGACATGGAGATGGACGCCGCGGTCGTGGATGTGAATCAGTTCCACATGATCAACGAGCGGTACGGCAAGAACTACGGAAACGAGATCCTGCACCGGCTGGGAGGCCGGCTGCGCCGGATGGCCCGGGAAATCGGCGGAGTTGCCGCCCATCAGGGGGCGGACGTCTTTCTGCTCTACTGCCCGCACCGGGAGGACTACGAGGAGCGGCTCGAAAGCATTTCCGAGGGGCTGGCTGGGGAGGAGGGGGATTCCGGCCGGATCCGGCTGCGCATGGGCGTCTATGAGAGGGCGGACAAGGAGCTGGAGACGGAGAGGCGGTTTGACCGGGCCCGCATGGCGGCCGTCGCCGTCCGGAACAACCAGCGGAGATGCGTCGGGCAGTATGACGACGAGATGCACAGGCAGGCAGTCTTCCAGGCCCGCCTGCTGGAGGAATTCCGCCCGTCCCTGACGCAGGGCCGTTTCGAGGTTTATTTCCAGCCCAAGTACAACGTCCGGGGGGATGCGCCGGTGCTGGCCAGCGCCGAGGCGCTGGTTCGGTGGCAGCATCCCGACCTGGGCCTGCTCGGCCCGGGGCAGTTCATCCCGCTGCTGGAAAACAGCGGCATGATCACGGAGCTGGATCTGTTCGTCTGGGAGCGGACGGCGGAGCAGATTGCGGCCTGGAAGCAGCGGTTCGGCCGGACGGTTCCGGTGTCGGTCAATGTCTCCCGAATTGACATGCTTTCCTCGGATCTCCCGGAGATCCTGAAGGGAATCATCGCCCGCCACGGACTGGCGCCGGCGGATCTGATGCTGGAGATTACGGAATCCGCCTACACCGGGGAGGCGGACAACATCATCGCCATGGCCCGGGCCCTCCGGGAGGCCGGTTTCCGGATTGAGATGGATGATTTCGGAACCGGATATTCCTCCCTGGGCATGCTGACCAGCCTGCCCATCGACGCGCTGAAGCTGGATATGACCTTCGTCCGGAACGGGTTCGGGGAAAAGCGGGATGTGCGGATGATTCAGCTGATCATCGATATCGCGGGGAACCTGAAGGTGCCGGTGATCGCCGAGGGCGTCGAGACGGAGGAGCAGATGCGGGAGCTGAAGGCCATGGGCTGCGATCTGATCCAGGGGTACTATTTCTCCCGGCCGGTGCCGGCGGAGGAATTTGAAAAGCTGCTGGACTGAGCCGGCGGCAGGAAAAGGAAAGGCCGACGGGATGAGCCCGCGGCGGAAAAGGACGCCCGGGGCCGGGAGGCGGAGCACACGCCCTCCCGGCGGAGGGCCGAAGAAACGCAACAGAAAGGGAGGAGAAAGGCATGGCAGAGGACATCAGGGAGCTGAGAGAACAGCTGATTGCGCGGCAGCAGAAGATCCGGGAGGCGAAAATCCCGATTCTGATCCTGGTCGAGGGCTGGGCCGCGGCCGGGAAGGGCGGGCTGATCAAGGAGCTGATCAGCGAGATGGATCCCAGGTTCTACAATGTGCTGTCTCCGGCGGTGGTTCCGGAGACGGAGATGCGGTATCCCTTCCTGTATCCGTACGCCACGGCGATTCCGGAAAACGGGAAGGTCATGTTCCTGGATTCGGGCTGGATGGAATCCTGCGTCCGGAAGATCCTGAGCCATGAGATTACCCGGCCGGAATACCGGCGGCGGGTCCGGCAGGTCAATGAGTTTGAGCGGCAGCTGCGGGACGGCGGATACATCGTGCTGAAGCTGTTCCTGGATATTGACCGGAAGGAGCAGATGGAGCGGCTGCTGGCGCTGCAGGAGAATCCCGACACCGAGTGGCGGGTCACGGAGGAGGACCGCTGGCAGCAGCGGGAGTACAAGCGTTTCCGGGAGGCCTATGACGAGTTCATGGAGGAAACCGGCGAGGCGGCGCCCTGGCACCGGCTGGACGGCAGCAAGCGGAAGGACGCGGTGCGGGAGGCGCTCCGGCTGCTGCTGGAGAAGATGGACGGGGTACTGTCCGCGGGCCGGTACAACGGGGATCCCTTCGAGGAGGAGTTCCCCCTGCTCCGGATGCCCCGGCTGAAGGATGTGGATCTTTCCCCGAGCATTGAGGACGAGGAATACAGGAAGGAGCTGAAGAAGCTGCAGTCCCGGCTGTCGGAGCTGCATAACGTGATCTACCGGAAGAAAATCCCCGTAGTGGTCTGCTACGAGGGCTGGGACGCCGCGGGCAAGGGCGGCAACATCCGCCGCATCGCCTATCCGCTGGATCCGAGGGGCTTTGACGTGATGCCCATCGCTTCTCCGGAGCCTCACGAGCTGGCCCGCCAGTATCTCTGGCGCTTCTGGACGCGGCTGCCGCGCACGGGGCATATCACGATCTTCGACCGGACCTGGTACGGCCGGGTGATGGTGGAGCGGCTGGAGGGCTTCTGCACGGAGAAGGACTGGAAGCGCGCCTACAATGAGATCAACGAGTTCGAACGCCAGCTGACGGACTGGGGCGCGGTGGTTCTGAAGTTCTGGATCCATATCGATCCGGATACGCAGCTGGCCCGCTTCACGGACCGGCAGAATACGCCGGAGAAGCAGTGGAAGATCACGGATGAGGACTGGCGCAACCGGGAGAAATGGCCCCAGTACGAGGTGGCGGTCGATGAGATGCTGCAGAAAACCAGCACGGAGAACGCGCCCTGGGTGATCATTGAGTCCAATGACAAGAAATATGCCCGGATCAAGGCCCTGAAGGTGCTGATCAAGGCGCTGGAGAAGGCCTGCGAGGAGAAGAGCCGGAAGGACATGGAGGGCTGATCCCGGGGCGGAAGAAGACAGTGAGACCAGCGTGCCCGGACCGGAGACAGGAGAACACCCCCTGTCTCCTTTTTGACCCGGGAGACCGGAAAGGAAGGATAAAGGAATGATACGGATCACCGTGTATGACCGGGAGAATACGCCTTTGGCGGAGGTCTGCCATGAGGACGAGTCCCTGCTGTGCCTGGACCGGGAATGGGCGGAGGGCGACCGGGCGGAAATCACGGCCGAACCGGGCAGCCATCTGGCGGTCCGGATGGACGTGACCCTTCCGGAGGGCGAGGTTTACCTTCCGGAGGGAAGGATGAGCTGGCCCATTCCCCGGGGAGAGCACCGCCTCGCCTATGCTCCCGGCGCCTTTGAGGGCACCCGGCATATCCTCTCGGCCCGGAAGATGAAGGACTGCGAGCTTTCGGCGGTCCGGGATCTGGCGAGGAACCCCGCCGATCTGCGCGGGGATACGGACTTCTATCCCCACTGCACCGCGAATGTGGAGACGCGGAACGAATCGGTGTTCGCCGCCCGCAACGTGATCGACGGCCTGCGGTACAACACCTTCCACGGGGAGTGGCCCTTTGAAAGCTGGGGCATCGGCGCGCGGACGGATGCCTGGTGCAAAATCGACTTCGGTCGGGAAATCAAGGCCGAGCGCATGGCCCTGACCCTGCGGGCCGATTTTCCCCACGATGCCTACTGGGTATCGGGACATTGCGTGGACTCGAACGGGGAGGAAATCGCCTTCGACCTGCAAAAGACGGGGGAGAGGCAGTGGATCGACCTGGGCGGACGCCGGGTCCGCTGGCTGCGGCTGGAGCGCATGGTCAAGAGCGACGATCCCTCGGCCTTCCCGTCCCTGCGGGCCTGGGAGGTCTACGGCATTGGCTGACGGGCCGGCTCGGCCATCGCCAGGGCCCTGACGCGAAAAAACAGGGTTAGTACAATAAAAAACTATTGACATAGTAGGTGAATGGCTGTAAGATGCACTCAATTCTTCCGAAAGGAGCCGGACGCAATGAAGACGATGATGTGTCGAATGCTTATCTCCCGGGCATGTAAGGTGACTGGGTGTTTTCGGCGCACCATCGGGTCAGGCGGAGCCTGACGCGCCGGAATATCCAGTCCTATGCCCGGGAGCTTTCAAAGGCCCCCGGTTTTTTCTTTTTCCCCCGCGGAGCGAGGGAGCGGAACAAGAAGAGCAGAAGAGAGTTCCCCCGCGCAGCGGGGGAGGCGAATAGGAAAGCAGACGAACGCTCCCCCGCGAAGCGGGGGAGCGGAACAGGAAAAAGCAGTTAAATGCTCCCCCGCGGAGCGGGGGAGCGTACACACGCCAGAGATATGGCGAAACAAAATGAAAAAAGCAAAGGAGATAAAGAAAATGAGCAGCTACAAATTTGAAACCCTTCAGCTTCACGTAGGCCAGGAACAGCCCGATCCGGCGACGGACGCCCGCGCCGTGCCGATCTATCAGACCACCTCCTATGTTTTCCGCAACAGCCAGCACGCGGCGGATCGCTTCGGCCTTGCGGATCCCGGCAATATCTACGGCCGGCTGACGAACTCCACCCAGGAGGTGCTGGAGAAGCGCGTGGCCGCCCTGGAGGGCGGAAGCGCGGCCCTGGCGGTGGCCTCCGGCGCCGCGGCGATCACGTATACGATCCAGGCCCTGGCGGCGAACGGCGGTCATATCGTGGCCCAGAAGACAATCTACGGCGGCAGCTTCAACCTGCTGGAGCACACTCTGCCCCAGTACGGAGTGGAGACCACCTTTGTGAACGCCCATGACCTTCAGGAGGTGGAGGGCGCCATCCGGGAGAACACCCGGGCGATCTATCTGGAGACCCTCGGCAATCCCAACAGCGATATTCCGGACATCGACGCCGTTGCGGAAATCGCCCACCGGCACGGCCTGCCCCTGGTGATCGACAATACCTTCGGCACGCCCTACTGGATTCGTCCCATCGAGCATGGCGCGGACATCGTGGTTCATTCCGCGACGAAGTTCCTCGGCGGCCACGGAACGACCCTGGGCGGCGTCATCGTGGAATCCGGAAAGTTTGACTGGAAGGCGAGCGGCAAGTATCCGAACATCGCCGCGCCGAACCCCAGCTATCACGGCGTCTCCTTCTATGACGCGGTGGGACCGGCCGCGTTCGTGACCTACATCCGCGCCATCCTGCTGCGGGATACGGGCGCCGCCATCTCTCCCTTCAACGCGTTCCTGCTGCTGCAGGGCGTGGAGACGCTCTCCCTGAGGCTGGACCGGCACGCGGAGAACACGGCGAAGGTGGTGGAATTCCTTCATAATCACCCGCTGGTTGAGAAGGTAAACCATCCCTCCCTGCCGGATCATCCGGACCACGCGCTCTATCAGCGCTATTTTCCCAACGGCGGCGCGTCCATCTTTACCTTTGAGATCAAGGGCGGGCAGAAGGAAGCCTGGGACTTCATCGATCATCTGGAGATCTTCTCGCTGCTTGCCAACGTGGCGGATGTGAAGAGCCTGGTGATCCATCCGGCTTCCACGACCCATTCCCAGCTGTCGGAGGAGGAGCTGCAGGATCAGGGAATCCGGCCGAACACGATCCGCCTCTCCATCGGCACCGAGCATATCGACGATATCCTCGGGGATCTGGAAAAGGGCTTCGAAGCCGTCCGCGCCCTGTAATCCGGAACCCGCGCATCAAAGCAAAGCAAACAGCCGGCCCCGAGTTGGAGCCGGCTGTTTGCGTGCATTTGGTTTCGGCGCTCAGGCGCCGGGGTCTTCCTTAAGATTCCGGATCAGGAGCAGGCGCCCCTCGCGGACGGAGACGGTTGCGGTCCGGCCGGGAAGCACCTCGTTGCTGATCCCGTACTGATACTCGCTGGGGATCACGCCGTCGGTCAGCGGATATTTCGCGTTCCGGATGTCGATGCCCTTTGCGGGTCCTCCGAGGCTGATCAGGGAGAAGCAGAAATACCGATCCTCGATCTGCTTCGGTTCGAAGGAGACGATCTCCATTTCGGACCAGTCGTCCACCAGCACCGCCTGCTTCTTCATCGAATCCAGATACAGCAGCAGCGCCACGTTTCCCAGCGTGTGATCCAGCCGCCCGCCGACCATGCCGGCCAGCAGGAAGGAATCGTACCCCCGCCGGATCGCCTCCTTCGCGGCGTAGACGCTGTCCGTGTCGTCCTTCTCCCGGGGCAGGACGATGGTCTCCGTGTCGGTCGCGGGCCGCGGGTGGGAGTCAAAATCCCCGACGATCAGTCCCGGCGGAAGGTTCAGCCTTTCCCGGTGCCGCAGCCCGCAGTCGCAGTAGATTCCAAAGTCATCCTCGCGCAGCAGGCGGTTCACCCGGTCATAGCGCCCGATGTCCGCTCCGCCGATGATTACGCATCTTTTCATGCCTGCAATATCTCCATGATCCGCTGCTTGTAGCCCAGAAATTCAGGCGAAAGGCTGAATTTCTCCCGGGCGTCCTTCGGCTCTTCAATCCGGATTTCGTGCCGGATCTCTCCGGGCATGCCCGTCAGCAGATAAATCCGGTCCGACATCTGAATGGCCTCGTCCACGTCGTGGGTGATCAGCACCGTGGACAGCCCGATCTTCCGAGCCATGTCCTGATACCAGGCGTGCATCTGGCCCTTGGTGATCATATCCAGCGCGGAAAAGGGCTCGTCCAGCAGCGTGACGCCGCTGGCGGAACCCAGATAGGTCCGAAGCAGCGCGGCCCGCTGGCGCATGCCGCCGGACAGCTGGGACGGATAGTCCATCTGGGTTCCCTCCAGGCCGAACTGCGCGAAGAGCGGATTCGCCTTCTCCCGCGCTTCCTTTTTCTTCATCCCCCGCAGAACCAGGGGCAGCGACACATTGTCGATGATTTTCTTATGCTCCAGCAGCAAATCCTTCTGCAGCATATAGCTGATATGGCCCGGCCGGCCGGTGATGTCCTGCCCGGCGAGAAAAACCCGTCCTTCGTCCGGAGGCAGCAGACCCGAAAGGATGTTCAGGAGGGTGGTCTTGCCCGAGCCGCTGAGGCCGAGCAGCGAAACCAGCTCTCCCTCCTCCAGCCGGATGCTGATGTCCCGGAGCACCTTCCGGGAGCCGAAGGATTTGGAAACCTGACTGGTTGAAAGCAGCTCCATGCGATTATTCTCCGGGCAGATAGTCGTTGCTGAATCCGATGCCGGTCAGGTCATGAGTGCTCAGACCGTTCTCATAAAGCCAGTGATAGAAGCCGTTCCACCGGTCGGCGTCCATCCGTCCCCAGGCGGATGCGTCCGCGATGTACTGCCCGGCCAGCCACTCCTGGCTGGCGTAGACGAGCTCCTTCGCGCTCTCCAGCGACCCGGTCGTGTCCCCGGCGATCAGCAGATCCGCCGCCTCGCGGGGATGCTCCGCCGCGTAGGCATAGCCCCGGGCCGTGGCCGCCAGGAAGGCGCGGGCGGTTTCGGGGGAATCCTGCAGGAACTGGTTGTTCGCCAGAATGACGGGGGTGTAATAGTCCAACTCCTTGCTGATGGAGGCGAAATCCCAGTAGTCAAACTTCAGGCCGCTCAGCTCGGCGTTGATGCCGCTCCATCCGTAGAAAACCCAGACGGAATCCGTCTGATGCGCCGCCAGGGCCGCGGGCTCATCCGTGATGTTGTTGGGAATCAGCTTCACGGTGCTGAAATCCCCGCCTTCCTTCTCCATGCAGTATTTCAGCATGGCCAGCTCGATGGGGCTGTCCCAGGTGGCGTAGACCTTGTTTTCCATGCCCTTGGCCGAGGTGATGCCCTCGCCCGCCCGGGCGAGAATGCCCGAGGTGTTGTGCTGCAGAATCGCCGCCACGGAGGTGACGCCCAGGGGCTCCTCCAGATCCAGGGAGGCGGCCATGGTGTCCTGCGCGTCCACCGCGAACTGCGCCTGTCCCGCGGCGCACATCAGCAGGGCGCCGTTTTCTGGCGGCTGGACGATTTGCACGTCCAGCCCGGCTTCCTTGTAGTATCCCAGGGCCTGGGCCGCGTACACGCCGGTATGGTTGGTGTTGGGCGTCCAGTCCAGGCAGAAGATGATGGGTGTCAGCTCATCCGCCCGGGCGGCCGAAGGCGCGCCGGCGGCCAGGGTCAGGGCCAGCGCCAGGGCGAGGAACAGGGAAATCCCCTTGCGTCCTTGATTCATATTATTTTTCCTTCTTTCTTTCATTTTTTCAGTCATTCCTGATTCTGCAGCTTTTCACGCCGCATCCAGGGGGTGCAGGCATCCCGCAGGAGGCTGACCCCCTTCATCAACAGGAGGCTCACCGCCGTCACCAGGAGGATTACCGCGAACATTTTGTCAAAGGCATAGGCCTTCCGGACCCGGGTCATGTAGACGCCCAGCCCCTCAAACCCGCCCAGCCACTCGGAGATGACCGCGCCCACGACCGCGTAGGAGGCGGAAATCCGCAGCCCGGAAAAGAAGAAGGGCAGGGAGGCGGGAAACTTGACATGGCGGAAAATCTGCCACCGGGTCGCGTTCATGGACCGGAGCAGCGCGACGGCATCGGGATCCACGCTCTTGAAGCCGTCCAGCAGCCCGACCGCGATGGGGAAGAACGTCGTGATGACCACCAGCACGATCTTCGGCTCCAGCCCGAAGCCCATCCACAGCACGAGCAGGGGGGCGATGGCGATCGTCGGAATCGTCTGCGTGACGACCAGCAGCGGAAAAACCGCCTTCTCCAGCGTCAGAAAGCGATCCATCAGGAAGGCCAGCCCAAAGGCCAGCAGCGTCCCGATCGCCAGACCCGCGGCCGCCTCCTCCAGGGAGATCAGCGCGTGCCGCATGAGATTCGGGAAGTCGGAGACGAAGGCCTTCCCCACGTCTAGCGGGGAGGGCAGCATGTAGTTCGGAATCAGCTTCACCGCGGACAGGCCCCACCAGATCAGAAGAATCAGGCAGAACGTGCCGGCGGGCAGCAGCTTATCCCTGATATTTTCCGATTTTCTTTTCAATGGAGAGAACCTCGCCTTCGGGCTTGTAGGAAACCTTGATGTAGGCGGCCACGGACGGAGCGCCCGCGCGAATGGCGATGTGCTGGCATTCCTTGACGATGTCCATCAGCTCGTCATAGGGGCCCTCGATCGTCGTCTCAAAGGGACCGACGAAGTAGTTGTACCCCGTGCCGGCGATGTAGGCGATCACCTCGTCCACGATCCGGCAGAGTTCCTCGTCATCCTGCACCCCAGGCAGGGACTGAATTGCTACGCTTGCTTCCATTTTTTTCTTTCTCCTTTCCATCATTGCGCCGGAGCTCCTTCAACCGGGAAAGAAAAAACCCCCGCAAGGGGGGGTCATCAGAAACAGATACTGGCTTTCTTCTCGCTTCCCTACGCCGGCACTACCCGGATCAGGTGATGAGGGTCAGTAATTTCTTACCATCTCAGCCAAAGCTCCCCTAGCGATCCCCATCATAATCAGGTTTCCCTCCCTTGTCAAGGGAAACGAAGCCGGTTTACATGCACAGGAACTTTTTTTTGGCGGCTGCACGGAAAAGGAGGCGTGACAATCTGGAACACTTTTCGCATGAAAAAGAGCAAATCAGCCGTCCCCGGTACTCCTCATTTTTTGCAAATCCTTGTGGTTTCGCCTGCGGATGCCCACAAAATAAAGCTTTTGGGCTGTTCTCAAATCAATCTGTTTGATTAAAACGATTCAAAAAAATGATTGACATGCAAGCTAAAACATAATATAGTTACAATGTGGTGAAGTCTAACCTTCACCACGGCCGGATCAACGCCTGAAAACCGCATAACGCAGGGATTTAGACGCTTCCGGAGCTGAGGCAACAGACATTTCGACCAGCTGCGGAAATAAAAACGCATCACGGGAAAGATGCAGTTTCTGCCGCGACTGTGAGTTTGAGCTGACCAAATGACAAATTGGTATGCGCGGGCATACCGGTACTGGAGGAATACGAATGAAGAACACCTGGAAAAAGTGGGTAGCTATGGCCTGCGTGCTGGCGATGATCGTGTGCACCCTTCCCGCGCTGGCTTCGCACGATTCGGATATGAATTCCGTCATTCAGGACATTGAAATGGCGCTTGAGCAGTCTTTCGAAATGGAGCCCCCTGAGGAAGAGTGGGACGTGACGGAAGCCGAACCCGAAGTCGTGGAGGAGGCCGAACCCGAAGTCGTGGAAGAGGCGGAACCCGAGGTTGTGGAGGAAGCCGAACCCGAAGTCGTGGAGGAAGCCGAACCCGAAGTCGTGGAAGAAGCCGAGCCCGAAATCGAGGAGGAGCCGGAAGTGGTCGAGGAGCCTGTTCAGGAGCCCGCTCCCGTAACGGAGCCCGCTTCTGAGGAGGAGCCGGAAGCCGAACCGGAACCTGAAGTGATTCCGGAGGAGCTGGATGTTCCCGCGGAAGAACCCGCAGAGGATCCGGAGCCCGAGATCATTGAGGAAGAGCCGGAGATCGTGGAAGAAGTTGTGGAAGACACGACTCCCGTCGAGGAGCCGGCTGTTCCGGGAGCGCCCGAAGCTGTGCTTTTCGATACGATCCTTTCCGCCTATGCCAACGGAACCGTGGATATCCACGCGGAACCGGATGAGAAAAGCGAAGTCCTTTATCAGGCGGAGGACGGCACCGAGCTTCTGATCGCGGGTGAAATCGGCGAGTGGCTCATTCTGGCAGACAATGCCGGCTTTGTTTCCGTGCTGAATGTCCGCTGGGAGCAGGGAACGGCTCCGGCGAAGACGGAGCCCGCAAAGGAAGCGGACAAGGAGACCGCCCCTGAAGCAGTTCCGGCCGCCTCTGAGGGAACGGAGGAAGTCCTTCCCGAGAGCGGAAGCGAACCGGCCGCAGAAACTGAGCCTGCGGAGGAACAGACTCCGGTCGAGGAGACCAGGCCTGCGGAGGAAAACACAGTGGTCGAAGAGACCAGCCCCGCAGAAGAAAACGCTGCGGCCGAAGAGAACGAACCCGCGGAAGAAACCAAAGCGGAAGATGCAGTCGACGAGACCATACCGGAGTCTGGATCGGAAGAAACCGAACCGGCCGGGGAAGCTGCGGAGCAGCCCGAAGGCGGAGAAGCAGCCGAAGAGGTTCAGCCGGAAGAGGAACCTGTTCATACAGACCCCAATAAGATCGTCAGAATCACCTCTACCCGCAGAAAGACCATGCAGGAAGGGGAAATGGTTTACCTGATGAGTGAACTGATCGGTTTTGAAAACAGCTCCGAGATCGTGTATATCTGGAAAGTGGACAAAGGAAACGGATTTGAAGTGATCCCCGGAGAAAACGGACCGATCTACGCCTTCCCCGCGACGACCGAGACCTTAAGCTGGGACTATACGCTGACCGTACTCTCCCGTTAATCGATTTTTACCTTTTCTCCTGCGGGCAGCCCCCGCAGGAGTTTGGATGCTTATAAAGCCCGCGAAGGAACCATTCCCGGGCCCCGGCTCCCTCAGATGATCAGGAGGAATGATCCATGAAGAAAGCGTTAGCACTTCTTCTCTCTCTGGTGATGGTATTCCAGATGCTCCCGGTTTCCGCATTTGCGGCGAACGGAGGGTTAACATCCACGGACGCGGAAGCGCAAATCTCCGGCGTCCAATCGTACCTGGTTACGTGGACGATTGGTAAAGTGGGGTATAGCAGTCTTGTAGTTGAGGGAATGCCGCTGAGCAGTGTCCTTCCTGCTTCGCCGACCCTGGAGGATGGTTACCGGTTTACCGGGTGGATCGATTCCAACGGCAATTCGGTTGATCCTTCCACTCCGGTAGAGTCGGACATCAGTCTGACGGCCGTATTTGAGCCTGTAGCAGGCGCAGAAACCACGCAGAGACGTGGTGCACCGGCCAGCAATGCCGAACGCACGGGGGAAGAAGAGCCGGAGCAGCAGGAGTCGGAGCCGGAGACAGAGTATTGGACTGTCACGTTCTATAACAGGGACGCAGAGGTATATGATACTGTTCAGGTCGAAAAGGAACAGGCTATCGGAGATCTCCCTGCAGTTATTGAGCGTGAGGATTATAATGCCTACTGGGCAATCGGTGAAATAGTTCAGGGTGGCCAAGGCGCTGAGATTAAGGTAACAGGTGCTCTCATAGATGAAACATTTGTACCGACAGCGGACACGGTTATCGTACCTGACTACAAAAAGATAGTTTTCACTGTATCATTCTATGACACAAACGAAGACGATCGTGAACTGATTGCTACTGAAACAGTTGATGTTGACACGAATTACTGCCTGAATAATATGCCGGCAGTGCCCGTAAAAAATGGCAGTATCGGGAAATGGGTTTATAGCGACGGGGACTCCACGAGGAATTTTACGAACAGTGTCGCGATCAAGGAAAATACCACAGTTTGGGCCGAATATGAATTAGTCGTATTTAATGTTATATTCGTGGTGGACGGTGAAACATATCAGTCTGACAAGTATAATATAAATGACGTGCTTGTTCTGCCCAATGATCCGGTGGTGGAAGGGAAAGAATTCCAGAACTGGACTGATGAAGAAGGCGATGAAGTAACTGCTGGTACTAAGGTGACCAGGGATATGACCATCACGGCCAACTTCAAAGATAACTACTATGTAAACTTTGTAGTTAAAAACGATGACGGAACGGAAGGTGAGAGACTTTCACAATATTTCCGCAATTCGGGTGAAGCAATCGGAACCATGCCGCAGGATCCTTTCGTGGCTGGAAAGGCATTTGAAAAATGGGTCATTCAGGGAACCGAAACGGAAGTTAACGCTGAAACAGTCGTTAACAGCAATATGACCGTTGAGGCTGTTTTCCGCTCTGTTGAAGTGTATACGGTTATTGCAGATTATTATTACATTGACGGAAATAACGCTGAATTTGTGTTCAATACCGATGTCATAGAAGTGGAAGGAAAGAATCTTCCATATATAATTACAGCGCCTGTAAGCACTAAGACAGATCCAAACTTAGTTCCTGGAGGCCCGATTTATTTCCCGGAACAACCGACCCTTGAAGTAAAAGAAAGCGATTTCGACAGTGAAAAGAAATGTACTGTTAGGTTTAAATACGTTCCCTATACCGCAGTATATGATTTCGTGTATCAGTTGAAGGATCTGACAGGTGACGGGTATACTGAGATCGAAAGAGAAGAAGACGTACAAGGCGTTTTAAACAGCTATGTGACTCCGACTATCAGGACATATCCGTATGCGGAGTTGGAACTTGCTGAAGGTGCGACAATTACTCAGGCATCCGGTCAGGAACTGTATGTAAATTATACAAGAAAGAACTTCCAGGTGACATATGATACCAGGGGAGGAAGCTACGTACCTGGCACTACGGTTCCCTATGAAACTCAATACACTGTTACCAGCACTGTACCGACTCGTACTGGATATACATTTGCTGGCTGGTACACAGATGAGCACCTAACAAAAAAAGCAGATCCGAAGATAACGATTAATGAAAATACCACATTGTATGCAAAGTGGAATGGTGAAAAAGTTCATTATACGATCGTATATATGTTCGAAAAGTATAATGATGCTGGCACAGAATCATCATATGTATATGATAATTCAAGAGACGCGACAGGTACTGTTGGATCTACAGTTCAGGCTTCAAGCGCCCCCTCTATCGACCGAAATGGGTGGGTAGCAGATATTGCAAAGAACAATAATTCCAGTGTAGTTATAGCAGCCGATGGATCTTCTGTGTTACTTGTTTACTATAAATTGAAAGAGTACACTTTCAAGTTCCATGCGTATTATTACAACAATTATTATTATGTATATGCTACTCTTCCTGACCAAAACGTAAGCGAAGAGATTGAAGAACTAAGTTATACTATGACAGTAAAACTTGGGCAAGATATTTCGTCTACATGGCCCATTAACGTAAAAGGAAAGTACTACGACAGATATTATCAGAGACATGATCTAGGTTTTGACGGATGGGTAGCACCTGGTACTGCACGTTATGTAACAAAACGTACGATTGTGACAACAGATATGATTCCATCTGAGGGAGAAACAATCACTTACTATGCTCAATGGACTACACAAGCGAAAACTTATACAGTAAATTACTGGTTACAAAATGCTGACGATGATGGATATACAAAATCTCAGACTTATAGCCAGACATACACTTCTTCTAGCGGTAATTTGGGTGCAAAGGAGATAAGTGGATATACTTATGATCATGGAAATTCAGGAGCTTCAAATACTACAACATATAATTTCTATTATAATCGCGACACTTTTAAGATTGACTACTATTATGGATCTAAGAGTCTTAAAACTATTAGTGACATCAAATTCGATGCAAACATAAATAAATCCCCGTATGTTTGGACACCGACAGCTGCACAGTGCGGAGTCGATAACGATTACACGTTTGGTGGATGGTATACAAACTCAGGTTTGACAGCACAGTATACTTTCAATAAGATGCCCGCTGCAAATGTTGTGCTGTATGCGAAATGGAATGCACCCACGTTTACAGTATCTTTTGTAGACGGGGAGAATCCATCGTCTCAGCTTGCTGACAGCCAGACAGTTGAAAAGTATAAAATGGCTACAGCACTGGAGATTACTCCGACTAAAGCAGGCTATACATTTGATGGTTGGTATACCGCAGCTGACGGCGATCAGCTCTTTGACTGGAAAACGCAGATTACCCAGGATACAACGGTATATGCACAATGGACAAAGAAGACACTCAGTTATGTAGTTCATTATGTAGATGAAGACGGAAACCATGTACTGGCGGACAAGGACGTATCGAACCCCAACTTTACAGTAGGTCAGGTTATAACCGAAAATGCGGTTGCAGTAGCGGGATATCGTCCGCAGTTATCCAAACAAACATTGACTCTATCGGATACCATTGAGAGCAATGAACTGACATTCGTTTACAGCGAGAAGACTCACACTACTGAATACAGAGTAAAATATATTCTGGATCCAGCGGAGCATTCTGGAGAAGAGATTACTGTAGCGACAGAAAGATACGAGCAGAATGTCCCGGGTGATACCGCGTCTGTTATTGAGCTGGCAGCGACGATAGATTATGATGCACTGTATGCTGCACATCCTGAACTGACCGGCGTAGAATTCTATCCGGATGCTGCACAGAAGACACTTGTTCTAACTGCTGATAGTACTAAGAACGTATTAGAATTCAAGTATTCTCCGTACAAGAATGCTAAAGTCACCGTCAAATTCGTCGATATGGATGGTCATCCAATCCCGGATATTAATGAAGATAAGCAGATTCTAAAGGTAGGTAAAACCTTTACGCTGGCCCGTACGCCAATCGAAGGATGGGAGCTTGACAAGGCAGTCATCGGCACAAGCTATAACGGAACTGCAGCAGGAACAGACTATAAAATTACAAGGAACATTGCAGAGAGCGGAGAAGGACTGACCTTTACACTATTCTATAGGAAGAAACTTACCATCACTGCTGTCAGCAGAAGCAAGATGTATGACGGCACAGCACTAACTTTACCTGAAGGACTGAACAATCAGGTGAACGTTGATGGCCTACTGCCTGGGCATACTCTGAATAGCTTAGATTATACATATGTCAATGCCGACAGTAATAATCCCCAGGGGCGCCTGAATGCCGGCATCGCTACTGTGACTCCGAAGGATGCAGTTATCCACGGATTAACCGGTATCAACACGACGAACCTCTATAAGATCCGTTACATCAGCGGTACTCTTGAAGTGCTCAAAATTAACGTAACAGTACGCGTAGAGCCTGACCGCTGGACAAACAATAAGTATACCGGACAGGAATACAGGGCAGGCTTCACTAATAGCAGCAAAGAAAATATATCTGATTATGTGATGATCAGCCATGCCGGCTATGCATCTGAGTATCTGGATGATATCTGGACTGCAATAACTCGACTGGATAACGTCAAATACGATGAAGCATCTCCTGGTCTTCACTACTATGTAGCAGCGGAAACGGATGTTGGGGATTATAGCTATACTGTAGGATTGACAGATGCTATGCTTCCTCAGAATGACAACTACAGCGTTTCTCTCTATGTCAGAGAAGGCCGCCTGCAGATTCTTCCGAAGGAAATTACCGTAAAGACAGGCAGTGCTACAAAACCATATGATGGAGCGCCGTTGACAAATGCAGAAGCGACTATTACCGGCTTGGTGAATGACGAGACCGCTACGGTAACGGCAACGGGCAGCCAGACTGAAGTTGGAAGCAGTGACAACACTTACTCTATTGACTGGGGCGAGACCAAATCCAGCAACTATAAGGTTACAGCCAATCTCGGGACTTTGACTGTTACCAAGGTGAACCTGACTGTTACAGTCAAAGATATTGAAAAAACATACAACGGCGAAGAACAGAGCGGACATGGATTTGTTGCCACTGTAACAGGCACAGGCGAAACAATTAATACTGATGATTACATTGTTGAGGGCCTGGCGAACGGCGATGTGCTGACCATCACCTATACGCCTGCCAAGGGTACTAGTGTCGCGGGCAGCCCGTATACTGGAACCTTTGCGACAACCTATACGATTAAAAATGAAAATGACGTTGATGTATCTGATGCCTATGAAACAAAGACATTTAATCCAGGCACGCTGACGATTACGAAAGCGCCGCTGACAATTACGGCGGACAGCAACAGCAAGGAATATGACGGAACGGCTCTGACGGACGACGGATGGCAGGATACAGCAGTTGATGGTCTGCAGGGAGCGGACACGGTAGAGAGCGTGACGGTGACCGGCAGCCAAACGGAAGTCGGATCGAGCGCGAACACGGCGAGCGGAGCGGTTGTAAAGAACGGCGAGACGGATGTCACGGCGAACTACAATATCACGTATGTACCGGGCACGCTGACAATCACGCAGAGCAGCAAGGCGCTGGTGATCACGTCTTCGACAAAGAGCTGGGTGTACGACGGAGAGACGCAT
>CACYWL010000013.1 GCA_902778055.1 uncultured Eubacteriales bacterium | reverse complement strand
GGGAGCTGAAGGAAGAAACCGGCATGACGGCCCGGCGGATCCGCTTTAACCGGACCTCCTTCTTCGAGCCCTCCAATACCCTGATGTGCAATTTCACGGCCTTCGTGAAGGACGACAGCGAAATGAATCCGAACTACGAAATCGATTCCTACGAATGGTTCTCCCCCGACGAAGCCGCCAGGAACGTCCGGCCCGAAACCCTCGCCGGCCGGTTCCTCAATGCATATCTCGGGGAACGAGAAGACAGGAGGGAAGACAGGGGGACGGTTCTTTTGTCTTAACCGTCCCCCCATTTTTTCGCTTTGCCAGGTTTCCTGATTCCCATCGTTTTGAAAAGTATCAACATGGAACCCAGGCCCATCTTCCTCTTTCTGTCAGGAAAACAGAAGAACCTCTTCCTTCTCTTGAGAGCTGCCCTCCTGTCCTGAAGAATGCGAGGATAATCGCCAGCCTGCGCGGTCTGTGCGCTATGAGAACAGACCGGAGTCCAGACATAAGAACCGTCCCCCTGTCTCACCCCTGTCTCCATTTGGGGAACGAAAAGGACCGTCCCTATCGTTCCCTCTGTCTCCTATAGCGTTTTCCGAATGGTGTCAATCGAAACCTGATGCTGTTCTGCCAGGGCCGCCAGATCGTCGTATTCCGCCTTGCTGCGGGTGACTCCCATGCCTCGGGCCGTCTTCACCCTCACCGGGCCGTAGGGCGTTTCCGCCGTTTCGAACGTCCGATCCAGGACGTAGCGGCGCATGTCCTGCCTGCGGATGCCCAACGTGGAGGTATGCTTCATCAGTACCGCGGCCAGCCGATCCGCATCCTCCGGCAGACAGATAACGCTGAGCAGCACGCCGGGGCGGGACTTCTTCATGCCGATGGCCTGGGTATACACATCCCGGGCTCCGGCCTTGAAAAGCTGATCCATCGCAAAAAGGAAGGCCCGCAGACAGTTGGCCCGTTCAAAATCCTTCTTGCCCATGCCGTAGCCGATGGCCTCCGCGGCCATGACCGGCCGGTCTCCGAAGCTGGAAACAAAGTGCTTCAGCAGGGCCGCGCCCGTCGGGGTGCAAAGCTCGCCCTGCACCTGGCCGCCGTAGGTGGGGATGCCCTCCAGAATCAGCGCCGTCGCGGGAGCTGGCACCGGCAGGACGCCGTGCATGCAGCGAACGTACCCGCTGCCCACATGCACCGGGGAGGCCGTAATCTTCTCCGCGCCGGTCATCTCCATCAGCAGGCACACGCCCACCACATCGGCCACGGCGTCGAGGGTTCCCACCTCGTGGAAATGGATTTCGCTGACCGGATGCCCGTGCACCCGGCTCTCGGCCTCCGCGATCAGCGCATACACCGCCCGGGCATCCGCCTTCACCTTCTCGGAAACATCAAGACCCGCAATGATCCCGTCGATCTCCGCCACCGTCGCATGATGATGGGAGTGTCCATGATGATCATGGTCATGATGATGGTCGTGATCATGGTCGTGATCATGGTCGTGATCATGATGATGCTCATGATCATGCCCGTCGTGTTCGTGATCTTGATGATGGTCTTCATGGTCATGCTCATGCCCGTGATGGTGCTCATCCTCGGATTCTTCTTCTTCCCCGAAGACGGTCACCTTCATGTGGGTGCCGGTAATGCCGCACTTTTCGGCCTTTTCCGCCTCCACCCGCACGCCCGGCAGCCCCAGCGCGTTCATTTTGTCGAGAAAGGCCTGCCTGTCGGGGATCAGCTCAAGCAGAGCCGCCATCAGCATATCTCCCGCGGCGCCCATGCCGCATTCCAGATACAGGGTTTTCATGGTCTTTCCTCCGTTCTTTGTCTTTAGACGGGCAGGCCCGCCCGACCGTTTCCGGTTCGGGACAGGCCCGCCTGTTCGTTTCGCCCGGGTCAGGCCCGTCCAATCATGGCCCGCCCGGATGTTTTTCTGTTTTGGTCAGATCCGCTCCGTTTCTCTTATTTCGCGGGCTCCAGCCGGATCACGTTCCAGCTCAGGGCCGGCAGCGCGATGTTCAGCCGTCCGCCGTCCATCCGTCCGCAATCGCCCTGCGCAGGGGCCACGTTGTCCGGATTCTCCTCGGTATTGACCGCCTTCACATCGTCATGATGCAGGACGATATGCTCCTTCACCCGCAGGCCGCCGAAGCACCGGAGATCCGCGTCCAGCTCCATGGCCTCCGCCGGATCCCTGTTCACCGCGAAGATGGTCACGCTGCCATCCTCGCCGAGGGTGGCGGAGGTGTCCAGATACGGAACGCCCTCATAGTCGCTGCAGTCATAGACGGGGCTTTCCGTCACGGGGCGCAGGGCCGTGCCGCGTCCGTAGACGGAGGCGTGCATCAGCGGCCAGTAGATCGTCTGGGCCCAGGCGCCGCCGCCGTTCCGGGTCATGATCGGCGCGATGACGTTCACCAGCTGGGCGATGCAGGCGATCTTCACCCGGTCGCTGTTGCGGATCAGGGTGTTCAGCATGGAGCCCACCAGGAGCGCGTCCTCGAAGTTGTAGATATCCTCCAGCAGGGGCAGGGCGGGTCCCCACTTCTCCCGCTTCCAGATTTCCTTGTCCTGCTCGTTGGAATGATACCAGACGTTCCACTCGTCGAAGCTCAGGTTCAGCTTCTTTTTGCTGTGCTTCTTCCCGCGGACCGCGTCGCAGATGGACACCACCGTATGGATAAAGTCATCCATGTCCATGCTCCGGGCCAGGAATCCGGGCGTATCGTTGGTGGGATTGCCGTAATACCGATGGATGGAAACGTAGTCCACGTTTTCGTAGCACTCGTTCAGCATCGTGTATTCCCACTCGCCGAAGGTAGGCATATTATAGGCGGCACTTCCGCAGGCCACGGTCTCGATGGTGGGATCCACCCATTTCATCATCTTGGCGGCTTCATTGGCCGTGCGGCCGTATTCATAGGCCGTCTTGTGGCCCATCTGCCAGGGGCCGTCCATCTCGTTGCCCAGGCACCACAGCCGGATGTTGAAGGGATCCTTCGCGCCGTTTTTGATTCTCAGATCGCTCCAGGCGCTGCCGCCCTTATGGTTGGCATATTCCACCACGTTCCGGGCCGCATCCGGGCCCCGGGTGCCCAGATTCACCGCATACATGACCTCGCTGCCGGCCTTTTTCGCCCAGTCGACGAATTCATGCAGGCCGACCTGGTTGGTCTCCGTGGTGAACCAGGCCAAATCCAGGCGCTTCGGCCGGTCCGCAACGGGGCCGACGGAATCCTCCCAGTTGAAGCCGGACACAAAGTTGCCGCCCGGATAGCGCACCACCGGAATCTGCAGCTTTTTCACCAGATCGATGACATCCTTCCGGAAGCCCTGCTCATCCGCCAGGGGATGGCCCGGCTCATAGATTCCGCCGTACACCGCGCGGCCCAGATGCTCGATAAAGGAACCGTAAATCCGCCTGTCGATCTGCCCGATGGCAAAATCCCTGTCCAGAATCATCTTCGCTTTTTTCATCGTCTGTCTCCCTTTTGGATTTCAGGGCGCTCCGGCCCATTGATGCGGTTTTCATGATCGTTCATGGAAGAGGGAAGGCAGCGGCTTTCAGTCTCCCCTGCTTCTTCGGTCATGCCTATCCTCAAACGAAGATTACACAGATGGAATCTCTTGTCAAGGGACTTTTCCCCAAAATTGACTTTATTTTGGGGAAATGATAAAATGACGCGCTGATCTTCGGAGAGAATACCCTGCCGGATGAGGCTCGGCGCCCCCGGATTCCTACCAATGCGGGAGCCCGGGAAAAAAGCGGACCTCCGGCCCGAAGCTTTCCGTGAATCCTGTCATAGAAGGAGAAAACAGATGATGAATACCGCGCCCGGGAAACTCAGCTTCACCTCGGACTACGAGGAAGGCGCCCATCCCGCGATTCTGGAGCGGCTGGTTCAGACCAACCTGATGAAAACGCCGGGCTACGGAGCGGACGCCTTCTCCGAATCCGCCCGGGAGAAAATCCGCGCCGCCTGCCGCGCGCCGGAGGCCGAAATCCACTTCCTGGTCGGAGGCACGCAGACCAACGCGACCGTCATCGACGCGCTGCTTCGCTCCTGGCAGGGCGTACTGGCCCCGGAAACCGGACATATCCAGAGCCACGAAGCCGGCGCCATCGAGTTCGGCGGGCACCGGGTCATCACCCTGCCCCAGAAGGACGGCAAAATCTCGGCCGCGGATATCCGCGCCTGCTGTGAGGGCTATCGGGACGACGAAAACCGGGATCATATGGTCATGCCCGCGATGGTCTACATTTCCCAGCCGACGGAGTACGGCACCCTGTATTCGCTCCGTGAGCTGGAGGAAATCAGCGGAGTCTGCCGGGAATTCGGCCTGCCCCTGTATGCGGACGGCGCGCGCCTGGCCTACGCCCTCGCCTGTCCGGAGAACGACGTGCAGCTGCCCGATCTGGCCCGCCTGTGCGATGCCTTCTATATCGGCGGCACCAAATGCGGCGCGCTGTTCGGCGAAGCGGTGGTCTTCCCCCGCCCGGGCACCGTTCCCCATTTCTTCACCATTGTCAAACAGCACGGCGCCCTGCTGGCCAAGGGCCGCATCGCCGGGCTGCAGTTCGACGTCCTGTTTACGGACGATCTGTATATGAAAATCGGGGACCGGGCCGTATCGGCGGCGAACCGGATCCGCGATGCGCTGATCCGGAAGGGCTATACCCTCGCCTTCCCCTCCCCCACGAATCAGATTTTCGTTCTGCTCACCCGGGCGCAGGCCGCCGGTCTGTCGGAAAAGGTCGAGATGAGCTTCTGGGAGAATGTGGATGAAGACCATGCCGTCCTGCGCATCGCCACCAGCTGGGCCACCGCGGACGAGGACGTAGACGCTCTGATCGCCTGCCTCGGGGAACGGTAGGGACGGTCCTTTTCGTTCCCATTCAGCGAGCAGGGTACCCTTCCCTGCCGTCTCAGAACGTCCAGGGCAGATACGCCGCGGCCACGGCCGCAAGAACCGCCGGAAGCATATTGGCGACCCGGATCATTTTCCCCCACACGAGGTTCACGCCCACGCAGAAAATCAGCACGGAGCCCACAAGGGAAAGATTGGCGACGGCGGCATCCGTCATGACCGGCGCCACAAGCCTGGCCAGCAGGGTCACGGTTCCCTCAAAGACCAGGACCGGAATGGCGGAAAAGGCACATCCCTTTCCGAGGGAAGACGTCAGCACGGCGACAATAATGAAGTCCAGCACCGCCTTGACGGCCAGCGTGGAGTAATCCCCACTGATCCCGTCCTGAATCGCGCCCACGATCGCCATGGCCCCGATGCAGACCGTCAGCGACGCGGTCACAAAGGCGTTCACAAAGCGCTGATCCCCGCTGTTGCCGGTTTTCTTCTTCAGCCATTCCCCGAACTTTTCGAATCCCCGTTCAATGCCGATCAGCTCGCCCAGCACCGTCCCGACGGCCAGGCACAGGACAACCAGCATGGATCTGCCGCTCACCAGCGCCCCTCCGTCAATTCCCAGCATTCCCTGCATGGCGCCGGCGACGGCGATAAAGATCACGCTGATGCCGCAGGCCGTGTTCACCGCCTTCTGCTGCTCCTGCTGAAACAGCCGGCCGGTAAAATGTCCAATCACCCCTCCGGCCACGATGGCCGCGCTGTTGATGATCGTTCCCAGTCCTATCATAAGGCCTCCCGCATGCTCCGGACAGCCGCCTCCTTTCCCGGGACCGGCTGTCCCTTTTTTTTCTCTTTCCGTGCTTTTCGGGCTCCGCGCGGGCCGCGCCCTCCGCCGGATCCGATAAACAGCGCGCGCGCCCGGAGCATATGGAGTCTATCAGAAAAGCCGGCGGAAGCACAAGTCGAAAAAATCTATTTTTCCGCTTTATTTTTCCTTTTGCTTTTTATATAATGGCGCAGCATCCCCGGCGAGCGCCGGAGGATCGGGCCGCACCGCTTCGCGGCCCGCAGACACACCCCCTGAATTCTTCATAGGGAGAGTTGGTCCATTATTATGAAAAAACGTACCGTTCAACAGGCATTCCTGAAATCCGTTCCCGTCATGGCCGGCTATCTCGTGCTCGGAACCGGCTTCGGCATTCTCATGCGGAACGCCGGATACGGGGTCCTCTGGGCCGCGTCCATGAGCCTTCTGATCTACGCCGGCTCCATGCAGTATGTCGGCGTCGGTCTGCTGACCGGCGGCGCCTCCGTTCTCACCGTCATTCTGACCACGGTCATGGTGAACGCGAGGCATCTGTTTTACAGCATTTCCATGCTCGGCCGGTACAGGGACGCGGGGAAATATAAGCCCTACATGATTTTTGCCCTGACGGATGAAACCTATTCCCTGCTCTGCGACGGGGAGGTGCCCGAGGGCGTGGACGCGAACCTCTACCGGTTCCTCGTATCTCTTTTCAACCACAGCTACTGGGTCGCGGGCGGCATTCTCGGAAATCTTCTCGGCGCGGTTCTGCCCTTTTCCACGGCGGGCATTGAATTCTCCATGACCGCGCTGTTCATCGCCTCGTTCACCGAGCAGTGGCTGTCCTCCGGGGATCACCTGCCCGCGCTCACCGGCCTGCTCAGCACGCTGCTGTGCCTGCTTGTTTTCGGAAAGGAGAGCTTCCTGATTCCCGCCATGCTGCTCATCACAGGAATCCTGACGCTGCTCCGCCGGAGAGAGGAGGCGGCGCCATGAAATCCGCCCTGCTCATCGCCGTCATGGCGGCGGTCACGCTGTTGCTGCGCGCCCTTCCCTTTCTGGTGCTCAGGAAAAGGACGCCGGCCTATATCTCCTATCTCGGCAGGGTCCTGCCGCCGGCGATCATCGGCATGCTGGTGATCTACTGTCTGAAGGATATCACGCCCGCCGTCCGCCCCTTTGGGCTTCCGGAGCTGGCCGCCGCGGCCTGCGTGGTGGGCATGCAGGTCTGGCGGCGCAGCGCGCTGATCAGCATTCTGTCCGGAACAGCCGTCTACATGCTGCTGATCCGGGTGATCCTCTGAAGTATTCAGGAAAGCTTCGTAAATACGGGCTGCCCGTTGACGGAAATGTCCCCGTCGATCGGGATCAGCAGATAGCTGCGGCCGTCGATCACGCGGGTTTCCAGCAGGTCCGCCTGCTTGGGATCCACCTTGATGGACACGCTCGGAAGATCCACCCGGAACTGTTTGGGCGTCACGACATTCACCGCCGGGAGAACCGCTCCCTCGCCGAAGGTCGCGTCGAATCCGTTCCGGAAGGCTTCCACCCGCTCCTCGGATACGCCGCCCTCCTCCAGCACCCGGGCCATATCCTGCTTCGACAGCATGAGAGGCTCGTCGTCCTTTCCCTGGTCCGCGATCAGATCGGAAAAGGTTTCATGCATCTCCTGCACAACCTCCAGGGAGCATTCCGTTCCGAGGCTCTGGGCCAGCAGCGTCTGGAAATTCTCCATCTGCTCCGCCGCGGGCATGACCGCCTCCAGATGGAAGGCCGCCTGCAGGAAGGCCTCATGGGCATCGTTGCTGTCCCTGCTGAACAGCAGGATCGTGTTCACATCCGCGGAGCCGCCCTCATACAGCGGGAAAAGGAATCCGAGCGCCGGGGCGGCGGCCGTCCATTCAGGCGCACGGCCGCGGAAAAGATTGTCCTCCGGGTTGTATCTCAGGGCGGGTTTTTCCTGCTTCACGGGGCAGACCGCGCAGAGAACATAGCTGAAAGCCCGGTCCGAGTTTTCATAGTCGATCTCTCCGTTCACGTCCCGTCTCCGCACATCCAGATCGTCGTGCATCAGCAGAATCAGCCAGTTATCCGCCGTCCGGGCGTCCTCCACGGACTGCATGTCCGGGTGCTCGGCGCGGATGCCTTCAATCAGCTTTTCAAAAAGCTCCTGCAGCGGCGCTTCCTCCCGCAGCGCGGAATCCCGGACCCGAAGCAGCAGGTCCTGCTCCTCCGGCGGGCAGGCGATGGGCATCAGGTTCTGTCCGATCTGCCCGGAAAGCACCTTTTTGAAGAGGCTCATGTATTTCTCGTTTTCCTGATCATACAGGGTCGCCACGGGCAGCTCAAAGCTGGTGATCGGCCGGCCGGCATAGTCCACATAGCATCCGCAGATCAGAGAGGGGTTGCGTTTGTCCGGATTCAGCCGGCGTTTGATTTCCGCCAGGTCGCGTTGGTTCATGGATCGTTCTGTCCTTTCTCGTTTTGCTTCATATCCCGGTTCCTCCCGCCGGTTCGGGCCGGAGGCCCTTTCGCGGGGCACCTCGGTTATTTTATCATCCGTGTCAACCCCGCGCGGTCAGGCAGGCGCCCCCCCTGCCCGCTCTTCCGGGGCGGCTTTCAGTTTCTACCCGGACCCGCCAGCCCGGATCCCTGAGGCAGGTTTTTCCCGGCCGGATGTAGAAAGGTAAACCTGGATTCTTTGACGGACGGATAAAGGAGGGCATCGGAATGAAGCTGCACCGTTTTCTGGCGGCCCTGCTGGCGTGCTTCCTGCTTCTTCCCCCGGCGGGAGCGGAAGAGAAGCCTCCCCGCACCCTGACGCTGATGATCTACATGTGCGGGAGCAATCTGGAAAGCGAGTACGGCTCCGCCACCGCGGACATTCGGGAGATGGTGAACTCCGGTTTTTCCCCGGAGAGGCTGAACCTGCTGGTCATGATGGGCGGCTCCGATCAATGGGTGATTTCCCCCGAGATCTCCGGCACGGTCATTCTGGAGGTTCAGCCGGGCCGCGCCCGGGTCGTGCAGCGGCTGAACCAGATGAACATGGGCAGCGCAGAGACGCTGACGGAGCTGCTGGATTTCGGACAGGAGCAGTACCGGGCGGACGACTATGCCCTGATCTTCTGGGATCACGGCGGCGGGCCGCTGGAGGGCGTCTGCTGGGACGAGCTCTTCTCCATGGACAATCTGAGCCTGAGCGAGGTCACGAAGGGCATCTCCCGGGCGTATCTGCGGCAAAAGCTCAGCTGGATCGGCTTCGATGCCTGTCTGATGGGCTCGGCGGAGGTGGCGGCGGCCCTGGCGCCCTATGCGGAATACATGATCGCCTCCCAGGAAACCGAGCCCGCCCTGGGCTGGGATTACAGCTTTCTGCCGGCGGCGGACGGGGACGGGCGGAAAACCGGCCGGGCCGTCGTGGACAGCTATTTTGCCGCGCAGCCGGATTCCCGGGATGCCCTGACCATGTCCTGCGTGGATCTGTCCAAAATGGAGGCGGTGCAGCAGGCGATGGACTCCTTTTTCTCCGGCGTGGAGCAGGAGATGACCGGGGAGAATTTCCGGCGGTTTTCCTCCCTGCGCAGTGAGGCTCCCTCCTTCGGCGGAACGGTCAAGGCCGCCGGGCAGGACGGCTATGATCTGGTGGACCTGGGGGAGCTGATTGCGCTCTACGGCGCGGAGGAGACGGACCTGGCCCGGGCGCTGCGGGAGGCCGTGGTCTGCAGCCGGGCCAGCGGAACAACGGCCGGCGGGCTGTCGGTCTATCACCCCTATACCAACAAGCGGCAGTATCTCTCCTCCTGGAGGAATGATTACCGCCGCCTGACCTTCAGCAGCGGCTACACCCGATATCTGGAGCATTTCGGATCCGAGCTGACGGGAACCCATTTCGTGGACTGGAGCAGGATGCGGACGGAGGAGACGCCTTCGGACGCGGAGGGAGTCCATCCCCTCTCCCTGCGGCTGACCGAAGCGCAGCGGGCCGAGGCGCTGAGCGCGGAGCTGATGGTGATGGACGGCTCCTTCTCCGATTCGGGCACGGCGCTGTTTCCGCTGTCCGTCGAGGAGGCGGAGATTTCGGAGGACGGAACGGTTTCCGCGGAGTACCGGGGCCGCGCGATGTATGTAACCGACGCGGAGAGCGGCATTCTGACGGGGCCCGTGAGCTTTACCCGGTTGAATGACGGAAAATACTATCTGATCGAGGCCTGGTACACGGATTACTCCACCTCCGGAGAAAAAAAGTCGGATGCGTACGTCCTGTACTACTGCCTGCCGGATCCGGAGACGGGGGAGCTGAAGATTGAGCGCACCTATGTCTACGACCGGGTTTCCGAAACCTACACCAACCGCCTGGCCTTTACGGAGAAGGGCTACACGCAGGTGGTCTTCATGTGCCCGATCCGGTACCTGCCCGATCCGGAAAAGGCCATGCCCGGCTTCGCGGACTGGGAGCTGTACAACGGCTACGGCGGGAGGGTGCTTTCCCTGCCCTGCGACTGGCATCTCCGCTTTTCCGAGCAGTGGGAGAGCGGCAGCCTGTACGCCTTCTTCCAGGTGACCGACCTGCAGCAGAACGAATGGGCCAGCCTGCCGGTGCCGATCTGGAACCATCGGTACACCGCGCTGAAGACGGAATGCAGCCTGCCGGCGGAATCCGGCCTGTCCCTGGAGGCGGAGGCGGTGCTGCGGAACACCCGGCTGAATCCCCTCGTCGAGATGACCCTCCGCCTGAAGAACGACACGGATCACCGGATCAAGGCGGATCAGCTGCCGGTCGTTCTGAACGGAACCCGGACCGCGGAGAGGCGCTCGTACCTGTCTCTGGAGCCGGGAGAAACCGAGGAGATAAAGCTGATTTTCCAGGAGGAGGCCCTCACCGGACTCGCGGAAATCTCAGAGGTAACGATTCCTCTGGAGCTCCGGAATCCGGAGGAGAAAGGCGGCAAAGCCCGTCCCTTTACGGCGCGGATCCGTCTTGAGGGCTGCGATGTCTCCTCCTTCGCGCCGAAGGACAGGCCTCCTCTGTGCACGCTCCGGAACGGGAGCGTGACCTGGCAGGCGGTGAGTCTTTCTCAAAACGCGGAGGGAAAAGTCGAGGGGCTGCTGCGCTTGCTGAATGAAGGGCCTGAGGCCTTCGATTTCCAGGGAGTGCTGGCGCTGGACGGGATTCACGTCGGCACCTCCGTCACCGTCTGCGCGGCGCCGGGAACGGACGTGTACGTTCCCTTCACCATGGAGAATCGGGTCACGGTGTCCGATTACGCCCTGAGCACGGAGGATAAGGCCCGGCTGTACCTGTCGGGAATCGATCATCTGCTGGAGCGCTGCGGGCGGACGGAGATCCGGGAAATCGAGCTGTATCCCGGCCTGTCCGCCTACTCCGCGGCCCGGGCGGAGCAGAAGGAGCCGCTCCGGCTTCGGCTGCCGGAGGGAATCCCGCTGCGGGCGGCGGGAGACTTCCCCGAGGAAAGGAACCTGCTGGAGGCCGACGGCCTCCGCGCGGATCTGGTCCATGTCTTTACCGCGGACGACGGCCTCGCGCTGGGGCTGATCCTCTCGAATGACACGGACGAAACCGTCCTGCTGGAGATGAGGAGCCCGGCCGTCAACGGCACCGACTTCGACAGCTTTGAGCTGCCGGACGAGGCAGTGCTTCCGCCCCATGCCCGAACCGCCTGTTTCCTGGTTCTGCGGGATCGGGAGGGCAGGCTGCGGGATCAGCCCCTTCGGGAGGTGACCTTCTCCTTCCGGCAAAGAAACGCGGACAGCGAGCCGGTCCGGCTGCGCTTTCCGGAGGGCGCCCGCTTCGGCGTCCCCGGCGGAGAGGAAATCGATGCCGGCCGCATCGGGACGGAGGCGGCGTTCTTCGCGAACCGTCCCCTGGTACTGGAGGAGGAGATCCGGGTCAGCTCCGATCCTGTTTTCAGTATCCGGGCCGTTGCGCCGGTCAGCGCGGAGCGGGCCGGGCAGATCGAGTCCGGCAGTGTGAGCCTTTGCGTGGTCCGGGAGAAGCAGACCGAGGGGCAGGCGGAGCCGGTCCGGGAAATCCGGGATGTCTCGGTCGCGCTGATGCGAAAGGAAGGTTCGGAGTGGATCGCGGAGCTGAGCGGGCTGGCCGTAATGACCCAGGGGCATTTCCTGCGGACGGGCGAGGAGCAGATCTCTGAAAACCGCTGGATATTGACCCCCGATATGATCTATTTCTATCAGGACAGCGGGACCTGCCGGCCCACGGGGGCTGGCCTGGACACGGACGGCGGCTTCAGCGATACGAGCAGCGTACAGCTCACCGCGGAGGTCACGGACGGAAAGCTCCGGCTGCTGGACAGCTCCGTGGAGCTCAGCCGGCGCGGAGCCTACTTGGATCCGGAGGATAAAAGGACCAACCGGGAGCTTCTGGAAATCGCCGAGGCGGCGATTGAAAACAGGGTCTATGTGGGCACGGATCGGATGGCCAACTGGAACACGCTGGACTATGACGAGACCATCCTGCTTTCGCTGGAGGAGCCGGTCCGGCTGGAGGTCGTGCCGAACGAACTTGTCCCCGAAAACGGGCGGTATCTCAAGTATGTGCTGCAGTTCACCGACGGCTCCCGGGAGGATATTCTGACGGACCTGTATACCGGGGAAATCCTGGAAAAAACCGTGAGCGGACCGTGATGAAATCCGGATCGGCCCGTTCCCTTTTCCCCGGCCGCGCTTCATTCCGCGCCGCGGGGATCCGCGATATTCAGGAGGAAAAAAGATGGAAGAGACAAATCAACCCGCCTATGAACTGAAATCGGCCAGATATCTGGCCCGGGAGGTGCTCCTCCGGGCGGTTCGTCCCGGGGACCGGGTCGTGGACGCAACGATGGGCAACGGGCATGACACGCTGTTCCTGTGCGAGGCGGTCGGGCCCGGGGGACATGTGTATGCCTTTGATGTCCAGCCGCAGGCCCTTCAGAACACGGAGAGGCTGCTGGAGGAAAACGGGCTCCGGGATCGGGCCAGCCTCTTTCAGGCGGGGCATCAGGAGATGGACCGCCATGTTTCGGAGCCGGTTCAGGCGGTGGTTTTCAATCTGGGTTGGCTGCCGGGAGGCCGTCATGAGGTGACCACCCTGTGGGAAACGACCCGGGAGGCGGTTCTGAAGGCGCTGGACCTGCTCCGGCCCATGGGCGTGCTGGTCCTCTGCGCCTATCCGGGACACGCGGAGGGCGCCAGGGAGCTACAGGAGCTCATCGGTCTTTTTTCCGGCCTCTCCAACCGGGAATACAATGTGCTGCACCAGCGCTTCCTGAACGCCGGTCCCGGCGCGCCGGAATGCTTTGTCATTCAGAAGCAGCTGTGATTGACCTTTATTTCGGAAAGCCGCCTGAATGCCCGGCACTCCAAAGCGTCCCTGAATGCACGGCCATGAAAAAAAACGGCGCCCCTGAATGTAAAGGTCATTCAGAGGCGCCTTTTCTTCTGTTTCCGGATCCCGGCGGCCGTCTTCCCGCGGCCGCCGGCTTTTTTCAGTTGATCAGCAGGTCCCGCAGGGGTCTTTTCGGCACATAGTGCACGTCCTGCTCATCGCGGTAATAGTTCAGGGAGCCGCCCGGCTCCGCCTCGGTCAGCACGACCTTCTCCGCCGGCCGGCCGATGGCCAGCACCAGCTGCGGAACCAGATGCTCCGGCAGCTCCAGCGCCCGGGCCAGCGCATCCGCCTGGAAGTTGGCGATCATGAGGCCTCCCAGCCCCGCCTCCGTCGCGGCCAGCAGGATGGTCTGGGCGGCAATGCCCACCTCCTTCTGGCAGGCCGCCGGATTGGGCGCCCAGAGCGTCTCCGCGCAGATCACGATAAACGCGGGGGGCAGCTTGTCCGCGTCCGGCAGATGCCGCTCCGGCAGGGCGGCACCCCAGCGGGTCAGCGGCTGAATCTTCTCCGTCTGCTCCTTTTCCCAGGCCAGATAGTAGCGGAGGGGCTGCCGGTTGGCCCCGGAGGGCGTCAGCCGGGCGCATTCCACGAACTCCGTCAACTCCTCCCGGGTGACTTTCCGGGAGGGATCAAACCCCCGGTAGCTCCGGTTGGCCGTCACGAGATCCCTGATCATCTTCGGTTCCTCCATTCCGTCTTCGGGGTCTTCCTGCGCTTACAGCAGATGCGCGCAGGCGGGATCGAAGGAGATCATGGCCTGCTCGCCTTCCCGGAAGACTTTCTTGTTCAGCGGGCAGTTGTCGGTGATTTTGACCAGCTCGCTTCCCACCCGGACATGATAGTTCTGATAGCTTCCCATGAAGCAGCTCAGCTCCACCGTGCAGGGCAGGAGGCCCTGCTCCCCGATGGTGATTGCTTCGGGCCGCAGCACGATCTCGCAGTCCTCCCCGACCTTCCGGCTCTTCTCCGTCTGCACGGCCACCTTGCCGGCCTCCAGGGCCACGATGCATCCCTTCTCCGCGTTGCCGGAAATCTTCCCGTGCAGGAAATTGCACTCCCCGATGAAGTCCGCCACAAACTCGCTGTTCGGCCGGTAATAGATCTCCGTCGGCGATCCCATCTGCGCGATCACGCCCTGCTTCATCAGGATGATCTGATCCGAGATGGCCATGGCCTCGCTCTGGTCATGGGTGACATAAACCGCGGTGATTCCCAGCGCCTGCTGGATACGGCGGATTTCCGTCCGCATCTGCACCCGCAGCTTCGCGTCCAGGTTGCTCAGCGGCTCGTCAAAAAGCAGCACGCCCGGCTCAACCACCAGGGCCCGGGCCAGCGCGACGCGCTGCTGCTGGCCGCCGGAGAGCTGGTTGGTCATGCGCTGCTCCATGCCGGACAGCTCCACCAGCTTCAGGATCCTTTCCACCCGGGTCCGGATCTCGTCCCGGGGCACCTTCCGCAGCTTCAGGCCGTAGGCCACGTTGTCGAAGACATTGTAGTGCGGGAACAGGGCGTAGCTCTGGAAGACCATGGCCGTGTCCCGCTTGTTGGGCGTCAGCTCGTTGATGGGCTCCCCGCCCAGATAGATTTCTCCCTCGTCCGGGCTCTCGAAGCCGGCGATCATCCGCAGGGTCGTCGTCTTGCCGCAGCCGCTGGGGCCGAGCAGGGTGACGAAGCTGCCGGGAGCGATGTCCAGCTCCACGTCATGCACGGCGTAGAAATCCTTCTTCGTCTTGGGGTCCTGATAGATCTTGGAAATATGATCCAGCTTCACGCCCTTGGGCTGTTTGACATGCATTTCGCTCATTTTCAGGTCTCCTCCCTCTGTGTTCTGCTGGTGCCGAAGAACCGGATGAACAGGTTCATCAGCAGCACCGCGCCGTAGGTAATCAAAATCAGAATCGTGGCAAAGGCACAGGCGATGCTGAAGGCGCCCTTCTCCGCAAACTCATTGATCTGGACGGTAATCAGCAGGTAGCTGGGCGTCACCAGCAGAATAATGGCGGAAATCGCCGTAATGGACCGGACAAAGGCGGTCACCAGGCCGGACAGGAACGAATCCTTGATCAGCGGCAGCGTCACCGAGGTAAACACCTTCAGGCTGTTCGCGCCCATGTCATAGGCGGATTCCTCGATGCTCTTGTCGATCTGCCGCAGGGCGGAGATGCCGCTGCGCGTACCCGTGGGCAGGGAGCGGACGATGAACACGATCACCAGGATCAGCCCCGTGCCGTAGATCCCGGACAGGAATCCGGAATGGAACAGGCCGCCCGCAAAGCCCCGGATGTATCCGACGCCCAGCACGGTGCCGGGCACCGCCATCGCCAGGATGGAAACCGCCTCGATGAAGCCCTTGGCCTTGAATTTCTTCTTGACCACCAGGTAGGAAATGATCATGGAGAGCAGCGCGGTAATCGGCGAGGCGATCAGGGAGAGCACGAAGCTGTCCCGGAAGGCCTGCAGCCCGCGGTACTTGGTGAAGACCTGCTCAAACCACTTGAAGGTCAGCGGCGTGAACTTGTATCCCCAGGTCGGGAACAGCGCGCCGATGGGCACGCACAGATACATCGCGATGACGAACACCGCCACCAGGCTGCAGAGGATGGTCAGCGGAATCCGGACGGAGCTGTCCTCGATCAGCATCCGGCCCCGGCTGGCCTTGCCGGTCAGCGTCGCGGCGGTCTTCGCCTCCAGATAGTATTTCTGGACCGCGAACATCCCCAGGGTGATCACCAGCAGCACCACCGCCATCGCCGCGGCGCCCTCCTTGTCCATGGCTCCGGTGATCTGCAGGTAGATGCTCGTCGCCAGCGTGTCATAGCTGCCGCCGATGATCATCGGGTTGGCGAAGTCGGCGATGGACTCAATGAAGGTGACCAGGAACGCGTTGCCCAGGCCGGGCAGCAGGAGCGGCAGCGTCACGGAGGTGAACACCTTCATGCGGCTGGCGCCCATATCCCGGGAGGCCTCCTCCAGGGAGGGATCGATGTTCTTCAGCAGGCCCCGCAGCATCATGTAGCACACCGGGAAGAAGGTCATCGTCTGCACGATGACAATGCCCCAGTATCCGTAGACATTGTTGTCATAGATGCCCAGCAGGAACCGGGTGATCAGCCCGGCCTTGCCGAAGAGCATGATCATGGAGAGGCTCAGCACGAAGGGCGGGGAAACCACGGGCAGCATGGAAATGAGCCGGAACAGCCCGCCGGTGAACCTCCGCATCCGGACATAGACCTCCACATAGGCAAACAGCAGGCCGATGGCGGTGGAAAGCACCCCCACCAGCAGGCCGATTTTCATCGTGTTCCCGATGGCCGTCCGGAAAGAGGCCATGGCCAGCACCCGCCGGAAGGTATCCAGCGTGAATCCGCTGGAGCCGAACATGCTGTCCACCAGCAGGATGGCCAGCGGATAGAGGATAAACAGCGTCAGAAAGGCAATCAGCACCACGATCGTGGTCATCATGATCGGATCCGCCATCAGCTTTTTGCGGTCCAGATCCCTGCCCTGGGTTCCCGCCACGGAGATTCCCCCTCTCGTTTTCCCTTTTCGCGCTCCGGGAAAGGGACCTTCCTTTTCCCGGGAGCGGACCGGTTTTCCCTGTTTCCTTCAGGGGAAGGCCGCGGGGTCGTCCCCCGCGGCCCGCTTCCCCCGATTTTGAAAATCCCCGCCCCTGGGGGCGGGGATCCGTCGTTTCTCCGTGAATTACTCGGTCTTGAAGCGGTCGTCGCCGCCGCCCAGGGCCGCCATCACTTCTTCGACGTACTTGGCGGTGTTCTCCGCCGCATCCGCGAAGTTGTAGCCGTCCCAGACCAGGCTGGGATCCAGGCCGAACTTGGCCGCCTCTTCAGGCTGCTTGGCGTTGTTGAGAACCAGGAACTGATAGGAGCCGTTCTTCGCGCCCAGCTCGACGCACTCGGGGCTCAGGGCGTATTCCATGAACAGCTTCGCGGCGTTGGGATGCTTCGCGCCCTTGAAGGTCGCCACCGGCCCGATCTCGCAGGAGGTGCCGTCCGCGGGGATGATCAGCTCGATGTTCTCGTAGCCGTTGTCCACGATCTGGGTGATGCCGTCATGCAGGAACCCGATGCCGATGGTGCACTCGCCGATACCGACGTTCTTGGAGGGGCCGGAGCCGGACTTGGTGTACACCTGGATGTTCTTGTCCAGATCCACGAGATACTGGATGCCCGCGTCATGGCCCTTCATCTGCAGCAGGGTGTTGACAACCAGCTTCGCCGTGCCGGCGGTGTTGTAGTTGGACAGCCAGATCAGATCCTTGTATTCCGGCTTCAGCAGGTCGTCCCAGGTCTTGGGCGCTTCCAGACCCTTCCGGGCCAGCTCGTCCTTGTTGACCATGAAGCCCAGGATGCCGGTGTAAATGCCGTACCAGTAGCCGTTCGGATCCTTGTAGATGTCCTTGCTCAGGTTCGCCGCGTTGGCGGGAACATAGCTGTTGTCCAGCAGGCCCTTGGCCGCCACGGTGTCATAGGGATTGTTGGTTCCGCCGAACCACACGTCCGCGGAGGGATTGCCGTTCTCTTCCTCGATCTTGGTCGCGACCTCGCCGGTGGACAGGCGCTGCGCGCTGACCTTGATCCCGTAGAGCTCCTCAAAATGCTTGGTGGCCGCCGTCAGGTACTCCTCCTCGCAGGAGCCGTAGACGATCAGCTCGCCCTCGGCCTTGGCCGCGGCGACCAGGTCGGCATCCGCTTCCGCGGAGGCCGCAGACACGCAGCCGAGCAGCATCAGCACGGCCAGCAGCAGGGACAGCATCTTTTTCATGGAAAAAACCTCCTTCTCAAACCGATGAGTATTTATTCTTCAGGACGGATTCCCCCGTCCGGGAAGACGCCCGCTCGCCCGGGAAGGCACTTTCTCACCCGGGCCCGCATCGATTAACCTGTCTTTTCGGGGCGTATTGTACCACATATTTTCTATCCTGTCCATCTTTTTTTCGGCCGGGCGGCCGGTTGACATCTTCCGGAGAAGGGGGTATAAAGAGACTGCCGGACTCTGTTCGGAGGCCGGCGAAAAATCTTTCGGAATGTACCCCCCGCGGGGCAGACTGGAGGTATGACAGAAATGAAATGGATGATTGTTACCGATTCCAGCTGCGATCTGACGTCGCTGGAAGCCGGGTCTGAAGAAATTGGCTTTGAATCCGTCCCCTTCGTCCTGAACCTGGACGGAAAGGACTATGTGGATGACGGGACGCTGGACGTTTCCGCGATGGTGGACGCCATGGAGGCTTCCCGCAGCAGCCGCAGCGCCTGTCCCTCCCCCTCCGCCTGGGAGGCGGAATACGGGAAGGCGGATCACGTCCTGGCCTTCACGATTTCCGGCCGTCTCTCCGGCAGCTACAACAGCGCCATGGTCGGGAAAAACATGGCCCTGGACGCCGACCCCGGCCGCAGGATTGAGGTCATCGATTCCCTGTCCACCGGGCCGAAGCTGGTCCTGCTGGTGCAGAAGGCCGCCCGCATGATCCAGGAGGGGATTCCCTATGACGAGATCTGCGAAGCCTGCCGGAAGATGGCGAAAACCGGCCGCACGATCTTCACCCTCTCCTCCTTCCATAATCTGGTGCAGAACGGCCGGGTCAACAAGATCGCCGGCTTCATCGCCGGAAAGCTCGGCATCCGGGTCATCGGCGTCGGCAGCTCCGAGGGCGAGATTCAGCTGAAGGAGCTGATGCGCGGCGAGCAGCGGACGCTGAAAAAGATTGTCAGGGACATGGAGGAGAACGGCTATGCCGGCGGGGAGATGGCCATCAGCCACTGCCAGAACAGCTCCATGGCCGAATCCCTGAAGCAGATGATCCTTTCCCGCTGGAACGCCGCAAAGGTGCAAATCCTGCCCACCCGCGGCCTGGACAGCTATTACGCCGAGCGCAGCGGCCTGATCATCTCCTATCCCGCGGCGCAGGCCTGATTTCCTTTCCCCGATTCTGTTCGCCGGACGGCTTCGTCCGGCGATTTTTTAGTCCTGTGCTCTCCGGCCGGCTGGCACGGTCCCTCCTGCCGGGCTGTTTGTCCCGCGTCTTTGAACCCCGGCCGGCATAAAAAAACCGCGGGCGCAAGGCCCGCGGACGGTCCCGGAGAGTTTCCGGGTTTTTTATTCCTTCTCGCTCAGGAAGCCGTAGATCACAGCCGCCAGGATGCCGCCCACCAGCGGAGCCAGCAGGAACACCCAGATGCCGCTCAGGTTGCCGGCGATCAGGGCCGGGCCGAAGCTGCGGGCGGGGTTCACGGAGGTGCCGGTGAAGTTGATGCCCAGCAGGTGAACCAGGGTCAGCGCGCCGCCGATCACCAGGCCGGCGATGCTGCTGTTCTCCTGCTTGGAGGTCACGCCCAGGATCGTCAGCACAAAGATGCAGGTCAGGATCGCTTCGATCACGAAGGAGATGCCCGCGTTATCATTGTACAGCGCGTTGCAGCCCAGCTTGCCCGCGTCGCCCACGATGGCCATCAGCACGGCCGCGCCGGCGATGGCGCCCAGGAACTGGGCCACGACATAGCCGATGAAATCCTTCAGGCTCATCTTCTTCGCGCACAGCATGGCGATGGAAACCGCGGGGTTGATGTGGCATCCGGAGACATTGCCGATGGAATAGGCCATCGCCACGATCACCAGACCGAAGGCCACGCTGGTCACGCCCAGGGATCCCCCGGTCTGACCGGCCACGCCGCAGGCCACCAGCACCAGCACAAACGTGCCGATAAATTCAGCAAGATACTTCTTTACGTCTTTCATACTCTCTTTCCTCCTCTTCTTCTCTTCATCACGCCGGACTCCCCCGCCGGCCCGCCCCGCAGGGGCGGCTTTTCCGGCGGAAATCCGGTTTCCGGAACCGCAGGCATTATACACCCTGCGCCCTTTTCTGACAAGAAGCCGGAATGCTCAGTCCTCTCATTTTTTGCGCTTCTCCCTGAAAAAGCGGTAAAGTGTGTCTTCCGGAGAAAAATCCTTTCCGCAGATGATAATTCTTCTGGATACAAATCATTACATTTTTCTTAAATGTGATATTCTTTTCATTTTACGCAATAGACAACAGCGCTTAGAAATGCTATAATCTTTCCCGTCAGAATTTGTTTGAATACAGGAGATATCTTTTTCAATGAATATTCGAGACATTCGTGAAATCATGGGTCTGACGCAGGCACAGGTGGCTGATGAGCTCGGCGTGCCCCGTCAGGAAGTGATCGACTGTGAGGAGAATGGGGAAACCTATCTCCTCCTGCAATATATATCCGCGTTTCCGATCAATCCGGGGATTCTGAAGGATCCGGATGTGGATCCCTTTCTCCCCTCCTTTGATCAGACCTCGCCCGGAGAACGGCTCCGCGCCTGGAGGGAGGAGCACGGTCTTTCTCCGGAGGAGGCGGCGGCCGCGCTGGAGATCTCGCCCCTCGCCCTGCTGGAGTTTGAGTCCGGCGTCGGAAATCAGATTTCCCGCCGCCGGGGCGAGGAATTTGAGCGCCGGCTCGGGATCAACCGGAAATGGCTGATGTACGGGGACGGAAGGGTCAAGGGTTCGCCCCGTCTGTCCTCCTCCGCGTCCTCTCCGCGCCGGGAGCGCTCCCCGAAGGAGGCCCGTGTGCCCGCGCCCAACCGGGAGGCAGGCGCCCGGGTCCGCGAGGCCCGTCAGGCCGCCGGCCTCTCCCGGGAGGAGCTGGCGGATCTGCTGGAGCTTTCCGTCAGCCGGGTGGCCCAGATGGAATCCGGATATATCCGCGACCAGAAGGCCGATCATATTCTCAGCCGGATCGCCGCCGCGTCGGGAAACTCCTCCGCCCCGGAAACGCCCAGGGAGGCGGGGCTCCGTCTCCGCGAATTCCGGAAGTCCGTCGGGCTGAGCGTCAAGGAGGCCGCCGGTCTCCTCGGGCTGAAGCACACGACCCTGGCGCATCTTGAAAGCGGTTATATCTCCGGAAAGCACGCGGATGAGCTGATTGAAAAGCTGCAGGTCTCTGCTGCCGAAGCGGGCAGCAGGGCCTTTGATCCGAAAAAGGCGGGAGCCCAGATCCGGCAGGAGCGGATCATGGCCGGCCTGTCCCAGAAGGAGCTCGGGACCATTCTGCGCCTTCCCCTGCCGCGCATCAGCCTGATTGAGCTCGGCAATGTGACCGAGCCGGAGGCGAAAAACATCCTGCGCCGCATTCACGGCAAGCCTGTCCGGGAGATCAAAACCCGGAAGGTCCGGCAGTCCGATCAGGTGCTGCTGGGCTCGAATATCCGGGACGCCCGCGAGGCCGCCGGCCTCAGCCAGAAGGCGCTCGGAAACATGCTTCAGCTCCCGCAGACCCGGGTCAGCCTCATCGAACGGGGCAAGGTGGACGAGGCGACGGGAAAGAAAATTCTGCAGATGCTGACCGCCCTCTCCGAGAATCAGGATGAAAGGAAGGCCATCCCGGATCCCGTTCTGACCGCGGCCCGGCCTGCCCGCGCCCGGAAGTCCCGGAATCCGGAGCTGGGAAGGAAAATCCAGGAAGCCCGGCAGGCCGCCGGGCTGAGCCAGAAGGCCCTGGCGTCCATGCTGGGGCTGTCCCAGGGCAGCATCAGCTACATGGAGCAGGGCCGGGTGGACGAGGAAACGGCGGAGCGCGTGCTCACGCTGATCGCCCGGCCAACGGCCGACTGATCAGGCTTTCTCTTCGGCGGCCGCAAGCCTTCCCGTCTCTTCAATCTCACGAATCATATCAATCCTGCGCTGGTGGCGTCCTCCTTCGAACTTCGCCTCCAGCCATTCTTTTACGATCATTTTGGCCATCTCGATCCCGATGACCCTCGCGCCGAAGCAGAGGACATTGGTGTTATTGTGGCGCCGGGAAAGCTGCGCCGTATACGGTTCGGAGCAGACGCAGGCCCGGATGCCGCGGACCCGGTTCGCCGCAAGGGAGATGCCGACTCCCGTGCCGCAGATGCAGATGCCCAGCTCCGCCTCCCCGTCCTTCACCAGCCGGGCCACCTTGTATCCGTAAATGGGATAATCGTCCTGCCGGTCCGCCGGGTCATCGTTGCCGACATTGATGATTTCGCAGCCCTGCTCCCGGAGCCAGTCCGCGATCTGGTTCTTCATCTCCACGCCCGCGTGGTCGTTGCCGATGGCGATTTTCATGTTTCCTTTCCTCCTGTTTCTGTGATGTTCCCGCCCGCGCTCCGCCGTCCCTCCGGCGGGCCGGGTGTTTTTTTGTCTCCGAAGCGGTTTGAAAAGGCCCTCCGGATTCCGAGGAATCCGGAGGGCTCTCCCATTATCCGATATGATCCTTTCCGCCCATGTACATGCGCAGCGCTTCGGGAATCGCAACGGTCCCGTCCGCCCGCAGGTTGTTCTCCAGGAACGCGATCAGCATTCTCGGCGGCGCGACGCAGGTATTGTTCAGCGTGTGCGCAAAATACTTCTTTCCGTCCTTGCCCCGGACGCGGATCTGCAGCCGCCGGGCCTGAGCGTCGCCCAGGTTGGAGCAGGAGCCGACCTCGAAGTATTTCTTCTGCCGGGGAGACCAGGCTTCGACATCCAGGCTCTTGACCTTCAGGTCCGCCAGGTCGCCGGAGCAGCACTCCAGCGTCCGCACCGGGATATCCAGGGTGCGGAAGAAATCCACCGTGTTCTGCCACAGCTTCCGGAACCACTCCATGGAGTCCTCCGGCTTGCAGACGACGATCATTTCCTGCTTTTCAAACTGATGGATGCGGTATACGCCGCGCTCCTCGATGCCGTGGGCGCCGACTTCCTTGCGGAAGCAGGGGCTGTAGCTGGTCAGCGTCCTGGGCAGGGAATCCTCCTCCAGGATGCTGTCGATGAACTTGCCGATCATGCTGTGCTCGGAGGTGCCGATCAGATACAGATCCTCGCCCTCGATCTTGTACATCATGTTTTCCATCTCGGCGAAGCTCATCACGCCCGTCACCACGTCCCCGTGGATCATGAAGGGCGGCACGACATAGGTGAACCCGCGGTCGATCATGAAATCCCGCGCGTAGGACAGAATCGCGCTGTGCAGCCGGGCCACGTCGCCCATCAGATAGTAGAAGCCGTTGCCGCTGGTCGCCCGGGCCGCGTCCAGGTCGATGCCGCTGAGCCGCTCCATGATGTCCACATGGTAGGGAATCTCATAGTCCGGCACAACGGGCTCGCCGAAGCGCTCCAGCTCCACGTTCTCGCTGTCGTCCTTCCCGATCGGCACGGAATCGTCGATGATGTTCGGAATCACGAGCATCCGCTTGCGGATTTCCGCCTGCAGCTCCTTTTCCTTTTCCTCCAGGGCCTCCAGCTCCTCGCCCAGGGAGGCAACCTCCGCCTTGGCCTTCTCGGCCTCCGCGGTTTCGCCCTTTGCCATCAGGCCGCCGATGGCCTTGCTCCTGACCTTCCGCTGATTGCGCAGGGCGTCCGCCTGCTGCTGCGCGGCGCGGTAATCGCGGTCCAGTTGGATCACCTCGTCCACCATGGGCAGCTTCGCGTCCTGGAACTTTTTACGAATATTCTCCCGGACCTTTTCCGGATCCGTCCGGAGCAGATTGATATCCAGCATGGATAATACGCCTCCCGATTACTTCTTCACCGTAATGACCACGTGCCGGTTCGGCTCGTCCCCCTCGGAATGGGTCGTCACCAGCTGATTCTGCTGCAGCGCGTAGTGAATGATTCTCCGCTCATAGGGATTCATGGGCTCCAGGCTGACCCGGCGTCCGGTCCGCGTCGCGCGGTTCGCCATGCGGTTGGCCAGGCGGATCAGGGTATCCTCCCGGCGCTCCCGGTAGTTCTCCGTGTCCAGGGTGACCCGGGTATAGCCCTCGCGGCCCCGGTTCACCTTCAGGCTGGTCAGATACTGCAGGGCGTCCAGCGTCTCGCCGCGGCGGCCGATCAGGATGCCCAGGGTGTCGCCCGTCATGGAGCCGTACACGTTGCCCTCCGCGTCGGTGCCCATCTCGATGGCAACCTCGACGCCCATCAGCTTCGTGATCTCCCGCAGGAATTCGTACGCCGTCGCCGCGGGGCTGTCCGGCTCAAGCTGATCCGCCGGGATCACGGTGATCTCCGGCTTTTCCATGGGCCGGATCTCCGCCTTCGGCTCCTCGGGCTCCTCCGCCGTCTCCGCCTCGGGCTTCTTCTCCGCGGGCTTTTCCTTCTTCGCGGGCTTTTTCTCCGTCTTTTTCGCGGCCACGCGGCGGACGGGAGCGGCCAGCTCCGGTTCGCTCTTCGCGGGGGCTTCCTGCTTCTCCTCGCGGATTTCCTCCGCGGGAGCTTCCTCCTCAGCGGTCACGGGCTTTTCCTCCCGCTGCGGCGCGGGCGCGGCCTCCGGCTCCTTTGCCTGGGGCTTCTTCTCTCCGCCCATGAGGTCCTCCAGCAGATCCTCGTCCTCCTCCTTCACCGTCAGGCTGACCTTCGCCAGCCTGGAGCCGAAGAGGCCGAACAGCCCCTTGCTGCCTTCCTCGATCACCTGCACGTCCACGTCGCCGATGCCGACGCCCAGCTCCTGCAGGCCCGCCTCAATCGCTTCCTCCACCGTTCTGGCGGATGCTTCGTATTTTTTCATTCTTATTTCACCGTACCCTCTCCGGCCAGCGCGGCCTTCTTTTCACGGTCGTCAAGCACCTTGTTGATCAAAACGGTCTGCACCATGCTGGCCAGGTTGCCCATCACCCAGTACAGGGCGAAGGCGGAGCTGTAGCTGAAGCAGATGAACAGGGAAAAGATCGGGAAGAACCAGGTCATCATCTTGCCGGTCGCCGCGGCCTGATCGTTCGCGCCGCCCTGGGACTGCTGCGATCCCGTGCCGGTGATCTTGGTCATGATGACCTGCGTCACCGCGCTGAGAATCGGCAGGATCATGTATCCGTTGTATTCCTTCAGAACGCTCAGCTGCGTAATCAGCAGGTTGAACGTCCATCCGCTGTTCACGCTGATCGCGTTGGCATAGGCCGCGTTCCCCTCTGCCATGGCGGCCTGCAGGGTCCGGATGGTCGCCTGCAGATTCGCGCCCGCGAAGCTCTCCGCCGTCAGGTTCAGGTCCTTCAGCAGCAGGGGCAGCTGGTCCCCGAAGCCGTTGAACCAGCTCTGCCACAGATCCGACGGGATCTGCATCAGGGTGTTCAGGTCCGGCCAGGCCGGCGCAAACAGGCTGTCGGGCATCCACAGGTTCTTGATCCACAGAAAGGTTTCCATCGTGGGGGTCTCGTTGTTCAGGATCTGCGTCACCTGCGCCAGGATCTCCCGGTTCGCGGCGGTGCGCATGGCGGAGAACACGATGATCAGGATCGGCCAGGTCAGCAGCAGCGGCAGGCAGCTGCTCATCGGGTTGACCCCTTCCTTCTTGTACAGCTCCGCGGTTTTCTGGTTCAGCTTTTCCTTGTCGTTGGCATACTTCTTCTGCAGCTCAGCCAGCTTGGGCTGAATTTTCTGCGTCTTCCGCATGCCGGCCCGGCTCCGGAGATCCAGGGGCGTCAGCGCCAGACGGATCAGGATCGTGAAGACCACCATCGCCCAGCCCCAGCTGCCTACCCAGGAGTTGATCCAGGACAGAAAGTTGAACAGCGCTTCGTTCATGCTCGGTTATTCCCTCCTTATGAAAGTATACAGATCCTCGGGCACCGGATCATACCCTCCCCGGCTGAAGGGGTTGCAGCGCAGCAGCCGCCAGGCCGCCATCCGCCCGCCCTTCCAGGCCCCGTAGCGTTCGACCGCCGTCAGGGCATACTGGGAGCAGGTGGGGATATAGCGGCAGGCCGGCTTCCCCTTTCTCGGGCTGATATGCTTCCGGTAAAACCGGATCAGGAACAGCAAAAGACGCTTCATCTGGCGCGATTCCCTTCCGTATAGGCCTCCTGCTTCTTCAGCAGGTATCGGACGTCCCTCTGCAGGCTCTGGAAGGTGGCCTTCGCGGCCGACGGTCTGGCGACAAACACGTACAGGCCGGGTTTTACGTCCCCCAGAAGGGGCCGGAAGCATTCCCGGAGGCGGCGCCTGATCCGGTTGCGGACCACAGCGTTGCCTACCTTTCTGCTGACGGAAAATCCGACCTTCACCCCGCGCCCCCGGGCGTGGAGCAGAACCAGATCGCGGCAGGCGACAGAATGTCCCCGACGGTAGACATACTGAAACGCACTGTTTTTTTGCAGCCGATACTGTCTTTCCATATTCCTTTCCTCCGGCTGACCCGGAAAATCTCCTCAGGATTTTTCTCCCCGGAGCGGACAGCCGCCCCCGGGAAAGCTCTGAATCAGGAAAAAGCCCGCCTTTTTCAACGAAGGCGGGCCTGATCCACAGTCAAGCGATACAGCTGGACGGCGTCGGTCACACCGTCAGCTCCTTGCGGCCGCGGCGACGGCGGGCAGCCAGCACGCGGCGGCCGTTCTTGGTCGACATGCGGGCGCGGAAGCCGTGAACCTTACTCCGCTGACGCTTCTTGGGCTGATACGTACGGAACATTTTAAAACACCCCTCTACCTAAAACATTCAACAGGGATCATCCCCGCCCGGGAATGCCCCGGAATCGCTGGAACAGCTTTATAAGTATAAGGAAGCCCCTGCCAAAAGTCAAGGCTTTTTTTGCCCGGTATCCGGGCCGGAATTACTGGGCGATCACCGCGACCGCCGCGACGGTGTTGACGATCTCCTCGACGTTGCATCCGCGGCTCAGATCGTTCACCGGCTTGGCCAGACCCTGGATGATCGGGCCGATCGCCTTGGCGCCCGCCAGCCGCTGCACCAGCTTGTATCCGATGTTGCCGGCTCCCAGGTTCGGGAAGATCAGCACGTTGGGGTTCTTGCCCGCCACGGGGGATCCGGGGGCCTTCAGGTTCGCCACCTCGGGCACCAGCGCGGCGTCCGCCTGCAGCTCGCCGTCCAGCATCAGATCCGGCGCCAGCTCCTTCGCCTTCGCGGTCGCTTCCTGCACCCGGGTCACCACGTCGTGCTTCGCGCTGCCCTTCGTGGAGAAGGAGAGCATCGCAACCCGGGGCTCCGCCTGCAGCAGGCTCCGGCAGGTGTTCGCCGTCGCCAGCGCAATGGCGGCCAGCTCGTCGGCGCTGGGCTCGATGTTCACCGCGCAGTCGCCGAACAGCATCACGCCGTCATCCCCGTAGTCCTTCGTGGGCAGCTCCATGATGAAGCAGCTGGAGGCCGTGGAGATGCCGGGGGCCATCTTGATGATCTGCAGCGCGGGGCGCAGCACGTTTCCGGTGGAGTTGATCGCGCCGGCCACCATGCCGTCCGCGTCGTCCATCTTCAGCATCATCGTGGCGAAATACAGGGTGTTGTGATAAACCAGATCGCGGGCCTGCTCGATGGTCATGCCCTTCTTCTGCCGCAGCTCGCAGAGCTTCTCGGCATAGGCTTCGCTCTTTTCGCAGGTTGCGGGATCCACAATCGCGACGTCCTTCAGGTCGGTGCCGGTCTCGGCCGCCACCTTCGCGATCTCCTCCGGATTGCCAACCAGGGTGATCCTAGCCAGGCCCTCCGCCACGATTTTCGCCGCCGCCTGTACGGTTCTGGGTTCGCTGCCCTCGGCCAGCACAATATGCTTCACACTGGTTTTCGCCTGCGCTTTGATCCGATCAATCACTGACATCTTCGTTTCCTCCTGCCGTAAAATGTAATGCCTTCGCGCCGAAGCGCCGGTAAGTATTATACTCTTTTTTTCCCTTTCTGCATAGGGGATCGGCGCCCCTTCCGACGGATTTTCTGCGGTTTCTCCTCCGGAGGCTTCGCGCTTCTCCGCAGGGTTCCCCGTCAGTACTCCTTCCGCCGGATTTTCTCCGCCAGCTCCCGGATTTCCGGGCTCTGCTGCCCGTACAGGTTCTCACAGACCTCCTGCCATTTTTCCGGATCCGCGACCTCAAGCAGCGTAAGATTCATTTCCTTCAGGCGTTTTTCGCAGTCCCGCTCGTGTTCCAGGTTATAGGCGTAGCAGGCCTCCCCGCCGGCCCGGGCCGCGGTCCTCATCCATTCCCTTTCCTGTTCGCTCAGGCCGTCCCAGGTGCTCTGGCTGACCAGGATCACCCCGCATCCGAAGAGATGAGTGTCCGGGATGAAGCAGGGCGCCGTCTGATAGAACCCGTTGTCCAGATAGTTGGTGATGCCGTTCTCCGCGCCGTTCAGGTTTCCCGCCTCCAGGCTGGTGTTCAGCTCGGCGAAGGGCACCTGCACGGTTTCCGCGCCGAGGGCCCGAAGCGTTTCGGCAATCAGATCGTTTCCGGGGCGGATCACCAGGCCCTGCAGGTCCTCCAGCGAGAACTGCGCCGGGGATCCCAGCTTCTTCCAGGTGTCCTCCGTAATGAAGAGGCTTCTGGGGCCCTCAACCATCCATCCGATCGCCCGGAAGCCGCAGCCCGCCTCGCCGACGCTGTCCAGCACCTGCCGGCCCAGGCCGCTTTCCGCAAAGTCGTGGAATTCCTCCATGCTTCCGAAGAGGAAGGGCAGCCCGGTGGTCCCGATCAGCTCCGCCCCGTATTCCGGCAGGGAGGCGGCGTTGCCCCGGAAGATGTCCAGGGTGCCCATCTGAATTCCCTGCATGGACTCCTGCTCCGTTCCCAGCGCGGCGCCGACATACAGGTCGATCTCCATTTCTCCGCCGGAGACCTCCTTCAGCTTCTCCGCGAAGGCATGCGCACCGACGGAGGCGCCGTATTTCTCCCCGTTGACCTCGTTCCAGGTGAGGATTTTCTCCGCCGCGGCGGAGGCAGAGGCCGCGAGAAGCATCACGGCGGCCAGAAGAGCACATACCGTTTTTCTCACTTTAATTCTCCTCCTGATCGTTTTCGTAAATGCAGAAGCCGTCTCCGCCGAGATGCTTGACGCTGTACAGCGCCGTATCGGCGCATTTGAAAAGGGTCCGGTTTTCATCCGCGGATTCCGGGAAGGCCGCGCCCACGCTCAGTGTGGCGGAGGGGATATCGTCCGTCGGCTTCCGCATCTCCTCCGCCGCGCGGGAAATGCGGTCCCGCAGGATATCCCCCTGCTCCTTTCCGATGTTCTCCATGAGGACCGCGAATTCGTCCCCGCCGATCCGGCAGATCCGGTCCCCGCCGCGGAAGATGTGCTGCAGTACTTCGGACAGCCGGCGCAGCACCTTGTCCCCGATGTCATGGCCGTAGACATCGTTGAACTGTTTGAAATGATCCACATCCAGGATCAGCAGCGCAACCCGCTTCCCCTGCGCGGCCGCGATGAAGTCCTCATAGGCGTTCCGGTTGTACAGCCCGGTCAGTCCGTCGTGCGAGGCCTCGTAGGTCAGCTGGCTCCGGGACTTCCGGACCTGGGCCAGCATGGTGTTGTAGGTCCGGGCGAGGAAGGCCAGCTCCGAGGCGCCCTCCTCCTCCAGCATCTCCTCCCGCTCAATCAGGCTGATGTTCCGCTTCAGCGGCCGGATCACCAGCCAGATGATGAAGGCGACCGCCAGTCCCAGCATCAGCAGGAACATGCCTACCAGTACCCGCTCGTTCCGCATCAGATGGTTCACCTTGATCGTGCCGCTCAACTGCGTCTCCTGCAGCGATTCCAGCAGATGGTCCACGCTCAGGGAGATCCGCGTCTTCATCTGGCCGTAGAGATTCTCGTAATTCGGTCCGAAAACCTGGTTCCTCGCTTTCCGGAGCATCTCCTCCCGGCTCAGGCCCCGGTCCTCCTCCCGGATCTCGATTCTCTGCAGGGCCTCGGGATACTGGGACAGGCTTTCCTCCCGGGCGGCGATGGCCAGGCGCATGGAATACGCCTCCGCCTCCCGCATCGCCTCGCTGAGCTTCATGACGCTTTCCAGATGCTTCAGCACCCGGGGATCCTCGATCTCCGCGGTCAGCCGCTCGTAGGCGTGATCCCGGCGCCTGGTGACGGATATTTCATTGTAGTAGAGAATCACCCGGCCCGGATCGGACCGGACGCTGAAGGCCCTCGCAATATCCGAAAGCTGGTCGATGCCCTCCTTCAGCTCCTCCGTCAGCGTCCGGTATTCCGCGTATTCCTCCGTTGCGTTCTGCACGATTCCGAACTGCTGACCGGTCCTGTACATGGCATAGAGAAGAAGCGCCCCGATGATCAGATCGGCGATCACGATGATCAGGGTGCTCCTTCGAATGGAAAGGGAACGTCTTCTTTTTCCCCGTTCTTCGCTCATGGCTGCTTTCTCCTCCCCGGGAGAGGGACTTTGCCGTCCCCGTTCCCCGGGATGAACCGCTCCGTCTTCCGCGGGTTTTAAACAGTATACCATCTTTGCCCGGGCGGAACAAGGGGCAGGCGCCAAAGTCCGGCCGGGAGGCCCTTCCCAGTGCCTTCCTTTTTTGTGCCGGAGTCCGGCCGAAAAGCCCGAAAAAAAGGGCAGGACTCCCGTCCTGCCCTTTCATCCGGAGCACCCGGCCCCGGGATCATCTTTTTATCAGGCTGCGCCCTTCTTCGCGTCGGCCAGCTGCTTCTCAAGATCCTTCACCTGCTGCTCCAGCGCTTCCTTGGCTGCGTTCGCCTCGTCCAGCTTCGCCTGGGCATCCGCCAGTGCCTTCTCGGATTCCGCCTTTGCGTCCGCCACGGCCTTCTCAGCTTCGGCCTTTGCGTCCGCGGCAGCCTTCTCGGCTTCGGCCTTCGCGCTCTCCGCAGCCGCCTTCGCCTCGTCCAGCTGCTTCTGCAGCTCGGCCTGCGCCGTCTCCGCAGCCGCCTTCTCATCCGCCAGAGCCTGCTCGCCGGCCGCCTTCGCGTCCGCCACGGCCTTCTCGGCCTCGGCCTTTGCCGTCTCCGCAGCCGCCGTCGCTTCATCCAGCTTCTTCTGCAGCTCGGCCTGCGCCGTCTCCGCAGCCGCCTTCTCATCCGCCAGGGCCTGCTCGCCGGCCGCCTTCGCGTCCGCCACGGCCTTCTCGGCCTCGGCCTTTGCCGTCTCCGCAGCCGCCGTCGCTTCATCCAGCTTCGTCTGCAGCTCGGCCTGCGCCGTCTCCGCGGCCGCCTGCGCGTCCGCCAGGGCCTGCTCGCCCGCCGCCTTCGCGTCCGCCACGGCCTTCTCCGCGTCGGCCTTCGCCGTCTCCGCAGCCGCCGTCGCGTCATTGATCTGCTTCTGCAGTCCGCCCTTCTGGGATACGAATACGATGCACAGAATCACGGCCACAATCGCAACCGCAGCCATCAGAATCGTCGGGGTCTTTCCTGATTTCTTTGCGTTGGTCATTTTTCCTTCCTCCTTATGGATGGTCCGGATCTTCACCGTCCGGCCGAACTCCGGAACAGTATATCATACAATGTCCTTTTTGTCATGAATTTATCCGGATGATACAAGAAAAATACCGCGGCAGGATTCCAGGCCGTCCCCACGCCCCTCCGTCTCCAGGAGTCAGGACCTCTGTGGCTGCCCGTCAGGCCATCAGCGCGTCCGCCAGCTGCTCCAGCTGCGCGCGGCTGTCCGCGTTCAGCGCGGAGGTAATCTTCACCGCCGGCTCCAGCAGCGTCAGGTTCTTGCTGCCTTCCAGCATCGCCTTCATGGTCTTCGCCGCCGTGGGCGCCCAGGATCCGTTCTCGATCAGGCCCACCGTCTTATTCTGCCAGTTCCGCTCCGTCAGATGCTCGATAAAGGTCTTCATGACCGGGAAGATGTCCGCGTTGTAGGTCGTGGTGGCCAGCACCGCCTTCCCGTAGCGGAAGGTATCCTCGACCGCCTCCGGCATGTCGCACCGGGCCAGATCATTCACCGCCACCTTCGGGCATCCCTTCGCCCGCAGCAGCTCCGCCAGCTCCTCCGCGGCCTGGCGGGTATGCCCGTAGACCGAGGTATAGTTGATCACGATGCCCTCGCTCTCCGTGCCGTAGGAGCTCCAGGTCTGATAGGTTTCCAGGTAATAGGCAAGGTTTTCGTCCAGCACCGGCCCGTGCAGCGGGCAGATGATCTTCAGCTCCAGCCCGGCCAGCTTTTTCAGCACAGCCTGCACCTGGGCTCCGTATTTCCCGACGATGCCGAAATAGTACCGCCGCGCTTCGCAGGCCCAGCCCTCCGGATCCTCGACGTCCAGCGCGCCGAACTTGCCGAAGGCGTCCGCGGAGAAGAGCACCCTGTCCGTGCTGTCATAGGTGAAGAAGACCTCGGGCCAGTGCACCATCGGCGCCGTCACGAAGGTCAGGGTATGCCTTCCCAGCTCCAGCGTGTCCTTATCCCCGACCACGATCCGCTTCCGGTCGCTCAGATCCGAGCCGTAGAAATTCTTCATCATCTGGAAGGCCTTCGCGGAGGAAACCACCGTCGCCTCCGGCCACGCCTCGAGGAACCGCATGATGTTGGCCGAATGGTCCGGCTCCATGTGCTGAACGATCAGATAGTCGGGCTTCCTGCTTCCCAGCTCCCCGGCCAGGTTCGCCAGCCATTCCTCCCCGAACCGGGCGTCCACGGAATCCATGACCGCGGTCTTCTCGTCCAGAATCACGTAGGAGTTGTAAGCCATCCCGTTGGGCACGATGTACTGCCCCTCAAAAAGATCCACCTCATGGTCATTGACTCCGATGTACCGGATGTCGTCCGTCACCCGCATGCTGATGTCCTCCTCTTTTTTTGCTGTTCTTCTGTCTGTCCGTTGGTCCCGGAGCATCGCCGGAAGGCTTCTCCGCTTCCGTCCCGTCCGGGTATATTCCGGGGATTTCCGTCCCTTCTCAGGTAAATCCGATCTGCTTCTGGGCCATTCGGCTGATCCTGAAAACCAGCCGCCGGAAGGCCGGCCCCGGCAGGGTGATGATGGCCGCGCTGGGATACCGGCGCAGGCGCCTGCACAGCTCCGGATCAAAGGCGCGGATCTCCTCCCACATGGCCCGGTTCATCTCCCGGGATTCCTCATTGTTGGCGGATTCGTGAAGCACCGTCACGGCCAGAATCTGCCCGCTGAGGAAGGAGACCATGTATCCGCGCAGATTCCGCGGAAGCCGGCTGATCTCGTCCCATTTCCAGGTGCAGATCATTCTCGTCACCATCCGCGTGTTCTGATCCATCCGCCGCAGAATGTTCTTCTGGCTGACGCTCTGGTTCTCCTGTCCGATCGTGTATCCGTACAGGGGGCAGGGCAGATACAGAATGCGCTGAACCCAGGGCAGCGGCTGGTAGATATACAGGTTGTCCTCATAGAACGTATGCTTCGGCAGCTCGTACCCGTGCTCCCGCAGCAGCGCGACCCGGTAGCACAGGGAGTGGATCATGAACTGCTTCCAGATGGGAAAGCGGCGGCAGGTCTCCCAGGTATCCACCCGGTTTTTGTGAAAAACATGATTGTACCGGACCTGGAAGACATTCTCCCGGTCCGTATGGTCGTAGACATAGTCGTTGACCACCAGGTCCGCCCAGGTCCCGGGCTCCGCGTGCTCCCGCAGCAGCGCGACCATGGTCTTCAGGCTCTCCGTGTCGATCCGGTCGTCGGCGTCCACGCTTTTGAGATAGATCCCCTCGGCGCATCGGATACCCTGGTTCAGGCCTTCTCCGTGCCCGCCGTTTTCCTGATGGATGACCCGCACGTTCTCCGGATGCTCCGCCGCCAGGGCGTCCGCAATCGCAGGCGTCCCGTCCGTGGATCCGTCGTCCACGATCAGAATATCCACCTCCGGCCCGGCCGGCGTCATTCTTTCGACGCAGCGGCGGAGGAAGGCTTCCGCGTTATAGCTGGGGATAACCAGCGTCAGGAGTTTCATGGATGCTTACACACTGCCTTTACACATCATGCGCTGCCGGACCCGCGCCCCGGGGCTCCCGATATGCAGCAACAGATATTTTATCATACTTTCTCCCCGCGGACAAATTACCTCTTCTGGATCTCCTCGATCATCTCCAGCACGCGCTCCGTCCCGTCCGCGGGCGGGGCATCCCGAAGCGCCTTTTCCAGGCGATCCCGGTCCGCCCAGGTCTCCTCCAGCGCGTCCGCCAGGCTTTCCGGCGTCATGTCCTCCTGCATCAGCACATGGCACAGGCCCCGCTTCTGCAGGCTCCGGGCATTCAGAATCTGGTCCCCCCGGCTGGCCAGCTTCGGATAGGGCACCAGCAGCATCGGACGGCCAAGATGCTGGAATTCGCACAGCGCGTTGGCGCCCGCCCGGCTCAGCACCAGATCCGTCGCCGCCAGGGCGTCCGGCAGCTCCGCGTCAAGGAACTCCTTCTGGCAGTATCCCGCCCGGCCCTCGAGCTCCGGCATCAGGTTTCCCTTCCCACAAATGTGCGCGACGTCAAAATGCGCCGCGATCCGGTCCAGTCCCGCGCGCAGAGCCTCGTTCACGGCCTGCGCGCCGGAGGAGCCGCCCATCATCAGCAGCACGGGCTTCTCCCCGCTGAACCCGAACAGGTCCAGCCCCTTTTCCCGGCTGCCCCGGAAGAGCTCCGGCCGCAGGGGCGTGCCCGTCATCTCGGCCTTTTTCCCCAGCTTCTCGGCGCATTCGGGAAAGGTGGTCGCAAAGCGCTTCGCAAACGGCCGGCACAGGCGGTTGGCCAGGCCGGGGGTCAGGTCGCTCTCATGGCAGAGCACCGGCACCCGGTGCAGCCACGCGCCGAAAACCACCGGCACCGCGACAAAGCCGCCTTTGCTGAAGACCACATCCGGCCGGATCTGTCCCATCAGACGGGCGGACTGAAAGGCGCCGGCGATCACCCGGAAGGGATCGGTAAAATTCTGCCAGGAGTGGTATCTCCGCAGCTTTCCGCCCTTCACCGCGTGATAGATCACGCCGGGCTCGGCGCGCATCCGGCCCGCCTCCATGCCGTTTTCCGTTCCGATATAGTGGATTTCATAGCCCCTTTCCCTCAGATGGGGGATCAGGGCCAGGTGCGGCGTCACATGTCCCAGGGTGCCGCCCCCGGTCAGTACGATCTTTTTCGCCATGCTTTCCTCTCTCATTCCCTTATCCGTTGAGTTCCTCGGTCTCCTCTTCCGCGCCTGCGTTCTCCGGCTCCGTCTGGCCCTGGTAGAAGGCGCAGACCGATGCCGTGAGATAGACCGACAGGGCCAGGCTGGCCAGCATCTGCACCATCAGGGAGGGCACGGGGCCGAACATGTCATGGCATACGCTGGCAGCCATGGTTCCCAGCAGATACCAGAGGATGAAGCTGGCATACAGCCCGAAAAGCTGTCCCTTCTTTCCCTGCGTCAGGCGCCTGCTCTCCTTCGCCGCCTGCACCGCGCCCCAGTCCGGATGATCCGCCAGGCACATGTCGCTCAGCGCGTAACGCAGCGCCGCCACGACGCCCAGCACGGCGGTGGCGATCATCGCGGCATATTCCAGCCCGATGGCCGTGTTGGCCGCGGAGAGCAGGGAGATCCGGCTGGAGCCGTCATTCAGCCACAGGGGAAGCATCGCGGCGGCAGCCAGCACAATCCCCGGAAGCATGAGCAGCAACATCCGCAGCGCGACATACAGCCGCAGCAGGATGCCCCTGAAAAACAGCTTCATCCGGCTGAAAACGCCGGTGAAGCCGGGATCCTCCTGGCCGCGGAGCCGGCCCAGCAGCCAGGCCACCTGCCCTAGCGTCAGGCAGGGCGTCAGCAGCCAGGCCGCCAGATACAGCCCCTGCATGACCCAGATGCCGGTGCTCCCGCGGATCGCCTCCAGACCGGTCTGAAACCGGTTCAGATCCACCGCGTTTCCGCCCACGGAAACCGAGCTGAGCATCAGCTCCTGCAGCCGCCCGAGCAGATCGTTTTCCGTCACGGCGGCCGCCGTCTGCACCAGCAGGGAGGGCAGGCTGACGATCAGGGCGATCAGCAGCGCTGTCAGCCAGTGGTTTTGCAGCGCCGCCCTGGCCCTGCGCTTCCAGAATCCGGAGGTATAGTACATGCTTTGCTTCTCCTCGATTTATGTCCGCGGAACGCCCGGGTCGGCGGCGCGTTCCCGCTTTTCAAGAAAAAGGGATGCCGGCTTTGATTCCGGCATCCCCGGCCTGATCATTTTCTTCAGTCCTTCAGGGCGTCCAGGTTCACTTTGAAGTCCGCCGCGTCCACCCAGCCCTGCAGGGTATCATTGTAGGTGGTGTTCTGCTTGGTGGACAGCAGGGAGGACTGGAGCGTCTCCTTCACTTCCTCCAGCGCGATGGGGCCCTCAACCGAGTCGCTCACGTAGCGGATGATGTAGTATCCGTAGCTGTCGCCCTTCACCTTGCCGCTCACGTCCCCGACCTTCTCCAGGGCCATCGCCGCTTCGACGAAGGCGGGATCAAATCCGGTCATGTCGGCCGCCACGGCATATCCGCGCTCGGCGGTCACGCCGCTCTGCATGCCGGGATCCTGGTTCTTGTCCGCCATCACGGTATCCCAGTCCGCGCCGGCAGCCAGCTCCTCCAGGATGCCGTCCGCCGCGGCGTCAATGTTCGCGAAGGCCGTCTCCTTGACCTTGTCGGCCTCCGCCTGCGCGGCGGTCAGCGCGGCCTGCGCTTCCTCGAGCTCCTTCTGGGCCGCTTCCAGGTCCTTCTGAGCCGCTTCCTTCGCTTCCGCGTCCGCCTTTTCGTCGTCGATGGTCTCCTGGGCGGTGGTCACCTTCGCGTTCGCGGAGGTGACGGCGGTGTTCGCCTCGGTCACCTTTCCGTTGGCGTCGTCGATGGCGCCCTGATCCTCGTCCGTGAACTTGGTCAGGATCTGCTTCACAAAGCGCACGCCCGCGGGGGTGTAGTACAGGGTCGTGCCGTTGTTGGCGGCGGTGGCCCAGGTGCCGGCGCTGTTCTCGTAGGTCTCCTTCGCAGAGGCGACGCGGCTGTCATATTCCGTCTTGATCTCGTCGTCGCTGACGGTCACGTCCTTGATGATCTCATCGCGCAGCTTGCCGTTGATCACGGTTTCCCGGGCATCCTTCAGCGCTTTCTCCATGGTGTATCCGGTGGTCTCGAGATCAGCCTTCGCCTTCTCGTTCTTCTCCTCGTCGGAAAGCTCGCTGTCCGCGTATTTGGAGCTGACGATGTAGTCCACGTTGCTCTTGAAGTTCGCCTCGGCGTCGCTCTGAACCTTGGCCTCTTCCTCCTCGGTCAGCTGATCCAGCCCCAGCTCCTTGATCTTCTCGTTGGCCACCAGCTGCTTCTTGAAGGAGTCGATGACGCTGTTCTGCGCGTCGGCAATCGCTTCCGGAGAGGTCGGGTCAAAGCTGTATCCGTAGGCGGAGTAGAGATAGGCCATATAATCCAGCTGAGCCTGAACCTCCTCCTGAACCTGCCCCTTGGTCACCACCTGATCTCCGAGGCGGATAATCTCCGTCGCGGCATCCACCGCCGCGTCCTTCTGCACCAGGGTGCACCCGGTCAGGATCATTGTCAGGGCCAGCATCAGGGCCAGGATCGCTTGCTTTTTCATTCGAAAAGTCATCCCTTCACACATGATATATATGTCTGATCGGCATACGCCGGACATTATAGCAAATTATCCGCCGGGGGGCAAGGGGCAAATCGCATCCGCCCGCGCCCGGCGCGGGACGGAGCCCCGCTGCGGCCTTCTCCGGCCGGCGTCCTCCCTTACGTGCCGCCCGCTCCGGCGGGCCCGCGTCACATCCGCGTGATCAGGTTCTTCAGCACCCGGAAGGCGCGCGCGGCGCTCCGCTCCACGTTGGCGGCGAAGTCTCCCCCGTCCCCCTCGTAGGTATCGCTGATGCACTTGATCGACAGGCAGGGCACGCCGCTCATCCAGCAGATCCGGGCAATCGCCGCGATCTCCATGTCGCAGATCTGGCAGCCCTTGGCCCGCAGCTCCTCCTTCACGGCCCGGCTCTCCACAAATTTGTCGCCGCTGGCCACCGCCGCTTCCCGCAGCTCCGGCTCAATCTCCTTCGCCTGCGCGATCAGCGCGCCGTCCAGCGGAATGAATTCGTCCGGGAACTCGGCATACTGGTGCGGCTTCACCGGATCGATCGGGGATACATCATAGTCGTAGTGGCAGACCTTCCGGACCACGAAGAGATCCTCCACCTTCAGCGCGGGCTCCAGCGCGCCCGTGACGCCGAAGTTCAGGATCCTTTCGCATCCGTATTTCACAATCAGCAGCTGCGTCCCCGCCGCGGCGTCGATCTCCCCGTATCCGGAGCACAGCGCGAAGATTTCGTGCTCCCCCATCCGCGTGCGGTAAACCGTCCGCCCGCAGACCTTCTCCGTCAGGATCTCCGCCCCGCTCTCCAGGAAGGCCTTCAGCTCCCTCTCAATGGCAATCAGCAGTCCGATTTTCATTTTGCGCTTCCTCCGTTCCTTTACTGTGCTTCCCGTTCCGCGAGGATCTTCTCGGCGCTGACCAGGCGCACGCACAGGCAGAACAGCCGGGTCGCCGCCTCCAGGTCGTTCAGCGGCGGAAAGGTCGGCGCGATCCGGATGCTGGTATCCTGCGGATCCTTCCCGTAGGGCCAGGTGGCGCCGGCCGGGGTCATCTTGACGCCGGCCTTCTTGCACCGGGCGACGATGTCGCGGGCGCATCCCGGCAGGCTTTCGAAGCCGATGAAGTATCCGCCCAGCGGTTTGGTCCAGCTGCCGATGCCCAGCTCGCCCAGCTCCTCCTCCAGGGTGTTCTCAACCATCTCAAATTTCGGCCGCAGGATGTCCGCGTGCTTCCGCATGTGCTCGACCATCCCGTGGATGTCGCCGAAGAAACGCACGTGCCGCAGCTGGTTGACCTTGTCGTGTCCGATGGTCTGGTTCCGCAGCTGCTTCTTGATGTCCTCCATGTTGTTCGGCGAGGTCGCCAGCGCGGCGATGCCGCTGCCCGGGAAGGTGATCTTCGAGGTGGAGGCAAACTTGTAGACCAGATCCGGGTTCCCCGCCCGCTTGCATTCCGCGAGGATCTCGATCAGATAGTCCTGCCGGTCGTCATACAGATGATGCATTCCGTAGGCGTTGTCCCAGAAAATCCGGAAATCCTTCGCCGCGGGCTTCAGCCGCGCAAAACGGCGCACCGTCTCGTCGCTGTAGGAAATCCCGCTGGGGTTCGAGTATTTCGGCACGCACCAGATGCCCTTGATCGTCTCGTCCTCCGCCACCAGCTTTTCGACGATATCCATCACCGGGCCGTTGTCCGTCATGGGCACGGGGATCATCTCGATGCCGAAGTATTCCGTGATGGCGAAGTGCCGGTCGTATCCCGGCACGGGGCAGAGGAACTTCACCTTGTCCAGCTTGCACCAGGGGGTGTTTCCCATGATGCCGTGGGTGTAGGCCCGGCTGACGGTGTCGTACATCACGTTCAGGGAGGAGTTCCCGTAGATGATGATGTCGTTGGGGTTGTTCTCCATCATGTCCCCCAGCAGCTCCCGGGCCTCGTCGATGCCGGTCAGCTGCCCGTAGTTCCGGCAGTCCGTCCCGTCCTCGCAGGTCAGGTCGGAGGTGGAGTCCAGCACGTCCATCAGCCCCATGCTCAGGTTCAGCTGCTCGATGCTGGGCTTTCCCCGGCTCATGTCCAGATGCAGATCCATCTCCTGCATCTTCCGGTATTCCTTCTTCAGCGCGCTGAGCTCCTCCCGCAGGGCTTCCGGGGTCATTTCGTCGTACCGCATCCGCTTTTTCCTCGTTTCTGTGTCGTTCTGTCCCGTCCGTCTCCGGGCTTTTCCCCGCCCGGAGGGCTTCGCCGGTTCTTTCCTTGCCCTGCTTATTTTCCCTTGTGGAACAGCAGCCGCTCATAGCGCTCGACGTCGTACCGCCGGACCAGGATCTCCAGCTCCTCGTCGCCCATGACGGTGTTCCGTCCCTCCGCGTACATCGTGTCCACGGCCTCCCGCATCGCGATGATCAGCGGATCCGTCTTGTCGACCACGTTGTCCCCCGTCAGGCGGAAGTAGTTATTCAGCCAGTGGGCGATGGAGGCGGTGCCGCCCCGGCTGTCCACGGCCACCGCGGCCGGCCGGTTCAGGATCTTCGCCGTGTCGAAGGCGTTGTAGATCTCCTCGTCCTTCAGCATGCCGTCGGCGTGGATGCCGGCCCGGGTCACGTTGAAATGCCGTCCGACAAAGGGCTGCCTCGGGCTGATCTCCAGCCCGATCTCCCGCTCCATGTAGTCCGCGATCTCCGTCACGGCCGTCAGGTCCATGCCGCCGTCGTCCCCCCGCAGGCTCTGGTATTCGACCGCCATCGCCTCCATGGGGCAGTTCCCCGTCCGCTCCCCGATGCCCAGCAGCGTGCAGTTCACGCTGGAGCATCCGTACAGCCAGGCCGTCGCCGCGTTGGTCACGACCTTGTAGAAGTCGTTGTGCCCGTGCCACTCCAGCAGCGAGGAGGGGAACATGGCGTAGTGGTTCAGGCCGTAGACGATGCCGGGCACGCTGCGGGGCAGCGCCGCGCCGGGATAGCTGACGCCGTAGCCCATGGTGTCGCAGGCACGGATCTTGATCGGGATGCCGCTCTCCCGGCTCAGGTTCATCAGCTGCTCCGCGAAGGGCAGCACGAATCCGTAGAAATCCGCCCGGGTGATGTCCTCAAAATGGCATCTCGGCCGGATGCCCCGGTCCAGCGCCGCCTTGACGATGCCCAGATACTTGTCCATCGCCTGTCCGCGGGTCAGGTGCATCTTTTTGAAAATATGGTAGTCGCTGCAGGAAACCAGGATCCCGGTCTCCTGCACGCCCGCCTGCTTGACCAGCTCGAAATCCTTCTCGTTGGCCCGGATCCAGGTCGTGATCTCCGGGAATTTCAGCCCCGCGTCCTGGCAGAGATGCAGCGCCTCCTGGTCATTCTTCGTGTAGAGGAAAAACTCGCTCTGCCGGATCATGCCCTTCGGCCCGCCCATCCGGCTCATCAGCTTGAACAGGTGCAGGATCTGCTTCGGGGTGAAGGGGCTGACGGACTGCTGCCCGTCCCGGAAGGTCGTGTCCGTCATCCAGATCTCGTCCGGCGGGGACATGGGCACGTTCCGCATGTTGAAGGCCACCTTCGGGATGTGCTCATAGTCAAAGATCTCCCGGTACAGGTTCGGCTCATCCACGTCCTGCAGGGAATACTGGTATTTGTTCTGCATCAGCAGATTGTTCTTCCGGTCAAACGTGATCACCTGTCGTCTCCTCCTCCCGGCCGGCCTCCGGCATCCTGTCCGTAAAACCCGCAGGACCGGGATCGCGCAGGCTGTTCGCGCTTTCTCCCGGCCGGCTTCCGGCACTTTCCCCATTATACCGGCCATCACCAGATTTGACAAATAAAGAACAGGGGAAAAACAAATCCTTTCCCCTGCTTTTTCCTGATTCTGCCCGCATCCGCCGCACGGAGCCGCGGCGCGGGCGTGATACCCTCCTCAGAAGTTGCTCCCGTTCCATCCCCAGTCGCTGACCGGGTGATAGGTCACGTAAACCGCGTTCCCCGGAATCCCCAGCTTCTCGCTGAGCAGATCGCAGATCTGGCCGGTCAGCTTGTCATAGGCCGCCTTCGGGGCTTCCCCGTACAGGCTGACCGCGACATAGGCGCCCTTTTCCAGCTTCTTTCCGCCGAGCCACAGGTCGTACGCGTCCTCAATGCCCACCATCAGGTAGGTCTCGCTCTTGTTCAGCGTGGCGATCAGCCGGCCCAGCTCGGACTTGATCTCTTCCTTCTGCTGATCGCTGACCTTCACGGTCACCTTCGAATCAATAAACGGCATCGGCGTTTCCTCCCATTCTCCCGGTTTTCTCCGCGCTTCCCCCGGAACCGCGTTTCCTGAACCGAATTGCACTAAGCGATTCTGAGCTCGTCCAGCGTGTAACGGATCGCCTCGTCCAGGGAATCCTCCTCCTCCGGCCGCGTCATCCCGGACAGCCACGGATGGGATTCTTCCCAGGATTTCTGTGTTTCCCTGCTCTCCTCATTCATGGAAACGGTCACCTCTCTGCAATTGATCAGAACCGCAATAGATTGTAGCCGAGTTTCCGGAGAAACGCAATATCCGCTCTGTTTTTTTCATGCTCAATTCCTGCCGCTCCGCGCGGAAAGCTCCCGGAACCGCTCCCCTCCCCCGCGGCGGATCCGCGCGGATGAACAGGAGGAGGCAGGGGTTTTCTGACAGACTTGATGTTTTTTATTTCGGGATGTAAGTCTGGATTTTTAGCAAAAAAAGAAGCTTGACACTCCGGACGGATTCTCTGTAGAATAAAGGCAGTTCAGGAAAGGATGGTTTTTGCAGACTGATGAGAATTCGCAACTGACATTCGGCCGCAAAGCCTCCCCGGCATAGTCGGAGAGGAAGTTTTTGTGATGCCGTTTGGAGGTTGCGAGATGCACTGGCCAAACATTTTTGCTGTGCTCCTTTTGCGCCTCCGCGGCACGAAAGGAGTTTTATTGATGGCGAAAATCGTTCTGGAGGCCGCCGGCCTCCGTCTGTCCTATGGGGAGCGGCAGCTGCTCCGGATCGATCAGCTGCGGATTTACGATACCGACCGGATCGGCCTGATCGGAGAAAACGGTGCGGGAAAAACAACCCTGCTGCGGATCCTGGCCGGAGAAAAGCAGCCAGACGCCGGAACCGTCCGGCGCTTTGTCCCCGCCGCCGTCATCCACCAGGAGGGAAAGTGCCGTCCCGGAGAAGACCCGGAGCTCCGCGCCCGATTCCGTGCTCAGGAGAGCCGGGAAAGCCTCTCCGGCGGAGAGATGACCCGGAACCGCATCTCCGAAGCGCTGTCCGGTCATCCGGAGCTGCTGATGGCGGACGAGCCGACGACGGATCTGGATCAGGAAGGGCTGGGGCTTCTTCGCAGGGCTCTGATGGGATTTCAGGGAGCAATCCTGCTGATTTCCCATGACCGCTCCCTTCTGAGAAAGCTGTGCAGCCGGATCTGGTATCTGCGGGACGGAACCATTCTTGATTTTCCGGGCGGCTATGAGGATTTCATTGTTGAGCGCGACCGCCGAATGGAACGGGAAACATTTGAATACGAGCAGTACAAAGCGGAGCGGAAGCGGCTGAAGGAGTCCGCCCAGCGGATGGCGGAGAGAGCTTCCCAGGTCAAAAAAGCGCCGTCCAGAATGGGAAACAGCGAGGCCCGCCTTCATACGCGGGAATGGACGGATTCCGTCCTGCAGCTGAGTCATGCCAAACGGACCATCCAGAATCGAATGGAGCATCTGGAGGTGAAGGAAAAACCGAAGGCTCTGCCGGAAATTCGGATGAAGCTGGGGGTTGAGCATCCGGTGGAGGCGAAGACGGTGCTGGAGTGCGCCTGCGGCCGGCTGCAGGCCGGGGCCTCCGAACTGCTCCGCGATACGGGTTTCGTTTTGCCCACAGGCAGCAGGACCGCGCTGATCGGGCCGAACGGCTGCGGGAAAACAACGCTGCTGCGTGAGCTTCTGGGGCGGAACGGATCTGAAATTGCCTTTCAGGGAAAGGCCAGATGGAATCCGGCGGCTCGGATCGGCTGGTTTGATCAGCATCACGAGCAGACCATGGACCGGGAAAAGTCGGTCCTGGAAAACATTATGGAAGCTTCCGTCTATCCTGAGCATTTTGCAAGGACGGTCATGGCGTGCCTGGGGCTGAAAGGGGAAGCGGTATTCAAGCCGCTGAGACTGCTTTCCGGCGGAGAAAAAGCAAAGACGGCGCTGGGCCGGCTCCTGCTGATGGACTGCAATACGCTTCTCCTGGATGAGCCGACCAACCATCTGGATCTCTTTACCATGGAGGAACTGGAGAAGCTTCTGGCCTCCTACGGCGGGACGCTTCTGTTTGTGAGCCATGATGAGGAGTTTATCCGGAAAACCGCCACGCGGATCATTCGCTTTGAGGACGGAAAGCTGGTAACCACAGAGGGCGGCTGGGAGGAGATGAAGAAGCCTGTACAGACAGGCGGAGCTGCCGCGGACCGAAGCCTGGAAATCTCCCGGCTGGAGATGCGCATGGCCGTGCTTTCCGCCAGAATGGCCCGTCCGGCCAAAGGAGATCATCCGGAGCAGCTCCGGCAGGAGTATCTTGAGCTGGCCCGAAAAATCCGGGAAATGAAGTCAGAAAAATAGGTCATGTGTTTCTGGAAACAGGCCGCGGGCAATCGAGGGAAGCGTCTCCCCGGCAGGAAGATATCTTCCAAACGCGGAATCAGAGGGTTTAGATCACCGGAAACAGAAAGGAGCATTTTTTCATGAAGGTATTGATGATCAACGGCAGCCCGGATGGAAAGGGCTGTATCCACACTGCGCTGACCCTGGCGGCGGAAGTGCTGAACCGGGAGGGCATCGAAACGGAAGAGATTCATGTGGGCAACAAGAATATCCGGGGCTGTATGGCCTGCGGCCGGTGTAAGGAAACCGGAAAGTGTGTGTTCAATGACCTGGTGAATGAGACGGCGCCAAAGCTGGCGGAGGCTGACGGCATTGTCATCGGCTCGCCGGTTTACTACGGGATGCCCAACGGAACGGTGCTTGCCTTTATGCAGCGGCTGTTTTACAGCTGCCGCTGCGATCTGCATATGAAGGTCGGCGCCTCCGTGGTCTCCTGCCGCCGCGGCGGCAACAGTGCCACCTTTGCGATCATGAACCAGTTTTTCGGTATCAACGGCATGCCTGCCGTACCCAGCACCTACTGGAACGATGTACACGGCTTCAGAGGGGAGGACGTTTTGGCGGATGTCGAAGGCGTCGAAACGATCCGGAACATGGCGACAAATATGGCATTCCTGATCAAATCCATTCAGGCCGGCAGGGAACAGTTCGGTAAACCGGATGTGAGGCATACTCAATTTTTCAACTTTATCAGGTGAATCTCATTGTTTCCAGACGGGTTTAAACCGGACATTCGGGCATTTTCTTCGCTTATATCCCAGGAAATCTGATTTGCTGAAACTTTTCCGGAAAAACGCTCATGTAGGAAAAGCAGTCCTCCGGACGGTACAGAATGGAGCGGACCCGGCAAAAGTCTTCGAAAAGCTTCATAAGCCGCTCACGATTTTGACTCGGCAGTTCATACGCATTCCCATAGGTTCGGATATACCTCTCCTTCAATCCGGGAAAATGCCTGTCCAGCGCCGCATAATAGTATTCCCTGTCACCTTCCCGAAGGGTTAAACCCATATCAAAGCAGACAATTCCCTTCACCCGCACCTGGGTGCAGGCGTCCAGGATGGGCCGGATATTATCCTCCGTATCATTGATAAACGGCAGAATAGGAGTCAGCCAGACCACGGTTGGAATATTCCGTTTGCGCATTTCCTCCAGCACTTCGATTCTTCGCTGTGTATCGCAGACATTCGGTTCAATGATCCTGCATAGTGAAGAGTCCCAGGTAGTCAGTGTCATCTGAACCACGCATTTTGTGTTCCGGTTGATTTCCTCCAGAAGATCCAGATCACGCAAGATGCGGTCCGATTTGGTCTGAACGGCCACTCCGAAGCCGTGATGGCAAATGATCTCCAGACACTTCCTGGTCAGGCCCAGCGCCCCTTCGCAATGCATATAAGGGTCGGACATGGATCCGGTTCCGATCATTCCCTTTTTCCGCTTGCTTTTAAGCGCCTGATCCAGCAGTTCCGGTGCATTCTGCTTTACTTCAATGTCTTCAAATGCGTGCGTGAACTGATAGCACTTGCTGCGGCTGTCACAATAGATGCAGCCATGGGAGCACCCTCGGTAGATATTCATCCCGTAGTGCCCTTTTCCGCCGGTCAGAATTCCCTTCGCTTCCACAAAATGCATACAGCCTCAATTCAGCTATAACAGCTGATTCCTCCAAATTTGTTGTTTTCCAGTTCCCGGCAATACCGTCCCGTATCATCCCCATGCAGAAAGTCAGTGTCGTTTTCCGTTCAGACAGGTAACAACATCTTACTCAAGCACAGATCAGGAAAAAACCAGCTCATATTTTTACTTCCTCGGTTTCATCTTCCGGCGGCACAAACGAGTACAGTTTTCTTTTTCTCTTCCGATGTCCAGTAGAGGTACTTGGAACAAATCAGTTTTATTATAACATAAAGGGGAACGTGTGTCGACCATCAGATGCTGCTGGCAAGCGTACATTCATTGACATTTGCACAGAGAAGCGGTTTTGTCTCCCTTGACATGCTCCCGCCTTGCGTGTACTCTTTATCATATGATTCGAAAGTTCAACGCCTCACAGGAGGTCGAATGCCTTGATTACCTTTTATTACCCCACCATGTTCGCGCTCTCTGTTCTTCTGACCGGCATCTATGCCCTGATATGGAAGAAGCACGATGATATCCACATCACACTGGTGTTCATTCTGATTCCGATTTCAAATCTGGGCAACATGCTGCTGGCGGCAGCCTCCTCCGAGGAAGCAGCTCTCACCGCCAATTCGATCTATTATCTGGGAGGCTGTTTTCTGCAGCTCGTGCTTCTGCTGGCCATTTTCAGTCTATGCCGAATCCGCCTTTCCCGTCCGGTGAGCCTGATGATGCTGGGGCTGAGTACCGCCGTATTCATCTCCTCCCTGACCGTCGGCAGATTTCCCTGGTTCTACCGGAATGTCGCTTTTGAACAGGTCAACGGCATCGGGGTACTTCGGAAGGAATACGGCCCGCTTCATACGGTATTCTACGTCATGATCTTCCTGTACTTTCTTCTGAGTATCGGTGCCATCGTTTACAGCTTTATCCGCAAAAAACAGATCAGCCGGAAAATCCTCGGCCTGCTCTTCCTCCCCGAAGTGATCTGCATGGCAGCTTTTTTCGTGGGCCGCCGGCTGTTTCCTGAAATCGAGCTGATTCCAGCAGCGTATGTTTTTTCCCAGCTGGTATACCTGCTCATCACCCTGCGGCTGAACCGGTATGATGTTACCGGCACAGTGATTGAATCCATGGCGGAGAGCGGAGATACCGGATTCATCATCTTTGACCGCCGTTTCCATTATCTGGGCAGCAACGAAACAGCCCGAAGGATCCTGCCCCAGCTGAACAACCTGACTGTGGATCTGAGTCTGAACCGAAGCCGGACGATATCGGAACAGCTGATTCCCTGGCTTGAAGATTTCCGGGATCATCAGGAGGACATCAATTCCAACTGGCATGTCATTCCGAAAGACGATCAGTATTACCTCTGCAGGGTCGGCCCGCTCCGGCGCGGGAAAAAGACATACGGATACCGCATGGTCATCACGGACGACACGCCGGATCAGACAAACATCCATTCGCTGGGGCAGTTAAGTCAGGAGCTGCAGGCCCTGGTGGATGAAAAAACCATGCATATCGTCAGGATGAATGAGAACCTTGTGATGAGCATGGCCGTCATGGTCGAAAGCCGGGATAACTCCACAGGCGGCCACATCCGCAGAACCCGCGAGGTCGTGCGGATGCTGACCTTTGCCTTGCGGGACCATGCGCCGGCTGGATACCATATCACGGATGAGTTCTGTCAGATGCTGATCAAGGCCGCTCCGATGCACGATCTGGGGAAAATCGCTGTCGATGACGCCATTTTACGCAAGCCCGGCCGATTCACGCCGGAGGAATATGACCAGATGAAGAAGCACGCCGCCGAAGGCGGCCGCATTGTTCATGAGATCCTGAAGGATACGGACGATGATTCTTTCCACCTGCTGGCGGAAAATGTGGCCCGGTATCATCATGAGCGGTGGGACGGCACCGGTTATCCGGATCACCTGAAGGGAACTGACATCCCGCCGGAGGCTCGGATCATGGCCATCGCCGACGTATATGACGCTCTGGTCAGCAAGCGCGTCTATAAAGAAAGTCTATCCTTTGACAAGGCGGATGCAATCATGACGGAGGGCATGGGCAGCCAGTTTGATCCTGCCCTGAAGGAAATATACCGTCAGGTCCGCCCCGATCTTGAAAACTACTATCGTTCTCTGAACACGGCAGGATAGAATCCGGATGGCTTCTCTTCCTGATGGTCACGGTTCGAGTTTTGCCAGTATTCGCCTCGTTGCAAGCACTCAGGTTGCAAAGCGGGAAATCCTGTCAATGCATTCTTCCGTCCCCTCAGGCTAAACATAATCAAATATACCCTGAATGGCATCTACAATGTCTATGAGTTCATCATAGGAAAGAGCATCAATCTTTGTGAACCTTCTTTTATTCAGATCCAAACTGCGCACCTGATCGCAATAAACATACCCACGTGTTCGGATACTTGCGCATCTGATCCGGAGCGGACCGCGGACTGTTTCGGGAAGAATCGGACAGGCCATGATCAAACCGCTTTCATTGAAAAAATTTTTACTGACAACAACGACAGGATACTGAATAGAAGGTATTTTCAGGACATCACCCTGCTCAGCTCTCATCATCTCACCAGACCTCATTTCCAACAGGGTCGCCTCTCCAATCCAGCTCTCCGTCAAGGTTCAGCTTTCCACCATATTCCGCTGCCCGTTCCTCTAAAGTTCTATGATGAAATGAACGAATTAAAACTATTTTTCCCGCCTCTGCCTTGATAATCAAATGGTCATCAGGCTCAAAACCCGCTTCATGCAAAACAGACTTTGGCAAACGGATTCCCAGACTGTTTCCCCAAGGCTTAAGCTGTACTTCCATTTTCAAGCCTCCTCGCAGCATGATTGATATACCGTATATACAATTATACCGTATATGTATTTCTCCGTCAATATACGAGAAAAGTTTCAGTAATAGATTTCCGAAAACACATATGCCTGATGAATGCCGCGGTTCTGGGCACATTGCTCCAGCGTGATGTCGGGATGTTCCTTGACATACCTGACAGCATCTTCTTTGAACTGTTGGCTGTGTTGCTTGGTGTCTCTTGGCATGGTGAGTTCATTCTTGTCGGACATAGTATAGCGCATATCCAACGGATTCTCTCACTTTTTGGACGATTTTTATTCTAGCATCACTTGTCGATCAGCAAATCCTTGGCTTTGACCACTTTCTGAAGTATCGGTGAGTCCTTCAGATTCTTTCCCAACAGCCGCAACAATGGACTGTCTGGGTATTCATATCCCTTGGACATAATCTTGTCCACAATTTTATGGATTCAGCTTTTCCGAAGCAGTGAATTTCCGATGTACCGATCCAAAAAATGGTGGATTCCGTCAATCAGCTGGTTGCTATTATCGAAAATTTCCTCTATACTGTTCATGGTATAAGCCTCCTTGCTTCAGGAATGGTTTTTCGTCAACTCCATTATACCATGAAATAGAGGTTTATACCACCATTTTTCTTTTAGTTTCAACGCTTCCAGCCGTTTTTTGTTTACTGTATCAAGTGGACTCTACAGTGAAATCAGGCTGCGAAATATGAGTTATCATTTGAATCAGAAACCGGTTCAGTCCGGAAAAACACCCGCTGCTTTCCTTATATGACTGCCGACACACTCTGCAGGGAGGGACGGTTATGCTGCAATTGAAGCCTGCGGCCTCCGGAAAACCGGGCCGGCTGCGCGTTACATGCGGGATGCTGGCGGCGGGGATTCTCCTGCTGACCTGTCTTTCATCGTTCCCGGGCGGTTCGGATGCCTGTACCGGATTCTGCGCCGGCTGCGAAACCACGGCGAACGGTTCCGCCTATGTATGCCGCTCAGAGGACTTCGGGCCTGATTACGCCAAACAGTTCGTCATTGTCCCAGCCGCGGATCACGGGCCGGAGGACCTGTTCGAGGACGATCACGGTTTCCGCGCGCCCTGTCCGGCGCATACGCTCCGCTACAGCGCGATCATGGATGACCCTTCCGAGTACGACGGGATCGCGCACGTCCCCTTCGGCGAAGCGGGGATCAATGAGAAAGGCGTTTCGGTATCCGCGACCGTTACCACCCTTTTCAACGACCGGTTGCTGACGGCCGATCCGCTGACAGCCGGCGGGATCACGGAAATGTCCATGGCTTCCTGGATCCTTCAGTCTGCGGAAACCGCGCAGGACGGCGTGAAGATCCTGGCAGCGTGCATCGATACCTACGGGCATGGCTATCCGTCCCCGGATCATCCGGACTGTGCGGAGGTCAGCACCATACTGATCGCCGACCGGCAGGAGACGTGGATCTTTGAGATCGTCTCCGGCCACCAGTATATCGCAACGAGGTTGTCCGACGATACCGTTTCGCTGTCCCCCAATGCGATCATGACGCAGCAGGTCGATGTCACGGATGAGAACATCGTCGCATCACCGGGGCTGATCTCCGTCGCGAAGAGCGGCGGATTCTACGCCACAGATGTTGCGGGCGACCATCAGATCAACGTGGCAAAGTCCTACGAAAACGGATACGTCCAGTCCGCGAGCTACAGATATTATTACGCGGCGTACGAACTGAACCGGGAACTGGCGGAATCGCTTGAGGTGGTGCCGGTACCGGCTGCGTCCGTCAGGGACGTCTGGCCGTTTGCTTCCGCGGAAGAAGTGGCCGTCGGCCCGTTCAGTCTGCAATACCGGCCGTCCGAAGCCGTGAACGGGACGATCGACATGACGCTCCTCCGGCGGATCTACGGATCCCACGGCGAAGGAACGCCCTATGAGACCACTTCCCTGAATACGGCGGCTGACGGCACGCCCATGCGCTCGATCGGCACGTACCGCCAGAATGAGATCCACCTGTTCGAAGTGCGGAAGGATCCCCTGCTGCCGGTCAGCATCTCCACAGTCGAGTGGCTGGCCCTGGGACCGTCGGAGTTCTCAGTTTATATCCCGTTCTATGCCGCGGCCATGACTGCGGCTCCGGCCTGCTATTCAACAAAGACGCCGGACGATTTCGATCCGGAATCCGTCTACTGGCTTTTCAATGAGATCGGAAACGCGGGGAACGGCAGATACTACCGGCAGCATGAGGACGGCGCCTATTATGACAGGTACGGGAAATCCGTGGATGCCGAAACGGCGGAAGCAGTCCTGCTGTACCTTTCGGACAAGGCGTTCACTGACCGGCTGTGCGCTGAGGCGGATCGTCTGCAGGCGGAAGTGAACGCAGCGTTCGCCGCCGATGACCGCATGATGACCGCCCTGGTTTCCGACGGGGAGATCTCGGCAATGGCTGACCGGCTTGCGGACAGATACGCCGGGTACATCAAACAGGCCGCGTCGGACCTCCTGGCAGGGATCGACCGGGACGTGGATGATTTCATCGACAGCCGGCCGCTGAAAATCGGCCGGTAATCACTGCCAGACGGCAGTTTCATCCGTATATAGCATATGACGGACCGGTGAGCCGGACGTCAGATCCTGGGCAGCCTGCAGTATATTTAACGGTAAGGAGCATTTCGGTATGAAAAACAATCGTTTTTTCCTGATCCGGGTCCTGCCGATATTTATCACCCTGTTTTTGCTTGTTTCCGCTGCGGCGGCAGAATCCGGTTATGAGCCTTTCTTCCGCTTTGACAACGGTCTGGACGCCTGGCAGAATCCGCTGAAAAACGTGCGTTTCCTGACGGATGGCGCCTATACACTCACGCCGCTGGAAGCGGATCTCGCGGATCAGTTCGGCCTGGATCCGGAAGTTATGCCCGATACCAGGGGAATGGACACCCTGAACATCTCAGGCAGTGCGGAGTTTTCCGAAAACCAGTTCCGCGAACTGGCAGAGCGCCTGCGTGAACTGGCGGATGGAAAAGAAATCTGGATCGTCGACTGCCGGATTGAAGGGCACGCGCTGATCAACGGGATCGCTGTTTCCTGGTACGGCGACAGAAACTGGGCTTACAAGGGCATGACATTTGAAGAGGCACAGTCGGATGAACGCGAACGTTTCGGCTCCCTGGAAGGAACCTCCCTCACCGTTTATGCAGTAAAGGATAACGTCAGGGGCGAATCCGCCGATCTTGATATCACCTCCGTGATGACCGAAAAAGAACTGGTAGAAAGCGAAGGCTTCCATTATCTCCGCCTGCCCTGTCCGGACCACGGCTGGCCCTATGAAGAAGCGGTGGATCAGTTTATCAGCTTTGTGCAGACCCTGGACAAGGATCAGGTCTGGCTGCATTTCCACTGCCACGCCGGGAAAAGCCGCACCGCCATCTTTATGGAAATTTACGACATGATAAAAAATCCGGACGTGCCCTTTGAGGATATCATGCTCCGCCACGCCATGACAGGCAGCAACTATATTCCCTACGCAGATCCGGAAAGCGAAATCGCAGAAGTTTACGCCCTGAGGGCAAAACGCATCCGGCAGGTTTATGATTATCTGCAGGAAATGAATGGTGATTACATGATCCCCTGGAGTGAATGGATCGCAGCCAAAGAAGCCGATTGACCGATTCTCCGCGGCACAGGATTGTCCTGTATCGTCTATTATAATGTGGACGTTTTCCAGATGCCCGCAATCGAATTCAGAAAGAAGGAGACAATTCCCCATGAAGAAAATGTTATTCCTGCTTCTGCTTGTACTGTTCCTGGTTCCTGCGATGGCATTTGCTGGCGCAGACATTAAGGATGAAACGCTTCCCGAATCGCTTCGGGAATACTTTTCCTCGGATTCTTTCAATGGATACACCATTGGAGAGAATGCATCCAGAATTTTTGACAATACCGGAAAAGGGGATTTTTACTTCGTTGCAGCCACTTCGGAAAAACAAAATATCCTGTATGTATTCAAGCTTTCAGCGGATGGAAACAACTGGGATCTGGTACTGAAAACTTCCAATGCAATTCCTCAGGGGAAAGGCTTCTTCCAGATGAATGCGTATTATCAGGGTGCTGTGAGATTTGAAGGACGCAGCGGATACAACATTCCTCTCGGTGCTGTGGTGGATATAGGCTGGGTTGTACCGGAGAACGAGGAAATCTGGAGCAGAACGATTGGTCTCGTTCTGCGCAATGACGGCCACTGGTACGTTTTCCATGTGGCAACGCCCGGACAGGATTATCCGCTGGCTTACATCTATAACAACAAAGTCATTTATTGCAACGATAACTGTGTTCCGAAAGACAGCGTAAGCGGAATCATTGAAAATGACCTTCGCTATTTCAGCCTTTCAGCCTTCCCGAAATCACCGGATAAGGCAAGGGAGACCCTCTCCACACCGCCTGAAATCCCTGAAGGAGAACTGGAAGCTGAGAATATTAAGTTTACCGGCGAAAAGAAGTATTCCGTCTATTCCGGCCCCAGCGAAAACTATTTGCGCGGCGGCAACGGGAAGGCAGCGGTTTCCACCAACGACTGGATTCAGGTATTCGGCAAAGAAAACGGCTGGATTCTAATTCAGTATGATATCAGCAGCGACCATATGCGGTTTGGCTACATTAAGGAAAAAGCTCTTCCAAAGAAAACAGATGTGAAAGAGCTGAACTTCCATAATACTGCAAGGGATGCAGTTACCACAACAGCTGCTGTCCTGACTGATGATCCTTTGTATTCGCAGACAAAGCTGCTCGATATTCCTGAGGGCATATCCGTTCGCTGGCTGTCATCCATGGGCGATTGGGCCTATATTGAATATGAAGGGCAGGAAAAGGTTCGCGGTTTTGTACCCGTCAACTCTTTGACGACAGAAATCACAGTTGACAGTATGAAGATTACAAATGCTGCATCCGCAGCCAGCTATCTTAAAGGACGTGCATGGCTCTTCGAAGCAGGCGGCAACATGACGTACGAATGCCTGATGTTTCGGCCTGAGGGACCGGACGAAGGAAAAGTACAGGCCTGCAGCTTGGATTACGATAAGGAATATTCCTTTGATCAGGTGATTGCTGACCCTTTAAACCCAGCCTGGTACAAAGAAGTTAAAACGGGAACCTGGACTGTCGAAAACTGTGACGGAACAGAGGGATTTTGGAATAGCCCATATTTGAAGTTGCTCTTAACATTTGACGGATCAACAGAAGCCTATGGTCTTACGATGGAATTTCATGAACATTATCAGATGATGGATTCGGGAACAATCTATGAAGGAATATATACTTTTTCTCTGACGGATGATGAAGGCACCGGAAGCTGGGTGGAATGCCCCCACACAAATGTGCCTAACGAAAATGGGACGGTTGGATAAATTTATTTATGTTGATGAAACCCGTAGACGCTATATAAAGGAGTCCTGTTTTTGATGAAACGTTTGCTGTCTTTAATTTCTTCTTGTGATATGCATCCGGCCTATCGCCTGAAGGGCATAGGCCTCGGCATGGTTTCAGGCATGTCCCTGGGACTCGTGGCCGATTCACTCACGTACGGGCGGCTCAAGACAGGCGTTGACGCGGTCGGCATGGGCAACGCCGGAACCTCCGCCGCCCAGAAGCTCTGCCTCGGCCTGGGCGTCGCCATATTCGGCTGGGCGATAGCGGCGGCCGGCCCCCGGGAGCCGGCGGTTTCCTCCGTAATGCCTGCGTAAACGCAATCCGGCAGTCAGCTTCCGGTTCATTGATAAAAACGAAGCGTTCTGCTATACCGGTACCTGATTCAGATCACGAAATGCATGTATCCCAAAGACAGGCGGACAGGGGTGAAAAAGCATGAAATACCTGGCAGATGAAAAAGTGAACACAGGTCGGCAGCCGGAAATTGATATGACAAAAGCCGTCATCATCATCCTGATGATTGTAGTACATAGCTTTCAGGGCTTTCTCCAGAATTCCGGCTTCCTGACGAACGCCATTTATAATACCGGCTACATAAACGGAGCGGCTGCATTCATGATCTGCATGGGCATAGGAATGCGCTATTCAAGGCGCCAGGATCCGAAGGACACCGCTCTCCGCGGCATCGCCCTGCTGACGGTCGGCCAGCTCCTCAATCTCCTCCGCACCGGTTTTCCGGGCCTGATTGCTTTCCTGGCAACCGGGGAGCAGACTTTTGTCCCGTTTATTCTTGACACTTTCCAGTCCGACATTATGACCTTTGCGGGTCTCGCCTTCCTGCTCATGGCACTCCTGAAAAAGCTGAAGCTGCGGGACGGATGGATCCTGGCCATCGGAGCTGTGATGAATTGCCTGACACTCCTGCTCTTTTCCACCGCTGAAGTGACGGAAGAGTTCCTGCCGCGCCGGTTCCTGAATCTTTTCATCAAAACCGGCGACAGCCTGTTCCCGCTGGGAAGCTACTTCTTTTTTGTGACTGTCGGATATATGATCGGCGGAATATATCCCCGTATTGCGGACAAGCGCAGGCTGGCGAACCGGGTTTTGCTGGTTTGTGTTCCGGCGGCGGCAATCTATTTAGTCCTTCGTATGACGGTTCCTGTCCCGCTGACGCCGGAATTTGATCCGCAGTCTGAGCCTGATCTGGGGCTGGACGCCGTTTCCTCATGCATGAACGCGTTTATCATCATGGCGGTTCTTTACCACATCTGCCGCCTGACAGGCGGAAAAGTCCCCGCTTTCATGGCCCACCTGTCCCAGAACATCAACCGCTACTACTGTGTCAGCGACGTCCTGCTCGGTATCAGCCTGGTGGTCCTTCTGGCCTGCGGCGCCGTGTTCCAGAACCAGTGGGCGGTGCTCCTGATCAGCATTTCGGTGACTGCCGTCTGCTACGCTGTCATCGAACTGAATGCCCGGTATGTCCACTTCACCCTGAACGGACTGAAAGGCGCGGCGAGAATCATCGTTTATACCGCGATCTGGATTGTTTCGCTGGCCATGGTGCTTTACGGCCTGTCCCTGATTAAAGGCTCCCGCCCGGTCGTGAGCTTCTTTGCCGGCTGAGCATCCCGAAAGGCCGGGTCCGGATACCGGATGGCGGGCATGGGGGATACCGGCCGGCCGGTTACCCTCATCACGCCCAGGGGGAAATATACCCTTCAGGTGAATCCTCCTGAAGAGCCGGCACGCGAAACCTTCACGGAACAAATGGATCCGGACAGGATCTGTGGGAAAATCCTGTACAGCGAATAAAAGTAAATGCCCGGGAGCAGCCTGCGCGAAACCGCTCCGGGCTTGCACAAATGACAGCAAGTTGGTAAAACGTGATTCATTGTCAACAACAAAACTACTGGCAAAAGTTCTAATACGAGTAAGTTCCAGTCCAGAGTAGACGTTACTTTTGCAAATGAAGGTTTTTCAGGGCAGCCGCTTCCCGGCATCCCGCTCCTTGATCCCTCTTTTGAATGCCGGAGAAAGGGCTGAACCAGGAGTTGACAGATCTGGTAAAAAGGGCGCTGACATCAAGAAATGTCTGCTCTCCCCCAATACCATGGAATACCTGACCGCATTGCAGAAGGTGTTCACCGTCTGGCTGACCGACGGCCCCTTTTTTGTGTAAAAAAGGCAGCTGCCTGTCGCGGGCAGCTGCCTGAAAAAGTGAAGGGGATTTCTCTGTCAGTTCTTGATATATGCGGCGGTCGGATCCAGGATGGTCACATCCATGTCTCCCTCACGGTCCTGCTCCAGCACAACGATCAAGTCATCACGCACGATCATTTCCTTGCAATCCTTCAGATCGCCGTCGTCGTCGATCACGTACCGGGCATTGCCGATGTTTGTGGCGTCAAAGGGAACCGCGTCGCCATAGGTTTTTACCAGAATGTCCTTGATGGCTTCGTAGTTGGTGCCCTCTTCCAGATCATAGCGGATGGCAACGAGGCTGTTGCCGACGAAGCTGAACTTCAGGTCACCGTTAAAGCCGTCGCCGCCGTTGACATGCTCATAATCCAGTTCCCAGAGCTCCACGTCGCCGCGGGTCCGCTCCCTGTCAATTTCCGGATTCGGCAGGTTTACCAGATTCATCACCTGGTCCATATCCATGTTGAACTGGACGCCGGCTATGAAGGTCGGTGCGGCGGATCCCTCCGCCAGGGCGGCGCTTGCCGCGACGGTTACCATCAGGGTCAGAGCCAGCAGGGTTGCAAGTACTTTCTTCATCGTTGTGTCCTCCTCTTTTTTCTCTCATCGTTTTCTTTATTTAATTGCGCCGGCCTGCTCAGCGGCCAGACATCTGTTTATACGCTCGCCGGAAAGCAGGTGGCAGCAAAAAACCAAAATTCTCAAATAAACTCATTTTCCATATTAAATGCAACCGTCAAGTTGCGTTTGCTTTGTCAGATCAACCGGTCGCACTAATTCTGGAAATTATGATACGATAAATTCGTCACTTTACTGTCGTTATCCTCTTTATGCCATTAAACTTTTTTTCATTGATACAGAATTGAACCCACATGCCGGCTTTCATCCGTTATGGACTGAAACAGTTCACTGCTTCGCTGGGAAGGAATGTTTTCTCCATATGGATGGCGGTGTGTTTCTCCCCATTTCTCAAGTCCTCCAGAAAGAGGTAGAATTGCCGGACAAGCCGGACTTTTTGTCCGGATCGTTTTTTTGACTTCCAGCGGTGAACCACCGGCGTCGCGTTTACCTTATCGGCTTTCAACGCGGCGGATTCCCGGATACCGGGCACCGCAGCAGAAAAATATCCGGATTCCAGGCTGAAGACGCTGTCATTCGGGTTTCTGGGTCGGCGACGACGGCACGGAGTGCCAGGAGTATACATTGGTCATTTATCTCAGCGATACCACGGAGGATCAGATTCACGCCGCGGCGGATGAATTGATCCGGGTGTTCAATCAGAGCTCCATTCTGATCCAGGCCAACCCGACAAAAACGGAGTTCTATTCCGCAAAGTAATCAGGGAATCATCATGTATCGTACGGCGATCCGCTTTCCATCACGGCAGGCGGACCGCCTGTTGTTTTGTGATGTCATTCAGATCCAGTACGACTTATGACAGCATGTTCGCACCGTAGGCGAGGAAGCCGGAGGGAGCCGGAAGCCTCATCACATGAACAAAACCGCTTTCCGATGCATTCCGGACGGCACGGTCCATGTAATAATCGCTGCTGATCATAACCACCTATTCTTCCACAGAAACGATTGATATCCGTGGAGTGTAATTGAGAAATATATTGCATGTGCCAAGACATTTGTCTGCAGAATACAGGCCCTTCTTCTCTTCGATTACTTTCCGGACTTGCTATTCAAATCTTCGTTCAGTGACATGGCTATACCTTTTTAATGTTCCTGCCACCGATCTTTTAAATGAACTCATCAGGGATTATTTCAGATTGTGGATCATTTCCACCAGCGCTTCCCTGTCGTAGAAGGATTCCGGTTTGTTCAGCCGGATATGGGGCTCAACGCCTGTATCGACGCCGTAAAGAGAACCATTTTTATAGGTTGTAATTTGAAGCGGGCCAGACATCTGGAAGAGCATGCCGGATGCCGTCGAAGCGGGAAAAACCACGTTGGAACCGCCGCCGGTGCGCTGGCCGATCAGGGTGATCCCGCCGGCCTGCTCAAAGATGGCGGGCACCAGATTAGCGCAGGAGAAAGATGACGGGGAAATGAGGCAGTACAGGTTATACTGCCCGGCAACCGTGTCGCCCGGATCGTAGGTTCCGGAACCGCCTTCCGGATCGCTTAGCGCAATGCCATTCAGGTTCAGATCCGTGCGGTAGCAGGTGATGGTTTCCGCGCCCGTCATCGTATCAAGCAGGGAAAACCTGGCTTCTCCCGTAAACCAACTGGCCACGGCAATGGCTGCATCTGAATTGCCGCCGCCGTTTGAAGAAAGGTCGATCACGATATTTTTGACTGGGCTGCCTTCACGACGTACCATCCGATTGGCATGGATCATCAGCTCAATGGTATCCTGCGGATCGTCCGGAAGCTCCGTTTCATAATACTCCTCCGGCTTCCGGTTGACGGTAAAGGAATCAAAAGTGACGAAAGCGGTATCGCCGATTTCTTCATAGCAGGGAATACCGTCCGGGTACGCGGCTTTTTTTATGTCGGTCAGCTTTGCCCCGATTCCGCTTTTTGTTATTGTGGAATAGCCCATGTTGGCCAACATGCTGATAAATTCGATGCCTTCGGGCAGTCCGCTGCGCCAGCTGTTCCTGATAATGGCGGAATGCCCGTCGTCGAAGAACTGCAGCAGGATTTCGGTCAGCGCGGCATCGAACGCGATGGAATCTGTACCGGACAGCTGCGCAAATGCGGCTGCATCCAGCATTAGGAAATCACTGAAGCTGTCGATGCGGTGCTCCGTTTTTAAACCATAGAAGTAATCCATGACGAAGCAGAGCTCATGGAAGTTGAACAGGGCGTATTCCTGGCTCATGTCAGCCGGTTTTGCTTCGTATGCCTGGTCCATGAGCTGACCTTTGTAGACGTCCCCGATGACCTTTTCGCCGTTGAAAACATAATAAATATACTGGAGACTGAAAAACACGTCGCTCATCGTCTGCAGGGGAAGATAGCACTCGTCTCCCCGGCTGACAATATCAATTTTGTATTTTCCCAGGTCCATGGTGAGGGGCTTTCCGTTCCGGTTATAAACTTTATTGGACGATACAAACAGGGTATGCTCCGCCGCCGGATCCTCCGCTGCCCTGATGCCGCCGGCTGCCATTATCTGCAGTTTCGTCGTATCTTCGCCGTTTTTTAATGCATACATCAGGTCCAGTACGATTTTGGAATAGTCAAAGGTCTGTTTCAGATCCGGAAGATCCGTCACACTCACCAGTGCGCTGGTTCCGGGTTTGTGACCGAATGAATTGTAATTCGTAAAGGTCATGGTGTCATCGCCGGGCTGGATGAACCAGATGCTCCCGTTGTCAGGACGCTTGACGATGAAAACGCTGTTGCTGTCCTGTTGCCTGACAATCTCGAGCTCATAGGAAATCTGACTGCCATCGTCGCATTTCAGGCGCGTATTATACATCTCCGCCAGAACGGGAAGGAATTCTGTCAGCGCCACATAGGGCACGTCGCCGCCATCCATGAAGTACAGATTCATTTCGCCGATCACCGGCTCCGTATCCTCTTCAAAGCAATACAGATAGGGATAGGTTGTCTTCTCGATGGCATAAGCAGCTGTTTCGCCGGTTTCAGCAAAGGCCAACGGGAATGCCAGGAAGAGCGCAAGGCACAAACAGCTCCATGATACCAGATGCTTTTTCACGGTCATACCTCCTCAAATTACGGATTCATCCGAAGTCCTGTTTTCTTTTGCTGCTTTCATTTTATACAATTTTCTCCGGATAATCAATTGTTTCTTCGGATACCGGAACAGTGTGAACGATGTGCTCTCACTATGTGGTTGAAACATCAAACCGTTTTGGAGAGCCGCTGAAGCCGTTGATTTCAAAGGGTCTGCGGGTTGTAGGGGTACGCAAATTTCCCTCAAGAAGGTACGCATTTGGTTGAACGTGCTCCGTTGCCCGACCATTCCGTTCACATCTCGTCGATGTGAACGGGTTGCTTGCATCGATGTGAACGATTTGCTTGCGTTGGACATAACAGGTTGCCTTCGTTGGACATAACAAGTTGCTGACAATCGCCGAGTGGCATTAGCGGGCTTAACTTCCGGTTTTCCGGGGCATCATCTGCTCTTCAAACAGAGAATTCCCCGAGCAGACTCATCTGACGATTATGTGTTTGCACATTCCGGTTTTTCCGCAGACTGGGCAGGTCAGTCTG
>CACYWL010000012.1 GCA_902778055.1 uncultured Eubacteriales bacterium | reverse complement strand
GCCCTCACAGCCGCAACTGTGGGCATCCAGCGTAACTGAGTGCTCTTTCTATCGCAAAAACTCGTACAATAGAAGTTCCGAACCCGTTGGTACATAAGGTTTAGAAGCATCCATGGTAGTAAAATGGTAGTACATTTTTCCGGTTCCATACATTCTCCGTCGTTACTCTGTCCAATGGTAGTAAAACGGTAGTCAGCTTCTCGATCAACTGCCGCGATTTGCCGCGTTTTGCCCGACAACGCCGCGTTCTGCGATGGAGTAGGGACTGTTGCCGTGGCAGATAAATAAAAGCTTGGTCAATGTTACAGGAAACTCCTTCCGGCAACGAAAGGAACGTTTAGGCCACTCCCGGGGCAAGTCGAATCCGGTCATTTTCTTGATGTCCAATATTCATACCTTGCTTTTCGTTGCTTTTTGTGACTTATCGGGGCCATGAAAAGTAGTAAAATCGTAGTAAAACCGCTCGAAATTACTACTCGGAAGCCGTGCCCTGATCGCCTTGTAGAATACCATATTGAGCCCCTTGCAGGCAACAAAAAAACGGCTGAGCTTCGTCAGCCGATGGCAAATGCGGATATTTTATCCAACCCGGAACATCTTCTTCGAAATCCGGACCTCATCGCTCTTTCCTTCCAGCGCAGCCTGCTCCTTCCGGGCGCTCTCAAGCTGCTGCAGCCGGTTCGTTTCTGACACCGCTTCTTCCAGCCCCAGGTGCGTGTAAGTGTTCATCGTCACGCTGATGTCGCTGTGGCCCATGCTGTCCTCGTAATCGCTTACATATTCCAGCAGGAATTCATTGCCGAAGGCGCATACCCGGTCCTCCGGCAGCTTCACCGCCGCGTACTGATGACCGTTGTACATTTCCACATACCAGGTTTCCCGCTGATCGGCGATCAGGGCGATGTTGATCTCGCTGCTTCCGTACCGGTCCAGCAGAGAGGCCAGAACCTCCACCGCTTCCCGGGCCGTTTTGCTCTGGCAGACCACCAGATCCACCGCCGTGAATTCAGTCAGCCCGCTGGGAATCAGCGGGTCCGCCTGCAGGGCCGCCTTGTTGGAAAAGGACGTGATGGACATGATCATCATGACGCCGTACTCATTGGCGCACACGGTCGCGTCCTTCCCCAGCCCGTTGTAGGCCCGCGTACTGTCTGTCCATAAAAGGTGTGGAGGTGTACCGGAAGGTTGTTGCCGGCAGCTCCGCGAACACCGTTTCTTCATTGTCCACGGACATCCGCCTGCCGGGCTGGTTTTCCACCCGTTCCGTGATCGTCACGTAGTTCGCAAAATTATCCTGATAATCGTTGGATTTCGCGATGAGCGTCGTCCCGTCCTCGCTGACTTCCCGGCCCACATAGACCGCCGTGCAGGCGCCCGCGTTCACCGCCGCGGCCAGCGTCAGCATCAGAATCACGCAAACCGCAAGAAACTTCTTCAGGGTACCTTCCTCCCCGGTATGGGTTCATTGTCCGGTCCGCCCGGACATTTTTTCATACGAAGCACACCGCGCAGGCGGCAGTTTTTTTTCGGAAAAGCCGCGGCAGGCATCAGAACAGATCCAGTGCGCTGTCCAGATAGATTTCCTCCCGAACCCGCAGCTGATATTCCGGCCGGGTCAGATAGTACAAAAGGAATTCCAGAATAACCGCGCTTCCCAGGCTCCGGCCTTCAATCTTGAAGTGGTTGATGCCGCCCGGCAGCCACTTCTCCTGTATGTCCCGGATACCGATGAATCCGGGGTTTTCCATGGCGTCGGAAAAACGGTACCCCCTTTGCGCCGACGGGGATACGCAGATATGATCCCCGCAGTCCTCCCCCAGATTCTTCCGGCACACATTTTCATAGCAAGCCTTGCGGTCGGGGCAGAAAAACCAGCAGGCCTCGTTGCAGAGGAGCTCCGTCTTTTTCTTCCGTTCCTCCGTCAGGCCTGTCAGCCGGTCTGTTTCCGTATTCAGCCGGAAATCCGGCACCACAAAGCGGAATTCCGGCCGCGCCAGCTCCTCCTCCAGCTGTTCAAATTTCCTCAGCACCTTGGTGGTGGAGGAGACAAAATACAATCCCGGATATTTCTCCCGAAGATAGTCCAGCAGCAGGTCCGAGCTGAGAATCACGCCGGCGGGCACCGATCCGCCGCTTTCAAACAGGCTGCACAGCCGGTTGCATTCCGGGTCGGCCAGATCCTCCGCGCGAAGCAGGGAATTGCTGAATGTCAGCCGTGCGGAAATGCCGTATTCCCTCATCAGCTCCGCCGCCGCTTCCGGATCCGCTTCCCCGTAGCCGGCCCGGCCCCCGTCCCAGCGGCAGCCGGCCGGAGCGCCGTAGACGGAGCCGATGTCGCACCAGTCGTAAAACCAGTCCCTGTGATGCCTGAACAGCGGCAGAAACTTTTCATAGAGCTCATAAAACTCAAACAGTCCCGGAAGATGATAAACCGCCTGCATGCTGTCGCATCTCCTTTTTTCTCTCCGTTTCGCCTGATTATACCACAGAAGACCGCCCGCATGATATAATGAGCAGACGATGTCATTCATACGCCTGGAAACGGAGGAAACGATATGCGGGAAAAACTGATGCAGATCGCCCGGGAGGCTGGCAGCTTCTTTTCTGCCCGGGCACTTTCGGAGATTGATCAGAAGGAAGGCCACGCGAATTTTGTGACCAATATTGACCGCGAAGTGGAGGAATATCTGCAAAAGGCGCTTCTCGCGCTGGTTTCGGGATCCCGGATGATCGGCGAGGAGCAGGAAAACGACCCGCTCACGGATGCCCCGACCTGGATTGTCGACCCCGTGGACGGAACCACAAACCTGATTCACGATTACCGCTGCAGCGCCGTCTCCATCGCGCTGTGCGAAGGCAAAAAGCCGGTCGCCGGCCTCATCTGGCAGCCTTACATGCAGGAGATGTTCTATGCGGAAGCCGGAAAAGGAGCCTCCCTGAACGGACAACCGATCCATGTGTCGAATCGCCCTTTTGACAAGGCGCTGATCGCCTTCGGCACCTCCCCCTATCACACGGAGCTGGCGGAAAAGAGTATGCGTCTGGCGCTGGCGTACCTGCATTCCTGCGCGGATGTGCGCAGAAGCGGCTCCGCCGCCATTGACCTGGCCTGGCTCGCCTGCGGCCGCCACGACGCCTTCTTTGAGCTGAACCTGAAGCCGTGGGACTACGCGGCTGGCAGCCTCATCGTCCGCGAGGCCGGCGGAACCTTCAGCATGCCGCTGCATCCCGGAGACATCCGGTACGATCTTTCCACCGCCGTTCTCGCGTCCGGCGCGGCCATCGCGGAGGATGTGAAAGCCGTTTTCTCCCGCCACATCTGATCCCCGTTCCCGCCATGGAGAAAATGGTGGATGTGCTTCTTTCCCTGGTGTCTGCCGGCTGATCATCGTTCAGCAAAAAGCGCCGCCCTTTCCCGGCCGGGAAGGGGCGGCGCTGCTTTATTCCGGGGTTCCGTCTCCGTTTCGGTTACATGGAAGTCCAAAAAACGGTTACGTGGAAAACGGCATTTGTAACTCAGCCGCCGCGATGCCGGAAATCCGGCACCACCACGTCCTCCAGCCGTCTCTTGGGCACATAGTGCACATCCTGGTCATCCCGCCAGTAGGCCGTGGAGCCGTCCGGCCCGACCTCCGTCAGCACAATGGTTTCCGCCGGCTTTCCCAGGGCAATGACCAGCTGAGGCACCAGGTGCTCCGGATACCGGCGCTCCGCCGCCAGAGCGGCCCCGTCAAAGTTGCCGATCATCAGTCCGCCCAGGCCCTTTTCCACTGCCGCGATTTGCCGCGTTTTGCCCGACAACGCCGCGTTCTGCGATGGAGTAGGGACTGTTGCCGTGGCAGATAAACAAAATCCTGGTCAATGTTACAAGAAGCTCCTTCCTGCTACGAAAAGCAACGTTTAGGCCACTCCCGGGGCATGTCGAATCCGTTCATTTTCTTGATGCCCAATATTCATACCTTGCTTTTCGTTGCTTAGTATAGTATATCCCCTTATATCCTGAAATAGAATGTATTTTCCCCCTTACCTCCATTCTCATTCCCTTAATATTTTAAGGGAAAAGTCAATATCATTTCCGCTGCCGAAGAGAAGAAGCTGTTCAGTCAAATCCGGGTGCTGCCGGGCAAAACGGCCAGAGAAGACCGGTGCTTCACTGGGCCGTCGGTGCTCTTTTTCTTTCCGGCGGAGCGATCTGGATGTTGAAAAAATCGAACATCCGATTTGCTATCATCAGGATGCTGAGAGGCAGAAGGGAGGCAGGAAAATGAATTCAGTCAAACGTACACGGGGGATCAGGAAGGTGCTCCAGGCGGTCGCCGGGAAGCCTGTTCAGAAGTTTGTGACCGCCGGTGACAGTTCCTGTCGCAGAATGATGCTGGAAGCCCGTTCCCGTTGCCGCGCCTTCCCCAGCGATCAGGCCATCCTCGCCTGGGCAAGGTATGATCTCTCCTGTGAGATCCTGAGCGGTTTCTGGGAGCATCGGGCCGCCTGAACAAACGAAAAGAAGGGAGAATCGGGATGAATAACTGGAAAAAAACCGTCGATCATCTGACCGCCGAATTCATGCGCTGGGGCTGCCCCTTCAGCAGAAAGCAGCTTCCGGAAATCGCCATGTCCTATGACTGCTCGTCCCTGTTCTTCTGGAACTGGCTGGACGGGGAAACGGAGAAGACGGAAAAGGGGTTCCTCCGCGTTCTGGGTTATGCCTGGAAAAAGCTCCTGGAGACGGAAGAGGAGCCCACGCCGCTGAATGCCGTTCCCATCCCTGAATCTGCGGCGGAAGAACCGGCCGCGGCCTGAGGAGGTATCAGGATGATCTGCACCTGCACGCATAAGAATTGTTATTTTATATTTCATGTGAAAGGATCTCAGGTTCCGGATCGTTGTCCCGACTGCGGCAATCGGTCGGTGCGCCGTTCCACCCCTGAAGAGATCTCCTGGTTTTACCTGGAGCACAGGGGCTTTGATAAGGCCGGATAAGCATTCCCTGCCCGGTCTCCTGCAGTCGCAGGCTTTTCCGGAGCATCAGCAGCTCTCTCAATCTTTGAAACGGATCACCTGCTGTTCCGCGTCTACCTCGGCCGGAACCCCGAACGGCATGATGCATCGGGGCATCGCGTGCCCGATATTCAGATTGAACACGATCGGAAGCTCCGGCCGGCCGATCACCTCGGTCAGCAGCTTTTTGTATTCCTCCGCATAGGTTTCATCCATGGGTTTTCCCGCAAGCACGCCGTTCACCGCGTCAAAAACGCCGGCGTGCTTCAGCTGTTCAAGGGCCTTTCGGTATTTCTCCGGAGACGGCTTCTCCTCGCTGGATTCCAGCAGGAGGATCCTCCCCTGCCAGTCCTGCGCCTCCGGGAACAGGTGATACTTTGCGCACAGCTCCGGCATATCCGCATATCGGTCCCCGTAGAATACATCGTACAGGGTATCAATACACCCGCCCAGAATCCTTCCGGAAAAGCGGGCAGGGCCCTGCAGCAGTTCAAAGCCGTGATCGGGGCGCGGGGTCAGCGCCTTTCCGACCTGGTCCGCCGAAAACAGCTCTCTTTCCCCGTACCAGACATCGCTGGGCCTGATTTCCCGGATCCTCCCGGTGGTGATCAGTTCCTCAAAATATTTCCGGGTGTACGGAAGCATCTCTGGCCCGAGCTCGCACTGATCCGACAGGAAGGACTGACCGTAGAAGGTCTTCATCCCCACTTTGTGAAGCATCAGGTGGTTGACGGTGGTATCGGAAAATCCGAGAAACACCTTGTCCGCGGCCGCTTCCGCCAGCTCGCCGTGTTCGAACAGATACGGAAGCAGCCGATAGGTATCGTCCCCACCGATGGCGCACAGAATCATATCGACTTCCGGATCCCGGAGAGCCTGCAGAAGGTCCTCCGCCCTCTTTTCAGGATGCGCGTTCACATATTCCAGCCCTTTGAGGGCATGCGGCATGAATTTGACATTCAGCCCGTATTCCTTCAGTCTTCGCAGGCCGATTTCCACCTCAAACCGGACAGATGCTTCTCCCATGATCCCGCTGGACAGACTGACGATGGCAACATTTTTGACAGCTTTCATTGAATTTTTCTTCTCCTCCGTTCGAAACTCAGGCCTTCTGATACATTTAGCTGCACACGTTTTCGCGGACCGGCGCGGCGCCGGCCCTCCGGAGCCGCGCCGTCGTTCCGGTCCGGCTCCGGCCGGCTCTCCGCCGGAGTCTCCCCTGCTGTGGCTTCCCGGAAAACCTTCATTGTCAACCTCGGCGGTTTCAGCTAAAATGCAGATAATCCGGACCCGGAACGGCCGCTGTCCGTTCCCTCGGAAATACGCGCCCGGCGGATCAAAGAATATGATTTCTGTCCGGCGGAAGCATGGAATGGAGGCGGAAGGATTGAGCGCCATGAAAGTATACGCACCGGATTACTGCGCGGATTTTCGCTGCATCGCAGGCTCCTGCAGGCATTCCTGCTGCGTGGGCTGGGAAATCGATGTGGACCCGGAAACGATGAAACGGTATCAGGCCATGGACGGAGCCCTGGGCGAAAAGCTGAAGCGCTGCATTGCTTCGGAACCCGTCCCGCATTTCATCCTTTCCGCGGGGGAAAGATGTCCTTTCCTGACGGAGCAGAATCTCTGCGAAATCATCCTGCGGGCCGGAGAGGATGCCCTGTGCCAGATCTGCGCGGATCATCCGCGCTTTCGGAACTACTGGTCCGACCGAATTGAAATCGGGCTGGGCATGGCCTGTGAGGAGGCGGCCCGGCTGATCCTGACCAGTCCTCATCCCCTGCGTCTGGTTCCCGTATCCGTTGAAGCAGACGAGCAGCCGGAGGTTCCTTCCGAAGAGGAATCAGCCCTCCTGCGCTTTCGGGATCAGCTGCTTTCCTCCGTGTCCGAAACCGGCCCTCTGGCCCGGCTTCGGGAGTATCTGATCTATCGGCATCTGGCCGATGCGCTGTATGACGGCCGGATTGCCGAACGGGTGCGCCTTGTGGACCGGGCCTTCGCGAGGATAACCGCCGCGTGGAACGGAAAAACGGTCTCCGACCTCATCGAACAGGCGCGTCTTTTTTCCAATGAAGTGGAATATGACGATGAAAAGCTGGAGCAGCTTCTCACCGAAGCCTGAGCGTTCTTCCCCGTTCCGGCGTTCATCCGGAGCGGCCTTCGGAATCCCCGTACAGGTCCCGGGAGCCGGCGTTTCATTGCTCAGGCCTTCTGATACACGCTGGTGTACACGATCCCTCGGGCCGGTGTGACGCCGGCCTTTTCGAACAGCTCCGGCACCGTGACAAACTCAAATCCGCGCCGCTTCAGCTCCGGAATAATCGTCCGAAGCGCTTCCACGGTGGCGCTGTTTCCGGCCGAATCGTGCAGGAGCACGATCTGCCCGTCCTCCGCCTGGGCCAGCACCCGTTTTGCTCTTTCCTCCGCCGGAACCTCCGGAACCCAGTCCTCGCACCCTGCCCCGCATATAAAGGTCAGGTCGATCACCTCATGCATGACGGGGCTCACATCGATATAGGGCGGGCGGAAAAACTTCGGGGTCTCCCCGGTCAGCTCCTCGATCCGCTCCGTGCAGAACCGGACCTCTTCCCGGATCTGCTCCGCGGTCATGCCGCTCATGTGCCCGTGGGTTCTGGAATGGTTCTCGAGATCGCATCCCATGGCCCGGGCCCGAAGGGCCTGCTTCGCGGATTCCGGATTGATGTTGTCCGCAATCAGGAAAAAGGAAGCACGGATCCCCTCCTCTTCCAGAATATCCAGAACCTGCGGGGTTGTCACCGTATTCGGGCCGTCGTCAAAAGAAAGCGCAATCCTCATGTGATTCATTCCTCCACTGATCAATGCTGAAATCTTATCAGTCCGTTCTTCCCCGGTCAAGCCGGTTTTCCTGCAGGAAGGGCGTCGCCTGATCTGCCTGTCAGAGTCTCAGATATTCCGGGATTTCCTTCCCGATCGACCTCAGGGCGTCTCTCATTCCTTCAAATATTTCATCCCTGCTGAATCCGGCCTTCGAGAGGAAGGCATCGTCCTTTTCGTTGACATAATCATAGAAGGACAGAATCAGGGCCGCTTTCTGCTCGCTGTCCCATCCCGCCGTTTCCAGGATTTCGAACAGCCTGTCCTCCGCCGCGTTGATCTGCCCGCTGTCGACCAGGCGGCGAAGATAATCGTTTTCCTCCCCGCATTGCTCGCTCATGACGGAAGGGAGTTCCGTTTCCCTCCTTCCGAACCAGAGGGCGGCCAGGATCTGCGCAATCCCGTGGATCATGCGCATGATGTAGTCCTTTTCATACCAGTACATCCTGTTCAGCGCTCCTCAGGCGGAATCCTGCCCCGTTTATCCTGTGATCATCCGTAATTCAGGCATAAGAATATCATATCCGGCCCTCTCCGGCAACCAGAATGGTCTTCCGGCGGACAGGATTTGACTCTGCCCGAAAAAGTCACTACAATTGCTTGCGGACAACAGGGAAGTCGGAACGCCGGCTCTCCTTCGATCAAACAGAAACAGAGGTGCATGAAGGATGTCAGTACAGGAACACAGGGCCCGGCTTTATGAAACCATTCCGGAAGGCAGCATGGTGATCAGCTATGCGGGCGTTCCGATCCATACCAATGAGGATGACTATTATCCCTTCGAGGTCAACAGCCAGTTCTTCTATCTGACCGGCCTGGAGCGCGAAAACATGGCCTTCCTGGCCGTGAAGGCGGGCGGAACGGTGCACGAGATGCTGTTCATCGAGGCCGCGGATCCCCTGCAGGAGCGCTGGACCGGGAAAATGCCGACGAAGGAGGAGGCCTCCCTCGTGAGCGGCCTGAAGGATGTCCGCTTCACGGAGGATCTGTCCTCCGCCGTCGGCCGGTTCATGGGCCGGTACAATATCGAGCAGGTTTATTTTGACCTGTACCGCTGCGCCGTGCCGGATCCCGAGGATTACAACGCCATGAAGGCCCGGGAATTTGCCCGCCTCTATCCGGCTGCGTCGCTGCGCGATCTGCACAGGGCCTGCGTGCCCCTGCGGGAGTGCAAGGATGCCGGGGAAATTGCCCAGGTCCGCCAGGCCGTGGATATCACCCGCCAGGGGCTGGAGCATGTGATGCGCACCCTGCGGCCGGGCCAGACCGAATACCAGGCTCAGGCCGCCTTTGAGTATACCTGCAGGGCCCTGGGCGCCATGCGCTTTGCCTTCCCCACCATTTCCGCCTCTGGGCGGAACGGGTGCATGATGCACTACAACACCAACCGTGCGGAAATCCGGCCCGGCTCTCTCCTGCTCATGGATCTCGGCGCGAAGCACGGCAATTACTGCAGCGATATCACCCGCACCTTCCCGGCGGACGGAAAGTACACGCCCCTCCAGAAGGAGATCTACCTTCTTGTGCTGAAGGCGAATCTGGCCGTCGCCGCCGCGGCGCGCCCCGGCGTCACCCTGAAGGACCTGAACGACGTCGCCAAATCCGTCCTGGGCGAGGGTCTGGTCAGCCTGGGGCTGATCAGCGATCCCGCCGAGGTTGGAAAGTACTACATGCATTCCGTCAGCCACTCCATCGGCATTGACTGCCATGACGCATCCTTTGTCGGAGATGTGCTGCAGCCCGGCTGGATCGTCAGCGACGAGCCGGGGCTCTATATTGACGAGGAGGAAATCGGCATCCGCATCGAGGACGACCTGCTGATCACGGAGGATGGCTGCGAGGTGCTGAGCCGGGAGATTCCGAAGGATCCGGATGAAATCGAGGCCTTCATGGCCGCCGCGCGGAGCTGACTCCCGGGAAAAGGAATCCGAGCTTCAGGCAGCATATTTACACTGAAAGGCGAAGCATGATATAATTTTCTCCAGATCCGAATATCCGCGACAGAAAAGGAGCTGCCACATGATGAAAAAGATTCTTTCGGTTTTGCTCGTCGCTCTGCTCCTGGTGACCGGTCCGGCGCTGATTCCCGCTTCGGCTGAGACGATGCCTGATTTTCCCCGGGAGTATAAAATGTTCGCCGTCAAAAAGGATGGCCTCTATGTGACTGCGCTTGATATGGGTTTTGAATCCATCCTGACGCTGAATGAGGACGGAACCGGCCTGATGACCTTTGATGAGGAGATCGAAGCGGTGAGCCGCTGGACGCTGACCGAGGCGGAGGGAACTGTCTCCGTTTTCATCGAAATGGACGACGGCAGCTCCGCCGAGGCTCTGATGACGGAAGGCGTGCTTGAGCTGGATCTTTTCGGCGACGGATCCCTTGTTGTCGGCTATGCCCTTCCGGAGGCTGATCTTTCCGGCTATCAGATTCTGACCCTGGAGGAGTATAACGCTCAGATGCAAGCCTCCGCGCAGGCAGGTTCCTGACAGCGGACCGGATGGCCGGCTCAGGCCGTCAGATAAAAAAAGAAGGGAAACAGTACGGATGATTGAGATGCAGAAAATGCCCAAGCTGGGCTTTGGCCTGATGCGGCTTCCCCAGAAGGATGGAAAAATCGACCATGAGCAGGTCTGCAAAATGGTAGATGCCTACCTGGACGCCGGGCTGAATTATTTTGACACCGCATATGTGTATCACGGCGGTCTGTCCGAGGTGGAGGCCCGGGAGGCGATCGTTCGCCGCCATCCCCGGGAATCCTTCTATCTGGCGACGAAGCTGCCCGCCTGGTCCATGCACAGCAAAGCGGATCGGGACAGGATCTTTGAGGAGCAGCTGGAAAGGACCGGCGCCGGATATTTCGATTACTATCTGCTGCACTCCATTGAGGACGGCAGCAATTATGAAACCTATGAGAAGCTGGACTGCTTCCGCTGGGGACTTCAAAAGAAGGCGGAGGGCAAAATCCGGCACCTCGGCTTCTCCTTCCACGGCACCCCGGAGCTGCTGGAGAAGCTTCTGAACGATCACCCGGAGGTGGAATTCGTTCAGATCCAGCTGAATTACGCGGACTGGACCAATCCCAAGGTGCAGTCCGGCCGGCTGTATACCATCCTCCGGGAGCGCAATCTTCCCATCATCGTCATGGAGCCGGTCAAGGGCGGCACTCTGGCGTCCCTGACCCCGGAGCAGGAGGCCGTCTATCAGCGGATTCGCCCCGAAGCCTCCGCGGCCTCCTGGGCGCTGCGGTTTGTGGGCTCGCTGCCGGGAGTGATGACCATTCTGTCCGGCATGAGCAATGAAGCGCAGATGATGGATAACCTGAATACCTTCCGTCATTTTGAGCCGCTGAATGAGGAGGAGCAGGCCGCGGTCCAGCAGGTCGCCTCCATCATGCTCAATACGCCGCTGATCGGCTGCACGGCCTGCCGTTACTGCACGGACGGATGCCCCATGGGCATCGGCATTCCGGACATCTTCCGCGTCGTGAACAGCCTCCGCATGTATCCCGGAGACACCCGTCCCCTCGAGAGCTATCAGAATCTGATTTCCCATGGCGGGAAGGCCGGGGACTGCATTCAGTGCGGCCAGTGCGAGGGCGTCTGCCCGCAGCATCTGCCGATCATCGAGCTTCTGCGGAAGGCCTCCGCCGACCTGGATCGGTGACCGGGGCACAGACAAGAAGGATTCAGAATGTATCAGGTAAAGGGAAAATGGGCGCTGATCTCCGGCGCGGCCCGGGGAATCGGGTATCTGACCGCGAAATTCATGGCGGAGCATCCGCCGCGCTGACTGATAAAAGCCGGATCGGGATTTTTTCCCCTTCCGGCTTTTTCCTCATTCCTTGCGAAAGCAGTTCTCCGCCATCCCCGCTCCGCCCGTCCGGCTTGACATGAAAAGAAGGACGGACCTATAATGCCCGGGTGATGGTTTCCGGGCTTTGGGAGGAAACTGCCCGGAAGGAAAAGGAGTGGAATCGGATGAAAAGAATCTGGATGCTGATCCTGGCGCTGTGTCTGGCGCTGACCGCTGCCGCGGCGGATCCCGCGGTCACCGAGCTGCAGGCGCGGAACGTGGAGCTGAATGCCGTCGCGAACACCCTGCTCGTGGAGGATGAGAACAGAAACTATCATGTGGCGGACCTGTCCGGCCAGACGCTGAGCGGCGATTATGCCTATGCCCGTATCCGGGACGGAATGTACTTTGTCACCAAGGAGACCGAATACAGCGGCTCCACCGGCGTCCTGGACGGCCAGGGCCGGCAGCTGCTTCCGGAGGAATACTTCAATGCGGACGTAATTTCCGACCGCTGGGTCATCGGCCAGCGCTGGGTGGAATCCACCTCCGAGAACTATGATGCCTCCGTGACCACGCTGATGTCCGACGCGGAGAAGAAATACTATCTGATCGACACGGTGGATGTCTTTTACGCCGGGGAGAAGAAGGGCACCCTGACCCGCAAGGAATACAACAGCGCGGAAGCCTACGGGGATTATCTGTGCGTCCGCGATCTGGACGGGAACTACACCTTCTTCAATAAAGAGATGGAAAAATCTTCCTTCGCGGCGGACGGCAACCGGGAGTACAGCGACGACTACAAGACGAAGACCGTCACCCATCAGGGCAGCGGTCAGGTCGCCTTCGCGCCCGGCTGCACCCTGACCCCCGAAGAAGTCCGGGAACCCTACTGGGTCGCCCAGAACAAGACGGTGCTGGATCTGCAGGGCAATGTGACCGCGGATCTCTCCGCCTACGATTCGGTTTACCGGGCCGAAAGCGGGCTGGTGAAGGTGCGGAACGCGGACGGCCTCTACGGCGTCGCGGACGTGACCGGCCGGGAGCTCGTTCCCTGCCTGTATTCCGAGGTGGGCTATGATCTGCCCGGCGCGAAGGCGGTCGGATACATCTACGCGGTTCGGGACGGGAAGGCCGGATTTGTCTCCCTGGCGGACGGCAGTGAAGCCGGCTTTGAGTTCCCGGCGGAAGCCGTGCGCGCCTTTGCCGCGTGGCTCAAGGTGGAGGACAAGCTGAATGGCGTGACCTACGCGGTCAGCGCCGCGGCCGGCCGTCTGGAAGGCAGCTGGAAGGACATTTCCGCGCCCTATTCCGGCAGCGGCATCACCGGCACCCTGGCCACGGTGGAGACCGCCGACGGCTTCGCCGGCGTGATCGGCCAGCACGGGGAGGAAATCATTCCCGCGGACGGAACCATTGCCAACGCCTACAATCTGAAGATCTCCAACGACGGAAAGGTCATCCTGACCAATCCGGAGCGGGGCGTCTGGCGCGTATACCGGCTGGACGAAGCTGAATAAGCTCCCCCTGCTTTTCGGACAGAATAAAATCCCCATCCCGGGCTTTCTCAGCCCGGATGGGGATTTTTCTTTTGATTCTTTGGGGCCGGGTCTGGACATTTCCGCTCCCTCAGATCCGGATGTGCGCTTCTCCGGCCTTTCCCGCCACGTAGTCATAGGCCTTCCGGTACTCCTCGAAGGTGCTCATGTGCTCCAGCAGCACCGGCGCCTCCGCGTCCAGATATCTGTCCAGAATCTGAAGCACCTTCACGAAATCCAGCGTTCCCTCTCCCGGAGAGCATTCGTTCAGGATCGTCGTCAGCTGTCTCGGATCCATCCGGCTGTCCTTCATGTGGGTGCTCCTGATCCAGGGGCCCAGCTTGCGGAAGCACTCCTCAATGAAGCTTTCCGCCGCCAGATATCTCCGGGGGCAGTTGATCATATTCACGAAATCCATGTGCACGGCAAACTGCGGGCGGTCCACATCCCGGATCAGCTGCAGGTATTCATCCGGCCCGTCCGGGATCATCCAGGGCATCGGCTCAATGCAGTAAAAGGCGCTCTTCGGCTGAACCCCGTCGATGATTTCCCGGATGGAGGCCACAATCCTTTCATACATTTCCTCCGTGAAGTTGCTCCGGTCCGCGGCGTCCCAGCCCTCGCTGCTCTCGGTGCCCACGATGTTGACGCAGCAGGGAATCTTCAGCTCATCCGCCAGCTTCAGCTGACGCACGGCATATTCCAGGTTCGCCCTTCCGTTCTCCCGGTCAAAGGGATTCCGCCATACGCCGACCTCCGCGATCAGGATATCGTGCTTCCGGATGATCTCCAGATAGCGGTCGATCTCCTCCCGGGGCGTCTCGCAGGTAAACGGCGCCGTGATGGCCCGGAACCGGGACGCGATCAGCTTCTCCTCAAACTCCGAAATATCCCTGCAGCATACTGTGCCGCCGAGTCTCATATAGCTGTCCTCCTTTTTTCGTTTCCGCGGCGCTTACCGGCCCTCGATCCGGTTTTTGCGCCGCCGCTCCGCGTTGGCGTATTCTTCCTTTTCGTCCTCCGTTTCCGGAATGAAGGGCGGAACGGCCGTCGGCTGATCGTTCTGATCCAGCGCAACAAACACGGCGTACGCCCGGTTGATCAGCTCCCTGCTCCCGTCCAGGCGCTCCACCATGCTGTCCACCCGGACCTCCAGGGAGGTTCTTCCCGTCCAGGTTACAACCGCTTCCTGCACCACCGTATCGTTCAGATATGCCGGCTTCAGAAAGGTCAGATGATCGATGCAGACCGTGGTCACCCCTGTCTGCGTATACCTGCGGGCCGCGACCGCGCCCACCACGTCAATCCAGGCCATGATCTGTCCGCCGAACAGGCGGGGTTTGGCGTAGCCGTTGCAGTGCTGCGGCATGACGATCTGAACCGTTGTCGTTTTTTCCATTCCCGTTTTTCCTCCGCTCCGCCCTTTTCGGGACGGTTTTTCCCTGCTTTCAGCGGACGGCCGGCGGAACCGGCTGTCCTTTTCCCTTCCCTGCCTTCATCTGCCCGGAAAGCGTTCCGCCAGGAAGGTTTCCACGCACTGCCGGTACATCTCCGGATTCTGCAGCACGGACATCGCGTGCCCGGCGCCCGGAATCAGATGGAGCTCCGCGTATCCCCGGGTCGCTTCCTTCATCCTCTCGCTGTGCTCCGGCAGAATGAAGCGGTCCTCGGCGCCGTGAATGAACAGGATCGGAATCTCATTGTCCTTCAGGGCTGCAATCGGGCGCATCTCGCTGAAGGAGTAGCCGTAGCGGATCTTCGCAAACACGGAAGCGATGTCCGCCAGGAAGGCCGGAACGTGCATTCCCTTCATTCCGCCCTTCAGGACCGGCATAATCTCGCAGAATCCGCAGTCCGCGACCACAAAATCGACCGGCGGCTTTTCGCCCAGCACGGCCACGGAGGTGGCTGCCCCCAGGGATTCGCCGTGGAGGCCGAGGAAGGCGGTCTCCGGATACCGGCCCCGGCTGTCCTCGATGATCGACAGCAGATCCATCTTTTCCCGTACGGAATAGGTGCAGAAGGTGGGTTCGTTGAGGCCGTGCCCGCGCAGATCGTAGATAATCACGTTGAAGCCCAGCTTCAGATACATGGAGGCATACTTGAGAGAACCGAAACGGTTGTCCGTATACCCGTGCGAGATGATGATGTATCGGGCGCTTTTCTCCGGGTTCTTCAGCAGCTGAACATGGAGGACGTAGCCGTCCCGGCCCTTCACGGTATAATCCTTTTTCTCGAGGGAATCATACCAGGACAGGTCATAGTGCTCCGCCTGCCAGGCGCGCGCCTCCTCCAGCGTCTGCCTTTTCCCGGTCATGGCGGTTTCGGCCAGCCGGAACCCGATCCCGGCCAGCAGGATCAGCAGTACCGCCGCAATGATTCCAATCGTCACCATCCGTTTTCTCCTTCCCATCTTTCACCCATTCCTGACCGCACAGACTGCGCTGCGGCATTCCCTGATGATTCCTGACCCGGATCAGATCCGTCTGGACGCTTCCACCACCCAGCGGATGCGCTCTTCCGGCAGATCGTTGCGGATGCTGCAGTCCGATCCCAGAATAAACCCCTGCTTTCCACCCTGGGCGATCAGGTTCTCCGTTTCCTTTTCGATCTCCTCCCGGCCGGCGGTATACAGGAAGGTGCCGGGCCGGTTGTCGAAGCCGCCCCAGACCGTGCATCCGAAATGCTTTTTCGCTTCCCGGATGTCCATGATGTCAAAATACCGGCTCCAGCTGATGACCGGCGCCTTGTAGTCCTCCCAGACGCTGAGGCGGTTCCTTTCCTCCTCCCAGGCGCAGAAATGAATCGCGTTCATCCCGCTGAGGCTGTTGGCGCAGTCCAGCACCTCCTTGTCGCTGGGGGTGACCCAGTCCCGGTATTCCTCGTAGGTAAAGCGGCTTTCCTCTCCGTTCTGCACGCTGTAGAAGATGCCGTCCGCCCCGGCTTCCTGAATCAGGCCCTGGACCAGCAGCTTCAGGTCCCCCGCCACGATCCGGCAGGCGTGCTTCATGGCCTTCGGGTTCTCCCGGATGAACTGCATCATCTTCGGATAGCCGATCTTCAGCCGGATGCAGCTCAGCGGCGCGAAGACCAGATACAGGGCCGGGCACTCGCCGCCCAGCGCCTGAACGACCTTCTTCGTGCGTTCGATCTGTCCGCGGATGTAGGGATGATCCGGGCCCAGGGGGGTGATCTTCATCAGCTCATTGGCGCTTTCGATGCCCTCCAGAATGGGGGAAGGCCATCCGAAATACTTGTCGCCGCTCAGCTTCATGAAGTCCACATCCGTGTCCTCCAGAAGCTTGGCCTGCACCCGGGAGAAGGCGTCGTCATCTCCCCAGTACTCCGGCGGCACATGCTGCCACATGCAGACCGGCACATGGTCCACCTCCTGGCCCCTGAAGGCTGCGGTTACGCGTTCTCTCTTGTTCACGATCCCTTCTCCTTTTCTCCGGTTTTGTTTTTTTGATTGGCTCCCTGGCTCGGAGCATTTCAGCGGATCGTTTTGGCGGTCTGGATCTCCACGATGGTGCGCTCCGTTTCCGTCATTCCGGGGGAGGCGATTTTCCCGATATTCCGCATGGTCTCCTCCGGCGTGCGTCCGTTGATGCCGTGTTCCCCGTTATTTCTCCGGCTGCACCGCCATGCCGTAGGCAAACAGCCGTTTCAGATCGGTCCAGGCCATGTTTCTCCTTCGGTCTCCCAGCACCGCCGCGATCAGGGTCACGCCGTTTTCCTGGTACGCGCCCACATAGCAGAATCCCGCGGAGGAAGTGTAACCGCTCTTGATCCCCGCCGCGTGCGGGATATAGAATTCCGAGGCCGGGTCAAAGATCTCCCACTTCAGGCTCAGGGGAAGGGCCTCCCTCTTTTCCGTCGCGGGCAGGGTATATTTCAGGCAGGTCACAATCCGGATGAACTCCTCCCGGGTCATGCCGTATCGGGCGGCCAGCACCAGGTCCCGCGCGGTGGTATAGTGTCCCTCCGCGGCATAGCCGTGCGGATTCACAAAGCGGGAGTTCTTCATGCCGAGCTTCTCCGCCTGCTCGTTCATCTTTTCAACAAAGCCTTCCACGCTGCCCGCGCACAGCACGGCCGCGGCGTTGGCGGCGTCGTTTCCGGAGCGGATCATCATGGCATACAGCAGATCCCGCATCGTCATTTTTTCCCCGGGATAGACCGGCACAAGCGAGCTGTCCGCCGGTACCTGCGCCGCCTCCTCCGGAATCACGACGGCGGCCTCCGGGTCGCACAGGGAAAGGGCGGTCAGCAGGGTCATGATCTTCGTCGTGCTGGCCGGCTCCGCCTTTTCGTCCGCGTTCTTTTCCAGCAGTGTCTCTCCCGTCACCGCGTTGATCAGGCAGGCGTTTCTCGCGTACAGGAATTCCGCCTTCAGCCCTTCCGGATGCTCCTCGTCGAAGAAGACCGGCGCCTCAAAGCCGTATGCGCTCAGGTCGCTCATCAGCAGCGCGTATTCGGGCAGGGAGAGCCTTCCGTCCTCCGTCACCAGGCCGGGGGACAGCGTCTCCATTTTGGCTTCAAAATCGGAAACCGCCTTCTCCGTGTTGGCGCCGTAGGTGCCGTCCGCGAGGTCCCACAGCAGGTTCAGCTGAATCAGCCGGTTCTGGGCCGCCCGGACGCGGGAACCCCAGCTGCCCCTGAGCAGGGTCTGCAGCAGCACACTGTTTTCCTCCCGATCCGTCAGCTCGGCGGTCTGCCGGTCGGGCACGCCCGTGGGCGTAACGCCGAAGCCCGCGTCCGCCAGCAGCTGCTGGACGAGCCGGACCGCCATCGCGGTCCGGGGTCCCGGAATCCCGTCGGCCTCTCCGATCTCGTACCCCAGGGCCAGCAGCCGCTCCTGCAGATGCCGGATATCCGGTCCCGTTTCCTCAGCCAGGGCCGGCAGGGCAATTTGCAGCAGGGTCAGGAACATGCACAGCATCTTTCTCATGCGTTCCCTCATCTCCCTGCCCCCTTTCGCGTCAGGCTTCCGTCTTCTCCGGCCTCAGGATTCCATGGCCTTGCTGAACTGGGTTTCGTAAAGCTCCTGATAGGTGCCTCCGGCGTGAACCAGATCCTTATGCGTGCCCCGCTCCGCAATCCGGCCGTCCCGGACCACCAGGATCTCGTCCGCCGCGAGGATCGTGGACAGCCTGTGGGCGATCAGGATGGAGGTCCTCGCTTCAATCAGCGGATTGATGGCCGCCTGAATCGCCGCCTCCGAGATCGAATCCAGCGCCGAGGTCGCCTCGTCGAAGATCAGCAGGGCCGGGTCCTTCAGCAGCGCCCTCGCGATGGAGATGCGCTGCTTTTCCCCGCCGGAAAGCTTCAGCCCCCGGTTCCCGACCACCGTGTCCAGCCCCTCCGGCTGCTTTTCGATAAAGTCGTAGATGTTGGCCTGCCTGCAGGCCCGGATCATGTCCTCCTCCGTGGCGTCCGGCTTGGCATAGCGCAGGTTCTCGCGGATCGTTCCGTTGAACAGATAGGTTTCCTGCGTCACGACGCCGATCTCGTCCCGCAGGGAGTGCAGCGTATAATCCCGCACATCGGTGCCGTCAAAGGTGACGGACCCGGAGGTGGGATCCCAAAGCCGGGGAATCAGGTTGACGATGGTGCTTTTCCCGCTCCCGCTGGGGCCCACGATGGCGATGCAGTCCCCGCTGTGAAGCGTGAAGCTGATGTCCTGCAGGATCTGCCGCTCTCCGTCATAGGAGAAGCCGACATGCCTGAATTCAATCTCTCCCCGGGCGTCCTTCAGCTCCTTCGCGTCCGCCTTCTCCGCGATTTCCGGCTTCATGTCGTAGTATTCGAAAATCCGGGTGAACATGGCCATGGACCGGATCCATTCGACCTGGATGTTCAGCAGGCTGTTCACCGGGCCGTACATCCGTCCCAGCAGCGCCACCAGCACCGTGATGTCGCCCACGCTCAGGCTGCTGTCGTACCGCATGATCAGCATGCCGCCCACCAGATAGAGCAGCATCGGCCCGATGGCGGTCAGGGTGCTGAGCAGCATGAAGAACCACCGGCCGGCCATCCGTTCCCGGATGTTCAGCCTGATCATTCGGCCGTTCGCCTCCCGGTACCGGGAGAATTCCGCGTCCTCCCGGCCGAAAAGCTTCACCAGCAGCTGGCCCGACACGGACAGGGTCTCATTCAGGATCCCATTGATTTCATCATTGCAGGCCTGGGCCTCCCCCGCCAGCTTCCATCTTTTCTTCCCGGCCATCCGGGTGGGCAGCGTAAACAGCGGCACCACCGCGATGCCCACCAGCGCGAGGATCCAGTTTTTCCGGAACATGGCCGTCACGGCGACGATCAGGGTGATCACGTTGGAAAGAATGCTGGTAAACGTGTTTGTCACCACGGATTCGACGCCGGAAATATCGCTGGTCATCCGGGTCAGGATGTCCCCCTGATTCGCCGTCGTGAAAAACCGCTGGGACATCTTCTGCAGATGCCGGTACATCTGGTTCCGCATGTCATAGGAGATATGCTGCGCGATCCACGCGCTGAGATAGGATTCTCCCACGCCGATCAGGTTGGAGGCCAGGTGCAGCAGCAGGGACAGGACAATCAGCCGGACCAGCGCGGAGATCCCCGCGCCGATCCACCCTCCGAGGCTCCGGCCCGTCAGCACGTCGACCATGTATCCGGTCAGGATGGACGGGAAAAGGCTGCACACGGAGGATACGGCGATGCAGCAGAGCACCAGGGCCAGGTGCTTCCGATACGGCCGCAGATAGGATAGCACCCGTTTCACGAGCGCCTTCGTAATCCGGGGAGAATTCTGCTTTTCCTCCTCGGTCAGGAAGCTGGCCCTTCCTCTCGGGCCGCCGGGTCCGGGCATGTACGGTCATCTCCTTGAAGCATCTCTGCTGTACTGTTATTTGCCGCTTTCCGCCTGCCGCGCCGCGGCCTTTTTCCGTTTTTTCTCCTCATACATGGCATGGTCCGCCCGGGTCAGGAAAAGATCGATCGTATCCTTGGCTGTCGGGACGGCGGTATACAGTCCGAAGCTGGCGCTGGTCTCCTCCATCCAGGGCTCCTCCTCGTTCAGCTGCCGGACCGCCTCCCGGGCCTCCGAAAGCACCCGCTCCGCCTCCGCGAGGGTCGGCCGGATGCCGAAGGCCAGAAACTCGTCGCCGCTGATATGCACCGGCTCCATGCCGCCCTTCCTCAGCTTTTCCATCGCCCGGCCCATCCGGCCGATGGCCTGATCGCCCGTCAGATGGCCGTACCGGTCATTGATCTGCTTCATGTGATCCATGTCCGCGCTGAGCAGCACAAACCAGCTGCCTTCCCGGCGGGCCCGGTCAAGAACCTGCCGGTACCGCTCCTGGAAGCCCCGCCGGTTCAGCATGCCCGTCATGATATCATGAACGGACATATCCTCCACCTTGCGGGCATATTCGCGCAGGCTGTTCTGCAGATACAGGCTCATCAGCGCGCCGTTGAACAGCATCAGCACCGAATAGAGCGCCACGCCCGTCGCCGTCCCCATCCGCAGCGCCACATACCCGAAATTTCTCTCGCGGTAATACAGGGGGCAGAAGACCAGCTTCACCGGACGCTCTCTTTCCTCGTCAAGCACGGGCAGAATCCGGCTCAGGGGAAAGCGCCCGGCAGGCATCCTCTCTCCGTCCCGGAAGCCGTACAGAAGCAACATCTCATTGGGATAGGTGTCATTGCCCTCCCGGACCTCCCCGGGGCGGGAAACGGAGGGATCCACGCACAGGTAAAGCTCGCCGATCCCCATCGTCTGCACAAACTGATCGATTTTTTCCCGGGCGTCCTCCTCGTTCACGACGCTGACCAGGCTGCCGCTGAACATGCTGATCATCAGCAGCACGCTCTCCATTCTTCGATGGCCGCCCCGCATGCCGTGCCGGGCGGAGGGAGAATTCCGCTCCGTCTCATGAAAGCAGCCGCAGCTCGCCCCGTAGATGGGAACACCGGGCAGAACGATGTCGTACTCCTTCGGCGTCTCCCCCGCCATCCAGCCGGAAAGGGTTTCCACCGCGATCCGGGCCGCCTGATCGATCGGGCGGCGGATGGTGGTCAGCCCCCGGGCCACGGCTTCGCGCAGCGCGTCGTATCCCGTCACGATCACGTCCTGGGGCACCTGGTATCCCTTCTCCATTAGGCAGTCCGTCACGCCGAAGGCCATATCGTCGTTTCCGCAGAGAATGGCGTCCGGCAGCCCGCCGGGACGCCGGAGAAGCTCCTCCGCGCACTGCCGGCCGCTGCCCTGGATCCATTCTCCCTCGAAGATGTTTTCCGGAGCAAGCGTCAGCCCGTGGGCTTCCATGGTTTCCCGGCAGGCCTGCAGCCTGTTCATGGCGACCATCTGGCGCAGGGGGCCGCTGAGATATACGATGTTCCGGGCGCCGTGCCGGGTAATCACATGCTCGGTCACCTGCCGGACGGACACCGCGTCGTCAAACTGGATGGACACGGCACCGTTCGTGGGAACATCGATGGAAACATGGGGCAGCCCCGCCATCCGGTGCAGCAGCTTTTCCACCTTGCGGACGGAGCTTTCCCCCGCCAGCGTGGCCCGCAGGGAGATGATCCCGTCGAAGTCCCGCGCACCCGCCAGATCGAACACCGCGCTCTCGCCCCGGTCGCTGGTGGCCACGTCCACGTTCATGTATCCCATGCAGTTGAAGACGCATACGTCGATGTTCAGCTCTTCGGCCGTATCCATCACGCCGCGGATAAAATCCGTCTGATACTCGCGGTCGATGCTGGCCATCAGAACCGCTATTGTCTTCCGTTTCACGCGTTTTCCTCCTGTTCGGCGGTCTCTGCGGGAAATAGAGTTTCTGTTTCTTGGGCTTATATAAAAAAAGTATACCACAATCCGCATGAAAAATCATGCGGAAAGGGTATTTTTTATGAACTTGTTCGTTCGGCTTTGCGGCCCGCGGGCCCGCGGTGCCGCCGGCGCCGGGTTCAGGTCATCCCCTTGCCCTCAGGTCCGCGGCGGAGGGAAAGCCGTAGGCGCCCTCCGCCCGCTCCGCGGCCCGGAGGATCGCCTCGCTGATGACCTCCGCGGCCAGCACGCCGACCAGGTCCTGATCCGCCTCGGCCTCCCCGATGGAGAGCGCGAAGATGCTGTCCCCGTCCGCGGAGGTATGAACCGGCCGGATCGCCCTCGCCATGCCGTCGTGGCCCATGCCCGCGATCTTGCACAGCCGGGTTTTGTCGAATTTCGCGTTCGTAAGGACGGCGGCCAGGGTCGTGTTGCCCGTAAACCGGTTCTCCACCTTTTCGGTGGACTGCTTCATGTATTCCGAGGTGCTCGTGAGGCTTTTCCCGTCCTCCGACAGCAGCCCCGCGGTCTGCCGGCCGGTCCTCCAGTCGAACACGTCGCCCAGGGCGTTCACGACCGCGATCGCCCCGACCTGCAGGCTTCCGAGCTGAACCGCGAAGCTGCCGATGCCCGACTTCATGCATCTGGCCATGCCGGCGATCTTTCCGACCGTCGCCCCGCAGCCGGCGCCGAAGCAGCCGTCCCGGTAGTTGGGCCGCTCAAAGGCGATTCGGGCCGCCTCGTACCCCATGGCGGCGTCGGGGCGGATCTTCGGGTTTCCCGCGGACAGGTCGTAGATGTCCGCCTGCACCACCAGGGGCACCAGCGCATAGCCCGTATCGAAGCCGTATCCCTTTTCCTCCAGGTACTGCATCACGCCGTTCGCCGCGCCCAGCCCAAAGGCGCTTCCCCCGGACAGCACCACCGCGTGAATCTTCTGCGCCGCCATCAGCGGGTTCAGCAGCTGGCTTTCCCGGGAGGCGGGGCCCCCGCCCCGCACGTCCAGGCCGGCCGGCATGCCGTTTTCGGAAATCAGCACCGTGCATCCGGTGCCCGCTTCCGGGTTTTCCGTCTGGCCGATCCGGATGTTCCGGATCTCTGTGATCGGTATCTCCATGCCTTCCTCCCCTTACGGCCGCGCGTTTCCCGCCGTCCCGCCGAAGCCGTCGATGATCCGGACGGCCTCCTCCCAGGTGCTGACCCGGATCATGCCGTGCGCCTCCGCGTCGTAGAACCGGTTGTGCGGGGCGGTGAACAGGATCTTCCGGTAGTCCCCGCCCTCCAGGTTGTGGATCCCGTCGTCGATCAGCACGTCGCCGCGGATCATCTGCTTCCGGCCGGTGACGATCACCTGGCTCCAGGAGAGAAAGGGAAAGTACCTGAACAGCAGGCGATTCATCTTCTCCTCGACATGCTCCGGCTCCGTCGCCGTGACGATAAAGACCTCGTGCCCCTCGTCCATGAAGTGCTTCAGGGCCTCCGCGGCGCCGGGCATCGGCTCCACGGATTCCCAGAAGCCCTTCTCGTAGGTGATGCCGTACACCTGCTCCCGGGTCAGTCCGGGATAGGGCGCCGCCACGTTCCAGTCGGTGATCTCATCGAGGGTCACGCTCCGGCCGAACTTCTCGTTGGCCCTGCTCACCCAGGCCTTCAGCAGCTGCTCGAGGGTATCGTCCATATCCACAAGAATCGTCATGCCGCACCTCCTGACCCTGATGATACCACAGGCGCCGGAAACGAATCAATCCGGATTCCGGGTAAACAGGGCGGCCGGGATGTGGCAGTAGCCGCCGGGATTCTTGTCCAGATAGTGCTGGTGATATTCCTCCGCCGGGAAGAAATTGATCAGGGGCCCCAGCTCCACCGCCAGCTTCGCGCCCGCGAGCCTCTCCTGTTCGTGCCAGACCGGCTCGATTTCCGCGAGCTGGTCCATGTCGGTGTAATAGATTCCCGTCCGGTACTGGATGCCCTCGTCGTGGCCCTGCCGGTTGACGGAAAGGGGATCGATGATCCGGAAGTAGGCGCCCAGCAGCCGGGTCAGCGTGATCCGGCTTTCGTCATAGTCGATCCGGACCGTTTCGGCGTGCCCGCTGTCGGCGCAGACCTCCTCATAGCCCGGCGCCCTGTCCGGGCCGTTGGCGTATCCGGTTTCCGTCCGGACTACGCCGTCAAACTGGTCAAAGTATTTCTGGACGCCCCAGAAGCAGCCGCCCGCAAGATAGATGGTCTTCATGGAATCCTCCTTTTTTCACCGTCTGGCGTCCCGGGTTTCGCCAGGAAGCGCGTTTATACGCTCAGATACCGGTCCATCACCCAGGCGGACACGGCGTACATGATGCCGGCATAGACCAGGGCAATGCCCGCGCGGATCAGCAGGATGGTCTCGATGGCGGCCCCCGTGCGCAGCAGGTTCTGCAGCCAGCCGAGCACACCCGTCAGCGCAATGAAGAACAGGAAGGCCACAAAGCCGCTCATCTTTTTCCCGTTCAGCAGCGCGGAGGCGACGATGTCCGCCAGGTAGGCGATGGACACGGTGGCCAGCCAGGAGGCCAGCATCTCCGACACCAGGCACAGAACGCTCCAGCTGTTCAGCTGAATCTCGGTGTTGATCATCCGCATGAAATCCTGGAACATTTTCCACAGATCCTCGAGGCTGCCCAGCTTGCTGAACAGCAGCGTCACGTCCAGCAGCCCCAGCAGGAAGAAGAATCCGCCGGCCAGCAGCAGGGAGAGGCCGTTCTCCAGCATTTTCGCCCCCAGAATCTGGAAACTGTTCCGGGGCGTCATGTAGAGCATGTAGCCCTGCTTGGTGTTCATGTCCCGGTGCAGCGTCAGCACGCTCTGCACCCCGATCAGGACCGTCCCGGCCAGGGCGATGAAGAACAGCAGCACGCTGGTCAGGGCGAGGGTGTCGGCCGCCTTCTCGTTCAGGTACAGGGTGATCAGGAACGCCACCTCCGCCACCGCCGTGATCCCCAGAAGAATCAGCTTCAGCGCCATGGTTTTCCGCATTTCATATTTCAGCAGCTTGCCCATTTTTTCATCCCTCCGTATGTCCGTAGATCTCGCGGTAGCGGTCCGCCATGGACACATGGTCGGTTTCCCGCATCTCCTCCAGGTTCCTGACCTCGATCAGCTTCCCCTGCCGGATGAAGATCGCCGTATCGCAGACGGCCTCCATCTCCTCGACCAGGTGGCTGGACAGAAGCAGCACCTTGTCCTCCGCGCTCTCCCGCAGGATGCTCTGGCGGATCTCGTCCCGGGCCAGCAGGTCGATTCCGTTGAAGGGCTCGTCCAGCATGTAGACCCTGGCGTCCCGCGCCATGGTCACGGCAATCTTCAGCTTCGCCATCATGCCGGAGGAAAGGGTCCGGGTTTTCATGCCCTCCTCCAGCTCCATCTCCCGGAGCAGCGAGGCGTATTTTTCGGCGGAAAAATCCTCAAAGAAATCGCCGTAGTAGGCGCCCACATCCTTCACGGTCATCCAGGGGTAGAAGTAGGGCTCCGTGGACATATAGGCCACGTGCCGGCGGCTTTCCACGCCGACCGGCTGCCCTTCGAACAGCACCTCGCCGCTGGTGGGCTTCATCAGGCCGGCGGCCATCTTCATCCAGGTGGTCTTGCCGCTGCCGTTCGGCCCCAGCATGGCGTACACATGGCCCGGGGTCAGGGTGAGGCTCACGCCGTCCACCGCCGTCTTGGTTCCGAATTTTCTGGTCAGGTCCTTACTGGTGATCATCCGTATTGTCCTCCTTCCGGATCAGTTCAATTGCGTCCTCCCTGTTCATGCCTATGCCCTTCAGGTCCGCCAGGAAGCGGGACACGGCCCCGCGCGCCATCTCCTCCCGGAGCCGCTGAACGGTCTCCCCGGAGTCGGTGACGAAGGTGCCCAGCCCCCGCTGGGTCTGGCAGACGCCCTCCCGCTCCAGCTCCTGATAGATTCTGGCGGCGGTGTTGGGGTTGATGCCGTACTGCAGGGCCAGATCCCGCCCGCCGGGCAGCTTGGCGCCCGGGGGAAGCCGGCCCGTCACAATCTGCTGCTTGATGCTGGTGGCGACCTGCAGCCAGATCGGGATCATCGGATCGAAATTCATGCGCCACCTCCTAAAGTCTTAGTGCACTATGTGCATAGTACACTATGCCTATGGAAATGTCAAGCGTTTCTTTGCATCTTTTTTCAGACTGTTTTACAGAACCGGCTCTGCCCCGGTTTTCAGGCCTTGACAGCCCGGTTTTTTTCATACAGCTCAATCATCTCCCGGATGCGCCCCTCGGGCCTCACCAGCCCGGAGATGGAATCTCCCCGGTGGAGCGTATCGATCAGCGCGGCGATGTAGCGCGCCATGCCGACGGAGGAGTAGTACTCCCGCTCCAGCAGCTCCGGAGTCTGATAGACCAGGTCGGTGGTGTAGATCCGGTCGAAGGTGCCCTCCGCGTAGGCCCGGTCAAACTTCTTCAGGCCGCCCGTGAACAGGCCGAAGGTGGAGAACAGGAAGACCCGCCCCGCGCCCCGCTCCTTCAGCTGCCGGGCCACGTCCAGCATGCTGCCGCCGGAGGCGATCATGTCATCGACGACCACAACGTCCATGCCCTCCACGGAGCCGCCGCAGAAATCGTGGGCGATGATGGGGTTCGTGCCGTCCACGATGCGGGTATAGTCCCTCCGCTTGTAGAACATCCCGATGTTGACGCCGAAAAGGGTCGCGAGGAAAACCACCCGCCCCGTCGCGCCCTCGTCCGGCGCGATGAACATCAGGTGATCGCCGTCCAGCCGCAGGTCCTCGTTTTCCGTCAGCAGGGCCTGGGTGAACTGCAGGGCCGGGGAAACGTTTTCCAGATCGGTCAGCGGCACGACGTTCTGCATCCGCGGGTCGTGCGCGTCAAAGGTGATGATGCGGCGGACGCCCATGTTCTCCATTTCCCGCAGCATCACCGCGCAGTCCAGCGACTCCCGGGCGGTCTTCCGGTGCTGCCTTCCCTCGTACAGGAAGGGCATGATCACCGTCAGCCGCGCGGCCTGCCCGTTGCAGGCGGCGATGACGCGCTTGAGATCCTGGTAGTGATCGTCCGGCGACATCCGGTTGGGCTCCCCGTTCATCTTGTAGGTCAGGGAATTGTTGCATACGTCCACAAGAATGTAAAGATCCTGATCCCGGATCGTCTCTCCGAGAATCCCCTTCGCCTCTCCGCTGGAAAAGCGGGGGCAGGATACGGGGATGCGGACCTGCTCGCCGTCATGCCACTGGGAAAGGAGCGTTTCGATCCGGCCGGCCAGATGCTCCGCCGATTCAAGGGCAATGAATCCGAGTTTATTCATGTTGTGCAGCCTCCCTGACGCTGAATTTCAGATTTGTAAAACTGTGCTCCCCGCGCGGCCGAAAGACCCGCCGCACAGTACAGGATTTCGTTTTTCAGTTTATCACAGCGAAGAACCTCCGCGCAACCCCTCCCCACGGAGACAGGCGGAGACAGGGGGACGGTTCTTCTGTCTTGGTTGGGCCGGACCTGGTTCATTTTTTTCTGTCTGAGAGAGCTGCTTACGGATTTTCCGGAGCTGTTGCCCTTCCCTTTCTTCTATGGTATGCTTATCCGGCACACCGATCCCCGGGCGCCGAATGAAGAAAACACAGGACGGGGATGAACAGGAAAGGGAGGCTGACCCCATGCTGAAAATCGCGCTGCCGCTGGTTGAGATCGCTTCGTCAACCAATAATTATATCGAGGCGCTGGTCCGGAGCGGTGCCCTCCCCATGCTGGGGGAAGGTCTTCGTCCGGAGGTCTGCGACGGGCTGCTGCTTCCCGGCGGGGTGGATGTCGATCCCTCCCTGTACGGACAGGAAAAGGATCCGACCACCGAGTTTGAACAGGCGCTGGACCGGCTGCAGCTGGACACGCTCCGCCGCTTTCTGGAGGCCCGCAAGCCGGTCTTCGGCATCTGCCGCGGCCATCAGCTGATCAATGTCGCTCTGGGAGGCACCCTGATTCAGGATCTGCCCACCGCCTGGGACCACAAGGCCTTCGCCGGAAAGGACAGCGTGCATTCCTGCGAGTCCGTCCCGGGTACCTTCATCTCCGGGCTCTTCGGCCCGTCCTTTCAGATCAACAGCTCGCATCATCAGGGCGTGGACAGGCCGGGAAACGGTCTCCGCGTGGCGGCGCGGGCGGGCGACGGCGTGGTCGAGGCGATGGAGCATGAAACGCTGCCCGTCTGGAGCGTGCAGTTTCATCCGGAGCGGATGTGCTTTCAGCATGCCCGGCCGGATACCGCCGACGGCAGCCTGCTTTTCAGTTTCTTCCTGGAGAAATGCCGGTCCTGACCGCTTTCTCCTGAACAGGGTACAGATATCCCCCGTCTAATTCAGAAAGCCCAGATATTCGTCCAGCACGTTGAAGAGCATGTCCCCCGAGCACACCGGAATTTCGTAATCCGTTCCTGTCACGGGGGCGTATTCATAGAGCTCTTCCGCGCCCGTCAGCACCAGCGCCGGAATCACGTCGATGCTTCTTCCCAGCAGGATTTCCAGGTACGGCACGTACTTGGCCGCCTGCAGCACCTCCTCCGGATCGATCCGGTCCTTCATCTTGAATTCCAGGGAGAAGGCCTTCTCTCCGGCAATCAGCAGCACATCCGTATAAATCCGGATATATCTTGCCCGGTTGAGCCGCAGCTCGAAAACCAGCTCCCACCCCTCAAAGGGCTGCTTCATCATGTCCCGCAGGTCCGCGAACAGCCCCGCCATGGTCTTTCTGCAGTCCAGGAAGGAATGGATCAGTCCCCGGGTATCGTTCAGGTTCCGCCCGATCCGCCGGCACCCCTCCTCCAGCTGCCGCAGCCAGGCGCTTTCGTCCTGCGCCAGAAACTCCCCGACGGTTCCGTACCATCCGGAAAACTCGTACAGTCCTTCATGGGGTGCCTTCTGGCGGATCAGCGCGTGCCAGGCATATTCCCGGTCCTGATAGCACAGCTCCCGCATCAGCGCGGAGGAAACCAGCAGCCGGTTGATCTCCGTCCGGTCGATCCCGAGCATCCGGCTGATTTCCCGGGCCTTCAGGCCGTCCCGGGCGGCAATGGCGGCGTAGACCCGCTGCTCCGTCTCCGAGAAGCGCGCGGCCGGATCCGGAAAGCTTCTATTCATCTCCGTCCCCTTCCCGGGAACCCGCCGGCTCCTGAATCCGCGGCCGGTTTCATCCCCTGATTCTGTCCGAAAACGCGCGGATCAGCCGGTTGGCCGGCTTGCCCCATGTGCAGTAGCCGTTCTGATCCTCCCCGGCGAACTCCGGATACAGCCGGGTCGCCGGCCAGTCCCACCATCCGGTTCCCCGGATGAAGGGGAAGCGCTCCAGCGTCTCCAGGAAGGCCCGGTACCAGACCGCCTGGGTCTCCGGGCTGACGCCCGTTCCGAACCTCCAGTCATTCGGCCGCAGCTCGCTCCCGTGCCGGGAGGGGCATCCGCATTCCATGAACATGAACGGCCTGTTCTCCCGCTCCGCCACCGCCTGAATCCGCGCGAACTGCCGGTCCAGGTCGTCCGCGGGATAGTAGCCGGAGGAGGAAATCAGGTCCAGCGCGTCCCACCAGCGGACGTGCTCCTCCTGATACTTGTCGCAGTTGTAGGTCAGCTTCCCGTGATAGATCTCCCGGACCTCGGCGATCAGCTTTCTCCATTCCTGCTCCCGGTGATCCGTTCCGACCATCTCGCAGCCGATGCAGTAAATCTCCGCGCGGTTTTCCTCCGCCATGGCGGCCACGCGCTTCACGTGCTCCGACCAGGAGGCGAACCACTCCGCCCAGCCCGGCTCGACGGGCACCTCCGTGTCAAAGAAGCGGATATAGGCCCTCCAGTAGCCGTCCCGGCAGTTGACCATGGCCTTCAGGATCACCTTCAGCCCCAGTTCCTCCGCAAAGCCGCAGACATTCCGCACGTCCTCCCCGTCCATGACGTCCGGGTGCGCCGAATCCATGACCGTGGAATAGGTGTGCTCCTGCCAGGCGCACACCGGCAGGATGATGGCGTTGCATCCGGTGGATTCAGCCAGCAGGCGGAGCGAGTGCTTCCAGGCCGTTCTCCTGGTGAAGCCCCGCTTTTCACAGAATCCGTAGGTATATGCATTCAGAAAATCCATATTGCCGCTCCTCTTTCTTCTCCGGCTCCAGGCCGTTTTTTCTTTTTCTTCCCGCGGTCCGTCCCGCGGAGTCGGTCCGGCGGGTGCTTCCCCGCCTCATTCGTTCTTCTCCAGCCGTCCCGTCACATGGACTGCCCTTCCCCGGCTGCGGTAATCCACCAGCAGCGTCCGGGTTTCCGGATCCCAGGCGGCTCCCAGGGGAACCTCCTCCCCGTTTTCGTCCTTACCCTTCAGCGCCTTTCCCTCCCCCGGCAGGCGGATCCGGAGCCGGGCATGAATCCGGTCCGCGGCCCGGAGGCGGAACGTGAAGGAATCCTCCGTGACGCCGGCCTCCTCGATCCGGGCGGAGGTGCCGATCACCCGGAAGGGCACGTCTTCGATCCCGGAAAAATCGAACAGCACCGCTCCGCTGTCCGGCCTGATCTCCCTGCGGTGCACGATGGCAAAATCGACCGTCAGCAGATCCGCAAACAGTCCCTCCGCAACCTTCGGCTCCCCGCTGACGCTTTCATCCATCACGGCGCTGATCAGATAGGGTCCCCGGCGCAGCGTGATATCGTTCCTTTCCCGCCAGGGGATCCCGGCTTCCTTCAGCACCCCGCGGACGGTTTCCCGCCAGGCCTCCGCCGCCGCCGCGGAAAGGCAGAAGCGGTACGGCGCGGTTTTCACGACCGTCACCGCGCCCCTTTCCACCGGATACCGGCACTCCTCCGGGTCCGCCGGCAGCCCGCACAGCCGGAAAAGATGCTCCGCCGGCGTGCCGAAGCCCTCCTCCCGCCACCAGGAGCGCACCTGATGGAAAGGATCGGATCCGTCTCCGACGTAGATCAGCTCTCCGCCGCCCCGGATCCATTCCGCCAGCGCCGAGTGGATTTCCGCCGAGGCGGGCTTCAGGAATTCGTAGCTCAGGATCAGAACCCGCATCCCCTCCAGGCAGCCGGGGAACCGGGTCAGGCTGTCCAGCTGGACCGGCCGGACCGCCAGCCCGTGCTTCAGCAGCGGCAGCGCCAGCCCGTAGAACTGCGGAAAAGCCATGCTCTGGACGAAATCCAGCCCGGCCTCCCGGCTTTCCCCGATCTCCCGCATCAGCGCCAGGGATTCCTCCCGGTGATAGCCTTCGGGATCGTTGTTCTTGCACAGCACGGTGTTCATCCGGCCCTGCAGGCCTTCCTTCCGCAGGAGGCCGTCCGGAAGGACGCGCTGATACAGCGCGCTGTCCGACAGAAAGACGCCGACGCTGTCCGTCCGTCCCTCAAAGGCCCATTCCTCCTGATCCATGTCTCCCAGCATCTGGAACACGGAGGAAAGCAGGGCGGCGTAGTCCTCCGGGATGGGCCTGGGCACGGTGTTGCCCTTCAGGGCCCTGGCGGCCTGCCCCTCCGTCGTGTCCTCCGGAATGCCGGAGAAGCCCTCGGGGATCCGGGGATATTTTCCGTTGAAAACCCGGTCCGGCCAGGGGCAGATTTCGTAGTGATGCACCTCCGGCTGGAGCAGGGAGGCGATCAGCGTCTTCTGATAGTTCAGCGCGTAGTTCTCCCAGGTATACAGCGGGCGGTCCTCGATCGGATCGTGGAGGAACCACATTCTCCGGCTGGTTCCGCGGACCAGCTCCTGCATCACGCCGTATTCAAGGAAGGCCGTCTCAAAGGTCCTTTCCCGGTAGATTCCCTCATAGACCGTGCCCTCCCGGCTGGTGCCCGTCCAGACCTGGGCGATGTATCCGTCCACGGAGGGAATGCCCAGCAGCTCCGCCTCGGGGCTCAGGATCTTCCAGGTCGTGTAATTGATCAGGCTGTGGGTCGGGACATAGAAACGCAGCTTCCCCGCCCCGCGCTCTTCGGCGTAGGCCTTGACGGCCTCGCTGATCCGCCGGACGGCGCGGCAGTACAGGTAAACCTTCAGCCTCGCGCTCCGGTACGCGGCGTCCGGGCCGGCATGCTGCGGCTGCCAGGGCTCCCCGTAGAAGTCCTCATATTCCCGCTGAAACGCCGGCGAATACCCGCCGTGGCTCCAGAATTCGGGTTCCTCCATGTGGATGGCCTCCACGCCGCAGTCCACCGCCGTCTTCAGCTTTTCCGTCAGGTAATCGGCAAAGGCGGCCGTCGGGCACATATACGGAACCCGCGGGCCGTGCAGGATGTCCTTCCCGTCCCGGTCCCGCTGAGCCTCGTCCCAGTGGTTCCTTCCGTCCCAGCGCCCGTCCAGATAATCCTGATATTCCCCCCAGGAGATGCCCGTCATCAGGTGAACCGTATACCCCCGCTCCCGCCAGGCGCGGATCCTTTCGGGCAGATCGGCATCCAGTCCGTACACCATCACGAAGTCGCACCGCAGGTCGATGGACGGACGGAAGGGGGCACACTCCTGAATGCCAGTCAGCTCCTCCCGCGGGGATCTCAGGTAGGCCATGCTTTTTCACGCTCCATGCTGTCGTTGAGGTATGCTTCCGGGATCGCCCGGTTTGCTTCCCCCATTATACGCATTTTCCGGCCGTTGACAAACCGTTTCTGTGTCTCCGTCTGATTTTCGCGGCCCGCCTGGGCGGCGCTTCCCCGTCCGACCCTCCGGGGGCTTCCCGTTCCCGGCCTTGTTTTTCCCTCCCAAAAAAGGTACAATGATTCCGCAGAGCTTCCCGAAGGGGACGGGATTGCCCGCCCCCGGATCCGGGAGCTCCGGAAAGGAAAAGCCATGGCCTATTTTCAGCATAAGTCCGGGCAGGATGCCACCTATACCCGCCGGTTTGCCCCCCCTTCCCCCGAGCAGGAGGAGACCTGGAGCGAGGAGGAGGACGCTTGGGGCGAAGAGGAGCCCCTCTATGACGACGGCTTTGACGAGATGGACGGAGAGCCGGAGGAGGAGCCGCTCTCTCCCGAGGATCGGCGGAGGGAAAACCGTCGCCGGTTCCGCATTGCCGCCGGCTTCGGCAATCTGGGCGCGACCTTGGTCGGCGTCGCGGTCATTCTGGTCCTCGTGGCCTTCCTGATCAGCATGATTCAGTTTATCTCCACCGATTTTTCGCAGAATTTCTCCCTCTGGGTCACCCGGTTCTGACGGATCTGGTCCGCCCGCCGGGTTCATGAAAAAACGGCCCCCTCCCTCAGGAGGAAGGCCATCCCGCAGCGATGGGAAAAGCCGCCGTGAAGCACGGCGGCTCTTTTGATGCTTCTGTTTACGGGGAAACCCATTCCATGGTCATTTCCGGCACGGTGGCGGCATCGGCCACCTGCTGGGTCTGCCCGTCCGCGACAAAGCCCGCGGAGTTTCCGACGCCCTGGATCCGGACCTTGATCACGCGGCCCACATCCGTGCTGCGTACCGTGTAGCTCTTGCTGGTCCCCAGCAGGCTGTTCAGATCGTTGTACCATACGACCGTAAACTGGGCCGTGGACGGATAAACCTCCACCGTGACCGTATCTCCCACCTTCGGGGAATTGGGCAGCACCTTGACCGACTGAATCGTCCAGGGATCCGAGGCCGGCGCAGGGACATACGTGGAGGCCGGAGTCGGAGCCGGGGTGACGACCCAGGGCTGCGGAGCCGGAGCGTAGTAGCTGCTGGTCAGGTACCGGGTCATCATATACCCGTGCTTCCGGTCGATCCGGATATAGGACCATCCGTCGCTGGAACGGCGGATTTCCGTCACGGTCCGCCCCACCGGATACAGACCGAGGATGTTGCCGTTGTTCACCTCCGGCGCGCTCCGCAGCCGGACTCCCTTGCCGTTGGAGCTGGTGACGTAGGCCGTCCGGTTGACCTCCGTCCAGGTTCTGGTATAAGGCACCGGGGTAATGTAGGGCTGAGGATGCGGCTGCGGGGTGATATAGGGCTGCGGCGCCGGATCGCTCCCGATATACAGGTATCTCGCGTCCATGTAACCGATCCGGTAATCCGCGGTCAGAACCCGGGCCCAGCCGTTCTCCTGGCTCAGCACGGTCACCACCGTCCCGTTCCTGTAGCTGCAGATGACGGGCGCGCTGTAGGAGGGATTGGCCCGCAGGCGGAGCCATCCGCCGTGCACCGTGCCGTAGGTCGCCGCCAGCGCGGGCGCCGCCAGCAGGCAGCACAGCACCGCCGCCAGGCTCAGCGCAACCACCGTTCTTCTTCTCATCCGTCCTCCCGGACCGCGATGCCGCGGCCCGCCTCCTTTCCGGTGAAAAATGCATCCGCCCCGCCGGCGCCGGTGTACCCGGCGTCCTCCGGCGGAAAAGCAATTTCCTTCTTCCGTTCGAGACCATGATAATCAGATGCCGGAAAAATGTCAAGTCTATGGCGAATTTGTTACAAACTCTTAATAACTCAAGCAGTCCCCGGCATCCTTTTTTCTCCTCCGGCCCGGCTTCAGTCCCGAAGGCCGTACACGCCTCTCAGCGTTTCCCTCGCCTGCTCTTCCGTCTGCCCCGGGGCCAGCTCCGGGCGGTAGAGCATGTTCAGCATGCGCCAGTCCGCGTCGCAGAGGGTCTGTACGGTGGTCCATCCGTCGTAGAGGATGCTGTCGGTGTACCGCGTATGGTCGCCGGGCAGGCCCAGGGCCCCGACCAGCTCCTCCTGGAGCAGGTGGTTCCTCTCCTCCTGCTCCGTGCTGTCCGAGGCGATGCCGATGCGCGCGGAGACGATCCGGAAGCTCCGGTCTTCGTTGAAATGAAAGAAGCCCATGTTTCCCTGCACATACCCTTCAATGTAGGATCCGAGCAGGTACTCCGGCACGAACCAGATGCGCACGGCCGCGTCCGTATCCCGGCGCACGCGCCGGATTCCCGGGAAGCCTTCCACCCGCGTATTCAGCTCCTCCAGAAACCGGTCCGCCGTCCGCAGATCCTCCTGGGTGGCGCTGCCGCCGATCCAGACCGTGATCTCCTGCTCCCACCGGGTCAGCCGCGCCGCGTCCGCATCCCCGTATTCCGGATGAAAGGCACATTCGCAGAACAGGTCCAGCGCCCTTTTCGCGGCGTCCGTCTCGTTCAGCGGGGCGAAGGGGCGTTCCGCCGCGGCCGCTGAAATCATCAGCAGGCAGGCGGCCAGCACTCCGATCCGTCGAAGAACACACAGAATCCTGCGCATGATCCGCTCCATCCCTTCTGTTTTGCTTTCTCCCTTATTATAAGGGATGCGCCTTCCGATTGGCAACCGGTTTTTTCCGGCCCGCGGCGGGAGTTTCCCCTTTTTCCGCCGGGGAGGCCGTGGTATAATGCCGGAAGAAATCCAAGGGAGGAACCCTGTACGATGATGAACCGGATTTACCTGGATCATGCCGCCACCACCGCCGTCTCCCCGGAGGTGCTCCGGGAGATGCTGCCCTTTATGACCGAGTGCTTCGGCAACGCCGCCAGCATTCACGGCACGGGCCGGGAGGCCCACCGCGCGCTGGACCGGGCCCGGAAGCAGGTCGCCGCGGTCCTCGGCGCCCAGCCCCAGGAGGTTTATTTCACCTCCGGGGGCAGCGAGAGCGACAACTGGGCCGTCAAGGGCGTTGCCTGGGCGGCCCGCGGCCGGGGAAAGCACGTGATCACCTCCGCCGTCGAGCATCACGCGGTGCTGAACGCCTGCGCCTGGCTGGAGGGCATGGGCTTTGAGGTCACCCGCCTGCCGGTGGACGCCCTCGGCCGGGTGGATCCGGACAGCGTCGCCCGCGCCCTCCGGCCGGATACCGTGCTGATCTCGGTCATGACCGCGAACAATGAAATCGGAACCCTCCAGCCCATCCGCGAAATCGGGGAGATTGCCCGCTCCCGTGGCGTTCCCTTCCATACGGACGCCGTCCAGGCCGCGGGGCATATCCCGGTGAACGTGGAGGAGCTGCAGGTGGATCTGCTCAGCCTGAGCGCCCATAAGTTTCACGGGCCGAAGGGCGTCGGCATACTCTATGTCCGCCGGGGCACGAAGCTGGACAGCCTGATTCACGGCGGCGCCCAGGAGCGGGGGCTCCGGGCGGGCACGCCCAATGTCCCCGGCGCCGTGGGACTCGCAAAGGCCCTCGAGCTGGCTGCCGCTTCCCTTCCGGAGTCCGCGGACCGGGTCCGGGCCCTGCGGGACCAGCTGATCCGGGAAATCCGCGCCCGCATTCCGGACGCGGTGCTGAACGGCGATCCGGAGCGCCGGCTTCCGGGCAACGTGCATTTCTCCTTCCCCGGCGTCGACGGGGAGGCGCTGCTGCTGCGCCTGGATCTGGCCGGCATCGCCTGCTCCGGGGGCAGCGCCTGCACCTCCGGCGCCCAGGAGCCCAGCCATGTGCTGGCCGCGATCGGTCAGGCTCCGGAGCTGGCGAAGGGCGGCCTCCGCATGACCCTCGGGGAGGAAAACACTCCGGAGGAAATAAAAGAAGTCCTGCGCGTTCTCCCGGAGATCGTGCAGGACCTGAAAAGATTCTGATTTCCGGCGGGCTCAGTTGTCCGCCAGATTGAAGCCGTTCTTCATGTTCTGGCTGGCCGCGGCCAGCACCTTCTTCAGCGTTTTTTCCGTCCATTCCCTGGCCATGGCGCAGAGCTTCTCGTTCGCCTCGGCCAGGATTTTTTCGTCGTCGGTTTCCTTCCGGTCATATTCCAGGACGATCTGCCTTCCCTTCGTCGCGATGCCCTCCTGATACCGGTCGATGTCCTGGATGCAGCTGCTGTAGTTGGCATCGGCCATCGCGCCGATCAGCCGGCTGCTCCAGTAATAGTTTTCCGTGGATACAGTTTCCTCCACCCGGCTCACATAGTCGGGCATCTTCGGCACATTGGGATACAGCGGCAGGAAGGCGCCGAAGGTCGTGGAGCCGAAGCAGATCCATTCCAGGCCCTTCTGCTTTTTGTCCGGGCGGATCTGGCAGACGGAGGTGACGCCGGTCCGGTTGATGCCGATGGAGCGGTACATGCCCCGCTTGCCGGTGTCCTGATTGGTGTAGGGATTGTAGGGCGTGCCCTGGTAGTGCCCGGACAGCAGATAGGTCACGTCCTCGACGGCCACCTTCCGGTCCGGCACCAGGCTCCAGGGGATATTGTCGCTCTCGGGCGTGAATTCCGCGTTCTCCCCCTGCCAGCGGTGGCTTTCGGGCGTCAGGTATTTGCCCATCATCCAGGCCCGGGGCGTGTTGTAGATGTGGTCCATGTCCCGGCGGGATCCGAAGATGTCCCGCGGATTGAATTTTCCCCCCTGGTTCAGGTCCAGATGGTTCTCCGCGATGAATTCCCGCAGGTCCTTCGAGCACAGGTGCGCCTCCTGCTTTCCGAAAGCGTCCTCCAGGTCGAACTCGTCGAGCCCGAACTGGTTCGGCATGATGACGACCCGGTCGTCCGGCACCTTTTTCGCGATCCAGTGATGCCCGCCGATGGTCTCCATCCACCAGACCTCGTGCTCGTCGTTGAAGGCGATGCCGTTGCTCTCGTAGGTGCCGTATTTCTCCAGCAGCTCCGCCAGGCGAAGCACGCCCTCCCGGGCGCTGCGGATGTAGGGCAGCACCAGCACGACGAAGTCCTCCTCGCCGACGCCGCCGGGAATATCCTTTTCTCTCCGGCTCTTCGCCTTCTGATAGACCACCATCGGGTCCGCCGCCAGCACCCTCGGGTTGCTGGTGATGGTCTCCGTCGCGGTCATGCCGACCTGGGCCGCGTTGATGCCGGTTGCCGGCCAGATGCCGCTTGTCCCGTCCACGTTCGGGCAGGAGGTGTACCGCATGGGGTTGTCCGGCAGCTCCACCTTCAGGTGGGCGATTTTGCTCTCGTAGACCCGGGGCTGGTTCTTCGGCTCGGTCACGATGATCTTCTTGATGTCGAAATGCCCGTCGTCCGTCCGGGCAATCATGGTGGAATGGTCGTTGCTGGCGTTTCTTCCAACCAGCACGGTGGTGCAGGCCATGGTGTTTTCCTCCTGTGTTCTGTTTCCCGTCCTCCGGGACTTATGCGGCTCCGCGCAGCCCCTCCGGTTCTTCCGGTCCGCCGGCTCTCTGCCGCGGCCCGTTCCCTTACCGGAGGCCGTAGATTTTTTCCGCGTTTTCAAACGTATAGGCGGCCAGTTTCTCCGGATCCTCTCCCCGGATTTCCGCCAGCTTCTCCGCCACAAACCGGACGTTCGCCGGTTCATTCCGCCTCCCCCGCACCGGCTCGGGCGCCAGATAGGGGCTGTCCGTTTCGATCAGCAGCCGGTCCTTCGGCACGAGCATGGCGGCTTCCCGCAGCTTCGGCGCCTTCTTGAAGGTCACCGGCCCGGCGAAGGAGATGTGGTATCCCAGCTTCAGATATTCCTTCGCGATCTCCGCGCTGCCGCTGAAGCAGTGCAGGATGCCGGGCGTCAGATGATTTTTCATGCTCTTCATCAGGTCGAGCATGTCCTGATGCGCGTCCCTCACATGGAAGGCCACAGCCGTCCCCAGCTCCCAGGCCAGCTCCATCTGGATCCGGCAGACCTCCCGCTGAGTCTCCCGGGGGCTCAGGTCATAGTAGTAGTCCAGGCCGATCTCCCCGATGGCCCGGGCCTCCCCGGACCGGATCCATCCGGCCAGCCGGTCCAGGTCTCCCTCCCGGTATCCCTTCGCCTCATGGGGATGAATGCCCACGGCGCAGACCGCGTTCCCGTGGCTCTTCACGTATTCCACGCAGGCCGCGGAGGTGGCCATGTCGGATCCGATCACCGCGTACCGGGTCACGCCGTGCTCCGCCATCCGGGCCAGTACCTCTTCCCGGTCCTCGTCGAACTTCTCCTCGTTCACATGGCAGTGGCTGTCAAACAGGGACCTCATCCGACGATCGCCCCGTCCTCAACGCCCTCGCCGACGGTCATCAGCCGCAGGTTTCCGGCGTTGTCCAGCGCGGAGAGGATCATGCCCTGGCTTTCGATGCCCGCGATCTTCCGGGGCGCCAGGTTGGTGATGGCCACGATCTGCTTCCCGATCAGGTCCTCCGGCTGGTAGTATTTCGCAATGCCGCTGAGGATGGTACGCTCGCCGTCCGCGCCGAAGCTCAGGCGGAACTGCAGCAGCTTGTTGCTCTTCTCGACCTTGACGCATTCCAGCACCCGGGCCACCTGCATCTTGCACTGGGCAAAGGTATCGAAGGGGATCTCCGCCGGGAATTCAGGCTCCTCGTGCTTCTTCTCCGCCTTCTTTTCCGCCTTGTCGGCGGCCTTCTGCTCCTTCTTCGCCGCCTTCTCCGCGGCCTTGTCCTGCTTCTCCTCCGCCGGCTGATCCCGCTCGATCTCCTTCTGGATGTCCAGCCGCGGGAAGAGGGCGTCACCCTTATGCACCTTCAGCCCGGCGGGCAGCACGGCGAAGGGTCGGCACACGGACTCCCAGGTCTTCAGCGCCGCGTCCTCCGCGCCCAGCTGGGCAAAGATCCGCTCCGGCGTCCGCGGCATAACGAAGCTGACGCAGACCGCGACCCGGCGCACGCATTCCGCCAGGGTGTAGAGCACCGTATTCAGCCGCGGCTTCGCTTCCTCGCTCTTGCCCAGCACCCAGGGCTGGGTCTGGTCGATGTAGCGGTTGCACTCGCCGATCAGCTTCCAGATCTCCTGCAGCGCGCCGGAGAACTGGAAGGCGTTCACCTGCTCCTCGACCCGCCCGGGCATGGCCTCCGCCAGCGCCCACAGGCTCCGGTCGATCTCCTCCTCCGCGCCGATGGCGGGGATCAGGCCGCCGCAGTATTTTTCGATCATGGCGACGGTCCGGCTGACCAGGTTGCCCAGGTCGTTGGCCAGATCGGCGTTCACCCGGGTCAGCATCGCCTTCAGGGTAAACTCGCCGTCGTTGCCGAAGGGCATCTCCCTCATCAGGAAATACCGCACCGCGTCGCTGGAATACCGGTTGCACAGCACGACCGGATCCACGACGTTGCCCACGGATTTGCCCATCTTCTTTCCGTCGATGACCAGCCATCCGTGGCCGAACACCTGCTTCGGCAGGGGCAGCCCCAGGGCGTGCAGCATGATGGGCCAGTAAATCGTGTGGAACCGGACGATCTCCTTGCCGACCAGGTGCACATCCGCCGGCCAGTATTTCCGGTACAGCTCATCGTGATCCGTCCCGTAGCCCAGGGCAGTGATATAGTTGCTCAGCGCGTCGATCCAGACGTATACCGTGTGCTTCGGGTCGAAGTCCACCGGTATGCCCCACTTCACGCTCGTGCGGCTGACGCACAGATCCTGCAGCCCCGGCTTCAGGAAGTTGTTGATCATCTCGTTGGCGCGGCTGGCGGGCTGGATGAAGTCCGGATGCTCCTCGATGTACTGAATCAGCCAGGGCGCGTATTTGTTCATCCGGAAGAAATAGCTTTCCTCCTGGGTCTTCTCGACCGGGCGTCCGCAGTCCGGGCAGCGGCCGTCCTTCAGCTGCAGCTCCGTCCAGAAGCTCTCGCAGGGGGTGCAGTACCATCCCTCGTATTCCGCCTTGTAGATATCCCCCTGGTCATACAGCTGGCGGAAAATCTTCTGCACGGTCTTCACGTGCCGTTCGTCGGTGGTCCGGATGAAGTCATCGTATTCGATGTCCATCAGCTTCCACAGATCCTTGATTCCCGCAACGATCTTGTCGACATAGGCCTGGGGCGTCACGCCCTGGGCCGTGGCCTTCTTCTCGATCTTCTGGCCGTGCTCGTCCGTCCCGGTCAGGAAATAGGTGTCGTAGCCCGTCAGCTTCTTGAAGCGGGCCATGGAGTCCGCCGCGGTGGAGCAGTACGCGTGGCCGATGTGCAGATTGTCCGAGGGATAGTAAATCGGCGTCGTGATATAGAAGGTTTTCTTTCCGTTGGTGTTCGTCATGGTCTTTCCCCTGCTTTCCGGAGCGTCCTCATGCCCCTGTTCTTCCTTTTCCCCGTCGGCCCGTCCGGGCCCCTGCCGCCTCCGTTTCCCGGATGCGAACAAAAAGGGCTGTTGCGACGCAACAGCCCTTCCCCAATGTGATGCTTACTGAGCTTCGGCCGCGGTATCCAGGGGATACACAGAAACCTGCTTCTTGTCACGGCCCAGGCGCTCGAACCGGACGATGCCCGTCTCCTTGGCGAAGAGGGTGTCATCCTTGCCGATGCCCACGTTCAGGCCGGGATGGATCTTGGTTCCCCGCTGCCGGACGAGGATGTTGCCCGCCAGAGCCAGCTGACCGTCCGCCCGCTTCGGCCCGAGGCGCTTGGACTCGCTGTCCCGGCCGTTCCGGGTGGAGCCCATTCCCTTTTTATGCGCAAACAGCTGCAGATTCATCTTCAACATGGTCATTTCCTCCGTTCCTTGATTTCGAATGAAAGATATCCGGGATAGGCTTCCTGCAGATCGGAAAGGCCCTGCCCCAGGGCGCCCAGCAGCAGCTGCGCGCCGGAGGCCTGCTCCCCCTTCAGCGCCGGCAGGTCGAAGCTCAGCAGCCCCGACGCTTCCTCCACCTCGGGAGAAGTCTCAATGCCCAGCAGGCTTTCCAGCGAATTCACACAGGCGATGCTCAGGGCCGAAACCCCCGCGCATACGATATCGCTCCCGGCCTCCGCGTATCCGCTGTGGCCCGAGGCGCGGTATCCCGTGTACCGCCCGTCTTTCCGATACAGGACGGCGGAGATCATTACGCGTTGATCGCGGTGATTTCCACCTTGGTGTAGGGCTGACGATGCCCCTGCGTCCGATGATAGTTCTTCTTGCTCTTGTACTTGTAAACCCGGATCTTCTCGCCCTTGACCTGGGCCACAACCTTGCCCTCGGCCTTCGCGCCTTCGAGAACGGGGTTTCCGACCTTCACGTCGCCCTCGCCGCCGATCATCAGCACGTCGAAGGAAACCGCGGAACCCGCTTCCTGATTCACCTTGTCGATATAGATCACATCACCCTGGGATACCCGATACTGCCGACCGCCTGCCGCGATAATCGCATACATGGACCAGCACCTCCTGATTCATACTCGCCGGGAAACCGAGGTTGCGCCGTGGCGCATTGAACAGACCTCTCCCGAGCGGCTCACCGAAGAAAGATATCATAGTCTTTTGCTTCTGTCAAGCTCTTTTTCGGTCCGGCAGGCCGGTCTTTTCTCAGCCCAGATCCGCATAGGACCGCTCCCAGGCGTCCCCCAGGACCCGTCCGCGCAGCCTCTTTCCCGTATGCCAGCGCAGCCGCACCTTGCGCACCGGGGTTTCGCCGGCGGAAATCAGGACCGGCATGGCTCCCTCCCCGGGCTCCGTTCTCACGGTCACATCTCCCAGCCGGAAGCATCCTTTCTTTCCGGCCTCAGGGCGGGCTTCCCGCTCTTCGATCATCACCGTATCCGGATTCCGCTGAATCTGCTTAAACACGCGGTTTCTCCTCCCTATCCGTCCGTACGAAATGCAGCTGCTGCGCCGGGTAATCCCCCCAGCCCTGGGGGAAGCTGTATCCGGCATACATCAGGGCCGCGCCGCTGAAGCGCCGCTCCGTGCCCTCCAGCCGATACACCGCCTCCGGCTCCAGTCCCTTCAGCCGGACGTACGGGAAGGGGCCGTTGGCCCGCACATGTGTCATCACCAGGTTCACCAGCGCCTCGCTTCCGTCCCGGGCGGTGAACATCCAAGCCGAATAATCGGCCCCGTCGTCCAGCTCGCCCAGCCGCCAGTAATCTCCCTGGGAAATCAGCGCGGCATAGCGATGGTAGTCGGCCACCTGGCGCCGGATTTCCTCCCGCTCCTCCTCCGTCAGCTGCTCCGGGTTCAGCTCGTAGCCGAAGGTTCCGGACTGGGCCACGATACCCCGGGTCTGCAGCGGCGTCCGCCGCCCCGTCTGATGGTTCGGCGCCGCGGAAACATGGGCGCCCATGGCGCTGACGGGATAGCCGTAGGAGGTGCCCCGCTGGATCTCCAGCCGCTCGACGGCGTCCGTGTCGTCCGAGCACCAGATCTGCGGGCAGTAATACAGCATGCCGGCGTCAAACCGTCCGCCGCCGCCGGAGCATCCCTCAATCATCAGCTCCGGATATCTCTCCAGCAGCCTCGTCAGCAGCTGATAGGTTCCCAGCATGAACCGGTGGGCGGTCTCCCCCTGCCGGTCCGCGCCCCGGGCGCGGGAATAGCAGTTGGCGATGGAGCGGTTGAAATCCCACTTCACATATTCGATCCGCGCCCCGTCCAGCACGGCGCACATGGCGCCGAAGACATAGTCCACCACTTCCTGCCGGCTCATGTCCAGCACCAGCTGGTTCCGGGCCACCATCGGCCTGCGGCCGGGGTCCGTCAGCGCCCAGTCCGGATGCGCACGGTACAGGTCGGAGTCCTCGTTGACCATCTCCGGCTCGAACCACAGCCCGAAGGACATACCCAGCGCGTGGGTCTTCTCCGAAAGCTCCCGGAGGGAGCATCCCAGCTTTCCTTCGTTCACAATCCAGTCGCCCAGGCCGGAGGTGTCGTCGTCCCGCTTTCCGAACCATCCGTCGTCCAGGACCAGCATCTCGATGTCCATCTCCCTGGCGGCCCGGGCAAACTGGAGGATCTTTTCGGCGTCGAAATCGAAATACGCCGCCTCCCAGCTGTTGATCAGCACCTGCCGGGTCTTCTCCTGGTATCTCCGGGGAATCACCTGGTCCCGGAGGATCCGGTGGCAGTTCCGGCTCAGGCCGTTCAGCCCTTCCCCGCTGAAGGACAGGATCGCCTCCGGCGTGTCGAATTTTTCCCCGGGGGCCAGCGTCCAGGCGAAGCCGTCCGGATGAATGCCGGAGACCAGCCGCGTGCTGCCCGTCTGGTCCACCTCCATCTCCTCCAGATGGTTGCCGGAATAGACCAGCATGCATCCGTAGCAGTCCCCGCTGTCTTCGGTGGCATGCCGGTCGCAGAGAATGACGAAGGGGTTGTGGTGGTGGCTGCTCATGCCTCTCCTGGATCCGAAGGAGGTCACGCCCCGGGGCAGCCGGGTGCGCTCCGCGGCCCGCTCCATGTTATGCCGGCCGTGGAAGTGGATCACGTCCCACGCTCCGTAGGGGAAGTCCACGCTGCAGGAGGCGGCCTTTTCGATCACCAGCGTCTCCCCGCTCCGGTTCACCAGCCGGGCGGAGCGCACGATCACATCCTGCCGGGGGAACACATGGTACAGCAGCTGAACCTCCAGCCCGATCACCTCGTCCCGCATGCTCAGGATCAGCGTCTCGGTCTCCTCCGCCTCCCGCACCTGGGGCAGCCCCGGCAGCTCCTCGCGGCCCCGGAGGATCTGATATCCCGCGTAGCGCAGATCCACGCTGCGGCTTCCGTTCTCCGAGCGGATCTGCACCGCCGGCAGCCGGAAGTCGCCCACCCCGTTCCCGGGGTATTCCTGCGGCAGGGTGTCCAGGGAGTATCCCCGGTTCTTCTGCAGCTCGTAGGGGTTCCCGGAGAAGCCGCGGTCGGCCATGCGGAGCAGATAGTCCGTCTCCCCGCCGGCCTTCCGGCCGTAATACAGATGCAGCACCACGCCGGTGGTATCCGCCTTGATCTGATAGAGGGTATGCTCCGTGGTCAGGGAAAAGATCCCCGTGGATTCATTCAATCGAATATTCATCATGATGCTTCCTTCTGTACTGCTCCGGGCTGAGCCCGAATTTCTTCTTGAAAAACTTGGAAAAAGCCAGCTGATCGGCGTATCCCACTTCGCGGGCTTCCCTTCTATTTCCTTCCCTGTTCTTATTATCCGTCTTGTCCGCGGATTCCTGCCGTGGTAAAATGGTCGAAAATCAAGTTGAAAGGCGGATGAACCCATGCTGGAGATCAACCGGTTCAAGCTTCAGGGAAGGTATGCTTTTACGGAAGGAGAGCTCTGGATGGCCTCCTCCCTCTGCGAGGTCGGCTTCCGGCTGAAGGGAGCCTCCTTCCTGACGTTTGCCCTGAAGGCGGACGGGACCGTCACGGATCCGGAGCGCAGCCGTCTGACGCCCCGTTACGCGATCCGGGTGAACGGGCGTCTGATCCGGGACGCGCATCTTTCAGAGCCGGAGGAAAGCATTTCCCTTCCGGCGGAGGAGCTGGCCGGCGAGCCCGAGATCCGGCTGATCAAGCTTTCGGAATGCACCCAGAGTCTCTTCGCCCTCACGGATCTGCGGACGGACGGTGAGATTTCTCCCCTGCCCGCCCGGCCGGGCCGGATCAGCTTCATCGGGGATTCCATCACCTGCGGCTACGGCGTCGAGGCGGAAAACGGGCTTGAGCGGTTCTCCACCTTCACGGAGAACGCGGAGAAGAGCTATGCCGGCCTGGTATCCGAGGCCCTGGACATGGACCGGGAGCTGGACTGCTACAGCGGCTACGGCATCGTCTCCGCCTGGACGGGGGATCCGGACATCCGGAACCTGTCGGAGCTGGTCCCCCTCTGCTATGAAAAAATCGGCCGGAACGTCCTGGTGCTCCCCGGCGGCCAGCGCCTGCAGGATCAGCCCTGGGATTTCAGCCGTTTTCAGCCGGACTGGATCGTCCTCTGCCTCGGCACCAACGATCTCAGCTGGTGCCGGGATTTTCAGGATCGGAAGGATCTTTTCCGCCGGGAGTACGCGCAGTTCCTGAAGATGGTCCGGCGGAACAACCCCTCGGCCCGGATCCTCTGCGTGCTCGGGCTCATGGGCGGCGGGCTGAACGAATCCATGCAGCTCGCCGTCGAGGATTACCGCGCGGAAACCGGGGATGACCGGATCCGCTCTGCGACGGTGCCCACCCAGGACGCGGAGCGGGACGGTCTGGGGGCCGACGGGCATCCCAGCGTCATCACCCAGCGCCGCATGGCGGATCAGGTGCTCGCGGCCCTGCGCGCCTGGGGCGCCCGGTAAGCCTTTCCCCTTTACGCTTCCGGGAGGAGATCCGACAGGGTCTCCTCCGTTTCTTCATCCTCCCATTCGAATTCAAAACTCCACAGGTCGTCCTCCGACTCCTCTTCCGTTTCCGCCTGTTCCGTCAGCGCGGCGGGCCGGACCTGTATTTCTTCCGCGGTCAGGAGGATACCTCCCTCCGCGCCCAGCCGGGTTCCCTCCGGAAACGCCAGTTCGACGGGATCGCTGATCAGTTTCCCGGCCCGAATCCGGAAGCAGAGCTTCTCCAGCGGGGTCTTTTTTCCCGTCAGCTCCCAGTTTCTCAGCACCAGTGTCTTCACCGCCATGCTGCCCGCCGGAAGCCCGATCCGGTCGTAGGATTCGAATTCATCCAGCTCCGTCCCGTTCATCTCCGGCGCCGTGAAGGCGACCGTCACTTTCTCCTCCGAATCGTTCCGCAGCCGCAGTCCGAGTCCGACGCCGTCGTCGCCCGCAAAGGCGCTTTCCAGCAGAACGGAAACGCCCGGCCGGTCCCCGCCGTCCTCCGCGGGAATCAGCAGCGGCTTCCGCGCCGGCGCCGCTTCCCCCGGTCCGATCGGAATCGGATTCTTCAGCCGCAGCGTCACGGGCGCCCCCGCGGTTCCGTCCATCTCGTCCCCGCCGAAGTAGAGCTCCGCCTCGCTGATCTCCGTCACGCCGGCCTGCTCCAGGGCCTCCGGAACGCTCAGAAGGTAGAACGCCGGGGTGCTCTCCACCGGCAGGTCAAACTGGCTGACATGCGCCGCGTTCTCCGCCTGCAGCCGGAAATACCCGTCCCGGCCGCCTCCCAGGCTCACGCTGACAAAGCCCTCCGCCCGGACCCGGTTGAGGAAAACCTGCCCGTACCCGTCCCAGTCCTCCTCGCCCGGGTTTTGGGCATGGATCACGCCCTGAAAGCTTCCGTCCGACTCCCGGTTCAGGGAAACCAGCTGCCAGAGAAGCCCCTGGCTTTCCGTTTCGGCCAACGGCTCCGGGGGTATCTTCGCAATGCCCTCCAGGCTGCCGTCCGTCACGTCCAGATGCATCTGCGTCTCCCGGGTCTCCCCTTCGTCCTCCTCCCCGGCCCTCCGGGTGATCTCCAGGGTGAAATCCAGGCTGCGGATTTCCTCCAGGCCGGTCAGGCTCAGCGCCTCCAGCCGCTGGGAATGCTCCCCCGTTTCTCCGGGGCCCAGGTCCGTCAGCAGGAAGGAGGCTTCCGTTTCGCGCGTCCCGTTCACAATGATCCCGGTGCCCCGGATGTCCATGATGAGGCCGGACCGGTTTTCCGCCTCCATATAGATGTCCGCGCAGGGCTTCAGCTCCGCCCGCTTCATCTCCAGCCGGAACCGGAAGCCGACGTCCTCCTCCTCCGCCCCGCGGACCGTCACTCCGGCCTCGGAGATCGCCTCGTTGCGAAGCGGAAACAGCTCGCTGGACCAGGTATTGCGGCGGCTGTCCGTCACCTGAAACACGCCGAACAGCTTCTCCCCGTGCGGCGCCTCGGCAAAGGCCAGATGCCATTCCTGCGGCAGCGAAATGCTCCGGGCCAGGTATCCGTTGTAGTGCTTCCAGTCCTGAAAGCCCGGAATCGGTTCCCGGTCCTCCGGCCAGGTCCGGAGGAATTCATGAAAAAAGAGACTGGTATATCCCTCCTCGGAGAAGGCGGCGCGGTTCGTATAGCTTTCGGTCGCCCGGTCAAAGACGTAGGTCCGGAGGATCCGGACCTCTCCGGTTTCCTCGTCCGCCTCGCATTCGTACAGCACGGCCTGTTCCTCCGCGCCCTGATGCCGGCCGGAATAGTCGCTGTACGTGGTCAGCACCTGGAGGGTTTTTCCGTCCTCCTGCCGCAGGAAGCTGATCGGCCCCAGAAGACGGTTTCCGTCCCCGTCCACCGCGTAGAGCGCCCGGCCGCCGTAGGCCGCCCGCAGCGTGCCGTCCTCCTCCGCGGCCTGAACCGCATAGATCGGCGAAAGGGCCGTGCCCATTTGCCGGGCCAGGATCAGCAGCTGGGCGGACGCCAGATCCGCCCGCTGCTCCTCCGTCAGCTCCAGCGCAAAAACGCCGGCATTCTCCCCGGTCTCCTCCCGCGGTGTCAGCGGAAACCAGGAAACCGGCGTCTCCCCGGTCAGCAGCGTGCCGAAGCGCTCCATGTACCGGGCATACCCGTCGCTGAACCCGAGCCGGCGGTAATCCGTCCGCCAGGCCTCCAGATATCTGGCTTTATTGTTGAAGGGATGATAAACGGACAGCCCGGCTGCCCGCGTTTCGCTGCATCGGGAATATACCACCGCGCGCTCCAGCGCCGACCGCACCTTCTCCGCCTCCGGGCCGTAGCGCTCGGCCAGGTCTCCGAGGTCCACCAGGTCATAGCCGTCGCTGCCGGCCGCGCGCACCGTCTGGCCGAAGCCGGAGGAGGCCTGCCGGAGCCCGGAAAGCGCCGCAAAATGCTGCTCGTCGACCAGCTCCGCCTCCTGCTCGAAGAAGGCGTCCATCTCCGTCTGCAGCGCTTCCATCGCGCCAAGGTCGATGCAGGCCAGGGTCAGCCGGTCCCGGGATTCCGGCCGGCATTCGAAATAGCTGTCCACAATCAGGCGGCCGGTTTCCGCGCCGGAAGCGCCGGGATCCATCTTCGACAGGAAGCCGTAGTCCCATCCGTCGGCCGGCTCGGTTTCCTGGCTCGCAATCATGTATTCCGCATAGGGTGCCACGGCGTCCGCGACCTCCGCCGTGCCCATGAGGCACGCGTCGAAGCCGATCCAGGCCAGCTTTTCCTCTCCCGTGGCCAGCCAAAGGGAGCGCATCGCGTCGTTCAGCCCGTCCGTCAGCTCCGTCAGCGTCAGCCGGTCCATGCTGAACAGCTCATCCCAGCAGAGGCCCTCCAGCGGTCCGCCGCCGTGATCCCAGAGGATCAGGGCATACCGTTCCGCCGGATAATGCTCCCGCGCGTAGCTCATCAGAAAGCGCAGCGTCCCCTCCCGGCCCATGTTCCGCAGGGGGCCGTGCCAGACCGCCCGCTGCCGGCCGGACCGGATCTCCAGAATGCTGCTTTCCTCCGGGCTGTATCCCATCTCCCACCGGGTGGTTCCCCCGGCCATGACCAGGAGGCTCATCTCCTCCGGGGAGAAGGAAGCCTCCATCATTTCCCGGATATCCGCCGAGGCGGATCCGTACTCGCTTTCCAGGTTGCTGCCGCACATGTAGACCATCAGCGTCAGCTTTCGGGAAGGCTCGCTGTCCGCCGCGGCCGGCGCGCGGAATCCTGCCGCCGCCAGAATCATCAGGAGAAGAAGGATCTTGCTTTTCATGCCTCGTCCTTTTTCATGCTGTCAGAAGCAGGTTGGGATTTCTCCCGTCCTCCTTCGTTTTTCCCGGAACCGCCGTCCGGAGCGGCCTCGGACCGCGGTTCGTCTGTCACGGGGCGCAGCCTGACAATGTCCGCGGACTCCGGCCAGACAAAGGTGGAGCGCAGCTGATATTCCCCATTGTCAATCAGCAGGCTCTCCCCGGACATGGACCGGTTCTTCATCGTCAGAAATTCCACCCAGTCCGCCACTTCCTCCGTATCCGTCCATTTTTTCATGGGCGTCACGTCCATGATCTGCTTCCACAGCTCCGGATCCCGGACCACAGGCTCGTTCAGCGGCGTGTACACCCCGCCCAGGCAGATGGCGTTGCAGGGAATCCTCCTGGGGGCCAGGCGGATCGCCAGATTCTTCATATATCCCAGAAGCCCCGCCTTGGAGGCGGCATAGACGGGAAACTCCTGACCCGAGACGGCGGAGGCGGAGGCGTTGAAGAGCACGGAACGCAGCGCCGTATTCCCCCGCAGATAATGCTCCGTCACCCGGATCGTTGATTTCAGGTTCAGATCGATGTCGTCCGGGCTGTTCTGGCCGCCCGCGTTGAGAAAGAGGATTTCCGGCATCGGAAGCTCCGGCAGGGCCGCTTCGTCCAGCAGATCCGTCACGAAATGAGTATAGCCCGGGTGCTCAAACGGCGCGGGCGCCAGATCCAGCCCGAACACCGCGTGACCGTTCTTCAGAAACCGTTCCGCGACCGCGGAGCCGATGCCGCCGGAGGCTCCGGTAATCAGGATATTCATTGAGGCAGACCCTCCGCTTTGCAGATTCCTTCCTTCCGCCACTTTTCCAGCAGCAGGTATCCCAGAGGGGAGAAGATCACTTCCATGATCAGCTCCAGTCCCGCTCCGATCAGGGAGCAGGTGATGCACTGGGGCAGGGTCCAGCAGAATCCGTCCCAGTAGATCGGCGCGAACACCATGAACGTAAGCCCGGCAAAAACAAAATTGTCCACGAACTGGCCGATGAACGTGGAAACATAGCTCCGGGTGACATAGGCCGCCTTCCCGTCCGGATTCTTCCGGAAATACCGGCCGACGGCCTCATTGACCGAGTTATTCACGATGGCGGAAAGCAGAAAGGCGATACTGCTGCTGAGCAGGATAAACCAGGTACCCCCGAAGATGGTGTTGAAAGCCGAATAATCCGTCTCCGTGGGAATAATGCTGCAAAGATAGAAAATCAGGGACACGAACAGGTTCACTCCCAGGGCAAAGACGGAGAGCGTGGTTGCCGTCCGCTGCCCGAAGCCTTTGGTGACCACATCCATGCACATGAACGCCAGCCAGGACAGCAGGATGCCGCCGTCCGCCGCGACGCTGCCGACCTGATAAATCGTCTTGTTGGCCAGAAGGTTCATGACGATCACCGTTACGCAAAACAGGGATGTTACTTCGCCGGGCACCGCCCGGAGGTCTCGCCCGGCCCGCTGCCGGAGGGACAGACCTTTCGTGTTCATATTCCTTTCCTCCTTGGTTTTATTTTGTATAGCGAAGGATTTAGAGCCCGAACTCCGCTTGAGCGCCGAAGCGCGCCGAACTGTTATATCACAAAGCGGGAGAAAAAGCAAAGGCATTTCCCTGTCTTTTCCGGACAGCGAAGCGCCCGCCGGAGGGCATCCGGCGGGCGCTTCGCCTGCGTCTGTCTCAGCGCGTTTCCGCGGCCTGATGATCGTTTTTTTCCGCTCCCGACGGAGCGCGGTCCGTACCGGCAGAACGCTGGCAGTCACAGGTATACACGTCCGCGACAGTCAGGGGACTGTATCCCCAGTCCTCCGTTTTGGTCAGCAGATACTCGAATCCGTTTTTGGTCAGGCACCGCGCTGAGGCTATATTGTCGGGGATGACATGGGCCGTGACCAGCTCGACCTCCGTATGGCTCTGCACATAATCCATCAGGGCCCGGACACAGCTGGAGCCGAGGCCCCTTCCCCAGCGGCCGGACAGAAACCGGTAGCCGATCGAAATGACTTTCCCGGAGGGTTTGAAATCGTAGAATTCCGCCAGCCCGGCCAGTACGGAAGGATCTGTTTTTTCATAGACGCCCAGGATACACTGCCTGTGCTCCTCCAGGTCCATCCGGCGAATCGTTTCCAGGGCCTCTTCCGGCGTTCCCTGAAGCTCCGTAAGATACACCGGCTCATAGCGGTAAACCCGCTGATCGCGCCTGAGGGCTTCCAGCCCTTTCAGATCCCGGTTTTCCAGGCTGCGGATCAGCAGCCTGTCATTTTCAATGCGCATCAAATTCCCGGTCATGGAAATTTCCTTCCCTGTCCGTCGTGCGGGACCCCGGTTCAGTAGATGGTTGGGATCTCCCCCGTCACGCCGTATTTCTCCCGGAAGGCCTTCATCTCCGCCTCCGAGCGGATCAGGCAGATCTCCTCGATGTGCCCGGTCTTCGGGTCCCGAAGGCAGGCGGTTTTTTCACCCGTGCAGATGCTGCTCCGGATCACCGGCTCCCGGCCCGCGGCCTCCGGAAAGGAGACGGAAGACCGGTTTTTTCTTCCAAACAGTCCCATGGACTTCCCCGCCCCCTTCTCAGTAAATCCGGGCCGGCGTCCAGTACCGCTGCTGATAGAAGTCCGTGAAGCAGTAGGTCACCTTTTTCACCCCGTCCCCGATGGGCGTGTTGGCAATCTCCGTCTCCGCGCCCAGCGTCAGCGGATCCCAGAGCCGGTAGCTGTCCTGATATTTTCCGTCATAGTCGTAGTATTCGCACAGGAACTGCAGCACGTCGCCCTCGCCGATGCCGATCAGGTTCTTGGCCTGCGCCTCGGTTTCTCCCCGGACGTACACCGGTGCCGCCCCGGCGATGAAGCCGTAGGGGTGATCGCTGTCGAACACGATCATCAGGTTCACCCGCGTCCCGTTCAGCAGCGCGGGCGAGTAGCCGGAGATGCTGTAGTTCTCTCCGTCGTCGACGGTTCCCAGGTAGTAGTAGGCGATGGGCTGGCGGTCGATGGACAGCCAGGTGCCGTCGAAGTCATCCGTCAGCGCGTTCCCCTCCAGGGTGAATTCGCTGTCCGTCCCCAGGTCGATGTAGCCCTCTCCGTCGTCCACAAACACGTTCCGGACCAGGCTGTCGACCTCGCCCCACTGGGCTTCCGGCAGGGTGATCCGGTCTCCGTCCCAGACCAGCGCGGAGGCGTCCAGATGATGGGTGCTCAGGTATTCCGCCGCGCTTTCCGCCGTGAGGCTGCGGCCGGTGAAGAAGCCGAAGGGGTCTCCCGCGGAGGTGCCCCCGTAGGATCCGCCGAACAGGCCGCCCAGCAGGTCGGTCATGTCCCCCGCCGAGGAGGGAATGCCTCCGCCGTATCCGCCCGCGGAGCCGCCCAGCAGGCTGTTGAGCAGGCTGCCGGTGCCGATGCTCTGGCTGTCGTATCCGCTCAGGAAGCCGCTCACGTCCTGGCTGCCGAATCCGCCCGCCGCGACCTGGCCGCTCATCTCGAGGCTCGCGAACTCCTGAATGCAGCGGGCGTATTCCTCATCCATGCCGATGGCCTGATAGGTGGAAACCATCTGCTTCACCTTGTTGGTCCGCTTGTAGGGGAAGTAGATGCTCAGCCCGTAGGCGTTGGAGATGTTGCCTCCGGTCCGGTTGTATTTCACCGCGCTCTGCAGGGCCTTGGCCAGCTTCTTTCCCTCGGCGGTGCCCAGGTTTCTCGCGAAGTGCACCAGGTCGATCTGGTCGATCCGGGTTTGCTGGGCAAACTCCCGGGTCTTGCTCCGGGCGGTGGCGACGGCCTTGTATTCCTGCTTCTGAATCAGCTCGTTCGTTCCCCGGCTGAAGGAGGTCAGCTCGGCGGGCACCGTCGCCTGCAGCTCCGCCAGGTCCACGACGGACAGGGTCGTTCCCTGACCGCGGCACTGCCGATTGCATACCTCGACGAAGTCGTCCGCGATCTGCTTTCCGATTTCGACCGTGGAGAGGCTCGTGTTCTTCCCCAGGCGGTTCAACCAGTTGGTGTAGTACCAGCCGACGCCGGGCTCGGTCTCCTCGCTGGCGATCATGTAGTCGGCGTACTGGCTGAGCATCAGTCCGTTCTCGACCGTGGCCATCAGGCAGGCGTCGAAGCCGATGAAATCGAATTTCTGCCCCGCGTCCTTCAGCGCGGTGTTGATCCCCGCCAGGGACATGGCCCCGCTGGAGGGATATTTCTCGTCATATCCGTATCCGGAGACGGATCCGCCGCCGTGGTCCCACAGGATCAGGCACATCCGGTTGGCCGGGAAGTGCTCCGCGCCGTACCGGATGAAGCTGGTCAGCGTCTTCGGGCTGATCATGGAGGCGTTCCCCAGATCCTTCTCGAGGCAGTAGAGCTTGCCGTCCGAAATCTGATAGATCTGGTTCACGGAGCTGGAGACCACGTTGTTCCGCCATCTCCGGCATCCGCCGGTGTAGACGATCAGGTTCACGTTCTTCCCGAACGAGGCCTGGACCATCTCCTTCAGATCCGAGGTGCCCATGCCGTTCTGGCTCTCCAGGTCGGTTCCGCACAGGTAGACGAGGATCGTCACCTGATCCTTCCCGTTTCCCCGAACCGTCGTGTACTTTTCCCGGGCCTTCGGGGAGACGGACAGGTTCGCGCCGCCGTTCCCGGAGGAGGAAGAGGAGGCCGCCGAAGAGGAACTGCTCTGGCTGCCGGCGGAAGAGCTCTGGGTGCCGGAGGAGGTTCCGCCGGCGGAGCTTCCCGAGGAGGTTCCCCCGCCGAGGCTCAGGGAATCCTGGGAGGAGGAGCCGCCGGTCAGCAGGGACAGCGGATCGCCTGTGAAATCATAGGGGCTGGTATCGGAGCCCCAGAGCAGGGTCAGCAGATCGTCCATGCCGGTGCTTCCCTGCGAGGATCCCGTGAGGGGGCTGCTGTCCGTGGTTCCGTAGCTGCCGCTCTGGCTGCCGCTGTAGGTCGCGGAGGTGTTTCCCGCCGCCGGCAGGGAGGTGTCCCCGCCGCCGAACAGAGAGGTGTCCCCGCCGCCGAACAGGCCGGAAAGCTTTCCGCCGCCCAGCAGCACGACCAGCGCGATCACCGCCAGGAAAATCTTGCTGCTGCATCCGCTGCCGCCTCCGGCCCGCTGGCCCGGCTGCACGGTGCTGCTCCGCCGGGTGTTCATCGGCTGTCCCGATCCGCTCTGCTGCGGCCGCTGCTGCTGTCCGCTCTGTCCCGCCGGGCGGCTGCTCTGCCCGAAGGGGAAGCCCGCGCCCTGGCTGGGCCGGCTCTGCTGCGGCCGCTGCTGCTGTCCGCTCTGTCCCGCCGGGCGGCTGCTCTGCCCGAAGGGGAAGCCTGCGCCCTGGCCGGGCCGGCTCTGCTGCGGCCGTTGCTGCTGCCCGCTCTGCCCGAAGGGGAATCCCGCCCCCTGGCTGGGCCGGCTCTGCTGCGGCCCGCTCTGCCCGAAGGGGAATCCCGCCCCCTGGGTGGGCCGGCTCTGCTGCGGCCGGGCCGCGGGCCGCTGGGCCGGTCTGGCCTGCTCCTGCTCCCTGCGGTCGGCGTAGCTTCCCGTATTGTTCAGCGGGCCCGTTCCCAGGCCCTGGCCCTTCTTCTGTACGCCTTTGCCCTCGCTGACAACCTTCTTTTCCCGGGACCGGGGTCTCTTTTGCTCATCCATCTGTGCTTTCCTCCCCCTCTGATCGTCGCTCACTCTCCCCGGAAAGCCTGCCCCGTTTTTCCGTCAGGCCCGCTTCCCCGGGAGCTCCCGCTCAGCCGTAAATGTCGATTTCCGCGCCGTCCCGGATCATCACCGGGATGATTTCCAGCGGGGCGGGCACGGTCACGGTCTGCCCTCCCTCGTATTCCCGGCCGGTATAGGCGTCCTTCCACCGGGCGCCCTTCGGCAGATAGATCGTTCTTTCCTTCGCGCCGGCCTCCATCACCGGGGCCACCAGCAGCTTCGGCCCGAACATGTAGCAGTCCTCCGTCTCCGCGGCCTGCGGATCCGCCGGAAAATCGTAGTACAGCGGCCGCATCACCGGCGCGCCGGTCTCGTGGGCGTCCTGCATCAGTCCGCGGATATAGGGCCGCAGCTTCTCCCGGATGAAGAGGAACCGGCTCAGGATCGGGGTGTTCTCCTCCCCGAAGCTCCAGACCTCGTTGTCCTGCCCGGAGGTCAGCTGGCGCACGCCGTTGCGGTATTCCTGCTCCCGCTCGTACCAGGGGGAGCGTTCCCCGTGCATCCGGAAGACCGGCAGGAAGCATCCCCACGCGAACCAGCGGACCAGCAGCTCCCGGAAGGCCGGATCGGATCCGTCCCCGCCGATGAAGCCGCCCAGGTCGCAGGTCCACCAGGGAATCCCCGCCATGGCCATGGAAAGCCCGGCCTGCAGCTGCTCCCGCATGGAGCGGAAGGAGGAGTAGACGTCCCCGCTCCAGGTCAGCGCCGCGTATTTCTGGCTTCCCGCCCAGGCGCAGCGGACCAGGGAAAGGATGTCCTTCTCCCCCTCCGCCTGCAGGCCCTCGTAGAAGCCTTTGGCGTATCCCACCGGGTAGACATTCGCGCACTGCAGCGCGGGGCCGGCCCAGTAGCGGTAGTTGTCGAACTCGTAGTCGGCGTATTCCGGCTCCGCCTCGTCAAGCCAGAAGCAGCGGATGCCCTTCCGGTAATAGTTGTCCCGGCATTTCTCCCAGACGAATTTCTGGGTTCCCGGGTTGGTGGCGTCAAAGTAGACCGCCGCCCCCATCCAGGTGGAAACATCGTTGCCCCGGTCGGTGCGGACGAGGTATCCCCGGTCCGCCATGGTCCCGTAGTTCTCGCTCTTCTCGTCCACGGTGGGCCAGACGGAGACGACCGTCTCGATCCCCATCTCCCGCAGCTCCTTCACCATCGCGTCCGGGTCCGGCCAGTCCAGCGGCTCGAATTTGTAATCCCCCTGCCGGGTCCAGTGGAAGAAGTCCACCACGATGGCGTCCATCGGCAGCCCGCGCCGCTTGTGCTCCCTGGCCACCTTCATCAGCTCCTCCTGGGTCCGGTAGCGCAGCTTGCACTGCCAGTAGCCCATGCCGTATTCCGGCATCATGGGAGTCCGGCCCGTCACCGCGGAGTAGTTCCGCTCGATGTCCGCCGGGGTATCCCCGCAGGTGATGTAGTAGTCCATCTTCCGGGTGGACCGGGCCGTCCATTCCGTCCGGTTCTCCCCGAAAACAGCCTGCCCGACGGCCGGGTTGTTCCACAGGAAGCCGTATCCCCGGCTGCTGACGTAGAAGGGAACGCTGGCCTGAGAGTTCCGGTGGCACAGCTCCAGCACGGATCCCTTCTTGTCCAGCCGCAGATCCTGATACTGGCCCATGCCGAAGATCTTCTCTCCGGGGAAGGCCTCGAACAGCGCCGTCAGGGCATAGTCCGACGTGCCGGGAATGGGCTTCAGCTTCCGGGCGGAGATGCGCAGGGAGGAGGCAAAGCGATTCAGCCGGTTCCGGTTCCGCCAGTATTCCTCCGTCAGCAGCTCGCCCTTCTGGTTGCAGAAGCTCAGCCAGCCCTCGGGGGACACCCGGACCGTCAGCTTTCCGTTGGTGAAGGTGATCCGGGTCCCGGTCTGATGGTATTTCGCCCATTCCGGCCCCCGGTACCAGGGATCCGTCGTGTCCACCTCCTCGAAGCGGATTTCCGGCCTGGTTTCCTTCACCGGCTCGGTCAGGGCCCAGTCATGCCCGTCCATCTCCGGCTCGCAGCTCATGCGGACGCGCACGCCGTCCTCTCCCCACGGGTCGATCCACAGCTGGCTGTTTCCCTCCAGAATCATCAGCCTGTTTCCCTGCTGTTCAAAGCGCATCCCGATTCCTCCCCATCCGCGTTTACACTTGCTGATCTGTCAGCTTGATCGTCAGGTTGTTCAGGTTCAGGGAATAGGTGTAGCGGATATCATCCGCCATTGCCATCACCAGCCGGATGCCCAGGGCATCCTCCTCTCCCCGGGGCACATAGCTGACCGGGTCAAAGGCGCTGCAGTCGTCCCGGAAGCGCAGGGTCCACCGTTTCTCCCGGTTCTGGATCCGGACGGACAGGTGATTCTCCCGGTCCTTCCTGAACCCGTGCTGTACGGTGTTGCTCGCCATTTCCTCGACGCACAGGGCGATGTGGTTGGCGGTCTTTTCGCTCTGCCCGTGGGCGCGGCAGAAGGCCTCCGCCTTCTCGGCGGCGCCCGTCACCTCCTCAATGGAGCGAATGCTGACCTCCATCAGGTTGCCCTCCCAGACGCCGAAATCCTCCCGCAGCAGCAGGAAGGGCTTCGCTCCCCGGGGAAAGCCCTGGCTCTTTTTCCACACCAGCATCACCGTGAACAGCAGCGCCAGCACCTCTCCGCACAGGAAATACAGCCAGACCCCGGTGACTCCGAAGAGGCGGCCGAGCACCAGCGCCGCCAGGGCCGGAAACACCGCGCCCTCCAGCACGGAGATGCCCTCCGTCAGCGCGACCCGCCCGGTCCCCTGATACAGGTTCTTCAGCGCGTTGTTGATGCAGCAGGGGATCAGCCCCAGCGCGAACAGCCGCAGCCCCTGAATCGTCAGCTCCTTCGCGGCGCCCTCCTCGGGAATGAAGATCCCCGTCAGCACCGGCGCGAAGGCGATCAGCATCGCCCCCACCGCCGCGCCCAGCAGCACGCCGTACCGGCTCAGCAGCTTCAGCAGCTCCTTCAGTCCGCTGACATCCTCCTCGCCGTGGAAGATGCCGGACAGCGTCAGCGAGACGCCGCCCACGCCTGTGGAGATGCAGTTGGAGGCGTTTCCGATCGTCAGCAGCACGGAGTAGGCCGCGACCGCGTCGCTCCCGCCCGTGCCCAGCAGAATCCGGTTCAGGATGAACACCAGCACCACGGAGGACGCCATCGTGAACACGGTGGGAACGCCGCCGGTCATCAGCTCCGCGATCTTTTTCCGGCTGACATATCCCCGGGAGAAGCGGAAGACGCATTTCCCGGAGAGGAAGTAGAACGCCGCGATCACCATCGCCACGTAATAGCTCAGGGAGGACGCCAGGCCCATGCCGAACATCCCGCCGTGGAAGACCAGCACGTTCAGCAGGTCCAGCGCCACGTCGGCCACCGTCATTCCCAGCACCGCCGCGATCAGCAGTCCGCTTTTCCCGGCCATCTGCAGGAAGGGCACCAGCACCAGCGCGCCCATGGAGCCCGGCGCGCCGATGATGAACCCGGCCAGATAGTCCCGGGTCATGTCATAGATCTCGCCCTCTCTTCCGGCTCCCATGGCGGTCGCCAGCGGATTCCGGAAGATCAGCACCCCTGCCGTCAGCAGCAGCGAGACCGCGGCGGCCAGCGCCAGCGCCGAGGAATAGCCCCGGTTCGTCTCCTCCTGGGATCCGCAGCCCAGGGATTTGCTGCAGGCCACCTGAACTCCCGCGGCCAGCATGCTCCCGAAGGCGCCGATCACGAGCAGAATCGGGTTGGCCAGCCCGTAGGCCGCGATCGCGTTGACCCCGAGGAACCTTCCGATCATGATGTTGTCAATCAGCAGGCAGAGCGACACGGTCAGCGCGGACAGCGTCTGCGCGGCCAGCATCTGCCGGATCAGCTTGCGTATCATTTTCCCTTCCGTCTCCCTTTTCCTTCCGGCCCGCTCCGCCCTTCGCGGCTGCGGTTCTTTCCGCCGGCATATAAAAAGCGGGGAAAGGAGCCTCATGCCGGCGCGGCGCCGGGTAATCCCCGCCGCCGTGCCGGATGGTGCCGCCCTTTCCGCCGCCGTCCGTGCTTATCCCAGCTTTTTGATAATCGTCATTTCGGTCTGTCCGCCGCGAATGAAGACCTTGATTTCATCGGCCACATGCGTCACGACGGATTTTTCCAGCTCGTCCCAGGCTTCCCGGGCCCTCTGATCCTTCTCCATATAGCCCTGCAGCGTGTTCTGATAGGCATTCATGGACCATTCCCAGCGCATGGTGGCCGCGGTCGGGTCATCCGCCTCGGACATGAAGTAGGGCAGCGCGCCGAGATTGTCTCCCTGTTCAAAGAAATCCCGCAGCCGGCCCATCAGGCCCCTGGCGGCCTCGTTCTTCCCGGAGGTGGAGGCGCCGAGCAGCTGCTCGCGCTTCGCCGGATCCATGATCGTGTTCATCCGCAGGTGCAGCTGATAGACTCCGTCCTCATCCTCGATCCAGAACTGGCCTTCCTTTTCCCCGGTGATGGAGCGCATCATACCCATCATCTCTTCGGTCAGCAGGCGAAGCTGCAGCGTGCCTTTGGAAGAAAGGCCCTTGAAGGCGGCCATCTTTTCGACCTGCTCCAGCGCCGCGCTCATCTGCTTCCCATTGGAGGAAACGGTGATCACATCTGTTCTCATCCTTCAGCTTCTCCCTTACTCGATGTCGAGAATATCGGCAAAGCCGGTCACATCGAACACCTCGCGGACGATTTCGTTCACGTGGGTCACCTTCATGCCGCCCTTGGCCGCCATGATCTTGTGCGTGCTCAGCAGCACCCGCAGTCCGGCGGAAGAGATGTACTCCAGCTTGCTGAAATCCATCGTCAGCTTCTCAACGCCGTCCAGGCTGCCCTTCAGCTCCTTCTCCAGATCGGGAGAAGTCACCGTGTCCAGCCGGCCCTCCAGGCAGACCGTCAGCTCATTTCCATTCTGAACCTTCTGAATCGTCATGATTCGTTCCTCCTGTGATTTTTAGTCTTGCAGGCGTAAATTACTTTTCCGTTCCTGACGCGCTTATCATAACAGATTCCGGAAAAATATCCAACATTTTTTTGCCGTGTCAGGCGAACTTTTTTCTGCGGGTATAAAGAAAGGAGCCTTTCGGCTCCTTTCGGAAAATACAAATCGGATCTTACTTCTCCACGGGGGCGAATTCGATGTCAGTCAGGAACGCGACGATGCGGGCGATATCCTCATCCGTCACGGCTTCCTGCTCCTCGCCGGGGAAGATGTCCAGCTCGATCTCGTGGCTCTTGAAGATGGTGTACGCGGCGGCGAAGGAACCGTCGGCGCCCTTGGCGATCAGGATCGGGGTGCCCTTGCCGGTGGTGCTGTCCTCGAAGGTGATGTCGCCGTCATCCATCTCAGTCACTTCGTAGAAGGACTCCTTCACGGCTTCGACATCTTCGGGGGTCGCATCAGCCCAGGTCTCCACGCCGCTCCACTCATCGCTGAAGCACATGAGCAGGTCGATCATGGGCTTCTTGGCGTCTTCGGAGGTGAAGATGGCTTCATATTCCATCTCGGTGTCCGTCACAACGGTCATGGCATAATCGGCAGGCAGCTTGTCATAGGTAACGGTGAAGGCGCCCACCATGGTGATGGTGTCCTTCTCCGCGGCTTCCGCCAGGGCAGATACGCAGCCCAGCAGCATCATCAGGCTCAGCGCCAGCGCAATAATCTTCTTCATGTGGTTTTCCTCCTTCTTACTGTTTCAATCGGAAACTGGATTATTTCGTGACATAGGCCGTGTTCACGAAACCGACGGCTCCGCTGGAGGGATCAGAGACCTGATACCATTTGTCCAGCTCGGCAATGACCTGAACCTGGGTTCCGTCGGGATAGGCCTTCAGCAGGGTCGCCGCCTTGCTGGGCGCCCAGCGGACATTGGCCACGCCCTTGCTGTTCTTGGTGGCCTTCAGGGTCACGGCATAGGGGGCAACCAGCTTCGCCTTGGAGAACACATCGTTGTAGCCCGGATCAGAGGTGGTCTCCTGCTTTTGGGGATCCTTCTTCTCGGGGGCGACATAGGGGCCGGGATAGCTGCGGCTGGTCAGGCTGCCCATCACGAATCCGGGAACGCTGCCCCAGACGATCTCGTACCAGCCGTTGCCGCAGTCATGATCGATCGGAACTTCGTTGCCGTAGGGGATGGAGCCGATGACATCATAGTTCTTGCCGGGGCCGGAGCGCACGTTCAGGGGCTTGCCGTTGCCGCAGGCGGAATACCGGATGTAAATGGCGGAGGCGGAGGTCGTGAAGGCGAACATGGTCATCAGGACCGCCACAACCGCAAGCAGAGAAAGAATCCGTTTGTTCATGGATAAAACCTCCTTCAAATTTTACTGAATTGTAATATTTTGCACAGAATTTGTCAATGTTTTTATCGTATTTTTCTTTTTCCTTCTTCCGTTCTCAGGATTTCGCGGACGGCTCCGCGGGGGTGTTGCCTTCCCCGGCCGCCAGGTCCTCCTCCTCGAGCTCCTCGGTCTGCGGGCGAAGCGTCATGCCGGCAGTGTCCGTCACCGGCAGGGAGAACACGATGGCGCCCGCCGGGGTTTCGGGCCCGGCATCGTGCAGGATCGCCTGCATCATTTCCTTCTTCTTTTCCGTCGGGGCGACAATCAGGATGATATCCTTCTCGCTGGCCAGGGAGATGCCCAGAAACTGCTCCGCCTTCTCCTGACCGGTGCCCCGCGCGTGGATCACGGTGCCTCCGCCCGCACCCGCCTTCCGGGCCGCGTCCATGATCTGTTCACTGTATCCCTGCTTGCCGATCACGATCAGCAGCTCCTGCTCCGTTCCCTTCAAGGTCTGTTCCTCCCCTACTCTGAAATCCTGCCCCGCGGCCAGAAACTGCAGCTCCCGCTTTCCGGCCACGGAGGCCAGAGGCATCACGCAGGCGATGCCCACGCCGGGAATGTCGATCCGCATCCGGACGTTCATGGCCTTCTTGACCTCCAGCCATTTCCGCCCGGTAACCACCGTCAGGCAGACCATCTTTTCCGTCTCGTTCAGGGCCAGCAGCCGCAGATATCTTTCCTGCGCCGTGCCGTGGCCGATGGACAGGAAATGCGTCTCCAGCCCCTTATCCTTGAACAGCCGGATAAATCCCTGCATTTTTTCCCTGTCCGTAATTGTCATCATCAGATACAGCTCTGACTGGTTCATCTTCTCCCTCCTTACAGCTCGATGACCGCGTCATTGGGCAGTTCGGCAAACAGGTCGGTTTCCGTCCGCTCCTGCTTCCGGTGCGCCTTCCGGATGCGGTAGAGGATGCCCAGCCCCTGAATCGTGATCAGCGGCGTCATCGCGACCAGCGCCACGACGCCGAAGGCATCCTGGGCCAGATCGCCGCCCAGGGCGGTGCAGAAGCCCATTGTCATCGGCAGCAGGAAGGCCGCCGTCATCGGCCCGGAGGCGACGCCGCCCGAGTCGAAGGCGATGGCCGTGAACAGCTTCGGGCACAGGAAGCTCATCCCCAGCGCCAGAATGTATCCCGGCACGATGATCCACAGCACGTTCAGCCCGATCATCACCCGCAGCATGGACAGCCCGACGGAGACGCCCACGCCGAAGCACATGCTCATCTGCAGGCTGCGCCCGGTGATGGCGCCGTCCGTCAGCTCCTCAACCTGGCGCATCAGCACGTAGACCGCCGGTTCCGCCCGCACGACGAGGAAGCCGATCAGCATCCCGACGGGAATGATGATCCACCGGTAGTCCAGATCTCCCAGCATCTCGCCCAGATACGCGCCGGCCGGCATGAAGCCGTAGTTGGCGCCCGTCATGAAAACGGTCAGGCCGATGTAGGTGTACAGGATGCCCAGGCCGATCCGGCTCAGCGTCTCCCGGTTCAGCTTCAGCATGATGAAATTGAAGACGAAGAAGAAGACTGTGATGGGCAGGATGGACATCAGCATCTCCCGCAGCATCTCCGGCAGCCCGTTGCGGAAAACCCTCCCCAGTTCAACGGAGTCCTGCACGTTCTGCAGCGTCATGGAGGTGTAGGACGCCCCGTCCGGCCGGAAGATCATCCCCAGCACCATGACGGCCAGGATCGGGCCCACGGAGCAGAGCGCCACCAGGCCGAAGGAATCCTCCGCCGCGTTGGCGTCGCTCCGGATGGCGCAGATGCCCAGGCCGAAGGACATGATGAAGGGCACCGTCATCGGGCCGGTGGTGACGCCGCCCGAATCGAAGGCGATGGACCGGAAGCTCTCCGGCGTCAGGAAGGTCAGCAGCAGGATCAGCGCGTAGAATCCGAACAGCAGGATCCGCAGGGAGATCCGGTACAGGATTCTCACCAGCGCCAGCACCAGGAAGGCGCCGACGCCGAGCCCCACCGAAAGGATCAGCACCAGGTTCGGGATCGCCTGAACCTGCCCGGCCAGCACCTGCAGGTCCGGCTCGGAAACGGTGATCAGCACGCCCATCACGAAGCCCAGCGTCAGGATCAGCGTCAGGTTCCGGCTTTTGGTCACCCTGGCACCGGTCAGCTCGCCCATGGGCTGCATGGCCACCTCCGCGCCGACGGAGAAGAACATCATTCCGAAAATCAGCATCACCGTGCCCATCAGAAAACTGAGCATGACGCCGCTGGGAATCGGCGCCACGCTCAGGCTGAGCACCATGACGAGAAGAACGATGGGAAGCACTGCAGCCAGTGCTTCCCGGAATTTATCGAGCAGTTTGTCTTTCAGTATCATTTTCCGCGTCTGTTTCCGTTCATATTGGTTTTACTGCCAGGGAGTGTACTCGCGCCGGACCTGGGCCAGCGTCCCATCCTCCCCGAAGGTCACGGTCACGTTCTGGGTGTTGAACCCGATGCCGCCGTTCTCCGCCGCCTCGAGGGCTGCGAACAGATCGTCCGCCGTCAGGGTTACCGGCTCGTCCAGCATCTCGCCGTATTCCGGTTCGATGCCCTCGATGAATTCGAGCCCTTCCGGCACGCTCAGGGTCATCGCCGCGGCCTCCGTCAGGACCGGCATCTCGTAGTCCCGGGCCGTGTACAGGCCGTCCTCCCGGCGCTCCAGCCGGTAGACGTCGTTGATCACCGCGTCATCCCCCTCGTAGGTCAGCTTGTCAATCTGAACCTCCTCGGTGCCGATCCGGATGGTGCCGCCCTCGCTGAGGGAGACAACCTCCCATTCCGTCATCAGGAAGGGCTTGAGCAGCTTCACGTCCAGCGTCCGTCCCGCCGCGTCGAATCCGGTGATCTCGGCGTCAAAGGTGTTCCCGGCCAGCTTCAGCTCCTCGTCCTCGATGCCGGAGATGAACTCCAGCTCGGACAGCAGGTTGATGCAGGCCGCCGTCTGTTCCTCCGTCAGCGCCTGCTCTGCCGCGCCCTTTCCCGGCTGCATGATCAGCTCGATCATGTATCCCTGATAGATGCTCAGGATGTCCATGTAGTCGTAGGCCTCCGCGACGGTCCGGCAGATCAGCAGCCGCGTCCCGTGCGCGGTTTCGTCATAGGTAATGTTCGCGTAGGGATCGGTGTCCGTGAAGGTCTTCTCCAGCACGGCCAGCTCCTCGTCGCTCAGGTCGTTCAGCCGCGCGACATCCGCGTAGATCTCGTCGCAGGCGATGGACAGGATCATCTCCGGCCGCGCGGGGTCCTCCGCCCGGATGAAGGAGATGAGGGCGCTGTCGTCCTGCTCAAAGGGGTAAATCCTGTAGCCCTCCGGCAGCACGCCCTTCAGCGTGAACTCCCCGTTGGCGTGCAGTGTCCCGAAAACAATCTTTTCCACGGCGCCTTCCGCCGTCCCGGCCGCGCATCCCAGAAGCAGGATCAGGCTCAGCAGCATTGCAGCGATCTTCTTCATGTGGCTTCTCCTCCTCGTGTCCCTTCGGCCTTACTTCACCGCGTATCTCCGGTGAATATACCCCACGTCCCCCGTGTCGGGATCCTGCACCATCAGGAAGTAGGTCAGCTCCTTCAGCACGTTCAGCTTCTCCGTCGCCTTGTACTGGGCGATGATGGCGCCGGTCTCGCTGGGAATCCAGCGCATGTTCACGACGCCGGTCACGCGGGCCGGGCGGATGGAGATCTCGTAGGGCGTGACGCTCTGCGCGCTGGCGAATTCCTTGTTGATGTCCGTCATGGGATCCCCCGTGAAGAAGACGGCTTCCGCCTCCTGCAGCTTCTGGAGCTCGCCGGGCTCGATGTCCGTCAGGTACCTGCGGTTCACGTAGGCCGGCCAGTCCCCTTCCCCGTTTTCCGGATGGCTGTAATGGAAGGTAATCTCAGCCCAGGTGTCGTTCTGAACGGAAACCACCTGCACCTGCTCTCCGCAGGCGATCTTTCCGACGATCTCGCCCTCCGGCAGAATCCGGACGTTCAGCGGCTTCCCGTTCTCGGTGTAGACATACCAGGTCCGGCCCTCCCCGGCCGTTTCCGCCCCCGCCGCGGCGAAGGCGCCCGTCAGCATCAGCACGGCCAGCAGCAGAGAAATGATTTTTCCGGTCATCTTCTTTTACCTCCTCGCATCCCTGAAATGACTTTCCCTGATCCGCTTCTCTTCTCCGGAATCAGTAATCCTTGGTGGTCCGGTTGTGCTCCCGGATGGTCTTGATCCAGTCGTTCTCGATCTGGAAGCTGTACAGGGTCACGGTGCCCCGGGTCGTGTAGATGCCCTTCGAGGGCGCCCTGTAGTTGCTCATCTTCCAGTGCCGCGTGCCCGTCGTTTCTCCCGGGGCCAGCGTCCCGCTCCAGACGATGTCGACCTTGTTGGAGCCGTCCTTCGTGTTGATCTCCACCTTCGGCAACCCGTCCACCGTCGCGTCGTACATCTCGAGGGAGGCGGTGATCTGCGTGATCGTGAACGCGGAGTCGTTCCGGACGATCAGCCAGAAGTTCCCCTTGTCGTCCAGGCCGAAGTCCCGGAAGCTCAGGCACCGGTCGAAGTCGCCCACTGTCACGTCGATGGAGGTCTCGAATCCTCCGTCCTCCGTCGTGCCGGTCACGGTCGCCTCACCGTATCCGACGCCCTTCAGCTTCATCTTGTGGTTCGTCTTCCCCGTCGCGGTCACGACGCTCTCGTCGGAGCTGACCCAGGTCATGTTCTTGTCCGTCGCGTCCTTCGGCTCCAGGGTCGCGCCGGCCGTGGCGGTTTCGTGCAGGTCGATGTACGCGTGGTTTCGCACCATGTGCACGCCAGTCACGTGCTGCCCGACCGTGACCTTGATCCGCGCTTTCCGGTTGGATCCGTCCGTCGTCACCGCGTTGATGTAGGTATTCCCGGCCTTCACGCCGGTCACGGTGCCCTCTGGGCTGACCGTGGCAATCCGTTCATCGGAGGAGCTGAAGGCGACGCCGGGATTTGTCGCGTCGGCCGGTTCCGTCACCCATTCCAGCTTCGTGTCCTCCCCGGCGTAGACCGTCACTGTCTGCTCCGTGAAGGTCAGCTTCTTCACCGGCTGCTGCACGTGCACCGTCAGGGAGGCCGTCACGCTCTCCATCGCCTCGCTGACGCAGGTCACCGTGCATTCGCCGGGGGCGACGCCCGTGATCCGGCCGTCCTTGCCCACCTTGGCAATTCCCTCGTCCGAGGAGGTCCACAGGACCTTCTTGTTGTCCGCGTCCGCCGGGGCCACCGTCGCCTTCACGATCATGTTCCGCCCCGTGTCCAGGGTCACCTCTTCCGCGCTCAGCGTCAGGCTCTCGGGAAGCTGTGACACCTTCAGGCTGAAGTTCGCCCGCGCCCCGGTGCCGTCCGCCGCCGTGGCGATGATCCGCCCGTTGCCGCGCCGGATGCCCGTCACCGTCCCGTTTTCATCGACGGTCACGTATCTTTCGTCTCCGGAGGTCCACTGCACCTTTTTCACCGTCGCGTCCTCCGGCGCGATGACTGCATTTACCTGAACCTGACCGCCGACGGTCACCGCCGGCGCGGAGGCCTGCACGGTAATCGACTTCACCGGCCGGATCACCAGCACCCGGTATCTGACGTTCACCTCCGGGTTGGATTCGCTCGCCACCGTCACCGTGGTCAGCCCCTGGGCCATGCCCCGGATTTCGCTCCCGCTGGTCCGGACGACGGTCTCGTCCGCGCTGGTCAGCGTGAACCGGTGGTTGCTCGCATCCTTGGGCAGCACCGTCACCTGAAGGTTCAGCGACTTTTTCTCGGGCACCAGCAGCACCGGCAGTTTCTCCGGATCCTCCGGAATCAGCCCGGCGACCGTCGGATCGTCCGCCGCGTACAGCGGCAGCCGGTCGGTCCTGACCTCCAGCTCCGTCGCCCGCCGAAGCACGTTCACCCGCAGCTGGGCCCGGAAGGTCCTCCCGTCGGCCGTCACCGTCGCGGTGATATTCGTCTGTCCCCTCGCCAGGCCGGTCACGATGCCGTTCTCGTCCACGGTCGCGATCTTCGCGTCCCCCGTGGTGTAGGTCAGCAGCCCGCCGGCCGGCGCGCCCTCCCGGGTCAGCACGGTCTGCAGGGTCTCCCCCTCGAAAACCGTGTCCAGGCTTCTGTCAAACTGCAGGACATTCCCCTCTGCCATGGCCGCGCCCGCGCACAGCAGGATCATCGCGGCGGCCAGCAGAGTGACCAGGATTCTCCTCATGTTTTCTCCTCCTTCGTCAGCAGCGCACCGGATGGACAGCGCCGCCTTGCCCCGGACCCGATCACGCGTCCGGAGGCAGTGATATTCGGGATGAGGGATATTCCGTCCGCGGCATCCCTTCGCCGCGGATTCTCCCTTTTATGGTTTCCTCTATTTTACATCCGAAAAGCGTCGCAGGTCAATTTGTTTTTCATTACATTTTCCGCGGTTTCCGGGTCTTTCCGCGGTCTTGACGTTCATTTTTAAAAAAGGTATACTCATCCTGCTGTGCGGATGTGGTGGAATGGCAGACACCGGGGACTTAAAATCCCCTGCCCTAACCGGCGTGCGGGTTCGAGCCCCGCCATCCGCACTCTCTTATGGGAACGATAGGGACGGTCCTTTTCGTTCCCAAGCTGTCTTATCTCTCCCGACGTTTTTTCACAAACCCCGCTACAAACGCCACGGCCAGTCCGGCCGCGATCATACCCAGCCAGAGCACCGGCTTCGCTCCGTCTCCGGTTTTCGGCAGCGTCGTCACGGCGTCGCCGGTGGTCGTGCCGCTGACGCTCTTATCCGTGTCGCCGTAGGTGGCGGTCACATCCTCTGCAGTGATGGTCTGCGCTGTCTTGTCGATTTCAAAATTCGCATACACCTGATAGTGTCCGTTCTGCTCGCAGGTGACGTTGATGCTGGCATCGGTGCCGAGCACCTCGCCGCCCGCGCCCTTCGTCC
>CACYWL010000011.1 GCA_902778055.1 uncultured Eubacteriales bacterium | reverse complement strand
CTAACACAGACCCCCGAAGAGCCTGACGCTCTTCGGGGGCCTTTCTTATTTGTCCGCGTGGCCGGGCCGCTCTCTCAGCAGAAGCGGCTGACGGCATCCCGGATCTTCCGGGCGCACTCCTCGCAGATCGGCAGATCCGATTCCGCCAGCGGCGCCAGCGGTGCGCGGACGCTGCCGCAGCGGAGCCCGCTGTTGATCTCCAGGATTTTCTTCGCCGTGGCGTACATATTGCCGTGGGTCGAGCACATGCATTCGATGATGGCGTTCACCTCGTGCTGAATCTCCTCCGCCTTCGCCATCTCTCCGGCGCGCACGTGGGCATCCATTTTCAGGAAGAGCTCCGGCATCACAGCATAGGTGCCGCCGATGCCGCCGTTGGCTCCGGTCACCCGGCCCGCGGCAAACTGCTCATCCGGCCCGTTGAAAACGGCGCAGTCCGGCCCGCCCAGCCGGCGCCAGATCTCCAGATCATAGGTGGGCATGGAGGAGTTTTTGACGCCGATAACCCTCGGATTCTTCCGCATTTCCCTGAACAGGGACGGGGTCAGCGCCACGCCGGCCAGCTGGGGAATATTGTAGATGATGAAATCCGTGTTCGGCGCGGCCGCGGACATGTCGTTCCAGTATTTCGCGATGGCGTGCTCCGGCAGATGGAAGTAGATCGGTGGAATGCTCGCGATGGCGTCCACTCCGAGGCTCTCCGCGTGGGCCGCCAGCTGGCAGGATTCCCGGGTATTGTTGCAGGCCACATGGGCGATGACGGTGCATTCACCCCTGACCTCCGCCATGACGGCCTCCAGGGTCTTCATCCGCTCCTCTTTCTCCAGGTAGATGCATTCGCCCGAGGAGCCGCCGACGTACAGGCCCTTGACGCCCTTGCCGACCAGATGCCTGGCCAGCGCCCGGGTACCCTCGGTGCTCACTTCGCCTTTTTCGTCATAGCACGCGTAGAACGCGGGGATCACGCCTGAATATTTTTCAAGATTCATTTTTCTGTCTCGCTCCTGTCTTTTGTTTTGAGGCTTTGATTATCCCTTGACCGCGCCCATGGTAATGCCGCGGGTAAAGAACTTCTGGAAGATCAGGAAGATGATGATGATCGGCACGGAACCGAGGGCCGCGCCGGCCATGATCAGGCCGAAGTCGGTGCTCAGCTCGCTCTGCAGCTTCGCGATGCCCAGCGAGATCGTCAGCACCTGCGTATCGTTCAGCATGATCAGCTGCAGGAAGTAGTCGTTCCATGTGCTGATGAAGGTGAAGATCGCCAGGGCGCCGATGCCGGGGGCGATCAGGGGCAGCACGATCTCGAGGAAGGTCCGCGTCTCGCCGGCGCCGTCGATTCTGGAGGCCTCCAGCAGCTCATTGGGAATGTTCTCCGAGAACTGCTTCATCAGGAAGACGCCGAAGGGCCATCCGACGGTGGGCAGGATCACGGCCCACAGGGTATTGTGCAGCCTCAGCCAGGCCATTTCCTTCAGCAGCGGGATCAGAATGACCTGCTTGGGCAGGGCCATGGCGATGATGAAGATGGAGAAGATGATCCTGTTTCCGGCAAAGTGCTTCTTTGCCAGGGCATATCCGCCCATGGAGGCGGTAATGCAGGTCAGTCCCATGCTCATGACGCACATGAACACCGTGTTCCACACCCAGGTCATCGCCGGCTTTTCAAACAGCCGCTGATAGTTGCCGATGGTGGGCTCCAGCGGGAACCACTGGGGCACGGCGGCGTTGATCACCTGCTGGCTCTTGAAGGAGCCGGTGATGATCCAGTAAAGCGGGAAAAGGAACAGGATGGCCAGAATGATCAGCACGATCACGCCGATGACCTTGTAGGGCGTGAGCGCCTGCACGGAATGATCCGCGCCGATGTCGCCCCGCTGCACTTTCATTTTGCGCGGAGGCTGTGTTGCCGCAGTCTGCATGTCCTCTCCCCCTTTCAACCGTTGTCGGTGCGCGCCAGCCGGAACTGAACGGCGGAAAAGACGGCGATGATGATGGCCAGGATGATGCCCATGGCGCTGCCGTATCCGTAGCGGCTCAGCTTGAACGCGTTGTAGTAGATATAGTACATGATGGTCTGGGTCGAATTGTTCGGTCCGCCGCTGGTCAGCAGCTGGATCAGCGCGAAGCACTGGAAGGAGTTGATCGTGGTGATCACCAGAATGTAGAGCGTGGTGGGCATGATCTGCGGCCATTTGATCTTCCAGAAGACCTGCAGATTCGTGGCTCCGTCCACGGAGGCGGCTTCGACCAGGGATCCGTCCACGTTGCTCAGCGCGGAAACGTACAGCACGATGGGCTGTCCGACCGAGGTGGTCAGCAGAATCATGATGATGCAGCCCAGCGCCGTATTGGCGCTGCCCAGCCAGTTCTGATTCATGGAGATCACGCCCAGGTTTTTCATCAGGTAGTTCAGGATGCCGTAGTAATTGTTGAAGATCCACTTCCAGACCACGGTGACGGCCACGGAGCCCGTGACCACGGGCAGGTAGAACACGCAGCGGAAGAAGGATGTGTGCAGCTCCCGCATCTTGTAGATCAGGGACGCGACCCAGAGGGAGAAGATGCAGGTGACGGGCACGGAGACAAGGACGATGACCAGCGTGTTGATCAGGGCCTTGTCCACAAAAATCCGGTCCTGAAACAGCTCCGCGTAGTTGCTGAGGCCGATGAAGGAGAAATCCGTCATCGTATAATCAAAGAAGCTGGTCACCAGGCACATGCCCATGGGGAAAATGACGAAGCCCAGGAAGAAGAGCAGGCTGGGCGCCATGAACAGATATCCGGCAATGTTCTCACGCCGGCGCTGGGCTTTCTGAGCCTGGCTGACCGCCAGCCCGGGCGTTCTTGCAGTCATGGGAATTACCTCCTGACGAAAAAGGGCACCCCGTCTCCCGGGGGAAGAAGGGTGCCCATGATTCGGGTTGTTTCAAGGCCGGGCGGTCAGGAATCATGCCCGCCCGCCGCTTTGGCTCACTCGGCGTTCAGCCGGGGCGCGTTCATCGGAAAGCGTCTCACTTGGCGTTGGCGTTGGTCACATAGGTGGCCACTTCCGTTGCCACATCGCCGCCCGCGAAGATGCGCTGCAGCAGGTTCCACCACTCGGTGCGCTGCACAGCCCAGTTTCCGGTCACCTGATAGTAGTCGCCAAGGAAGGGCATGAATGCCGCGAAGTTCGCGTTGTCAGCCTTCTCGGTGCCGGTGTAGATATCGCCCAGAGAGGCGCGGGTCGGGAAGAATCCGGTGGCGTAGACGCTGGGAACCGCCTGCTTCTCGTCGTCGCAGACCCACTTCACGAAGGTCTTCGCGGCCGCCGCGCGGGCATCGTCGCCGTTGTCGAACAGGCCGAAGCCCCAGATGCCGCCCTGCAGCTCCGGCACGCCGTCGTCAGAGGGGAAGGCCATCGGGAAAGCCGTCACGGTTTCCGCCATGGCCGCCTTGTTGGACACGGCGGCGCTGGCGTTCCAGCAGAAGCCCATCGCGATGGTGCCGTTGCAGAACAGCGCGATTTCATCGGCGGCCACGATGCCGGGATCCGCCGTCAGGCTGCCCTCGGCCACCATCTGCTGCAGCAGGGTCAGCGCCTTGATGTTCGCTTCGGAATCCATGGTGTAGGCGGTGTGATCCGCGTTGGTGAACTGGCCGGAATACAGGTTGGTCACCAGCGCGCGGGTGCCCTGGTCGCCGCCCTGGCCGCCGCAGTACACGACGCCGGGGATGTAGCCCTTGGCCTGCAGCGCCTGGCACGCCTTGATGAAGTTCTCGGTGGTCCAGGTGTGGTTTTCCTGATCGATGTACTGCAGGGCGTCGGCCGCCTCGAAGTACTGCAGGTTGATGACCATGGTATGGGTGGTCATGCACAGGGGATATTCGAAATACTTGCCTTCGGCGTTGCGGCAGGCCGCTTCGACGGCGGGGCTGGCCGCAATGATGTCGTCCTTCGTGTCGGCCCACAGATCGCTGATGTCCAGCATCTTGCCGGCCGCGCCCCAGTTCGCCACGAGGCGTTCCGGGCCTTCGAAGATGATGTCGGGGGTGGTCTTCGCTTCGATGGCGCTGGTCACCTGATCATCGCCGGAAGAGTAGTCCAGATACTGAACCTTCACGGTGATCTCGGGATGCACGGCGTTGAAGGCTTCGATGAAGCCCTGAACGGTCGCGTCGTCCACCCAGCTTCCGATGGGATAGGTCCACAGGGTAATGGTCACATTATCATCCGCCAGCGACAGCGCAGCGGGGATGATCAGCATGACGCACAGCAGAATTGCGAGCAGCTTTTTCATGGGTAAATCCTCCTTTTTTTCTCTCCGGCCCATAGCCCGTCCGGATGTCTGGCCTAAATGTACTACATTTCCGGGAGGCTGTCAAGCCTGTTTTTGTCTTTTTTGAGAAATTTTCTTCCGGATCGCTAAAAACAGCCGCGGAACCGCTTGACACCGGGCCCGCGATTTCCTATAATTATGCCAGATTTGTAGTACATTTTTCTGTCCCCTTCGGGCATCATCAGGAAGGGAGGAGAGCTATGGCAGCGGATCAGAAGCTTTATGTCCAGGTGCTCCGCCAGATTCATCAGCTGATTCTGGACCGGGGGCTGAAGCCGGGGGATCTGCTTCCGCCGGAGCAGGTGCTGGCCGCCGAGTTCGGCGTCAGCCGCAACGTGGTGCGGGAAGCCATCAAGAGCATGGAGGTCATGGGAATTGTCCGGGCCGTCGCCGGCCGCGGGACGGAGCTTCTGCCCTTCAGCATGGAATATATCCTCCAGAGCATGCTCTTTTTCCAGGTTCCCGGCAACGAAAGCGCCGTCCGGCAGATGTTTGACGTGCGCAGGCACCTGGAGCTCAGCTACATGCGCGACGCGTTTTACGCCCTGGAGAAGGAGGATATCCAGCACCTGCGGGAGGTTGTGGATCGGATCCGCGTCAGCTATGAGCAGGAAGGCCTGTTCTCCGAGCTGGACCGGGATTTCCATCTCACCCTCTTCCGGCCCCTGAAAAACGCGGTGCTGGATTCCCTGATGAACGCCATCTGGGAGGTGGATGTCCGCTTCCAGCTGGAGGAAAAAAGGCCCCATCTGGGGGACAGCGTCGCGAAGCACGAGGCCGTCGTGCAGGCGCTGGAGGCCCATGACTTCATCGGGTTCGTGAAAGCCATGGAATATCATTTTTCCTCGGGAAAATACAGGAATCCCGGATCCTATGAGGAGGAGGTTCAGTGATCCGCGGGTTATCCGCGTTTCGGTGAAACACGCATCCCGGTTCACCCACAGCACAGTCAAGAAACAGGAGGAGATTACTGATGACGAAGGAAGAACTTTTCGCCCTGATGAAAGGACAGATCATCGTATCCTGTCAGGCCACCCCCGGCGAGCCCCTGTACGACAGGGAGCGCTCCCTGATGCCCTATATGGCCCGCGCCGCGAAGCTGGCCGGCGCCCGGATGATCCGCACCTCCTCGGTCCGGGACATCATCGGCATCAAGGAGGAGACCGGCCTGCCGGTCATCGGGCTGATCAAGAGGGAGTATCCCGGATATACCGGGCGCATCACCATGACCATGCGGGAGGTGGACGAATGCATGGACGCCCTGGCGGACATCGTCTCCATTGACTGCACGGACTGCACCCGCGGGGACGGGCTGACGCCGCCTGAATTCCTGAAGCAGGTGAAGGCGAAATATCCGAACATCATCATCATGGCGGACTGCGCCACCGAGCAGGAGGCCGTTGCCGCCTTCGAGGCCGGCGCGGATCTGGTGGGCAGCACGATGAACGGCTACACGCCCCAGACGGCGGACCAGAAGGGCGATCCCAACTTCGCCCTGGTGGAAAGCCTGGTGAAGAGGCTCCCCTGCCCCGTAATCGCGGAGGGCCGGGTGCACACCCCTGAGCAGGTGCGGAAGATGCTGGATCTCGGCGCCTGGGCCGTCGTGGTCGGCGGAGCCATCACGCGCCCGCTGGAAATTGCGCAGCGGTTCTTCCGGGTCCTGTGATCCGGCAGCCGGGGAAAGGAAAGTGATCGGATGATTCTGGGCATTGATGTGGGCGGCACCGCCGTCAAGCTGGGCCTGATGACCCGGGAGGGGCAGATTCTCTCCCGGGAGGAAGCGCCGGTGAACGCGGACGGATACGCAACCCCCGTGCTGACCTCCGTTCTCCGGGCCGCGGAGCGTTTTCTGCAGTCCCGGGATACGGATCCGGAGGGGATCGCGGTTTCCGCCACGGGCCAGGTCGATGACCGGCAGGGCATCGTCATCGGCACCAACGGGAGCATTCCCGGCTATGAGGGAACGGACTTCCAATCCGCCTTCCGGTCCCGGTTCGGGGTTCCGGTCCATGTGCTGAACGACGCGAACGCCGCCGCCCTGGGCGAAACCTTTCTCGGCGCGGGAAAGGGATGCCGGGATGTGCTGATGGTGACGCTGGGCACCGGCGTCGGCGGAGGCGTCGTCTCCGGCGGCCGTCTCGTGCGGGGGCACCGGGGCATCGCGGGCGAGCTGGGGCATTTTTCCATCGACCGGGGCGGTCTCCCCTGCCCCTGCGGCGGGCGGGGCTGCTTCGAGCGGTACGCCTCCGCAACGGCGCTGATCACCATGGCCCGGGACGCGTCTCCGGACGATCCGGTCCGCGACGGGCGGGACTTTTTCGCCCGGGTGCGGAGCGGAGACGGGGCGATGTCCGGGGTGCTGGACCGGTGGCTGGACGGCGCGGCCCTCGGTCTCGCCGGGCTGATTCACATCTTCAATCCGGAGATCGTGCTGATCGGCGGGGGCATCTCCGCCCAGCAGGAGCTGTTGATCACGCCGCTTCGCAAAAAGGTTTTCGGGCTGCTCATGCCCCGGTTCTCGGAAGGTCTCCGGCTCGAAGCCGCCCTTCTGGGAAACGACGCCGGCATGATCGGCGCGCTGAAATACTGGCTGGATCAGGAGGAGTCAAAATGATTGTGGACAAGCTTTCCAACCTGTCCCGGTATGCCGGGCTTGGAAAGAATTTTGCGGCCGCCGCCCGCTGGTTTGAGGAGCATGACGCCTCCTCCCTGCCCCATGGCCGGCTGGAAATCGACGGCAGTCAGGTTTTTGTCAACACCGCGGTGAACCGCCTGGACCGGGCGGAAATGGCCTGGGAGGCTCATGCCCTGTACGCGGATATTCAGCTGATTCTGGAGGGAGAAGAGCGCTTCGGCTGGAGCGACGCGGCGGACATGGATCCGCTGGATCCGGAAAAAGATTTCCGGACCTGCCGGGCCGAGGCGCAGGCGGTCTTTACGCTGGGTCCCGGCCAGTTCGTCATTTTTCTCCCCGGGGAACCCCATTCGCCGGGGAATCCCGCCGGGGAACCCTCCGACTGCAAAAAAGCGGTGATCAAGGTTCGCTGCTGAGTTCAGGGGCCGGCGCGCGGAAACCGCCGCCGGAAAAGCTGACAGATTCTCCCGTTCGGGGGCAAGGAAAGGAAATGAAGGATGAAGCGGCATATTCTGTGCATCGGCGACTCGAATACCCATGGCTACTGCGCGGACCCGTCGGACTGCGCCGACGGAGGCATCCGCTTCAATGAGGAGGAACGCTGGCCCTGCCTGCTCCAGCAAAAGCTGGGTGAAGATTATCTGGTGACGGAGGAGGGGCTTTCCGGCCGAACCACGGTTTTCGAGGATCCGATCCACGAAAGCATGCCCGCGCTGCCGGTTCTTTATTCCCTGCTGAAAAGCCATGAACGGATCGATCTGCTGATCCTGATGCTCGGGACCAACGACACGAAGGAGCGCTTCAACGCCAGCTCCGCCCTGATCGCCCAGGGCATGGCCCGCCTGATCCAAAAGGCGAAAACCGTGGACTGCTGGGGGGATCAGCCGCCCCGCATCCTGATCGTCGCGCCGCCGCCCATCGGGGACGGCTTCCATGATGAAATCATGGGCAACGGCTGCGTGGAAAAAAGCCGCGGTCTGGCCGCCTGGTACCGGCGGATCGCCGATCAGGAGGGCTGCGGCTTTCTGGACGCGGACGGATGCGAGTTCAACCGGATCGACTTCATGCATCTGACCCGCAGGGGTCACGCCCAGCTTGCTGATCTCCTCCATCGCTGGATCCGGGAACGGTAGGGACGGTCCTTTTCGTTCCCCGGAAGAACAGGGCTCCGCACAGGCGGTGCCCTGTTCTTTTGTCCGCAGCGGCCCAGTGATGTGATCCTCCTTTGATTCCGATCCTCTGTTATTCCGCCGTCTTCGGCGCGGCGGTCTCCGCCTCCCCGGCCTGACCGGTTCCCGAAAAAAAGCCCTCCCGCCTCACCGGCGGGAGGGGTTTGAATCTCGGCGTTTACTTTCCGTCCGCTTCGTCGAAGAGAACCATCGGCTCCTGGCCTTCTCCGACCACGGAGATGCTGTACACTTCGTCCATGGCGTAAACCGGGTAGCCGTCCTCGATTTGATAATCCGTGATCTCGCCCGCTTCGATCCGCTCCAGAAAATCGGCGTAGCGGCGCAGATCCTCCGTACTCGCCGTCGGCAGGTTGTGGGAGGTATAAACCTGCTCCACGCCGTTCTCCTCCGCGATGTTCACAGCCTTCCGGATGCTTTTGACGTAGTCCGGAAAGGAAGAATCCGAAAACATGCAGTACATGGGTCCCGGATAGAACATATCCCCGGTAAACAGCAGATGATTCTCCCGATCCAGCAGCATGATGCAGGAGGGCTGATGCCCCGGGGTATGGATGACCTCCAGCTTTCGGCCGCCCAGGTCAATGATCTGTCCGTCCTCCACGGTACCGGTGGGCGCTTTGCCGGGAATACTCTCCGAAACGCTCTCCCCCTGAAAATCCAGGATCACCCGGACGTATTTGGTGCGGTTCCTGATCTCCTGCAGCTCTCTTTCCGACGGGCCCGCGGTCAGATGCGCAATCGCCGCCGGATCGTTGTAGCACCAGACCTCCTCGAAGAGCGCATTCCCGCCGATATGATCAAAATGATCATGGGAATTCAGCACGGTGATGGGCAGATCCGTCAGCGACTCCGCGACTTCCCGGATATTGAGCAGCCCCACGCAGGTATCCAGCAGGAGCGCCCTTTCCTCTCCGGGAATCAGGAAGGCCATCGCCTGCTGATCATGCAGCAGTTCGTAGATGGCATATACATTTCCCGGCAGTCTGAAGCAGTAAAGCCACTCGACAGGGGACTCAACCTGTTCATAATCGAGCCATTTATCCACATCAAGCTGATCAAGGATTTCCTCCCAGGCTTCCCATTCCTCCTCCGTGGCCGGATAGGCGTCCGCGAATGCCTGGAATCTTTCCATGTATTCATCGATCTCTGCCTTCAGGGCTTCCCAGTTCCCGTCCGTATCCGGATCGGCCGCCGCGTTCGGATCGAGGTTTTACGTGAGTTCTCCGGCGGTCCCCTTCGCGTCCTCTCCGGAGAGCGTCTGCGCCCTCCCCGCGGGGATGCGGCAGATCAGGCACAGAAGCAGCAGCAGGCTGATGATGGTTTTCCGGCATCGCATGGTCATTTTTTTCCTTTCAGGTCTTCTTCCGTCAGCCCAGAATATCCTCCCGGCGGACGAGCCCCTCCAGCATCCGGATATACAGATCCTGGAAGGCTTCGATCCGCTCCCGGTCGAACAGTCCTTCGGCGTATTCCATCTCGGAGTCAAAGCCGTTGTCGCCGAACTCGTTTTCCAGCAGCTCCATCTCCAACCGCGCGCCGGCGGCGGAGAACTCGTCGTTCAGATCGATCAGCTCATGGGGCAGCTCGTCCAGCTCGTCCCCGTTGATTCCCAGCTGCAGATTGACCTCCATGCAGTCGTTCAGATAAGGCTGCAGGCCCTCCGCCATGAAGTCCCAGCTGGCGTGGGCAATGCCCTCGGCCACCTGCTCCTTCACGGACTGCAGCGCCTCCCGGGTGGAGGAAACCTCCTCCATGCGCAGCGCCGCCGGCAGGTTCCGGATCAGCATGCCCGCCGCGTTTTCCGCCTCCGGGGCCAGCCGGTTGTTGAAGATCCAGTTGATCATCACATGCTTCCGGCCCGTGAACCTGGACAGGGCCAGCAGCCCCGCGCAGATGGCCATCACGGAGTGGGTCACGCCCCAGTATTCCTCCGCCTTCGCCACCTCCCCGGCGGTAAAGGCCAGCCGCTTCATCCGTCCGGCCTGGTTGATATTGCCGCTTTCATGATCCGGATCGGGAATGATGCACCAGTCGTCCTCCGCGTACCGTTCCCGGAACCAGGCGCGGTCCTTCTCCACGCTGCCCTCCGCCGCCCGGGCTTCCGCGTCCGCCAGCATGGCAAAGTAGTAGTCCGGCTTCAGCTCCCGCCCGAAATAGGCGTTCATGATATCCCCCAGCACCACGCCCAGGGATCCGCCGTCCATCAGCAGATGGTGCACATCCATGAACAGATAGCATCCCTTCCGCCCCCGGAAAACGTTCACCTTGCACAGGCAGGCGTTCAGAATGCGGGGGAAGGGCAGCAGCAGGATGTCCGCCAGCGCGTCCTCGGTTTCCGGCCGGATGTCCCGCACCGTAACCTCCTTCAGCAGCCCGGGCACATATTTCTGCCGCAGTTCATTCTCCTCGTCAAAATAGAAGGCCACGGACAGGGCCGGATGGTTCTTCAGCGAGGCGTTGACCGCCGCGCAGAGCCGGTCCGCGTCCACCTCCGGTTCGAAGCGCGCCAGGAAGTGGGTGTTGCTCCACATGGTGGAGCCCGGCCTGAACAGCTGGTCGTCGATCATCTGGTTCTGCAGCGGTGTCAGGGCATGGGAAACCAGCCGCGCCTTCGCGTCCCGCTCCGGCAGGCTTTCCAGGCCGCTCCGCTTCTCGATCTCCTTCGCGATGGCGCCGGGGGTGCGCAGCTGGAAAACGTCCGCCGCGGTCAGCCCGTCCATCTGCGCCTCGGACAGGACGATCATCGCCTTCAGGGAGTCGCCGCCCAGGTCGAAGAAGTCGTCCATCAGGCCGACCTGCTTTTCGTCCAGCTTCAGGGTCCGGGCAAAGGCGGCGCAGAGAATCTTTTCGGTTTCCGTCTCCGGCGGAATATATTCGGCCTTCAGCGCCTGCAGATCCGGCTCGGGCAGCGCCTTCCGGTTGACCTTGCCGTTTGCAGTCATGGGCATCTCGTCCAGCTGCATCAGCACGCTCGGCACCATGTATTCCGGCAGTTTCTCCTGCATGAAGGCTTTCAGCGCCTGCTCGTTGATCTCTTCCTGGGCCGTATAGTATCCGGCCAGATAGTCCGTTCCGCCGGTTTTCCGCACCGCAGCGGCGCTGCTGGAAACGCCGGGATATTCCGTCATGACCTTTTCGATCTCGTCCAGCTCGATCCGGAATCCCCGCAGCTTGATCTGATTGTCGATCCGGCCGAAAATCCGGATCTCCCCGTCCTCCGTCCAGGCGGCCAGGTCGCCGCTGTGATAGGCTCTGACCCGGCCGTGGGTAAAGAAGGCCCGGGCGTTCTTCTCCGTCGGGTTCACGTAGCCCCGGCCGACCTGGTCGCCGCAGATGATCAGCTCGCCCCGCTGGCCGACGGGCAGCTCGTTGCCGAAGGTGTCCGCCACGTAGAAGGTCGTGTTCGCGATGGGCGGGCCGACGGTGACCCTCTCCGCGCCGTTCATCACGGCGGCCGCGCAGCCCATGGTGCATTCCGTCGGGCCGTAAACGTTCAGGATCACGCTGTCCTGCCGCAGCTCCCGCAGCCGGTCATACAGCTGCCGCGGGAAGGCTTCCGCGCCGATGTCGAAGAAGGTGATCTGCCGGAGGGCTTCCCGGCTCTCCGGGATTTCCAGCAGGCTCAGCAGGTAGGTCGGCGTGCAGGTCAGGCCGGTCGCTCCGGTTTCCCGGATCAGCCGGGCGAACAGGAGCGGATCGTGGATCTCCTCCTCCGTCGCGATCACCACGGTGTTCCCGTTGCAAAGGGGCACAAACTCCTCGACCACCGACACGTCGAAGGAGAAGGACGCGATCGCAAGGCACACGCGCCCCGGCTCCGCGTAATGCATGATCTCCACGGATTTTTCGTTCCGATGGACATAGTTGGCGATGTTCCGGTGCTCGATCAGCACGCCCTTGGGCTTTCCGGTCGATCCGGAGGTGTAGATGCAGTAGGCCAGGGAATCCCGGTGGACCGGCGTCGGGCTGAAATCCGCCCAAGCCTCGTCCGCGGCGGCCAGATCCGGCTCCCCGCCGAAGACCTCCTCCAGCGTCAGCATTTCATACCGGCTGTCCCGGAGCAGCTGCCTTCCCTCCGCCTGCGCGCGGCAGGTGAGCAGCAGCGGGCTGTCGCTGTCCTTCATGCAGTACTGGATCCGGTCGTCCGGGTATTCCGGGATAAAGGGCATGAAGGCGCCGCCGGCCTTGAGCACGGCGATTTCCGCCACATAGGCCCATACATTGCGGTCAAACAGCACGCCGACCAGCTTGTCCTCTCCGATGCCCTTCCGGATGAGCGCGTCCGCCAGCCGGGAGGACAGCAGGTCCAGCTCCCGGAAGGTCAGCGTCCTTCCGGCGGCGGTGACGGCCGGCCGGTCCGGATTCTCCCGGGCGCGCCGGCTGATCTGCTCGTGCACCGGCTCAAAATTCATCGGCACCCGGGTCCTGTTGAAGGCCTCCTGCTGTGCCCGGTCCTCATCCGTCATCAGGCCAACCTCGCCGATCCGCTCGGCGTGCATCAGCCCTTCCGCCGTCTTGAACAGATCCTGGGCAAAGCGCCGCACCCATTTCTCCGTGAATTTTTCATTCCGGTATTCAAGGGTCAGGTTGTACAGTCCGCCCGTGGAGAAAAGCTGGATGGACATGCAGCCCGTCACCATGCCTGTGTGATAGTGCTCCATGAACCATTTGTCGCCGGTAAGCAGTTTTGCAGACTGGTTTTCCGCAGCCTCATTCGGGGCACCGCTTCCCTCGCTCCCCATCTGGTCCGTGAACATGTCGCCCTGGTAGATCAGCTCCACGTCCTCGTTAACGGGGCAGGTCTTCAGCACCTCGTCGAAGGAATAGATGTCGTTGGCCATGGTGGTGAAAATCTGGCGGCTGACGCCCTTCAGATACTCCTCCACCGTCATATCCTTCCGCAGGTCCGCGTAGACCGGGATCCGCTTGATCAGCGTGCCGATGGTGCGGCTCATCTCGGACAGGGGCCGGCCGTTGTAGACCGTGGAGAAGGAGACCTGGCTGCTGTTCAGGTATTTGCCCAGCAGCAGGCCCATCGCCCCCTGGAAGAAGGAGCTTTCGGAAATATGGATCTTGTCGCAGAAGGCCTTCACCCGCTTCGCCGTCAGGGTGCCGGGCTCATAGCGGATGTTCATGCTGACGCCGGGGGTCAGCGGCCCGTTCAGGTCGCCCTGGAGGGCGGGCTTGTCGTCCATGTCCCGGAACAGGTTCAGGCAGTATTCCTTCGCCCGCTCGTGGGAGCCGTCGTTCATCAGCCGCTCCTCATAAAGGCCGGCCTGCTGGATCGTGCACTCCTCCCCCTCCAGGGGTCTGCCCGCCAGCGCCCGGTTCATCTCCGCGATGAACTGGCTGATGGATGTTCCGTCAAAGAAAATCAGGTGCGTCTTGATCGCCAGGTAGCATCTTTCCGGCGTCCGGTACACCGCGGGGCAGAACAGCGCGTGATCCATCATCGGCACCACGGGCATGAAGGTCTTCATGAAGTCCAGCCGGCCTTCCTCCGTCCCTTCAAAAACGGGAATATCCGTCTCCGCGTCCGGCACGGGCACCATGCCGGGCATGCCCTGGGCGTCGGTCCGAATGACGTATTTCATGCCGGGATGGGCGTCCAGCACCTTTTTCACGGCGTCCTTCAGCGCTTCCGCGCCGATGCCCTCCGCGGCCCGGGCCAGATACGGGATGGTATAGGTGGCCTTGCTGCCGCCGGTCAGGCTTTCCAGATAAATGCCCATCTGGGTTTTGGTCAGGGGATAGATTTCCCGGTCCATGGCCGGCAGCGCCGCGTCCCGGCGGGATTCCAGGAAGGCCGCCAGCTCCCGGGGCGTGGGATGGAGGGAAATATCCTGGAAGGACAGCGCGGCCTTCCCGTCCGACAGCCGGCTGATCAGCAGCGCGGCGCTGAGGCTGGTTCCTCCGCAGTCAAAGAAGCTGGCCGCGGCGCTGACCCGGGGCATGTCCAGGGTCTGGGCGAAGGCTTCGCAGACCCGCTCCTCCGTCTCCGTTCTGGGCGGCTCGTACTCCGCCTCCTCCGTCCGGATTTCCAGGGCCTTCAGCGCCGGATAGTCGATCTTGTTCCGGTCGTTCCGGAGCATGGCGTCCAGGTGAATAAAGTATTCCGGAATCATGTATTCCGGCAGGTACCGGCCCACATGGGCCTTCATCTCCTCCGGGGAGGTTTCCTTCCCGGTATAGTAGCAGCAGATCAGGTCCCCGCCGTGGACGCGGACATTCACGCAGGCCGCTTCCCCGACCGACTCCAGTCTTCTCACAACCTGGTCGATTTCGCCCAGCTCGACCCGGTATCCCCGAACCTTCACCATCCGGTCGTTCCGCCCGTGGAAGATCAGGCGGCCTTCTTCATCCCAGGCCATCTGGTCCCCGCTGTGATACAGGCGTGTCCCGGGCCGGAAGGGGTTTTCCGCAAAGCGTTCCGCCGTTTCCTTCGGCAGATTGTTGTAACCGTCCGCCATCCAGGGGCTGCTGATGCAGAGCTCCCCGATGTCCCCGGGCTGCTCGATTTTCCGGCCTTCCTCGTCCAGGAGCCATACCTCCACGCCGCTGCACGGTTTTCCCAGGCACTCCGGTCCGCCGCTTCCGGCCGGATGCAGCAGAGTGCAGAAGCATTCGCTGGAGCCGAAGAGCTCCAGCACGCCCGGCCCGTATTCCGTTCCCTGCGCCTTCTCCCCCGAGAGGATCACATATTCCAGCGGCAGGTCTCCGTAAAGCTTCTGCAGCACGCTGTACATCTGGGGCGGGCAGAACATGCCGGTGATCTTCCGTTTCATGAACAGCGTATGGATCGCCTCCATGTTTTTCCGTTCCGTCTCGTTGGCGATATACACGCTGCCGCCGCAGCTCAGCATCGTCGTAAAGTCCAGCAGGCTCGCGATAAAGCTGAAGCCGGCAATGTTCAGCGCCCGGGAATGCTCCGTCATGGGAATCTGTCCGGCAAACACCGCGGGCGCGCAGCACAGGATGGACTGCCTGTGAACGACGCCCTTGGGCTTTCCGGTCGATCCGGAGGTATACAGGATATAGCCCTCCGCGTCCGGGTCGGAAAGATCCAGGGTCAGATCCGCTTCCGGAATGTCCTCTCCCTCGGGAAAGACCTCCTCCGGCAGCAGAGCCGGAACGTCTCCGATATCTCCCGCTCTTTCCTTCGTGGTGAAGCACAGGGCGCAGTCCACATCCTCCAGGATGCTGCGCACCCGCTCCGCGGGATATTCCCCGTCGATGGGCACGAACGCGCACCCGGCCCGCTGCACCGCGAGCATGGCGGTGATAAAATCCCTGGTCCGGGGCAGCAGCACGGCAATCCGGCCGCGGCCTTCCTTTCCGCCGAGCTTATCCAGAATTCTCTCCGCAAGATAAGCGGAAAGGCGGTTCAGGCGGTCATATGTAACAGCCCCATGGATGTCCAGCACCGCCGTGTGATTCGGGTGCTTCCCGGCCTGTTCCAGAAACTGCTGTACAATTGTTTCCATTTTTTCTTTCCCTCATTCCTGCAGGCTCCTGCGCCTTTCGGGCGCGGCGGGCCAGATTGAATTCTCACCTGTCAGCTTTCTTTTCATTTTACTGAATTCTTTCCCCGCCGTCAATGCTGCCGGGTGGAGACAGGGGGACGGTTCTTTCGTCTTGCCCGGTCTGCTTCATCCGGCATTGTTTTTCCCCCGTTCCGCGTGGTATAATTCCGGCATACTATTTTTCACGAGGTAGATCATGCGACGCATTCAGCTTTCCGATCATTTTACAATCCCCCTCCTGCTGCGCTTTGCCCTGCCCAGCATCGGCATGCAGCTGGTGGATAACTCCTATCAGGTTGCTGACGGATTCTTTATTTCCAATTATATCGGCGAAACGGCCTTTGAGGCGGAGAACCTGATCTTCCCGCCGCTGTTTGTCGTGATGGCCGTGGGGCTGATGTTCGGCACCGGCGCCAGCGCGCTGATCGCCCGGGACCTGGGCGAAGAGCGGAAGGAGCAGGCCAGCAGGATCCTGAGCCAGGCCATGGCCGTGCTTGCCCTGCTGAGCGTGATCCTGTCCGCCGCCCTTTATTTCCTGCTTCCCTCGATCACGGTATGGATCGGCGCGGACGCGGAAATGGCGCCGGACTGCATCGTCTACGGCCGGATGCTCTCCTTTTTCATGCCCTTCCAGATGCTGTCCATGGCCTTTCATCCGCTGCTGATCACCGCGGAGCGGCCCGGCCTCGGGCTGGCGGCGACGGTCGTCAATGCCGCGGCAAATATTCTGCTGGACTGGCTCTTCATGGCCGTCTTCGGCTGGGGCCTGCAGGGCGCGGCCCTCGCAACGGGGCTGGCCTGGATGGCCAGCGCGGTGATTCCCCTTTTCTACTTCATGAACAAGAAGAATCCCCTGCATTTCACCGCGCCCAGCCGGGATCTCCGTTCCCTGGGGCGGACGATGTATAACGGCGCCTCCGAGATGGCGGACGCGGTTTCCTATGCCGCCGTGGCCGTGATCTTCAATCTGCAGCTGCTTCGCTGGATGGGGAACGACGGGGTCGGCGCCTACGCGGTCAGCGAGTATGTTTCCGGGCTTTATGTCGCCATCTTCTACGGCATCAGCATGAGCATGGTCCCGGTGGTCGGATACCGGCTGGGGAAAAAGGATGTGCCCGCGCTGCGCAGCCTGCGCCGCACCGCTTTTACCCTGATGGGGCTGCTCGGATTGGGGCTGGCGGCCCTGAGCTTCTCTCTGGCTTATCCGCTGTCCAGGATTTTCGTGGGCTATTCTGAGGATCTGACCGCAAAGTCCGTGGAGGCGCTCGAGATCATTTCCCTCTCCTACATTGTGGGGGGAATCACCACCTGCAGCTCCTCCTACTTCACCGGGCTGAATCAGGGCACCGCGTCCCTCGTCATCGCGTCGGTCAAGGGCTTTTTCGGTCCCCTGGTCTGCATCTTCCTGCTGCCGCCGCTCCTGGGTTCCTCCGGGCTCTGGTATGCCACCCCCGCCGCGGAAATTCTGACGCTGTTAACGGCCGTCCCGTTCTTCCTCCATTGGAAAAAGAGGGAGGCCAGCGGGGATCTGCCCGAACCTGACGAAGACGCCTGAAGGGAACGATAGGGACGGTCCTTTTCGTTCCCTACAGAACGCGGTTCATCTGCCGATCCGCATATCCTCCCCTGCCGAAGAGATTCAGGGGCATATCGCCTGCGAGCATCCGCGCCATGTGGATCTGAATGTGAGAAGATATTCTAAATTGAGTTCGCTTCAGCTGACAGATTATCTGGACATCTCCGATACCCTGATCGCGCTGTTCGACTTCAGATAAGGAACAGGAGAGAGAAAGATGATGGAGCTGTTGGCCCCCGCGGGGGGAATGTCTCAGCTGAAGGCCGCCCTTCGCTTTGGGGCGGACGCGGTGTACGGAGGGATGAAGCGGTTCGGCCTGCGGTCGGCTGCGGATAATTTCAGTCCGGAGGAGCTTCGGGAAGCGCTGTAAGACAGGGGGACGGTTCTTTTGTCTTTTCTCTGCCAGGTTAGATAGATGATTTTTCGGAACAGAAAGACCCTCTCCGTTGCCGGAAAGGGCCTTTCTGTATATCCATTATTCTTTTTGCGGGGAAACTGACCTCCGCAGCAAGACAGAAGAACCGTCCCCCTGTCTTCTTCTTATTTCTTCACTCTGCGGACCGTCACGTTCCCGCTCTGGGTGGCCTCCGCGGCGGGGGCTTCGGTGGCCTCAGCTTCGGCAGCCTCGGCATCGGGGACCGGCGTCGCGGTGGTCCCGGCGGTCTTTCTGCGCACCTTCACGTTCCCGCTCTGGGTGCTCTCCGCCTCGGGGGCCGCGGTCGCCGCAGCGCTGCCGCCGCTGCGCTTCCGCACGCCCGTCTTCGTGCCGGCGGCAGATTCCTTCTTCTCCTCGGCAGGCGCCGCCTCGGGCTGCTTCTCCTCGGTGATCGGGCTGTCCGCCAGGCCCTTGTCCAGGGCGTCGTTGATCTCCCCGATCGCCTCGATCACGGCATTGGTCGTGATCGTCGCGCCGCTGATCGCGTCAATGTCCCCGATCGCGACGGGAAGTGTCTTCCCGATAAACTGATCCTGGAAGGCGGGCTCCTTCGCCCTTCCTCCCACTTCCTTGGTCTCGGCAAACTGGCTGTCGCCGATGGCGATTTCCTGAATCGTCCGGCTGTCGTCCAGCGTCAGGTAGACCTTGACCGGCCCGCCGTATCCCTGGGCAGTCGCGGCATACTTGCCCTCGCCCAGATGCTCCGCGGTGCTGGTGCTCTCGACGGTGAACCCGGCCACCGCCGCGATGCCCTCCATGGCCTGGTTGACGCCCTTGACGACCGCGCGGCTGGTGATCGTCGCGCCGCTCAGCGCGTCGATTTCACCGCCGTCCTTCTTCAGCGCGACCGGCGCGGTCTTCCCGGCAAACTGAGCCTGGAATTCCGGCTCCTTGGCCCGGGCGCCCAGACCGGCGGTCTCGGCGAAGTTGGATCCGCCGACGCTGATGCCGTTGATGGTCCCGTCCGGCCGCGCGGCCACCGTCGTCTCAACCTCGCCGCCGAAGCCCTGCGTGACCGCGGCCAGCGCGTATCCCACCGGATTGCCGTCCCCATCCTTGCCGATGGAAATGCCGCTCTCCGGATCGTCCTCAAAGGTCTTCGCGTCGGGAAGCAGCTTCCCGAGCGTTTCCATCTTGGCGCGGTTCGCGTTCTCCGCAATGACATCCTTGGTCATCAGGTTCGTCCCGGCCAGCAGTGCGGCCGCAACCACGCAGATCACCGTCAGTACCAGCCATGCAGGCAGCTTCTTGTTCATTCCAATCCCTCTCCCGATCCCGGCCTCGCCGGGCTGATTTGGTTTCCCGCTCATCTCTCCGGTCTCCCGGAGAACAGCATCCGATTCTTCCGTCTCCGGCCTTCCGGAGAATTCCCTTCATTTCCGGAGAATTCCCTTCATTCCCGGAGAAATCCCGTCATTTCCGGAGCCAGTCCCCAAGCCCCGGACTCTGGACAATCGCCCCGTCCGGAGCGATCCACAGGGCCTCGCCCCCGATCCGGTCCAGCAGCGCCTGCCCTTCCTCCCGGTCCATCAGGAAAAGGGCCGTGCTCAGCGCGTCCGCCGTCCCGGAATCCTCGGTGATCACCGTCACCGCGCGCCATTTTTCCCCGGGATACATCGTCTCCGGATCGATGATGTGATGATATTTCACACCGTCCGCCACGTAGTACCGCTGATAGTCCCCGCTGGTCACGACCGCGCCCCGGGAGATCTCGACCCTCTCGAGGTAGGCCTGCTCCCCGGCGTCCGGGTTCTGGATGCCGACGACCCAGGGCTTCCCGTCGGGCTTCGGCCCGGTGGCCGAAACATTGCCCCCGACGCTCAGCAGGTATCCCTCCGGCAGGGTCTCCGCGACCTTCTGGGTCGCGTACCCCTTGGCCAGAGCCCCCACGTCCAGGCTCGCCTCCGGATCCGTCAGCCGGACCGTCCGCTTCTCCGGATCGATCTCGATCAGCCCGAACCCCGTGTGGGCCGCGGCGGCCTCGAGCTCCGCCCGCTCCGGCACCTTCGCGCTTTCCGGGTGAAGGATTCCCTCCTCCCGGGCCTCATGCCAGATCCGCAGCACCGCGCCGTACATCGCGTCGACCCGGTGCCCGGTCATCCCGTCAATTTCCTTCGCCATGAGCAGCAGGTCGATGATCCGCTGATCCACCGTCAGGGTCTCCCCGGCGCTGCGGTTCACCGTGCAGAGGTTCACCGTCTCCGGATACTCCTGATAGATGTCGTACAGATGGTCGTACGCCTCCAGCTCGTCATGAATCCGCCCGGCCTCCCGGTTGAATTCCTCCTCGCTCTCCGCGTATCCGGTGATCGCGGTCACCGTGTCAAACAGCTCCATGTACGTGACCTGATACCGCTGCTTCGGCGCCGCGGAGCATCCGGCGCAGCAGAACGCCGTCCAGACCGCCGCCAGCGCCGCGCACAGGCGTTTTTTCCCTTTCAGGCCCATTCATTCTCCTTCCGTGTCCGCTCACGCGCCCCGCAGGCTTTTCCCGGCGGCGCCCAGGGATCTGAGCACCCCGGCGCCGACCGCCCCGGTCGCCAGCCCGCAGGCCGTCCCGATCAGCAGCAGATAGGGCAGATAACCCCAGATATACGGGGAATTCATCAGCAGCCGGGCCGTCAGAATCTGCCCGAAGTTATGCCCTGCCGCGCCCAGCACGCTGACGCCGAAAACGCTCAGGTGCCGGCTGTGCCGCGCCGCGGCCATGACGCCCAGGGAGATCAGCCCCCCTGCCATCGAAAAGGCCAGCCCGGTCATGTTTCCGCTGAAGGCCGCCGTCAGCAGGCACCGGGCGGTCAGAATCAGCGCCGCCTGCGCCGGGCTGAGCCGGTACAGGGCGAACAGCGTCACCGTGTTGGCCAGCCCCAGCTTCACCCCCGGCAGGGGAATCAGCAGCTCCAGGGGAATCATCCGCTCGACCAGGCTCAGCGCCAGGGCAAGGGCGGTCAGGATCCCCATGAGCGTCAGGTCCTTCGTCTTCATCTCGGGTCTCACCATACCACCGCGTCCACGTCGTCCTCCGCCGCCGGGCCCTCGAGCCGGATTTCAACCCGGTTCGGCAGGCAGACCAGGCTTCGGCCGGGCCGGTCGATCCAGCCGGAATGGACGCAGTCCTCTCCCGGGCAGCTGCTCTCCGTGATGGCGATCCGCCCGCCGCGGACCGTGATCCGGTTCATGTACAGGCCCCCGACCGTGACCTCGGTGTCCTCCCCGAGGGAAAGCTCGCGGATCATCTGCCCGTCCTGATAAATCCGGGCAAGGGCCGCCGTTTCCCCGGCGCCCGGCCCGAACAGCATCCAGGCCAGCATCCCGATCGCAAAAAGCACCACCGCCGCGGTCACCGCCGCGTCCCCCTTCCGGAAACGCAGCCCGCTCTGCTCCGTCCTCATCGGAAGATCAGGGCGCACCCGATCCCCCAGAGCAGCCCGATCAGCACCTCCAGCGGGTTATGGCCCATCCTTTCCTTCAGGTCCTCGCTCTCCTCGGCGCTCTTGTGCTCGAGGGTGAACCAGTCCATGAGCAGATTGATCGCGCTGCCCTGCCGCCCCGTCTCCCGCCGGACGCCGATGGCGTCGGTCATGACGATGAACAGCAGCACGAAGCAGATCGCGAAACTCAGCGAGTCAAAGCCCTCCAGCAGGCCCGCCATAGTCGCCAGCGCGGCGACGAACGCCGTGTGCGACGAGGGCATCCCGCCGGATCCGAAAAGCAGATGCCGGGGACTCCACCCCTGCTTCCGCAGCCCGTCGATCAGATACTTGGCGAGCTGTGCGGAAAACCAGGCGGTCAGACAGCAGATCAGCGTCCTGTTGGCCAGAATCCCGTTCATCCTTTTCCGCACCTCCCCATCCGATTATTTTAGCATTCCCGTTCTCTTTTGACAACCAAAAGCATTTTTTTAACAGGACCCCGGCCCGCGGCTCAGGCCGTGGCTTCCGGCCCGTCAACTCCGAGATAGGCCCGGACCTCCCCGAGCCGCTCCATGGCGTCCGAATACCCGAGCCAGTACAGCTCGCCGAGCTTCTCCATGTCCCGCTCCAGCCGGCTCACCAGCACCTCCCGCGAGGGCGCGATCCGCAGCAGCCGGCCTTCCTCATGCAGCCGCTCGACCTCCTCGAACTCCCGGTTGGCCTCCAGGTTCATCCGCTTGATCTTCTCCATGATCTTCGGATACTTCCGATAGACCTTCTCCGCCAGCGGATCCTCCCGGTTCTTCTTCCGGAAGGCGGTCTCCCGCGTCCGGATCACGATGATCTTCTCAAATCCGTTGTCCAGCGCCCACTGATAGGGAATCTTGCAGGCGCATCCGCCGTCCAGATAGGGCGTGCCGTCGATCTCGACCATCGGGGCGAGATACGGCAGCGTGGCCGAGGCCCGGGCGGCCAGGAAAATGTCGGAGCACTTCCCCTTCTCGAAGGCCTCCCACTCCCCGGTCAGGCAGTTGGTCGCGACGGCCAGGAACCGCTGCTCCGGCCGGTTGAACCGCTCCTGATCCAGCGGCTCGTAGATGCCCCGATCCTCCGTCAGGAATCCGACGTCGACGATGCTCCGGCTGTTCTTCAACGCCTTCAGCCCGACGTATCTCGGGTCATGCCTGTAGGTCAGGCCCACCCGCGCGGAGCGGCCGATCTGCCCGGAGACATAGTTCGCCCCCGACAGCGCCCCGGCGGAAACCCCGATCACGCACTGCAGGTTCAGGTCCGACAGCATGAAGGCGTCCAGCACGCCCTGGGTATACAGTCCCTTGAAGGCCCCGCCCTCAAGCACCAGGCATCCGGGGGTCAGCTTTTCCGAGGCTTTTCCGCTGGGAATCCGGTCGATTCCCGAATAAATCTTTTTCTGTGTCATGTCCGTTCCGTTCTTCTTTCTGCTTCGCCGGCTCCCGGCGGAATTCCCTGTTTCTTTTCGCCGGCTCCCCGGCGCGGTTTCCCGGTTTCCCTTCGCCGTCGTCCGGTACGGCTTCCCGATCTCCCGTCTCCGGCGGGCCGCCTTATTCCTCGACGGTGATGACGTCCCTCAGCACGTATCCGAAGGACGGGCAGGAGGAATTCCGGTGCTCCTCATACGGCTCCGTCAGATCCACGGTATCCCCCGCGTTCCGGGGATTGACGCCCGTGTAGTTCCCGCTGAAAACCTGGATCCGTCCCTTTTTCAGGCTTTCCGTCGTCTGGGCCAGGCGTTCCTCCGTTCCCGGGGCCGCCAGCAGCTTGTTCAGATCCAGCAGCTCGACCCATCCGCTCTCGAAGCCGGCGCTCATGTCCCGGCCGTGCCGGTTGGCCTGCACGGTCTCCTCGATTTTTTTCTCCTTCAGCACGGCCTCCGTCGCCTCAAGGATGTAGGGCGCCCAGTTGGTCCGCAGGCTCAGCAGCGCGCAGGAGGGCGCGAGGTCCATCATGCTCTGGTGATATCCGATGTGGAAAACCGTCTTCCCCTCCGCCGACGCTTCCTCGCAGGCGATGGCGGGAGCGGCGGTGTTGACGTGCTGCGCGATGAGGACGCACCCCTCCTCGATCAGCTTCTCCGTCGTCTCCTTCTCCGCCCTGAAATTACCCCAGGAGCCCGTGTACCGGACCCGCATCGTCGCCTCGGGGGCGACGCTCCGCACGCCCAGCAGGAAGGCCGTATATCCGGAGATGACCTCCGTCGAGCTGTTCGCGCCGACGTATCCGACGATCGCCTCCTCCGGCTGCAGCTCTCCCCCGTCGATCAGCTGCCGCAGCTTCATCCCCGCCGCGACGCCGCTGGCGTACCGGGCCTGATAGATCTCCCCGTTGAAGGTGTGATAGTTCTCCGGCGTTCCCTCCATGCTCACCGTCGGCAGGGACACCTGGCAGAACTGCACCTCCGGATACTGCCACGCCAGCGTGACCGGGATTTCCGAATCCAGGTTGATGAACAGGATCTGGCATCCGTCCTGAACCATCTCGATCATCGGCCGCTCGCATTCCCGCCCGACGACGTTGCTCCGGCTGATGATCTCGATTTCGTCCCCGTATTTCTCCTCCAGCGCCCGCTGCGCCCGGACGAAGTTCGCCGTATAGGGGGTGCTCTCATCCTCGGAGTAGATGAAGCCGACCTTCAGCTTCTCCTCCCGCTGGGGATTATCCCAGTATCCCGTAGCCAGGGAGGCAATCAGCAGCACCGCCAGGCAGACGGCCGCGGTCACAATCCAGTTCCGTTTCATGCCCTGCCTCCTTCCTTCGGGGAGTCGGCCTGCGCGGCGGTCTTCTCCTCCGCCGGCTTGGCATCGGCCTGCGCGGCCGGTTTCTCCGCTCCGGCTTCAGCCGCCCCGGCCTGCGAGGCGGGTTTTTCCGCACCCGCATCAGCCTTCGCTGCCTCCGCCGCCGGTTCAGCCGGCTTCTCCGCGGCCGCTTCCGCGGGCTTCTCCGCAGGCTTCGCTTCCGCAGCCTTCTCCGCCGCCTTTTCCGCGCCCGCAGCGGCCTGCTCCGCCGGCTGCTCGGGCACATGATAAATCTCGTTCAGATTGATCGTGCCGTCCTTGATCAGCTTCAGCAGCAGATCCACGTACACCGGGTCAAACTGCTTCCCGCGCCCCTTCTCGAGCTCGCCCAGCACGTATCCGAAGTCCATCTGCTTGCGGTAGACGCGGTTGGCGGTCATGGCGTCGAAGGCGTCCGCGACGCCGATGATCCGGGCGTACAGCGGAATCTCGTCCCCCTTCAGGCCGCGGGGATATCCCCGGCCGTCCGGCCGCTCATGGTGATACATCGCGCCCTCGATGACGTTGTCCAGCAGCGTGAAGCCCTCGAGGATCTCCGCGCCCCGGGTCGTGTGGGTCTTCATGATCGCGTATTCCTCATCCGTCAGCCGCGAATCCTTGTTCAGGATCCGGTCCGGGATGGCGATCTTTCCGATGTCGTGCATCTGCGCGGCCCACTTGATGTCCTGGCACTGCTTCTCGTCCATGCCGGCCTCCCGCGCGATCATCTCTGAGTAGATTGCGACGCGGGTGCTGTGCTCGTTCGTCCGCTTGTCCTTGGCGTCGACGGTGCGGGCGATGGCGATGACGGTCTGTTTGCCCATCTCGACCAGGCGGTTGGCCTGCGCCAGCTCGGCCTGGATCTTTTCCTCATGCCGCTTGAACAGCAGCCAGGTCGCCCAGAACACGACGAACATCGGCACGAACAGGATATAGGCGATGAACCAGCTGTTGTCGTAGATTTCCTTCTCCTTGACCAGCGGATAGATTCTCTCGGTCAGCACCTTCTCCCGGTTGTTGTCGAACACGGCGAGATGGAACTGGAAGCTTCCGACCGGCAGGTTGGTGTACACGATGGAGCCCAGCGCGTTCTGGGGCACGATGGTCCAGTCGTTCTCGAAGCCCTCAAGCCGGTATCCGACGTAGGGGTCCTGAATCGAGTAGTTGATGACCTCCGGCAGAATCTCGACGCGGCTGACCTCCCGGGGAATCCGCGTGGCCTCCTGCCGGTCCGCGGGGCGCAGCTCCCCGTCCATCCGGATCCCCGCGACCCGCATCCGGTACAGGGCGGATCCGTCGCTCAGCCCGCCGACGTTCAGCACGAAGACCCCGGTGTCCCCCGGCAGATACAGCTCCCGCTTCTCCGCGTCGTACCAGGTCCAGGCGTTGGCCGTCAGACTGCCGGTCAGGCCCCGGCGGCCGTCCATCAGGTCGCAGGTGATGCTGGCCTTCCCGCTCAGCAGCTCCTCGCGCCGGACGGCGTAGAGGCCCGCGCTGGAGAGCACGAAAAGGTTCTCCCCGTCCGCGGTCCAGATGTCGTAGTTGTTGAAATAGGGGAATCCGTCCAGCCGGCTCACGGCGCCCTCCGCGTCCAGATAGCACAGGCCGTTGCTGGTCACGACATAGGCGCCCCCGCCGGGCCCGTCGTCGATCAGCCGCAGGATCACCTCGCTGCTCAGTCCGTCCGCCCGGGTCAGCATCCGGTCCGTGATCCGGTCCTTCAGCACGGCGATGCCGTTGCCGTCGGTGCCGACGAGGATGGTTCCGTCCTCCCGCTCGAGGATGCTCAGCACCATGCTCGTGATCTTCCCGTCCGATCGGTTGATCGTCGATTCAACCCGGTGATCCCGGATGAAGCTCAGCCCGCTGTCCCCCGCGGCCAGGATCGTGCCGTCCTTCAGCTCCGCCGCGACGCGCGCCCGGTTTCCGAAGGCCCCGTTCTCCTGGTTGTACCGGTATTCCGTCCCGTCGGGCAGCAGCTCGACCAGCCCCTCGCTGTAGGTGCAGACCCACAGGTGGTTCTCCCGGTCCACGATCATGCACCGGATCCGGATCCCGTCGAAGCGCTCCGTCAGCGCGTTCCGGATCTGGGTCTTTCCGCTCAGGTCCACGGCGTCGAGCCCCTTGTCCGTCCCGAAGTACCAGGTGTCCTGCCACCGCACGATGGTGTTGACGACGCGTCTGGTCATCCCCGCGGTGCTGTACACGTCCCGGAAATCCGAGGGTGCCAGCCGCAGCAGGCCCAGCCGGGAGGAGGTGAACCACAGGTTCCCCTGATAGTCCGCCAGCATGTTGTCAATGGAGTTGTTGAACTCATTGGTGTTGATCCGCTCATATTTTCCCGCCGCGTCCATGCAGGCGATGCCGTTGTCCGCGCAGATGAACAGCTCCCCGCTCTCCAGCCGGAAGAGGGTCTTGATGTTCTTCAGCCCCTCGCAGGTAAAGACGCCGATCTCCTCGAGCCCGCCGTCCCGGACCCGGTAGCGGAAAACCTCGTCCCCCGTCGTCGCGGCGAGCAGCTCCCCCTCCGGGGTGAAGGTGCAGCTGCGGTAGTCCGTATGATGCCCGGTCAGCTTCCGGGAGGTGATGATCTGCCCCTGCCGCATCAGGTACAGGGTTCCGTCGTTCGTGACCGCGGCGACGTATCCGGTCTCGTCCGCGGCGAGATGGTCGGCGTAGAGGATCTCCGTCAGCACGTTGACCTGCCGCAGCCCGCCGTTGAGGGTCAGCACCTGCATGCTGCCCGTGGTGCCGATGTAGTAGTATCCGTCGGCACCCTTGATGACGGACTTGACGGAGTTCGCCGGCAGCCCCTGATCCTGATCGATGACGTTGGCAATCTGCTCGTTGATCATGATGGACAGGCCGTTGTCGTTCGTGCCGATCCAGAGGCGCCCCTCCTCGTCGCAGTAGAGGCAGTTGACGTTCCGGACGGAGTCAAACCCGTTCATCCACTGGAACTCCCGCCCGTTGTAGCGGTACAGTCCCGCGTAGGTCCCGATCCACATGATCCCGTCGTCAGTCATGGCGATGTCGTTCGCCTCGCCGCAGGGCAGCCCGTTGCCGGTCGAGTAGATCGTCTGGACATAGTCGTTGTATTTGCTCGCGCCGGACTCGGCCTCCGCCGGCCCCGCGCTCCACAGGGCACCCAGCCCGCAGGCGGCCGCCAGGATCAGCGCCGCCGTCCTTTCCGCCGCCTCTCCCGCCGGCTTTTCCGTCTTTTCCGCCTCCCCGGGCTCCTCCTCCGGGTGGATTCTCTTCATAATCAGCCGCTTCCCCCGGATGATCAGGAACATGACCAGCAGGATCAGGAATTTATCCAGCATCTCGACATACAGCTCTCCGGCCAGCAGCCCGCCCCACCGGGGAAACCCGCTCTCCGCAAGGAAGCCGATCACCGCGTCTCCCCAACGGTTGCCGGTGCTCCCGTGGTTCAGGATCAGGTTCAGCGGATAGGCCGCCGCCGCGACCGTCACGGCCAGCAGCATGCTCGCCGTCATGACGCCCAGCAGGCTTTCCAGCATTTTCTTCTTCGTGGCGTATCCCGTGACGCAGGCGATCAGGATGCTGACCAGCGCGTACATCCAGGGGGTCCCGTACAGAATGTGCGCCAGCAGGTTGGAGGTCACGCCGACCGCCGCGCCGCAGACCGGGTCCATCAGATAGGTGCACAGCACCGTGCCGACCGAGTCCAGCCACAGCGGCCATCCGCCGCCGGAGGCCAGCTGATCCCCGCCCCAGTTCATTGCCAGAAAAAGCAGTATTTCCAGCGTGAGCAAAGCCGTCCCGTGCCTGTACTTCTTCACGCTTTTCCCCCCTTCCGTGCCTTCCCGGCTCCGTCTTCATCCCGGGATCGGCGCCCTTTCCGGGCTTCTTCTTTCTCCCCGGGGCTCAGGGCCTTCCCGGCTCCGTCTTCGTCCCGGGGCAGCCGCCCCTTCCCGGCGTTTACTGCAGTCCCAGGGCCTTCGCCCTCTCCCGGCCCGCCTCGAGCCAGGCCGCGTACTCCCCGCTCTCCGTCACCTCTTCGATCACCCCGTTGACGAAGTACATCAGCTGGGCCTCGCCCTTCCGGGCCGCGGCCCGATATCCCTGATACGCCTCGTTCGGGATGAACCGCAGCCCCTCGACGAGTTCCAGCACGGTGTCGGGATTCTTCTGGATGAAGTACCGGGAGGTGTCGACGTCCACAAACGCGGCGTCCGCGGATCCGTCCTCGAGCGCCTGCCCGACCGCCTGGGCGGAGTGGGCCCGGCGGAATTCGCCGTAGTCGCTCATTCTCCGGACGGCGACCGTCTCTGCCAGGGAGTTGCTCTGGGCGATGATGGTCATGCCCTCCATGTCGCTCAGCGTCTCCACCGGCGTGCCCCGTTTCACGAGCACGCCGACCGCCGCGATCATGTCCGAATAGTCATATCCCCGGGACATGGTGTAGCTCAGCCCACGCCCCGGCGTAAACCCGAGGGCGGAGATCGCCAGATCGCACTGATCGTCCAGCAGCGAGGGCAGCACCCTCTCCGGGGCCAGCACGACGATCTGCAGCCGGACGCCCATCCGCTCCGCAATTCTCCGGGCCAGCTCGATATCCGCCCCGGCGTACTGCTCCTCCCCTTCCTTTTCGGGGTCCAGGAAGGTCCTGGGCGGATGCGCCGCGTCCGTCGCAACGCGCAGCACCCCCCGGTTCCGGATCAGCCGCAGCTGACCGGAGGCGTCCTCCGGGATGCCCTGGGCCGCGTTCAGTGTGCCGTCGACGAAGTTCCAGTCGTTCTCCCTGTAGACCGTCTCCGCGCCGGCTCCGGCCCGGAGCCCCGCGGCGCCCGCGAACGCAAGCACTCCGGCCGCCGCCAGGGAAAGCAGCCGGCGCCGGATGTCCGAATGGCTTCTTCGTTCCATCTTATCCCTCCGTGTGCGCCGTTCCGTTTCCGTTCTTCCCGTCTCCCGCGCCTTCCGTGCCGGAGGCCTGCTTTCCTTCTGCTCCGCCCTCTGCGCCGGATGCCTTCTTCTCTTCTCCCGTGCCTGCCGCACCGGAGGCCTTCTCCGCGTCCGCCTCCCCGGGATCGTCCGCCGCGGCGCGCGCCGCTTCCCTCTCCCGGTGCATTTCGTTATAGCTCTCCGCCATGTAGCGGAATTCCCTCGATCCGACCACCGGCACGGGCTTTCCCTCCCGGGCCGCGCGGACCGCCTCGATCAGCGGCAGCGTCCCCACCCGGGCGGTCAGCAGGATCATCGCCGCCAGCAGCACGATCATGATGATGATCAGAATCCGCACGATGCCGAGATCCCGCATCATCCGGTCCGAGGTCTTCTGCCGGGTGGCGTTCATCTGCTGGTTCAGCATCTCGAGATCGGTCTTCAGCCGGGTCCGGATGATCTCCTTGCTCTGATAGTATTCGCTGCCCATGACCATCTCCCGCGCCCGGTCCATCTTGTCCTCCGGCAGCATGAAGGAATCCTCCTTCGTCAGCTCGATGGCCCGCAGGTTCTCGGGGATATCCGTCATGCCCTGGGCCTCGGCCACGAGCCGCATCGCGTAGTATTCCCGGAACATCAGCGCCTGGGATTCCTCCATCGCCTCCTGCAGCTGCTCCATCAGCGCGGGGTCGGCGTCGTTCTCCGACATGGCGGTGATGGCCTTCTCCCGGCGTCTCGAGGAGTTGGCCTCCTCAAAATAGTTGTTCATGAAGGTGACGTCCCCGTCCTGGGTGAAGCGCTGGGCCATCTCCGTCAGGTAGTCGGAGGCCTCCATCAGCTCGTGGGCGGCGTTCTGGCGGACGACGTAGTTCCCCGTCTCCGTATTCAGCGAGGAAAAAACCTCCGAGTTCTGCCGGATGGAAAAGATCAGCAGCGCCGCCGTCACGACCAGGCTCGCGATCATCGCCGCGTGAATCACCCGGATCGATATGCCTTTCGTTTTCTTCAGATCTGTCCTGCCCATGCGGACCTCCTTTATCCGAACGGTCGATTATGCCTGCTTTGATTCCATTTACTTTTGTATTATACCCGAAACCGCTGCTCAGAGCAACTGAAAATCACCTCTTCCCGTGCGGCCCGCCCGTTCCTTTTTCGCCAGAAAAAGCTCCTGCAGGAAGCACCTGAAGGAGCAAACAATGATTATGAAGATGCTATTATGATTGAGACAGCTCTTCGGACCGGCATGGACTGCATCGTCACCAGAAACACAGCCGACTTTGCTTCTTCAGTGGTTCCGGTTCTATCTCCCGGGGATTTTCTGAAGCTGATATCACCTGAAACTGAAAAAAAAAAACAGATGAAAAACCGGAGGATCCGCTCCCTCCGGTTTTTTCATGCATGAAATCGTCAGGCTGAGGGCATCGCCCCGGTCAGCCGTTGATCGACTGGTCCTCCTCCGTCATCTCATCGGCGGGCTCAGGGTCATCGGTGTATCCGGAGTCGTTTTCTGTTTTTTCCGCGGGAGCAAAGGTCAGAAGCCCCAGTTTTTCCGCCTCTTCAGCGGTCAGATGGATGACGAAGCCGTTGTCCTTCGCGGCGAAGGCTTCCGTCCCCTCGGGAACGGTGACCACGCATACAACCAGCGTGCTCGCTGCGGTCTGGCCGGCTGCGGGAGCGGCGGTGCCGGCCTGTTCTGCGGTGCCGACTGCAGCGGTCTGGCCTGCGGTGCTGGCTGCGGCGGCCTGCTCCCCGGCCCCGACCGTATCCGTCCCGACCGTATCCTTCTTCACCTGCTCGATCTCCACATCCAGCAGGTCCCCTCGGATATAACCGACATGCCCGGAATACAGCTTCACGCCGTACCAGGTCTCCCCTGCGCTGTTCAGAATTTCAGAATTGACGGATACCTCGGATTTCCTGCTGTTGATCCTGCGGACCAGGGAAGACTTGGTGGACGGGAGGGCCCGGACATTCACTTCATTCATCACGGTCCATCCCAGGCCGGTGACGTCGGTGCTCTCCACAACGGTTTCCACGCTGCTGCTCCCGGATGAGGAAGAGGAACCGGAGGAATGATGGGAAACAGGCTGATACGGCGGCAGAGGATAGTATGGATTGATCAGAGGATCCGGGCAGGTCCGGGCCGGAATAAACCCCGGAGTCCCGGAAGCGGACACCGGATTCCCGGAAGAGTAAAAGGACGAGACGGTTCCGTCCGGAGCGGTGATTGAGACTGTGTAGATGTTCTCGCCCCGGGAAACGGCCGGCATAAGCCAAATCATCAGAGAAAGGGCCAGCAGCACGATCGCCATCCTTCCCAGACTCTTCTTCCCATAGCACCGCATGGTATCAACCCTCCCGGATATAGACTGTAAAGGTGCTGTCCCGCCTCCCCCGAAGTCTCTCCGGCGTGGTGCGGATACAGATGCACGGATACATCATAGCAAATTGTTACAAAAATGTAAAGTATTAATTAAAATTTGTTGAAGAAGACAAGGGGCGGTTCTCGGGGGACAGGGGACGGGGACAGGGGACGGTTCTCTGTCTCCTTTTGGGGGGAACGAAAAGGACCGTCCCTATCGAGGGGACAGGGGACGGTTCTCTGTCTCCTTTTTGGGGGGGAACGAAAAGGACCGTCCCTATCGTTCCTTGAAGAAGGCAGGGGGACAGGGGACGGTTCTCTGTCTCCTTTTGGGGGGAACGAAAAGGACCGTCCCTATCGTTCCCATGCATAACAAAACCTTCTCCCGCGAAGCGGGAGAAGGCAAAAGAAATCTACTAACAAGGTTCTTACAGGACCTTGTTCAGGAACTCCCGCGTGCGGGGCTCCTGCGCATTCCCGAAGATCTGCTCCGGCGTGCCCTCCTCGACGATCTTCCCGCCGTCCAGGAACAGCACCCGGTCCGCAACCTCCCGCGCGAAGCCCATCTCGTGGGTCACGCACACCATGGTCATCCCGCTCTTCGCCAGCTCCCGCATGACGTCGAGCACCTCGCCGACCATCTCCGGATCCAGCGCAGAGGTGGGCTCGTCAAACAGCATGACCTCGGGGTCCATGCACAGCGCCCGCACGATGGCGACGCGCTGCTTCTGCCCGCCGCTCAGCTGGGCCGGATAGCCCTGGGCCTTGTCCTCGAGCCCGACGCGCTTCAGCAGCTCCATGGCCTTCTCCTCGGCCTGGGCCCGGGTCAGGTGCTTCGTCCTGATCGGCGCCAGCGTCAGGTTCTTCAGGATCGTCATGTTCGGAAACAGGTTGAAATGCTGGAACACCATGCCCATCCGCTGGCGCATCTTGTCGATGTCGGTCTTCGGGTCGGTCATGGAGACGCCGTCAAAGAGGATCTCGCCGCCGCTGGGGGTCTCCAGCAGGTTCAGGCACCGCAGGAAGGTGGATTTTCCGCTGCCGGAAGGGCCGATGAACACGACGCACTCGCCCTTGTCGATATGCAGGTCGACGCCCCGGAGGACCTCCAGCTTCTCGAAATTCTTCGTCAGGTTCTTAACGTCGATCACTTTCCCGCAGCCTCCTCTCAAAGATGCCCAGCAGCCAGGTGAAGCCCATGACCAGAATCAGATAGATGATCGCGGTTCCGATATAGGGATACATGGCCTCGTAGGTCCGGCTGACCACGCCGCGGGCGGCATAGAGCAGCTCCTTGCCGCCGATGACGCTGATCAGGCTCGTGTCCTTCAGCAGCACGATGAACTCGTTGCCCAGGGAGGGCAGAATCGCCTTGATCGCCTGCGGGATGACGACAAACCGCATCGTGTCGGTGTAGTTCATGCCCAGGCTGCGCCCGGCCTCCATCTGTCCCGGATCGACGGCCATCAGGCCGCCCCGGATGATTTCCGCCGTGTACGCGCCGGAGTTGATGCCCAGCGTCAGGGCGCCGACGGTCACATAGTCCCGGCTGGAGGCAAAGATGACGAAGCCCATGATCAGCAGCTGAACCATCATCGGCGTCCCGCGGATGACCGTCACGTAGACCTTGGTCACCGCGTTGAAAAAGCCCAGCACCGGGTTCCGCTTTCCGGGGCGCTGCTGGTCGTGAGCCGTGCGCACGAGGGCCACGAGCACACCCAGCACGACGCCCAGCAGCAGCGCGAACAGCGTCACGAGCAGCGTCGTGCCGACTCCGTTCAGATACTGCTGCCACCGGTCGTTCTCGAGGAACGCCTGATAAAAGAATACATAGAATTTCTGCCAGACGGTCGTGGACTCACCCGCCACGATCATCGCCTTCCAGGCCGCGTACTGCTCCAAATGGCACACTCCTCCCGCGCATCTTTACAAGAAGCAAGGGGACGGTTGTTCGCCGTCCCCAAGCGTCACGTTTCCTTCTTCTCTTCCGCTGCCTGCGGGATTATTCCTGCCACTTCAGCATGATGCCCTCGACGGTACCGTCGTCGATCAGGGCCTGCAGGGTCTCGTTGAAGGCCGCCAGCAGCTCGGGCGCCTTGCCCTTGGCAAAGCCGAAGCCGAAGTTCTCGGGCTCGTAGGTCGTGGGAGCGACCTCCAGGCCGGCGATCTTCTTGGCGAAGTCGTTGGCTACCAGGTCATCCAGCAGCACGCAGTCGACCTGGCCGTTCTGCAGCGCCTGGAAAGCCAGGGCGTAGGTGCTGTAGGCCACGACGTGATCCTCGCCGAAATCATCCACGGCGTAGATGTGACCGGTGGTGCCGTTCTGGACGCCGATGGTCTTCTCGCCCAGGTTGTCCATCGTGATGCCGCTGCCGGCCTTCTGGGCGATGGCCTGGGTGATGGTGGCATAGGGGATGGTGAAGTCCAGCACGGCCTTCCGGTCCTCCCGGATGGTGACGCCGGAAACAACCGCGTCCACGGTGCCCGCGGCGGGCGCCGCCAGGGCGGAGTCAAAATCGATCGGATAGGCTTCGGCGGTCAGGCCCAGCTTCTCGCAGATCAGCGCCACCAGGTCGGGCTCGATGCCGATGACGTTGTCCTGATCATCGCGGCCCTCGAAGGGCAGGAAGTCGGGGCTCGTCGCATAAATGAACTTGCCGGGCTCGACAGTGTTATATTCCTTGGTTTCTGCAAAGGCGGAGGCCAGACCCAGAACCATGCACAGCGCCAGCAGGCTTGCAATCAGCTTTTTCATTTTCATTCTCCTTCTTTCGCTCCATATTCATCCTCCCGTCCCGGAGGATGCAGGAAGTATAGCACCCGTCCGAAACCCTGTCAATCGGTTTTATGCATTTTTATGCAGTATTTTTCCTGTTTTTAGCGCATTTATATGCATATATTCACATTTTTACGCATAAGGGAACGATAGGGACGGTCCTTTTCGTTCCCCCCATCTCCGGCAGCCCCCCAACTGAAAAGGAAACGATAGGGACGGTCCTTTTCGTTCCCCCCCATCTCCGCCAGTCCCCCCAATCCCCCCAATCCCCCCAATCCCCTCATCTCCGTCCCCCCCGCCCCTTCCCTTCCTTCCTCGCCTGTGTTATACTTCTCCCCGGAGCAACCTTTGGGAGGATCTTCGCGCTCCTCCCCGTCCGATGGATTTCATCATATTTAAGGAGGGACCGGAACATGGCGGTCTATCATCGGGTGCTGCTGAAGCTCAGCGGCGAGGCACTGAAATCGGATCACGATCTTTTTGATTTTGACAAGGTGAACCGGGTCGCGGAAATCATCCGCCGGATGCATGATCTGGGGGTGGAAATCGGCATTGTCATCGGCGCGGGCAATATCTGGCGCGGCCGTCAGGGCCCGTCCGCGAACATGGACGCGGTCACGGCGGATCAGATGGGCATGCTGGGCACGGTGATCAACTGTCTCTGCATGGCGGACGCCCTGCGGAAGCAGGGGCTGGACGCGGTCGTCCAGAGCGCCGTGGATATGACGCGCTTTGCCGAGCCCTTCAACGCCATGGCGGCCCGGCGGCATCTCTCCGAGGGCCGGGTGGTCCTCTTCGCCTGCGGCACCGGCAATCCCTTCTTCTCGACGGATTCCGGCGTGGCCCTCCGGGCGGTGGAGATGGAGGTCGACGCGGTCCTGATGGCGAAGAACATCGACGGCGTCTATACGGCCGATCCCCTGAAGGATCCCTCCGCGACGCTGATCCGGGATATCACCTATGCCGAGGCCCTGGCCCGCGGCCTGAAGGTGATGGACGCCTCCGCCTTCGCCCTCTGCGCGGAAAACAAGGTTCCGATGGTCCGGGTCTTCGGCCTGGATGATCCGGAGAACCTGATCCGCGTCCTCGAAGGCAGCGACATGGGCACCTTCGTTCATCCCTGATAATGACAGAATCCCCGGCATCCGCCGGGGATCCCTCATATGTCTTCCAGGAACGATGGGGACTGTCCCTGACGTTCCGTCAGGAACGGGAGGGTCTGTCCCTATCGTTCCCCAACGCCTTGCATCCCCTAGGAACGAAAGGGACTGTCCCTGACGTTCCGCCAGGAACGGAGGGTCTGTCCCTTTCGTTCCGCCCTTGCGGTTCCCCACCCCGCTTTTCAGACCGGAACTTCTCCAAAAAGGAGCAGGTTCCGGTTTTTCTTAATTGATAATTGATTATATCATTTTTGTGTTTTTACTTCAGAGAACACACTCTCTTTCACCGAAATCCATTTCACCGAAATCCATTTCGGTAAATTCAATTTCAATTCCCTGTAGACTCATCTGTTGGCAGAATCGGCTCCATGCAGTACAATGTGCTTCAAGGAGGCGATGATCATGGCCTTTTCAATCAGATTAACGGAGGAGGAGCGCATGCTCTCTGAAAACCATTCTTATTCCCCGACAGAAGCCTGTAAAACAGCATTATTCGAAAAAAAAGATGACGAACATGATGTTGAGGTCGCTGAATCAGCTTATAAGGAATATGTAGACAGCGGGCGCAAGTCCACTCCCGTGCAGGATTTTTGGCGGGAGCTGGATTCAGAGGTTTAATGCCGTACTCTCTGATCGTCTTCAGGAACATGCAAAGACACCCGAAACCGTTCAGGAATCGGGTGTTTTCGATATCATTCAGATGTTGCTCGCTTTTCGGCGGGAACGAGGAACGATGGAGACTGTCCCTGACGTTCCAAAGGAACGGGAGGGTCTGTCCCTATCGTTCCAGCCTTTGGGAAACGAAAAGGACCGTCCCTATCGTTCCCTTTTCTTAAGGGGAACGAAAAGGACCGTCCCTACCGTTCCTTTTTACGCTTCGGTGCCGTGGCTCCGGGCCTTGGCGCGCAGCTGATGATCCAGCTGCCGCTTCCGCATCCGCAGATGCTGGGGCGTGATCTCCAGCAGCTCGTCGTCGTCGATGAACTCGAGGCACTCCTCGAGGGTCAGGGGATGCACGGAGATCAGCCGCATCGCGTCCTCCGAGGCGGAGGCGTTCCGCATGTTGGTCACGTGCTTGGCCTTGCAGACATTGACGACCAGGTCGCCCGGCCGGGCGTTCTGCCCGCAGATCATGCCGGCGTAGACGTTCTCCCCGGCGCCGATGAACAGGGTGCCCCGCTCCTGGGTGTAGAACAGGCCGTAGCTGGTGGTCACGCCGGTCTCGAAGCAGATCAGCGCGCCGCAGTTCCGGTGCGGGATGTCGCCCTTCACCGGCTCGTAGCGCTCAAACACGCTGCTCATGATGCCCTCGCCCCGGGTGTCCGTCATGAATTCGCTCCGGTATCCGAACAGTCCCCGGCTGGGCACGAGGAATTCCATCCTCACCCGGTCGGATCCGCTCATCTCGATCAGGGTTCCGCGGCGGCGTCCGATCTTCTCGATGACCGCGCCGGCGCTGGCCTGGGGCGTGTCGACCACCAGCCGTTCCACCGGCTCGCACTTGACCCCGTCGATGGTCTTGAAGATGACCTGCGGCTTGGAGACGGCGAATTCGTATCCCTGCCGGCGCATGTTTTCAATCAGGATGGACAGGTGCAGCTCGCCCCGTCCGCAGACCTCGAAGGCGTCGGTGCTCTGGGTGTCGTTGACCCGGAGGCTGACGTCCGTCTGCAGCTCCCGCATCAGCCGGGCACGCAGGTGCCGGCTGGTCACGTACTGCCCTTCCCTTCCGGCGAAGGGGCTGTCGTTGACGGAGAAGGTCATCGTCACGGTCGGCTCGCTGATCTTGACGAAGGGCAGGCCCTCGACCTGCGCCGGATCGCAGACCGTGTCGCCGATGGACAGGTCCTCCGCGCCGTACAGCGCGACGATGTCCCCCATGCCGACCTCCGCGGCGTTGACCCGCTTCAGCCCGTCATACTGGAACAGCCCGCCCAGCCGCCATACGGGGCTCGTTTTCCCGGTTTCGAGGTTCGTGTGGACGACGTTCATACCCTCGGTGAATTTTCCGCGGACGATGCGGCCCACGCCGATCCGGCCCACATATTCGGAGTAGTCGATCGTGGAAATCAGCACCTGGGCGGGGCCCTCCGCGTCCCCCTCCGGCGCCGGGATGTATTTCACGATGGCGTCGAACAGCGGCCGCAGGTCCTGTCCGGGCTGCTCCAGATCCAACGTGGCCGTGCCCTTCCGGGCGGAGACATACAGGATCGGGTTCTCGATCGTCGTCTCGTCGGCGTTCAGGTCGATCAGCAGGTCCAGAATCTCGCCCACGACCTCGTCGCACCGCGCGTCCGGCCGGTCCACCTTGTTGATGACGATCAGCACCTTCAGCTTCAGCTCCAGCGCCTTCCGCAGCACGAAGCGGGTCTGGGGCATGGGCCCCTCGAAGCTGTCGACGAGCAGCAGCACGCCGTCGACCATCTTCAGCACCCGCTCAACCTCGCCGCCGAAGTCCGCGTGCCCGGGGGTGTCGACGATGTTGATCTTCGTCTTTCCGTAGTGCACGGCCGTGTTCTTGCTCAGGATGGTGATGCCGCGCTCCCGCTCCAGGTCGTTCGAGTCCATGACCCGGTCCACGGTCTGCTGGTTCTCCCGGTATACGCCGCCCTGCTTGAGCATCTGGTCCACGAGCGTGGTCTTTCCGTGGTCGACGTGCGCGATGATGGCAATGTTTCTGATATCTTCCCGAACCATGTGGTTTATTCTTCCTCCTGTGTCCCTTCCGATGTCCTGTTCCTTCTCTTCGTCTTCCCGGCCCTTATCTGTCGGAGGTATCCTTCAGCTTCAGCCCCTCGTTGTTCTCGCAGGCGAGGCGGATGCTCCATTCGTTTTCAAACAGCAGCACGTCCCGTCCGTGGCTGTCCTTCGCCCTGCCGGAGGTCGAGGTCAGCTTCAGGTTCTCGACGGGCTTCGGGGTTTCCTCGACCCACCGCACGAACCGGAAGGGCAGCCCTTCCATCATGATCTCGACCTGGTATTCCGTCCGCAGCCGGTGCTCGAGCACCTCGAACTGCAGCATGCCGACGACGCCGACGAGGAATTCCTCCCGTCCCGTCTCGGTCCTGAGGAAGGTCTGAATCGCGCCCTCCTCCGCCAGCTGGTTGATGCCCTTCTGGAACTGCTTGCGCTTCATGCTGTCCGCCGGCCGGACCCGGTTGAAGAATTCCGGCGCGAAGACCGGGATGTTGGCGTAGTGCATCTTCGGCCCGGTGCTCAGCGTGTCGCCCAGCCGGTAGATCCCGGGGTCAAACAGCCCGATGATGTCCCCGGCCCAGGCCTCCTCGACCGCCTCCCGCTCGTCCGCCATGAACTGCTGGGGCTGCTTCAGCGCCACGGGCTTCCCCGTCCCGCTGTGCCAGACCTCCATGCCCTTCTCGAACGCGCCGCTCACGATCCGCATGAAGGCGAGCCGGTCCCGGTGCGCCGGGTTCATGTTCGCCTGGATCTTGAAGATGAAGCCGGAGAAAAACGGCTCCGTCGGCTCGATGATCCCGAGATCGCTCTCCCGGGGCAGGGGCGGCGGCGTGAAGCTCAGGAACCGGTCCAGGAAGGGCTCGACGCCGAAGTTGGTCACCGCGGATCCGAAGAACATCGGCGTCAGCTCTCCGCTGCGCACCTTCTCCAGATCGAAGGGATCCCCCGCCTCGTCGAGCAGCTCGATCTCCTCCCTCAGCCGCTCCCGGTAGTGCCGGTCCAGCGCCTTCTCGAGGGCCGGATCGTCGATCGGGATGTCCGTCTTCTCGACCATGGTCTTGCCGTGGTCCCCGCCGGTGTAAAGCTCGACGGTCTTCGTGTCCCGGTGATATACGCCCTGGAAATCCCCGTCCACACCGATGGGCCAGTTGATGGGGCAGCTCCGGATGCCCAGCACCTGCTCCAGCTCCTCCATCAGCGAGAAGGGATCCTTCGCGGCCCGGTCCATCTTGTTCACAAACGTGAAGATCGGGATGTTCCGCATCCGGCAGACCTTGAACAGCTTGATCGTCTGCGCCTCGACGCCCTTCGCCGCGTCCAGCAGCATGACCGCCGCGTCCGCCGCGACGAGCACCCGGTACGTGTCCTCGGAGAAGTCCTGGTGTCCGGGCGTGTCGAGGATGTTGATCCGGTATCCGTCGTATACAAACTGCATCGCCGAGGAGGTGACGGAAATGCCGCGCTGCTTCTCGATCTCCATCCAGTCGGAGGTCGCGTGCTTGTCCGTCTTCCGGGCCTTGACGCTGCCCGCGCTGCGAATGGCCCCGCCGTAAAGCAACAGCTTCTCCGTCAGCGTCGTCTTTCCCGCGTCCGGGTGGGAGATAATCGCGAAGGTTCTCCGCTTCTCCACCTCTTCATTCAGCCTTTCGCGAAAGGCCTCCGTGTCTCTCTCCGGCAGCATGCAGTCCCTCCTCCTCTCCGGCATCACAACAATCCGTGATTTTACGCCCTTCTCCCCGTTTTTGTCAAGAAATCCTTGAACTATATCGTTCCGTACCCCCTCCCCCAAAATACAAGACAAAAACAAATTCCCCTATTGACATAGTAGGTGAATGGTGTTATCCTTCCCTCAACCTCCCGACAGGGAGTGTCACCGAAACGAAAGGAGGATGCGATCATGTTGCAGGAGCGCAGGGGTCACGAGGTTCTGGATTGTCTGTGTCGAATGCAGTCTTCCCGGGCATGTGCCATGGCTTGGGCGTCTTCGCGTATGTGTTTGCGTCCTATCGTTCCGCGCTGAAATATAGCGGAAGCCATTTATGCCCGGGAGCCAAAAACGGCTTCCGGTCTTTTTGTTTCCGCTGCTAAATTACTCCTCCCCCTAGAAACGGAGATTCACCCATGATCAGAATCACCGAAGCATCCAAAACCTTCCATGAGAAATCCACGGAAGTCCATGCCCTCCAAAACGTGACCATCCACGTCCAAAAAGGCGAAATCTACGGCATCGTAGGCTTCTCCGGCGCGGGCAAGTCGACCCTGATCCGCCTGGTGAACCGCCTCGAAACGCCGGACACCGGCACAGTCGAGGTCGCAGGACAAAACCTTTCCTCTCTGAAAGGAAAGAAGCTTTCCGCCCTCCGCCGGAAGATCGGCATGGTCTTTCAGCAGTTCAACCTTCTGGACGGCAAAACCGTTTTCCACAATGTTTCCCTCCCCCTGATCCTGGAGCACCGCAGCCCCGCGGAAATCGAAAAGCGCGTCGCCGAGGTCCTGGCCTTCGTCGAGCTCTCGGACAAGCGGGACGCCTACGTCAGCCAGCTCTCCGGCGGCCAGAAGCAGCGGGTCGGCATCGCCCGGGCCCTGGCCACGAATCCGGAGATCCTCCTCTGCGATGAGGCGACCAGCGCCCTGGATCCCCAGACGACGGAATCCATCCTGAAGCTGCTGAAGCGGGTCAACCGGGAGATGGGCATCACGATCCTCCTGATCACCCATCAGATGCAGGTCATTCAGCTGATCTGCGACCGGGTCGCCGTCATGGAGAAGGGCCGGGTCGTCGAGGAGGGCCCGGTGCTGGAGGTCTTCGGCCGGCCGAAGGAGGAGGTGACGAAGCGCTTCGTCCGCACGGTCATCAACGATCAGGTCCCCGAAACCTTCTATGACACGATCCGCGCCGAAAGCCGCCATTACCGCCTGGAGCAGCTGAAGTTCATCGGGGATACGGTCAACGAGCCGGTCATCGCGAACCTCTGCCGCCGCCCGGGGCTGGAGGTCAACATCGTCGGCGCGAACATCTCCCCCCTGCAGGGCACGATCATGAGCGTCTTCATTCTTCAGCTGATCGGCGAAACGGAGGCCCTCCGTTCCGCGGAGGAATACATCGATGCCTCCGGCGCGCTGCGGCAGCGCCTGATGATTGACTGGGAGAGCCGGAACATCACGGAGATCCCGGCCGGAAAGGAGCGGACAGATGGATGAGTTTCTGAACAGCAAGATCTTCGGCATCAAGTGGAGCCGCCTGCTGAACAGCTGCGGCCAGACCCTTTACATGGTGGGCTGGGGCCTCCTGATCGGAACCGTCCTCGGCCTGATCCTGGCCCTGATCCTGGTGCTGACCCGGAAGGGCGGGGTCCTCCAGGGTCGCCTCCCCCGCGTCCTGTATCTGGTCGTGAACACCTATGTCAACGTGATCCGCTCCGTGCCCTTCGTGATCCTCCTCGTGACGATCATGCCCCTGACCCGCCTGATCATGGGCACGACGATCGGCTCGACGGCGGCCCTGGTGCCCCTGGTGCTTTACATCAGCCCGTACCTCGCCCGCCTGCTGGAAAACAGTCTCCTCGAGTGCTCCCCCGGCATCCTCGAGGCGGCCCAGGCCATGGGCGCCAACATCTGGCAGATCATCCGTTATTTCCTGATGCCGGAGACCCTGGGCAGCATGGTCCTCGCCCTGACGACCGGGGCCATCGGCCTCCTGGGCGCCTCCGCCATGGCCGGCTATGTCGGCGGCGGCGGTGTCGGCGATCTGACCCTGACCTACGGATATGAGAAGATGAACACCCCCCTGATGATCCTGACGGTGGTGATCCTGGTCGCCTTCGTCCAGCTGATCCAGTTCCTCGGGGGCGCCATCTCCGGAAAGCTGAGGGCCCACAGATGAGAAAGAAACTGCGCCTCCTCCGCTGGTCCGAACGATGTCGGGAACGATAGGGACTGTCCCGTACCGTTCCAAAGGAACAGGGGAGTCTGTCCCTATCGTTCCCGTAGCTGCTTGGGGGGGTCTGTCCCCATCGTTCCCAAAAACCCCGCTGATAGCGGATGCCCCAAAACAAAACCGACCCCGCGCAAAGCGCGGGTTCCCCTTAAAACAAAGAAAGGAAGTAACCCAAAATGAAGAAAGCAATAGCCATCATCCTCACCCTCGCCCTTCTCCTGACCGCGGCCCTCTCCCTCGCCGAAGGCGAAAAGAAATTGATCAAATACTCCAAATCCCAGGGCCCCTACACGGAGCTCTTCGAAGCCGCGATCATCCCGATCCTGGAATCCAAGGGCTACACCCTGGAGGTCGTCGAAACCTCCGAGCTCCTCGTCGCCGATCAGATCCTCCAGTCCGGCGAGGTCGACGTGAACGTCGAGCAGCACACCGCCTACGCGGAAAACTTCAATGCCAACAACGGGGGCGACCTGGTCCCGATCAGCGTGATCCCGACCGTCGCCGCGGCGATCTATTCCGCCAACCACGCGACCCTGGATGAGGTGACGGAGGGCGCGACCGTCGCCATTCCCAATGACGCCGCCAACACCGCCCGCTGCCTCGCGATTCTCCAGAAGATCGGCTGGATCAAACTGGATGAGTCCGTCGAGATCTCGAAGGTCAGCGTCGACGATGTGATCGAGAATCCCCTGAACCTGGAGCTGATCGAGCAGAAGAGCCTGACCATCCCCGCTGCCATCACGGATTACGATTATGTGGTCATCACCGGCTCCGTCGTCTATAACGCCGGCGTCAACGAGAAGTACACCGCCCTGGCCCAGGAGGACATCCTCCCCCATCTGATCCTGCAGGTCGTCGTCAAGGCGGAAAATGCCGATTCGGAATGGGCGAAGGCGATCGTCGATGCCTATCATTCCGATGAGTTCAAGGCCTATATGGAGAAGGAAAACGCCCCGGACGGCTTTTGGAAGGGCCTCTGGTGGATCCCGGATGAGCTGAAGTAATCCTCTGACGTGTCCAATCCCCTCCTGGCGGAGAGGCTCCCCCGGTTACGCATTCGCCGGGCGGGCCCTCCGCCCTTTATTTGAAGGAAAGGAAGAAAGAACGATGTCGCTTCGGGAAAGAATCCTCGCTTACGCGGACAGGCAGTATCCCCTCTACCGTCAGCTGGCCCTGGACATTCACGCCCGTCCGGAAACGAGCAATCATGAGGTTTTCGCCTGCGGCCTGCTCTCGGATCAGCTGCGTGCGGAGGGCTTTGCCGTCACCGTGGATGTCGCCGGCCATCCGACCGGCTTCACCGGCGTGTATCAATCCGGAAAGCCCGGCCCGGTCCTGGCCTTCCTCGCGGAGTATGACGCCCTGCCCGGTCTCGGCCACGGCTGCGGCCATAATCTTTTCGGCCCGACCTCCGTCCTCGCCGGCGCCGCCCTGAAGCAGGTGATCGACGAGACCGGCGGGGAAATCCGCGTTTATGGCACCCCCGGCGAGGAGGGCGGCGAAAACGGCAGTGCGAAGGGCAGCTTTGTCCGGGAGGGATATTTCCGGGATGTGGACGCGGCCCTCTGCGTCCATCCCGGCTCGGATCATCATGAGCTGACCCACCCGGAGATCGCCTGCGCCCCGATCCGCATCGAGTTCAAAGGCAAGGCCGCCCATGCCTCCTCCGCCCCGCAGGAGGGCGTCAACGCCCTGGATGCCCTGGTCCTCGTCTTCAATGCCATCGGTCTCCTGCGCCAGCAGCTCCCCCGCGATGTCCGGATCCACGGCATCGTGACCCGGGGCGGCGATGCCCCGAATATCATCCCGGATTATACGGAGGGCCGCTTCTATGTCCGGGCCGCCACCGTTCCTCGGATGATGGAGGTCCTCGAGAAGCTGAAGAAGATCGTCGAGGGCGCGGCGCTCCAGACCGGCTGCACCGGCCTCCTCGAGCCGACCCAGCGCAACCTGATCCACAATGTGGTTCCGACCCCCTCCTTCGATGAGGTCTATCTGAAGAATCTCCTCTCCCTCGGGGAAAAGTATGAGAACATCAATGTCCCCCTCGGCTCCTCGGATGTGGGCAATGTCTCCCAGGTCATCCCGACCATCCAGCCGATGATCCGCATCAGCGACACCCCCGTCGCCGGCCATACCATAGAAAAGCGGGAGGCCTGCAAATCGGAGACCGGCCTGAGCTCCATAGCCCTCGGCGCGAAAGTCCTCGCCCTCACGGCCCTGGACCTGATCCAATCCCCCGCCCTCCTCCGGAAGATCAAGCAGGACCACGCCCAAGCCGTAGCCAACCAATCCCAAAATCTCTAGAAAAACCGAACGAAAGGGAAAGGAACGAAAGGGACTGTCCCGTAACCGTTCCAAAGGAACGGGAGGGTCTGTCCCTTTCGTTCCGTACCACCGGACCCCAGAGTTCCGTTAAATTAAAAGTAGAAACGAAATCTTCTCTCCCTACCTTCCCATTAATCTCTCAACCCACTCCATCGAAACTTCCCCCCTCGGCAAAAACTCCTCCGACCCCATATACCGATAAATCCCCCGTTGCAAAGCCCGAGCCTCCGGATACTCCATCAACCCGTGCAGCCCCATCGAAGACACCATCAATTTTCCCCCGCCGCACCGGCATTCAAACAGCTTCGCCATCGGCCTCAGAAAAGCATAGGAATCCATCTCTTCAACAATGCACTCAATCCTCTCCGGCAGAATCATCGCCCGCTGCCCGGCCATGGGCCACCATTGCCAGCTGCTCCAGCTTTCCGTCGGGAAATTCCGGAAGATCGGATGCCCCTCGTCGATCAGCTGCCCCATGCCGCCCTCCTGATACGGGAAGGTGCATACGGACCAGAAGTCCGGGCTGAACTGGGCCTGAATGGAGTGAGGCAGCGCCTCCGAGGTGCTGTCCGGGGCCAGGTAAACCTTTCCCCCGCGCCGCAGCGTCTCCCGGGCCTTCTCATCAAAGGTCCTGCACTCGTAAACCTCCTCCGGGCATTCCGGCTTCCCGTCGGGATAGACCCAGAGGGGGTATTTGTTTTCTTCGCCCCCGAACCGGACCGTCAGCGTCAGCTTCACCGGCTCCTCAATCCCCGTCAGCTCCGTCCGGATCACGCCAATCTCCGTCAGCCCGCCCGCCGGCGCCGTCCTTTCCGCCATCTCGCCCGACGCCCGGAATTCTCCTCCCTCGATCGTCCATTCTCCCCGCCCGGAAAGATCCTTCCGGCAGTAGTTGGCCATCCGGACCTCCGCCTCAAGCTCCTCCCCGGCGGTATAGGTATATTTCTTCAGCAGCGCCAGGGGCAGCGCGTCCCGGAAGAAGGCGGCGAACCGCTCCGGCCGGGCAAAGTCCCCGGGCTTGGGCTCCAGATGCGCGTTCATCATGCCGACCAGCGCCGTGCCCTGGCCGGAAAAGTCCTGCAGCCCCAGCAGGGAGATCCCGCTGTAGCCCTCCGTCCGCATCGCGGCCTCAACCTCCGCCCGGTAGCACTGGAGGCTGTTCTCTCCCGTCGCCGCGACCCGCCGGGCCCAGCCCTCCTCGAGGCCCTTTTCCCGGACCTTCTTCTGGATCTGCCTCAGGTTCTCCGGCCGCGTGACCCCGCGGTATTCCCCGATCTCTCCCAGCTCCGGCAGCACCTCGTACTGCCCGACCTCGAAGGAGAACACCGGCATCTCCGTCCTCTTCCGGATCTCCGCCATCGTCGCGCTGTAGTCATGCCGGGCGGAGGGATATTCATGGTTCAGCCATCCCTTCATCCCGTCGCAGGTGGCCCGCATTTCCCGCCCGAAGTAGGACATGGAGGTATAGAAATCGCTCTGCGGATCCTCGCCCTTCTCCCCGTAGTGGGCGTTGGAGCCGCTGGCGTACATCCGGGTCCCGTCGTATTCCCGGGCCTCCTTCAGCAGGGTGTCCATGAAGGCGTGCCCCGTCTCCCCGGCCTGCAGCTCGTTTCCGAAGGTCAGCATCACGAAGGAGGGATGGCAGGCCAGGCTCCGCAGAATCTGCCGCAGCTCCGTCCGGTAGTAGGCCCGGGCCTCCTCGCACTCAAAGGCGTGCTCCGGATCCCAGTGGGACAGCTCCGGCTGCATCAGCATGCCCATCTCGTCCGCCGCCGTGAAGGCCGCCTCCGGCGGGCAGTGACTGTGGAACCGCATGCAGTTCACGCCGTAGTCCCGGTATTTCTGCAGGATCCCCTTCCAGCTCCCGACATCCATGGGGCAGTATCCCGTCTCGGGAAACACCGCGCAGTTCGCCTCGCTCCGCAGGAAGATCTTCCGCCCGTTGAGCGTCAGATGCCCCTCCTTTGCCGAGAAATCCCGGATACCGAAGCGCACGCCCTGGGGCTCGATGCCCGCCGCGGTCACAACCAGGGTGTACATCTTCCCTTCCCCGATTTCCCATTTCTCCGCGCCCTCCTTCAGGCGCAGGGTGACCTCGGTCTCCTGCCGTCCGGCCGCCAGATGCATGGGCACGGCCGCCGTCCTCTCCAGAGCGTCGCTCCGAAAGTGGAATTCTCCGCTCCATTCGCGAAGGGCGTCCGTCTCGAGGATCACCCGCAGCTCGTTCCCCCGCGGATAGACCCGCAGGTCGGAAATGAAAACCTCGTCCTCCTCCCGCAGCCCGATCCCACCCAGCAGCCCGTTCCAGTTGGTCTGCGTCTCATCCGAAGCCGCGGATCCGTAGACGATGGCCTCCCGGGGCCATCCCGGATAGCTGTTGTCGGACAGGAAGGTGATTTCGTCGTACCCCGTCACAAGGCCCGTCACCTCGAAGCACCAGGGCGCGGACAGGCATCCCGGCCGGTACAGGGGCGCTTCCTTTCCGTTCACGAGCAGCCGCAGCTGCCGCGCCCGCTCCACGTCCACGAACGCCCGCATCCCCGCCGTCGGCTTCCATTCCACGGTCCGGGAGATCCTCGCGCATCCCTCAAAGGTATGCTTCCGCGTCAGCCGGGTCACAATGGGATCCCCCGGCTGCCAGAATCCGATGCGCTGAACCTCCTCCGCCTTCCACTGCTTCGCCGGATCATCCGGGAATCCGATCCCGTTCTCGTCCAGCGTCCCGGGCAGATGAATCTCCGCCTCCATCCCAGGGATTTCACATTTCCATGTTCCGGAAAGATCTAGATATTTCATAGGGGGCTCCTCCTCAAGCAAACATGACTGTCTGCATTAATCCGGTCTTCATCATCAGGTAGAATACCGTTACTTGGCCAGCGTGAACTGCACATCCCCTATTCTAACCTGTCCATCTTCCGTAGTTCCATTGTAAATTCCCATACCCGTCACTTTATCATCTACAAAGAACTCTTTTTCCAATGTAGAAAAGCTAACCGTGTAATCTCCACAGGAAACCCAGACCCGATAATGGTTAAGATTCACATTTGAATCATCAGTCTTCACAACAGAACCTTCTTTGATTTCAATCTTGTCAAGATAATTCACCGCTTTAGCTTTGAATTCTTCGATGTCTGTAATTTCATCAAGGCAATATGTTGTAAATGGAGGATCTATTATTTCTATATTTCCCTGGCCATCCATGATATTAATATACACATATTCATTCTTTGCCGGACCCTCTGCAATTCCTTTTACATGAACGTAATGCGTTTCCTTCGTTTCTCCAATTGCTGTTGCGTGTATGTTACCAAGATCTTCTTCTCTCGCATAAATGCACAGGCAAGGGCTATCTTCCACATCAATCCATGGAAGAAGGACAAATGACAAACTGAATGTATCTTCATCCTCATATGGCTGAGTTGAATAAAGATATGCATCACACTCAACCGTTGTGCCCGTTTCAATATCCGCAAGGAATTCTCCTGCCGAAGTATAATCTGCTGAGTTCACATTACGCTTTGCATATGCTGAAGAGGCATAAACAACAGAAAGAAGAATTGTCAAAATGAGAATCATACTTCGTTTCAAGATTTCCGACCTCCCTTAAGTCCGTTTTTCATTCGTCCGATATAACTTATGCATATTTCGTACTCTTCTTCCTTCGGGTTTAGCAAATCCACATGGAATAATAGAACCTCCGACGAGAAGAAAAAAGATATTGGTTATTGATTCAGGATTACACCCCCCTTCAATTGCAACACAAAAGTTTTTAATCATCAGTGGAAACCAGATGCTCTGTCCGAAAGATATAATTGATCAACTGCTATTTCCACTTTGAAATATCTTCATGCATCCACCGATTCTGATAATACCGTACTTCCTTTTATTTGTCTCTCTTTGGAAAAGAAGCCCTCATCACTAAGTCGCTTAAGAATACAAGCTTGCAATTCAAGCATTTCTTCCTGGGTTAAATCCTCGACTTTGACAACAATATGATTACCATCCGTTTCAATCTCTTCTTTTTCACCAGAGATTACCTGATTAAATCCCGCGGCAATAATACCGGTGGGAATAGCAATGATGCCTATACCTACAAGGCTGATCAACGATGCAAAGAATTTCCCGACAGCTGTAATCGGGTATACATCTCCATAGCCTACTGTTGTGAGTGTACATATTGCCCACCAAAGAGCTGAAATAACATTTGGAAACTGTTCTGGCTGCTGAGGGTTTTCAACAGTATACATAACAATGGCTGAGAACAGCATTACGAAAAAACATATTACTACGGACATTATTAGCTGTGGACTGGAAGTTCGAATGACTTTCACAATAACATGAAGTGCATCCAAATACCTTCCCAATTTGAACACACGAAGCAAGCGAAACAACCTGAATAGTCGCATCATGCGAAGAAAGCGGAGATCTGCGGAAAAAAAAGGAATGTAGAATGGGAGAATTGCCAACAAATCTATCAATGCCATAAATGAGAAAATATATCTCAATCTGGGATGCTTTGCTTCAGAAAAAAGTAAATCTGCAGTCCAAATCCTGAGCATATACTCAATAGTGAATACTACAACCGTAACGACCTCAAAAGTCCGGAACAAAGAGTAATATCGCGCATAAATATCTGCGAAGGACTCGAGGATGATTGAAACAACGCTAAGAGCGATTAACAACATGATCATCCAGTCAAATAATATGCTTGTCCGGTCCCCATCGTTTGCCTTGTTGATGATTTCATAGACACGTTTTTTCAAAAGCATTATTTCTTCATCCTCCACCTCGGAATCTCTCTCCAATGAAGAGCAGGTTCATAATTTATGGTAAATCCATTACTTCTTTTGTTATGATCGACAACAGCCGCGTTCCTCCCTTGTCATTATATAACTTCAACACTAAACTGTAAATCATCGCTGCAATTTTGGTCAAACGCAGTTATGTTTTCTTGCTTTACTTCAAATGATTTTATTATCTCAGCAGTAATAGATTGGATAATTTCAAAATCAGAAGGAATCTAGGGAGTTAGTCGCGAATTTATCGGTTAATCACAAGGCAATGTCGAACGCATTATTGGAGGGTAAAGATTTACGCACTCACTCCCGAAGATATGGTGTATGCTTCAATTCCACGATGGATGTAGCCACAGTTGAAACTGTCTGGCTAAGCTGTTTCAGCATTGAAAGTCGTTAGTTGATTGGCCTCGTTTTGTCCTAATCAATTAAAGCTTTTAGGACAGCCTAGGCCAAATAAGAAAACAAAGGTTGCTGCTATGCTACCCCTTCACTTGCCTCATCTAGATCTGTAGTAAGTCGAGAGAATCACGAAGAGTTATGGCATACAAACATGAAAAGCAAAACGGCTGTCTGGTTTCTTAATCATCTTGGCATTTTTCACAGAAAGGTTGGGTTTTGAGTATGAAAAAGTGCATGTCGTATTGTGTGGCCTTCGTTATTATGGCACTGATTTTCTGTCCTGCATTCTGTTCTGTTGCTACAGCAAACGCAGAATATAAAGTTACACTCGTAATTCGCTTCTACTCCAATCTTATTTTTTCCAAATACGATGTAGATCTGGTTTATAATAATACTACACTTGCTCATCTTTCCCACGGTCAGGATTTCAGTGGCAGTTTTTATGCAGACGAAGGGCGAAACAATCTTGTATTCTACAAGTCCGATGACCGCTCTGTAAAAGGGATCATCGACTTCGATGTTCACAATGACACCATCATATCCTGCAATATCAATTGTCACCGGGATAAAATAGAGTTGGATGAAGTTAACATTAAATCGGATAATAGCACCAAGAAACAAGCTGCCGATTTCAAAGAAGTCGATTTGAGTTCCATGTCCGATGAAGAATTGCTGATGGCAGCGGAAGCAATACAGAATGAACAGAAATCTCGAATCAGAGCAAGTCTGGTTCTTGATCAGTATAAGATTCACTTGTATGCTGGAGATTCTCTGAAGCTGAATGGCAATATCGTTAATCTTCCAGATGGTGAACCTAGTCCGCTTATCGAATGGAGTTCATCCGATAATTCTGTTGCAACCGTTCATGACGGACTGGTATCTGCTCTTTCCGGTGGTGAGGCCGTCATCTCCTGCAATGCTTTATTCCAGTCCGGAGCGCGTTTGTCAGCTGAATGTGTCCTCAATGTTGATGTGAAAATATCTTCTCTTAAGGCTGACAGGGACTCCGCTGATCTTATGGTTGGAGAATCGTTTTCGCCAACAATATCGATTGAACCCGATGACGCATCTTATAAGGAATTACTCTTCGAATCCGAAGATCCAGGCATCGCTGAAGTGAATAGCGATGGCCTCATCACTGGAATAGCATCAGGTACGACCGTGATAAACGTAACAGCAGCGGATGAAAGTGAAAGCAGTACTTCCGTTACTGTAACCGTGAAAAATAACAGCTATCTGGAGAGTATGTCCGGAAGAGTATATTTTGATAAGGTCCTCACCGATGAAGATGCTGAAAACGTTGTTGAAGGCGGCTTTGATGACTGGTACGATTTCCAAGCAAATATAAGCGGCATTTCTTTGATTGTCCATAGCCGTGGAAAGGACGGCGCTATCATATGCATAGAAGTAATGGGTACCCGGGAAATACAGAGTCAGGACTTTTTTGTCAAAGCTGCCAGTCTTCTTTTCAGCGGAGAAGACACAAAAAAAGCAACTGACTGGCTGGCCGCTAATCTTGGAAATAACGAGAAAACACAGATCGGAGATGCGTACATCATCCTCCAGGTGGGCGAAGAAGGCGCGCCTATTATGTATATAACCGATGAAGAACACATGGGATGGCTATAATAAACTCGAATACCTGGCTCTCCAGTCCAAATGTTTACTCCTCTCCAGGTCTATTTGTAGCACTTTCCGCAGGGGGTAAAACCTTTCTCAATCGCATCGAGTAAATCCATTTCAACAGGCGAACGCATTTTGGAGCAGCTCGGATTATTATGATACTTTTTCCCGGACGCAGATACCCATACCCTTCCGCTGTTTTCTGATGTGTTTGCAGTCACCGCATAAGCAGCAGCGTCACTGATCCCAGTTCCGAGGCTTGAAACAGTCCTCTTGTTCCACCGATCGTAAAGCTCAATTACATCTCTTATTCTTACTGCCATATTAACGTTTTGAGCCGATGCATAGGTTGCAGTAGTGACTCCTATCACTTTTCCTTCATCGTTGATCAGAGCGCCGCCGCTGCTTCCTGATGAAATGGGAGCTGTAAACTGGATCCAGTCCCGGCCGTCACGCGAATAAAAAGCACTGATATTCCCAAGTGATATAGTATTCATCAGCCCAGCCGGGCTCCCAATTGCTACAACTTTCTGAGCCCTTTTCAGGTTGTTTTCTGTTTCCAGAGGAAGCGGAGCAGAGTGGCTGTCATCTTCGAACCTTAAAATAGCGATGTCTTTCTTCGAATCAGTGCAGCATACTTCCCGAATCAGATGTCTTTCATGATCGTCGCTTATAGCAAGTATATATGATCCTCCCTCAATTACATGATAATTCGTTACCAGCAAATTGGAGTCAAACGCGACAAACCCGCTCCCAACAGCTATTTGGTTCTTTGAGGAAGAATACACTTCCAGCATAAAGACAGATTTCGCTGCTGCTTCAACAGCGTCTGCGTTATCAGTAAAACCGGACTCAGCATTCGATACGGAAAAAAGTGCCGTAATGAGCAACGCAAAACAAACCAACCGTTTAGACAGAGTTTTTCCTGTATCCCAACGCATGGCCACATACCTCGTTACTTGATCACAGTCCCGTTACTTTTGGGTGTTGTCCCAAAGGAAAGGTTTTTAACAGCAGAAACGTCTGAAAGAGCTGCAGCACCCGGTTCCTGAATAAATGGGTTAAATTGATTGTCCACAGATTCCAGGATACTGAGAGATGAAGGATCAGGAAGGAGCACACCGTTTTCTTTCGGAAGGGTTCCCAGAGATTTCGGAACCGAACTGACAGGCAGTGCAGGAATACTGTTTCCAGATGTAATGGAATAGGCCGTGACATCCGCGGATCCCACTGGGCTCGGAGTCACTTGAGGTTCTAATCCCCCCGCATCATATCTCGCCAAAATAATATTAGGGTCGGATCCGGCGGGAGCAACAGAAAAACCTGTGGTGCTCCCTGAGCTGCCGCCTGAAGTAAATACGATCGAGTTAGTACTGGGGGTAGACGGAAGCTTCACAGTATCCGGAACCGGCACAGGAGTAGCGTTACTATGATTGCTGTGACTGCCATGATTGCTGTGGCTTCCGTGGTTGCTGTGGCTTCCGTGGTTGCTATGACTGCCGTGGCTGCTGCTTCTGTGACTGCTATGAGATCTATGAGAACTGTGAGACCTGTGAGATCTGTGAGCCGCAAAAGCGTCATTCAGGAGAAAAACACTCATGATAAGCATCAATGTCCCGACGGTAACGATTTTATTGCGAGGTATCGAACCTTCTTCCTCATATAAAAAGTCAGTAATCTTCTTCTGAAATTGGGGAAAAGAAATCTGAGCCATCGTTCCCACCTACCTCTTATATCTGATGCTTGTACATTTGCCGTTACTCCAGATGGTTTCATATCTAAGCTTATTTTCAGCGATATAAATCAGCGTTCCATTGGGTACTCCCTGTGAGAATGTACCGCTCAGAGAGAGTACGCTCTCATCTTTTCCGTAATAGTACTTCCCGTTGCCGGACATTTTATCTGAAACCCATTCTCCGACGTAATGAGCCCCATTTTTCCAGGTATAGGTTCCTTTGCCGTTTTTCACACCAAATTCTATCGTCCCAACATAGGTGTCTCCGGATGGGTAGTTGATCGTCACGTTCCCTACAAACGTGTCTCCCTTAAGCTTCCCGGAAACCGTTGTGCCGTTATCATATGAGATCGAAACTGTTGCCTGTGTTCTGCCGCCCTGAATATCTCGTGTCGCTTTTCCTCCATCCACGGCATAAGTCGCCGTTCCTTTGGTCAAAGCATTCTTGGTAAACTGGCCTTCGAGAACGGTTCCATCCGCCGCTGTAAAGGTTCCAAGGCCACTGATCTGGTCATTGGACCAGGCTCCTTCGTATTGATCCCCATTGAGCCAGGTGAATTTTCCTCTTCCGTTTCTCGCTCCTTTTGAAAATTCTCCCTCGTACGTCCCCAGGTTTGCGAAGGTCATGATACCATTCGGTCCGACAGCATCATCCGTCCACTGCCCTTGATATGACACGGGCTGTCCATTCTCAGGCTCTCCTTCGTAAGTCCATGTAAAAGTGCCTTCTCCTTCCCTTTTCCCGTCAATGTATTCTCCTTCATATACACCGAGTCCCGGCCATATCATCTTTCCGGAACCTGAAGGAACATCCTTATCCCATGTTCCCTCATATTTTTCACCGGTACTCCAGGAATAGGAACCATGGCCCGTCCTGATTTTGCCGAACAGAACCTGTCCTTCATAGTGCGAACCGTCGCTGTAATTCAACTGTGTGTCAACTGTAGAAGCCACCTCTTCAGAGAGGGCAATCTGTCCAGCTGCATTAAAATACATAAAACTGATTGCAAACGCAATTAAAAACATCATCAAACGGTTCATCCATCCGGGTATTCCTCTCTGTCTCATGCGTTATCACCCCATTTCGATAATATAGAAATAACTGCCTGATCTCCCTCTTGTATTATTTCGAAAAGGATACTCAGTATTCCTTTATTTATTTTACATCTTTCCGATGAAACATGCGTCGTATTCCCATGCAGAGCATAATTGACAACCGGGCAAACACCGCAGTACGGTTTGTAAACGCAGTCACAGCAACCGGGAAGTGAATCAAGCAGGGAAGCTGCGCTTGTTGCTCGGCAGACTGGTGAGGAAATCCAGTCCTGATAGGCATTTTTAAATACATTCCCAATGCAGAATGCTTCATCTCCTGTCTCAGCAATCATTCTTCCTTCATCACAAGTGTAAACATTTCCATTGGCGGTAATCGCAACCTGTCCCGTTCCTGCTCCGCAGGGAGAGCGAAGCTCCATGTAATTGGGGGATTTTCCTCGCAGCATTTTGGAAAGAAATAAGGAGGCGCCGTATTCCGGGAAGGAGAATCCCTGCAAATTATATTTCAATATATGATGCAAAGCCCTGGAATAAAACGACAGATATTCTTCAGCGGTGTAACCTATCTCATTCCATTGTCTGGCTGCAGCTCCCAGGCGCGAGAGCGGGCGCAAAAAGATCATTGGGAATCCTTCTTTTACGTAGGTATCCACGATCAATTCGGGGTAATCAAGCGACTCTCTCGTTGTCGTTTCTATTGCTCCGCTGAAAATATGATGATCCATCAGTTTTTTTCTCATGAGGATTACTTCCTCATAAGTGCCCTGTCCATCTGATGCCGGTCTGTTCAAATTATGCAGTTCTTCGAAACCGTCAAGCGAAGTCGAGACATTCACCTTATGCTCTTCAAAAAACCCCGCAATCCGATCCGTCATCAGTCTTAGATTCGATACTACCGTAAAATGGACTCGTTTATTCTGGAGCAGTTCAGACGAGCGGGTTACTATATATTCAATGACCGGATAATTCAGAAGCGGTTCTCCTCCCTGGAACTCTATCGTGATATCCTCAGCCGGACACTCGGCAATCCTGCGCAGCGCCTGTTCCGCAACCTCCTTACTCATCTGTCTGATTTGGTTATTCCCGTTGGCTTGACAGTAGACGCATCGGTTATTGCAGGCATTGGTTACCGCAATGATAAACAGATTAGTTGAATCAAAAAGATAGCTGTTTCCATCCCGCACGGAATGGCAATGATCCCTGATGTAAGCTTCCAAAGGTTTCTCCGAATAAAACCCAGCTTCTGTGAGCCTGTCCAGAAGGTCTTTGTTCTGCAGATTCTTTCCGTCAACCAGGCGATTGAACTCATCCCTTGATAGAAAGCAGAATCTCCCTGCATCATTGGTTATCAGCATTTGTGCACCAAACGGTGAAAAATAAAAATGTCCAAGCATTCGAATCACCTCAGAAAAGGATAAACCGGGTTGAGCCCCAGCTCAAATGTAGAATAGAACATTCCGCCGCATGCGCTTCGCATTAAACATGCTTGGCACTCTTCCCCGTATCTGACCTTGTAGGGGGTTATACTGTTCCTTGCCAGCGGCCACAGCTTCTCAGGCAAAGAACAAATCGGAAAGTTATACAAGCCAACATTGATTCCGTGTCTGATTGCGGCGGAAACACCCTCTTCAGCAGCCAATGCAACATCCTTGTAATTGACCCACAGTTTTGCACGGTTCCTCGCAGCGCATCCTGTCATTTCCATCGCAACCAGGTTGATGATATCAATTCTGAGTCCGGATGCTGACAGGTTCTCAAAAACCTTATTCAGAATTTCAACGTTCATCCTGTGGGCAACGATTCTGACTTCGATCCTGGCATTTGTCTCGGATAAAAACCGGATTCCCTGAACAGCCTGGGAAAAGCTCCCAGGGGACTGTGTGATTGCATCATGCAGTTTCGGGTCCGAAGCATGGATCGGAATGGCGAAACAATAACGGTCGGTGACAGCATTCGCAAGCTGTTCGCGTACTTCCGGGTGCGCCAGTATTCTGCCATTCGTCAGAACAAGAATTTCCTCAAACTGAAACCTTTCGTTCACCTCTTCCATAAATGGAATTACATGTTCATAATCCAGGAAGGGTTCTCCTCCGGTGATTGTCAGATGCTTTGCTTCCGCAGGAATTCTGTCAGGAAGGGCCTCCCACTGGTCTTCCGCTATACCCTCTCCGCGTTTCCTTGTGTCTAAGCTCATTGGGCACATGATGCAGTTGGAATTGCATTTCTCCGTAACATATAAGCACACATCGTCCGAGTCCAAAAACAGACCTGGCATCCTGATTACCTCCCATATATTCTGCTCAAAAGCCATAGTACAAACCCCAGTGAAATCATCATTGCAAAAGGAACCTTTCTGACAATCCAAATGAACGGTTCTCCATTGACTGATTTTTCCCATCTCCTGACGGCCTCCGCTTCAACGCTGGTAATGCGTGAGGAAAGTTGCTCAGAAAAGTTCTGAGGGAGTCCGTGCACCCGGGATTTTTTGAATCTTATCACGTTTTCTGCGGAAAGAATCATTCCTTCTTTCACGTTCGATGTAGGTATCCTAGTATAGTCATATAGTCCGCAGTATCGCTGGGTTAATATGACCAACAGCAACAAAAGTATATTCTCCCAGGACGGAAAAGCCGGTTCCCATAACTTAAGGATCCAAAGCACAAGCAAAACCAGCAAATGTCCTCCAAGAATAAGCTTTGTCCTCATAATACGGATCCGAGTGCATATGATTGAATAGGCTAACACCAGCATCATAGGCAGAATCGGCTGGGAAATGCCAACCTGAGGGAACAGAACCAGCATCAGTGAAAGGAAAGCAGTTGTTTCAATCAGAATTGTAATATACCTGGTTGCAAAATCTCTGGCTGTTATTTTAGTCACTTTTCGCGGTTCCCTTTTAATCAGGTGAATCGTTGAATCTGCCATCAGCCAGATCAAAGCTGGGACAAAGATATAGATAAAAGGAATAATGCTGAAGGCATAATTTGCACCTTCTATCAGGCGCGGAGGAAATAAATAGTACAGCAAAATGAACAACTTGGCATCTCCGGCTGCCCAGATCTCCCCCATATACATGCCTATTGCCGCCAAATCTGCGATGAGCATGCAAACAAGCCATGCCGGATAAAATGGTAATCCTCCAAGAAGCATATTCATTCCATGTGGTACCAGGCCGAAAAGCAGTCCTGCCAATACTGCACGATTGTGGACAATTCCGGTTTTCAGGTCTGTCCAACCGCAGTATCCACCAAGGGCTACCATAAGAATGATTTCAAGGATCTCAGCGTATCTCATGCCTGGAATCCTCGCTTCTGATGGAAACAGACTGATTAAGTACATAATTTGAAAACTCTAGAGCTGTAATATCAATCGGGTATATGGATTGGACAATCCTGCATTCAAAGCAGAACGGCCCTACACTCAGAAGGATCTCGGCTATTTGCTGATAATCATGGATAGCCGTTCTGATCGCTTGTTCCTTGTATATCATTTTATCAAAGGTAACAATCATGAATCAAACCATCCCTTCATGACATCCGATGAATTATATTCCCCTTCCAGCTCTTTCCTGAAGGGATTTTCTGAAGCGGCTTCAGCAGGCACATCATCTTCCATTTCTATCATGGAAGATGAAAAAGCACGTGCCAAAAGAAGCTTTCGTACCTCAGCTGTTTTTTCAGTAATTCTCTCACGAAGCTGCTGCGATATGAGTTCGTTCTCGAATTCTGAAGCATCAACGGATGCTTCAGCTTTCCCTTTCCATGAAATGATCCAGGAGTTTTCATCCTGTGCAAGATGCAGATAAACCTGGTCTGTAAAACTGAAAGCAGTTTTTAACAGCACATCCAAAGTATAAATGCTCTTGTCTACTCTGATTTCCTGGCTGTAGCTCATCATGCGTCCTATTCATGCCAAAGCAGATTTGGCATTCTCCTCCCGGTAGTAGCATTATGAACAAATTCTACAAGTAAAAAGCAGAATCCTGCTTTGAGGATCAGGGCGAGTCCTGTTAAATATCGTTCGTTCTTTTGCTCTGCAAGTACGCATTCTGGAAAACCAATTGAGAAGTGCAGTGCGTAACCCCATGAATTCCCATATTCTGGGTCATTTGTTCACCGGGCCCCTGCGCAGGCACTTCCATCCCAGTTCTCCCGAGGAATTAATAACATCGTATCTGACTATACACCAGCTGCGAATTGTGTTATTATCCCTTCATGAAATTGATTCCATTTTGCCTGTTTCTACTCGTTGTAGTCTGACAAGGGTAAGAAGAAAAGGTATGAAAGGGATATATAATCATGAGAGACCTAATTAGCCGGTTCATGCAAGAATTCCCCGAAGCGAGAAGGCAGACATTTGCAAACAATCCCTTCGGAGATTTTGTCAGATCTGAAATCCCAGAGAAATTATACAATACTGGCCTTGTGGATCGTGGCGAATACCTGATTAAGGGAAGTGTGGGTCAGGGGAACTGGGCGACAATTCCCTGGATTGCGATTCTAAACTCATCCATCACCAACACCCCGCAGGAAGGGGTCTATATTGTTTATCTTTTGTCAAGTGACTGCAAGCGTTTATACCTTTCCTTCAACCAGGGTTGCACCAAGATCAGGAATAGTCACAGCAAAAAAGAAACAATCACCATGCTCGAAAATGCTGCTGATGAGATTAGAGGAAAAATCAGTAGCCAAGGTTTTTCGATAGAAAAAGATATTGAACTGGGAGACAAACCTTCCGGGAATGGTATCTTCTATGAAAAAGGTGACGTTTTTCACACTGTCTATAAAACTGATGAGATCCCGGATGAGGAGACTCTGTTGGATGACCTCAAGCGGATGATGAAAATATATACTGATTACGTTCGTTCTCTTGAGAGGAATGATCGTACCGGTCGCTTTGATTCATGGACGATTGTGGATGAGAATACAGCCATAAAGAAGTGCGATAAATCATTCTTCGACTACAGAGGTTCAGGGGTGCCCAAGGAGATCTGTTGGTTCTTTGATGCAGAGGAAATGGAACTCGGGCAAGTGATACCCATCAAGTTGATATATCAAGGATCGGAATACGAGGGCAAAATAAGAAACGAAACCTCAGATCGTAGAAGAGTAAGGTTATTCTGGAGCTCAGATCTGGCTCGGCGATTAGCCCCATACCAGGATATCGATACAGCCGAAGCCATATTTAAGAAAGATGGAGATCATATATATCAATTATCCATGAAGGGAGATGAGGAAACCGTGGACGTGAAAAGCCAGATCAAGCAGATCAAAGAATACATTGCATCAAAAGGCTTCTCGTATACCGATGGCCTCATCGAGAACTTCTATCTCTCCTTGAAGTCGAAACCATTTGTAATTCTGGCCGGAACATCGGGTACTGGCAAGACTCGGTTGGTGCGGTTGTTTGCAGAGGCGATCGGTGCGGCCTTTGAAGCCGTTCCTGTCCGTCCGGATTGGTCCGATTCGACGGACTTGTTTGGCCACGTTGATCTGAACGGACATTTTGTGTCAGGGAAGATCCTTGATTTTCTGTGGAAAGCACAGAAGGATTTGGACAAGCCATACATTCTGTGTCTGGACGAAATGAATCTAGCACGAGTGGAATACTACTTGAGTGACTTCCTGTCCGTGATTGAAACCCGCGAATTCAAGGATGGGCATATTACTTCCGATCCATTGATTATGGAAAAAGATTTCGGGACAGATCCTAATGCCATAAAAAAGTATGGAGAGATCCGCTTCCCTGAGAATCTGTACATTGTCGGAACGGTGAACATGGATGAAACTACCTTCCCCTTCTCCAGAAAAGTACTGGACCGGGCGAACACCATCGAATTCAACTACGTTGATCTCATCCCTTCCTGGGATGAGGCCACTGAGGAGGTTAATAGGCTCGAGCTGAAAAATGATTTCCTGCGAAGCCAGTACCTGCTGCTGCAAAACTGTCCTCTCTCAGAGCACGAAGCCATCCTCGGGGTTTGTGCTGAATTGGAAAAGATCAATCAAATCCTGCAAAAAGCCAACGCCCATGTAGGCTATCGTGTGCGCGACGAGATTATCTTCTATTTGCTGAACAACAAAGCAGCCGGCCTCCTGGACGAGAACACAGCCATGGATAATGAGATTCTGCAGAAGGTTCTTCCCCGCATTCAGGGAAGCAGCGCTTCTGTCAAGGATATGCTTTGCGATCTGTTTAAAGAAATCGCTGGAGACTATGAAGGATACCAGACAGAAAGCAACAATACCGCAGAGCGGATGCTCGATCTGCTTCGAAAGAATAATCACGTAAAGCATCCCAGAAGTGCAGAGAAAATAGCCTTCATGATGAGGAGATTTGAAGAGGATGGTTTTACATCATACTGGCTCTGAGGGTGAGCTTTTATTCTGCTCAACTCCTTGCCTCAGTGTGACAATCAAGGGAGCCGACCCTTCTTCCCCACTTGTCAGATGCGATCAGAAAGCGGCAAACCTGAAGATTGTCTGCGATGACGATTTCGAGGTCACCCTCTCCGGAGAAGCGGAGATGGCTTTTTCGCAATACCTGGGAAAAGCTTACTCTGCTGACTTCCGTTCTTTTCCGCTGTTCTTTGAGCAGAAGCGATATGAGCTGATTGTTGAGCCGACAGAAGGCCATTCCGTTGAATTCTGGCATGAAAACTATCATGTCCGAAACAAAGTGTCCCAAGTAGGTCGTAATCGTCAGTTGTTGACCGGTGTGATTAATTTCGGAAATGATATTGGTTTTTCGGATCTGGTCTTTTTAGTGGATGGGCACTCATACCTGAAACTCACCATCGAAGTATTTCCTTCGAAGATTGACTATTATAATGATTATCTCGCTATTGTCTCTGATGTGACAAAGGAAGTATACAATCTGGTATTTGATTTCCTGAAGAAAACCTATGAGTCCTTTGATGTTTCCTCTACACGAAAATCTTCCCCTATAGAATTCTTTGCGATCATTCAGAAGATTTATGATGAATACATTTCGGCTGCCGACATGGTGCTTCGTTCGCCACATCATCTTCTGCAACAGGAAACAGAAGTTTTGCCCCAACATAAGATTCATCGATATAATGGGAAAACCCTCCGCTGGTTGGAAAAGCACCCGGGATATATCTCACTCAGCTCAAATGGAACCCAAGTTGAAAAGGCCCTGGCTGTTAAAAAGTTTGTCACATATGATACCCGGGAAAACCGGCTGACCAAATACATGCTTGAGCAGACGGCAAGGCGGCTAGATCAGTTCAGGAAGCTGTATAAAGCAATCAGTCAGGATCAGGATACCTCGATTCTGGAAAAAATCGGGAGAATGATTGCGGGGATTCAGCGCCGCTGTAATACGGGTTTCATGAAGGACGTATCTTCAGAGCCCTCCAGTTCCGGGATGTCATTGGTATTTGGAATGGCGCCAGGGTATCGGCAGCTTTATCGCTGCTATCTGCTGTTGCAGCATGGGTTAGCTGTTACGGGAAGCGTGTTCAACATTTCCGTCAAGGATCTGGCTGTCCTGTATGAATACTGGTGTTTCATCAAGCTCAATTCTCTGATGAAGGATAAGTATGACTTGATTTCACAGGACATCATAAAGACCGACGGCACCGGGCTCTCTGTCTCCTTGATTAAGGGAAAAAGCAGCCGAGTAAAGTATCGAGACAGAAAAAACGGAGATGTTATTACGCTTTCCTATAATCCGAAAGAAGTAAACGTGCCAACCGTTACTCAGCGACCGGACAACGTTCTGTGTCTGAAGAAAAAAGGTGCGGGTACCGAATATGAATATGTCTTTGATGCCAAATACCGAATTAATCCTTCCCTGCCCGGGACGAATTATCATGAGCATATAGATCATCATCCGGGGCCTGAAGTGGATGATATCAATACGATGCATCGGTATCGGGATGCGATTGTTTATCAGAATGGGGCATCTCCCTTTGAGCGAACGATGTTCGGTGCTTATGTTCTGTTCCCCTATGCAAATGAAGAGGAATACCGACATCATCGGTTCTTTGAAAGCATTGATAAAGTAAATATAGGCGGTCTGCCTTTCCTGCCGACAGCAACGAATCTGGTTACCGATATGCTCGATGACTTGATTGATGATTCGCCTGAGTCCGCATTCGAGAGGGCAACTCTGCCCAAGGGAATCGAAAGTAAGCTCAAAAAGGTAGACTGGAGCGTGCGGGATGTGCTAGTAGCCCCCACTCGAGGGCCTGAACAGCTGCATATCTGCCTGGATCACAATTTCTATTATATCCCGGCAAACAAGATATCTGAAAAGGCTCTTCCGATCCACGAGGTTGCGATTTACCAGTCAAAGGAGTTGTTCGGGCGCGAAGCAGGCATTCAGTATTATGGAGAAGTCATTTCTCTGGAAAAGGTGAAGCGCCGGGAGATAAAAGAGATCCCGAAGGATTCAGATCAACTGTATTACCGGCTAAATGTCAGAGAATGGAAGCGGCTGGAGCGCAGGATTGAAGCGAAAGAATCTGCTATGCGGCATAATGAGTATACAAATGATTTCCTGTTGAAGCACTGCACGCAGGTCCCTGAATTGCGGATGAAAACAGAAGAAGAATACCGGTTCTTGACAGAGCTGAAACGCTTTGTCAGTGATCCGGCTGTGCTTAATGACGACAAGATAACCGGTTTCGAGTTCGGTTCATGCCGAGTCATTTTTGAGGATGGCGAGATCAAGCTTTTTGGAGAAGCGGGGCTGCTCGAACATTGCAAGATTAACGATTTCATCCGCAAGCCAAATGCGGAGTTCAGAGGCTTAATGAAAGCCATGCAATTGAGAGGCTCGCTTTGACATCCTGAGAGCGTGTGATATGAACAAGATATCATCGCGCCATACATCATCTTCTTCTAGATGTACGTTTTTTGTTCGGGATCAAGAATGCTAGCCCAATAACGCCCAACGCAGCAATCAATGCCATTCCTGCGACGTCAGTACTGTCACCAGTTTTCGGTATTGTATGTGTTTCCGTCTCCGTCGCAGACGTAGATTTACCATTTTCAGCGTTTGAAACAATGTCCAAGGGCTTATTTGTCTGCTCTTTCCCTGCTTCTGATTCGATTTCAGGCAATATTTCATTCTCCGGCTCTTTTGCCTTGAAATACGCTTTAACCTCTATATCCTCTTTCCCCATATAAAACGCATTCTCAGAGATGGTAACATTACCGGATATGACCCGCCATCTGTCAAATTCATAAACATCTTCATCATAGGGAATTGCGTAAAGAATTACCTTTGTTCCATGCTCATCCTGCAAGATCTCATAATAAGCCAATCCATTACCATCATTGGAAACAGTGATAATCGGATCTGTTACTTCATCCACAACATCCTTATACAGAAGAATAAAATCTGAGAACTGGTCTGTCAATGTAGTATACTCAAACGTTCCATCTGCTGATTCATCGATTTCGATACCTTCAGTTTTTCTGACATTGCCTTTATGAATCTTCAGAAGCGTAAAGATCCTCCTGAAACCCTTTTCCGGCTCACGAAGGCGCGGGAAACGTAATGTCACATGTATCTCATTGCTTAACTGTATCAGATTGCCAATATGGTGTTTGGCACCGCCGGGCTCCTTATGGTACATTTCTAGCGTAACGTCAGCACCATAGGCAAATGAGTAATCGTCCAGCCACTGTTTCAGATCCTGCACTCCTTTATAGTAGTCTATGCCCCTTTTCTCTATATTCAAGTCCGTACGGAATTCATCTACACGATGAAAGCCGGCCATAATCTGCTCTTTCAAGCCCGGTAGCTCTTCGCTGTCTATATCGGTATTCGTCAGGTCAGGTAAATCGCTGTTCATTATGCTGTCGATGATAATGCCTGTATCACCTGTAACTGTTTTCTCGTCCGCCGCATCTGTTATATTCGACTCTACTTCATAAACTTTGACAGTAACAGAATCTTTTACTTCGCTGATCGAAGCCGTTATCTCAGCATCCCCTGGAACAATTCCGGTAATTCTGCCGTAACTGTCCACGGTCAGTACCGAGGGGTTTGATGACTGCCAGCTGATTTTTCCGTAACGGGCGCTCCGTGGAGTTATTGTTTTGCCAAGGTAGTATGATCTTCCAATGTATATAACCGGTTTTTCAGGAGCAAGCTTAATTGACTTTACCACGTTGCCCTGACCATAAAGCACAGGTGTCGTCCAGTCCGAGTAATCACTAGATATATATCTTGGATTAGTTCGCTCATAACTAAACGCCTGAACTGAAATGCTGACCTTTACAATTTCATTGGTGAAACCGCAATTCTTGTAGAAATTGAAGATCTCGTTAGTCACATCTTCTTCTGCTATCGTAGCTCTTGCAATAATGGATTCACCATTACCGATTGTTTTATTTCCATCTTCCGTCTCAAGTTGGATTCGATAATTGTACCAGCTGGAGTTCTTTACTGTTTCAAAAGTAACAACATAATCTTCAGTGATCTTAACATTCTTAGGAATCGGAAGTTTTTCCTGCGTAAAATAGCTGCCATTGAACATTACCGGAGTAGTCCAGTCCGAATAATCACTGGATAGATATCCCGGATTAGTCCGATCATAACTGAACGCTTGTACTGAAATGCTTACTTTTACTGTTTCATTTGTAAATCCGCTGTTTCTGTAGAAATATAATATCTCATTAGTAATATCTTCCTCCGCTTTCGTCTCGCGTGAAATAATGGATTCACCATTGCCTATACTTTTGGTTCCTTCAGCAGTCTCAAGCTGGATTTTATAGTTGTACCAACTAGAGTTCTTTACTGTATCAAAAGATACAACGTAATCTTCCGTGATCTTTATGTTCTTAGGAATCGTAAGCTTTACTTGCGAATAATTGCTGCCATTGAATAGAACTGGTGCCGTCCAGTCTGAATAATTACTTGAAATAAAACCCGGATTAGTCCGGTCATAACTAAACGCCTGGATTGAAACACTGACTTTCACTGTTTCATCCGTGAATCCGCTGTTTCGGTAGAAGTACAATATCTCGTTGGCTATATCTTCTTCTGCCATCGTCTCGTGTGAAATAATTGATTCACCATTACCTATTCTTTTGTTTCCTTCACCAGTCTCTAGCTGAATTCTATAATTGTACCAACTGGATCCATCTACTGTCTCAAACGACACCGTGTAATCTTCTGTCAGCTTAATATTGTTAGGTACTGAAAGCAAAACTGTATTCGGGTTGATCCTGTACTCAAGTGCACTGGATTTGTAAGAATAACTGCCTTCCCAGCCCCCATGGAGGTCTATATTTTCAGGTCTTACATCAAAGCAGACAAAAACTCTGTCCAGAGACATTCCTGTTATGGCTCTATAGATTTCCTGCTGTACATCTACGGAGGTATCAGAAGTCCCAGTTTCTGTCTGCCCAATCAGATTCTCTGTGCGGCTGTCTCTGTATACATAAACATTCAGGCTATAATAGTTCGCTCCTTCGCATGCATCCCATGAAGCCGTAGCGGCACTGCCAATCACCCACTTGCTGCCAGTCACCGACTTCGGGCTATCGGCTTCACTGCTTGAAATGAAGAAAAAGAGCATGCAGAATAAAACAAAGAAGGTTTTCACTGCGCAAGTCAAGCGCCGCTTCGTAATCATGATCAAAGCCCTCCGAAAAAGCAACAGCAGGACGGAACCCTATTCGCAGAATGCTATCGTCTCACGAATGTCCGGTCCATTCACTTTCGTTTCAAAGTAACTGCAGGGAAACGAAAGGCCTGAGCCATTCTCAGACCTGGAGCATGAGGCGCTAATCAGTTCCGCCTTTGTTTAATAAGGTAGCACATCTTTGTATTCCCATCAATACTTTGAACGCGTTTTTCCCAGTTTTATACGGTCTGTTTAATTTTTTATACTTCCTCTCCCAAAAAACACCCCATTGGCGCTGTAAACGTTTTCTTCCATGGAAAGACGAGGTGGACGTTCTTTCCTTTGTGCAAGCTGTCTCACTTTGCAAGCAGTCTTCTCATTTTGGAAAAATAACCGACGATATTTTTCCGACCTGATCCTGTATTTCCCTGCCCTCTTCCCGTATTCTATACACGTACCGATGAGGTACCGATCAAATCCCCGATTTGGGACGGTACCCGCAAAGAGATTGGCCGGTACATGCGAAACGACGAAACGGAGGAACACACAATGCTGCGTCTGCTTGGAATCCTGACTTTGGGGAACATGATCTTTGGCGGCCATCGCTGTCATTATCATCGTCATCTGAGCCGGCGTCTGGGCAGAGGCATTCTGCTCGGTACGCTGCTTGGACTGTTTGTAAGCCGCGCGAATCAGAACCGCACCGAGGAGGAGGAGTTTTAAAGTGTTTGACATGAAGAAAAGCGTTGATCGCCGTCAGGTACTGCTGGTGCTCGGCATGATCCTTTTCTTCTCCAGCATACCGACATTCCTGGTTATTTTCACTGAGCTGGCCGTGGACCTGCTTCCCAGCATCCTGGTCGGTGTTGCCCTTTACTTCATCTTTTTCCGGAACAGAAATCAGAAAGAGGAATCCTAAAATGTTTGAGTATCGCGTTGAAAAATGTGCCGTACGAAATGCCGAAGCGGAAATGAACCGCATGGCGGCCGACGGCTGGCGGGTCGTTTCGGTCTGCTATAACATGGCCACCTACGGCATCATCGTGACCTACGAGCGGAAGAAATAACCCTCTCCCGCAATAACGGAAACGGGAACAGGCTTTTGATATACCGGAGCAGAATATCCTGCTTCGGGTTTTTGTTTCTGGCGACTTGCTCTTTCTGACCGGATTAAATTTGTTCAATACTGACAGGGTTGCCTGACAGCCCTTTGGTGTGTATACTATCATCACAGTATACGAGAGTATAGATCCCAGAGTATTACTTCAGAACCTGAAAATCGGGGTCGCCAGCAGCCGGTGGCGATCTTTTGGGAAAAGTGAGTACGACAACGAGCGGAATCCTGAACGGAAACGAAGTCCATTGAATAACATAGAGAAAGCAGCTATGCATGTATTCCTATTCATGGCTGATAAGGCGAGATAATGATTAACGCTTCGGAAATCTTGAAAGCACAGCTTGCGAGGAGTCTCGGGTTGGACAAGTATGCTGAAATAATGCGCGGAGATCCGGTTTCTCCATCCTTTCAGCGGTCATTCAATGGATACTATCGAATCCGTCGCAACGAAGAGTGGAGAAGCTGTTATTACTCTTTGTTTCTCAGGGCCCGGACAGAAGCCCTCGATTTCAGTCAGATCATCACGGCTCTTTTCCAGGCGACAGGCAATGTCGAAGCTTCCTTCAGTTCGAAAATGCTGGCAACGATTGATCCTGCAAAAACTATCTGGGATCAGTATGTCCTGCACAATCTCGGCCTCAAACTGACAGGCACAACACAGGAGGAGAAACTGAACAATGCTATTCTACTGTATGGAGCCATAGAGAAGTGGTATCTAGATTATTTGAAAACAGCAAAAGCCCGTGAGAATCTTAAAACTTTTGATCGTTGGCTTCCTGAATACAAATGGATCAGCGATATAAAGAAGATTGACTGTCTGCTGTGGGGCAAGAGATAGAAGCGGGATGCATTCCGCTATAGAGTCTTGAAGCAAGAAAAGTTGGGAGGATAGATCATGATTAACCACGAAAAGCTCCGGAAAATCGAAGAGGCCTACCTTGGTTACCTTCCTGACTATTGGTCCGATGAAAACTACAAATGGAAGGCAATAAAGCAATTCAAGGAGAATTGGGACATCGAAGCCTCTGACTTTGCGGGAATGCTCGAGAAAGCGCTCTCGAAAACGTACAATCTGCTTACCTCAGGCTATTATTTCGCTAAGGCCATGCTTCTCGAAATTGCGAGCGAAGATCCGAATGGTGTTCGGGAGGCTTTTCGTGTTCTGTATGACGAAACCCGCGATCTTTCCGAGCGAGTTGAGCGTTTCACCGCGTATGCCGATGACCGAAAGCAGAATCACAACGAATCAGGATGGAAGCACCATTTTCAGGATACTCATGCGATCAGCGTGTACTTATGGCTTCGATATCCGGATAAATACTACATCTACAAATACGGAGAGATAAGGCCGATTGCGATTGAACTGGAATCCAGCTTTGTCCCTAAACGTTCATCCTCCGTTGAGAATCTGATCGGCGGATACGAGCTCTGTGACGAAATATGTGCTCAGCTAAGCAAGAACGAAGCAATCATCAAAACATTTAGCGCCCTGAGATCTGATGACTGCTATCCGGATCCGCAGTTCAGAACATTAACCTGCGACCTCATATTTTACGTAAGCCGATACTATCTGAAGGCTGACGCAGCTGTGGATTTTGATGAAAGTGATCCGCTGTTTATGAATGAAGGCTGGCTTCCTTCGCTCCAGGAGTATTCACCGGGTTTTTCAAAGGACGAATGGCTGAAGCTGCTGAACAATCCTGAGGTGATTGGCCCATTCTGGGGCGGAACACTGGCCGCGTTTTATGATGCAGGCGGTCAGGCCACATGCTCACAGATCGGTCTGACTTTTGGCAAATCTCCCATGTCGATCAGCGGATACTGCACAAACCTCGCAAAGAGAATCCATAAGCTTACCGGATGTCCTTTATCCATGCGTGAAAACGGGAAACCCCGCTACTGGCCCATTCTGTTTCAGGGGCAGGCAGCAGATTCCCGTACGCCGGGAAGCTTTATTTGGAGACTGCGTACGGAGTTGATGGAAGCTCTCCGTGAATTCCATATTGAGCGCTTCCTTTGGGAGAAGCCAGCGAACAATAGTCAGACGAGTTCGCAGGACGAGACGCGGGCTTTCCAGTATGAGCACTATAACAGAGAGGATTTCCTCTCAGAAGTCTTTATGTCAAATGAACACCTTGATCAGCTGATCGGCCTGCTGAAGAGGAAAAAGAATATCATCCTGCAGGGTGCGCCCGGCGTGGGCAAAACCTTCACCGCTAAAAGATTGGCTTATGTCATGATGGGTTTGAAGGATACGGAACGTATCGCATCTGTCCAGTTCCATCAGAATTATTCCTATGAAGACTTTATCATGGGATATAAGCCGGACGGGGCCGAGTTTACGCTGCAAACGGGCGTCTTCTATGACTTCTGCGAAAAGGCGCGCAGCAATTCGTCTAAGGACTATTTCTTTATCATCGACGAAATCAATCGGGGCAATATGAGTAAGATATTCGGGGAGCTGCTTCAGCTTATCGAATCCGACTATCGGGGAGAAGAAACCCAGCTTGCTTACACTCACAAGCCTTTTTCAGTTCCTGAGAATCTGTATCTGATCGGAATGATGAATACTGCCGACAGAAGCCTGGCGCTTATCGACTACGCACTCCGGCGCCGCTTCAGCTTTTTTGAAATGATACCCGGCTTCGCTTCACAGGGCTTTAAGGAATACAGTGAAAAATATATACATGATGAGACGTTCAACGCGCTTGTTGCACAGCTGATCAATCTGAACAAAGCCATTTCCGAGGATCCCGCTCTTGGAAAGGGGTTTCGGATCGGACACAGCTATCTATGTCTTCCCAAGGGAGAAGAATACTCTGAGGAATGGCTGCAATCCGTGGTCGAATATGATATTTTGCCGACGCTTCAGGAATACTGGTTCGACGATCCGGACAAGGTAACATTCTGGGAAAACAATCTGAGGGGTGTTTTTAATGCGTGACGCATCAGCAATCCTGATCCAGAATATTTTCCATATGCTCTGCTACGCCTTCAAAGTTCTCAGGCAGCGAAATTATCAGGATGTCGCGACTGAGGAATTTGCCCACGTTCAGGACATGCTTGCTGCAATTCTCTCCAGAGGCATCAGCCAGCAGATCAAACAGGGACTTTACAGAAGTTATACAAGCATCGAGGAACAGTCAAAGACACTTCGCGGCAAAGTCAATCTGTATCAGACCAGGCTGCTTCAGGAACGGAGAATCCGGCAGTTCGACTGCACCCATGACGAGTTTTCTCCCGACAATGAGCTCAATCAGATTCTTAAAGCCGCAAGTCTGCTGGCCATACGGCACCCGGAAGTTGATCATAAGCAAAAAGACGCGTTGAGAAAAACACTTCCCTTCTTTTCTCCGATTTCTGATATTGACCTGGGTCTCGTCAATTGGAGCAGGCTTCAGTATCATCGGAATAATCGGACCTATGAGATGCTGATGAACATCTGCTATATGCTTTGGCAATGCCTCCTGCCCACCACGGATAAGGGAAAAACAAGGTTTTCGCTCTTCGACGAGGAAAGCCTGCCGAAGCTTTATGAAAAATTCATTCTTGAATACTATCGACAGCATTTCCCGATGCTTCACGCCTCGGATAAAGCAATCATGTGGGATATCCCTGAGGATACAAATCCATCCATGATAAGGCTTCTTCCAGGAATGCATTCCGACATTACCTTGAGGCATGCAGGACAGGCGCTTATCATCGACGCCAAATTCTACAAGCATTCACTTGCGGCATACATGGACAAGCAAATGCTACACAGCGCCAATCTTTATCAGATTTTCACCTATGTCAAAAACGAGGATAAAACAGGGAGCGGAAAGGTAAGCGGACTTCTGCTCTACGCAAGAACAACTGAAGAAGCCGAGCCTTTCCTATCTGTGACTATGGGAGGAAACCTGATCGAAGTACGCAGTCTTGACTTGAACCGCTCCTTCAGGGAGATATCTGCATCTTTGGACGCCATCGCTGCAGCTCGCTTCGGGGAAAATCTTCGAAAGATTGCTTAAATGATGTCCGGCTCAACGATGAAGCCATAGAATGGTGCAACCGAAATTGCCTATCGCTGTCGGCGAAGTTAGTCTTTGGAGGCTTATTCCGTCTGTGTTCCGTTCAGGATGTCCTCGCATTCGTAGCGCCTGATCTTCAGGTTCGAGATCATATTCTCCAGGAAAGCAATCTGAAAGACATTCTGCAGCAGGCAAGAAAAAAGAAACAAGCGGAAACACATTACGCTGCTTCCGAATTTCCTAATAAATTAATACTTGACATGCCATTCCAAAATATTTATGTTATTCGTAGTCCCCCAATTTTATAAACATCAAAAGGAGATTTAGAACCATGTCAAGCATTATTAATGTTACCCGTAAAATCAAGTGCGCTCCATACAAGGATTACGTACTTCCCGCCCAATTTCAGACTGAGAGCCTTCATGATGATTATAGTTTAATGCCAGGAGAAGACAAAAAGTACGCTACCCTAATCGGCATGGCCACGGATTATCTAACACGCTATTTGCTTGAAGGCAGTAAGGAAAATGCATTTGAAACATCCGAATTGTGCGCATGCGTGACACCAAACAAGACATTCAAAAGCTCGTTGGATATATTCAATGAATTGATGAATGGCATTAATAAAAGTCTGGATCGCCAGACTATTATAAACGCATGCAAAGTAGTATTCTTCGACGGACCGGAGGCTTATTTCCCTAATATAGAGGATATAAATCCGGATGAAGCAACGATCAATAACATACGCATTTTTGTTAAACGTGCTGTTCAGTTTTTCTCTGATCATGGTCCTGTTACCGACACAGGGACCATTTTAAGATCTGGTCAACTCATAGGCTTTATCGACTACATAACCAAAGACACTCTATGGGATCTGAAGGTATTGCGAAACGAAATTTCCAGCACATATACCCTGCAAGTATTAACATATTTACTCATGGGACACCACCAAGTCGGAATCTATAATCCCCGTCTGAATAAGGCTTACACCCTCGATATCAGGACAATCAGCGACGATATAATCCATGCAATTGAAAAAGATATTATAGGCATATAAAAAGCAGATGCGCCGGAAAGCACATCCGCAGAGAATTATCTATCCTATGAATGCCCTTGCCTCCGACCAGGCACTGCGCATAGCCCGGCTGATTTATGGCAGCGAGGAGCTGCGTGGGAATATTACCGTCGGGATGTACGTGGGCGGATTCGGCGGCACTAATCGAACCTCTATCTATCTGCTGATGTTGCAAAATCTACCGAGCAGGAAGCACAATACATTCGAAATAAAGGCTTTGATGATCAGTATTATAAAGACATGATTGTCGAATGTATCAAAACTTTTCAACGTGTAAAGCGCAAAAAGATTAAAGAATTGCTCTGGGAAAAGCTTCCTGATGTTCTGACCGATAAACAGAAAGAAGCAAAGATAACCACACTTTTGACTTCACTCAGAAAGAAAGGGATCATTCAGACAGATTCACCAAATCAACAGACCTCTTGTTGGATTCTTGTTGAAAATGATACATCCAACAAGAATGAATGGAGCAGAAACAGCTGCAGCAAGGCAATCATCGAACTGTACCTTGTTGGAAATCTCGTTTGAATCTTGTTGGAATCTAAGATTCAAACAAGGCCGATTAATTCTTGAGTTTATTTGAAGGAGTGCCGCCTATGATCCCTTCTGTTCTTGCCTCACGTTTCCGGGACAGCCTGATTGAATATATGGATGCGTCGTATCCCATCACAACGCCTGTTTTCCGTGGAAGCATTCAGCGGTTTATGGAACGGGAAAAAAACTTCTTTCATCAGTCTTCCATAACCGTCTCCAGCAGGATCCTCTTTTCAAAGCCTCCGCGTTTTTCTGCTTTTTTGATTCGGATCTGTTCCACCTCCTCCATGGAACTGCCCCTGGCCAGGGCAACGGCACGAATGACTTCGAGCAGGTCAGCAAGCTCTTCCATGGACTTGCTTTCCTGATACTCTTTCAATTCTTCGTCCAGTTTCTGATCCAGCAGACGGACATAATCCTCTTCAGAGAGAACGGAGCAGACACAATGCTTTCCGTCTTCTTCAATGATTTCCGGAATTCTGTCCCGGAACAGCTTCTTATAGGCAATCGTTTTCATGATACCCCTCCCTGCGCTTTCCCACAGTGTTTCTGTAAGCTGAATCCATTATACCATCCGGCACCAATGTTCGCAGTTTTTTCTGGCATCTTTAATAAAACTCCTCCGCATGTCCTATTATTCATATAAGCCCGTTTTCCTGCTCTCCATGCTGAAGAACATGGACGAAACAGGCAGCGCGAAACTGGCGGACGTCGCGGCTGACTTTGCCGGATTCTATGAAGATCGTAAAGCCAAAGGCCTTCCGCCGGAAAAGAAAACATGCATTTTCACCAAAGGCGGCTATACAAACAGGGACGTGGAGCAGCTGATCCTGCGCATGCCATTCCGGCGTTTTGAGGATATGCACGCGGTCCATCACGCAAAACAGCTTGGCACCATTCAATTCTACAAAGCCCTGTTCAATCAGCTGACCGAGGATGATTTTGATCAGATCCGTGAAAGCAGCAACGAAGCTTTGCGGAGATACTTTGGAGAAGAATGATGCTTTAACTGAAAGATTAGAAGTAACGCACATGGCAAAAGATTCATCAGCGTGTAGCTATTGAGAATATAAAGGGAAGGGAGTGAAAGAAGCTGGATCACCTGACGGATAAAAAGGTTGCAGCCGTCATGACGGATCCCTTCAAAGACAGAACTTCCACTTTTTTCGATCTTTCTACACGGATAGTTGCCGTTGGTTGCCGCGCTGGTTGCCCGTTGGTTGCCGCCTCAAACCCTTATATTATATATATTCTATATTCTCTGGAAACCAAGGAAACCAAAAATAAGTAAATAATTTAAAACAGGGTATATATATAAGTTTTAAAAACACGCTTTTTTGTTGTCAGTTCCGCATCTTGGTTCCTTCTTACTATGAAAACGATGGGGCGTTTGAAGAGATGCGTTTTCAAAGACGTTTTTTTCACTTCATTTGATCTTGTATGATAGTATTCATTTGATCTTGCGTTATCATCCTTCTGCCAACTGTGGAATGCGTCCACAGTGAAACCGGTGAAAGGGTGGGCTAAAGATGAAACGGTTGCTGACGATCATCCTTGTAATTCTCCTTCTCCCTTCGGCCTCTTTGGGGGGCAGCTTTGCTGACATGTTGGAAAAGGCTGAAAACTATAAAACGGGAAGCGATTATGAAAAAACCATCGCAAGCTTTCTATTTTCTCAAAAATTAAACTCCAAACATGAAGAAGCTTTCCTGGGAGAAGCCAATATACGGATTCTGATCGAAGATTACGAAGGCGCCTTTAATGGGAACGATAGGAACGGTCCTTTTCGTTCCCCAAAGGCAGGACGTTGCGATCCTGCAAGACCATCCATGATACAGTCATTGAAGCGGCAATCTGCTCCCCGGCATCCTTTTGCTCTTCGCATACTGGGTCGCCCTGATCATCATATTCAGACAGAACTCGTCATAATCCGTCCTGCCCACATAGGCCATCAGACCGGGGAGCAGATCAATGACCCTGAGTGATCCCTGAATCATTGAAAATCCGCTTTATCCCAGCTTCCTGGTTAGATCGCTGCCGTTCGCCGTTTCCTTTGTGATGATCTACGCTTGGATGGTTTCTTCCGGAAGCGGGACATGAGTTATCCTGCCGCTCTTTTCAATTCTTCCCACACTTTCACCATGGCCAGGGTGTCACTGAATCTCGGGGAAGATGCTCATGGCTTCGCTTCCGTTATGGACGCCCTCCAGCTCATGATAATCCAGCTCCGGATCGTTCGGGCAGATCGCGGGCAGCACGCTTTTGATGGAGAAGCTTCCGCCTATTTCGCGTCTGTAATACCAGCCCTTCTGGAACGGTGTCAGCAGATCGACGATATGCCCTTCGATCGCCAGAAGGTGATCCGACAAATCCGGGAAGGCGGCCGCCAGCTCCTTCAGCCGGGTGCACTCAAAGGCCTTGTTGAACGCGGTCACGCAGGCATCCGCGGGGATATCCCTGCACAGGGCTTCCGCGATGGCCAGGCGCGGATCCGTCCCGCTCTCCGCCAGGAACTCCGAGTGTTTCAGCTCTCCCCCCTCCTCTTCGATATAATGCAGGGAGTACTGGAACGGAATCTGAGCATAGGGATGCGTGCCTACGCAGAAGGGAATCGCCGGCTGCATCGTTTCGAAATCCAGGAAGTACAGGGGATACGAGAGGCCCGCCAGGAATTCCCGGATCGCGTCCCTGTCCGCGTGGATGCCCCGGTCGTTCAGCGCAAAATCGATCTGCCGCATCTGCGTCGCGTTTTTGATCACGTCCGCCCTGTCCAGATCCTCAAAGGAAACCAGCCCCTGACGGTAATACTCGATCATTTTTTTCTTCTGCAGCCTGTAAAGATCAAACACATTGGGGGAAGGCAGATCCCTCCCGCAGAAGGAGAACAGCTCGCAGTCCCTGCAGTTCTCATTCAGCTCCACGGCCGGTTCATCCTCGCACGCCAGAACCCGTTCCGCTTCCTGCAGGACGGTCGGCACCGTGCTTTCCTGCTCCCGGCAGGCCTGCTCCCACAGGTCATTGATTTTGAAAAAGCGATGGACATCCATCCCTTCTGGCCCCAGCACATAGGAGGAATCGATGCATACCAGATATACGCCGACAACCCTGACCCCGCAGTGCTCCAGAACATATTTTTGGTAGGATACATCCGCCGCATACTTGTCCTGCAGCCCGTCCGAGGAGCTCTTGACCTCATAGATGGCCCAGCCGTTCTCCTCCTTTTTCAGGAGGTCGACCGCGCAGTACAGGCCTTCGTAGGAAAAGGAGGCCTCGCAGATGACCGGCGTCCCCCGCTCCATCTCCCGGCGGGTATTCTCCATCATCCGCGGAAGATCCGGTTTGCCGTCTTCCCCGCAGGCCGTCACATTCACATAAGGGCCGAACAGTCCCCGGGCCAGATCCCCGACCTCGTCGCCGGTCCGGAAGCGGGCCAGCCTGTTCGCGTCCTGCGGCACCGCTTCGGGATGATATTTATTGATCCAGGCGTTCTTCTGGCAGTTCCATACCCGGACATAAATCGATTTGGAAAGATACATCACAGCACCTCCCGCTGCATTCCCGGAATGCCGTCAATCATCGTCTCCAAGCATGATGTCCAGCATCTCCATCTCCTCCACCCAGTCCTGGGGATCTTTGGTTCCATGCATCCTTGTCCCGCAGGCCGGGCAGGACGGCGCGGGCTGCCGGAAGCGGCGGCCGCAGGCAGAACATTCATACTCGTCGGGATCGAACACATGCGTACGTTTGATCCAGTGTGCTTCTCTCATTTTCGCCATGGTACAGCCTCACCATAAACCTTTTTTCTTTTGTTTCTGGTTGTTACAAATCCCGATATTCCTGCGATACTTCAGATAAAACAAATATATACCCTGTGAACTCAGTTTTCAAGAGGAAGGCTGGATTTGCTGCTTTTGGAAAAATAACTGACGGTATTTTTCTGACCCGGTCCTGTATTCCCCTGCCCTCTTCCCGTATTCTATACACGTACCGATGAGGTACCGATCAAATCCCCGATTTGGGACGGTACCCGCAAAGAGGTTGGCCGGTACATGCGAAAGGTGCGTAAATCTTAGGGAACAATATCGCGTCATTTTGTTTCTTCCACGGTATTTGTCAGCCTGTGCAGTCGATGATAACAGACCATGATCAGAA
>CACYWL010000010.1 GCA_902778055.1 uncultured Eubacteriales bacterium | reverse complement strand
AGGCTACCCCCTACAATTTTCGCCTCTCAGAGGCCTGTTTGCTATGCACTTCTTTGATTGGCGGCCCTGAATTTCTGACAAGCAATGTTTTCACAGTAATTGCCTCCTTGTGATTATGCCTGCACGACAAAAACCGCCGAACCTGACGGGTATACTTACCCCGTCAGAATCCGACGGTTATCCATCACGAATGTTGTATTCAGTTTCATGCGCCTCGCAATCGCAAGGCGCAAAAAGGACGCAGTTAGCCTGTGCTCTGCTCTGCTCTGTTCTGCTCTAAGGAGCGTAGTTCTATTCCGCATGGCTGTCAAGCCCCTTTCCATCAAAAATATGAGAAGTTCTCATCTCATGTACCGGCCTGCCAGCGCGGATTCTTAACCCCTGCACGTGAGCATAAAAATACGCCTATATTATAGCAAACCTGGGGCTGATTTCAACGGATTTTTCAGAAATTTTCCCGGACAAGAAACAGCAATAAAACACAGCTTTTCTCCGAAATCAACGGGGACAGGCTGCAATAATTCAATGAATTGATGAATTCTTCCCATTTTTTCTGCTGCCGGCCGCAGTCTCGCTTACCCTTCTGGTTCCCTTAAAAATGCCCCGGAGCGGAAGCTCCGGGGCAGAAGGGTTTTGGCTGAAATCAGGGATTACTTGGTGGCAGCCACGTAGCGGTCATACTGCGCCTGCTTCACCTTCAGCAGCTCTTCGATCTGCAGTCCCTGCAGCGCGGCGATGTAGCTGTCGAACTCGTCCTCGATGGAATAGGTGCCGCTGATGAAGCCCACCGCACGCTCGTCGACGTAGGTCTGCAGGTCGACCATGTACATGCTCAGGGTGTTGGCTTCCTCGGTGGTGGAGTACACAACCGGGAACGGAGCACGGATGTAGGGCTCCTCAAACTCGCGGTCGTTCTGAACATGCCAGGGCGCCAGCAGCACATCGGTGGCGGGCACGCTCTGCTGAGAGGGCATGTTGGGGGCATTGATGCCCAGGCCCTGGAACCAGGTGGAGTCCTCGGTGGTGCGGGGCAGGAAATGACGGTTGCCGTCCGCGTCCACTTCGTAGGTCAGGCCTTCCTCGCCCCAGACGTACAGATCCTGGGCTTCCTCGCTCATGGCATAGTCCAGATACTTGATGGCGGCTTCCAGGTTCGCGCTCTTGGCGTTGATGCCGAACACGTTGCTCACGGGGTTGCGGCCCACATAGAAGCCCTCGTGGTCTCCGCTCAGAGGCGCAACGCCGACGAAGATGCCGTGCTCGCCGTCATATCCGGGAGAGTTCTGGGAGTACAGGGTGGACATCTGCCAGGAGAAGTCGAAGGTGACACCGGTGGTCTCGTTGGCGCAGCGCTCGACGATCTGGTCCCGGTTCAGGCTGGTGAACTCAACCTCCAGCAGGCCTTCGTTGTACAGGCCGTTCAGGAAGGTCAGATAGGCCTTGTAGGCTTCGGATTCGTAGGCGGCGTAGTGCACCTTGCCCTCGTCATCCGCGTAGAAGCCGCTGACCAGATCCAGGCCGAAGGCCGGGCCGAACATGTAGGGCAGGAAGGCGCTCTGGATGCTCATGGGGATTTCATCCGTGGCATCGCCGTTGCCGTTCATGTCGTTTTCCTTGTAGTACCGCAGCATTTCCACGAAGGCGTCCAGCGTGGTGGGGGCCTCGATGCCGGCCTTCTCCAGCCACTTGACGTTGTACATCAGCACGGGCTGATAGTTGTTGGTGACCACGGTCTGGGGCACATAGTAGATGTGGCCGTCCACGGCGGTCAGGGAGCCCTTGATGATGGGGTTCTCATCCAAGAACTTCTTGTAGTTGGGCATGATGTCAAAGTGGGTGTCCAGCGGCTCAAACAGGCCGGCGGACAGATAGGTCTGGTTCAGGTCCAGGTCGGGCAGCATGACCACGTCCGCCAGGTCCTGACCGGAGGCCAGCATCGGGCTCACGGACTCGGCATAGGTGCCGGGATCCAGCAGGTTCCAGTCGACGGTGACGCCGGCGTTGTCGGCGATCTTCTTCAGCAGGTAGGCGTCCTTCAGGTCGACGGTGGAATAGTAGGAGTTGATGGCCAGCTGGCTGATGGTGGGGTTCTCCGCGAAGGCGGAAGCGCAGCCCAGCAGCAGGCACAGGGCGAGCAGGATGCTCAGGGTCTTTTTCATGGGGTTACCTCCTTTTATTTTTTGCGGATCACCGTCCGCTGGATAACGGGTGAACGGGGCATCTCCGGCCGCATGTCCGCGGCTTACCCCTTGACGGCCCCCAGCATGGTGCCGGAAACCAGGTATTTCTGCACAAAGGGCGTAATGCAGAAGATCGGAACCGCGGCCAGCACGATGCAGACGTACCGGATCTTCAGCGTGTTCTTGGCGGCGGCGTCCGCGGCCGCGGTGCCCGCCTGCTGCAGGACCTCGGCGGAGGACATCAGCAGCACCCGGCGCAGGAACATCTGCAGGGGCTGCAGCTCGCTCTTTCCGAGATACAGCATGGCGTTGAAGAAGTCGTTGTACCGGGCCACCGCGTAGTACAGTGTCAGCACCGCCAGCGTCGGCTTGATCAGCGGCACGGCGATGTGGAGCATCATGTACCAGTCGCTCGCCCCTTCCAGGGACGCGTTCTCGAACAGATCCTCCGGCACGCTCTCCATGGCGCTCCGGCAGATCATCATGTTGTAGGTGCTCAGCAGCACCGGCAGGATCATTGCCAGGCGGCTGTTGTACAGTCCCAGTCCGGTGACGACCATGTAGGTCGGAATCATTCCGCCGCTGAAGTACATCGTGAACACGACGAAGAAGTTCAGCTTCCGCCGGAGGAAAAAGCGCTTCCGGCTCAGCGGGTAGGCGGCCAGGCAGGTGAAGATCACGTTGGCCAGGGTGCCGAACACGGTGTAGATCGCCGTGTTCAGATAGGAGGTCCAGAGCTGGCTGTAGCCCATCACCATGCCGTAGGTTTCCGTCGTGAAGCCCTTCGGCAGCAGCCACACATCCCCTCTCGCCACGGACGCGCCGTCCGAGAAGGAGATCGAGATCACGTACAGGAAGGGATAGGCCGTCACAATCACCGCGAACAGGACCAGGATCCAGATAATCACGTCCAGCGTCTTGTCCCCCGGTCTCTCGGTCAGGAAGGAATCCGGCCGGCGTATCCTGCGCTTCGTTATCGCTGTCATCGCTTTTCCTCCTTACCAGAGAGAGCTGCCCGTCACCTTGCGGCTCAGGGAGTTGCTGGCTATCACGAAGAGGAAGCCCACCGCGGAGTAGAACAGACCGACCGCGGACGCGTAGCCGAAATTCTTGTTCTCAATGCCCTGGCGGTATACATACGTCGCGATGACGTCCCCGGTTTCGTACACCGCGGGAGAATACATCAGGTAGACCTTTTCGAAGCCGACGTTCAGCAGGTTGCCCAGCGTCATGATCAGCAGCAGAATCACCGTGTCCGAGATCATCGGAAGGATCAGATGGATGATCTGCTGCCACCGGCTGGCGCCGTCCACCCGCATCGCCTCATACAGCGAAGGATCGATGCCCATGATGGCGGCGACGAAGATGATGGCGTTGAAGCCAAAGCTCTGCCAGGAACCGGAGATCACGTACAGCTTCCGGAACCAGGCCGGCAGGCCCATAAAGTTGATCGCCTTGCCGCCGAAGGCCTTGATGGCCTGATTGATGATTCCGTTGGAGGGGCTCAGGAAGTTGGTCATCATGCCCACGACCACGACCGTGGAAATAAAGTAGGGCAGATAGGTGATCACCTGGGCGGCCTTCGCGAACCGCTTCGCCCGGAGCTGCGTGATGCAGATGGCGAAGATGATCGGAATCGGAAATCCGAAGATCAGGGAGTAAAAGGAAAGCAGGAAGGTGTTCCGGATCAGCCGCCAGGCGAACACGGAGCCGAAGAACTGCTCAAACCAGCGGAGCCCGACCCAGGGACTGCTGAAGACGCCCACAAACCCGCTGCCCATTTTGAAGTCTTCAAAGGCCATTGCCAGGCCGACCATGGGCAGGTAGCAGAAGACCACATAGAAGAGGAAAATCGGCAGGAACATCAGCATCAGCTGTCTGTCCCGGCGGATCAGCTGCCCCAGCGTCTTCTTCCCGGGGACCCTTGCATTTACCGGACCGGTCATTTTTTCCCTCCGTTCCTGCGGGCTGCGTTTCGTTTCTGTTTTTCCCGACGCTAATACGGTACAAAAACGCATCAAAAAAGACAAGCATCAAATCATGCCTGTCTTTTCTGGTTCCGATTTTTATTCTTTTGGGCAGGCTGCATCATTTTGCGTCCGGACGGATTTGATGCCGTTATCCCCGGTATTCGCTGGGGTTCACCCCCATCACGGCCTTGAAATTCCGCCGGAAGGTCAGGATATTGGTAAATCCGCTCTGGGCCGCGATCTCCTCCAGGCTCAGATCCGTCTCCCGCAGCAGCTCCGCCGCGTGATGAATCTGCCTGTCCCGCACATAGTTCAGGAAGGTCTGCCCGTACCGTTTCCGGGTAATCAGCCCGATCATCTTGGTCGATACGCCGAATTGATCGGCGATCCCGTTCAGGCTCAGCTCCGGATCGTACAGATGCTCTCCGATATACTGGCAGATCTCCTCCTCCAGATTCTTCTCCCCTTCCTCCTCCTCGACTGTCTCCGCCTCGCTGAGGCTGGCGGCAAACACCTGCCGGTAATAGGCGAAGATTTCATCGATGGTGGCCGCGTCCCGGATCGGTTCCATGCGCACGTGCGTCATGCTCAGATCGTAGGCGTTGCGCAGCGCCTTCCGGATGGTCCAGTACAGCTCGTCCGCCATCTGCCGGATCTCCGCCGCCGGCAGATCCGCCTCCACCAGATTTTTCTGATAGATTTCGTCCAGCAGCGCGTTCAGTCCCTCCAGGTCCCGCTCCTTCAGCAGGCGGGTCATCTGCTTCTGCGCGTCCTTGGGGAAGGTGTAGCCCGGCGCGCTGTCCTCCGTCTCCTCCGGGAAGTACACGGTTCCCCGCCCTCCGGTCAGCATCTGGCCCAGGCTTCTCTGAGCCTCCCGGCAGGCCTCCCCCAGCCGGTCCAGATCGCTCTCCCGCCGGCTCACGCCGATGGTCAGCACGGTGTTCTCATCCCCGACGTTCTCCTTCATGGTACTGAAAAGGCGCCAGAAGAAATCCTCAAAGACCTCCTTCTCGTCCGAAGCCGCGATGACGAAAACATGCTGCAGGTTTTCCGGCACGGCGACAACCTGGATGTCCTCCTCGTTCCAGTTCCTGCAGGTGGAAAGGATCAGCGCCTGCAGATCCTGGTATTTCCGCTCCGCCGCGGCGGTCTCCCGCGTGATGGCGATATTGACCTCCCCAGCCGCGTAGTAGTTCCGTTTCAGCTCAGTGAACTCCTCCTCGACCTGAGTTTCCGGCTGCCCGGCCCCGTGAATGGCCGCCTGCAGGATGCCCTGCTGCGCGTAGGGGGTGATGGTGACCATCTTTTCCCGATAGCCGTTTCGTTCGCCGATCAGGCTGGAAATGCCGCTCATGATCCTGTCAAATTCGTTGCCTTCCCCCGCTTCCCTTTCGGCGCTCTCCCCCTGCTCCGGCCGGATCATCAGCCGGTGAATGTCGTCGATGGGCTTGTAGTACCGGAGGGAAATCCCGTAGGTCAGCAGTACAAAGAAGACGCTCGCCAGGGCCATGACGGCCAGGGGAATGACCGCGGAAAGGGGCAGGCTTCTGGCCAGCGCCTGCTCCGGCACGGTCAGGATATATTCGACCGTTCTGTCCGCCAGGCTCTCCACCCGCATTTCGTATCCCGCCGTCTCCTCCGGCCCGAAGGCCGGCTGTCCGCGCCGCAGGATGACCGCGGTGGCCCGGTCGCCCAGCCGTTCCCGCAGGGCGGCCCCGATCTGGTCCTGGTCGATCAGCACCAGCACCTCCCCCTTGGTGGAGCTCTGGCTGCTGAATCCGGTATAGGATTCTCCGTAGATCAGGTATTCCTTGTTCAGGGTCATCTGCTGTCCGGTGACCCCCAGCAGCGCCGCGGCGGTGCTGACGCCGAGATACGGGGAATTCTGCAGCGCCCTGCATTCCCCCTCCAGCGAATAGACCGCCCCGGGCAGGAAAACCTTGTTCTCCCCCTGAAAGGCCAGGATCATGTTGTGCAGGCAGGTGCTGCGGACCGTCCCCTTGAGCCGGTTCAGCTCACCCAGCAGGTTGTACAGCTGCAGGGAGTTCAGCGTGTTTTTCTCGACGTAGATCGTCTGCAGGGCGGAGCGGGCGCTTTCGGAGGCGTTGGCCGAGGCGCAGAGCATCTGGGCCTGCATCAGCTGCTGATCCATCCAGGTTCCCCAGGAGACAGCCTTCTGCTCCCACTCCTGCCGGGCCAGCCTCGTCGTCTCCTCCCGGTAGGACCAGGCGCTCCATCCGATAAAGATGCCGAACACAGCGACGATGATCAGCGTATAGGATAAAAAAAGGCGCTTGAAAACATCGCTGCGGAAATACCGCCCACGTTTTCTCTCCTTCTCCGTGTTCGCTTTCATCTCTCTGTTTCCCCCTGATCCCTGCTTCCCGGGGCGTCAGCTCTTCCTTTTGGCCGCGCAGCCGCTGCAGCCCTCGCATCCGCAGGTGCATTTTCCGCTCTTCCGGCTCCGGATGATGCTTCGAACCGCCAGCCCCAGAGCACAGGCGATCGCCGCAGTCAGAATAATATCCAGGGTTCCCATGCTTTCCTTCCTCCTTCTTTTCCCTTCGGCGGTTTTCTCAGCCCCAGCCAAAAAGCAGGCAGACCAGCCGCACGGCCAGCGCGGCCACCCAGGCCACTCCGCACTGCCAGAGCACCACGCCCAGGGCCCATTTTCCGCCCATTTCCCGCTTGATGGAGGCCACAGCGGCAACGCAGGGCGTATACAGCAGGCTGAAAACCAGCATCGTAGCCGCCGCCGCGCCGGTCAGCGCCGCGCTCACGCTGCCCTGCGCCCTGAACAGGACGCCCATCACGGAAACCACGCCTTCCTTCGCCAGGAAGCCGGAAATCAGGGAGGTGCAGATCCGCCAGTCACCCAGCCCCAGGGGCCGGAAGATCGGCGCCAGCAGACTGGAAACCGTCGCCAGCATGCTGGTCTGGGCATCCTCGACCATGTTGAAATGGAAATCGAAGCTCTTCAGGAACCATACGACGACCGTCGCGATCAGGATCACGGAGAAGGCCCTGTGCAGGAAGTCCCTGGCCTTTTCCCACAGCAGCTGCCCCACGTTCCGCGGACTGGGCATCCGATAGTTCGGAAGCTCCATCACAAACGGCACCGGCTCCCCCTTGAACAGCGTTTTCTTATACAGGAAGGCGGCCAGAATTCCCGTCAGGATGCCGAGAAGGTAGAGCAGCGTAATGACCAGCCAGCTCTTTCCCGGGAAGAAGGCCTCCGCGAAGAAGCCGTAGATCGGCAGCTTGGCCGTGCAGCTCATGAAAGGGGTCAGCAGGATGGTCATGCGGCGGTCCCGGTCGCTGGGAAGCGTCCGCGTGGACATGACCGCCGGCACCGTGCATCCGAATCCGATCAGCAGGGGCACAATGCTTCTCCCGGAAAGGCCGATTTTTCTCAGCAGCTTGTCCATGAAGAAAGCCACCCGGGCAATGTATCCGCTGTCCTCCAGAATGGAGAGGAAGAAGAACATGGTCACGATGATGGGCAGGAAGCTGAGCACGCTGCCCACCCCTTCGAAAATGCCGTCGATGATCAGCTTGTGGATGGTCGAATTGACCTGTCCGGCCTCCAGCGCGCCGTCGACAGCCTCCGTCAGCGCTCCGATGCCCTGGGCCAGCAGATCCTGCAGCCATGTGCCGATGACGCTGAAGGTCAGGAAGAAAACGAGTCCCATCACGAGAATAAAGAAGGGAATGGCGGTAAATCTTCCCGTCAGAACCCGGTCAATCCGCTCGCTGCGCCGGTGCTCCCGGCTTTCCCGCGGTTTGACCACGCATTCGCTGCAGACCTTCCGAATGAAGGCAAACCGCATGTCCGCGATGGCCGCGCTGCGGTCCAGACCCCGCTCCTTCTCCATCTGAAGCACGATGTGCTCCAGCATATCCTTTTCGTTCGGATCCAGCTCCAGCTGCTCCAGCACCAGCGCGTCCCCCTCGATCACCTTGGAGGCGGCAAAGCGAACCGGCAGCCCGGCGCGTTCCGCGTGATCCTCAATCAGATGGATCACCGCGTGCAGGCAGCGGTGCACGGCCCCGCCGTGATCCTCCGCGCCGCAGAAATCCTGCCGCATCGGCTTTTCCTGATAGTGGGCGATGTGGATCGCGTGGCGGACCAGCTCATCGACGCCCTCGTTCTTCGATGCCGAAATGGGCACCACCGGCACCCCCAGCTGCTCCTCCATGGCGTTGACGTCCACGGAGCCGCCGTTTCCGCGCAGCTCATCCATCATGTTCAGCGCCACAACCGTGGGGATGCCCATCTCCAGCAGCTGCATCGTCAGATACAGGTTCCGCTCGATATTGGTGGCATCCACAATATTGATGATCGCCTTCGGTTTTTCCTGCAGGACAAAATTCCGGCTGACAACCTCCTCGCTGGAGTAGGGAGACATGGAATAGATTCCGGGCAGGTCCGTGATCGAGGTATTCTTCCGGCCGCGGATCGCGCCGTCCTTCCGGTCCACCGTCACTCCGGGAAAGTTGCCCACGTGCTGGTTCGCGCCGGTCAGCTGATTGAACAGCGTCGTTTTTCCGCTGTTCTGGTTGCCCACCAGCGCGAAGGTCAGCAGCGTGTCCTCCGGCAGGGGATCCCCGCTGCCCTTCGGGTGGAAAATGCCTTCCTCGCCCAGTCCGGGATGCTCGACCTTTTTTCTCGCCCGGTCCTGCATCTCCGTCTCTTCTTCTTTTTCCACGGGAACCACCCGGATCTTCTCCGCGTCCGCCACCCGAAGCGTCAGCTCATAGCCATGGATTCTCAGCTCCATCGGGTCCCCCAACGGAGCCAGCTTCACCAGGGTCACCACCTCGCCGGGGATAACGCCCATATCCAGAAAATGCTGCCGCAGCGCGCCCTCGCCGCCCACCGATTCAATGCGGCCCTTCTGCCCGATCTTCAGATCACGGATTGTCATTTGCTTCCTGCCCTTCTTCCGCTCCGGAGAAAAGGAAACGTTTTTCCCTCGCCGGATCATTCCGCGACAGTATATCATATTTTGAAGGGAAAGAGAACCTTCTCCCGGGCCGGTTCTCCCCTTCCGCACAGGGGCTTCCTGGCCTCCTCCGCCCGGCGCCGCCTGCAGTTTTCCTCCTCCCGCTCCTGCCCGGCCTTTTCCCTTTTTAATTGTTTCCGGCTCCTCTCCTTTTCTTTTTTCCCCCGTTGTTTTTTCCGGGCTTCTGAGGTATCCTGTTGCTGAGTGACGGGCGGAAAGCCCGCTGAATCGGTCCCTGAGAACAAAAAAAAGAATGAAGGAGCGGAAACACGGATGAATTATTTTGAAGTACAGGACCGGCGTCTGGTCTGGCGCAACCACGGCGAAACCCTTTTCGTGGATCCCTGGGGTCCGGACAGCCTCCGCGTCCGTTCCTCCGTCATGGCGGAGCCGGAGGATTCCCGCTTCGCGCTGCTGGATCCCGTTCCCTTTGAGGATACGGAAATCAGACTGCTTTCCGAAAGGCTGGCGGAGATCCGCTGCGGAAAGCTGACGGCCCGGCTGGAGGTCTGCGGCTGGAAGGAAATCGCGGTCATTACCTTCCTGAATCAGCGCGGGGAAATCCTGCTGCAGGAGACGGACGGGGAAAACGCCCTGACCCTTCGGGCCCGGAAATTCGAGCCCCGGCTGGGGGCGGACTGGCGGCTGACCGCCACCTTCCGCGGCATGGACGGCGAGCGGATCTACGGCATGGGTCAGTATCAGGAGGAATATCTGGACTGGAAGGGCTGCACGCTGGAGCTGGCCCACCGGAATTCCCAGGCCAGCGTACCGATGCTGCAGTCCAGCCGGGGCTACGGCTTCCTCTGGCACAATCCCGCCATCGGAACCGTGTCCTTCGGCCGGAACCGGACCACCTGGACCGCGGATTCCACGAAGCAGCTGGATTACTGGATCACCGCCGGGGATACGCCCGCCGAGATCAGCCTGCATTATGCTCAGGCCACGGGCTTTGCTCCCATGATGCCGGAGTACGGTCTCGGCTTCTGGCAGTGCAAGCTGCGCTACTGGAATCAGGAGCAGCTGCTCTCCGTCGCCCGGGAATATAAGCGCCGGGGGCTGCCCATTGATGTGATTGTCTGCGACTTTTTCCACTGGCCCCGCATGGGGGATTACCGTTTTGATCCGGAGTTCTTCCCGGATCCCGCGGCCATGGTGCGGGAGCTGAAGGAGATGGGCATCGAGCTCATGGTCTCCGTCTGGCCCCAGATCGCCCTGACTTCGGAGAACTATGAGGAGATGCGTCAGCAGGGGCTCCTGGTGCGCGCGGAATACGGCGAGCAGATCGGCATGCGCTTCGTCGAGGATTCGATGTTCTACGACGCGACCAATCCCCGCGCCCGGGCCTATGTCTGGGAGAAATGCAAAAAGAATTATTATGATTACGGCATCCGCGTCTTCTGGCTGGACGAGGCGGAGCCGGAATACGGCACCTATGATTTCAAGGCCTACCGCTACTCCATGGGCTCCAATCAGCAGATCGGAAACATCTATCCCCAGTGCTATGCCCGGGGCTTCTATGAGGGCCTGCGCGCCGAGGGGCAGGAAAACCCCGTCAACCTCCTGCGCTGTGCCTGGGCCGGCAGCCAGCGCTACGGCGCCCTGGTCTGGAGCGGGGACATCATGAGCGACTGGAGCTATTTCCGCCGTCAGGTCTGCGCCGGCCTCAGCATGGGCCTGGCCGGCATTCCCTGGTGGACGACGGATATCGGCGGCTTCCACGCCGGCAATCCGGAAAAGCCCGAGTTCCGGGAGCTGCTGATCCGGTGGTTCCAGTGGGGATGCTACTGCCCCGTCATGCGCCTGCACGGAGACCGGCAGCCCGCGCAGCCGGTTTACCGGAAGGACGGCACCCGGGTTCTGAATTCCGGCAGCGACAACGAGGTCTGGAGCTTCGGAGACGAAGCCTATCCGATTCTGGTGAAGTACCTGCACCGTCGGGAGGAGCTCCGTCCCTATGTCCGGGAGCTGATGCGCCAGGCCCACGAGGCCGGCACGCCCCTCCTCCGGGCCATGTTCTATGAGTTCCCGGAGGATCCCGCCTGCGCGCTGCTGCAGGATCAGTATATGTTCGGCTCCCGTTATCTGGTCGCCCCGGTGCTCGCTCCCGGCCTCCGCTCCCGGGAGGTTTACCTTCCCGAGGGCGTCTGGCGCAATGTGGATACGGGAGAAACCCTCTCCGGCGGCGGAACGGTCACCGTTCCCGCTCCCCTGGAGGTCATCCCGGTGCTGGAACGGATCGGCGCGGACTGATCCGGCCAGCGGGCCGCGGAGGAATCCGCGCAAAAAAGGCCCCGCGTCTGAACGCGGGGGCTGCTCCATCCATGATCTGCGGCGCCGCCCGTCCGGGCGGTGCCCTTTTTATTCTTCGAACAGGTGTTTCAGATTCAGCGCGGCCTGCTTGACCGCGTTCTTCTTTTCCCCGTTCATCGTCAGCTCGTTCTGGGCGTCCCGAAGGCTGAGCCCCTCCCGGACCATGGCTTCGATCAGCCGGGCCTCCAGGCTGATTTCCGCATTCTCCTGCTTTTTCTCCGGCCTGGGCACCCGGTGCAGATCCAGCACCAGGCAGTACTCCCCTTTTTCCGTCTTCGGATTCTCCTTCAGCTCGCGCTGCACCTGCTCCGGCGTCCCCCGAAGCGTTTTTTCGTGCAGCTTGGTCAGATCGCAGCTGACGCTCAGCTCCGCCTCCGGCAGCTCCTCGAGAATGGCTTCCGTCAGCTCCGTCACCCGGAACGGGGACTCATGCACGACCGCGATCACGGCCCGCTCCGCGATCTCCCGCAGCTTCTCCCGCAGATCCTTCTTCTCCCTGGGCAGAAATCCGAAGAAGGCGAATTCCCGGGTGTCAAACCCGGAGACGCTGAGGGCGGCGATGGCCGCGCAGCATCCGGGAACCGGCTGCACCTCGATCCCCCGTTCGACGCAGGCCTTCACCAGCGCGTAACCCGGATCGGAGACGCAGGGAGTCCCCGCGTCGGTCGTCAGCGCCACCGTCAGATCCTCCGCCAGCATCTTTTCCGCCAAATACTCCCCCTTGCTGTCCTCATTGTGCTGATGACAGCTGGTCAGCGGGGTCCGGATTCCGTGGACCTGGCACAGCTTCCCCGTCACCCGGGTATCCTCCGCCGCGATCAGATCCGCCTCCCGCAGGGTTTCCGCAGCCCGGGGGGACCAGTCCTGCAGATTTCCGATCGGGGTTGCCACTACATACAGCTTTGCCATTTCGCGCCTTCTCTTTCCTTCGCGTTCTACCCGGATTATATCGGAAACGCATCGCCGGCGTCAATCGTTCCCGTGTCTCCTTCCTTCATTCCTTTTCGGAGAAGCGGATCGGAACAGCAGGCGGCTCCGCGTTGCTTTTGTGCTTGAAAGAAAGGGTTCCCTTTTGCTATAATCCCCTTGAAAAAACGCGGGCCGAATCTCCCTGCCGGGGATTCCGGAAAACCCGCGGAGAAAGCCGATTCAGCGCTTCGGAAGGAGAAAAAGATGAAACAGGGACTGGATAAACGGGTCCTCGCCTTTGTGGACCGCGTCCGCCGGGAGGACATCAACCTGCACGGCTTCATCCTGACCGTCGGCGGTCAGGAGAAGGTCAGCGCCTCATACGCTCCCTTTTCACTGAACCGTCCTCACCGGATGTATTCCGTCAGCAAGACCATGGTGGCCTGTGCCCTCGGCATGCTGATGGAGGAGGGAAAGCTGCGGCTGGATGATCATATTGTGGATTTCTTCCGGGATCTTCTTCCGGAGCAGGTCAGCCCGTATCTGCTTCACCTGACCATCCGGGATATGCTGCGGATGGCTACCTGCTACCGTCAGACCGCCTACCGCGAATATATCGACGAGGACTGGACAAAGCCCTTTTTTACCGGTCATCCGGATCATGAGCCCGGCACCGTGTTCAATTACGACACCGGCAACAGCCAGGTGCTCTCCAGCCTGGTCCGGCGCCTTTCCGGCCAGGAGGTGGTCGACTTCCTGACCGTGCGCCTCTTTGCCCCCCTGGGCTGCGAGGATGAAATCTACTGGCTCCGGGATCCCTCCGGCCAGTGCACCGGCGGCACGGGGCTCTGCATGAGTCTGCGGGACCTGAACCGGGTCGCCCTCTGCCTCAGCCGCGGCGGGGACGGGCTGATTCCCGCCTGGTTTGTGGCGGAAATGCAGAAAAAGCAGATTGATACCCTCCTGCAGGGAAATGAGGAGGAAAAATACGGCTACGGCTGGCAGTGCTGGCGCACCAGGGCCGGCTGGGTGCTGTACGGCATGGGAGGCCAGCTGGCCGTCCTCTGCCCGGAGAAGGACGCCGTGCTCTGCACAACGGCGGATGTCCGGCTGGATCCCTGCGGGATGCAGCGGATCTACAATGCCTTCTTCGAGGAGCTTTATCCCTGGCTGGATCAGGAGGATATGGCGCCGGAAAGCCTGATGCTTCCCGCGCCGGTGCTCCCCCACGATCCCGCGGTCCGTCAGGTCACGGAGGGGGAATACCTTTTCCCGGAGGAAAACGCTCTGGGCTGGAAAAAGCTGACCGTCCGGGGAAACCGGCTGATCTATGAAAACGCCAGGGGACGCTGCGAGCTCCCCTTCGAGCCCGGGAAGACAATGACCGCGGATTATCCCGGCTGGCCCGGAGAGCCCGCGACGGTTTCCGCCGGCTGGTTTGCGGACGGCGCGCTCCGCATCCGCTGCCATGCCATCGGAGACTTCCCCTGCGGCTTTGACATGCTGCTGTACTTCATTGAGGGCGCGGTGACCGCGGAGGCCAGGCGCTCCTCCGATCCCCGAACCGACGGCTACGACGGCGTGGCCTCCGGAATCCTCCGGGCGGAATGACGCCCCGGGAGTCCATTCATCACCCCTGCGGAAACCGGCTTCCGCAGGGGTTTTTGTTTTCCCCGTGGAGCGCGAAAAAAGGGCCGTGAATCCTCACAGCCCCTGATCCCGGCCCTTCGTCCGGGCCGTATTTTTACTCTTCCTGCAGCTTTTCCGCAACCCGCAGCTTGGCGCTGCGCGCCCGGGGATTCCGTTCCACTTCCTCCGCGGAGGGCTTGACCGCCCCTCCGGCCAGCACCCGGACCACCGGCTTCCTTCCGCAGGTACAGATCGGCGCCTTCGGGGGGCAGATGCAGGGATGCTGCAGCCGCTGAAAGCAGCGCTTCACCATCCGGTCCTCCAGGGAGTGGAAGGTGATCACGCAGATCCGCCCGCCCGGCTTCAGGCAGTCCGTCAGATCGCGGATCGCCTGATCCAGCGGGGAAAGCTCATCGTTCACCGCGATGCGGACGGCCTGAAAGGTCCGCCGCGCGGGGTGTCCGTCGTCCTTTCTCCGAACCGCCTTCGGGATGGCGGCATCCACCGCGTCCACCAGGTCGAAGGTCGTCTGAAGCGGCTTCTGCTCCCGGTGCTCGCAGATGATCTTCGCGATCCTTGCCGCCCATTTTTCCTCTCCGTAATCCCGGATGATCTCCGTCAGCTCCTGCTCGGAGGCCGTATTCAGCAGCTCCGCCGCGGTTCTTCCCCGGCTCCGGTCCATTCTCATGTCCAGCGGCGCGTCCTCATGGTAGCTGAAGCCCCGCTCCGGCGTATCCAGCTGCGGACTGGAAACGCCCAGATCCAGCAGCACGCCGTCCAGCGCCGGGGCGCCCGCCGAGGCCAGCAGATCTTTGGCATCGTGAAAGTTTCCGTGGATGGCCCGAAAGCCGGGATAACCCGAAAGTCTCTCGGAGGCCGCTTCAATGGCCGTCTCATCCCGGTCGATGCCGTAAAGCCGGGCATCCCCGCCTGCCGTTTCCAGGATTTTCCCGCTGTGTCCGCCTCCGCCCAGCGTGCCGTCGCAGTAAACGCCGCCCGGCCGGGGCGCAATCCATTCCAGAACCTCCTGCAGCATCACCGGTTCATGTACAAATTCCCGCATCTTTTTCTCACTTTTCTTCTTTTGCTTTGTCCGATCTTCTCCCCGGAAAGAAGGCCGTCCTCTTCGGAGGCTGTGCTTTCCGGAGCGCACGGAACCCCTGCGTGACCGCAGGGGTTCCGGCCTTGCTGTCATTATCTCAGTCCAGCTTCAGCGCGTCAAACCTTACATACATGCTGGGATGGACCATTCCGTCGCCGAAGAGTTCCTTTGTTCTTCCCGCGTCCAGGGGCTGGAGACTCCCTTCCCGAATCTGTTCCGTCTCCCACTCGTTGAATGCGCTGTCGAAGTCCCCGGGAATCTCGTCAAATCCCGCAATCATAGCCAGCCGGGCATATCCGCCGCTGACCCGCAGAATCTGCCAGCTCAGTTCCTCCGGCTTTTCATCTCCGTCGAGATCATACCGGCCGAAGAGAATGCTCTTTCCCACCGCGGGATGCACCCGCTCTGCGGATACAGGCTCGGCCTGCTGCTCCTGCCGGCGGATCACCGCGGTCAGGGTCACGCCGCCGCCCCGCTGCACTGTCAGCGTCCAGGTTCCGTCTCCGTTGTCCTTCAGCGTATAATTGCCCGAAGCGCTGAGCTCATAGCTGCTGTCCAGGCTGAAGGTCACCGAAACCTCCTCGCCCTCATGCGCGGCATAGAGATCGTTCTCCGCGTCATAGAATTCATCCGCCACCTTGATCGCTCCGTTTTGATAGGCCGGATCGACCTTGATGATATACTGGATCGCTGCCGCGATGGTTTCAACCAGCGCCGCGTGCTCCTCCTCAGAAAGAGCGATATGTTCGTTTTCATAGGTTACGAACTGATTGGTTGCTCCGTTATCTTCAACGGAATAGGAAAAGCTCCGGCCCAAAGTCACATCCACGTCAAAATAGCTTCCGTCGGTACCGGGAGCCAGCTCGTAAATCTTCATTTCCGGCAGGCCCAGCTCGATGGGCTCCTCCGGAAGCTCTTCGTCCCCGGCGCTGACCTTGATGACCAGGGGAATGTCGTCTCCGTTGGCTGAAACGGTTCCGTTGATAATCAGCTTTCCGGATGCGTCCGGCGTGGATTCGATCTCCACTGCGCCATGCTTCTCCTCCACGACATCCAGATCGCTGAATGCCTCCGCCTGGGCCTGCTTGCGGGCCTGGTAATAGGGGTTCACAGCGGCTTCCTCCGCTGTCATATCGTCGTAGTCTTCGGTTTCCGTCAGCTGTCCGCCCGTTACATTCCCCATCACGACAACATCCGCGTTGCCGGTCATATGAATGGCCGCGCCGTCATCCGCGGTCACATCTCCGCCGACGGTAATGCTGGCATTCTCTTCCGGATCTTCAGCCACGTAGGTTTCGGGATTGGGGACCGGCTGAGTTTCAATCCAGATCGCGTCTCCCTTGCTGCTGTGGACGGAGCCGTCCACCGTTACATCGGCCCCCTCCGTGACCTCGATGACAGCGGTGTTGAAATCCAAGTTCGCCGAGGTTCCTTCCACATTCTTCCCGACCGTGACCGTCGATTCCCCCTCCGCATCAATGGCCTTTCCCTTCAGGCTGGTCACATTTCCGTCGACCTGAATCTCAGCCTCTCCATCGGCCCGGATCGATGTGTTGGAGCTGGTCAGATCTCCGCCCACCGTGACCTTCGTATCCGTCGTTTCTTCCACATACTTTCCTGTTACTGTATCATAGTCCGTATCATTGAAAGCATAGATACCGACTCCGTTGAGGCTCTGCGCATCGCCCTGGACCTTTACCTCCGCATGGCCGGTTGTATGGATCGCTGTATTTCCGGCCAGCACCTCACCGGCGGTGACTTTCGCCTGATCGGCCGCCGAAATGCCGGTTCCGGCAAGGTAGGTGTTTGTGACCGTCTCCCCATTACTGTTGATATAAGAATACTCCTCGACACGAACGGCACGGACCGTGCCGTCCACCACAACCGTGGAATCCTCAAATGCGTTGATTCCCGTTCTTTTGGCCTGTGCATATCCGTGGACGGTTACCTCACTGTTCCCGCCGGCGTTTACAGCTGCGAGAGAGCCCGATACGCTTCCCGCCGTAACTTTCGCGGATTCAGAAGCTGTGATTCCTGTTCCGATATACTCTTTCTTCTCCTTCTCTGTGCCGTCAGAAGAAGTATACGTGAAGGTTTCCTCATGCCCCGATATAACGGATTGACCCACCTTGACAACAGCTTCGCCCTCGGCAACTATTCCGTTATTATATGCGTTCACATTGCCGTTGACGGTGATTTTAGAACTGTTGGTCGTCTCTTCGCCGTTCGGCGCGATAATGCCGGCTCCGGTTAGGCTGTTCGCGCTGCCTTCCACCCGAATGGTGGCCCCATCGCTGGCCAGTATCGCGCCTTGAGCCCCACTGACATTCTGGGCTACCTGGATTTCTGCGTTATCCTTTGCGATGATTCCGAACCCTTTGGGCTCGGTGTTTTCCTGAATATTTCCGTCTGCATCCGTCCAGGTATAGGTTTCCTGGTGACCACCTGAGACATTTCCTCCTACAGTGATCTTGGCTTCGCCCTCGGCATCGATTCCCTGAGTGTTTCCTATGACATTTCCTCCAATTTTGATGATGACATCATTCTGGACTTCGTTTCCGGAGGAATCCTTTCCGTTTTTCGCTACAACCGCTGGTCCGTTGGAGCTGTTCACAAATCCTGTAACAGTAACTTCGGCGGAATCCGAGGCCACGATTCCGCTCTTGCTTCCGGACATTCTTCCGTCGACCTCAACCTTGGAAGAGTCCTCCGCGATAACGGCTGTTCCGGTGTGTTCAGAAACCGGATTCCCGTTTTCATCCTTTTTCGGATTTCCGTATTCGTCCTTCAACTCCTTTGAGGTTTCCGCCCAGACCGCGCCCTCAACCTTAACCTCAGCGTCTCCTGTGGTATGAACACCGGTAACGCCGTAAACGGCATCCTCCACTGAAGTGGTGACCTTCGCGTTCTCCTCTGCGAGAATACCGGTATTGTGGCTGCTAATCGTTTGGCCTTCGATCTTGATTTGCGCCTCACCTTCGGCGTATACGGCGGCTTCGCTTCCCTTCACATCCCCGACCATGGTAATATTGGCCTCATTGGGGATTTCATCTCCGGAGGAGTTGACCGCGTTCTCAGCGGAAATCCCGTATTCCGGAAAGTTCGTTACGGAGCCTGTCACTTTTACCGTCGCATCACCCTCGGTTTCGATCGCAGCGCCAGAGGAATTGTTAGGCGCATCAAAATCGCCCACGAAGGTGACGTTAGCTCCTTCGGCCACCTTGATTTTCGACGCGCTGCCGTTGACCTTGACCGTCAGGGGTTTCCCCTCCGCGTTGTCCTCTGCGGTGATCTCCGGTCCCTCCGGGGCGGTATAGCTAGTCTCCAGCTTCACCTCCGCGGCCTTTCCGAGGGCCTCCAGCTCCGCGGAAGCGAGGGAGGTCAGATAGGTATCCAGCTTGCTGATATCAAACTCCGTGCCTTCGTAAGAATACGTCCCGGCTCCGATCGGATTGCCTTCGGCATCCAGGAACGTGACCGTAATCTTCGGATCAGCGGCCAGCGCGGGGACGGCCGCCGTCAGCTGAATCGCCAGCAGAACCGCCAGCAGCAGCGAGATCCTTCTTTTCATCCTTTTCATGTTTTCTCCTCCTTCAGGTTCGGTCACACACAGTTCTTGTCACTTTCCTTCTCTCCTCTGCTCAGAGCCTTACTCCTTTTTCTTCTTCTCGATCGGGATCTCGATCTCTTCCCCGTTCCGGACCACCTTCAGGGTCACCTTTTCTCCGTCATAGAAACGGGCCAGGGCCCGGTTCAGGAAGAAGGGATCGTCCTCCCAGACCCATTCGTCCGCGCCGTAAATCACATCCTGGGGAATCAGCCCCCAGCCTTCCGCCCAGCCGTCCTTCCCGACCTGGGCGACATACTTCCCGGAATGGTAGCTCCGGCAGAAGGGCTTGGCGGCGTAGGAATACAGATCGCACATGGTCGCGTACAGATTGTAGCTGATGCGCTCCGCCTTGTCGGTAATTTCCACCTCCGGCTCGAGGTAGGGATCCTTTTTCTCCGGGCGGGGCATTTCGCCCTTCTTCGTGGAGAACCAGAAAAGCTCGCTGTCCGGGATATAGACCTTCTTTCCCGTTTCCACAAACCGGTAGTAATAGACCGCCAGCCGGACCTCCTTGATCAGGTCATCCGACCGGAAGGCCTCTGTCCGTCCCATCAGGGGGCGGGTCTCCCCGGGCTGAATGTTGAAGGTCGTCACATACTGATAGTTCTGCAGGGTGCCGTCCGTGTTGGAATAGAGGTAGTGGGTGTCTCCGAACTGATCCCGGTAGTCCACCAGGAAGCCCACTTCCCCGATTTCGGCATCCGCGTTGTTGGTCATCTCCAGCTGATAGGTCAGCGCCCCGGTGCCGCTGAGCAGCTGTGCGCTGACCACCGGCAGCTTCTGAGCGTCGCAGATGGCGCTCTCCGCCACATGGATCAGGATTTCCGTCCCGAACTGAGGGAATTGTTTATCCTGAATGATGAGCCGGGTTTCCTCCTCCATGGCCTCCGGCCGAAGCACGAAGGTAGTCACATCCCCCTCCGTCTCCGTTGTCCACCGGACGCCCCGTCCCTCGAGCCGGATCTGATAATCCGCGGCGGGATCCCATTCCTCCCCGGATTCCGGATCGGCCCGGTTTTCCAGCCGCACGGGGATCCGGACCTCCTCCGGCGTTTCCAGGGTAACCTCCTGGGTCTCCGCCTCGACGGAGGAAACCACCACCTCCATCGTCACATTCGCGCCGTATCCGTCCGCCGCCCTGGCCGTCACCCGGGTTCGTCCGGCCTTCAGGCCGTGGATCGTCCCGTCCGCGTCCGCCTGGACCACCTCCGGATCCTCCGCGGTCCACTCGAGATCCTGACGGTTGGCGTCGGCCGGTTCGATCCGGAAGGCCGTCCGGACTTCGCTTCCGAAGGAGAGCTGGATTTCTCCCTCCCCTTCCAGAACAATGCTCTCGACGGGCTGAATGACCTCCACCGCGGATTCAGCCCGCAGCACGTCCCCGGTGTTCAGGGTCACCGTGCAGGTAATGACGGCTTTTCCCCGTCCCACGGCCGTAATGCTGCCGAAACCGTTCACCGTGGCCACCTGCTCATCGGAGCTCTTCCATTCGGTCACGCTTCCGGCCCGCTGCACCGAGGGATCGTACTGGACGTTGATCGTCCGGTTCTTCCCCGGAATCAGCATCACATTCTGCTGATCCATCCAGATCAGCGCGGAAACAGGCTGCCCCGCGTTCTCCTCCGCCAGGGCAGAAACCGCCCCGGCCAGCAGTACCATCAGCAGTACTGCCAATATTGAAATCCCTTTTTTCATTTTTCCTTCTCCCTCTCCGCACGCAAAAAAGAACAGTCAAACAATATTCACCCGATTTTTATTCTATGGGGAAAACTCCTGTCTGTCAAATCTTTTGGCGTTTTTATGTAAGAAAAGGACAAAAAATGCACAGAAAGGACCAGGTTTTGGTTCCTGAACCCTTCTGTGCGTTGTATAAATCTGATCCCGTATGCGGTTTTACCGCCTCAGGGAGTGCCGGCGGTCCGTGGAATTACAGGTTTTCCTTCAGCTCGGCGATCCGGCTCTCCAGGGCCTTCGCCTTCTGCTCGTTGGCCGCCAGCTTCGCCCTTTCGCCCTCCACCAGCGCCGCGGGCGCCTTGTTCACGAAGCCGGGGTTGTTCAGCATTCCCTGGGCCCGCTTCATTTCCTTCTCCAGGTTGTCCAGCTCCTTCTGCAGCCGGGCGATCTCCTTCTCGAAGTCCACCAGGTCTCCCAGCGGGATGAAGAGCTCGGCGGCCGCTGTCACGGCGGACACGGTCTTTTCGGTCACCTGATTCCGGTCGGAGATCATTTCCACCTTCTCCGCCCCCGCCAGGCGCCTGAAGTATCCCTCGCCGTTTTCCAGCGCGGCCTGCCATCCGTCCCCGGGCAGCAGCATCAGCCGGGTCCGCTTCGAGGGGGCCACGTTCATTTCGCTGCGCAGATTCCGGATGGTCCGGATGATCTCCATCACGCCTTCCATCCGCTTCTCTTCCTCGGGGAAGTCCAGCTCCGCCTTCACCTCGGGCCATTTCTGCAGCATGAGGAAGCCCTCGCTGCCCGGCAGGTATTTGTACACCTGCTCCGTCAGGAAGGGCATGAAGGGGTGCAGCAGCTTCAGCAGCGCCTCCAGCACGTAGAGCAGCACGGCCTTCGCCGTCTCCTTGCTTTCCCCGTCCTCGCCCAGCAGCCGGGCCTTGCTCAGCTCGATGTACCAGTCGCAGAACTCGCTCCAGGCAAAGTCGTAGATCTTCGTGGCCGCCAGGCCGAAGTCCCCGTCCTCCATGTGGGCCGAAATCTCGCGGATCGCGTTCTGCAGCCGGCTCAGGATCCACTGATCGGCCACCTCCAGCTTCGCGGGATCGATTTCGCCGCGCTCGCTGACGTTCATCAGCACGAAGCGGGAGGCGTTCCAGACCTTGTTGGCGAAGTTCCGGGCGGATTCCACCCGGTCCTTGCTGTAGCGGGTGTCGTTTCCGGGGCTGACGCCCATCACCAGGCTGAACCGCAGCGCGTCGGCGCCGTATTCGTTGATGACCTCCAGGGGATCCACGCCGTTGCCCAGGGATTTGGACATCTTCCGGCCCTTCTCATCCCGGACCAGGCCGTGGATCAGCACGGTCTCAAAGGGTGTCTCGCCCATGTTCTCGATGCCGCTGAAAATCATCCGCGCCACCCAGAAGAAGATGATGTCGTATCCGGTGACCAGCATCGTAGTGGGATAGAAATACTTCAGATCCTCTGTCTCATCCGGCCATCCGAGGGTGGAGAAAGGCCACAGGGCGGAGGAGAACCAGGTATCCAGCACGTCCTCATCCTGCCGCAGCTTTCCGCTTCCGCACTTCGGGCAGACCGTCGGATCCTCGCGGCTCACGGTCATCTCTCCGCACTCGTCGCAGTACCAGGCGGGGATCCGGTGGCCCCACCACAGCTGCCGGCTGATGCACCAGTCCCGGATGTTCTCCATCCAGTTGTAGTAGATCTTGCTGAACCGGTCGGGAATGAACTTCGTCTTTCCCTCGCGCACGGCGGCGATGGCCGGCTCCGCCAGAGGCTTCATCTTCACGAACCACTGCTCGCTGAGCCGGGGCTCCACGACGGTGTTGCCGTGGCGGTAGCAGAAGCCCACGTTATGCTTGTAGTCCTCCGTCTTCACCAGCAGACCCAGCCGGTCCAGCTCCTCCAGGACGGCCTTCCGGCATTCCAGCGGATCCATTCCGTTGTAGGCGCCGGCGTTCTCGTTCATCGTTCCGTCGTCATTGGTGACGGTGATGATCTCCAGGTTGTGCCTCTGGGCGACCTCGAAGTCGTTCGGGTCATGAGCCGGCGTCATCTTCACCGCGCCGGTTCCGAAGTCCATTTCCACATAGTCGTCCGCCACCACCGGGATCTCCCGGTTCATAATCGGCAGGATCACCTTTTTCCCGACCAGCTCCGTGTACCGCTCGTCATTCGGGTTCACGGCCACGCCGGTATCCCCCAGCATGGTTTCCGGACGGGTGGTCGCCACGACGACGCCCTCGCTGCCGTCGGCGCCGGGATAGCGGATGTGCCACAGATGGGAGTCCTGCTCCCGGTACTCAACCTCCGCGTCGCTCAGGGCGCTGCGGCAGCTGGGGCACCAGTTGATCATCCGCTGTCCGCGGTAGATCAGGTTCTTTTCATAGAGGCGCACGAACACCTCGCGCACGGCCCGGCTGCAGCCCTCGTCCATTGTGAAGCGCTCCCGGCTCCAGTCGCAGCTGACGCCCATGCGGCGCTGCTGGTTCACGATGCGGCCGCCGAATTCCCGCTTCCAATCCCAGGCCCGCTCGAGGAATTTCTCCCGGCCCAGGCTGGCCTTGGTCAGGCCTTCCTTCCGCATGGCGTCCACGATCTTGACCTCCGTGGCGATGGCGGCATGGTCCGTCCCGGGCAGCCACAGGGTCGGATCCCCCTTCATCCGGTGATAGCGGATGGGCGCGTCCTGCAGGATGCAGTCCATGGCGTGCCCCATGTGCAGCTGTCCGGTGATGTTGGGCGGAGGCATCACAATGGTGAAAGGCTTCTTTCCCTCCACCCTGTGGGCCGTAAACGCGCCGCTTTCCTCCCAGGCCGCGTAGATGTCGCTCTCGATGGACTGCGGATCAAACCGGGTCGCCATTTCCGCGCCCGTCTTCTTCGTCTCAGACATGTCTTCTTTCCTCCTCGTCCCCCGGCGGAGAAGACCGCCGGGTCGGTGTCATGCGTCCCGGAAACAGGAAAAAGCCCCGTCCCGAATCAGGACGGAGCTGTCAAACCAGGATAAAAAAGCGGTCGACAATCAGGCGTCCTTCTTTTCGTCCTTGTTGACGACCTGGACGCCGTTATAATAACCGCAGTTCTTGCACACGCGGTGGGACAGCTTCATCTGGTGGCACTGGGGGCACTCCCCGATGGCCGGAAGCTGCAGTTTCCAATTGGCGCGGCGGCTGTTCTTGCGAGCCTTGGATACTTTCCCCTTCGGTACAGCCATATTTACACCTCCTCCATTTGATCAAGCAATTGCCTCAGCCCCGCAAACGGGTGCTGAATCCCCGATTCCTCAGGGCTTTCCGTCCGGTCCAGATATTCTTCAAAGCCCGGACAATCCTCCCTGCATAGGAAGCGGATCGGCAGAGCCATGACGGCGTAAGACATGACCAACTTGTCCAGGGAAAGCCTGTGACCTTCGTAGGCGAAGATCTCATCATCCTCCGGGTCGCCGTTCCGGATGAACTCCTCGTCAAACTCGTTTCCGACCCTGGCGGAAGCCTCCTGAAGGCAGTTGGCGCAGGGAGCGTGGGCGACGGTATCCACCCGCCCTCTCACGGAGATGTTCCCCTCGTCGTCGGCCATGAACGTCCCCTCCACCGCACAGTCGTCCAGTCTGACCACCGTACCGTAGATCTCCTGATCCGCAATGGCCTGCGTACCGGAGAAGGGAAACTCCTGACCGGGCCGGGCTAAGGCCCTGGAAACATCCAGCTCCATGTCCTCACCTCAAAAGTGACCGTGTAGCATTATAGTCGTTCAAAAACCTTTTGTCAACAACAAATTCAGGGGTTTTCGCACTGACGCAGCTGCTCAGCCTTTCATGCGCGCCGGGGTGTTCCGTATCCGGGCGCCTTGGAGAACGCCGGTACTTGGGCTGTGCCGACCGAAGGGAAGGCAGAGCCTTTGTACCGCTGCGTTCGGAACGGAGGCGCGAGCCGCCGCCCGGGCCGGAATACCCCAGGCATGCGCAGGGCTGAGCAGCTTCCTTCCGGGTTTTCTCAGTTGTCCCGGACCTTTCCGGTGGTGACCAGATCCAGCGTGTCGCGGGCGATCATGATCTCCTCGTTGGTGGGAATGACGCAGACCGTGACCTTGCTGTCGTCCGCGCTGATGATCTTCTCGCCCCGGCCGGCGTTCTTGGCGGGATCAATCTTCGCGCCCAGGAACTCCATGCCCTCCATGACGGCGGCGCGCAGCTTGTCGTTGTTCTCGCCGATGCCGGCGGTGAAGCAGATGATGTCCACGCCGCCCATGGCCGCCGCGTAGGCGCCGATGTACTTCTTGATACCGTAGATCAGCATGTCCATGGCCAGCTTGCCGTTCTCATCCCCGGCGTCCGCCATGGCCTCGACGTCGCGGCAGTCGCTGCTCTTTCCGCTGATGCCCAGCAGGCCGCTCTTCTTGTTCATCATCGTCAGCACATCATCCACGGAGATCGGATGGCCCATGGGGGTGCCGTCCTCATTCAGGGGATTGTTGGCGATGAACTGCACCACGGCGGGATCCAGGCTGCCGCAGCGGGTGCCCATCAGCAGGCCCTCCAGAGGCGTCAGGCCCATGGAGGTGTCCACGCACTTGCCGTCCTTCACGGCGCTCAGGCTGGAGCCGTTGCCCAGATGCGCGATGATGATCCGCTTGCCCTCGGGCTTCACGCCCAGGAACTCGCACACCCGGCGGCTCACAAAGCGGTGGCTGGTGCCGTGGAAGCCGTAGCGGCGGACATGCAGCTTTTCCTCATACATCTTCGGAACGCCGTACATATAGGCCTTCGGAGGCATCGTCTGATGGAACGCGGTGTCGAACACGGCGACCTGGGGCGTCCCCTTCATGACCTTCTCGCAGGCTTCGATGCCCATCAGGTTGGCGGGATTGTGAAGCGGTCCAAGCGGGAAGCATTCCCGGATGGCGTCCTTGACATCCTGGTTCACGATCATGGAGGCGGTAAACTTGTTCCCGCCGTGCAGCACCCGGTGGCCGACCGCGCCGATCTCGTCCGTGCTTCTGATCACGCCGTATTCCTTATCCTGCAGGATCTTCAGCATCAGCTGGGCCGCGGCTTCATGATCCGGAATCTCTTCCTCGATGACCGTGCTCTTCTCCCCCGCCGAATGCTTCAGGCGGCTGCCCTCGATGCCAATGCGCTCGACCAGCCCCTTGGCCAGCTCCTTTTCGCCCTCCATGTCGATCAGCTGATACTTCAGCGAGGAGGAACCCGCGTTTACAACCAGAATCTTCATGATGCTTCCGTCTCCTTCATAATAGTCAGGGTTTCGCGGCCGCGGCGCGCCCCGGCGCACAGCCTTTTTTCATTATACATGTCTTTCGCGAAAAAGGAAAGGGAAAAATGCCCTTATTCCTTCCGCAGCACCATCGCGGTCCGGGCCGGGGCGTAGATGTAGAACCCCGTGCCGTGCTCCGGATCCTGTTCGGTCCGGTACTCATAGTCGTGCGACACAAGGCCGGCGCCGCCGAAGCGGAATTCGTCCGTGCTCAGGATGACCCGGTATTTCCCCTCCCCGGTCGTGTGGCAGGGCAGGAAGAAATGCTGCTCACTGTAGCTGGTATGGAAGTCGAAGAGGAAGATCAGGCCCCCCCGGCTGAAGGCGATGATCTTCCGTCCCTCGTCGATCCACAGGTTCACCGGCCAGGGATCGTCCAGCAGCCTGTGCTCCCGGGCCAGGTGAATCATCGCGGTGTCAAAATCGTTCAGCCACTCGTATTTCAGATCCGGGTTGTCGACGAGCTGCCACTGCCTCCGGCAGTATTTGTAGCTCCATCCGTTGCCCTCCCGCGGGAAATCGATCCATTCGGGATGGCCGAATTCGTTGCCCATGAAATTGAGGTAGCCGTTGCCGCCGCTGGAAAGCGTCAGCAGCCGGATCATCTTGTGCAGCTCGATGGCCCGGTCCATGGTCGCGGAGTGATACTTTTTCTCCATGCCGGTATACATCTCGGCATCCGCCATGCGGAACAGGATCGTCTTGTCCCCGACCAGCGCCTGGTCATGGCTCTCGCAGTAGCCGATGACCTTCTCCTGCGGCCTCCGGGTGGTCATCTCGTGCCACAGGGCGTTCATCTGCCAGTCCTCGTCCCGGGTTTCCTTCAGCAGCTTGATCCAGTAGTCCGGCTCGCCCATGGCCAGCCGGTAGTCAAACCCGAAACCGCCCTGCTCCAGAGGCAGGCACATGCCCGGCATGCCGCTCATGTCCTCCGCGATGACCGAGGCGTTCGGGTTCACCTCGTGGATCAGCTCCGCCGCCAGCTGCAGGTAGTTGATGGCCTCCAGGTCGGTGTTCATGTTGAAGTACATGCCGTAATTGGAGAAGGCGGAGCCCAGCCCGTGGTCATGGTACATCATGCTGGTCACGCCGTCGAAACGGAATCCGTCGAAATGGTATTCCTCGATCCAGAATTTCAGATTGCTCAGCAGGAAGTGAAGCACCTCCGGCCTTCCGTAGTTGAACAGCCGGGTTCCCCAGGCCGGATGCTGGCCGGCGAAGCCTTCGAGGAAGTACTGGCCGTCCGTCCCGTCCTGATACTGCAGTCCCTCCCCGACGTTGGGGCAGGCATGGCTGTGCACCACGTCAAGCAGCACCCGCAGGCCCATCCCGTGGGCCTGATTGATCAGATACTTCAGATCCTCCGGCGTACCGTACCGGGAGCTGGCCGCGTAGAAGTTGGTCACCTGGTATCCGAAGGATCCGTAGTACGGATGCTCCTGGATGGCCATCAGCTGCACGGTGTTGTAGCCCAGCTTCTGAATCCTGGGCAGCACCAGATCCGCGAACTCCCGGTAGGTGCCGATCCGCTCTTCCTGGGTCGCCATGCCGATATGCGCCTCATAGATCAGCGGCGCCTCCGGCTTTTTCTCCTGCCATTTCCCGTCGGTCCAGGCAAAGGGTTCCGGATCCCAGACCTGGCCGCAGAGCATATGGGTCCGGGGATCCTGCTGCGCCCGGGTGATGCAGGCGGGGATGCGTTCGAAGCCGCCCCCGTTCTTTTCAACCCACAGCTTGATGTTCTGGCCATGCTTCAGCGCGTCCCGTCCCTCGAGCAGGATTTCCCAGACGCCGTTCTCCTTCTTCTCCATCGGATGCAGGTCGTGACTCCATCCGTTGAAGTCTCCCGTCAGATACGCCGCGTCCGCGCCGGGCAGCCATTCCCGGACAACCCATCCCGTCTCCGTCCGGTGAATGCCGAAATACAGGTGTCCGTTCGCGAAATCCGTCAGGGTTTCCGCGTCCCCCACCAGCTGGGCTCTTCTCTCCAGAAAACGGTTCATCCGCAGGTCGATTTCCCCGCTGTAGGGCTCCAGCCAGGGATCGATGCGAATGATTTCATAGGGACTTTTCAGTTTCCGGATATCCATTCTGCGGCCTCCTTCTGTCCTCCGGCCCGAAGCCGGATTCTCCTTGATTTTCGAAATTGTCTGTCCGTCCCGTCCCCCCGGAGGCGGGGCTGGTGCGGAGCCTGTTCTTCTCCCGTTCACTCCTGCCGGAGCAGGTTTCCGTTGGTGTCATAGTACTCCGTCCGGCTGACCCGGCCGAAGGCGTCGTAGGCATAGCGGATTTCGCTGTATCCGCCGGAGGTGTTCACCGGCTTTCCGCCCTTTCCCAGATAGACCCGGGACTCCACAAAGCCGTCGGCGTTCAGGGTTTCCTGATAGCCTGCGTATCCGCCGCTGCCCTCCGTGATGTCCCCGTGGGCGCCCTCAAAGGTCACCCGTACCATCCGGTCTCCGTCGTCATAGGTATACTTCCGGGAGGCCACGCCCTCGGTGTTCTCCTGCACCGCGCCTGTCTCATCCAGGAAGGTTTCCCGGATCACCTGACCGTCCCGGTTCGTCTCCCGCCGCAGGGATACATACCCCGCGCCCATGGGCACCTGCTGATTCTCAAGGCTGTAGCGGCTGATCACGCAGACCCGGTCGCTCTCCCATTTCTTCGTCTCGTAGGCGTATCCCAGCCCCCGGTCCGTCATCGCGCCGGAAAGGTCATAGTATTTCCGGCTGGTCTCCCGGTTCTTTTTGTCCAGCTCGCGCTCCATGACGGCCCAGCCCTCCGGCCCGACGGCCGGGCTGCCGTCCGCGTGCTCGAAGGAGATGCCGGTCACCCGGTTGCTCCGGTTGACGTTCTGGTTCATGACCGCGTATCCGAGCGGTGTATCCACCGGCTGCTTCTCCGCGTCCAGATAGGTGGTTTTCGTCAGCGTGGTTCCCCGGTAATCATTCTTCACCTGGGCGTATCCCAGGGAGGGAACGATCATCAGGTGATTCGCCTCGTCATAGTATCCGGCCTGGGTCACCCCGCCGGCCGAGGTATAGGAAATCCGGACCCGGGCGTAGCCTTCGGCGCAGGCCGCCTTCTCCCAGTTTGCGTCCAGGTAGACGATCTCCTCGAGCCGGTGCTTGTTCCCATAGGTCAGGATCCGGCCGTAATATCCTCCGGCCGCGGGCGCGGGATTTCCGTCGGCGTCATAGTATTTCTCCGTCACCGAGGTGCCGCTGTAGCTCATCGCCACAATGGCGTACCCTTCCGGAGAGAGGGCGATCTCGCCGTTCGCGTCCGTCCAGATCCGGCGGCTCGTCTTCCCGTTCTTGGTTTCCTCTTCCCATTCCGCGGCGCCGACGCCGGCCGTGCCGAACAGCAGCGCTGCCGCAAGCAGCGCTGCTCCTGCTTTTCTTCCGATCTTTTTCATCCCGATTCAACTCTCCGTCTCTTGCGCGGATCCCGCACCCGGGCCGTTTCTTTTTCTTTTTCGGAAGAAAGTATACCAGACGGAGGCAGGTTTTGCAATAACTGGGAGTGCCCGGGAAAGCTTCCCGGGCCTCCCGGCGGAAGCGCTTCCGGTGAGCTTCCGCCGCCCCCTCCCGTCTCCCTTTTCCCGCCCGAAAAGCAGGAATAAGGAGTCCGTATGCCGAATATTGCAAGGAATGGCAAAAAAGAACCTGCCCGGATGGTTGTGCGTTTCACGGGATGGTGCTATAATGAGCTATGCTTTATTAAGCTAAAGGAAAAAAGGAGGTCTTTGTATCATGAAAAAAATCCTGGCCGTACTGACAGCCCTGATGCTGGTGCTGTCCCTGTCCTTCGGCGCAGTGGCCGAAACGGCGGCTGAAGGCTCCACGACGAATGTGAAGCTCACCCTGAACTCGGAAACCGTTTCCGCCCTCGCCGGAGGAAATGAGACCGCTTCCACGATCGTGGACCTGCTCAATACCCTGACGATTCAGGCCGTTTCCGACGGAGTGGACCGGGAAATCACCGTCAGCCTGAAGGATCATCCGGTGCTCGGCTTTGCCCTGCTGTCCGATGATACCTTCATGAGCGTCCTGAGTGATCTCTTCCCGAGCTACATTCTGAAGGTCGACGCGGCCGCCTTCGGCGCTGCCGCCGTTCAGCCGGATGCCTCCGCCCTGGCCGGTCTGCAGGAACATTTCTCCGCCATCGGCGAGCAGGTGCTCAGCAAGGTGGGCGCTCCCGAGGCCATCAGCGAGGAGCTGTACGGAGCCGCCTTCACCGTGAAGATGCCCATTGAAATGACGACAAAGGAAGTCGCTCTTCTCGGCCTGAACGGCATCAAGTCCATTCTGTCCACCGGCATGCTCGATTCCTATCTGGCCCAGCTGAAGCAGGTCGGAGTCAATGTGGATCTGAATGCCGAGCAGATTGATCAGGCCATCTCCAGTGTCGAAGCCAAGAGCGATGAGGAGCTGCCCGCTCTGGATGCCGCGCTTCTGAGCAACGAAGCCGGCGATTCCCTCTTCCGCGCCCTGCTGACCAAGGATGAGCAGGATGTCAATATCACCATGGGCAGCGTGGCCGGCGGAGTGGTTGTGGATCTGGCCGTGCTGAACCAGCTGACCTTCCAGCTGCAGTCCGATGCCGAAGGCGCGACGGCGCTGGCGCTGGAATTCGTTCCTCAGGAAGGCCTGACCGTTTCCCTCAAGGGCAACATTTCCAAGGTCACCGATGGGAAGAAGACCGCGGACTTCACCGTCGCGATGAACGGCGTGGATCTGGCAGTCCTCAACGCGGAAACCGTGCCCGGCGGTGTCCTGACCGGACGCTTTGGAATCGACGGCAAGACGGAAATCGGCCTGCAGGATCTGCAGGATCAGCAGGGCGAAGCCTTCCAGGGCTTCATGGCCGACGTGCAGACCGGTCTGATCCAGGTGCTGTCCAACGCGATTCAGGCCGCGCCCGAAATCGCGCCGCTGCTGACGCCCTCTCAGCCCCAGCAGTAATCCTTCCCGCTTCGCGGATCCCGGGGTTCCGATCCCGGGTTCCTGCAAAGCCGTAAAAAGCCCGCCGGTTTCAAAATGAACCGGCGGGTATTTTTGATGTTCCCGCGTCCTTGCGGGTTTCTCTTTCCTGAAGGCTCCCGCATCTGTACTGGAGCTTTTTGAATGCGGACGTCTGCCGCTTCAAGGATGCCGTCCCTATGCCGCGTCCTTTGCTTTCTTCTCTTTTTTTCGGGCCAGCCAGTCCGTCAGGAAGTAGCTTCCGATGCCCAGGGCCGCCAGTCCGGACAGCACGGCCCATTCCGTTCCCTTCAGCCGGGTCAGCAGGAAGATATGCCCGAAGGTCACCGCGCACAGGACGAAGAGTCCCATCGCCCCGATGGTGATCGCCCCCCGGGCGGGATTCAGCGGCCAGCAGGCTCTGGCCAGCACAACGGTTCCGATCAGCGCCGCGATCCAGGTCGCGAGCGTGGAGCAGGTCTCCGCCGTCCAGCCCGCGTGGGTCAGCAGCATGGCCAGCGTCGCGCACAGCGCCACGGCCACTCCGCCGGGCAGCGCGTTCCGCAGCACGGTCCGCAGAAACTTACCCCGAATCCGTTCCCGGCTCCGCTCCATGGCCAGCAGGAAGCCCGGAATACCCACCGTGCAGGCGCTGACCAGGCTCATCTGGATCGGCTGGAAGGGATAGGTTCCCGGGGAAACGAGGGTCAGCAGGCTCAGCAGGAAGCTGAAAACCGTCTTGGTCAGGAACAAGGAGGCGGATCGGGTGATGTTGTTGATGACCCGCCGTCCCTCCAGCACGATATCCGGAACCGAGGCGAAATCGCTGTTCAGCAGCGTCAGCTGGGCGGCGTGCCGGGTCGCGTCCGATCCCTCGGCCATGGCAATGGAGCAGTCGGCCATCCGCAGGGCCGGGATGTCGTTCACGCCGTCCCCCGTCATGGCGACGGTGTGGCCCTTCTTTTTCAGGGCTTCGATCAGCAGCTTCTTCTGCTCCGGGGTGACCCGGCCGAAGACCGTGTATTTCTCGCAGGCCTCCAGCATCCGGCTTTCGTCCGTCAGCTCCCGGGCGTCCACGGACGCGTCCCATCCCACGAGTCCCGCTGTCCGAGCAACCCGGGAAACGGTTTCCGGATTATCTCCGGAAATGACCTTCAGCGTCACCCCTTCCTGCCGGAAGTAGGCGGTCGTTTCCGCCACATGGGGCCGCAGCTCGTCCGACAGGGCAAAAAGCGCCAGCTTTCGCCGGACAGAGGGCAGGCGGTCTCCCTCGATGAGGCCCTCTCCCTCCGCCAGAATCACCACGCGCTTTCCCTCCCGGGCCAGCGCATTGACCTGGGTCCGCAGCTCTTCGGGATAATCCTCCTGCAGGACATATTCCGGTGCCCCTAGGATCAGGGTCTTTCCGCCGGCAAAGCTCGCGGCGGACTTCTTTCTCGCCGAGGAGAAGGGCTGGACGGCCAGCGGAATCTCCGTGCCGGGGGCGACCGCGGCCCGCAGCGCGTTCAGCGTGCCGCTCTTTTCGTCAAAGGCGCCCAGGAAGCGGCTCAGCGCCGCCCTCGCGTATCCCTCGCTCTCCTCCAGCGGAATCACCGATTCCACCCGCATTTTTCCTGTGGTCAGGGTGCCGGTCTTGTCCAGGCAGAGGGTATCGACCCTCGCCAGGTTCTCAATGCTGTACAGCTCCTGGACCAGCACCTGTTTCCGGGCCAGCCGGACAATTCCGACCGCCAGGGCCGCGGAGGTCAGCAGCATCAGTCCCTCCGGAATCATGCCCAGCATGGCGGCAACGGTGGAGGGCACCGCGGAGGCCATCGGCAGCTTCTGCCAGAGCGTCTGCTTCAGGAACAGGGCAAGCCCCAGGGGCAGCAGGGCCATGCTGTCCCAGCGGATCAGCCTTCTCATCTCCAGCATCAGGCCGGATTCCGGCCGGCGCTGCTGCTGGGCCTCCTTGGTCAGACGGCCGACATAGCTTTCCTCGCCGACGTAGACCATCTGGCCCGTCACCCGCCCCTCCGTCAGGAAGGATCCGGAGTAAAGCCAGTCGCCCTCCTGCTTGGGAATGTCGTTGCTCTCCCCGGTCAGCAGGCTTTCCATGGCCCGCCCCGCGCCGGAAACCGCAATGCAGTCCGCCGCGATCTGGTCCCCGCCGCGGAAGACCGCCAGATCCCCCTCCACGGTTTCCTCCGGCGTCAGCTCGATTTCCCGGCCGTCCCGGATCACATGCACCCGGGGCGCGTTCAGCAGCTTCATCTTCCGGATGGTGTTCCGGGCCCGGATTTCCTGAATGATCGCGATCCCGGTGTTCGTGATCACGACGCCCAGGAACAGCATGTTGCGGTAGCTGCCCACCAGGATCAGCGCCGCGGCCAGCAGCAGGTTCAGCCCGTTGAACAGGGTGAACACGTTTTCCGTAATGATCCGGGCCGTCGGCTTTCCGTCATCCCGGGGCACGATGTTTCTTTTCCGCTTCGCGGCCTCCGCGGAGGTCAGGCCCCCCTCCGGGGTTTTCCGCCATCCCTCCGGCAGGCTCGAGGGCATTTTCAGCTCATTCTTCATTGGCATATACCACGGAGGAGAACGGCGGAAGATCGAAGGACAGGTAACCGTCCAGCACGGGCGGGCAGACCTCCTTCTTCGTCGAATGCGCGTCCTCTCCGGTCACGATGCGCCGGATGAAAATCTCCTTCTCCGGGCTTCCCGCATCCCGGACGAACAGGCGGAAGCTGGTCCAGCCGCTGGTATTGTTGACCGCGACCACGACCCGCTGGGTCTCGCTGAACCGGGCATAGGCGATCCGCCCGTAGTCCGCCAGCAGGGGCTTCAGACATCCGTCCACCAGGACCGGCAGCTTTTTCCGCAGCCCGATCAGGTCTTTGTGCAGCTGAATCAGGGACTGATCCTCATGTCCCCACGGATACGTCCGCCGGTCGTCGGGATCGGTCCAGCCCACCTGACCCGCCTCGTCCGCGTAGTAGACGGTCGGCGCGCCGGGCCAGGTCATCTGCATGGTCACCGCCTCCCGGAAGACGCCCCGGTTGATTCCCTGGCCGGCCGCCTCCGAGCCCCGGGTGTTGAAGCGGCCCACCATCCGGTTGGTCCGGGTCAGGAAGCGGGAGTGGTCGTGATTGCTCAGCTCGTTCATGGCGCTCATCAGTGAGGGATAGGTCAGCCGGGACATCTTGTCCCGCATGATGTCGAAGAACGCGTTCCCGTCCTGATACAGGTCGTCCCGCATGGAGTCGGAATGCTTCTCCATGCCGGTCAGGAACCAGGTCACCGGCTCCATGAACGCGTCATAGTTCATGACGGTGTCCCACTGATCCCCCTGCAGCCAGGGCGAGGGATCCCCGTAGTGCTCCGCGATGATCAGCACATCGGGATTCACGGCCTTGACCCGCTGCCGGAAGGTCCGCCAGAAGCTGTGATTGAATTCCGCGCTGTGGCCCAGATCGGCCGCCACGTCCAGCCGCCATCCGTCGATGGAATAGGGCGGGGACACCCATTTCTCCGCGATGCGGTAGATTTCCTCGCACAGGGCGGGAGATTCCTCGTAGTTCAGCTTCGGCAGCGTGGAATATCCCCACCAGCCCTCATAGGCGGGGCTGCGCCCGTTTCCGTTGTCATAGAAATGGAAATAGGAGCGGTAGGGGCTGTGCACGCTCTGGAAGGCGCCGGGTTGGAACCCGGCCTTGCCCAGATAGATCCCCTCGTAGTCCATCCATTTGTTGAAGGATCCGCAGTGGTTGAACACGCCGTCCAGGATGATCCGCATCCCCCGCCGGTGAAGCTCCCTGCACAGCTGGGCAAACAGATCGTCGCTCTTTTCGAGGTTCTCCATGGAGGTCACCCGGCGGATGTACCGGGGGGCAAAGCCGTTGTGCTTCTCCCAGGCCTGCATCGCGTGCTCGATATCGTCTGTGATGACGCCGAAATGCGGGTCGATGTGCTCATAGTCCTGGGTGTCGTACTTGTGGTTGGAGGGGGAAACAAAGATCGGGTTCAGATACAGGGTTTCGATCCCCAGGTCCTGCAGATAGTCCAGCTTGTCGAGGATGCCCTGCAGGTCCCCGCCGTAGAAGCAGCGGATGTCCGTGTCCGTCGGCATGGCGTCCCAGTCCGCGATGTGCTTGGAATGCCCCACGGTGTAGTAATATTCGTTGTCCGTCACATCGTTGTCCGGATTGCCGTTGCAGAACCGGTCGGTAAAGATCTGATACTGCACGGCGCCCTTGGCCCAGGCCGGCACATGGAAGCCCGGGGTGAAGCGGAAGGCGTAGGCGTTGTTGTACTCCGGCATGCTGCCGTCCTCGGTGTAGCGGCAGCCGTTCTTGTCGTAGGCGATGCGAAGATTGCCCTCGCCCTCGATCAGGAAGCGGTACATGACCTCGGTGTCGTCGCACATGATGCCGGCTTCGTAGTAATCAAAATAATCATCCGACCGGGTCCGGACCATCAGCGTACCGACCTCCAGGGATTCCAGCAGCAGAACCACCCTTCGGGCGCTGTCCTTCGCCACCCGAAGGCGGATCATCACGGAATCGCCCGGATCCGGCTCGGAGGGATAGCGGAAGGTCGGGGTCTCATCGCTGAAAACAGCGGAAAGCAGATGGGATGAAATGGACATTCGGAGATGCTCCTTTCCTGGATCGTTGGTCTGAGCACCCGCTCAGATTCACGGACCGGCCCTTTTCGGCCTGGTCCTTTCAGTTTATCAGACTCTGACGCAGGATACAAGAAAAATCGGGGAAGCTTCATTGCGCGTCCCCGATGCTTCTGATAGAATAGGCCCGGTGAGCCCGCCTCAGGTTTTCGGCGTTTCCATCAGCGTCCCGCTGATTTCAAAGGCCGTCCGCCCGTCGTGGATTCCCGTCATCTGGTACCGCAGGCCATCCTGTCTCAGCCGCATGTCCACCGGCTGCTCCGCGCGGACTTCGCTGTCAAAGTGGATCGTCAGCCTTTCCGGCGGATGGGCGGTCATGGTTTCCGTCCCCAGCGCGTTGCACAGCCAGTCGACGTAACGGGTGTTGTTCACATGCCCGTTCCCGTCCAGATCCGTATACACGGACGTGTAGGCGTGCATCGTCTCCGGCGTCTCCAGGCTGAGGATTCCCTTCGGCAGCGGGATCTCCTCCGGCATGCCGCTGTTGTCCGGCAGGGGCGTCGGCAGCCGGCCCGCGTCCACGCTCTGCCTGGTTTCGAGGTCCATCAGCAGCCAAAGGCTGCTCGCCTGGGCGATGATCTTCCCCTCCCCGTCCGTAATCCGGAAAAAGCGGGGAAAGAAACGGTGCCGCGTAGGCCGGTGCCAGGTGCGCACGGTAATTCTTTCTCCGAAGGTCGGATACCGGGTCATCAGGATCTCCATCCGGGCCACGACCCAGGCCAGCCCCTCCTTCATCAGGGCCGCCCGCCCGCATCCGATGGCATCGCTGTGGTCTCCCGCCGTCTCCTGCATTTCGGTCATCATCGCTCCCAGCCTCCACAGGCTGTTCACGTCGCATTCGCTGATCCGCAGGGTGAACTCCCGCTCGAACTCGCTCACTCTGTCCGCCTCCTGTCATGGTGATTGCGCTGTATCATACCATAAACCGGCGGCAAAGAAAATGCTTTTTTTCAGCGGTCGGCCCGCGGATTCCGTGCTGTTCCGCCTCCCCGCGCGCCCGGTGTCTTCCCGCTGTTTGTCCCGCGGCGCCGCGTTTTCAGGGCTTTCGCCCGGAAAGGAGAAACTCCATGCAGGATTATTTTTCCCGCTCCCGTCTGCTGCTGGGCGAGGACGCCATGGACCGTCTTGCCCGGGCCCGGGTCGCGGTCTTCGGGCTGGGCGGCGTGGGCGGCTATGTCTGCGAGGCCCTGGCCCGCAGCGGCGTCGGACACCTGGAGCTGACGGACGCGGACCGCGTCGCGCCCTCCAATCTGAACCGGCAGATCATCGCCACGGTGGATACCGTCGGCCGCCTGAAAACGGAGGTCATGGCGGAGCGGATCCGCAGCATCAGCCCCGGTGCGGAAATCGTGCTGCACGAGACCTTCGTGCTTCCCGAAAATGTGAATTCCTTTCCCTTTGAAACCTATGACTATGTCGTCGACGCGGTGGACACGGTGGCCGCCAAGCTGGCGCTGATCCAGCGAGCACGGGACACCGGGGTTCGCCTGATCAGCGCCATGGGCGCGGGCAACAAGCTGGATCCCACCCGCTTCCGCGTGGGGGATCTTTATGAAACCCGGATGGATCCCCTCGCCCGGGTGCTCCGCCGGGAATGCCGAAAGCGGGGCATCGATCACCTCAAGGTGGTTTATTCCGAGGAAGAACCCCTTTCCCCGCAGGGGGAAGCCGCAGAGGAGGAGCCCGTCAGCCCGCAGGACGAAGCTGCCGGAGCCGTCGGACCGGGTCCCGGCCCGGTTTCCCCGCGCCGCCGTTCCACCCCCGGCAGCCTGGCCTTCGTCCCCTCCGTCATGGGTCTCATCATCGCCGGAGAGGTCGTCCGCGATCTGATCGGAGCCATCCGGTGACATCTGCATTTTACAAAATGTTTGACTTTTGTTCAGAGTTGTGCTAGGATATCTCATGTTGAGCGCTCGTAGCTCAGTTGGATAGAGTGTCAGACTCCGACTCTGAAGGTCACAGGTTCGAATCCTGCCGGGCGTACGCAAAGAAACCCCTGAGAATCATCGTTCTCAGGGGTTTTCTTTTTCCTGAATTCACTCAGCCAGCAGACAGCCAGACAGGGGGACGGTTCTTTCGTCTTGCCCTCCCAGACAGGGGGACGGTTCTTTCGTCTTGCCCGCCGGTCCTTCTCAGCGGAAGAAGTCCAGCGGCTGAGCTTCCGTGCACCGGACCTTTCCGTCCTCGGTCAGATACACAAAAGCAACCGACAGGTTTTCCGGATTCGTCAGCTTTTCGATTTCAAAGGAAATACTATCCCGGTCCAGCCGCAGCATCTGATCCAGGCGAACGCCTCCGCTGTCCTCATTCAGGAAGGCCAGAAGGCCTTCGGCGCCGGTTTCCGACGGAATCAGACGGACCTTCTGGGTGATGAGGCCCGCCAGCGCGGAATAGTCCCCTTCTGCCTGCTTCATGTCCGTCATTCTGCCGCTGCCCAGGCTCCAGTCCAGCGTCAGCTCGACGGAGCCGACGCCTCCGCCCAGCACCGCCCCCGGATAGGCTGAGGACAGGAAGGTGAAATGTGCTCCGGACTGGAACACCTTCAGCGTCTTCCCCTCCGGAGGGGAGAACTCGGCGATCCGCATCGGCATCGTCCCGTACCCGGTCCGGATCAGGGGCCGGATCATCGGATACTCCGCGGCTGCGCTTCCGTCCTCCTGCGCCTCCAGCATGACGATTCCCTCATACAGGAGCCACTCGCGTCCGCCGGAAAAATCCGCCATTCCGCCTCCGGTCTGCAGGTCCGTCGCGTTCACGATGTTCTCCTCCGCCAGCACCCGATCCGAAGAGATCCGCCGGAAAACCGCGGCGTATCCTTCCCGGATTCGTTCTCCGTCGCCGGGAACCGCTTTCAGCCTGATGTAATCCGGCAGCTCCGCCGGAAGGGAAAACGCCTCACCGGAGAAAAACTCCCTTTTTTCGGGAAGCATCGTCTGTCCCTCGGTGATCCTGTAATCCCCCGCCTCGGCCACAGCCAGCATCCCGGGCTTCAGCGGGCCGGCCTCCTCCGTGGCGAGGCGGATAGCATCCGTGTATACGCACTGAAGCGGATCGTCCGGGGAGTAAAGAAAGGCATGAAAGCTCAGCTCCCGGAATTCCTCCTTCAGCGGATCCTCCGGGGTGACGGAAACATAGAACAGCCTGCTTCCGCCCGTGGAGATTTCTGCCTTCGCGCCGGTTTCCGCGCTCCAGGATGCCTCCCCGAGGCCGAATACCTTGGTCCTGCGATCCCGGGCCTTGGCCAGCTCATTCCGCGTCTGACCGATCCTCGCAGCTTCCCCGTCCATCTCCGCCTGTCCCAGATAGAGGCTCATCGGCTTCCCTGTCCGGTTTTCCGCTTTCAGCAGCATCACCGCATCCCGCCCGACCAGCCACATGCCCCGGAGACTGACCCGGCATTCCTCCAGATCCAGAAGGGTTTTCTCCGTCTCTTCGCTCACGGCGCCCATCTGTTTCCCCGCGTCCACGACCTCCTGGGTGGGAAGCGTCTCCGCGTCCGGATACAGGACATTCAACGGGATTTCGGTCTGGAACCGGACCGGCATGCTTGTCATCTCCTCAGGCTGACCGTCCTTCAGCCGGAAAACGGTCAGCTTCGTGGCGATCTCCTTCAGGGCTACATCCGGCACCAGCTGCTCCAGCTGCTCATACCTCAGGTCCGCCGTAGCGGCTCCAGTTTCCCCCGGAGCCAGCGAAGTCAGATTCGTTCCTTCCATTCGTCCGCCGGTGCCCCCTGTTCCGACCGCGCCGGGGGATACCGGAATACCGTTCGCGCTGATCCCCTCCAGAATGAACATCAGATCAGATTCCGTCGTATTCTCCAGAACCTGGCTGAACAGGACGCGGCTGTTCTCCGCGGCCTCTGCGGGCCGCAGCGACGCGACGCCCCACGCCCGGAGGGGTCCTCCGTCCAGAGAAGGAATCGTCAGCTCGAATTCCGGAAAGGCCGGAACATCCGGCTCCGCCTCTCCCTCCGTCAGGAAGGCGCTCACGGGGATCTCCGTCTGAAGGGTAAACTCGATCAGGCTGATCTCTTCCGGGTTCTCATCCCGGAAGCACATCATTCCCTGGATTTTCCGTACCGTATCCTCCGGTGCGAAATCCTCCAGCATCCCCCCGTTGATTTCAAAGATCAGGATGCCGGTTTCCCCCGGATCCAGCGTCGACTCCATCGGGGAAAGCTCCCCGTCCTTCTCCAGCCTGATCCAGCGCGGAACCGACATTACTTCCCGCCCGTTCACCTTCGGTGAGCTGATTCCGAGTTCCTCCATCTCTTTCCAGTCCGGAAAGGTCAGCGGGCGGTCTGAAACGTTGGTCACATTCAGAGAGACGAGGGCGCTCCGCTTCTGCGCCTGATAGTAGACCTCCGCCTGAATGTCCCCGAGCTCCGGAGCCGGAAACGTTCTCGGCTGATACCAGGTCATTCCGCCCGCGGCCAGCGGCACCAGCTCTGACATCCAGTAGTTTCCCTGGGTGTCCGTCAGCTCGTAGGCACCGAAAAGGCTCTCGGCATGCGCTGCGTCCAGCTCAAAGCTGAGCTGAAAACGGGTCCGGTCCGAGTCCGCTCTCGCCTTCCACTGGGTATCCCGGTGGGTGTCCTCCGTCCATTCGTCAAAGGCCAGGATTTCTCCCTGCTCATTTCTCGTCAGGATGCGGTATTCGTTCAGAAAGGTGATCCCCGCGTATCCGGAAAGGTCAATGTCCGCCCGGCGGGAAATCATCCCCGTCATTTCATCGTAGACGGCGTAGCCTCTCAGCTCAAGAACTCCCTGTCCATTCTTATCGTACTCCGCCCAGATCGGCTCCTCAGCCCTGTTTCCAAGCTCATCGAAGGGGTAAAGCGGAACGACATAGGTACCTTCCTCCGTCAGCCGGTAGGAGATCGCTCCGGTCAGAAAATCGTATCCCGACTCATTCACGGCCTGCAGACAGGTTCCGTCATATTCGGCGGTCAGGGTCGTTCCCTCCCGACGGACCTCCGCCGTGCTGAAAACCTGGAAATAGGCCTCGTCCGCGTAGTCGTAGGGATTCTGCGCCAACACCACCAACCGTGCGCTGGCCAGGTTCTCCGCCTGCTCCTCCGTCAGACTCAGCGTCACCTGGGTCAGGGGCTGCGCGTCCGGATCCTTCCCGGCTTCCTCCGTCTCCCAGGACGCTGACGTCAGCTGTTTCGCCCGGATGTCCCTGAGCTGATTCCAGAAGATCAGTCTTTCGCCCGTCATGATGCTGCCGTAGGCTCTCACATAGGCGGTATATCCCGGGCAGAATTCAAGCCCGGAGTAGGCCTCCTGCCATTCCGTCCGGTATTTCTCCCGGTTTCTGAAGGGATGATAGACGCTCAGCCCGCAGCATCCCTCCAGGGTGGATCGGCTGAAGACGACGGCCCTTTCCGTGGCTTTCCGGACCAGTTCGGCCCCCTCAGGATTCTCCGCCCCGTAGCAGTCGCACAGGGAAAGCAGATCCACCAGGTCATATCCGCTGCTTTCCCCGGAGGCTCCCACGCCGCGCCCGAAGTCCGTCGCTTTCTGTCTCATCCGGGCAAGTATGGAGAAGATTTCCCGGCTCATGCCCTTTGCCATCTCCCGGTACATGGCGTCCATTCCGCTTTCCACGTCCGCCACGGCGCTCAGGTCCACGCAGGCCAGGGTCAGCGTCTCCCCGTTCTTCGGCGGAACAGCGAAGTAGCTGTCCACAATCCGCCTTCCCGTCTCGGCCCCGTCCCGGTCGGCCTCCGCACCCTTCAGGAAGGCATAGTTCCAACCCGTGGCCGGCTCCTCCGCCTGGGAAGCAATCATGTACTCCGCATAGGGCGCCAGTTTTCCGGCCACCTCCACCGAGCTCATCAGGCAGGCATCAAACCCGATCCAGTCCAGCTTTCGCTCCCGGAAGGGGCTCTCCGCCAGCGCGTCCGTCAGCTCCCGCAGGGTCAGGTGGTCGCCCCCGTTCTGTTCGTCCCAGCATACGCCGTCCACGGGACCAGCTCCGTGATCCCACAGGATCAGGGCATACCGTTCCGCCGGTCTGGCCTCCGTGCAGAACCGGAGAAAATCCGTGAGCGCTTCCCCCTGCCCCATGTTCTTTTTTTCCGTCCGCTGAATCACCCGGCTGCCCCGGGCGCCCACCTCCGTGATGACGGATTCCTCGGGGTCATACCCCTGCAGCCATCTGGTGGAGCCGCCCGTCATCACCAGCACGCAGGTTTTTTCCCCGTCGATTCCCGCGCTGCTCATTTCCGCCAGGTCGGCTGTCGCTGACCCGTAGGTGCTTTCCAGATTGCTTCCGCACATGTAAACCATCACGGTCAGCTGCCTTTCGGCTGCCGCGCATCCGATCCGGACCGTCAGCGCAATCATCAGGCCCCACAGAAAAACAAGGCATCTTCCGTGTTTTCCGGGCTGCCGGTATTTCTTCATGTAAGCACTCCTCCTGAAAATCCGGATCGGTCCGTCAGGGCCGGGCATCGGGACATCCCTTTCGGGACGGCAGAGAGCAGGATCTTTTTCTCCCCCGGAGGGGTTCTATTCTCAGAAATGAGACAGCTTGATTCCGGTCAGCCCAGCACCAGGGTTTTGACCAGCCAGACCAGCAGCAGATGGGCCGGATACAGAGAGTAGCTCATCCAGAGCATCATCCGCGTGTCCTTCCGGAAGCGGATCAGAATAAAGGGCATGGAAAGCAGCCCGTAGGTCTCCAGCCGCAGGAAAGCGTTCAGCGGCTGGGACAGCCAGAAAGGCAATTCGCTCAGCGAAATGGGGATTCCGAACAGCGAGGAGGTCGGATAGTAGAAGGTTCCCCAGTAAAGGAAGAAGGCGATCATGACCGCGGCGATGGCCGGCCGGGAGGTGCGCGCAGCATACAGCAGCATGATGAACAGCACCCCTCGCCATCCGTAATCCACGCCGAAGACGGTGGCCAGGGCCACGGCCGCCGCGGGGCCCCAGATGTGGCTGCCCCATTTTTTCTCCCGGATGCCCCACAGGCCCGCCAGGCCCAGGAACAGCGTCAGAAAGATGTTCGGCTTGTTCAGCAGGTAGTCGTAGAGGATATTTCCGGTGGTGCCCACGTGATTCATCACAATGGCGTAGAGCGGCTGGGAAATCAGCCCCGTCACGAGAATGCGCATCAGATATCTGGGCACGCTGCGCGTGAAATGGAATCCCGCCACCATGCACCAGCAGTAGATCGGAAAGGCGATTCTCCCCAGAATACGCATCTCCGGAATCCGCGGAAACACCACCGCTCCCAGATGATCGATGATCATGAAAAAGAGCGCGATATACTTCAGCGTTCCCGTCGCCAGGTTTCCGGCGGGGACAGGGCCGGTCCCTCTTCGTGCGGGCTTTTGGGGAGAGCTGTCCGGATAGCGGAAGCCCATAACCGGGGAACCGTGATTGCCGGACTCCCGAGCCGTGGGAACCGGAGTGAAAGATTCTTGCGTGGTCGGCATTGACAGGATCCTTTCTGACATTGTAAAATATCCGCCGTGCGAGGTGAACAGGCGATCGCATGCCCTTCGGCATGAGGAAAGTCCGGGCACCGCAGAGCAAGGGTGCCGGCTAACGGCCGGCGGAGGCGACTCCAGGGAGAGTGCAACAGAGATATACCGCTGAGGGCAGGCCTTCGGGCCCTCTCTCAGTAAGGGTGGAAAGGCGAGGTAAGAGCTCACCCACGGGCCCGGTAACCTGCCCGTGCTGTAAACCCCACCCGGTGCAAGATGCGGGAATCGTCGGCTGCTCGCTGCATTTCCCGCGATCGCTTGAGCCATTCGGTAACGAATGGCCTGGATAGATGATCGCCCAATACAGAACCCGGCTTATGGTCACGCTCGCACGCTTTTTTGCATCGCAGCCCCCTCTTCCGGCCGGAAGAGAGGGCTTTTTGTATGCGTTTGGGCGGTGCTGAGGCACCCGCGGGAAAAAGCCCGGGGACATCCGGAACCGTATTCGCCGGCTCCGGGCTCCGCTCAGGGCAGCGTGTCCATCCGTGCGGCGGTCACCTGGCCGTCCCGGATCGTGACCCGGATACCCCAGACCGCCTCCTGGGTCTGATAAACCTCGGCGCCGCAGGCGGCCAGATCCTGAAGGACCCGGTCCTCGGGGGTGCTCGCCTTCTCCTCGGTGCTGGTGGAAATCACCGCGATCCGGGGCTTCACGGCCCGGAGCAGCTCCGGACTGGTGGCGTCGCCGTCCCCGTGGTTGCCCACCTTCAGCACATCCGCCTCCGGGATGCTGCCCGCCGCCAGCAGGTCCGCCTCCTCCGGAAACTCCATGTCTCCGGCCAGCAGGATCGATCCGCCCGCCGCCTCGGCATACAGCACCAGGGAGTTGTTGTCCTCCTTGTCCGTCGCGGCACGCAGGGGACCCAGCACCCGCAGGGTGCCCGATCCGAGGGGCAGTTCATCCCCGGGCCGCAGCACCTTCGGCGTCATGTTCTGCTTCTCCGCCGCTTTCAGGATCGGGCTTTCCTCCTTCTTTCCTTCCTCGGGAAAGTAGTAGGCCGGGCCGTACAGATGATCCGCCCGAAGCTCCGTTTTCAGCAGCTTCTTCAGCCCGCCCACGTGATCGGAATCCATATGGGTGATCAGGATGCCGTCGAGGCGGTCCACGCCCAGCTTCTTCAGCCCCTCCATGATCTGCTCGTGATGCTTCCCCCTGGCCGTATCGATCAGGTACGCGTTTTCCCCGCAGCGAAGCAGCAGGCAGTCCGCCTTCCCCACGTTGAAGGCCGTCAGGGTCATTTCTTCTCCGGCCGGCGTCTCCGCGGGAGCGGAGGGCAGCCCGCCCGGCAGGATCCACAGAAGCAGCGCAGTCACCGCCGCCATGATCTTCTGAAGCATCTTGTTTTTCCCTTTCATTTCCCCGCTTCGCCGGATGTTTCCCCGTCCTTTTCCCGCCGCCGGCCCTGAAAGAAGGCTTCCAGCAGCGCCGCGCATTCCTTCTCCCGCTCGCCCGCGGTCCACCGGGTGTCCGAATGCAGCGCCGGGTCCGCGGGCAGATCGTATACGCTGCCGCAGCATCCCTTTTCCGGGTCGGCAGCGCCCCAGACGCATTTTCCAAGCCGGCTCATGACCATCGCGCCGGCGCACATGGGGCAGGGCTCCAGCGTCACGTACAGCGTGCACTCCTCGAGTCGCCAGCTTCCCAGCTGTCCGGCGCCCTCCCGCAGGCAGAGCATCTCCGCGTGGGCCGTGGGGTCCTGCCGCTGCTCCCGGCGGTTATGATCCGCCCAGAGGATTTCCTCCCCCCGGAGCAGCGCCGCGCCCACCGGCACCTCGCCCTCCACCATCGCCTTCCGGGCCTCCTCCAGCGCGGCCTCCATTCCGTCCATGGGTCTTTCCTTTCCTTCCCGCTTCCGCCGCCCGGCGGCTCACAGCCCGGTCGTCACATAGGAGGCCGGCGCGCCGCCCGCGCAGACGTACAGGATCGCGTAGGCATTTTCCGCGTAATAGTACAGATAGATCAGCGTATCCTCGCCGGCTCTCCATCCCCTGCGATTGAGCAGCTTCTCCGCGCTGTAGTAGCCCGGATAGATCTGATCCATGACGCCGATGATGTCCGCCGCGGCGGGTTCGGTATGATCCCCGTACACCGAATCCAGCGCCCCGGTCAGATACTGAAAATCCGTCTGCGTGCCGCCCGCCCCGAAATCGTAGGAGATCATCTTCAGCCGGTCATTGTAGAACATGTAGACCAGGTCGGCGGTATACCGGCTGACCTCCACCCGGGTCAGCGGAAACAGGATGCTCCAGCCGTCCTGGGCGCGCTCGGTCAGCTCCACCGTCTCCAGCGCCTTGACCAGCTCCCGCGTCATGTTCCACTGCACGCCGCCCCGGAAGGAAAACACCCCGGGGGCCGGCGTGGGCACGGGATCCTCCCGCAGATTGGGAATCACGCCGCCGGCGGAGCCTGCGCCCGCCCAAAGCATCAGCATTGCCGCCAGGTAAAGACAGCATGCCCTTTTCATCCTTTTCCCCGCCATCGTATGCCGCGCTCCTCTCCACGCTTCACTTTCATGCTGTATGATACAGGAAATCCGCCGGTTTCGCAAGCCTGACGCGGGGGAAAGGAAGGCGGGGCGGGCCGAAACAAACGGAAGAGGCGGAGCCGCCGCTCCGCCTGAAAAAAACCGGTTTCCTGTTCGCCCCGTCCCGGAACGCTTTCCGGTCCGGGATCAATGGGTCTGCCGCGGAGCGTATTCTTCCGGATTATTCCGTCCGCTGCCGGCCCTCGCCCCGGGGTCTTTCCCCGGTATTCTCCGTCTCCCCGGGCCGGCCGGCCGCCTCCGGACCTTCTTCCTGCCCGGCTTCATCCCCGGTCTCCGGTTCCCCGGATTCCTCCGCGTTTTCGTCTTCCGCTTCTTCTCCGCTCTCCAGCGTGGTCACCAGCGCGGTCATGCCGTAGCGGGTGTTATCATCCGGAAGGAAGGAGACGTACACCGGGAAGGTGGTGCTTTCCTCCCCCGCGGTGCCCAGGCAGGAGATCATCTCAACGGTGCCCTCGTAGCTGACGCCCAGATCCTGGTTCCAGTCCAGCTCCACCTTCACCTTCTGCCCCACGGACAGCTCCTTCAGATCCGTCTCCGACACCTCCGCGGTGACCTGCACCGCGTTCTTCGGATAGATTTCCGCGATCACGCCCGCCTTCTCCAGGCTGCCGCCCGCGCTGATATTCAGGCTGGAGATGACCCCGTCCGTGCCGGCCCTGATCTCCGTGCTGACCTCCTCGGGGCTGCCGAAGTCCCCTGTCACCGTCTCAAACAGCAGCTGGCCCCGGGTCACCTTGTCCCCCGCCTGCACGGCGCAGGAAACGATGTACCCGCTGCCGGTCACCGCGGTGGGAGAAACCCGGGAAATGTTGCCCCGGCCCAGGCTGGTCATCATGGAATAGTTGGATCCCCGGCAGATATTGACGCTGTCCCCGACGAGGAACTCGCCCTCGGTGATCAGCACCGTATAGGAGCTCCCCTCCACGGTGGTAATGATCCCCTTTCCCCTGGTGGAGTTATGGCTCCGGCTGACCACATACACCGTCTCGCCGGGATGCACGATATAGTTCTCCTTTTCCTCGTAGGCCTTGCTGGTCGTGGTGGAAACCATCAGGGTGTAGGGGCTCTCCAGGTACACGATCCCGCCGTACCTCTCCGTCACGGCATCCGCCCGGTCCCCGGCCTCCGCGAACACGGCGGACACGGTTCCGTCCTCCGGCGCGTAGACCTTCGTCGTTTTCAGCGTCGCGATGACGGTGTCCGCGGTCACGGCCTGCCCCACCCGCACGGGCACCGTCTCCACGGTCAGGCCCGCCGTCCCGTAGACCTGGGCGGTCTCGCTGGCCTCCACGGTTCCGCTGAAGGAAATCGTCTCCGCCGCCGCCGCGCCCAGCATGCAGATCGCCAGCAGAAGCGCCAGTCCTGTCTTCTTCATCTTCTTTCTCTCCTTTTCCGTTTGATGTTTTTGATCCCTGTTCCAGGGAGTATCTCCGTTCACCCGCCCGGGATTACATGGACCTCAGCGCGTCGATGGGGTTCAGCCGGCTGGCCTTCCGGGCCGGCGCCCATCCGAAGATGATGCCGATGGCCGCGGAGAACCCAAAGCCCAGCAGGATCGCGTCCGTGCTGATTCGGAACGCCGTGCCCATCACGTTGCTCAGAATCATGCTCAGCAGAAGTCCCAGGGCGATGCCGGCCAGCCCGCCGATCAGGCTCAGCAGGAAGCTTTCGATCAGAAACTGCAGCTGGATCTGCCACTGCCGGGCGCCCAGCGCCTTCTTCAGACCGATTTCCGTCGTCCGCTCCGTGACGGTGGTCAGCATCATGTTCATGATGCCGATGCCGCCCACCAGCAGCGCGATGCTCGCGATGCCGGCCAGCAGCGTGGTCATCATGCCCATCATGGTTTCCATGGTGTCCTCGATGGCGTCCATGGTCGTGATGGTGAAGGTATCCTCCTCGAAGGAGAACATGGCGTCCATGGCCTCCTCCACCGCGGCGGAAACCGTGTCGCTGGTCATCCCGTCCGCCATGTATACCGTGAAGCTTGTCACCTCGGCCGTGCTGTTCATCTTCATGGCCGTGGTATAGGGAATCAGGATACTCGGGGAGCCCAGGAAAATGGAGGCGATGTTCTCCGTGCTCTCCGCGGAGAAGACGCCCGCCACCTGGAAGGGAATCCCGTTGATGTACAGGTTCAGGCCTACCGGATCCACGCCGTAGAAAAAGGTTTCGATCATCTCGCTGTCAATCAGACAGACATAGGTCATGTTGTCCTCGTCGATGAAGCTCAGGGCCCGGCCCCGCGTCACGACCTCGGGGTTGCTCAGAAAATAGTAGGCATTCTTCCCGCTGACGCTGATTCGGCTCTCGTAGCTTCCTCCCCGGCTGACCCGGGCGTTGGAGATGCTGACGGTGGGGGCCACGCCCTCCACCTCCGGCAGTGCGGCAATGGCCTCCAGATCCGCCTTGGTCATCCCGGTTTTCAGGTCACTCCCCGTCACCGAGACGGTCAGGGTGCCCGCGCCCATGCTCATAAAGCTGTCGCTGATGGATCCGGTCACGCCGTTCACGGTGGTGATCAGGGTGATGACCGCCATCACGCCGATCAGGATGCCCAGTACGGTCAGGAAGGACCGGACCTTCGCCCCCCGGATGTTGTTCAGGCTCATCCGGAAGCATTCGCCGATCATGATCAGGGCGCCCTTCAGGGTTTTAAGCATCGGAGGTGCTCCCCCCTTCCGTCAGAACGCCGTCGATGATATGAACCACCCGTTTCGCGTTCGCCGCGATGTTCATGTCATGGGTGATCATGATAATGGACCGTCCCTCGTCGTTCAGTTCCCGGAAAAGCTGCATGATCTGCCTGCCGGTCTTCTGATCCAGCGCGCCGGTGGGCTCGTCCGCCAGCAGAATGCCTGGGTTGGTCACCAGGGCCCGGGCGATGGCGACGCGCTGCTGCTGCCCTCCGGAAAGCTGGTTCGGGTAGTGTCCCATCCGGTCCGCCAGTCCGACCCGCTCCAGCATCTCCCTGGCCCGGCGGCTGCGCTCCCGCTGGCTTACGCCCGCGTAGATCAGCGGCAGCTCCACATTCTGCACCGCGTCCAGCCTCGGCAGAAGCTGGCTGTTCTGAAAGACGAATCCCACGTCCCGGCTGCGGATGTCCGCCAGCTCGCTTTCCGTCATGTCTTCGATCACATGGTCCCGGAGAATATACTGGCCGGAGGTAGCGGTGTCCAGGCAGCCGATGATGTTCATCAGGGTGCTCTTTCCGCTGCCGCTGGGACCCAGCACGGAGAGGTATTCCCCCTCCCGGATCTCCAGGTTCACATCCCGGAGCACCTGCATGTCCTCGTCGCCCATACGGTAGTACTTGTTGATGTTTTCCATCCGGAAAAAGATGCTGTCCATTTTATCTGCCACCGCCGTTTCCGCCGGGCGCAGATCCTCCCGATGAGGATCCGTCCGGCCTCGAGGGCATGTCTCCTCCCGGCCCGCCGTTCTGGCCCTGCCAGTTGCTTCCTTCCCCGTTCTGCCGGTTGCTCTGGCGGCCGTTCTGCCGGTTGAACCTCTGCTGGCCGAACATGCCCGCGAACAGGCTGGTCAGGGAGTCCTCCTTCGTTTCGCTGACGGTGTAAACCTTCTCTCCGCTCTCCAGCCCGGACTTGATCTCCACGTAGTTCCCGTTGCTGACGCCGACCTGAACCTGCACCTCCTCCAGGCTCTGATCCTCCTTCATCTTGTAGACAAAAGCCTGATTCTCCAGCGTGAAGCTCAGCGCCTCCGCCTTCAGGATCACCACGTTCGCAGCCTCCTCCTGGGGGATGGTCACGGTAACCTGCATGCCCGGATAGACCTCTCCGTCCACGTCCACATGGGCGGTCGCCGTATAGTACGCCACGTTTCCGGTGGAAGAGGAGATATAGTTGATGCTCTCCACGGTGGATTCGAAGACCTTCTCGGTTGCGGTCGCGGTCACGGTGCACCGCTCGCCCACCTGCACGTCTCCGATATCATATTCATCGACCCGGAAGGAAACCTGCATATGTTCAAAATCAGCGATCTGCACGAGGGCTGCTCCGCTGCTGACCTCATCCCCGTTCTCGACGCTGACCTGGTTCACTTTTCCGTCAAAGTCCGCCGTAAAGGTGGTTCCCGTGCTCAGGCGCACCAGCCGGTCCCCCTTCTTTACGGAGTCCCCTTCCTTCACGTACACGTTCCGGACCGTTGCGTTTCCGGCCGCGGTGCAGGTCTGGCTGTTCCGCAGGGCGAGATTGCCGCTGAAGCTCAGGGAGTTGGAGATGGTGCCCGTGGTCGCGGTGTATTCATCATAGGTCACCGTATACTGATCCTTCAGCTTCGCCCAGGTATAGATGCCCGCGCCGGCCAGGATGACCAGCAGCGCCAGCGTCCAGAGGATCCTTCGCAGAATTCTCTTTTTCTTCTTTCCGTTTTTCTTCTTCAGCCCTGTCTCACTCATGCTTCAGACAACCTCCTTCAATCGGACGAAGGGATTTTAGCACGGTTTTATGAACTGGCAGACGTTATTGTGTGACCGTTCGGTGAAAAGTAAAAAAAGAAGACCGGAAAAAGCTCCGGTCTCCCTTGGAATCATTCCTTTCAGCGCTTCTCCGCCCGTCTGAGCAGGAGGCTCAGCGTGACGGGCACGGCCATGATCAGGAAGTAGAACAGATAGATGATCAGCGCGTTGAATCCGGTCCGGTCCAGGGCAAACTCCAGCCCGACGGCGATCCCGGCCGCGGCAAAGACGCTGATCACGGCCGCGGTTCCCAGTTTTCTCTGCCGCCGGTCCGCCCGGACCGCCAGGGTGATCACCCCCGCGGCCAGGTACAGGGCCGCCGCCACATGCTCCAGCCCCACAAAGGTGATGCTCAGGAACCGGTCGTACCGCAGGCTTTCCAGAAGCACGCTGCACGCGCCGAACAGCAGCAGGAACAGCAGGCAGGTATCCCCGTCCCGTTTGCTCCGGATCATGTCCCAGACCAGGATCGGGAACAGCGCCAGCATGACGATGCCGGCCAGCTTCCAGGTCAGCAGGAACCAGTTTTCCCCCTGGTTCACGGTCAGAAAGCTCCCGTTGAGGAAGGTGGTCATCAGCTGCCGGCTGATGTCAAAGTCCGGCACGCTGCCCTCGCCCAGGCGCTCCAGCCCCATGAACAGCGGCAGGGCGCATGCCGCGAGATCCAGCGTCAGCCCGGCCTTCTGCCGGGTGATTTTCGCCGTGATCCAGGCCGCGAGCAGCACGCCGCCCACCAGGCCCATCATGCTCCATCCCCCGCCGGTCACCGCGAACCAGCTTCCGAAGGGCATCATGACGCCCAGCTCCTGGTTCAGCAGGCAGAAGAAGAGCCGGGAGAAAAGTCCGCCCAGCAGCAGAGAGGTCAGCAGCAGCAGCGGGGCCGTACCCTTCTTCGCCCGCCGGGCCCAGCTCAGAAAGCCCATGCCGGCCGCGGCGGCCAGCATCCCCAGCAGCACAAAAAAGCCAAACCGGTAAACCTCCAGCCCCGCGAGGCTGATCTTTTCCGCTTCCTCATACAGATGCATCGGTGTGTCCCTCCGGTTGTCAGCAATTCTTTCCGGGCGCCGGGGCCTTCCCGTTCCCGGTTCAGCGCCGGCGCGGCCGGCTTACGGAATCGCCGTCGCGAAATAGATGATGTCGCTCAGGCCGCGCTCCTTGCCCGCCTGTCCCTTGTAGGTCTCCCCGTGGAAGTACATCTCCGCGGAGTTGCCCCCGTCCAGGTTGAAGGCCTGCCGGCATCCGAGTTCCGCCATGAAGTGGGCCAGCTCCTGGTGGGTCGTCCCGCTGGAGGCTCCCCGGCCCTTGGCGATGGCCAGCACATAGCTCAGCCTGCCCAGCTGGCCGATGGCCGCCCGGGGCTCCTTGCCGTTGGGGTTGTAGCCGTATTCCGGGTTGATCTGCTGTTCCGCCCCGTCGATCACGAGGGCCGGGCCGAAGGTGAAGGCGTTGATGATGCGGTGCTCCGCCGCGGCGGCCTCCAGCGCGGCGCCCTGCTCCTTGGCGGGTGCGGCCAGGATGAGATGGAAATCCCCGTTCTCATCGATGATCAGCATGTCCTTGGTCTTGTTGGTTTTACTCCGGATCTTCCCGGTCATCCGGTATTCAAAGCTGGTCTTGTCCGGCTTGTCGACGAAGTTGTCCCCGTTCAGGGCGATCACCGCCCGGTTCTCCTTCGCGATGGCGGAAACCGTATTCGTCCGGGTGCTGGTCAGGGTCTTCTTCAGAGCCTTCTCCAGCTCCTTCTCCGTCCCGACGGCATACAGATCGTTCATCTCATGGGAGGTCGCGGTGGCGGTCCTCAGCTGCGTCGGGGAGGCGATCTGCACGAAGGCCAGCTCCCAGATGACGCCGTCCTCCTCCCGCTCCTCGAGCTTCACCAGGATGGATTCGTCGGAGTATCCGTTCTCCGTGTAGTTCTCCTCCTTCGGCTCCGGCGGCAGGCTGAAGTCGAAAGGCAGCTCATAGATGGCTTCGCCCAGCTCCGAATCCCCCTCGGAGATGACCTCCTCGATCAGTCCGTCCTCCGCGCGGGCGGTTCCGAAAAGCAGCCGGCCCAAATCCAGCTCCAGCTCCTCTCCGTCCTCCTCGCTGCCGCTGTCCATCAGCTCCCATTTCACCTCGCTCAGCATGGAAGGCGATGAAATCAGAAACGGTGCCGCCAGCATCAGCAGCCCGCAGATTACGCAGATCACAATTCTTCCCGTCCGGCTCATCTTTCGCTCCAATCCTCCTGTTTTCCGTCCCGTCCGGAGCCGCCTCCGTCAGGATCTTTTCCTTCGGGGCCAGGAAGGCCGCAGGCCTTTTCCCGGTCCGCCCTCTTCCCGGCCGCCCCGATTTGAAAACACCCGGCCCTGCGGCCGGGCGTCTTTTTATTCTTCCTCTTCGTCCTCCGCCAGCTGGGCGTTGGCGATCTCGATCAGCTTTTCGGCCAGCTCGTCGTCCTCGACCGGCACGAACTCTTCGTCCTCCTCGCCGTTTTCGCCTTCGACGGCGTCAACCCGGCAGACGATGCTGCCCTCGTCCTTGACCTCGTCCTTCTCCGTGTCGTATTCCGTCAGCACGGCGTATTCATCGCCGTTGTAGAAGAAGTAATCCTCGATCACGAAGGTCACTTCCTCGCCGTCCTCCGTCTCAAAGACGATCAGGTCGTCATCCATTCCCAGCTCTTCTTCGTTCAGGTTGGGGTCCTGGTTCATTTCGCTCATGGTCCGTCTCCTTTCGATTGGGTGTCCGCCGGTCCTCCGGCCATTTCTCCGGCCCCTCCGGCCGCCGGGCGTCTCTCCGGGCCCGCGTGGCTATTATAGCCAATCCCGCCGCTCTTGACAAGCTCCTTTCCCCGGGGCTATAGTGCTTCAGGGCTTTTTGTGCAGCCTGTGCTGCGTCCCGTCCGGGTTCTGGACGACGACGCTGTCCAGCAGCTCCTGCAGGTTGTTCCGGAAGCCCTCGATGTATTCCTTCCGCAGCGCGTCCTGCTCGGCCTGCTCCTCCGGGGTCAGGCCACCGGCCTTCCTTTTCCGGGCCAGCTCGTTGATGCGCGCAATCTTTTCCTTTTCCATGGTTTCCTCCGTGAGGTTCCTGGACGGGAGCCCAATTTCGCGGCGGGCTTCCGCCTTTGATCGACCGGTGCCGCTCCGGCATGGATAATGCAATGATTCAGGGCAAATGGTTTCCCCAGGGCGCGGATCTGTCCGAGGCCCTTTCCGTGCGTCAGGCGGTGTTCTCCCGCGGGGAGGACGCGCTCGATGCCGAATCCCAGAACGTGGTGGTTTATCAGGATGATGTCCCCGCGGCTTCCGGCCGCCTCTGGTGGCGGGACGGCAGCTTCTGGCTCGGGGATCTGGGCGTCCTTCCGGCCTTCCGCGGCAAAATGCTGGGGGATCTGACCCTCCGGCTCCTGCTTTTCAAGGCCCAGAGCCATTATGCCCGGGAGGTCCGCCTGCGGACCCCGGCGGAAACAGCCGGCTTCTTTACCCGTCTGGGCTTCCGGGAGGATTCCGCTTCGCCTGAGGCTGCTCCGAACGCTGCCGATGCATCCTCCGTCCTGATGTTTCTCCCCGGGGAGGAAATCGAGCTGGATTCCTGCAAAAGCTGCCGGAAAGCCAACTGCCCCAACCGGAAGGGATCCTGATGGTTCCCGGTCTCCCTTTGCGGAAATCTGCGCCGGCCCTCCGCGGGCCGGCTTTTTGATTCCTTCTGCGTGATTCCCGTCAGACTCCCGTCCCGCGGGCTCTGTCCGCGCTCTCCCGGGGCCCTGACCGCTCCGGATTTATTTTTCAGCGAAAACCCATTTCTGCTGCACCCGATAGCTCAGGAAATAAAGCAGGAAGTCCACGATCAGCTTGGCGACCGTGCTGCTCATCCCGATCTGTCCCAGCAGCCATACGCCTCCGGCGCTCAGCAGCATGATGCCGGCGGCCAGGATCAGATACCGGGCCAGGGCGCCTGCGGTATGCCCCTTCAGCTTGAAAACGAAGCTCTTGTTCAGCGCGAAGTTCAGTCCGGCGCTGACCGCGCGGGCCAGCGCGGTGGAGATCAGAATGATCTGGGCCGCCTTGACGGCTCCGTTGCCGAAAACCGCAAGGTTCAGCACGTTGAACAGCACCTGATCCACGAGGAAGCACAGCAGGCTGACGCCCATGAACTTCACGAAGCCCCGGAGGATCACCCGGAAGATCCGCATGCTGTCCCGCAGCGGATGGTAGTGGGTTCCCCGGTTCTCGTTCTCGTAGACGGTTTCGATCGTGATGGGAATCATGGGCAGGCCCTGCCGCGTGCAGGCGATGAGCACGTTCATCTCGTACTCAAACCGTTCTCCCTCCACGCCGATCATGAACTCCAGGTCCTCCCTCCGGAAGGCCCGAAGCCCGGTCTGCGTATCCTGCAGCCACTGGCCGTAGAGCAGGAAGAAAAGCACGCTGGTGAACCGGTTACCGGCCCGGCTCTTCGGCGGCACGTTCTTCAGGCTGAAGTCCCGGCTGCCCAGGTAAAGCGCCCGTGTCCCCTTCTCCAGCTCCTCTGCCAGGCGGATGCAGTCCGGCACGGTATGCTGCCCGTCCGCGTCCGCGGTGATGACGCCGCTGATCCCCGGCAGGTTTTCCTGGATCCAGCGGTACCCCGTCTTCAGCGCGACGCCCTTTCCGCGGTTCACCTCGTGATGCAGCACCTTCACCCGGGGATCCGTCTCCCCGATGCGGGTGAAAATCGGCTGATAGCTCTCTGCGGACCCGTCGTCCACGACCACGATATGTCCGAAGCCGCTCTGCGCCAGCTTCGCGATATAGGCCGGCAGACGCTCGTCCGGCTCCAGCGACGGGATCAGAATGACCGCGTCCGCCAGGGCCTTCAGGGTGCTCTGGTTGGTTTCCTCCATGCTTGCCTCCTGTGCGCCGGATCCCGGTTCCGCCGAAGGGCGAAGCGCCCTCCGCAGTCCTCCGGGCCGCGCATTCCGGGAAAAGAAGCTTTCCCGCCGGGCATTATACCTGATTTCCGCCTCGCCTGCAACATTGACGCCGGTTCCAGATGACTGTATAATAGCGTAGTATTCTTGTATGTCTGTCAGGAACGTGGAGGAGACGCATGGGCAAGACCGAGTCACGCAATCTGGAGGAGCAGCGCCGCGAGCACGGGGGCATCGTTTATTATGACCGGGGGGATGTGACCGGCCGGGACGGGCAGCGTTACAGCCGTTTCGCCGTTCAGACGCATTTCGTCGAGGTGGGCGAGGATCAGGCCGAGCTGGTCCGGAAATATATTCTGCCTCTTTTTCAGCCCGGGGATGTGCTGGCCTTCGGCGCAAAGGTCATGGCCATGTGTACCGGCAATGTCCGGACCAAGGAACAGGAAAAGCCCGGCTTCTGGGCCCGGCTTCTCTCTCCCCACGCATCGGAGACCACGGCCGGCATCGGCATGCATGATCCCTATAAGCTTCAGCTGGCCATCGACATGGTCGGCGCGCCGAAGGTTATCTTCGCGGCCATCGCCTCCGCGGTGACCAAGCCCTTCGGGAAAAAGGGCGTCTTCTATAAAATCGTCGGCCCCGGCGTCGCCGGCATTGACGGCTTCTATTACCGTTCCTCCTTCAAGCGCTATCATGATCTGGCCCTGATCAACAATACCAACGCGCAGGAGCTCTGCGACGATCTGGAGGAGAAAACCGGCGTTCCCACCGTGCTGATGGATGCCAACGATATCGATCAGAATCAGCTGGGCAAGGGCTCCCGTTTCCCCCTGACCGACGCGCAGATTCAGGATGCCCTGGCGGACAATCCCTCCGGCCAGGGGGACGAGCTGACGCCCCTGATCCTGATCCGCCCCCTGAAAGAAGCATGAGACATATTCCGTCCTCGGACACGCAGCACACGCGTATCCTGACCTTTGAAGACGCCCTCCGGCCCACGAATGAGGATTATGACCGGGGGGCGTGGCTCTATGTGCCGGATCATTATTCGGAGTACCGTTACATTCTGGGCACCCGGGGCCGGCGTCCGCTGATCTGTATCGGCGTCAATCCCTCGACCGCGGTTCCCGGCCGGCTGGATAACACCCTGAAGAGCGCCGAGCGCATCGCCCTCTTCAACGGCTATGATTCCTTCATCATGTTCAATGTCTATGCCCAGCGGGCAACCATCCCGGAGGACATGGACCGGGAGCTGAACCCCTTCCTCCATGAGGAAAACATGAAGGCCTTCCGCTATGTCCTGGAGCAGGCCGGGGAGGCGCCCGCCGTCTGGGCGGCCTGGGGCGCGGTGATCGAGAAGCGCGCGTATCTTCCCCGCTGCGTACGGGACATGGTTCTCCTCGGGGAGGATTTCTCCGCCCGGTGGTATACCGCCGGTCCCCGCAGCCGGGCCGGTCATCCCCATCATCCCCTTTACCTGAAAAAGGATTCACCCCTGGAGCCCTTCGCGGATCTGGAGGGCTATCTTCGTTCGCTGGAGTGCGGCCGGCCGGCGGGGCGGAACGGGCTGTAAGGCGCTTCCCGCTTTCCCCGCTCCGGTCCACAGCATCAGGAGGTTCTGAAATGACGAGATTTGTTTCCTGGAATGTCAACGGTCTGCGCGCCTGCATGGGCAAGGGCTTCATGGATTATTTCCGCGCCGCGGACGCGGATTTCTTCTGCCTGCAGGAGACCAAAATGCAGCCCGGTCAGGCGGATATTCCCTCGGAGGGCTATCTGCTGTACATGAATTCCGCTGAGAAGAAGGGCTACAGCGGCACCGCAATCTTCGCGAAGCGGGAGCCCCTCTCCGTCCGCTACGGCATCGGCCTCCCGGAGCATGATCACGAGGGCCGCGTCATCACCCTGGAGTATCCCTCCTTTTATCTTGTCACGGTCTATACCCCCAACAGCCAGCGCGGCCTGACCCGTCTGGATTACCGCATGACCTGGGAGGACGCCTTCCGGGGCTATCTGCTGGATCTGGACCGGGAAAAGCCGGTCGTCGTCTGCGGGGACATGAATGTCGCCCATCAGGAGATCGACCTGAAGAACCCGAAAAGCAACACGCAGAACGCCGGCTTCACCCCCCAGGAGCGGGAAAAGATGACCGCGCTTCTGGAGGCCGGCTTCACGGATACCTTCCGGTATCTCTATCCGGACCGGCGGGATATCTATTCCTGGTGGAGCTATATGTTCCATGCCCGGGAGAACAACGCCGGATGGCGTATTGACTATTTCCTCGTATCTTCCCGGATCAGGGATCAGATCCGGGAAGCGGGCATCGAAACCGAAATTCTCGGGTCGGATCACTGCCCGGTCACCCTGGATCTGGAGATCTGAGGGAATCGCCGCGGAGATCGCTCCGTCCTGCAGTCTCCTGGTTTCCGGAAACACCGCAGTCTTCCGAGGCACACCGCGCTCTTCCGTTTTGCGCCCCGGGCGCAGGGCGCAGACAGGGCCGGCTCCGCTGGAGCCGGCCCTGTTCCTGTATCTGTGATCTGATTTTCGCGCTTATAATCCGTCCAGATCCCCCTTGACCGTGGTGGTCAGACGGTATCCGGTGTTGTAGCTGTCGTTCTCGGCAATATTGATGCCGATCGCGTAATAGTCCCGGGTAAATACGGGCCCGCCGCTGTTCCCCGGCTGGGTGTCCATCCGGTATTTGATGTGCTGGGAGCTTTTCGCGTCCGCAAATCCGTAATCGTACTTCAGCACCCCGTCCCGGTATCCGGCCACGTACAGGAACTGGTTGGCAATCTGGCTGTCCGACATTCCCCAGTAGCTTCCGAGCCAGCCAACCTTGTCTCCCACGTTTTTGTACAGCTTCACACAGCCGTAGTCCCAGTCCACGGTATACTTTCTGTCCCGGAACAGGTTTCCCGCGTAGGCCGTCCATTTCCCGTTGTATTTATACCGATAGCTGTTTTTGTTCCGGAAGCCGAAGTAGAAGGTGATGCTTTTCGCACACTCGCTGTGTTTGCTGCAGACCAGGCAGTGGGCCGCGGTGAGCAGCTTGTTCCGGTCCACCATGAACCCGCTTCCCGTCCATCCGCACCCGCATTTTCCCTTGACCACCATATAGGCAATCGCGCTGTAGGGATACTCGCCGGTGTTTTTCACGGTGACGCGGTTATCCATGTCAAAAACGGTTCTTTCCTCCGGCTCCTCCGGCAGCTCCGGTTCGGTCTCGGGATCCGGGTTGAAGGGTTCCGCAGGCTTCAGCTCCAGGGCCGGAAGGATTTCCTCCTCCGTATGCTCCAGCACCAGAACCTCCCCTTCTCCTCCCTCCTCCCCGGCCAGCTCCGCGGGGGCGTACACCGTCAGGCTGCTCAGAATCATCAAAGCTGCCAGAAAGATTGCCGTTCTTTTCCATCTTTTCATCTGCTGCGTCTCCTTTTCTCCTCGGGCTTCCGGCGCTGTCCCCGTCAGGCCCTGTATCGGGTATTCCCGGGGTCTGCCCTTATTTTTTGCCCAGCAGGCTGCCGACCAGGTTCCCCAGCGTATCCCCCAGGGTATCCCCGATGCCGCCGCCCACGCCGGAAACGAGGTCCCCGCCGCCCGCCATGTTCAGCAGGGACAGGGCCTTCTCGCTGTATTCGCCATTCAGCACCTTCAGCGCGGTTTTCTTCTGGTCCCCGGTCGCTTCCCGGTAGGTCTCCACCAGCTTCTTCTCCGCCGCCGTCACCTTCATGGAGGTGCCGGTTGCGGGCGTCTTTTTGGCGGCGGCGGTCTTCTTCGCGGCCGTGCTCGTCTTCTTTGCGGCGGTGGTCGTCTTCTTTGCGGCCGTGGCCTTCGCGGCTGCGGTCGTCTTCTTTGCTGTCGTGGTTGTCTTCTTTGCCGCAGTCGTCCCGGCTGCCGCAGTCGTCTTTTTGGCAGCCGCGGTCGTCTTCTTTGCGGCCGTGGTCTTCGCTGCGGCGGTTGTCTTCTTTGCGGCCGTGGTCTTCGCAGCGGACGTCGTCTTCTTTGCGGCCGTCGTCTTCTTTGCGGACGTCGTCTTCTTTGCGGCCGTCGTCTTCTTCTCGGTCGCGGAACTCTCTTTCCTGGCGGGCATGGGAATAGCCTCCTTTATATTTTTTTCTGTTGTTTTTATTCTACACGCAGCCGCATCCCGTTTCAAGCTTTTCCTCAAATTTCCAGGGTCAGCCCGTCCCAGCTCATGAGGAAGCCCTGCTCCTTCATCCGGGAGCTCGTTTCCTCATACATCCAGATTCTCCCCTGCGGATCCTTTGCGCCGTTATGGGAAAAATGGTTGGCGACGAAGACGGTGTGCGCTCCGGCCATCCCTTCTCTCAGCATTCGTTCCCTCATGATCAGGTTTTCCTCGAAGCACATGTGTCCTCCGCCCCGGGTGGAAAGCATCAGCCCGGTGCAGTCCAGGCTGACGAGATCGAACGCGAATCCGGAGAGGAACTGCCAGACCTCCTCCCTGGGCATCCCCGTATCGTGCGCATAGAGGATCGTGCTTTTTCCGTCCGAAATGATGTAATTGTAGCAGCGCTCCGCCGGATTATGCCGGGCCGGCAGGGGGATCACCTCATACTCCTCGATCTTCGCCGGCCGGTAAACGGGCAGCTCCTGATAATCCACCTGCATGCCGGCTCCGGGCCCGGCGGCGAAATCCCGCAGCGTCTCCGCCATGCGGTCGTTTCCGTACAGGGTCATCCGGTCGTCCAGCCCCTGGGCATAAACCTCCGACCGGTTCTGCAGATCCGTCGGATAGAAATGGTCCTCATGGCAGTGGGTAATCAGGCAGGACCGGATGTGCGGGATGTCCACCCCGTTCCGAAGCATATGGGCATAGGTGTCGCAGGGAAAGTCGATCAGCAGGTGATCGTCGATCAGCGCCTGAGACCGGGTCCGCAGATTTCTTCCCCCCAGCTCGCCGGCCCTCCGGCAGGCTTCGCATCGGCAGAACAGGCCCGGCCATCCCTCCGCGGCCGCCGTGCCGAGATATTGTATTTTCATCCGAAACACCCCTGCCGGTGCGGCGCCGGCGCCGTTCCCGCGCGAAGGTCCGCCGCCGAATTGAACCTTCCCGCTGTTGTATCCGTCCAGTATATTTCGAGTTCCGTCCCTTGTGTTTCCGATTATAGCATAAAGTGTCCCGCCGGCCAATCGCCGCGGACAGGGAAAATACAGCCGGCCTGTAGACACTCCCCGCCCCGTTCTGCTAAAATAGCCGCTGGCATTCGCCCCCGGACGGATGGCTCGGGCATTGCCCGCCTTCCGGATCACGGGGCCGCAAAGCGGAAAGGACGGAAAGTCATGGCGAAATTTCACAGTCTGGAAGAGGCGCAGGCCTATTTTCAGGGGGACCGGTTTGCCTCCGGAAACGGGATCACGCTGGAAGCCCTGTCGGAGGAGCGGTCGGCCGCCGGCATGGTGCTCCGGGATGATCACCGCAACGCGCTGGGCGGCGTCATGGGCGGCGCCATCTTTACCCTGGCGGATTTTGCCTCCGCGGCCCTGACGAATCATCTGCACAGCCCGACGGTGGCGCAGCAGGTCAGCATCAACTATCTGAACGGCGCAAAGGGCTCCCGCCTGACCGCAGTCGCGGAGCTGGTAAAAAACGGGCGTTCCTCCATGGTCACGGAGGTCCGGGTCACGGATGATCTCGGCCGGGACATCGCGCTGATGACCTTCACCAGCTTCAAGCTGTCCGCCCCGTAACGGGCAGCCTGCATCTTTCCCTTATTATATTGATCCCGAATGATCGTCGCCGCTCCCGAAGAGCGCAGAGAAAGGACGGAAACCGAATCATGAAAATCGGAAAGCTGAATCTCAGCGGGCGCAGAATCCTGATGTCCCTTTGCGGCGTGGCCGTCTGCGCCGTCGCCGTCGGCTTTTTCAAGAAGGCCGCCTTCGGCGTGGATCCCTTCCAGAGCCTGATGAGCGGGCTGGATCAGCTGATCCCCATTCCCTTCGGCACGCTGTACGTCATCGTCAATGCCGTGCTGCTGCTCTTCAGCCTGATCTTCAACCGGCATAACATCGGCATCGCGACCTTCATCAATCTTTTCCTGCTCGGATATATCACGCAGTTCACCCTCGCGGCGCTGGACCGCTGGATCCCCGAGCCCGCGCTCTGGATCCGCGTCCTGTTTCTCGCCGTCGGCATCCTCGTGCTCTGCGTCGGCAGCGCGCTGTATATGACGGCGGATATGGGAGTCTCCACCTATGATTCCATCGCGATCACCATGGCGGACAAATGGAAGCTGGGCAAATTTCAGTATATCCGCATCACGACGGATGTATGCTGCGTGGTGCTGGGCATCGTTGTCTTCCTGATCGGCGGCGGGGCCTGGGCCAGGGTTCCGGAATTCGTCGGTCCGGGCACGGTCATCACCGCGTTCTTCATGGGCCCGCTGATCGAATTCTTCAACGTCCGGATCGCCCGTCCGCTGCTGAAATCGGAAAAGCAGTCTTGATCCCGGCTCCCGCCGGCGATTCAAAAAACGGCACCCCGCCCATCCGGGCAGGGTGCCTTCGCTTGTTTTGGATGCTTTCTGTCTGCCGGACCGGAGCGCATCGGCAGCGCGCGGCCCTTCGGGAACCCGGATTCCGGCGCAGAAAGAAACTGTATCCTTCGGCTTCCTACAGCTTTGAAATGATCTCCCGGTCCGCTTTTCGGTAAAGGATCAGGGAGATCACGGTGGAGGCGGCCTCCGCGATGAGGAAGCTCCACCAGACCGCGTCCACGGTGCCGAACATCTCCTTCAGCGCCCAGGCCGCGGGCAAAAGCACCAGCAGCTGACGGCAGACGGAGATGATCAGGCTGAACTGCCCCTTCCCGATCGCCTGGAAGCAGTTGGACAGGCAGATTCCCACGGAGGCAATCAGGAAATGGAGGCTGATGATCCGAAGCGCGGTCTCGCCCATGCGGGTCATCGCCAGGGTCACCTCCGAGGTCGACTCCCCGGATTCGAACAGGCTCATCAGCGGCCCGGGAATCAGCTGGAACAGCGCCAGCCCGGCGCCCAGCATCGCCAGATCCCAGAACCAGGCGGTGCGGATCGCCCGATAGACCCTTTCCCTGTTCCGGGCGCCGAAATTGTACCCGATAATGGCGACCATGCCGTTCCCCAGGCCGAAGACCGGCATGAACACAAAGGACTGCAGCTTGAAATACACGTTCAGCACGTTTACCGCCGCGTTGCCCTCCGCGAAGCCGGACAGCAGGCTGTTCATTCCCACATTCATGACGGAGCCGATGGCCTGCATGACGGTGGAGGGCAGGCCGACGGCGAGGATATCCCTCAGGATCCGCCGGTCGATCCGGCATTCCCGGATTTTCAGCCGCAGCTCCGGATTCTTCCGCTGGTTCAGCGTGAAGCCCACCAGCGCGCTGACATGCTGGCCGATCACCGTGGCCGCGGCGGCGCCGGTCACACCCATGGCCGGGAAGCCCAGATATCCGAAGATCAGGATGGGATCCAGGATGATATTGGTCAGCGCGCCGGACATCTGCGTCGCCATGGACAGGGTGGTATTCCCCGTGGACTGAAGCATGCGCTCAAAGAAAACGGAGCTGAAGATGCCTAGGCTGAAAATGGTCACCGTGCGCAGGTAGTCGGTGCCCATTCCCAGAATGCCGTCCGCGTTCGCCAGGTTATCGGAAACCATCCTCCGCATCAGCATCGGCACCAGAAAAAGGCCCAGCAGGCAGAAAAGGCAGAACCCGCTGAGCTCCACCAGCAGCCCGTTCCAGGAGGCTTTCCGGGCCTCCTCCGGCTTCTTTCCTCCCAGCCGGCGGCTGATAAGGCTGTTGATGCCGACCCCCATGCCCACGCTCAGCGCGATCATCAGCATCTGGATCGGATAAGCCAGGGATACCGCCGTCAGCGCGTCCGGATCAAACCGGGCCACAAAGATGCTGTCCACCACGTTGTACATGGCCTGAACCAGCATCGAAACCATAATGGGAACCGAAACCTTGGGGATCAGCTTCCCCATGGGCATTTCGCCCAGCATTCTGGAACGTTCGTCCTGATACATCCCCAGTCTCCTCTCCGTGACATCCGGGGTATGCTATCATGCCGCTTTCTTTCCTGTCAAGCCGTTTCCGGACCTGCTTCCCGGTTTTCGCCGTATAAATCGGAAACAGATCCTCCGCGCAGAAAAGAAAGACTGGACACGTCAATCCGCGGGATGGTATCATGGAAGCGGAAAAACACCAATACGCACAAGGAGGCGCTGATCCCGATGGCCCTGCATGTCATGGAAGAAGCCAATCGCTGCCTCGGCTGCAAAAAGCCGCGGTGCCAGGAAGGATGCCCGATCCATACCAACATCCCCGAAGTCATCCGTCTGCTGAAGGCCAACCGCCTGAACGACGCGGGATGGATGCTTTTTGAAAACAATCCGCTGACCACGGTCTGCGCCCTGGTCTGCAATCACGAGAATCAGTGCGAGGGGCACTGCGTCCGCGGGATCAAGGATTCCCCGGTTCATTTTTCCATTATCGAAAGCTATATCTCCTCCACCTATGCCAATCAGATGACCAAGGGCCCCGCGAAGCCGAACGGCCGCCGGGCCGCCGTCATCGGCGCCGGTCCTGCCGGGCTGACCATCGCCATCATCCTGGCCCGTTACGGCTACAAGATGACGATTTTTGACTGCCGGGACAAGATCGGCGGCGTGCTCCGCTACGGCATCCCGGACTTCCGGCTTCCGGATTCCGTCCTGGATGACCTGGCCTACCGGCATCTGGAGCTGAAGGGCATCGAGTTCCGGCCCAATACCTATATCGGCAGCGCGATTACCATTGACGATCTGTTCCGTGACGGCTATCAGAGCGTCTTCGTGGGCGCCGGTCTCTGGAAGCCCCGCCGCCTGAATATCCGCGGGGAGAGCCTCGGCCATGTGACCTATGCCATCAACTATCTGGCCAGCCCCTCCGCCTTCCGGCTCGGGGAGCGGATTCTGGTCATCGGCACCGGCAACAGCGCCATGGACTGCGCGCGCACGGCCATCCGCCAGGGCGCCCGCTTCGTGACCTGCGTCAATCTGACGGACAAGCTCACCGCCAGCCAGTACGAGAGCAGCTACGCCCGCCTGGAGGGGGTCTCCTTCCTCTATAACAAGTGCACGCTGGAGATCCGGCAGGACGGCGTCATCCTGGCGGACAGCCAGGTGGACGAGGCGGGTCAGGTCTCCCCCATCCCGGGCACGGAGAAGCTCTATCCCTGCACCGGCGTCATCGTCGCGGTCAGCCAGGGCGCGGAGAGCAATCTGGTGTCCACCACCCGGGATATCGACACCAGCAAGACCGGCCTTCTGACGGTGGATGAGGACGGGCACACCAGCCGCCCCGGCGTTTTCGCCGCGGGGGATGCGGCCAGCGGGGCCCGCACCGTGGTCGAGGCGGTCGCCAACAGCAAGCGGGTCGCGGAAGCGATGCATGAATATATGCAGAGTCTCCCGCTCCCCCGGACCACGGACTATCCCGATGCTCCGGTCGTCTCCTTCGCGGAGGCCTCCGCCCAGGCGGAGCAGGAGCTGTAAGGATTCACGGATCCCTTTTTTCCCGAATCCCCGGCATACAGCCGTCCTTCCCGGACGGCTTTTTCTTTTCCGTCCGCTTCCCTTCAGCCAGGCTTGTCTCCCTTCTGACATGCTGCGGCCCGTTCATGGAGCTCCGGCCTTTGAGCACCTCTCCCGCCCCGTGATTTTTCCGGTTGACAAAGCCCGCCCCTGCCTGTAAAATTGGGAACGGTTCTCATTTTTCTGCGGACCGTTTTTCCCGGAAATCCCAATTGCGCGGCGGGTTTTCCGGTTTTCTTCCGGCCGGGGCCGCGCCGGCACGAGGTTTTTCGATCATGGCACTGCTTTCCTGCAAGGATCTGACCCTGGGGTATGACGGGCATCCCGTGCTTTCGGATGTCAGCTTTACCGTCTCCGAGGGGGACTATCTTTGCATTGTCGGAGAAAACGGCTCCGGCAAGTCCACCCTCATGAAGACCATTCTCGGTCTCCAGAAGCCGCTGCGCGGCACCATCACCTTCGGCGAAGGTCTCCGGCAGAACCAGATCGGCTATCTGCCCCAGCAGACCGCCGTTCAGCGTGATTTTCCCGCCACCGTGCAGGAGATCGTGCTTTCCGGCTGCCAGGCCCGGCTCGGCCGCCGCCCCTTCTACAGCCGGGAGGACAAGGCCATCGCCCGGCGCAATCTGGAAAGAATGGAGCTGCTGCCCCTGATGAACCGCTGCTACCGGGAGCTCTCCGGCGGTCAGCAGCAGCGCGTGCTGCTGGCCCGGGCCCTCTGCGCCGCGGGAAAGCTGCTGGTACTCGATGAGCCGGTCGCGGGGCTGGATCCCCTCGTCACGGCCGAGATGTATTCCCTGATCCGGAATCTGAACCGGAAGGACGGGATCACCGTCATCATGGTCTCCCATGATCTGGCCGCCGCCGTGCAGGAGGCGAGCCATATCCTTCATGTCGGACAGCACCTGTTCTTCGGCACCCGGGAGGAATATCTGAATTCCGATCTGGCCGGCGTGTTCTTCTCCCTGAAGGGAGGTGAGCCCGCGTGATTGAAACGATCGGAACGTATCTTCAGTTTCCCTTCGTCCGGTATGCGCTGATCGTCGGCGTGCTCATCGCGCTGTGCTCCTCGCTGCTGGGCGTGACCCTGGTGCTGAAGCGCTTCTCCTTTATCGGGGACGGGCTCTCCCATGTCGCCTTCGGCGCCATCGCGATCGCCTCGGTGCTTCACCTTTCGGACAACATGCTCTTCGTCATGCCGGTCACGGTGCTCTGCGCGGTGCTGCTGCTGAAGACCGGGCAGAACACCCGCATCAAGGGAGACGCGGCCATCGCCATGATTTCCGTAGGCGCCCTGGCGCTCGGCTATCTGCTGATGCATCTCTTCTCCGTCTCCTCCAACCTGTCCGGGGATGTCTGCTCGACCCTTTTCGGCTCGACCTCGATCCTGACGCTGACCCGGTCGGAGGTCTGGCTGTGCGTCGTCCTTTCCCTCGCGGTGGTTGCGATTTTCATTTTCTTCTATCATCGGATTTTCGCCGTCACCTTTGACGAGAATTTTGCCCGGGCGGCGGGCACGCGGGTGGAAGCCTGCAATCTGCTGATCGCGGTGATCGTCGCGGTCATCATCGTGCTGGCCATGAATCTGGTCGGCTCCCTGCTGATCTCCGCCCTGATCATCTTCCCCGCCATGTCCGCCATGCGCCTCTTCCGCAGCTTCAAGAGCGTCACCATCTTCTCGGCGGTGCTCTCCGTCTTCTGCGCCCTGGCGGGCCTGCTGATCTCCATTGTGGCCGGAACCCCGGTCGGCTCCACCATCGTAGCCGCGGACATCGCGGCCTTCCTGATCTGCTCGGTGCTGGCCCGGCTGCTGGGCCGGTCCGTCAGCTGAGAGCCATGCCCCGCGGCAAAGAAAAAGCGTCCTCACGCAGAGGGCGCTTTTCATTTTTTTCCCGGCTCAGTCCCCGCAGATCCGCATCGGATCCGGGATCTGAATCATCGGGTGCTCCGCCAGATACCGGATGATCAGCTCGCTGACCTCGGTCTGGATGTCCCGGATCACGGGGCATCCCACATAGCATTCAAAGTCTCCGGAGCCGGTGGCCCGGTAGTTGTTCATCACGAGGGAGAATTCCTCCTCCGGGGCGATGGGTCTCCCTTCTCTTTCCAGCCTGCATAAGCGCTGTCCCTTCGGTCTGGAAAGATCGAAGGCGTATTCGATGCCCATGAAAAAGTCATAGTTGAAATGGGCTTCCTTCGGCCGCAGGAACGGCTCCGAAATGGTCAGTTTGCCCTCCGGGGTCCGGTCAAAGTAGGTGGCGCACTGCTCCAGGGCCTCCCGCAGCACCTTCCCCGTCACCCGCAGCACCGCGAGGGTATTGCTGTAGACATAGGTGGACACCACATCCCGCACGGTGACGTTCTCCTCAAAGCCCCGGATCTCGTTGGGCAGCCCGGTGCAGGAGATTTCCGCGCCGCTGGCCCAGAGCTGCACCCGGTTGAACAGGTCGGCGATTTCGGAGCCCTCCGCGGCCATCCGCAGCCGGTCCCCCGGCAGAATCGCCCGGGAAAGATGCCCGATGGGCGTATCCAGCCAGGCCTCCATCTTCCCCTTCAGCTCCCGCTCCCTGGGCGTGAGGGTCTGCTCCGGAGGCACGTTCATCAGCTCCGAATGCCACTGTCCGTCCTCCCCCAGCTCCGCCCGGATGTACTGCTGGGCATTGCAGGGCGTCTGCACGAGATGCACTCCGTGCCATTTTCCGCTGGCCAGCGCGATATGCTGGTGCCCCGTCAGCAGGATGTCGAAGGGAATTTCCTCGCACAGCCGGCAGGCGATGTTTTCATCCGTCCCGGACAGCAGCCTCCCCGTCTCCAGGTCCCGCTCGATGCCTCCGTGATAGATGCCCACGAGCACGTCGTACTGTCCCTCCATCTCCCGGAGGGCCTTCCGCGCCGCCTCCATCGGGTCGGAAATCGTCAGTCCCTTCAGGTTTTCCGGCTTTTCCCACCGGTTCACCCAGGGGGTCACCAGGCCGATCAGGCCCACCCGCAGCCCGTTCTCCAGCCTCCGGACCGTCCAGGGCTTCACCGGCAGATCTCCCTGCACATTGGCGCAGAGGCACTCCGCCCGCAGCTCCTCCAGATAGGCCCGCAGGTCCTCCGGGCCGTTGTTGAAGTCATGGTTGCCCAGGGTCACGTAATCGTATTCCCGGTCATTCAGCGCAGCCGCCACGGGCAGGGGTTCCCCCTCCGTCCGGCAGAAATAAGTCAGGGGGGACCCCTGAATGGTGTCTCCCCCGTCAATCACCAGGGTATTTCCGTCCTTGGGAAAACGCATTCCCAGCAGCCCGATGCCGCTGGGCCGGGTGTCCGTAAAGCGCGTGTTGTACAGAAATCCGTGGGTATCCGAAGTAAAGTAGATCGTCAGCTTCCCGTTCATATTCGTCCTTTATCCTCTGGCCAGTTTTTTGCGGATCCAGGTGGAGAACAGCTCGATCACGATCATCAGCAGGATCATGCCGAACAGATAGGCTCCGACCATGCTCCAGCGGCTGGAGGTGATGCACTGGATCAGCGCCGCGCCGATGCCTCCGGCGCCGACGATACCCAGCGTCGTGGCGTCCTTGACGTTGATGTCAAAGCGGTAGATGACGGTGGAAATGAAATTGGGAATGATCTGCGGCAGCATCCCGTAGCGGATTTTCTGGAATCGGCTGCATCCGGCCGCGTCCAGGCTTTCCAGAATGCGGACGTCGATATCCTCGATCGCGGTGATGTACATCTTGCAGATCATGCCGATGGAGCAGATGCTCTGGGTCACGACGCCGCAGAAGGCGTTCGGCCCGGTCACCCGGATCCAGACCAGGGCCCACACGAGGGACGGAATGGTCCGGATCAGCAGGATAAACACGTTGAAAATGAACGCGATCCACTTCGGCACGATCTTTTCGCAGGCCAGGAAGCTGAAGGGAATCGCCAGCACGCCGCCGATCAGCGTGCCCAGTACGGCGATGGCCACCGTCTGCAGCAGCTGATAGGGCACGCCCTCCGGCGTCACGTTGATGAAGGGGCTGACGATGGCCCCCTCCTCGTTCAGCGTGAACAGCAGGGAGCGGTCGGGGCTGATCAGTCCGTTCCAGATGCCCTTCGCAATTTCCGTTCCCTTGGCGGCCAGGCCCTTGTACTGGACGGTGCTTCCGCTCCAGCTGATCAGCGCGAACACGATCAGCACGATCAGGGTATACAGCCACCACAGCTTCGGTCTTGTCAGATATTTGGTCACAATGTCGTAGCGGGCGTCCCTGGGAAGGGCGGCCTGCTGCGCGGTTTGATTCTCCTGTTTCTGCATGCGCTCCCTCCTCAGCTCAGCTTCTTCCGCAGGTACTGGCTGGTCTGCTCAATGATCAGCACGACGACAAACAGCGCCAGCAGCACCATGCCCAGTCCGCGGTAATCCCGCCATCCGATCCGCTCGTCCATCAGCAGGCCCAGACCGCCGGCGCCCACGTATCCCAGAATGGCCGCCGCCCGGATGTTCATCTCCAGGGCGTACAGGCAGTAGCTCAGGTAGGTGGGCAGAATCTGGGGCATGCAGGCGGACCAGAAGCTCTGGAACTTGCTCGCCCCGAAGGATTCCATCGCCTCAAAGGCGCCCATGTCGATGGTTTCGATGGATTCATACATCATCTTGGAGACGACGCCGAAGGTGAACACGATGATGGCCATGGTTCCGGCAAAGGTCCCCAGTCCGAAAATCAGCGCCGCGAACTTCGCGATCACGAGGGTCGGCAGCGTCCGGATCACCATCAGCACGATCCGCTGGGCCCAGACCACAACGCCGCTCCGGTTGATGTTGGTCGAGGCGATGACCGAAACCGGCAGCGCCAGCGTCGCGCCGATGACGGAGCCGAGGATGGACATCTTGATGGTGTCCAGCAGCGGATCCACGACCTTCGGGAAATAGTTGAAGTCCGGCTGGAAAATCTGCTCCAGAATGACGAAGAACTGGTGTCCCCGGCGGACCAGAATGCTGAAGTCAAATCCGGTCAGCACCGCGGAGGCCACGACGATGTCCGCCATCAGCATGCCGATCAGCAGGCTGCTGTTTCCCGGCTGCACGATGGACTTCCCGTTCTGCAGCTTCATGGTTCTCGTCCGCAGGGCATGCAGCGCCGCGCACACCGTCAGCGCGGCCAGCACGATGGAAAAGGGCGTTACCCCCTGGGAGGCCAGCGCGCAGAAAATCCCGATCGCCGCCATCAGGATAACCCCGGTCAGGCGTGCGGCCAGGCTCTTCCCGGCGGCGTCTTTCCTTTTGTTTTCGCTCATGCTGCGCCTCCTCAGGTGCCCGCCGTAGGCACGGTCGCGCCGCCGTAGATCTCATCGAGAATCTCCTGCGTCACGGTCTCCGTCGGTCCGTCGTAGACAATCTTTCCGGCCCGGATGCCGATCACCCGCGTGCAGTAGGCCAGGGCCAGGTCCACGTGGTGGATGTTGATCAGCACGGTGATGTTCATCTCCTGGTTGATCCGCTTGAAGTCCGCCATCACCTGATGCGCGGTCACGGGATCCAGGGCGGCCACCGGCTCATCCGCCAGGATGATGGTCGGATCCTGGTTCAGGGTCCGGGCCAGGGATACGCGCTGCTGCTGGCCGCCGGAAAGCTGGTCGCAGCGGATATACGCCTTGTCCAGAATGCCGACCTTGTCCAGCGCCTCCAGCGCCTTCAGCTTCTGCTCCGCCGAAAATGCGCCCAGCAGCACCTTCCAGAAGGGCATGTCCGGCACCATGGAGGACAGCACGTTCTTGATGGCCGTCGCCCGGGTCACCAGATTGTAGGACTGGAAAATCATTCCGATCTTCCGCCGGTAGCGGCGCATCGCCTTCCCGGAAAGGGACATGACGTCCGTCCCGTCGACCGTCAGCTGGCCGCCGGTCACGTCGATCATGCGGTTGATGGTCCGGATCAGCGTGGATTTTCCCGCGCCGGAAAGGCCGATGATGGCGACAAATTCCCCCTGATCGATGGTCAGGTTGATGTCGCTCAGGCCCTTGGTCCCGTTGGGATAAACCTTGTCAACATGCTTGAATTCAATCAACTTTCTGCTCTCCTTTCGGTCCGCCCGCGGCAGCGCATTTCTCCGCCCCGGCCGCCGGCGGAATTCCGTGCTCCCGCCGCAGTCTCATAAAAACCCCGGCGGGCAGCCCGCCGGGGAAAGTACCTTTTTTCGGGATTACTGCACAGCGTTCAGAGCGGCACGGGCGCCGTCATAGTCGCTGTCGGTGGCGATGGCATAGCCGGTGTGGCTGTACACGGAGAAGATCTCCTTGCCCTCGTCGGTGTTGATGATGTTGATCAGAGCGGTCTGCAGCGCGTTGATGAACTCGGGATTGTAGATCTCGGGCTTCGCGGTGGTCACGGCCACGGTGTCATTGTAGATGCCCTCGGTCACGCCGATGACGTTCATCTCGTTCCAGATGGAATCCTCGCGGCCCATGCCCTGCTTGCCGGTCTCGTCCTTCTGATCCACAGGCAGGTTCCAGGCGATTTCGTAGTCGCGGCGGCCGTCGGCATAGCAGCAGATGATGTCCACCTGCTCCGCGGCAGCCTGCGCGAAAGCGTCGCCGTAGCCCAGCTGAATCACGTTGCCGCCTTCAGCCTGGATGTCGGTGATCTTTTTGCCGTCATAATTTTCCATCAGCCACATGGTGGGATAGATGTATCCGGCAGAGGAGGAAGTCGCCGCCACGGCCCAGGTCGCCTTGGCCAGATCTTCCCAGGTCAGGGCTTCGCCCGCGTTCACCTTGGCCGCCAGCTGCTTGCCGTATTCGGAGGGCGTGGCGTAGATCAGGGAGCGGTAGAAGGTCACCTGCTTGTCGGTGGGCAGGGTCTTGTTGGCGTCGCCGTTCCAGGTGGTGGGATCTTCGCTGTCATTGCTCAGGCCGGCACGGGTGGCGGTCAGGATGACGTCCACTTCCTTGTTGGCGCTGTAGATCGCGTAGGTGCCGCCGGGCAGCCAGCCCACATCGATGGAGCCCGCAGCCATGGCTTCGCCGGTCGCGTTGTAGTTGGTTCCCACAGTGATTTCCACTTCGCCGATGTCGTAGCCCAGTTTGGCCATTTCAGCCTTGACCAGTTCGGGCAGGTTCTTGGTTCCGGTGATGATCACGTCCGCGTCCTTGGAGGGAACAAACTCGAAGGTCAGCTTGTCCATCTTCACGTTGTCCGCCAGAGCGGAGACGCATCCGAACACCATCAGCACAGTCAGGAGCACCGCGAGCAGTTTCTTCATGAATTCAATCTCCTCATCAAGATGATTTCTGTGCCCTCAGGCACGTCCGTATGCTATCATACTCCGAATCTTTTTTCAACACATCGCGGAATTGTTCAGATTTTTGTAACTTTCCCCTGAGATGAAAGAGGCCCCCGCGTTTCCGCAGGGGCCCTCTCACCGTTTCTCACGCTTATTTTCAATCCAGATCCAGCGCTTCCATCCTCACATACATGCTGGGGTGGATCAGCCCGTCGCGGAAGATTTCCCTGGCCATCCCATGATCCAGCGCCATCAGGCTTCCCTCCCGGATCTGGGCTTTCTCGTGCTCGTTGAATGCGCTGTCAAAATCCTCCGGAATGGCATCGATGCCGGTGAACATCGCCAGCCGGGCATATCCGCCCGCGGCCCTCAGGATTTTCCAGGTCAGTTCCTCCGCCTCTCCGTCCCCGTTGAAATCATACCGGCCGAACCGGACAATCCTGCCAACTGCCGGATGATCCATCCCGCTGGGGGACTGGTCCGCCTCTTCCGGCTGCCTGGGCTCTTCCGGCCGCCTGGTAATCACCGCGCTCAGGGTAACGCCGCCGCCCCGCAGCACGGTCAGCGTCCAGCTGCCGTCCTCATTCGGAGTCAGGGTGTAATTGCCCGTCGCCTGGATCTGACCGTCAAATTCATATCCCGCGTCCGGCGTAACCGTGACGGAGACGGCTTCGTTTTCGTGCGATGTGAAAATCCCGTTTGCCGCGTCATAGTGGCCCGGCATCTCGACAGTGGCGTTGTCCAGGCTCGCGTCCAGCCTGATGATGTACTGTATCGCCGCCGCGATGGCCTCGACCATCTTCGCGTGATCCTCTTCAGACAGCTGTACTCTTTCGTCCGTCGTTTCCTGAGCGGTCTTCGTGCTGCCCCCTCCGTCCGTCCAGCTGTAATTCAGTTCCTTCTCCAGCGAAACGTTTACATCGAAGAACTCCCCGTCCTTGGGCGCGATCTCGTAAATCTTCATTTCCGGCAGATCCGGCATCTCCGTCAGTCTGCTTTCGTCCTTCACGGTGTAGTTGATGACGATCGGAACATCCCCTCCGGCCGCTGTAACCGTGCCGCCGATGATGAGCTGCCCCTTGCTGCCGTCCTCATCCAGGTAGATCTCAACCGCCCCATCCTGCCGCTCCGCGGTTTCCACATTCTCATAGGCCTTGTCCCGTGCCTCCTGGAAAGCCTTCTGCTCCTCGCTGAGCGTGGATGGATCCGGAGCGGGCTCCTCCTCTTCCTCCGACTGGGATCCGCCGGTCACATTCCCCCAGACGGTGATCTTCGCATCGTCCGTCATGATGATCGCGGCGGCTTGCTTTGCGGTGGCGTTCCCGTCCACGACAATGGTGGACTGATTCCCGATGTCCTCAGTTTCAAATCCGCTGGTGAGCGCGGCAATGGCACTCGCGTTCTCTCCCTCTGCGGTGACATTGCCGTGCACGGTCACCTCGGCCTGGCTGGCTGTCCAGACCGCGTCCCACATGCCGGAGGTCGTCACATTGCCGTCCACGGTCACACTGGCGTGGTTCTCCGCGAGATTGCCGTCTTCATCTTCAACATCGGTGTAGATGCCGAGTCCCTCCGAGGCAGTCAGATTTCCGGCCACCGTGACCTCAGACGAGCCCTGAACGATCACGCCGCTCTCCTGAACTTCCACGTTTCCCCCGACAGTAACCTTCGCGGAATCGTTCGCCCGGATGCCGAAGGCCTCCGAGGACACGTTTCCCTCCACGGTAACCTCCGCCTGTCCGTAGGCGGCGATGCCGAACCCTGCCGGCTCGCCGTCCGAATCGATATGCCCGGCCGTCACATTTCCGCCCACCTCCACATGGGCCTGATCCGCAGCGACGATACCGTCCCCGTATGCGCTGACATTTCCGCCCACGATGACCGTGGACTCATTTCCCGTATTCGGACCGTCAATATGTGAAGCGACCGCATAGATACCGTCCGCGCTCGAGCTCGAGACGTCGCCGCCGATTTTCACCTCGGCATGGTTCAGGACGGTCACGGCGTCCATGTCAGCGGTTACGTTTCCGGTCACCGTGATCTGCGAGTGATTATCCACATATACCTCGGTGCCGGTCGATGGATCCGTATAGCAGTCATTTGCATAAATGCCCCAGGCGTCGTCCGCAGAGATATTGCCTTCAACCTTCACCACAGGGGACCCGACGGTGATCACCGCGCTGGATGAATCCCCCTGTGTGCTCACATCTCCCTTCACGGTAACCTTGGCTTCATCCTGGGCACGGATCCCGGCGTCGTATCCGCTGACGTCGCCGGTCACGGTCACCTTTGCCTGATCCTCCGCAAGGATCCCGTCTCCGACAGCTTCGCCCGCGCTGTCCACATGTCCGGCCTGTATATCGCCGGTCACCTGAACCGTCGAGTTGTCAATCGCTGCCACGCCGTCCAGCTGTGCTTCAATGCCGTCCCCGACCGTAACAGTCGAGTGATCCTCCGCGATCACGCCGGTATCCTGCGCATTCACACTTTCCCCGACCGTTACGGTCGCGTCATCCTGCGCAAGGATCCCGAAATACTGTGCATCCACATCCGCCTCAACGGTCACGACGGAGCTTTCCTGCGCAACGATTCCGACCATCTGGGAATTCACGCCATCCCCTGTCACCGTCACCTCAGTCTGGCCTTCGGCGTATACCGTTTCGGTTTTTGTGCCGATCTCCAGCTCCACGCCCTGCCCTTTCGCATTATCCGAGGCATGGACTTCCGGACCCGGCTCCCCTTCTGCCGGGCTGCTTTCCACCTTGATGTTGGTGGATTTCCCGATCGCTTCCTTCTGCTCGGCGGTCAAGCCCGTAAAGTAGGTGTCGATTTGATCGTTATTAAACTCTTTCCCCGTATAGGATCCCTGGAAAATAATGCCGCCTTCATCGTCATACACCGTGACCGTCATGGTCGGATCCGCCGCGAACGCAGAAACCGGCCCGGCCGTCTGCAGCAGCATCAGGAGCGCCGTCAGCACCGCCATCCATCTTTTCATTTTTGTTTTTTCCCTTTCCTCCGGAGTCCGGAATCCTGCCCAGACCAGGGGCTGCCAAAGAAACAACATATTATTATAATACTGTCAATCCGCCGCAAAGTCAAATGCGGCGGGACCCGAGACCGGGGGATGGAGACCGTGAGACAGGGGGACGGTTCCCAGTCTCATGAGACATCATGAGACAGGGGGACGGTTCCTGAGACAGGGGGACGGTTCCTGGTCTCATTTTTACAGGACGTAAGGCAGGTTCCTGACCTCGTTTACCGGTGATTGCAGCCCGTCATCCCCGAAGCTTCGGCCCCCTTCCCGCGGATCTGTTTATTGTGCGGGGGTCAGCATGGCGGCCAGAGCTTCCGCGCCGATGCTGCGGTACAGCTCCATGTACATGTCGATCAGCTCCGCCTGCTCAGGATACTTTTCCTTCAGTTCTGCGGCAAACGCTTCCATGTCCACCTCTTCTCCTGCGAGGACCTTTTCGAGCGCCTGACCGATCTCCGTGATGACTTCGTTCATCTCCGCGAAGGGATCCTCCGGCTCCTCCACGGTGCCGTCCGCATGGAACCGCAGATCGAATCCGGACTCGGTGATGCCCTTCAGCTTCACGTCCTTCACGACCAGGTCGCCGCAGGTGTCCTGCTCCTGGGCTTCCTCAAACCGGTCAAAGTCCGCGTCCACCTCGCAGCCGTAATCGAAAACTCCCCAGCGCATGGAGAACACGATGAGGACCTCTTCCTCGGTCGCCCCCGGCTCCGTGCCGTAGCTTCCGGTCTCAAAGCCTTCCTCATTCAGCTGGGAGATGGTTTTCCCGTGCATGGCCGCCATCTCCTCCTCCGTCAGCGGCTGCGCGGTGAACTCCTCGCTGTAGGCAATCGGCAGCGTCTTCAGATAATCGTCCGCGGCCGTCATCGCCGCTTCATGCTTTTCGAAGAAGTCCGCCGCCTCGTAGTCCAGGGCTTCGATCGCTGCGTTCAGCTCCTTCATCTTTTCGTCGGGATACGCGACGCTGCGGTAGGATTTCCCGTCCTTCTCCGTAACCACGGCATAATACTCGTCCGGAACCCCGCCCGCGATAACCCGGTTCTCCGCGCAGGCCGCCATGGCCTCGCCCACCGTCGCGTACAGGGGCTCCATCCGTCCCTCCTCCGCCGTCGCGCCGAACACCATGCACAGCATCATCGCAGCCAGCAACAGTGATACCGCTTTTTTCACTCGGAACACTCCCTTCTGTTCGTTCCTCCTGTAAGGAAATCCTTCTGTTATTGCTCACTCATTATATCGTATTTTTCGATCTTATCACAAGGTCTTTTTAAAGATACTTTACAGCACACCGAAGCTTTTTCGAAGCTGAAACAGCTTCGGGAGAGATTGTTTTTTCCTTGCGAAATGAGGTATTATGAACCTAGATGAAATGGGAACGAAAGGGACGGTCCTTTTCGTTCCCTCGTCAGATAATATCTTATATGTTCTGTCTTAGGGAGAAAACGTCTTTCGCCTGAGGCTGTCCTTGATTCATGAACTCTGGTATCACTCCAACAGATGCCCTGATCGCGCCGATTCAGCGAAGAGCCATTATCATACAACCACTTGCGCTCCTCCAACAAAACCGCCAAAATAGGCAAAATCGCCGCGTTTTGGCGGTTTTGAATCAAGACGATTTGTGATATTTTTTCTCAAAGCCTTATACTTCATATTTCTTGACGTCGTTGACAGCCTTGTTTCACAGCTATTACGAGCGCTTAGAACTCGTTAAATCACATTGCAGTTCGGGCGAGTAAACCCCAAAATAAACCCCAGATTTTCTTCTGTTTCCTTACGTTCACGATATGTTCTTTCTATTTTAGTTCAAACTCGTCTTCCTTTCATTAGTTTTCTATTTCGGGCTCAATGCCCTTTACTATTCTGCCGGCATTTTTCCCTGTCGGCTTTTTTCCGATTCCGGCAGCCCGGCCAGGGCGAGCAGCAGAACTGATCCACCCTTTTGATTTGATTTGCTGTCTTTGCAGGATCTCAGATTCAACATAATTCTTAAGATCATCGGTCGAAGTAAAATATCTTTATCCGCTAAATACGCATCGTCCCGTCAAAATCATATACGTTCATCAGAATCTTCCTTTGCCTTGCATCATTCGCCGCGGGCCGCTGTTTTTCCTTTTATATACACGTCCTGTGTTTATCCAAGGGTTTATATGGAGGGAACCGTTCTTTGAAGCTCAAAGAACGGTTCCCTCCCCATCCGCTGCATCGCGGTTTACGGGGCAGTCATGGGCCTTACTGCTTTTTGGGCTTTTCCTTGTAGGTCATGTAAGCGCCGCAAGCGCCCAGAGCGACAGCCAGGATCCAGGTGAAAGGCTTGGTGAATTCTTCCATGAAAGGAATCTTTTCAAGCAGACTGGTCACCAGGGAGCTGACAGCCGCGCAGGCAGGAGTAACACCGACGAACGTCAGAATGGCTTTCAGGGTTTTGTTCATGATTCTTTCCTTCTTTCTATTTTGATTGAATGATGGGGCAGTTTTCCTTCCTTCCAGCCATGAGCGCGAACGAGGGAACAAACTGGTCGTATCGCTTTCACAGCGGAGGGGCTTTTTTCTGTACCTCACCTCCCGCAGTCATCAGACAAGTTCTTGTGATAGAGGCATATACTGGAAGCGCCTTGAGGCGCAATCCCTCATTCTCAGTGCAAGTTTACTTCCGTACGCAGAAACGCAGTGCATATGAGCGAATAAATCAGGTACGTGATCAGTGTTCCAAAGCAGACGTCTGACAGGAAATGGTTGGTCATGTGGATCCGGTTATAGCCATAGATCAAGACAAACACGCAGGATAGAATAAAGGCAATCAGGTTTTTTCTGTTGCTGCGCTTTTTCATCACGTCAGTTAGCATCGGCAAGGAGAACATCATGCTGGCAATGGTCATGTTGCCGCTGGGCCAGGATTTGAAGTTATCGTTGCTGCCCGCCAGATTCGGAATCATCTGCCACCAGTTGCGGAATTCGCTTTTCGGATATTCCAGCGTGATCAGATACTTGTACCTCGGACGGGAGGCCACCTGCTTGAGCCAGAGGTTCACATTGTCCGCGGCGATGCCCGCAATGAGAATCGCCGCGCCGACCGCGATCAGCTTGTCCGGATTGCCGTTATCCACCAAGCGGATGACCACAAACGGCACCCATCCATACAGAACCGCCCAGAACAGCCAGCTGAGCGCGGACAGTGCCGCGGAGGATTCCCCTGCTGTATAGCCGAACAGGGCGCGGACGGCCTTGCCGTTATAGTTGTTGGAATAATAGACCGCCATGAACCAGCCAAGAATCAGAAGCGTCCAGGCCAGCAGGCGATACCTGTCGCCCTTCTTTTTCAGCCCAACGTACAGGCAGGCTCCCGCTGCCGGATACAGACAATAGGAGAAGTAAGAGCCGTAGGTGGCAAAGAACGACCCCAGATCCGTTTTGTTAGCCAGCGCGACATTGATGTCAAAGTCCCAGAAGGAACCGATGATGATTCCCAGTACGCACGTCGTGATGACCGACCAGAAGCAAGCCACCGGCACCGACATAATGGTTTTTCTGTTCATGAGATTCATCTCCCGCTTAAACAAACTGACAGATTCCACTGCCCGAAACTAACTCTGTTTTTCCTTGATTGCGGAAAAAGCAATCACCGCCAGGATCACTGCGCCGGCGATCATCAGGTAGAGTCCAATGCCTGAATCATGACAGAAACAGTTTTTTTCATCGTTACACTCCATTCTTACATTGAATCTGCAGGATTCTCATCCCCGGCATTCTTTGTCTCACTGTAGAAGTTAACAATAATTGATGTGATCAGTGCAACCACAATGAGACCGTAAAGCCCCAGGATAACAGATATAATCCTTCCGGGAATCGTAACGGCTGTGATATCCCCGAATCCGATGGTCGTTACGATTGCGAAACAATACCAAAGCGCGTCACCGAAGGTGTTGATGTTCAGTTCAAAATTCGGCAATACGATGGAAAACGCCGTGATCAGCAGCAGCATACCGAAAAGGATCTCCGCCGCATATGTTTTCCGGATGATCCTGCTCAGCACATCCAGTTTTACCTGGGAGAAGGAAATCCGGGCAATATAGTAGAAAATCCGGGGAATTGTCAGCACCAGTACAAGCATAAGCGCGGTCTTTCCGTCGAAAGCCATTCCGGCGCCCAGCAGCAGGACGCCGAGAACCCGGAATATCACATTACGAACCTTATGATTCTTCACAATGGAAAACAGGTGGTCTGCGGCCAGCCCAAGCATATGAAGAATCGCTGTTATTCTGTACACATTGCCGGTTTCTGAAATCAGGAAGATCACAGCGCAGCAGGCAAAGAGCACCGCCCCGATTCCATAGCGAAACAGATTATACTTCCACTCATGTTTCAAAGTAAGGGCCATCATCAGAAACAGCAGGGACAAGGCAAACCACATGACAGCAGCCTTCGGCTTTATGGAAGCCAGTCTGGCAGCCAGCATCTCTTCCAATCTGCCGGCATCTTCCTCAGTAAGTTCCGGGACCGGTTCCTCAGCGTTCACCTGTGCCGGTGTTTCTGAAACGGCCGCCTGTCCGGATAAGTCGGCTGATCCTATACCGCCCTCCATCATCGAGCTGAAAAAAAGACTGATAATCGTTGAAAACATGGCGGAGAGGACAGCCAGCAGGAGGAGTCCCTGCAAAACCGTCAGAATGATTGCCCTGCCCCGGATTTTCCTGATGCTCATGGATGAAGGTCCTCCTCATTCGTTTTTTCATCCGGGTTTTCGGCAGCAGGGCTGTGGTCCGGGGAATTTTCTTCTGTCACGGCTGCTTCTTCCGCGGGAGGATCCTCCGATGGCAGTCCTTCCGTCAGGATCCCTTCCGCGGCGGGGGCCGCCATCAATAATTCCAGGAGACTTGGGCCGGATGCTTCATCTTCGGCGGACTCGCCGGTTATGAATCCTTCCATGTTCATCCTGGGAATATTCAGGATCGGCAGTGCCTGATGACCGGCTTCCAGATAAAGCAGGACAATGACCCCGATGGCGGCGACCGGGATCATCATTCCCATCGCCGGATTCCGCGGTTCCCGCGTGTAAGAGAACAGCAAAACCAGCGGCGCCAGAAGCCACAGCATGATGGAGTCTCCGAATCCCATTACCATCGCTACAGGAGTAACATTCGCGGCGGCAGCAGCCTCAGCGTCGATGTGGGCCATTTCCATATTTATGATTCGGACAAACAGCAAAAAATCCAGCGCGCTGACCACAACCAGCGCGGCGGCAAGAAAAAGGGAGAAGTCCCAGGAGTTCTTTCTGGTATGCAGGAAAGCGGCATATTCCTCGTGGGTTCTCCCATGCCGGCAGAAGCGCCATTCCCGGGTTTTGATATAGAATGCGAGGACAATGAACAGCACAAAGGTCATCGTCGGTTTGACTGTAAAGAGCGGATACAGGTAAGGCGAAACCTCAATCTGAAACCTGGAAGCCATGACTTTCAGGACAATACAGCCGACCTCGTATGCAATAGGCAGCAGTGCGAAAGATCGGAAAACATACCGCCATTTCCCCGTAAAGATCTTCTTCGGCTTGTAATTCAGGAAGAACATCAGCAGGGTGCAAAGGAACAGGTCAACAAACACATTGAACGCAAGGACACCCGGGGAACCGATTTTCAGCAAACCGGAAGAAGTCAGCATAATCATGAATCTGGTCACTACATCAAGGCTGCTGACCGTTCCGTCATTAATCACATCGACCGTTCCGACAATATACCGATGCAGGATAAAGGCATAGCCCGCCCAGATTGCGGCAGCGGCGCAGAAATTCTTGATCAGGAGCGATTTATAGGATTTCTTTCCGTTCATGATCTGCGCAAAGTTCGCGATCAGCAGAAAAGGCAGCGCCAGCCAGCTCATGATCTGTGCGGCTTCCTGCAGCCCGGCATAGCGGTCGGGAAGCATGTTCATTTTATTCGCCAGCCCCAGGATCAGTACCAGCTGGGTCGCGGCGATGCACAGCCAGCCGAGAATCTGGAAATGCTGGTAATTCAGCGGCCCCCTGTAACGGATATCCTTGTCTGCGGTTCGCTCATGCCACCTCTGTCGCGGTTTCCTTTCGGAACCTTTTTTTGTACGCATGTCTTCCCTTCCTATGCTTTCAGTAATAGCGTCAATTCCTCGATTGTTGACAATCATATTCTTTGAGGGAATTAACAGATTCCAGCCGGGTTCTCCAACTTGCCTTGTTGTTTGCCATTCTTACAAGTTCCTCGATGTTGTCTGGCGTACCATTGATCATTTGCTCCAATCCCCTTTGCATGGCCAGAAACTAACGAACACGTACTATCTGGTATTAATTCTCCACAGAAAGAAAAAATCCTGCAAGTCACAGGATTTATGCCTTTCAGCGTTTTTTCACTCTGACCCCATTTACGAAGGGTAAGAACACCCCCTACACAGTATGGTATAGCTGTTACTCCTACAAAAGAACCTATATCAAGCATCAAATGAATGGAACTCTCGCAGGAAATAATTAATGTCGGCAGCGTATTGACCTGATTAACATCATTTTACCCAATCATTATTGCATCCAGAGTCTTTTTAGGGGTATTTTCAGGCTGTTTCCACGGCATAAAAAAAGCCCTGGAAACGTTGATTTCCAAGGCATGTGCCGGAGGCGGGACTTGAACCCGCACGGTTTTAAGGCCAACGGATTTTGAATCCGCCGCGTCTGCCATTCCGCCACTCCGGCTGGCTGCGGGAATTATAGCATAATCCCCGCTCCCGCGCAACTCTTTAGTTCCCGTAGGGATTGTATTCCACGGTTTCCTTGTAGGCCTTGTAGGTGGAGGTAAACAGCAGCTCCCTCTTCAGTTCCCTCCCGGCCTGATACCAGACCTTCCAGGTCTCGACGACGTAGCCCTTCCTGCCGGTGACGGTCTTTTTGCTTTCCCCGATCTTCAGGTCAGGGTTGATGATATACTCGGTGCCCTCCGGCTGGGGAATCGTCTTCGTGGTGATGCTCTCCAGGTCGATGCTGGTATCCAGCCCGAGGCTCATCCCGTAGACGGATACGGAAACCTTCCGGTCGGCATAGGCCGCGGTGATGAAGATCGGCCAGTCCGTGTTGTTCTTGAATTTGAAATCCAGCCCCGGCCAGTTTACGGTGGCGTCAAAGCCCTTCTCCACATAGCTGGAGGGCCAGGCATGGGGGCTGCGCTCGACGATCTCCAGGTTGGCCCTCGCGACCGCGTTGAACAGCGTGGAGCTGGTCTGGCACACGCCTCCGCCGATTTCGTCCTTGCTCTGCCCGCCGGAGATGGCCGCGGCCGGCAGATAGCCCTTGGCCGCCGTGCGCTCGCCGGTGGCGCCGTTGAAGCTGAAGATCTCTCCCGGCATCACGGTCGTCCCGTTGATCGCCTGGGCGCTCAGCTGAATGTTGATGTTCCGGTTCTTGTTGTTCGTGGTCTTCGTCGTATAGGCGGAGATCAGCCCGAAGCTGTTCATCAGCTCCGTCTTCGTCACATCGGCGATTCGCTTCTCCGGCGTCATGAAGAGGGTATTGAAATAGTCTCCCCCGTCCAGCATGGCGGCGGCCCGCTTGTAAAGCTCCCCCGCGTCCAGATAGGCTCCGGGGATATCGTCCGTGAAGGTGAACTGCTTCGTGCCGAAGTCAAAGGTCGCCACGGCGCTGTTCACGGGATCCCGGTTCACATAGTTCGCGATTCCTTCGCAAAGCTCCCGCAGCGCGGCATGATCCCAGGTTTTCACGGTCTCCAGGGTCACCGGAAAGCTTCTCATCCCGGAGGCCTTGTCCATCCGTTCCTGGAAGGGAGTCCGCCCCGTACCGCGCAGTCCGGCCGTATTGCCCCGTCCCAGCGCCCAGGCCTGCTCAATCACCTCGGCCGTGTTTCGGGTGACCGGCACCCTTTCCGGCGTGACATGCCAGCTCTGGTTGCCGACGGTAATGATGATGTCAAAATTCACGCTCTCCGCGTCCGTGGCTTTCTCCAGCGCGGCAGCGGCCTCCTCCCGGGTCATGCCGCCCACCTGAACACCGTCGATATAGACGCCGGGATAGATATCATCCGTATACAGCTCCCGGATGCAGGCCTGGAAAAGCTGGTAATCCTCCTCCCGGCAGGTGATGATCTGCCCGTTGGCAAAGGCGATGCTCGGCAGGAAGCGGTACCGCAGCCCGGTCAGCTGGGGAATCAGCAGAAACCCGAAGGCCAGGATGCCGATCAGGGAGAACACGATGCACGCGATCCAGGCTCCCCTGTGCCGGATCCGCTTCTTTTTCCTTTTCCGGCGGGATTCCTCCAGCTCCGGCAGAGGGCCCTCGAACCGGTCAAAATCGTCAAACAAAGAAGGAGGAGCGCCGAAATCCTCCGCCTCCTCATTCTCCGGAAAGTACCTTCTGCGCCGGGCCGGCTGATTTCCCGCGTCTCCGGCCGCCCGGGGCCCGTTCGCCTGCTCCTCCGCTCCGGAGCGCTGACTTTCGGCCCGGGCGTCGATCCGGGCCCTTTCCTCCCAGGCTCTCCGGACCTCCCGGTCCCTTTCCAGCAGCTCCTCGTCCCTTCCGAGGGGCTGCTTTCCGGGCAGGGCGGTGCGCCGGCTCCGGGGCTCCTCCTCCCCGATCACCTCGCCGTCGCCCTCATATAGATCGTAATGCCTGTTTCTTGCCATTTCCTTTTTCGCTCTTCCCTCGGCTTCCGCCGCCGGAGGCGGTCCCGGAAAGCCGTATTCAGGACTCCATGTGCTTCATCTGATAGCTCAGAATGTGCAGCGTATCGCTCAGGTGCATGTTCACAACCGCCATGTCCCGGGGATAGTGCAGATCCACCGGCGCAAAGTTCCACACCGCGCGGATCCCCATCCGGTAAAGCAGCTCCAGCGTCTCCTGCGCCGCGTCGGCCGGCAGGACCAGCACGCCGATGTCCGCCTGCAGCCCGGGCAGCCGTTCCTCCATCTCCTCCGCGGGATAGACGGGCAGCTCGGGCGTACCCTTCCGGATCCGTTCCGGATCAATGTCGAAAAGGGCAACCGTAATAAACCCGTCCCGGGCAAAATGACTGTAATTGGCGATCGCCTGGCCCATGCGCCCTGCGCCGATGATCACCATCCGGTGCTCCCGGTCCAGCCCCATGGTGCTGCGGATATGCTCCCGGAGCGCCTGCACCTGGTATCCGAAGCCCTGGCGGCCGACCCCGCCGAAGGTATTGATGTCCTGGCGGATCTGGGACGGGGTCAGTCCCATCCGCTCGCCAAGCTCCTGGGAGGAAATCTGCAGGATACCCTCCTGCTCAAGCTCCCTCAGATGACGGTAATAGGAAGGCAGTCTGCGAATCACTGCATCCGATATGTAGCCTGCCAAACAAATCCTACGCTCCTTCTTGCCCGGACAGGGGCTGATCAAAGTGTAACATGGTTTTAACTTTTACGCAAACTTTATGAAAAGAAATCAGATTCCGCGGCTTTCGTCGTATTTTTTCCACAGCGGGGCGTAGATGGCGACCGCCTGCTCATGCTCCTCCAGCGTCCTGGAGAAATAGAGCTCCCCGCTCTCCGGGTTCTTGGCGCAGAAGTACAGATAGTTCTCTGCCACGTACGTCTCGTCCGGATAAAGGGCCGCCCGGATGGCCGCCGCGGAGGGGCTGCAGATGGGTCCGACCGGCAGGCCGCTGACCACATAGGTGTTGTAGGGATTGTTGGCCTTCAGATCCTGCTCCTCCAGCGCCATCTTCCTCACGCCGGTGATGTAGTGGATGGTGACGTCGCTCTGCAGCTTCATCTTCGCCTTCAGCCGGTTGTGGAACACGGCGCTGACCTTCGCGAAATCGTTCTGCCCTGCCTCCTTCTCGATCAGGCTGGCCAGGGTCAGGGTCTGGTCCATGCTCAGGCCCAGCTCCTCCATCCGCTCCTGCAGCTCCGCCGGGAACATCGCCTCCGTCTGGCTCAGCAGCTTCCGCAGGATGTCGTCCTCCGTCGCGGTGACGTAAACCTCATAGGTGTCCGCGGCCAGATAGCCCTCCAGCACGTATTTCCGCTGGGAGGCGGTTCCGCCGTTCAGCACGTCCGCGATATAGTAATAGTCCCTGAAATCCTGTCCCGTCCTGCATTTGGCCAGCAGCGTGTCCGCGCTCTGCAGCACGCCGCCGCGGACCAGCTTCGCGGCAAACTCCTCGATGCTTTCCCCGGGGATCAGCGTAATGTTTCTCACCAGAGGATTGCCGTCCCCGGTGGTCAGCCGGTCCGCGATCTCCGTCATGGACATCGCCCGGTTCAGGCTGTACTGGCCGATCTGCAGCTTCTGGCCCATGCCCGCGAAGTCGCAGTAATACTTGAACACGCTCCGGCTGTGAATCAGCCCGGCCTTCTCCAGGTTGTTCGCCACCCGGGTCAGGCTCTGGCCGCTCTCGATGGCGAAGGAAACCTCCGTCTCATCCGCCGCGTCCATGGGCCCGATGTACTCCTCGTACAGCCGGTTCCACAGGCTCATGCCCAGGCCGGCCACGATGACGGCCACCGTCATTCCGACCAGCACGGGCCGCAGCACCTTCCACAGCCCGCTGTACCAGAATCCGCCGTATTCCCGCTCCCGGTAAATGCTGCGGTAGGTGACGTCCTGATCCTTCCCGTTCTCTTTCAATGCTCTTTCCTCATCCCGGCAGCTGAATATCCAGCCCCGTCGCTTCCGTCACGATTTTGAGGATGTCCGCCATGGTCTGCTGCAGCCGCATCTCGGCCAGCAGAAACTGGCTCACCTCCGGCTTGGCAAACAGCAGCCCGCTCAGCGCCGTGAAGCGCTGCATCTCCTCCGGATCATTCTGCTGCCCGGCCATCACGTTCATCTGCAGCGTCACCTGCATTTTCCGGTATTCCCGGATCAGCGCGGCCAGCGTCTCATCCCCCATCACTTCCTTTTTCAGCCCGTGATAGGTCCGGTATTCCTCGCTCTGCTTGATCTCATCCGCCAGCCTGTAGGCCGTTGAATACTCCATGCGGGTTCCTCCCTCCGCTTTCTCCGGCGGATGCCCCTCGCCTTCCGGGATGCCGTTTCCCCGCAGAGGGATCCGTTTTTCCCGTTTTTCGAAGGCGGTCCGCTCCGCCCCGTTCTTTCCAAAAAACAACTGGGGGAAGGGATTGCTCCCTTCCCCGCATCATATCATCTTTCCCTTTAAACATCAAGGATGATCGGCAGGATCATCGGATTCCGCTTGATCTTCTCGAAGATGTAGTTATGCACCTCGTCCTTGATGATGTTCTTGAGGTTCGCCCAGTTGTCGCCGGCCAGGCTGTGGGAGCTGAGAATCTCCCGCACCAGCTCCTGGGTGTTGTCGATGATGTCCTCGTTCTCACGCACATAGATGAAGCCGCGGCTGACGATGTCCGGTCCGCTGACCAGCTTCTGCTCGTCCCGGTCGATCACGATCACGATGGCCAGCAGGCCCTCCTGGCTCAGATGCTTCCGGTCCCGCAGCACAACGTTGCCCACGTCTCCGACCCCGAGGCCGTCGACCAGGATACCGCCGTTCGGCACCTGCTCACCCAGCGCCAGGTAGTTCATGTTCATCTCAATGACCTGGCCCATTTCGGGGATGACGATGTTCTGGCTCGGAGTCCCCATGCTCTCCGCCAGCACCGCGTGCTGCCAGAGCATGCGGTATTCGCCGTGGACGGGAATGAAGTATTTCGGCCGCACCAGGGCGTGCATCAGCTTGAGCTCCTCCTGGCAGGCGTGCCCGGAAACGTGCACCTCCGCCAGCGTGCTGTAGACCACCTGCGCCCCCAGCCGGTACAGCTGGTTGATCACCCGGGAGATGAACTTCTCGTTTCCGGGAATCGGGGTCGCGGAGATGATGATCATGTCGCTCTGCCGGATCTGCAGCTTTCTGTGCTCCGCGTAGGCCATGCGGGTCAGACCCGCCATGGGTTCGCCCTGGCTTCCCGTGGTCAGGACCAGCAGCTCATTGTCCGGATACTGATCCAGGGAATCCATGTCGATCAGCCAGCCTTCTGGAATCCTCAGCTCTCCGATGCTCATCGCGACGCGGCTGACATTCACCATGCTCCGGCCGATAAAGCAGACCCTTCGCCCATACCGGATCGCGTTGTCGATGACCATCTGCATCCGGTGGATGTTGCTGGCGAACATGGCGACGATGACCCGGCCCTCCGCCTGGGCAAACATCTTTTCGAAGGTATCCCCGATCTTCATTTCGCTCATGGTGTATCCGCTGCGCTCCACGTTCGTGGATTCGCACAGCAGGGCCATGACTCCGCGCTCGCCGTACTTGGCGAGGGTCTGCAGGTCGGTGACCTGCCCGTCGATGGGAGTATAGTCAATCTTGAAGTCTCCGCTTACCATGACCGTCCCGGCCGGGCAGGTAATGGCGATGGCGCAGGCGCCGGCGATCGAGTGGCTCACGTGAATGAATTCGCAGGTGAAGCAGCCAAGCTGCACCACGTCTCTCGGCCGGACGACGTGCATCGGCACATGCTCGACCCGGTATTCCTTCAGCTTCAGATCCACCAGCGCCATGGTCAGCTTGGTACCGTAGATATGTGTCGGAATCTGCTTCAGGATATACGGCGTGCCGCCGATATGATCCTCATGTCCGTGGGTGAAAAGGAAACCCCGGATATGGTCCTTCTTGCCCAGAAGATAGGTGATATCCGGAATAACCAGATCCACCCCCAGCATATCCTCCTTTGGAAAAACACTGCCGCAGTCCACAATGATGATATCGTCACCGTATTCGAATACGGTCATGTTCTTTCCGATTTCGTCTACACCGCCCAGGGATATGATCCGCAGCTTTCCATTGTCTTCGGTTCTCTGAGAAGTCACGGCGTTCCTCCTTTCTTTTGTCCCTGAGGCGCGGAAAAGCCGCACAACAAGAACAGGCAGTTTCAGTTGTTCCCCACCATATTGTAAACATCCATAACAACCAGAGTCATTCTACCACTGTTTCTCTTTTCTTACCATAGACGTTCTGGGCAATTTTCGATCATTTTTGATGGAAAACGCAGAAAAAGCATAAAAAAAGCCCCTCCGCAGGGAGGGGAAAGACTTTGTCCGCCGGGAGGCCGCTGTGAGAGGCATTCCCCCGCGGCGTCCCGGGCGAAAACAGTGCTTACTGGTACAGCGGATAGCCGGCCATCAGGGTTTCCACCGCGGCCCTGACCTCCGGCACGGCGTTCTCGCCCTCCCGGAGGATCTTCGCGATCCAGGCGGCGACCTGCTTCATTTCCTTTTCCTTCAGGCCCCGGCTGGTGGCGGCGGGAGTACCGACGCGCAGGCCGCTGGTGACGAAGGGACTCCGCGTCTCGTTCGGCACGGTATTCTTGTTCGTCGTGATGTTCGCTTCCTCGAGCAGCGTTTCCATCTGCTTTCCGGTCATCTCGGTTCCCGTGAAGTCGAGCAGCAGCAGGTGGTTGTCCGTTCCGCCGGAAACCATGCGCACGCCCTCGGCCCGGAACTGCTCCTCCATGGCCTTCGCGTTCAGGATGATCTGATGCTGGTAGGCCTTGAATTCGGGCTGCAGCGCCTCTCCGAAGCAGACGGCCTTCGCCGCGATGACGTGCTCCAGCGGGCCGCCCTGGGTTCCCGGGAAAATCGCCTTGTCAATGGCCTTCGCGTATTCCTCCCGGCACAGGATCATGCCGCCGCGGGGGCCGCGCAGGGTCTTGTGGGTCGTGGTCGTGACAAAGTCGGCGTAGGGCACGGGGCTGGGATGCTCCCCGGCCGCGACGAGCCCGGCGATGTGCGCCATGTCGATCATCAGCAGGGCGCCGACCTCGTCGGCGATCTCCTTCAGCTTCGGGAAATCGATGATCCGCGGATAGGCGCTGGCGCCGGAGACGATCATCTTCGGCCTGCATTCCAGGGCAATCCGGCGGACCTCGTCATAGTCGATGGTCTCCGTCTCGCTGCTGACGCCGTAGGGCACAAAGTTGTAGTAGGCGCCGCTCATGTTCACGGGGCTGCCGTGGGTCAGATGCCCGCCGTTGGAAAGGCTCAGGCCCATGACCGTGTCCCCGGGCTTCAGCATCGCGAAATAGACCGCCATGTTCGCCTGGGCGCCGCTGTGGGGCTGGACATTGGCGTGCTCGGCCCCGAACAGTTTGCAGGCCCGGTCCCGCGCCAGATTCTCGACGATATCCACAAACTGGCATCCGCCGTAGTACCGTTTTCCCGGATATCCTTCCGCGTATTTGTTCGTCAGGCAGGTGCCCATCGCGGCCATCACCGCCGGAGAAACGAAGTTCTCGCTGGCGATCAGCTCGATGTGCGTCCTCTGCCGGTTCAGCTCCAGCTCAATGGCGTCGGTCAGCTCCGGATCAGCTCTGCGAATGATGTCCAGTTCCATGTCGTAACCTCCGTGTTTTATTCAGCCTTTCGGCCGGCGCTCCGCGGAAGACGGGTTTTCCCCCGATCCCCGACCGGAGGAGAGTATACCATAGGAAACCCCGTTCATGGGTAAAAAACAATAAAAAAACCGCCAGCACTCAGGCCGGGCAGCCCCGCAGCACACCTGTCCAACGCTTACTGCTGCTTCCGTCAGGACCTGACAGGGTTCACACCGACAGATCGCACAGGACCCGGCCTTCATCGCACTCGCGGCAAAAGTGAGTATACTGTGTTTTTCTCCAAAATGCAAGCGAAAATCTCTTGACCTCCGCCCCCGGTCTGAATACAATATCTTGCGTTGTTGGTTTTTTCGGGCAGGCACAAAGGAGGCGCGCATGAAAATCGGGTTTGACCATGACATGTATACCCGGATGCAGTCGGAGCATATTCTGGAGCGGATCGAAAAGTTCGGCGGCAAGCTGTACCTGGAGCTGGGCGGCAAGCTTTTTGACGATTTCCATGCCAGCCGCGTGCTCCCCGGCTTTCGGCCGGACAGCAAGGTGCAGATGCTCCTCCGCCTGAAGGATCAGGAGGAAATCCTCATCGTCCTGAACGCCGATGATATTGAAAAAAGCAAGGTCCGCGGCGATCTGGGCATCACCTATGACGCGGATACTCTCCGTCTCATCGATGCCTTCCGGGGCATCGGGATGTATGTCGGCTCCGTGGTGCTGACCCGCTTCGCTTCCCAGCCCGCCGCCGTCGCCTTTGAGCAGCGGCTGAATTCCCTGGGGATCCGGACCTTCCGTCATTATACGATCGAGGGCTATCCCTCCGATGTGGATCACATCGTCTCCGACGAGGGCTTCGGCCGCAATGATTATGTGGAGACGACCCGGCCCCTGATCCTTGTGACGGCGCCCGGCCCCGGCTCCGGAAAAATGGCGACCTGTCTCAGCCAGGTCTATCAGGAGAACCGCCGCGGCATCCGCGCCGGATACGCGAAGTTCGAAACCTTCCCCATCTGGAATCTTCCCCTGAAGCATCCGGTCAACGTGGCCTACGAGGCCGCGACGGCGGATCTCAGCGATGTCAATATGATCGACCCCTTCCATCTGGACGCCTACGGCCAGACGACGGTGAACTACAACCGGGATATCGAGATCTTCCCGGTGCTCAACGCGCTCTTCGAGCGGGTCTGGGGATACTCCCCCTACAAGAGCCCGACGGACATGGGCGTCAACATGGTGGGCTTCTGCATCTCGGATGACGAGGTCTGCCGCGAGGCCGCGAAGCGGGAGATTCTCCGCCGGTATTACGCTGCCCGCTGCTCCTTCCTCCAGGGTCACGCCAAGCGGGAGGAGGCGGACAAGATCATGCTGCTGATGAAGAATCTGGAGATCGGGGACGAGCTCCGTCCCGTGATCGCCGCCGCCCGGGCCAAGGCGGAGCTGACCGGTCAGCCCGCGCTGGCCATCGAGCTGCCGGACGGGCAGATCGTCACCGGCAAGACGACGGACCTGCTGGGTCCCTCCGCCGCCGTGGTGCTGAACGCGGCCAAGCGGCTGGGCGGCATCGACAAGCAGACCCTGCTTCTTTCCCCGAACGTCATCGGCCCCGTGCAGGAGCTGAAGTGCAAATATCTGGGCAACCATAACCCCCGCCTCCATTCCGATGAGGTGCTGGTCGCCCTCTCCGTCTCCGCGGCCATGAATCCGACCGCGGCCCATGCCCTGGCCATGCTGCCGCAGCTGAAGGGCTGCGAAGCTCACTCGACGGTGATCCTCCCCGCGGTGGATGACAACACCTTCCGCCGTCTGGGCCTGAACCTGACCTGCGACCCGGCCTATCAAACCCACCGCCTCTACCATAAGTAACCTCTCAGAAATGAGACAGGGGGACGGTTCTTCTGTCTTGGCCGTGCCAGACAGGGGGACGGTTCTTCTGTCTTGGCCGTGAGACGAGGGTGACGGTTCCTCGTCTCTTTTTCTCAGCAACTCCTGTGCGCTTCATCCCGCCCGCTTATCCGTAGTACAAGCGGGCCTTTTTTATCTTCAAAACCGTTGCGCGGATTCATCGCCCGTGATAAACTGAGTCGGCGTTGAATATAGCTTTTCTCAGGAGGATTTTTCCATGAAATTTACCAATGGATACTGGATGTCCAGGCCCGAATACCGGATGCTTTACGCCACGCAGTGCGTCCGCGCAACCCGGGAAGGAAATGAGCTCGCCCTGCTGGTCGCCGGGCGGCCCGTTCGCACCCGGGGCGATATTCTGGACGGCGGCGCCCTGGAGGTCCGTTTCTCCGCGCCCCGGGAGAACATCATCCGCGTCCGGATCGTTCATTTTGACGGCGCCGTGGATCCCGGCCCCCGCTTTGAAACCTTTGAGGAGGCCTTCACCCCGGAGATCACCGTGGCTGAGGATTACGCCTCTCTCCGCTCCGGCCGGCTCACCGTCCGCGCCCTTAGGCAGGAGGGCGCCTGGCAGGTGGATTTCCTGGATCAGGACGGCCGCAAGCTGACATCCAGCGGCTTCCGCGGCATGGCCCGCGCCCTGCTGGAGGAGGAAGGCCCTGCCTCCCTGCTGAAGCACGGAAAAAGCTTCATGATCGATTCCCTGGATCTGGCCGTCGGAGAAACCGTCTACGGCCTGGGCGAGCGCTTCGGCCCCTATGTCCGGAACGGTCAGAGCGTCGATATGTGGAACGCGGACGGCGGCACCGCCAGCGAGAAATCCTATAAGAACATCCCCTTCTATATGACCAACCGCGGCTACGGCGTCTTCGTCGAGGATGCGTCGGAGGTCTCCTTCGAGGTGGCCAGCGAGAAGGTGGAGCGGGTGCAGTTCTCCGTGCCCGGCGAGCGCCTGACCTATGACGTCCTTTACGGCGGCACCCCCAAGGAAACCCTTGATCTCTATACCGCCCTGACCGGCCGCCCGGCCCTGCCCCCCGCCTGGAGCTTCGGCCTGTGGCTCTCCACCTCCTTTACGACGAATTACGATGAGGCCACCGTCTCCTCCTTTATCGACGGCATGGCCCAGCGGGATATTCCCCTCAGCGTCTTCCATTTCGACTGTTACTGGATGCGCGGCTTCAACTGGTGCGACTTTGTCTGGGATCCCGAGGTTTTCCCGGATCCCGAGGGCATGCTGAAGCGCTATCATGATCGGGGCCTGAAGCTCTGCTGCTGGATCAACCCCTATGTCGGCCAGGCCTCCCCCCTCTTCGCGGAAGGAAAGGAAAAGGGCTATTTCCTCCGGACGTCAGACGGCTCCGTCTGGCAGACGGATATGTGGCAGGCGGGCATGGCGATCCTGGACGTGACGAATCCCGCCGCCCGGGACTGGTACTGCGACAAGATCAGGGCCGTCCTGCATCAGGGCATCGACTGCCTCAAGACCGATTTCGGCGAGCGGATCCCCGTCCGGGATATCGTCTATTTCGACGGTTCTGATCCCGTCCGGATGCATAATTACTATACCTTCCTGTACAATCAGATGATCTTCGATCTTCTGAAGCAGGAAAAGGGCGAGGGCGAGGCCGTCCTCTTCGCCCGCAGCGCCACCGCCGGCGGCCAGCAGTTCCCCGTCCACTGGGGCGGCGACAACAGCGCCACCTATGCCTCCATGGCGGAAACCCTCCGCGCCGGCCTGAGCATGAGCCACAGCGGCTTCGGCTTCTGGAGCCACGATATCTCCGGCTTCGAGTCCACCGCCCCGGCGGATGTCTACAAGCGCTGGGCCGTCTTCGGCCTTCTCTCCAGCCACAGCCGTCTCCACGGCTCCTCCAGCTATCGGGTGCCGTGGCTCTTCGATGAAGAGAGCGTGGATGTGGTCCGGAAATTCACGAAGCTGAAATGCTCCCTCATGCCCTATCTGTATCAGATGGCCGTGGAAGCCCACGAAAAGGGCACGCCCATGATGCGCCCGATGATGATGGAATTCCCCGGCGATCCGGCCTGCGAGTATCTGGACCGGCAGTACATGCTGGGCGACCGCCTGCTCGTCGCGCCGGTCTTTGATCCGGAAGGCTGGGTCACCTATTATCTCCCGGAGGGAACCTGGTATTCCCTGCTGACCGGGGAGAAGCTCACCGGCGGCTGCTGGCGCAGGGAGAAGCATGACTTCCTGTCCCTGCCTCTGCTGGTCCGGGGCGGCACGGTGCTGCCCGTCGGCGCCTGCGATACCCGCCCGGATTATGATTACGCCCGGGATGTGGAGCTCCGCGCCTACGGCCTCGGGGAAGGCGAATCCTTCTCCCTGAAGATTCCGACGGTGCAGGGTACCCCCGACGCCTCCTATACGGTGACCCGGGAGGACGGAAAGCCGGTCGTTTCCGCGGATTCCGCCAAGCCCTTCCGCGCGGTGCTGATCGACTGAACTTCCAGTGCTCGTCCCCGGCGCATAAGAAAAGCCCCTTCGGTTTTGATCCCGAAGGGGCTGCTTTTTACAGCGAATTAATACTGGTTGTTCCTCTGCGCCTCGAAGCACTCACGGCAGTACACGGGCCGATCTCCGCGGGGCTGGAAGGGAACCTGGGTGGTGCGGCCGCAGCCGTCGCAGATCACTTCGTACATCTGACGGGGGCCGTTGCCGCCGTTCTGAGCCCGACGGGCAGCACGGCAGGCGGGGCAGCGGCTGGGCTCATTCTGGAAGCCCTTCTCGGCGAAAAACGCCTGCTCGCTGGCGGAGAAAACGAATTCGTTGCCGCAGTCACGGCAGGTCAGCGTCTTGTCTTCATACATGGTGAAAAAACCTCCCTAAAAATGTTGTTCGACCCGCGCCTTTGGACCTTTCACTGAGCTCTTTCCATACGATGGCGTCGAGAGAACAACCATTCAGGGAAGCGTTTCCAGTCTGACCAGTGCTTAGGGTTCAGCAGTTACTATAGCATACTTTTTCGTTTTTGTACAGTCCGGGGCAAAATTTTCATCGGGGAACGATGGAGGAAAGATGGAGGAACGATGGGGACAGTCCCTGTCATTCCCGAGGAACGATGGGGACTGTCCCTGTCGTTCCAAAGGAACGAGAGGGTCTGTCCCTATCGTTCCCATCCTCATTGTTCCCCATTCTCTTTTACCTGGACCATAGCGGCGAGGGATACAGTCCCTGCTCGGACAGGGCGGTCAGCGCCGCGCGAACCTGGGGCTTGTCCTCCTGATAAGTGACGCCCCACCACCGGTCTTCGCTCTTCAGCACCTCGACCGTCGCGCGCTTCTCCTCCAGCAGTTCATTGACCACAAAGGGCAGGAAGAACTCTCCCTTCAGGGGATTCTCCTTCAGCGTCGTGTCCAGGAACACCGGGAACCGCTTCTCCAGCTCCCGAACCAGCGAAACCGTAAAGCCCCACATGTTCATGGAAACCGGGCTTTCCGGCGCCAGCTTCCGGTAGATCTCCCCGTCCTCGGTGTACAGCGGCCCGTCGCAGCTGGAGATGATGTGCGTCCGCTCATGGATTTCCTTCAGCGTGCCGTCCGGGTTCGTCTCACAGACGCCCCGGGCCACGTATCCGTTCTCCGTCAGCGTATTTTTCAGCGAGTAGGCCACCATCATGTACCGCATCTTCTCATCGTCCCGCAGCCGGGTCAGCGCCAGATAGGCCTGCTGGAAGGCACGGGGCCCGTAGTAGTCGTCCGCGTTGATGACCGCGAAGGGCGCGTCGATCAGTTCCTTGCAGCACAGCACCGCGTGCCCGGTCCCGAAGGGCTTCACCCGTCCTTCCGGCGCCCGGTAGCCTTCCGGCAGCGCGTCCAGCTCCTGGAAGGCGTAGGACACCTCCATGTGCCGGCTGATGCGATCGCCGACCAGGCGTTTGAAATCCTCCTCGATTGCGTGCTTGATCAGGAAGATCACGCGCTTGAAGCCCGCCCGCCGGGCGTCAAACACGCTGTAATCCAGGATCGTCTCCCCGTCCGGCCCCACGGGATCCATCTGCTTCAGTCCGCCGTACCGGCTGCCCATCCCGGCCGCCATAATCAGTAAAATAGGTTCCTTTGCCATGCTGTTTTCCTCTCTCTCTGCCGGACTTCCCGTCCGGATCTTTTATCTTGATCTCTCCGCGTCGGATATGCTTTCCCGTCCGCTCCGTAATCGCCCGCGGAAAAGCATTCAGTGCGTCCCGGCTCTTCTTCGTGGGCGGTGACCTTTTGGGGCAGGCCCCGCAGTTCTCTTCGTCGTCCTCCCGGGCCTTATTCCTCCCGCAGGAAGGCCATCAGCGCGTCCCGGTTCTCCTTCGGGGGCACCGTCGGCCTCCCCAGATCCGCCCGGGCGCCGTTGGCGCACAGAACCTCGATCAGGATGGGTCCCTCCGCGCCCCGGGCCAGCCGCACCGCCGCCTTCAGGCTGCTCTCATCCTTCGCCGTCAGCGTCTGTGCGTATCCGGCCGCCCGCGCCATCTCGTGAATCCTCATCTCCCGGTTGCATACCGGCATCCCGCCCACGGTCTCGTGGGCTCCGTTGTTGATGATCACGTGAATCAGGTTTCCCGGCCGCTGCTGCCCGATGATCGCCATCGCGCCCAGGTGCATCAGCGCCGCGCCGTCCCCGTCCAGGCACCATACGGTCCTCTCCGGCTTCTCCTGCGCCGTCCGCAGGGCGATCATGGAGGCATGCCCCATGGATCCGACCGTCAGGAAATCCTTCTCATGCCCTTCGCCCCGGCGCTCCCGGATCTCGAAAACCTCCCGGCTCAGCTTTCCCGTCGTGCAGACGAAGACGTCCTTCTCCCCGGCCTCCGCCAGCAGGATCTCCGCCGCCCGCTCCCGGGTCATCCGGTTTCCGTTGCCGTAGTCCGGCCTGGCCTCCGTCTCCAGCGCGCCCTTCCGGACCACGATCGCGGCGCATTTCCCTTCGTCCAGCTCCGCCTTCAGCCGGGCAAACAGCTCTCCGAAGGTCTCCTCGTCCGTGTCCCTGCTCAGAATCCCGTACGGGATCCCCAGCAGCTCCAGCTGCCCCAGGGTAATCTTCCCCTGCGTCACATGCTGGGGCTCGTCGTGCACTCCGGGCTCACCTCGCCAGCCGATCACCAGCAGGCAGGGAATCCCGTACACCGCCCCGTCCGTCAGCGAAGCCAGCGGGTTCACCGCGTTCCCCAGCCCGCTGTTCTGCATGTAGCACAGCCCGGGCCGGCCCGCGGCCAGATAGTGCCCCGCGCACAGGGCGATGGCTCCGCCCTCGTTGTGCGCCACAATGTGCTGCTTACCGCCGGTGCCGAACCGGGCGTACAGCTCGTCGCAGAGCCCCTTCAGCTGCGAATCCGGCACCCCGGTGAAAAAGTCAATCCCGTTTCGCAGACATTCCTCAATGATTCTGGATGCTTTCATCTTTTCTCCAAAAACCGATCTCCGGAAAAGGCTGCTCTCCGGAGAACCGTATCGTCTCTCGCCCTTCTCAGGGCAGGGTCATTTTATCCAAAGAAGCGCGGAACGTCAAGGCGACCGGACAGCCGAAGGGCCGCCCCCGTCCGGGAGCGGCCCTGGAAAAGCTGTGTGCAGTCCTTACTCAAAAATCTCTTCGCCCTCGCCGGCCTCTTCCGTCTCCTCAACGGGTTCCGGCACCGCGTTCGGATCCCCGAAGTAGGCCAGCAGAATCGCCTGGCTCCAGGTCACCTGTCCGGTGATGAAGTAGTTCTGCAGCTGATCCGTGTAG
>CACYWL010000009.1 GCA_902778055.1 uncultured Eubacteriales bacterium | reverse complement strand
TTGGGACCTTTCCTTTCGTATACTGCGTTGACAGTATACACAGCAACGGACTGACAGGCAACTCCGTCAGTTTTTCGTCAATTCAGTCCGGTCAAAACAACCATCGCTTTGTAGACTGGCATCGGCAGCATGGAACGATACAGTTCTGTATACACGTCTTCCACATTCTCATCACCCATCGGCATCCGCAGAATCCGGTAATCTGCGCCGAAGACCCATGATCTGACACCGGTATCCACCATACCATTCCGCAGATAGAAGTTCAACCTGCGCTGTTTCGTTTCGTCTCCGTCCTCTGGATCCTCAACTTCCAGCAAAACACAGCCTGCATCCTTCAGTTGCTCACACAGTTTCTGGAGAAAAAAAGCTCCTCAAACCGTTCCCGCGCTGGCTCTGATCAACAGCAAAATAATCCAGCAGATAGTTCGATTCCAGCGTTACAAAGAAAGCATAGGCAAGGATAGCGTTTCCATCCCGCATCCCAAGGCAACGATAGTTTCCGCGCTTCAACGCTTTTTCAATCATTCCCAGAGATTTCAGTTCATTCCGGGGAAAATCATGCACCATCCGCAGATGGTAGATTTCTTTCACCTCATCCAGGGAAAGCGGCCTGATCTCATAAGTTTCCAATTGCGCAGCCTCCTTCCCTTAAACTTGAAGGCATTTATACCATAGCTGCTGCTGGAGCGATAGTTTTTTCACGGTATGCAGCCCGTGTGGTCATCCCCCACTGGGTGGTACGGGGCCAGGCCTATTCTCTTTCGCAACTTCCCAACTTCTGAACACCCTGTGCCCATCAAGAGCCTTGGCATCTTACCTGGCGCCAGCTCTTATTGTATCCTGTATCCAATTGTTAATCACAAAGAAGGGAGCCAGTTTCCCGGCTCCCCACTCATTTCTTCGTTTTTCACCCGGCGCAGGCAGTCAGGCTTGCTCCCTTTCCACCTTGCCCAAGCTTATGACATTATCTTCCTCCGTACTTTCGCAGTACTGTTCTTACTCTTCCTCATCCTTTGCGGGCTTTCTCTTCTTCGCGATGATCAGCAGTGCGATACCGCCGATCAGGATCAGAGCATAGGGGGCGAATCTTGTTACATAACCAGTCGGGGAAACTACTAATAAGGTATTCGTTACTGTATATGCGGTTGCGCTCTGGGTAATAGTCTGATCAGAATAAGCAGAGTAATTTGTCACTACCTGAGCTGTGGAAATATCTGTTGTTGCATTGGGAGCCTTCGATGCCTCCGCAACTACATTATTACTATCCAAATCTATCTTAACTTTATAGGTATCGACTGAATCGTTGGTTTCCTGTACTTGTGTAATAATGGTATTGGCAGGAAGGCCAAACAATTTAACTTGCTTAGTATCTTCAAGTTCAACAGTAAGGGCTGTTCCAACAACATGCTTCTTTGACCCGGTTACAGCACCATCAGTGGTTCCACTCAAATTAATACCAGTTGTAGTTACCGAGAAGGGCTGAGATGTCACCCCGCTCGTGTTAATCTGGAAATTAAAGTCCCAAGTCTTATCAGCAAGTCCGCCTGTAGTTACCTTGGTAACAGAAACATTGTAAGTATAATACTTATCAGCATTTCCTGTTACATTAGTTGTTCCCGATGTGGATGCATCAGTATCCTTCGTTTCAACAAAGCCTTCAGTCTTAGCATTTATTTGGTTATTGGTTGAAGTTTTCCCATCAATTGTCTCTGTGGAGGCTGATGTTGCAATAAAGCACACATAACCATACACTTCAAGGCCGTTGGTGCCATTCTTGATATAAACATCCAGATAGCGAGTGCTCACATATCCAGTGGGACGAGTCAATCCAGCGGTCGTCATCGCTGCAGTATTGTCCGCTTCTGTGATGACATAACGGTAAATACCAGCTCTGCTAAACTTTGTTAAATCCACGGAGGCAGTAATAGTATCATAAACTTCTGTGCCTGTTGTTGCAGCTTCTGAAATAGATGTGTTCGCAAAAACCGCTTGGCTATCTGTCAAAGTTACGCCATCTGCTACACCATTAAGAACCATTGCAGTATTACCTGCATCATCTGTAACGGATGTCGTGCCACTGGTAACTGTAGCAGGTGCAATCGAGTAATTATATGTAATGGTCGGATAATAGATGTTGCTGCCTTCTGTATTATAAAGAACAATACCTTTTTTAAGGTTAATAGTAGTATCGGTGCTTTCAACTCTACCATTAGCCCCCATATTGGCAGCCCATGCCGCTCCCACCGCCGCGATCATCATGATCGCCAGAATCAAACTTACCAGTTTTTTCATTTAGGGTTTTCTCCTTTCGTTTCTACAGCTTCTTTGCTGTGTCTACCGGTCTTATCCGGCTGTCCTTTGGTTTCTATTTCTTTTGCCCGGTCATCACCAGGCGGTCGTGTCACAAATCGTTCTTGCTACTTGGGGTCATACGGATCACCCCGGCTTCTACATCGTCTCATCCTCCAGGATCACCTCGCGATCTGGCGCCTGGTCCTGAGGATTCTTCATCCCTTCGCATAAAGGGCGATGCCTTTCCTCTCCTGGCTGTAGTGAGCGCAGTGAAGGGCTGTTTAGCAGTGAGAAGCCATTGTGTCCATGGACATCTCATCCCGCATCACCTCCCCCGCTGGTCATTCACAGTTTCACCTGTGGACAGGAGATGTCGGTTCTACGCATTTGCGGAGGGGTGTGTGTTTCTTCAACCCAGACACTGTTTCTCCTTATATTGTCTTTAGTGTCTATGGTGGAATACGTGAGTTGGGTTGATGGTGGGCCAGTGTTTGGTGACGTTGGCTTGATCGCCACAGTACCGCCGTCATCAGATTCGTTTCCTCTTCTCCGCTTTGCAGCTACACCGCCACCGATGAGGAGCATCAGGCCGAAGAGAAGGAGGAGAAGATAGGGTGTGTGGCGGGTTGAGAAGTTGGTTGGTGCTACTGCAGGGAATTCATTCGTTATTTCAACCTTCTTGTGGCTATCCAAACCGAAGCTTATTACCCTTCCTATGGTAGATACTGTATCAATAGACGTTGTTTCTCCGTCAGCCTTCGTCCTCTTGACGACATAGTGTGATACACATCCAGTATAATCATCTTCAGTGATCACTATTTCACTTTGTGCCGGAATCCCTGTTATTTGAATCCTCTGATGATTGCTTAATGTAAACTCCAACTTCCCTTCTGCACTTGTATATACAGGCACCGTTTCTGTCAGTGTAGTCCCCGTCAGCCGACCATTACTATCATAGACTTCATCATAGATCTTATAGGAATCAACAGTAAGCTCCGAACCCAGTCCAGTAACAGTGAATTGGAATGATTCTCCACCTTGCATCATGTCGCCGGTCACTGCTTTTGTGATGATAAGGTTCTTACCCTCAACCTTGTTAATAAAGACAAATGCGTCATTGTTATCCACCGGAGTGTTGGGATCAGTATTAGTTGTATCCGTCCGGTCAGCCAAGACTTGTCTTGTGGAACTTAAGCCTTCATACCCATTAACTGTCGTCGAATAATTGGTTCCAGAACCAGGATTCTCCTCCACCTTCAAATAAGCTCCATATGGAATGTTGAGAATCGTCAAGTATGCCGTGTTGTCGGTGGAACCGTTCTGTGGTGTTAATGTAAATGTTGCAATACCCGGCTTAGTAGGATCTTCATAATCTGTGTTTTCAGGATCATCTGGATCTTCCGTTAATGTTTTGTGCGTCTTTTTTGTTAGTTCTTTTGTGCTCGTACCAATAGTGTACTTCAACTCATAATCTTCCACTGGAGTAGTCCCATCCGGTGCATAGAGCGTCACCGTGAAATTAAAGTCCTTTTGTGCAGTCACAGTGGGATCATCCAGGGTTTTGGAAATAATGACCTTTTTCATTTTCCGAGTATTCTTTACTTCGATGATCTGCACTCTGTCACTCTTTACAACCGGTATCTCCAGAGGCGTTTCTGAATAACCAGTAAATCCATCTCTTACTTCTATAGTCGAAGGTGTTGTGGAAATATCCTCATGCGTATTGGCCCTGTACTCCGTATTGTATGTCTCGCTTATGGTGGGATCAGTCAGTACTTCTTCGATCTTCAACTTTTGTCCGGCAAGAAGGTGGAAGTCCATAGACGCTTCATTATTCTCGGATACCTGCATTTCAATATCGGAATCAAATGGATTTTCAAAGCCAGTCGGCTCATTACCATTCAAAGTTAATGTGCCGGTAAATACAAAGGTTTCCGAGTCAGCAAAGAGATCATCAAGTACTTTTCTCACCTTTACAGTATAAATTCTCGTATTGGTGCAGACAATAGCTGTAGTTGTATCTTCTGTTGAAGGAACCGTTATTTCACAGGTTTGTCCATCTTGCATCAGGTCCTGTGGAATGGTGATTCCAGATGGTAGCGTGATATCGTACTGAGTATTGAAATTGCTGTTGTAGGATTCTACAATCCTTAGGATTGCTCCCTTGGGCACAGTTAGTGTTTTTATCTCATTGTTCGTCAGGCTGAAGCTATACTCACCATTGTTCCATGGTAACTTCCCATATGTCCATGGAGTAGTTTTGTCAGGCAGGTATAATTTCGCCGTGAACTCATATGACTTACCATCATCGGCAGTCGTTCCATCGGTCACAGTCTTTTGAATTGTTACATTGTTTTCCCCTGCAACTGCATTCTTGACATTAATCTGATAAGGCTTAACATTTGTTTCCTCAGGCAAGTCAACGAGTTCTGTACCATCCGGGAATCCGTGGATAGTCCCGTCATCCGAGACGAATTCTGTCACTGAACCTGTTGGGCTGACTGTAAATATCACATCACTGGCCAATGGCTGGTATTCTACAGTTTGTCCACCAACTACCTGACTATATGTCCCCTTCTCATGCAGATAGTATGTGCCTGGTTTAAGCGTCCCATTTTCAAAAAGCTTTTGGATGTTTTTAAGACTGCCATTTTCTTTATAGCAGACAAACCCATCCCCATCTGTCATCAGATCCGAAAAATCTATGACCGGATCTCTAACTGGATAATAGTCTCGTCCAGGCGTCTCGACTCCATTAACACTTCTTATAACCAGCGGGTACAGGGCAAACTGAACTCCCGACAAAGCAACTCCCGCACTGTCTGTCTTCTTGATCTGAAGAGTATACTTCTTATTCTTGATGATGATAACAGGGTTGGGATTACTGTCCTCACCTGTTTTTTGAATATAGTCAATGTCTCCGTCAACTGTCACTTTCTGTTCCGCATCTGTATCCAGATACAGGGTAACCACATGTTCAGCCGCGTGATAGCTGGATGGAGTATCATTTTCATTCACCATATATCCAATCGGAGCGCTCACTTCTCTGAGTTCATAATGTACTTTATCTTTCAGATAGGCTGTAGTGATCAGTCCGCTCTTATCGGATGTGAAGGTCTTTGTACTTATTACAGTGGTTCCATCCGTATCCAGTTCCATTAATTCGAACTTTGCACCTTCCAACGCATTCCCGAGCATATCCTGTTTATAGAGTGTAATTCCTTGCCTGGCGTTTGTTATTGCGTCAACGCGAATATTGTTCCTGGCCGTATCTGTTCCATCCTCCGACTGTGTAACAACACTGCTCAAGGTAGCAGGAATTTCACCGGGATCGCCTCTGTCATAGGAAACATCGTATGTAAACTCTCCGTCTATTGTATCCCCTTCCTGTCGTCCGTTTATCTTTAATTGGCTCGTAACGCGGGTTATAGTTCCGCTGTATCCTGTGACGTTGTTATCAGAGTCAATTGTAAGTGTCGACGGGTCAATCAGATCATCCAGCGTTACTTCATAAACCTGATAATCATTAAATGCCCCACCTTGCTCAAGTTTTTCAAGATACCAGTATAGCGATGTGCTCTTATTCCTCAGCTGTTTGAAAGGATCATCCTCAGTTGACTCTTCTTCACCGGTATAAGAGTGGAATGACAAGCGTTTTAATGTTCCAGGTACAATAGTATTTCCCTTATACAGTGCAAAATATGTATCTTCTCTAGACAGCATGAACTGTTCATCTGTCCAGATTTTGTTCATGATAAAGCCCCAGCCCTTGATGTTTTCAACTTCAACCGTTGTTGTCTGACCACCGATAATGGCGCCCTGTGGTAAGGCATTCGGATTGTTATTTGATGCCTCTGTAATGGTACCATTCAGGAGATAATCTCTCAGCGTATAACCTTCGGGAATCTCATAGTTTCGTTCTTCCACTTTGTACTTTGTGTTTTTGAGAATTTCCCTTACTTCTACTGTATATCCCGCAGGAATTCTTGCAATCGAGCCATACTTTGACGTATGAACCACATAATAATCCCATGAGTTTTTATCATCCGGATCATCATCGTTTCTGTGCAGATCGGAAGCTGTTTTATCCGTAATAACATACGTCTTAGAGATCGGATCCCATCTGCAGTAATTTTCACCGTACTTCACATAGTAGCGAATCTGGTTTGCAGCTGAAATGGCTGAAAGAGCTTCATTTTCAGTCCCCATATATAGTCTGAAAGTGAAGGGGGTTAAGTCATCTGTAAGTACAGCTCCGGTTTCATCATAAAGATTCTTTGTTATATGAAGCGTTCCCAGAGCGTTTGGATCCACATGGTTTACAAAATCAACATGCTTCCGCTGGTTGAAGTTCTGCCGATCTGTAGAGAAATCTGCCCGTTCTGCAGTGCTAGTACTTGCGGTCAGCTCCTCGTCATTAACATATACATGATCAAATATCGTTGTGTCCACGCCGCACTCTGTAATCCAGTATTTGATTGTCGCATCCGGCATGTCGATATCAGCCTTTTCTCCGGCTTTCAATTTGTATACATGTTCATATGTTACTCCACCGAGTTCAATTGTGTCGTAATGTGTTACTTCATCTATTGATTCATATTTTAGCACACTGAAATCGGTAGTGTTATGCCCATTAAATATTCCCTCATTGTTATCTCCATCAAGGTACCTAATCTGGAAGAAGAAATCTCCAATGCTGGACACGGGATAGTCGACACCTGAAAGTTCCTTGCTTAGGACAACATGACCCGGCTTAACAGATGCCAGATTGAATCTCATCTTCAGGTTGGAACCACCAGCACCGCGCTCCATATAGAACATTCTCATTTCATGAGTCGAGTAATCTTTGAAAATGTTCCCATCAAAGCGCTCATCCAGATATGCCTCAACATCATCGAATGAGGCGCCAGGGTTTGTCATTCTGTAGTTTGCTTCAAAAATCTGCCTCAATGTTCCGGAGTACTTGTATTCCACCTGTCCCGTAGAAGAATTCCATACAGGAACTCTCGGTTTGTGGTTAGCACTTACCTTTACTTGTCCCGTCTTAAAGTTTACCGATCCGCTCATTGCAGAGTGTACGCCACCTAGATCCAAAACCAGATCTCCGTCCACATACAGCCAGAAATCATCGTCTCCGGAGAACTCAAAGATGATGTCATGTCCCCAGGAGTCTTCACCGCTAACTGTTTGCGTGAATCCCGCAGACATTTCCATAGCATAATAATAATCTATTTGATTCTGCGGGATGGCATGCAAGCCTTCTCCCTTTCGAGGATCGCTGTCAGGCAGTTCGTTACCCAAAATATCCTTTGTGTTGAAAATCGTTTCATCGTAGGGCCATGGGATCTTATTGCCGCTGCCATCCAGAATATAATTCCCTTGTGGATCCTGCTGATACAAGTCATTATACGGGAAGAACTGTCCGTGATACGAACTGAAGGCTGAAGTTCTCCCCTTGATGGTTCCCAACTGATCGTATACCGTGAAGTTTGTACCATCAAGATAAGCGTAGTTCTGCGTTGAGTCATATGTGAAGTATCCGCTGTTGTTGTACGTGCTCTGTATGAACAGATGATTGACACCAGCAGCGCCAGAATAGAGATTCGACAAAGAGCTTCCATTCCCATGCTGCGCAACAGGATAATTATCATTATCAAGCTTCACGGACAATGTGCCTGGACCATTGTCGTCACCAGCGAAGTATTGACTCTGTACGCTATCCCTGTTTCCGACAATTGAGTTGTTAAAGTCAATCATCTTCATATGGATTCCGTAGTCAGAATTGTTCACTGTGTCAACAGTTGAGAGCTTGGTCACAACATTTGTCTCTGTCATCTTTGCAAAGTAGAAGTAATAGGGCTTAAGAACGTTTTTCTTCCGTGTTCCCAAAAGATTCTTGTTTTCTGTCTTTACATCACCGCCTATAAGGTCGACATACATATTCGCGTCATCGTCCCATGCAGTGATTGTTGAATAATCGTATCCTCCGGAACGTCCATCTAGATGGATACCAAGGGTGCCGTCTTGGAATAAATGATCTCCATACAACGGCGCTAAATACTGTCCGGAATACACATTCTGCAGTTCGTAATACAGGTTTTCCACTTTGATCGGATTATCGTTGCTGTCAAGAATGAGGTTACCACTATCATCCTTCAGATAGTCATAATCACCATTTCCATCCGTCCAATAATATGCCGTGAAATCCCACAGAGCGCTGTTGACCTGGCTTCCAACCCACTGGATCGTATCGCCGCTCTCGTACACACGGAACATCTGTCCTTCATGGTTGATGGCATAGTGTTCATATTTCAATGTCGTATCGTTCCAAACGCGAGTATAGATAACAACCTGATCACCATTCTGAACAGCATCAAGAGATGGTTCGGTTTTATGGTGAGCGATACTGACTTTCTTTGCGGTGTAGATCTGGAAGTCATCGTCTACAAGGAGGTTGTCCTTTTCTGCAAGATTAAGCCATGCATACTTTTCAGTAGATCCTGTTGTCTGTTGACCAGCAAATCCACTGTCTGCACTACCGTTTTTGAGGAGGAGGGAGTAAGTATTGTCCCCATCCTTATATGAGAATCTGTATTTCCCTGAATGATTTTCCGGATCGTTATCCACAGTGATGATTGTTCCGGCAAGCATCTGTTCAGGATCTGTAGCAGTATCTTCAACAAGATCAAGGCCGGTAGAACTGATCTTGAGATACTTTGTAACTTCGCCGACAGTTGTTGATATACGATATGTATTTTCCTTTATACACTCAAATTTCCACGTAGACAGGTCATTATTCTCTGCAACCAGCATTTCACCCACTTGGTTCAAGATGCTCGGTTTGACGAGTAACGGTGCTGCTTCAAGACCGCTGGATGAATTTGTTGCTGCCATTAAGCCAGATGCTTTCACATTATCTTCGTAATAGGCGATAGAGTAGGTCTTACCGTGTTTATTATAATCTAACTCGAAGGGGTCGTCTTTATATCCATCATTTTGGAAATATAGCTTGAGCAACGCTGTGTTATCGTCACCGGTTTCATCTCTTCCATACCCAACGATATAGCCGTAATTCGCTTGATCTTCTTTAGTTTCAATATTTCTATTCCAATAGAAGTATTTATTGTTTGGGGTTTTCCAGTATGCAAAGAAGCCCGCCTTTTTGCCTTGCGTTTCCCTTCTTAATGTTATCAATGTTTTTTCATTTTCATCTGTAGTAAAACACATACCAGCACGATCATTTTTATTGACATCATTCATTTTAACATATTTTTTTTGTATTACTCCGTTTTCATCAGGCACTTTAATATATATATAATAGCTCTTCTTATCAGATGTATCGTTGGCCGTTGGATATGGTTCAAAATAATAGAGAGCTGCCTGACTGTTTGTATATATTGCATGAACTCCAGGCCTGCCATCCATTCTAACATTAGTTCTTACATCCTTACCCATAAATTGGTCTACAGGGGAATTAGTCACTGGGTTGCCTTTTTTATATGCTTGGGTATAGATTTTGAATCCGCTATTTAGGTGATTATCAATATCTGCTATTGACAATGCCTCGTTTTCCCCTGCAGGAGTATACTTATCAGTATTATCTAAAACGATACTGTACACCGAGAAGCCCAAGCTTACAAACTCGACCCTACCCTCTTCAACTGTAAACTCACTAACTCTCTCTTCCGTCCCATCATCCTTAATATGCCAGAGTTCTATATTCTCCCCAGCAGCTATACGGCTATCACGGATTTCTACAGAAATCGGATGATTCTCATCAGGCTGGTATTCAGAGTTATTGTTAGAGATTGTGATGTTGAAGGCAGCCAGTGTGGTTCTCGTAGGTACAACCTCTTCTTCCACACCTTCCTGCGGTTCTTCTGTGCCTTCCTGTGGTTCTTCTGCAGGTACTTCCTCATTCACAGGCTGTTCTTCTGGAGCATTTTCACCAGCATCGTTGCTCACAGGCTGTTCTTCAGGTACTTCTTCCCCTTCTGCTTCTGTGTTCAGCTCATCGGTCTGTTCCTCTTCCGGCACAACATATTCATGATCAGCATATGCATCGGTGACATCAACCGCTGTCGCACCGGCGTTTTTCGGCATCATACCGTCAAGGATGATCACATTGGCAGTCGCATCGCCGGATTCATCCTGCGCTTCGCTCGTTCCTTCTTCTGATTCTTCTTGCGGTGTTTCTCCGACCACACTAATCTCGAAATTCAGATGCCGATATCCGGTATCCTTTACCAGAGCGAAATTGGACACAGTCAATTCAGCCACAGTTCCAGCTTCCACCAGTTCTGAGACCAACCCATTTTCAACTGTTGCGCTCTTTACGGAACTTTGCTCTTCATTTTGTTCTGCTGCCTGATCCTCTGTTGGCTTTTCATCAGGTACTTCACTTGTCTGTTCGTCCCCTGTGCTGGCTTCGTCATCTTCTGTCGGAGTCTCCGCAATAGAATCTTTGATGGTATAGATCACCATAGATTCCATGGAGGACAGTTCCACGCCATCCTTCACATCTGCCTTGATCCAAACCTTTTCAGTCTCATTGGAGAGGTTATAAGCACCCAGGACTTCCAAGCCTTCCTCAACTACAGGTGCATCAGCTGTGTTTATCTGCGCCTCCCCGCCAAATCCAAGGATCTCGATAGACGCTTCATCTGTTTCTGCTGTTGCAAGAGGTGTGAGCACATTTCCGATGCCGAATACTGAGAAGGAACCAGTCTCGAAGGTGACCACTGCGGCATCATTGGCAGTAGATGTGAGTTTCTCCACGCCTTCATCGCCGAAGTGAACGACCTGCAGTTTATCCGCGCCAGCAGTTACATCCTGTAGCTCGATGCAAACCTTTACAGCGGCATGTGGCTCAACAACCTTCTCCTCGCCATTCTCATCGGTAGTCACAAAGGAGATATCCAGGAACTTCCTATATAATAAGTAGCTTTCCTCGGTTTCGAGAGCCGTAGCAGCATCAGCCAGATATTCCTGGCCATCCAACTCACTTACACGCAGCTCCACGCCTTCCGGGAGTCCGGCCTCATCGCCATATTCAACTGTAATCTTGTAGGTTTCACCGTCGGCGGTCTGATAATACGTGATGATGTTATAGACGATAACGTACGTGCTGAAGCCTGTGGCAGTGAATTCAACCTTACCATCAGACACCGTAAAGCTGCTGACCCGCTCATCGCTTCCATCATCCCTGATGTGCCAAAGTTCCAAATTATGATCGCCTGACAAGATTCTCTCATCTGTGATGGTCACCGTGACCGGGTGAGTTTCGTCCGGTTGGTAATCAACCTCCCCGTTCTGGATGGAAATGTCAAATGCGGCGAGCGTCACGCGGCTCGTGGTGTGATCTTCGTCACTGCTTGCCGACTGGTCTTCTTCCGTGCTATCGTCATCCATGGGCATGGTTTCTTCATTATTCTCAGGAGCAGACTCTTCATCCACAGGTATGGACTCCGCACCGGTTTCATCATTATACACAGGTGCGGATTCAGTGAAGTCATGATCCGAGAACTGTTCCGTAACATCCACGGCTGCAGCTACGGCCGCCTTCGGCATCATGCCGTCCAGTGTGACTGTCTTCTCTTCATCCTCTTCGTCCGGGGTGATGTTAAAGGACAGATGCCGATAACCGGTGTCTTTAATCACAGCGAATTCTGTGGAAGTCAGCTCAACTATGTTCCCAGCTTCGGCGAGCTCTTCTACAGGCTTCCCTGCCGTCTCATCTATTCCCGCGGAATCCTTCACACTATAGATAGCCACAGACTCCATGGAAGACAGCTCGACATCCTCCTTCAACTCCGCTCTGATCCATACCTTATCGGTCTCAGAGACTTTATACGTCCCCAGAACTTCCAGGCCTTCTTCCACTTCCGGCGCGTCTGTGGCCGTCAGTTCCGTTTCCGCTCCAAACCCAAGCAGCTCAATAGAAGCCTCATCCGTCTCCGCCGTCGCCTGCGGTTCCAGCACATTGCCGAAGCCAAATACGGAGAATTCGTTACTCGTAAAGGTGATGACCGCATCAGCAGAGGATGTGGAGGATACCTTCTCCGCGCCATCCTCGCCAAAGTGAACAACCTGTAATTTGTCCGCGCCGACTTCGACGTCCAGAAGTTCGATCTGAACCTTTACCGGTGTGGCGGGTTCAATGATCCGCTCTTCCCCATTCTCATCAGTAGTTTTGAAAGAAATATCCAGGAACTTCCTATATAATAGGTAATCCTCGTCAATCCCCAGCGCGGCAGCGGCAGATGATAGGTACTCTCCCTCACCCACCTCATTGACCACCAACTCCGCGCCTTCTGGAATCTGAGCAGATCCGTCATAAGTCACGGTGATCCGGTACACGTTGCCATCGGCTGCGGTCATGATCTTCTCAACTGTGGTTTCCGTAATGATGTAGACGGAGAAGCCGGAGGCATCGAAGGTGACCGTATCGCCGTCAACTGTGAAATCGGTGATCTGTTCTGTCGTACCATCATCTAACACATGCCAGAGAGTAATGGCATTTCCGTTGGCTACAGCTGTGGCAATCGCTGCATCCTGTATGCTGACAGTCACCGGATTCTCTTCCGGCTGATATTCTTCCCCGTCATTTGTGATAGTGATGTCAAAGGCAGCGATAGTGTGGACGGCTTCTCCCTCTTTTTCACTACTTTGACCACCCAAGTCTTCGTCAGCTTCTCCCTCTTTGGAGACACTTCGTCCACCCAGGAAATTCTCATATTCCTCGGTCACATCAGTAGCTTCCGCTACACCATTCTTCGGCATGAGGCCAGACAGAACAACGTTCCCGATCTCTTCTATCCTACTCCTCAGCCCGCTGTCTCTCACCAGCGCAAAGCTGGAGTAGTTGCCAAGGTTAAGCCTCAGAACATCAGTAATTCCAACGTTTTCTTTGACAAGAGCGGTAATTCTCCCGTTCTCAACCGCATAAAGGCTGATACTCTCAAGCTTCCCAAGGACGATATCCTTCACTCGCTGGAGAGTTATCCACAGATTTGAATTCTGAGTGGTTGAAGTGGTATCAATGATAGAGAAGCCGTCTGGAATGCTATCCTCGTCGATACTGATTGTACCATGATTGACGTTCTGGTCATTCGTTCGACCATATAATGTATTTTCAAGCCAATCTGACGTCCAGGAAGTGATTTTCTGTGCGGTGGAGGTGAAGTCAAAGAGGGAGAAGCCGTCTGTAATGAACGTGACGGTTTGACCTTCGGTACTGCTCTGCAATTCTACCAGACCGTTTTCCGTCTGGTGCTTCACGGTCACCGTGAGGCCGTCCTCCAGATCCGGCAGGGTGATACTCACCGTGACGGGGGATTCAGGTTCTATCTCTTCGCCGTCCACGGAAAGGCTGATATCTAGTATCCGGTGATACAGCTGGATTTCTGGTGGGTTCTCTCCAGCCTTCCATTGCTCGAGAGACACATCTGCGGTGGAAAACTCATTACCTGCAGACCTGTCTGAAGCCAGGGCTGTATTTCTCAATCCGGATTTGGCCGGGGTCAGTTTCTTTGAAGCAGTCTTCAGCTGCTCCATATCCGGATCAAACACGATGATTTCGGTTCCTTCCGGAATGGCCGCATCAGCGTTATAGGTAATAGAAACCTGGATCGGAGCGTTTTCGTCTGTAGCAATCGTGGTAGGGATATCTTCTTTCTGATCCTCTGGCTCGTCTTCCTGATCTACAGACTCTTCTTCCAGATTCTCCGGGGTTTCGTCCAGATCCTCTAATTCTTCTTCCTGGTTATCTGGATTTTCGTTCAGATCCTCAGGATCTTCTTCCTGGTTATCCGGTTCTTCGCTCTGATTCTCTGCTTCTTCGTCCTTGTCTTCTGATTCTTCTTCCTGATCTATAGGCTCTTTTTTCTGGTTATCAGGTTCTTCACCCTGATCCTCTGATTCTTCGTTCTGGTCTTCTGATGTTTCGTCCTGATCTATAGGCTCTTTTTTCTGGTTATCAGGCTCTTCTTCCTGCTCTTCCGAGTCTTCTTCCTGATCTGCAGGCTTTTCTTCCTGATCCTCTGATTCATTTTCCTGCTTCGGGGGCCCTTCTTCCTGTTCCCTGATCCCCTCCCATGTATCGATTTTTTCGGTTTCTTCTTCCGTCTCCTCCACGGGATCAGTTACCGGCTCCTCGGGCTCGGGTTCGGGTTCAGGCTGACTGACCGTCGTCCAACAGTCTTCCGTGTGGATATGTTCCGGGATTTCGCAGATCAGCTTCCGGTCATAGCAGGATTCGGAATGGGTGTGCCCGGCGGTCCAGTTTTCTTCGCTACATTCAAAGACGGGGATTTCCACCTTGCCGCAGATGCAGTTGCCGTTTCCGTCGAAGCAATCCTCCGTGTGCTTATGTTTGCTGGAGGGCTTGTCACAGATCAGCGTTCTGGTTTCCTTATAGCATTCATCGCCGTGGACATGCGCAGGCCGTTCCGTCTGGCCGCAGATCAGATCATGATGCGCGGTATAGCAGGCGTCCTCGTGATGATGGCCGGTCCGCTCCTCTTTGCCGCAGATCAGCTCCTTTTCCGTCCGGTAGCAATCCCCGGAATGGGTATGTCCGGCCCGCTCCTGCTGCTCGCAGGTCAGGACGCGGGTCGTCGTATAGCATTCCTCGCCGTGCTCGTGCTCCTCGTCACAGGTCAGCTCCGTCCGGGTGGTATAGCATTCATCCGTATGGGTATGGCCGGGGTCCTCCGCCTTTTCACAGGTAAGCACCTGCTTTTCCTTATAGCACTCGTCGGTATGCTGATGACCTTCCTGCTCTTCTTTCCCGCAGGTCAGTTCTTTCCAGTCCTTATAGCATTCGGCGGTATGGGTATGGCCCTGGTCGTTATTCTCGCAGATCAGAATCCGGTCTGTTCGATAGCACTCATCCGTATGATCATGGGGCTTTCTTGTTTCCAGGCCGCAGACCAGCTTGCCCTCCGCGTTCCGGCAGTATTCATTGTGGGTATGGTAATACTCATCCTCCACGTATCCGCAGATCAGCTCGCCCGCGGAATTTCTGCAGTCGTCACTGTGATGATGCACCTTAAAGGTGTTAATGAACTTCGGGTCGGATGCCTCCTTCCCGCAGGTCAGAACGTCCTCATAGCACGCTTCCGTATGGGTATGTTCCGTAAGGCCGCAGGTCAGGACGCTTTCTTCGCCGTCGGCGAGGGCGGCGTTCCCCGGGAAGATGGGAGCGGCGTCGGAAAGGATCATGGAGAGCACGACGAACCAGGCTATCAGCTTTCGCCGCAGCTCATGGGTCTTTTTCATGCCGTCTCCCTCCTTTCCTGCCGGATGTCCCGATTATTCCGTCCTGGGCTCTATCCGGTATTCTTCCGCCATATTGTTCAGATCCCTGATCTGGGCTTCCTTCTCGCCCTTCTGCAGTTCCTCCCGATCGCTGATGTAGGACCTGCTGACCGCGTCCGCCCAGGAGATGGCGTCCAAGATGCTGTAATCATGCAGTTCCCGGGTGTAGAAGTCGAAATAGGCGTTGGAGTACACGGGGATCAGGGGCAGGGTTTCCGTGATCTTCTCCTGCAGGGCGATCCACTTCTGCTCAAAGCCCAGCACATCCATGGGATCCGTCCGGACCATTTCCTCCGCCATCTGATATGCCACCGCCCTGGCGCCCGTCAGGTTAGTTTCGTCCTTTGATTCCTGGGGATTTTCTTCCGGATCGGCGGCAGGCTTCAGCACCTCCGGGTCGAAGATGATGGAAAAATCCTCCCCCAGATAGATCATGTCGAAGCCTTCCAGTTCCCCCTCATAGGCCTTTTGCAGATCCTCCATGGGGAGACGCTGCAGGGTGACCCGGAAGCCCGCCGCTGCCAGCCCGGGAAGGAAGTTTTTCCGAACCGCTTCCTCCGTTTTGTCCAGATCCGGGATGCCGAAGGTCAGGGAGATTTCCCGGCCGTCCAGCAGCGCCTTTGCCTGATCCGGATCGAAGGAATACCGGTTCAGGCCCTCCAGGCTGATTTTCTCCCAGGCTGTCTGATCCGTCTCTTCCTCGAGTTCATAGGTGGTCAGCCCCGCCGCCAGCTGATACATCCACTGGCCCAGGCCGTAGAACCCACCCATTCCGATGCCGTACTGGCCCGAATAGTCCTTAATAAAGCCATCCCGGTCGATGCTCTGGGCGATCGCCTTGCGGACGCTGTAGTCCTGCACCGCCTCGCTGCTTTCGCAAAACCAGATCATCGTCAGGCCGGTGCGGGGATAGTTGCTGAAGGAAAACTCCTCGGGCGCGTTCGAGCTGGTACGGAGACCCGCGTCGATGGCGTCGCTCTCCGCCACCTTGTTCAGCAGGCCGAACTTGCCTTCGCGAAGCTTCCGGATCATATCCTCCCGTTTGGCGAGGGTGTAAGTCAGCACCCCGATCCTGGGAAGGATGCCCGCCTCGTCCCCCTTGTAGTACGGATTGATCCCGAAAACAGCGGTCACGCCGTCGTAGGACCGGATCTGGTAGGGGCCGGAGGTGACGTTCGGATGGGTCAGGTATCCGGTTTTCCCGTCCAGCACCGTCCGCCGGAGAACTTCCGCGTCCAGGGGCGCGGACAGATACGCCCCCTGCCCATCGTCCCGCACGGTAAGGCCCGGGGCAATGGTGCCGATCGGATACGGATGGATGTCCAGCCGGGAAAGCTCGTAGAAATATGGCAGCGCGTCTGCCCGGACGGTGAGCTGGAAAATCAGGTCGCTGTAGACCCGCAGCCCGGCCAGCTCTTTGGCTGCTCCGGACAGGTATTCCTCCGCGCCCGTCATCCAGGAGAAGTCCGCCGGCGTCCCGCCGGTCTCCCCGATCACGGGATCCATCCGGAAAAGCACGGAGAAGGCATAATCCCAGGCGGTGATGGGCGATCCGTCCGAATACCGCAGGTCGTCATAGAGGACGATCAGGTAGGTGCGGTTGCCGGCGGAGTCGTCCATGGCGACCGCGTTCTGCACCACGCTGCGGTCGAAACGGAATCGGACCAGGGTGTTGTCCCAGCGGACCGGGGAGTATCCGTGCAGCAGGTCCTGGACGTCCAGGTCGCTGGTGGTTTCTCCCCAGCAGCCCGTAAAGAAATTCCCGGTCAGAGGCGTCGGATTTCCCACGGTCAGCTTCTCCCGCTTTTCATTCTGCCAGATGGTCTCTTCCCCGCCCGCCGTCCCGGCGAACAGCAGGAGAGCCGCCAACAGCGCGCTCAGCATCTTTCTCATGGGTTCCTCCGCCTCCTTTCTCCGTTTTTCTTCTGGGATTATTCCACGCAGACGCCCTGATGCATGAAGGTCCGTCCCAGGCCCAGCGGGATGTCAAAGTCTTCCAGGCGGGTCAGCTTCTCGATGTCGGCGTCCTCCGGGATGTAGATCACGGTATAGCTTTCATCCCTGCCGGGATTCGTGCCCCGGACCCGCTGCGTCACGGGGATATATCCTTTCACCTCGGGGCTGCGGACGTCATAGGCGTCCCCCACGTGCAGGGTCCCGGTCCAGGTCTTCGCGGCTTCCATGCCATTCAGGAAGACGTAGTGCACGGTCAGGGTGTAGTCCACCGGCACATACCGCACGACCACGGACATATCCTCGGTGATGGTTCCCCGGAAAATTGTGACGCTCGCGGTATAGCCGGGCAGCACCGGCGGAACCACGTAGTAGCTGTCTCCGACCTGATAGACGAACACCTGGGTCGGGAATACATGCCTCCCATCCTCCGTCACATACCGCACGGTCAGCCTGACAGGATCCGGCGCGGGCGTTTCAAACACGCGCTCAGTCATCCGGGCCAGAACCACCAGCCTCCCATTGGTGGCGGCGTCGGCGCAGGTGGAAAGGGCAATGATTTTCGCCGCGCTTCGGGCCACCGCCTCGTCGTAGACCAGCACCTTCGTCCCCAGCCCCGCGTCTCCGCTCCGGTCCCCGGTCAGAAAGGCTTTGACCTCTGCGGCCCGGTTGCCGACGGTATAGATCTGATTCTCGTAGGCATCGGTATTCACCACCGCGAACAGGGTCAGATCGTAGATTTTCTTTCCGGCGACCAGAAGCCCGGTCTGATGATTCCGGAAATATTCCCCGTCCCTGAACCGGTCCAGGGATCCGAACATGGCGCCGTTATCCATATGGTGCCCGTAGATCAGGTTGTAGGAATCGGATAGATCCCCGCTGTTTCCCGCGGCCAGATAGATGGCGCCGGTCAGGGAGCTGTTCCCGTAGATATCATGGGAGGCGTAATACAGATCGTCTTCCCCCTGCACCACGGGATAATCGATCGTGGTTTCATAGACGGTGAGCCAGGCCCGGTAATCCCGATTGATCGCGGCCAGCGTCTCCGCGCCTTCCGACGGTTCCTCGTTCACAATCTCCGGCTTATAACGCAAAAGATCCCAGGAGGAGGAATAGGCGCCGTACTCCGTGGAAAAGGAATCATACAGCACATAGCCGGAATAGAGGATCAGGACGGAAGCCAGAAGTCCGGACAGAAGCGAAAGAAGCGCGTTCCCTGCGTTGAAGGCGGCCAGCACGAAGTCCACTGTCTCCCTGGACGCGCCGCCGGCTGGCTTTGGATTCTTCAGCCGATCCGATCGGGCCATGCCGGCTCCCTCCTTTCCTTTCATTGTCCTGTTCATCGGTTCACATGATCATTTGCGATCCGGCAGGGACTTTTCTGAGCGGAATCCCGCCGGGAGGCCCTGATCCGGCGGGCGGTTTCGTCCGCGGGAAAAGGACTTCATTCCACTTCCGACATACGTCCGGCTTGTTTCGATCAGAGGTTGTTTCTCCGCAGAATCGTGATCACGATTCCCTTGATCTCATCCTCGCTGACCGGCCCGAAGAACCTGCTGTCCGCGCCTCCGTTTCTGAAATCCGCCATGACGAAATACTCATCCGCTCCCAGCGTCACCGGATACTGCATAAATCCCTCGTACGGTTTCGTCCGGTAGAAAATCTGCGGTTCCATCAGCGCATTGCCGTTCACAACCAGCCCCTTCTCCTCCGAAACCTCCACCGTGTCTCCCGGCGCTCCAACCACCCGGCAGACAAAAGTCTGCGTTTCCGGAGCATCCGGATCCCGGAATCCGAGGAAGGTAAGCGCCTTTCGGATTATTCCCGGCTCCGGCCGGTCCCCGGACACGGTCAGCGCGGAATGATCCGGATTCACCGCCTTCTCCATCACAATGACGTCCTGCGCTTTGGGATTTCGGTCTATCCGGTAGAAAAGAATCAAATCTCCCGCGTCCATTCTTGGATACATATCGCCGTTTGGCATGATCAGCAGGCCCACAATATGGCCAAGAAGGATGTAAAGCACAAGCGCCAGAGAAAACAAACGTACAAAGAAAGAACGGATCGCCCTCACCTGGCGTCGGTGACGTCTGGCTTTCGCTTCCTCCTGCGACATCCGATCCCTCCTTTCCCATTTCCCCGGAAACCATTGAATTGATCAGACCATCCTGAAAGATCCCCGTTGGGCTTATCCGTATCGAAATTCTATCCCGCCCTTTCGCTCTGGGCGGGATTGCGTTTCCTTCGTGATTTCCTGAAGCGAAGCATATACACTTGTACAGTAGCTATTATATCACTTTTTTATAGAAATGACAATCAAAATACTAGAATTCGATGTTTTTCCAAAATCCGGAATCGGAGCTCAGGCTCCGGCCTGCACGGCGGTCAGGGCGACAGTGTTGACGATATCCTCGACGCTGCAGCCCCGGGACAGGTCGTTGCAGGGGCTGGCGAGCCCCTGCAGCACCGCGAAGCATTCCGCGCCGCCGATCCGCTGGGTGATCTTGTACCCGATGTTGCCCGACTGCAGGTCCGGGAAGATCAGCACATTGGCTCTTCCGGCCACGGGGCTTCCGGGCGCCTTCAGCGCGCCCACCTCGGGCACCAGCGCAGCGTCGAACTGCATCTCCCCGTCCAGGATCAGCTCCGGGGCGAGTCCGTGGGCGATCTCCGTGGCCCGGCGAACCTTGTCCACCAGCTCATGCCGGGCGCTCCCCTTCGTGGAGAAGGACAGCAGGGCGACCCGGGGCTCCTCGATGCCGCACAGCACCCGCGCCGTCTCCGCGGCGGAGACCGCAATCTCCGCCAGCTCCTCGGCCGTGGGGCAGGGCACGACGACGCAGTCGGCGTAGACCAGAAGGCCGTTCTCGCCCAGGTCGGGATTCCGGCAGCTCATCAGAAAGCTGGAGGAGACGATATGGATGCCCGGCTTCGTCTTGATGATCTGCAGCGCGGGGCGCAGCATGTCCCCCGTCGTGTGGACCGCTCCGGAAACCAATCCGTCCGCGTCTCCCGTCTTCACCGTCAGCATGCCGTAATACATCGGGTCGGCGGCCAGCCGTCCGGCCTCCTCCCGGGAAAGCCCCTTCGCCCGGCGCAGCTCGTACAGCAGGTCCGCATAGGCCTCCAGCCGCGGGCTTTGGGCGGGATTGATCATCCGCAGGCCCGTCAGATCCGTCCCCGTTTTCTCCGCCGCGGCGCGGATCTTATCCTCCTCTCCGAGCAGGATGGGCTCCGCCAGCCCCTCCGCGGCGCAGATGGCCGCGGCCCGGACGGTGCGGGCCTCATCCCCTTCCGGCAGCACAATGCGCTTCAGGCTTCTCCGGGCCTTTTCCCGGATCCGTTCCATGATGGTCATGCTCTGAACCTCCCCTGTTCCGGCGCGGAACCTGCCTTCCGGTCTCCCCGCCCGTCAGAATGTGATTCCTTCAAATCCCTGCCATACCGGCTTCCCGGAGTAGGTCATGGCCTTCGTCTTTCCGCGCAGCACCTTCAGCACGGAGAGGGCCAGGGCCTCCTGCTCCATTTCCCCGGGATAGATATGGATCGGCGCGATCCATCCGCAGCGCTCCCGGATACCCTCCGCGATGTCGTCGAAGCGCATCAGGCCGCCGGTCAGCAGGATGGCGTCCACCTTCCCGCAGAGCACGGCGCTCATTTCGCCGATATTCTTGCAGATCTGATAGATCATTGTGTTCCAGACCAGCGTGGCCTTCGGATCACCCTTCTCGACCAGGTCATGGATCGTGTCGGAGTTGGAGGTGCCGAAGAGGCTGACAAACCCGCCCGACCGGGAGCACATCCGCCGGACGTCGTCCATCGGATGATCCTGCAGATAGTCGAGCAGCTCCAGCACCGGCACGTACCCGATCCGGGTGGGCGAGAAGGCGCCCTCCCCGTCCGCGCCCATGTTGCCGTCGATCATGCGGCCGTGGTCGTGGGCGCCGACGGTGACGCCGCCGTCGATATGGGCGACGATGAACCGGCAGTCCTCATACCTTTTCCCCATGGACTCGGCGTGCGCCTCCGCCACCGCCTTCTGATTCAGCACGTGTGAGTGCCCGAAGCGGTAGACGCCGCGGATCCCCGTCAGCCGGGCATAGTCGCAGTATTCGTCCACATTGGTCGGGTTCAGGGTATAGGCCGGAACAGGATAATCCTGGATAAACCGCCAGGCCAGCAGCACGCCCAGCTTCGCGGCGTGCTCGCTGCCGCCCACCGCGGCCAGCGTATCCTCATACAGTCTCCGGTCGATGACGGTGACACCGCTGGGCTGGGTGTACGCGCTCCCGCCGCGGCCGACCACCACGTCGATCGTCGCGGGATCCACCCCCTCCTCCTTCAGCATCTCCAGCAGCACCTCGTACCGAAAGGGCACCTGATCGTTGACATGCGGGTACTGCAGCAGCACCGGCGCGTCATGAAAGCGGCTTCTTTCAAACAGATGCCGCTCATTCTCGAAAACGCTGATCTTGGTGGAGGTGGAGCCTGGGTTGATGATCAGAAGTCTGTAGGTCTTTTCCATTTTTCATTCCCCGTTCGCGCTGATTTGGGCCTGTCTTCGCTAAGCACCGCGCTATTCTATTACAAAGCTCCCGCTTATTCAAGAATCCCGCTGTTTTTTTCCTGTTTCCCGGGACCGGCTCCGCCTTTTTTTCTCCTTGCGCGGGAACGTGCTTTCCCGTATAATAAAGGTTGCGCTCCGGCGCGGGAGGGAGTCTGAAGGCAGCATGGAAAACAGCGAACGCAGCAATTTTATCTGGGATGCCATTGAGCAGGATCTGGCGGAGGGCCGGTATCAGGAGGTCCACACCCGCTTTCCTCCGGAGCCCAACGGCTATATGCATATCGGGCACTGCAAGGCCCTGATCATGGATTTCCTGACGGCGGAGAAATACGGCGGGAAATGCAACCTCCGTTTTGATGACACGAATCCGGCGAAGGAAGATACCGAGTATGTCGAAAACATCAAGAAGGACATTCACTGGCTCGGCTTCCACTGGACGGGCGGAGAGTTCTACGCCTCCGATTATTATGACAAGTGCTATGAGATCGCGAAGGACTGGATCCGCCGCGGCCTGGCCTATGTGGATGAGCTCAGCAAGGACGAGATGCGCGAGTACCGGGGAACCCTGACCGAACCCGGGAAGAACAGCCCCTGGCGGGACCGTCCCTGGGAGGAGAGCCTGGATCTGTTCCGCCGCATGCGTGCGGGCGAGTTCCCGGAGGGCAGCAAGACCCTGCGGGCGAAGATCGATATGGCCTCCCCCAACATCGTGATGCGGGATCCGGCCCTGTACCGGATTCTGTACAAGGAGCACTGGCGTACGGGGAGCAAATGGTGCATCTATCCGATGTATGACTTTGCCCATCCGATCGGCGATGCCCTGGAGGGGGTCAGCCATTCCCTCTGCTCCCTGGAGTATGAGATTCACCGTCCCCTCTACGACTGGGTCGTGGAAAAGAGCAGCGCCATGCTGCCCGCCCGTCCGCGGCAGATCGAGTTTTCCCGCCTGAACATCACCCGCACGGTCATGAGCAAGCGCTATCTCCGCCAGCTGGTGGAGGGCGGCTATGTCTCCGGATGGGATGATCCCCGGATGCCCACGCTCTGCGCCATGCGCCGCCGGGGGTACACGCCGGAGGCCATCCGGAATTTCGTCAGTCTCATCGGCATGAGCAAGGCGGATTCCACGGTGGATTTCGCCCTTCTGGAGCACTGCGTGCGCGATGATCTGGGTGAGAAGGCGCCCCGGGCCATGGCGGTGCTTGATCCCCTGAAGGTGGTGCTGACCAACTGGCCCGAGGGAGAGACGAAGGAAATCACCCTGGAAAATCATCCCGATCATCCGGAGATGGGCAGCCGGACCCTGACCTTCGGCCGGGAGCTGTACATCGAGCGGGAGGACTTCATGGAGGTTCCCGTCAAGAAGTATCAGCGGATGTTCCCCGGCAACGAAGTGCGTCTGAAGGGCGCCTATATCGTCCGGTGCGATGACTGCGTGAAGGATGCGGAAGGAAATGTGACCGAGGTCCGCTGCACCGTGGATCTGGATTCCTTCTCCGGCAGCGCCGGCGCCGACCGGAAAATCAAGGGCAAAACCCTTCACTGGGTTCCCGCGGACGACTGCATTCCCTTCGAGGCCCGGCTGTATGATCAGCTGCTGGCCGAGGATCTGGAGGAGGACGCGGAGGACGCCCCGGACAAGAAGGATTTCATCGCCCGCCTCAATCCGGACAGTCTGGAGACCCGGCAGGGCTTCTGCGAGCGCTTCCTGGCGGACTGTGAGCCCGGCGCTTCCTTCCAGTTCCTCCGGAACGGATACTTCTGCAAGGATCCGGATTCGACGCCGGAGCATCCGGTGTTCAACCGCACCGTCGGTCTCCGGGATACCTTCGCGAAACAGAATAAATAAGCCCGCTCCGGCGCCGGTTCTCCGGCGCCGGTCCGCGTGATCTTACAAGGAGAGAGAACCATGCCAGTCAGAACAAGATTTGCCCCCAGCCCCACCGGATTCATGCATCTGGGCGGCCTGCGCACCGCGCTGTACAATTATCTCTATGCCCGCCGCTGCGGCGGCCAGTTCATCCTCCGGATCGAGGATACGGATCAGGAGCGCTTTGTGCCCGGGGCGACGGAGGTCATCTATGATACCCTGAAGGGCTGCGGCCTGACCTGGGACGAGGGCCCGGATGTGGGCGGCCCCTGCGGCCCCTATATTCAGAGCGAGCGGAAGGATCTCTATCTTCCCTACGCGCAGCAGCTGGTGGAAAGCGGCCATGCCTATTACTGCTTCTGCTCGAAGGAGGAGATCGACGAGCGCCGCGCGGCGGTGGAGGCCGCCGGAGGCACCTGGAAGTATGACAAGCACTGCCTGCATCTTTCCAAAGAGGAGGTGCAGGAGAAGCTGGCCGCCGGCATTCCGTGGACCATCCGGATGAACGCCCCGACGGAGGGGGAAACCTCCTATCATGACACCGTCTTCGGGGACATGACCTTCCCCAACGCGGAGGCCATGGACGACATGGTGCTCATCAAGCAGGACGGCATGCCGACCTATAACTTTGCCAACGTGATCGACGACCACCTGATGGGCATCACCCATGTCATGCGGGGCATGGAGTATCTTTCCTCCACGCCGCGGTACAATTTCCTGTATGAGGCCTTCGGATGGGAGGTGCCGACCTACGTGCATCTGACGACCGTCATGCGCGATGCCCAGCACAAGCTGAGCAAGCGCGACGGAGACGCGTACTATTCCGACTTTGTGGACAAGGGCTACCTGCCGGAGGCGCTGCTGAACTATCTGGCCCTCGTCGGCTGGAATCCCGGGGACGAGCGGGAGTTCTTCACCCTGCCGGAGCTGGTCGAAGCCTTTGATATCCACCGGCTCAACAAGAGCCCCGGCATCTTCGATGTCCAGAAGCTGACCTGGTTCAACGCGGAATACATCCGCCGCATGGATCCCGAAAAGTATCTGGAGGCGGCCGCGCCCTGGTTTGACCGGGTGCTCGCCGGAAAGGGCATCGATTACGCCCGGCTGGCGGAGCTGACCCAGAGCCGGACGGAGGTGTTCAATCAGCTGCCGGACATGGTCGCCTTCCTGGCGGAGCTGCCGGATTACGATCTGGAGCTGTATACCCATAAGAAGATGAAAACCAATCCCGAGGTGGCCCTCAGCTCCCTGAAGCTGGTCCGGCCGGTCCTGGAGGGCCTGACAGACTGGAGCGAAGCCTCCCTGCATGATGCGGTCATGGCGGCCATTCAGGAGGCCGGGCTGAAAAACGGCGCGGTGCTCTGGCCGCTGCGCATCGCCATCGCGGGCGTCGCCAATACTCCCGGAGGCGCCTTCGAAATCGCCGCCCTGCTGGGCCGGGAGGAAACCCTCCGCCGCCTGGACATCGGCCTGCGCCGCCTGGAAAACGCCTGACACCCCCCAAAAAAACAACCGTCCCCCGAAGACAGGGGGACGGTTCGAAGACAGGGGGACGGTTCTTTTGTCTGCGTTCTCCTACCCACCCCTTCGACCCTTCGCGTCAGAAGGTACCGTAAATCGCCCGGTACTGGGTGGGCGTGCAGTTCTTGTATTCCCGGAAGGTCCGGTTGAAGGTCGCGATGCTGTTGAAGCCGCTTTCCCGCGCAACCTGATTCATGGGCTTGTCCGTGTGGATCAGCAGCTCCATGGCGACCTGGATTCTCCGCTGGCTCAGATAATCCCGGAAGGAGTACCCGGTCTGTTTCTTGAAGGACCGGGAAAAATAGAACCGGCTGAAGCCCGTAAAAGCGGCGACCTCCTCCAGGGAAACATCCTCCTGGTAGTGGGAGTCGATGTAGTTCATGGCGGAGCTGATCACCTCCCGGTCCATGACCGGGGATTCCTTCTGCCGTTGCGGGAAATCCCCCGCCAGATACTGCTGGGAAAGCAGGGCGTAGATCCGCAGCAGATCGCTGAAGCACAGCGTGTTGAACATCATCTCCCGCTGCTGATAGCAATCATAAATTTTCAGCAGCATGTCAAAAATCCTGTGCTGGGTCTCGTCGTCATTCTGCAGGAAAAAGACCTTTTCCAGGGAGCGCTGAATCTTCTTGATATCCCGCATCTCCAGGATGGGCTCCGGCTCGAACAGGAACAGCAGCCGCTTGCTGTTCTCCCCCATGCTCAGCGCATGGGAAACGTTCGGCGGAACGATCAGAACCTGGTTCTTCCGGATATGATAAACCTGATCCTCCACCTGATAATCGACACAGCCCTCCAGCGTCACCACAATCTCCACCGCGGAATGCAGGTGCATGTCATAACGCCAGGCCACATCCGAATACCAGACCCGGATGGAGGCATCCTCCGGATAGGTTACAAACTCCCGGGTTCCGCGAAGCACGCGGAATCCGTCTTCATACCGTGATCTGCGCTCTTTGCGCTGCGCATCCGTCTCCGCCATTGCCGACTCCTCCTTTTCCGGTATTTTCGGTTAACACACTTTCCACTGTCTTTATTATGAACGCAAAAGGCGCCGATTACAATGTGCTTTCGGGGCAATTGTGCTCATTGTTTGCTTTTATTCTGATCGATTATTGCCGGATTGTGCGGTAAGGCTCATCAGGTTTTGCGCGAATTGATGAAAAGCCGGAATATCCTTCATCCTTTGTAAAGGAGTTTCTGCACGGGTTCCCGGGGGAATTCACCGGCCCGCGCAGAATTCATTCTGTGCTCTTGGTCTGATTATTTTTGTTCCGCGGTCTTTTCTTCTTTTGCCATCCCGGTATAGGCCGCCGCAATTCGGCTGGCCAGCCGGGCATTGTTGTAGACCAGCTGGATGTTGGAGGCCAGGCTGTCGCCCCCCGTCAGCTCCGCCACCCGGGCCAGCAGGAACGGAGTGATCTCCTTCCCCCGGATCCCCTGCTCTTCCGCTTCCGCCACAGCCTGATCGATGGCCCCGTTGATGACGCCGTCGTCCATGGCATAGGCTTCCGGAATCGGGTTGGTAATCAGCATGCCTCCCTGCAGCCCCATCCCGCGCTGCGCGCGGAAGGCGGCGGCAATCTCCTCCGGAGTATCCATCCGGTAATCCACCCGGAGTCCGGAATGCCGGGAATAGAAAGCGGGCAGCTCCTCCGTCCCGAATCCGATAACCGGCACGCCGCGGGTTTCCAGATACTCCAGCGTCAGTCCCAGATCCAGGATGGCCTTCGCCCCGGCGCAGATCACGGCCACCGGGGTATGGGCCAGCTCCTCCAGGTCCGCGGAAATGTCCATGGTCTTCTCCGCGCCCCGGTGCACGCCGCCGATGCCGCCGGTAGCGAAGAACTGAATGCCCGCCATGTGGGCGATGATCATGGTCGTCGTCACGGTGGTGGCGCCGTCCTCCCCGCGGCTGCAAAGCGCCGCCAGATCCCTGCGGCTGGCCTTGGCAATCTGCCGCCCCTTCTTCCCGAAGTATTCGATCTCTTCCGGGCTCAGGCCGGCCTTCAGCCGTCCGCCGATGATGGCGATGGTCGCGGGCACGGCGCCGCTTTCCCGGATGATTTTTTCCACGTTCAGCGCGGTCTCCACGTTCTGCGGATAGGGCATGCCGTGGGAGATGATGGTGGATTCCAGCGCCACAACCGGCTTGCCCGCCTCCAGGGCCTCCCTGACCTCGGGCAGAATGTCCAGATACTCATTCCGACAGTTCATCATGATCCTCCTCTTTCTTTCGGGCGTTCCGTCCCTGCCGGAACCAAACAGCCCTTTTCCCGTCCGGCGCGTTCGATCTGGATGAATGTCCCTCCGCCGGCCGTCCGTTTCTCCGTTTCCGTATCATCGCGGGCGCTCAGAGTGATTCTCCCGCTCCGCTGTCCGTCCTCTGCTTTTCCTGTTCCGCTTCCGCGGCTCTTTCCGCGAGCTTTCGCTCCCGCTCCTGCCGGGAATAGACGCATCCGCACCAGTCCTGCCTGTACAGCCCGTATTCCTTTGACAGCTCAATGGACCGCCTGTACCCGTTCTGCTTCTTGAAATCGCTGTGCAGGAAGGGAACGCCGGTCTCCTTCTCCAGCCTCTCCCCGATCTCGTTGATCCATCGGGAGGATTTGTAGGGGCTGATGCTCAGCGAGGTCGTAAACGCGGCGTACCCGTGGGTCTTCGCGTATTCGGCGGTCCGCCTCATGCGAAGCTCATAGCAGAGGTAGCATCTTTCGCTCCGCTCCGGCAGGTTTTCCCTTCCCCGGGCAATCTGCTCGAAGGCCTCATGGTCGTATTCCGCCTTGATCACCCGGACCCCGCCGTCGGGCCGGAAGGCCCGGATAAACCGCTGCTCCTCCCCGGCCCGCTTCTCGAATTCCGCCTCGGGCTCGATATTGGGGTTATAGTAGTAAATATCCGTTTCCCATTCCTGCTGCAGCCGCTCCAGCGTCGCCGACGAGCAGGGCGCGCAGCAGCAGTGCAGCAGCAGTCTTCCCTTCATCACCAAAGACAGGGGGACGGTTCTTCTGTCTTGTTCCCATAGCGCGTCCGCCCTTCCTCCCTCGCCTTATTCTACCACTTTTTGCCCTACCCCTCAAGCTTGCTTTCCCCTGTGTTCTGTTGTAAAATGAGCCCTGTATTCTTATGCACGAAGGAAGTGTGATCATGACCAAACTGGAATCCGCCCTCCTGGATCTGCTGAAGGAGGATTGCCGTCTTCCGCTGGAGAAGCTCGCCGTCATGACCGGAGCCACGCTGGAGGAGGTCGCCGGGACCATTGAGGATCTCGAAAAGCGCCGCGTCATCCTGCGCTATGCGCCGGTGATCAACTGGGATCTTACGGACCGCGAGCGTGTGGAAGCCATGATTGAAGTGAAGGTGACGCCCCAGCGCGATATGGGCTTTGATGCGGTCGCCTCCCGAATATACCGCTTTGACGAGGTTCGGAGTGTCTATCTCATGTCCGGCTCCTATGACCTGCTGGTGCTCGTGGAAGCGAGGACGCTGCGGGAGCTGGCGGCCTTTGTCTCCGCCAAGCTGTCGACCCTGGAACTGGTTACCGGCACGGCCACCAGCTTCATCCTCAAGCGCTACAAGGAAGAGGGGGTCGTCTTCGAGCGCGGGGACTCTGATCACAGGCTGGTGATCTCCCCGTGAATTATGACCGCTTTCTGAATCCTTCCATCGCCGCCGTTCCGCCCAGCGGGATCCGGCGTTTCTTCGATCTGGCCTCCTCCATGAAGGACGCGATCTCCCTGGGTGTCGGCGAGCCGGATTTCAGGACGCCGTATCATATCCGGAACGCGGCGATCAACTCCCTCATCGACGGGGAGACCCAGTATACCCCGAACCGGGGCATCCTCTCCCTGCGCAGGGAGATCAGCCGCTATCTGTCCGGCCGTTTTTCCGTGGAATACGATCCGGAGACGGAGATTCTCGTCACCGTCGGGGCCAGCGAAGCCATTGATGTGGCGCTGCGGGCCATGATCCGCCCCGGGGACGAGGTTCTCGTGCCGGAGCCCAGCTATGTTTCCTATTCCCCGAGCGTTATTTTCGCTGGCGGAACCCCGGTGGGCGTCGTCACCCGCGAGGAGGACGATTTCCGTCTGAAACCGGAGTATGTGGAGGCGGCCGTCACGGAGCGGACCCGGGTGCTGATTCTTCCCTATCCGAACAACCCCACCGGCGGCATCATGGAGCGGGACGATCTCGCCGCGCTGATCCCGGTCATTGAGAAGCATAATCTGATGGTGGTCTCGGATGAAATCTACTGCGAGCTGATCTACGGCGGGCGGGAGCATGTCTCCTTTGCCTCCCTGCCCGGCATGCTGCCCCGGACGATCACGGTCAACGGCTTTTCCAAGGCCTTCGCCATGACCGGCTGGCGGGTGGGTTATGCCTGCGGTCCGAAGGAAATCATCTCCGTGATGAACAAAATCCACCAGTACGGGATCATGTGCGCCCCCCGCATGGGCCAGGTGGCCGCCGAGGAGGCGCTGCGCCTGGGCCGCGAAAACGGGTATGAGGACGTGCTGATGATGCGGGAAAGCTATGACCGGCGCCGCCGGCTGATGGTGGAGAGCTTCCGCTCCATGGGGCTGCACTGCTTTGAGCCCTACGGCGCCTTCTATGTCTTCCCCTCCGTCCGGTCCACCGGGCTTTCCAGCGAGGATTTCTGCGCCCGCCTGCTGAAGGAAAAGAGCGTGGCCGCGGTTCCCGGAAACGCCTTCGGGCCCAGCGGAGAGGGCAATATCCGCTGCTGCTATGCCACCGCCGTCGACAAGCTGACCGTCGCCCTGGACCGGATTGCGGATTTTGTCCGGGAGCTGAAGGAGCAGGCCTGACGGAGGGACCCGTCCCGGCCGGGAGGGGAACCGGAACAGAAATGAAAGGAAAATGCATGAAGCGAATCATCTTGGCGGGTCTGGTACTGTCGCTGCTTCTGGGCGGCCTGCCGGCCCTCGCGGAATACACAGATCCCGATGACGAGGATCTGCTGATCGAGGATATCATCGAAGCGCCGGAGGAGGAGAAGAAGGAGGTCCTGGATACGGACGGCTCCTCCATCCTGACCATCACCTGCACCGGGGATCTGACCATCGGCGGGGATTCCCGGAAGCGCAAGAACATCTTCGAGGACGAGCTGAACGCTCAGGGCGGAGATGTCAGCTTCACCATGCAGAACATGCGCCAGATCCTGATGGAGGATGATCTGACCCTGGTGAATTTTGAAGGCACCCTGACGGAATCCACCTATATTCCCTCCAGTAAAAAGAACAACGAATTTCTCTTCAGCGCCCCGCCCTCCTATGTTTCCCTCCTGACGGAGAACGGCATCGAGGCCGTTTCCCTGGAGAACAATCATGTGATGGATCACGGGGAGGAGGCCTACGCGGAAACCCAGCAGGTGCTGGAGGACGCGGGCATTGTCTGGTCCAATTCGGAGCATATCGGCGTCTTTGAGGTCAAGGGCATCCAGGTGGCCATGCTTTCCTATCTGTGCATCGACCGCTATGACGAGCTCTGGGACCGGGTTCCGGCGGAAATCGCCGCCGCCAAGGAGCGCTATCCCCTGGTCATCGTCTCCTTCCACTGGGGGCTGGAGCCCACCCGGGACAATCCCCAGCGGGGCTACGAGCCGACCGCCAATCAGATCAAAATGGGCCGTCTGGCCGTGGATGCCGGGGCCGATCTGGTCGTGGGCCATCATTCCCACCGGGCCAACCCCATCGAGCTTTACAACGGCGTCTACATCTGCTATTCCCTGGGCAACTTCTGCTTCGCGGGCAATTCCAAGCCCTCGGACATGTCGTCCATCGTTTTCCAGATCCGCTTCCGGGTGAAGGACGGGGTCTGCACCTCCAGGGGCTTCCGGGTGATTCCGATCCGGATTTCCTCCGTCACCAGCCGGAACGATTTTATCCCGACGCCCTATTCCTCCGGCTCCAATATCGATTCGGTGCTTTCTGTGCTTAAAAACAATGGTCGCAAGCTGGAATATGCCGTCCCGGAGTATCCGCTGGAGTGGCGCTGAGGCCGTCTCCGATTTCGTCTCCCTTTGGTAATAATCAGGCAACATCTTTCCCTTATTCTGTGTTTTGATCCGGCGGACAGCCCCAGTTGTCCGCCGGTTTTTCCTTTCTTTGTGACAATTATTACAAATATTTCATACTTTTGACCACAATATGTAGTATGCTCATCTTGACGCAAGTACCATGTTGCATTATGATATAGGATGATTGCAGAAAGGGAAAGGGGGGCGTCCGGCTTGATTGCGCGTTACAGCTATAAGCCGATTTTTCAATATAAATTCCGCCCCTTTGCGCCGGACGGCGGTCTCCCCGCGGACGGGGGATTCACGGTGATTCTGTATGAAAACGGGATCCTTTCCTTCTCAACCTATGATGCCCAGGGCTTCTTCCTCGATGAGCTCTGTTTCTCCCTGCCCGGCCGCATGCTGCAGTATTATTACAGCCTCCTGCGGAATGCCGTTTCCTGGCTTCCCTCCACGCCGAATGATCTCCGCGGAGGGGAGAAGAGCCTTTACGGCTCCTCCTTCGCCTTTGACGGCTATGATCCCATCCGCGTCTTCAGCATGAACGCCCTGCTGTGCGAGCCCTGCGGCAATCCCGCCGGCTTTTTCGCCCGTCATCTGTATGTCCTCTTTGAGGATATCTGCAATCTGCTGACGGAATACGGCATTACCCTCTCCATGGACGGGTTCACCTGGGATGCCGACCGCATCCGCCCCTTCCGGAAGAGTCAGCTCACCGCCTCAGCCCCCCAGCGCGGGGTGATCTGAGGCGCGGCCTGCGCACTGCGGTGCGTTTTTTTTCTGTCCGGGATTGATTTGAAAGGAGTGTTCAGTTTTGAGTATCCAGTCCCTGTATGAAGCCTGGCTTTCCTGTCCCGCCATGCCGGAGGAGCTGCTTTCCGATCTGCGTTCCATGGATGACGCGGCGAAGAATGACAGCTTTTACCGGAATCTCGCCTTCGGTACCGGCGGCCTGCGCGGCGTTCTCGGCGCCGGCACGAACCGGATGAATCTTTTCACGGTCCTCCGCGCCACCCGGGGCCTCGGCGCCTATCTGAAGGAGACCTGCGCCGCCCCCTCCGTCGCCCTGTCCTGTGACAGCCGGATCCATTCCCGGGATTTTGTGGAGCTGACCGCCGCCGCCCTGGCGGAGATGGGCATCCGGGTGTATCTCTATCCGAAGCTGCAGCCCACGCCGATGCTCTCCTTCGCCGTGCGTCATCTGGGCTGCTCGGCCGGCGTCATGGTCACCGCCTCCCACAATCCCGCCAAGTTCAACGGCTACAAGGTTTACGGCAGCGACGGCTGCCAGATCACCCTCGAGGCCGCGGACCGCATCACCGGGTTTATCGACCGTCAGCCCATGCTGGCGGACGTCCTGCCGGATTTTGACCGCGCGCTGGCCTCCGGGGTCGTCTCCTATATCACGGAGGAAACCATTGAGGCCTATTATCAGCAGATCCTGACGCTCCGGGTTCATCCGGTCGATGAGCCCCTGCATGTGGTGTATTCTCCCCTGAACGGCGCGGGCAACATCCCGGTCCGGGAGATTCTGCGCCGCATGGGCAATATCCGCGTCGATGTGGTCGAGGAGCAGGAGAATCCCGACGGGCATTTCCCGACTTGCCCCTATCCGAACCCCGAAATCCGGGAAGCCATGGATCTGGCCATCCGGAAATGCGTGGAAACCGGGGCGGATTTCTGCTTTGCCACCGATCCGGATTCGGACCGGATGGGCGCCGGCGTCCGGGTTGGAGACAACGTGGTCCTCATCACCGGCAATGAAATGGGCGTCCTGATGCTGGATTATCTCAGCCGGAATAAAAAGCCCGCCTCCGGGCTGCCCCCCGTGGCGGTCAAGACCATTGTGTCGACGAACATGGCCGATGCCCTCTGCGAGAAACGGGGCATTGAGCTGAAAAACGTGCTGACCGGTTTCAAATTCATCTGCGAGCAGATCCATTTCCTGGATGAAAAGGGCCAGACCGATCGCTTCCTCTTCGGCTTTGAGGAGAGCTACGGATACCTTTCCGGCACCTTTGTCCGGGACAAGGACGCGGTCAACGCCGCCCTCCTGCTCTGCGAGATGGCCGCCAACCTGAAGGCGGAGGGAAAGACGCTGCTGGACCGGCTGCAGGAGCTTCGGGAGGAGTTCGGCTACTTTGCCCAGAAGACCCTGACCTTCCAGTATGAGGGCCAGGACGGCGCCGCCCGCATGCAGCAGATCATGGAAGGCCTCCGCCGTCCTCTGGCGGATTTTGAAGCTCCCCTCCTCCGCACCGCCCGCCGCGTGGATTACCTCCGGGACGAAACCGGGCTCCCGAAGAGCGATGTGATGGAGTTCAATCTGGAAAACGGGCAGAAGTTCATCGTCCGCCCCTCCGGCACGGAGCCCAAGCTAAAGGCGTACCTGTTCTCCCGCGGGGCCGATCAGCCCGCCGCGATGGAGGCGCTGGCAGCCCTGGAGCCGCTGGTCTCCGGCCTCTGCGGATAAACCCTTTCCCGAGAAAGAACGGTATAAAAATATGCTCCGCCGGTCCGAAGGCCAGCGGAGTTTTTTTCTCGCTCATTCAAAACGCAGATCCGTCCGTTTGGCCGGCAGAGGCGCCTCGTCCCCCAGATAGAAGGAGGCAAAGCCCACCTGATTGTAGCAGATGTTCTGGTTCGCCGCGGAATTCCGGTACCAGGGATCGTGCATCAGGCAGCGGATGCCGTATTCCGTGGGCGAAAGGGTCCGGACAATGACGATGTGGTTCTCCTCGTCCGTCAGGATCAGCTCCTCCCGCCAGTCTCCGAACAGGTCGGCCTTCAGCGTGGGCGTGCGCTTCATGCCGGTGGAAATCAGCCCCGTCGTCAGCCAGGGCTCAAACCGCAGCGTATCCTGGTCCGGCACATGCACCTCGCTTCCGTTGACTGCCCAGTGGGTCAGCCCCGGCCCGAACCAGACCGCGTTTTCTCCCTGGGGAATGCCCCGCTCGCAGTCCGTTTCGATCAGCACCCGTCCGTCCACCAGGCTCCGCACCCGGTGTCCGCACTCGGATCCGCCCGCCATGGCGCCGGGCCAGCGGTTGGAGAAGTTGCCCGCCACGGAGCCCTCGTCGTCGTCCCCGGAGAACTCCCCGAAGACCAGGGAGCATTCCTTCACCAGCTCCCCGTCCTTCCGCCGCAGTCCCCGGTTGGGATCATGGGCCTCGGGTCCGGGCAGCCATCCGAACTGGCGCCCCGTATGCCGGTCGTCCAGCGTGTATTCCTCCGTGCCGGAGTAGATCCGGATCTCTCCCTCCGCGTTCACGGGCAGCATCGCGCTGCGGTCCCCGTGCTGCAGCCCGGCCCAGAAGTTGCCCGACCTCCGGCGAATTTCCTCCGTCGCCAGGTTTTCTCCGAATTCCGGCTGTTTCCCCGTGCCGCCGAGCATCGGCAGGATGTCCCCGCAAATCACTCTGGGCAGCAGATGCTTTCCGTCCCCGGACAGCGCGAGGTTCATGCCCTTCAGCACGACCTCGTCCCGGCCGTCCCGGTCAATGTCTGCGATATCGGTAAAGTGGTTCCCCCGGGCGCGGTACAGCTCCGGCCCCTCTCCCAGGCTCCAGCAGGCCGGATCCTCGGAGTCAAAGGTCGCCGGGGGCAGCAGCTTTGATCCCTCCATGGTGTAGGCGGCGAAGGTGGTCCGCTGATAGTATCCGCGCTGAATCACGGCGTAATATCTCTCCCCGTCCAGGCATCCGACGCCGCCCGCGTAGCGGTTGGCCCGGTTCCCCTGGCCGTCGCCCCAGACCGGGTATTTCCACCGGTGGGCCAGGAAGTATCCGTCCTTCTCCTGCATGACCTGCACCTTGTAGCTGTCCATGGTGTCGGCCCCGGGCAGCGGATGGGTGATCGTGCAGAAATTGCCCCGCTGCGTCATGGGATCCAGGGCAAAGCTGTCCCCGTCCGAGGCGACTGCGTTCCAGGGGAAGGCGTAATCCACGCTGTCCAGAATGATCCCCTGCTCCCCGTCGAAGCCGATGGCGGTCACGTATTCCCGGTGTCCCGGACCCATGGGCCCGATGTGGTAGGATTTGATCCAGGCCTTCTTCTCCGGATCATTGGGGCCGTCGTTGTCCGTGGACCGGACCGGCGAGCGGTAGCAGATGTCAAACCCGTTGAAGAGCGACCACTTCCGCTTCAGCTCCTCCTCGCTGCCCTCCTCGAAATCCCGGATAAACCGGTCCGTCGTGCACCGGAGGCCCTCCTCCCCGCCGACGACATGCTGCGCGTCCTCCGGATAGACAACGCAGCCCTTTTCCGCGTCCCAGCGGCCCACGCGGGTGCCGGGGCCGGTCTTGAGAATGATTTCCGCGCGTCCGTCGCCGTTGAAGTCCTGGACATGCAGCATGGTTTCGTGATCGTTCCCGGATTTCACGTTGTATCCCATGTCAATCCGCATCAGCAGCCGGCCGTTCAGCTTGTAGACGTCGATGTATTCCGGCGCGCTGAGGTTCATGTCGGAGCGGTAGATCGGATCCGAGAACATGGGATCCGGGCTCTCCGCCCGCCATTTGACGACGATCTCGTATTCGCCGTCCCCGTCAAAGTCGCCGATGCTCATGTCCTGCGTATGGTATTCCGAGGAAAGGGAGGTCTCGATCGCGCCGGAGGCTGTCCGCGCCATGGGCAGCGACTCCCCGCTGTCCAGCTCCCGGACATACCGGATGAAGGCGGTCTCCAGTTCCCGGTACAGCTCCTCCGTGATCCTGCCGTTCTCCGTCCCATGCTTCAGCGCCAGCGGCACGCCGAGATAACCGGAAAGCCGGTCCGCAATCTCCCGCAGAGTCTCCTCGCTCACCGGCTCCCCGTTCTCCCAGGGCTCCCGGAAGGCCCGCAGCAGGTCCATGTCCACCCGGTACCAGTCCTCCCCGTTCTCAAGCCGGAAGGCGGCGGGATCCGGCGTGCAGCCCGGGCCCACGCTCACGCCGCGGTAGGTGAAATGCGCCAGCGGCACCCGCTCCGGCGGCGTGCAGAGCGGAATGCGGTGCGCGGCCGCGCGCCAGGCCTGCCCCTCCGCGCCCTGAAGCGGCTCCAGCAGGGGCAGCATGGGCTCCTCCCGGGGGCCCTCCCGGCCCTCCGTGACCGGCGCCACAGCGTACCTGTCCGTCTCCCGTCCCTCGGGATCGGTCCAGCAGGTGGGCGCCGTGTTCTTCTTGACAATGCCCGGATTCTCGGCGTACCGGCTCTCCGGCGCCACGTCCTGCGGCAGGATTTCCCTGATCAGTTCCCAGTCTCCGCCGTCCCTTTTCCTGTAGATCCGCCAGGCGGTCCCGTCCGGCTCATTTCCCAGAAAACGCCAGCTCAGATAGATTCCCTTTTCCGCCCGGGCCGCAATCAGTCCCCGGTTCAGCTTTTCCATTTTCCGCATCGGTCATTTTCCTTTCCGGGCAGCGCCCGCTCTGATCAAAAGGAATCCAGTGGCCCGCGTCCGGGACCCTCCGGATTCCCTGATGGCTTATTCCCCGATTCTTATCTTCTCAGAAGAAGTTTTATCCCGTAGCTTCCCGCCGCGTTGCCGACGGCCGCCAGCGGAATCACCCACCAGCCGATCCCCCGGGCGATGCCCGCGTATCCGGCCAACGCGATGGAGTGCCCGTATCCGGACAGGATGAACAGCGCCACGCCGTAGATCACGAACGGCAGGCGGCTGCCCTCCTTCGGCGGCGTCGTCGCCAGATACATGCAGATCCCGCACATGACCCCCTGCCACAGCACCTTCAGCGGATCCGCGTACGCCGCGGCAATGCCCCGCGCTGCGTCTCCGATCTCCGGCAGGAAAAAGGAGGCCAGCAGGCCGCAGGCTCCGGCGCCGGCGACGTTCAGCAGCAGCATGATCAGCTTCTGCACCACCGGATAATCCGCCCGGGTGACCCGGCCCGTAAACAGCTCCGCGTCAAAGCTGACGACGAACCACAGCCCCGCGCTGAAAAGAACGGCCCCCGGGATTCCCCCGCCGGCCTTCAGGTTCACAATGCATCCCATGCAGATCAGTATGCCGGCCGCCAGGCCCTTTCCGATATCCGTCCTGATGCTTTTCATGCTCTTTTCCATCCTTCCGGTTCGCTCTTCCGCCGTCATGGAAAGGGGAAACCCTCTCTCCTCCGCCGGGCCGCGCATTCACGGGAATTGTACCATTTCACGGCGTCCCCGCGCAACCGTTTCCCCAAAGAAAAAAGGAGGCGGTCCGTCTGAACCGCCCCCGTGTAAATCCCTGTTTTTACTGCGCCACGTCGAAATCCTGATGAATCTTCACGATTTCCAAGCCTTTGTTCAGCTCAATCTGCGTGGAGTAGAAATTGAATCCGATGCTGGTCTCTTCCTTTTCCGCCTTCACCTTCAGGATCTCCTCCAGGCTGCTGTAAACCGTCGGATTCTCCGCTTCCGGATCGGACTGATCCTCGTAGACGAGATCCTTCGCCGCGGGCAGGATCAGCTTCGCAAAGGCGTGCATGAGCTCCCGGTCGTCATCCGTCAGCCGGGCGGTCAGATCGTCATCGCCGGCCTGGACGAAATAGATCTCCAGTCCCTCCTCCGTCTTCACCAGCTGATCGCCGTCATCGTCCTTCGTGACTTCCTTCACCTTGTGCACGCAGCCGTTCCCCAGAAGAATGTCTCCGGCTTCCAGCTTTTCGATATCCTCCTTCTCGAACCTGTCCAGCTCGTACAGCGTGACCTCGAAGGTTCCCGCTTCCTCATTGTAGGCTCCGACGGTCGCGTGAACCGTCGTCCCGGCAATGTGTTCAATTTCTGTCTCTTCCGGTTCAACCGTCTTCGCGCAGGCGGCGGACACCGCCAGCATCATCATCGCAGCAAGTACCAGAGCCAACCATTTTTTCATACCCGTTTCCTCCATTTCTCTCCGGGGCCGTGATGGGCCCAGGTAATTCCCTGTTCGTTATTGTACCGGAAATACCTGCTCCGCGACGGCCGCCAGATCCAGCCCGTCCGGATCCGTGGAATAGACGGACACGCAATACTGGCGCTCCTTCTCCGCGTCGTACCACTGAATCAGCTGGACCCATTCCGTGCTGCCCGTTTTGTACTCCCCGAAGACGCCCGCGCAGTTTCCGATCTGAACGGTCTCCTCGTTCTCCCATTCATAGTACATGCCGGAAATGTTCATCGGCTCCTCGGCCGCCTGCGTCCGGGCGTTGAATTCGTCTCCGCTGAAGGTGAACTGCATTTCCGCCAGTCCCATGTCCGGCAGATAGCGGTAAACCGGGTTCTCCGCGTCGTCCGGCAGTGCGAAGGCTTGCCCGCAGGCGGCCTCCAGCTCCTCCGCCGTCATCTCCTTCCAGGGGTTGGGCATGCCCGCCGCCTGATATCCCGTAAAGCCGCTGCCGACCTTCTCGCTCATCAGGAACCAGCAGTCCAGCGTCTCCGGCATCGCGTCCAGCTCCATCAGATGCGCCCACATGCGCATATCCTCCGACAGCACGCTGACCGGCGTGCCGGGGGCGTACAGGATCATCTCGTCCCCCTCAGCCAGTCCGTAGGCATCGGAGGGCACATAGCGGACGCCGTCCTCGATGGTCTCCTCCATCGGTTCCTTCTCGAGCTGATCCACCTTGATCTTCCAGCTCTTGTCGTCGGTCTTCTCCGCCGCGCTCATCTTTCCGCTGAACCGGCAGACATAAACCGTACCGTTCGGATATTTCTCCTCGGCGTCGCCCATTTCGGAGTCATGATATTCTCCCGTAAACGTGCCGTCCGCCTGGATGGTCAGATCCGTCGACCATGCGCCCACTCCGCTGCTGAAACTCCATTCCAGCCCAGCCAGCGTTTCAAACAGGTTCTCCTCCGGGGCTTCCGCAAAGGCCGCGGCGGCTCCGAGCATCATCATCAGCGCAATCAGCAGCGCCATGATTCTCTTCATTTCCGTTTTACTTCCTTTCTTTACCGATGCGGTTTTCCCGCGGGAATCTTCGTATCGGTTCCGTGAACCATGCAAAATTCCCCGGAGTAATCATTCTACTCCGGGGGCTTTCAATCCTGCTCTTGGCTGAACTCCTTACAGATCAGCGATGGTATCCGGGGCCTGCTCCTCCTCGGTCTGCACATCCGGGAAGAAGGAATACATGGGCTCTTCCTTCTTGCCCTGCAGGTGCCTGTGAATATAGTTCTCCGTAATCCGCTTCACCTGCCCGGACAGGGCAATCACACCGATCAGGTTGGGGATCATCATCAGGCCGTTGAAGGTATCCGCCAGATCCCAGGCCAGGTTGTCCCCCATGACCGCGCCGCCGAAGACCAGCAGCACGAAGAGAATCCGGTACGGAATCGTCCGCTTCTCTCCAAGCAGATATTCGCAGGCCTTGGTTCCGTAATGGCTCCAGCCCAGCACCGTGGAGAAGGCAAACAGCATGATGGAAATGGCGATAAACGCGGATCCCATGAATCCGAACTGCTGGTTGTAGACCGCGGAAACCAGATTGGCCTTGTTCAGGGCCACGGTCTGCCCCGCGTGGTTCACAAACTCCGCCGCCGTGGCGCCGGTCTCCAGGTCGACCAGCCCGGAGGCGAGGATGGAGAAGGCCGTCAGGGTGCAGACCACCAGCGTGTCCGCGAACACCTCAAAGATGCCCCACATACCCTGCTTGACCGGCTCCTTGACGTTCGAGTTGGAGTGCACCATGACCGAGGAGCCCAGGCCGGCCTCGTTGGAGAAAACGCCCCGCTTCATACCCTGCTCGATGGCCAGCTTGATGCCGTAGCCCACGATGCCGCCCGCAGCGGATTCCGCCGCAAAGGCGCCCCGGAAAATGGCGGAGAACACCGGTCCGATATGGGACAGATGCGTGAAGAAAATCGCGATGCTGCCCACCATGTACAGAATCACCATGAAGGGCACGATCTTCTCCGTCACGTTTGCGATCCGCTTCAGACCGCCCACCACGACGAGGCCGACCAGCACCGTGATCACCAGGCCCGTCACCCAGGTCGGCACGCCGAAAACCGTCTCCATGTTGCCGGAGATGGAGTTCACCTGCGTCATGTTGCCGATGCCGAAGGAGGCAACCAGGCAGAACACGGAAAAGAGGATCGCCAGCACCTTGCCGATTCCGGCGCAGCCCTTTTTGGCTCCCAGGCCATCCCGGAGGTAATACATGGCGCCGCCGGACCATTCTCCCTTGGAGTTCTTCCGGCGGTAATAAATGCCCAGCACATTCTCGGAATAGTTGGTCATCATGCCCAGGAAGGCCATGACCCACATCCAGAACACCGCGCCCGGCCCGCCGACCATGATCGCGCCGGCCACGCCCACGATGTTGCCCGTCCCGACCGTCGCGGCCAGGGCCGTGCACAGGGACTGGAACTGGGAGATGCTCTTGTCCGCGGTATGCGAAATCACGTGCCTGTCACTGAACACCGCGCCGATGGTCTTCTTCATCCAGTGACCGAAATGCGTCACCTGGAAAACCTTCGTCAACACCGTCATCAGCACCCCGACGAAGGCCAGCAGCACCAGGGCGGGCACGCCCCAGACCACGTTGTTCACCGCGCTGTTCACCTTCGCGACCCCGTCCAGGAAGCCGCCTTCCGCGCTGGCCGAGCCGGCCAGAAGCAGAGGAATCGCCGCCAGGCCCAACTTCTTCATCTTCATTCCGTCCCCTCCCATTGCACACAGGATTGATCCCGGTTTTTCTTGCCTAATGCTTCATTTACGGTTTCCAATCTACGCTTGTTTCCCCCTCTGTGTCAATTGAAATACAAAAAGAATGCATCATGCTAAAGTGAAAAAGCCCCGGGAATGATTTCATCGATAAAAGAAGGCCTTTTGCTTACTGGCTGAATGCCTTCGGTTATGGTATGATTGCATTGTATCGCAGCACTCAGATTGTGTTTCGGAGAACGTGGATTTGACCGGACATCATGCGGCCGGGGGATGGGATGATGACGATCTATTTTGCCCCGATGGAAGGAATCACAGACGGGATCCTGAGAAGGACTCATCAGGAGATCTTCAGCGGTGTGGATATCTACTGTCTGCCGTTCCATAAGCTGACGCAGTCTGAGACAGGGGGACGGTTCCTTTTCTTGAGACAGGGGGACGGTTCCTTTTCTCATTTTTTCACGGGCTCGAGGGACATTCTAGTCTCCCGCCATATTCTCCAGCGTTTTCCCGGTCAGGCGGTAGGTCGTCCAGTCCGCCATCGGTACAGCGCCGACGGACAGATAGAAATCAATGCTGGGTTGATTCCAGTCAAGACAGGACCATTCGAGCCGGCCGCATCCCCGCTCAACCGTGATCTGCGCCAGCCTTCTCAGCAGCGCCTTTCCGTATCCTCTGTTCCTGTATTCCCGGAGAACAAACAGATCCTCCAGATAGATGCCGGCCCGGCCGAGGAACGTTGAAAAGTTGTGGAAGAAAAGGGCAAATCCGACCGGCCGATCCCCTTCCCAGGCAATCAGCACCTCAGCCTTATGCTTTTCAAAGATCCATTCGCGGAGCAGCTCCTCCGTGGCCACAACCTGGTCCGTCATTTTCTCATATTCGGCCAGGTGCCTGATAAAGCTGAGAATCACGGCGCAGTCCGCCTCTTCAGCGAATCTGATATTCATCTGATCCATGCTCATATTCAGATCTCCCACAGATTGATGCCCATCTGATCGTCGTGAATTCTGCCCACAGCTGAATCAAACACCTGGATGAACATTTCACAGGTCGCGCCGACCACGAGCTCCAGCACATGTCCGCCGTGGAGATTGTGCTTTTGATCCGCGAGTGTCGCGTGTAAATGAATATAGGGTGCGTCATTCACGGTAGTAATATTCCCGGCCAGGCTGATAATTTCGCAGAATTCGGAACAGGTTTCTTTTGCGTATTCCTGGCTGGTCAGATCATAGACGCCCAGCACGGCATGCTCCGAGGCCCCGATCGCGCTGACCTGCGCGAAACGGATCTTCTCAGTCCTGCAGAGCTCCTTCAGTTTCTCCATGATCTCTTCGCCCTTATCGATCCGGACGGCGTACACTTTTTCAAATCTCTGATATCGCATGCTTCATCCCCCTCTGAGACGTTGATCCCTCCGTCACTTTCCCGTGTTGAAATTCTTCAGCATTTCCGCATAGGCCATGATGTAAGGTCCTACGCCCTTCCCTTCCTGCGGCATGTAGTAATCCGCCCTGCGGTAATTATCCTGTCCGCTGGCTGTTGCCATCAAATAGACATCTGTCAGCGCATTTCCCTTCAGCTTCTGCCGGGTGAGAGTATCAAATATCTCCGCGCCGACCGCTGCTTTTTCGGGACTCAGGAGGCCGATCCTTGCTCCTTTAAGAAGCGCATAGCTCATCATGGCTGTGCCGCTGGACTCGGGACGGTTCCCGTCATCCTGCGGTGCATCGATCAGATTCAGCCACAGGCCGCTTTTGGGTTCCCTGTTTTTCAGCATGGCGTCGCAGAACGAACGGAAGAAAACCGCCAGCTCATCCCGGTCCTCGGGAAGAAGATGCTCCAGAACATCCACCTGCGCCATCGCGTACCATCCGACAGCCCGCAGCCAGTGGAAGGGACATACATCCTCCCGGCTGTTCCCCGCATGATAAAGCAAACCGGTCTCAGGATTCATGAGCTCCGTATTGACCCAGCGGAATCTCGCGGCGATCTCCCGAAGTGCCCCGGTATTGCCCGTCATGGCGGCATATCGAGCCATGAATACCTGCCCCATATAGAGGCCGTCCAGCCAGACCTTATAGCGCGGCGGCTTTCCGTCATCCCATACATGCCAGTAGTTGTATCCCAGCTCTTTCGGCGCGTAAGGCCGATTGACAGTATAAAGATCCTTCCACAGCCCATCGGCGAGCTGTTTCAGCTCCGGATCCTCCGCGTAGAAGAAAGGCAGCAGGCTGGCCGTTTTATAGCAGTCCAGTCCATGATCCACGACGTATCCCGCGTATTGGTTCAGGACCCCGTCGGTCTCCACCGCGTGAAGATACCGTTTCACGTAGTCCCGGTACCGTTCTCCGGCCCCGGCTTCGTACATATAATACAGTCCCTCCATGACCACGCCGATATAATAGCTCCAGTCATAGAGGAAACTCTTTCCGTTCTTTCTGCTCCTGTGCTCGTTGTCCCAGGCGAAAAACAGATCTTCGTTTTCGACGATGGTTTTCGGATCCGCGTCTGCGGCATTCACCGTCAGCCGGTCAATGAATTCTCCGGCCTGCTGCATTTCTTCCTTCATGGGGCCCCTCCTTTTTCTCTCAGTTCTTCTTCATTCTCTTTTCCGGTCAGCGTTCCTGGAATAACAGATCAAGGATCACCCCGTCAAAGCTATCCCTCTCGTCCGTCCCGGAACATCTTCATCATTTCATTCGTCAGGCTGTGATCCGAAGGCTGAAGAATAATCTCCTTCCTTTGTACCCATTCCGCATACCCCAATTCCCGATCATCCCGATGAATTGTCGGGTCGCCGTCCACTTCGCAGTAAAATCCCATCAGGATATCCATAGCGATCCCCCAGGGCTGCGATTTGTAGTAGCGGATGTTCTTCACACGCAGCCCGACCTCCTCCATGACTTCCCGTCGGACCGTATCCTCCACGGTTTCGCCAATCTCGGTAAACCCTGCGATCAGGGCATTATGCCGGAATCCGCTCTTGTACTTCGTAATCAGGATCTGGTCTTCGTTGATCACGCCGACAATCACCGCCGGATTGATTCGGGGATAAATTCTGTTTCCGCAGGAAGGGCACACCATCGCCCTTTCATCAGCGGCCGGTACCGTCTTTTGACCGCAGGCTCCGCAGAAGCGGCTGCCCATGTACCATTTCCATAGATGGAATCCGGTGTAGACGATAAAAATATCCAGATTCCCGCTCAGCTCCATCTCCCGCAGCTGATGCAGGGAATAGCATTCGTAATTGTCCGGCGCTTTGTATTCCCCGTACATCAGGAACCAGTCCTGTCCCCCGGCGGAAAAGGCATAGATGCATTCACATCCTTCCGCAAAGTCCTTCCTGGTAGGAAAGCTCAGCCGCCCCTGAGAAAACTTCGCAAACACACCGTTTCCTGTAAAACAGAGGACCAAATTCTCCCCCGACGGCTTGATGTTTCGATATGCGTTGTTCAGATGTTCCGGAAAAATGTCCTGAATCATGGTTCTCCTTCGAGACTGAGCGAGACTGACGAGACTGAGGGAGAGACTGAGGGACGGTTCCTCGTCTCATTCTTCATCGCTGAAAATCATTGGGCATACTGCGAACGATAAACTGCTCCTCGTCTCACTCTTCATTGCTCTTAATAATTCGGTAAACTGATGCCTTGGCTTTTCCAGTCAGCCTAACGATCTGCATAGGCGAAGCCCCGCCTCGATACATTGCAATGATCACTTTCCGCTGCGCAGACAGTGCCATCCTCTGAAAATCTGCGACCGAGGTGCATCCTCCCGTTTCGGCCATGATCTGTCTTGCTTCATCGTCGCTGATATGCCAGGATACCTCTTCGTCATCCATGGCCCGATCTTTATTCTCTTCCTTCAGGAAATCAATAAGCGTCTCCCTTGACCCGGCGATACCGATTGCATAATCCGCATCGGTTATGCTTCCTCTTCCCTCAGCATAAGCCTGAAAACTCGTCCATCTGTACGACCCCGGTTCCCTCTCCATTCCAGCCTTCATTGGGTTCTGGATAATATACCTCAGCACAGTCAAAAAATATGCTTCATCTTCTACGGCCTCGCTTCTGAAACGATCCTGAAACAGATGACCAACACGCTGGTATTTTTCGTTATACCAGTAGACATACCTGTTCCCAATTCTTTTGAAGATCACTTCCAGAGGCTCACCAATTTCTTTCAGCAGCATGTGCACATGATTGGTCATCAGGCAGAAAGCATACAGCTCATAGCCTGAAATATCCTTGCACTCCTTCAGGATTTCGATAAAACGATATCGATCCTCGTCATCTTCAAAAAGATTTTGACGGTTGATTCCTCGAATCATTACATGATAGATACCGCTTCTGCTTTTTGTTCTGGCTCTTCTTGGCATGTCTCATCACCCATTGAAACTGTACCATATACCGTTAATGTCGTCAATCCCAAAATGAGACTAGGAACCGTCCCCTAGTCTCGTCACTAGTCTCACAGCCTCTCTATTTTAATGCCGGCTGAACCGCCGGGTACAAAGCCGGCCAGATCCTGTAACATATCGCCGGGCTGCCCGTTTTCCGGGGTTCCGGACAGATAAAGGTCCATCTCCGGCTGACCCAGAAGATTCTTTGCGAAAAAGGCCGCGAGGAAATGAGCGTTGGAATTGTTCAGGCGCCAGGTGTCCCAGACGGGATCCGACCAGCGCTTATAGATTTCCCAGGAGGCGCTTTGCGCTTCCGGCGGAGCGGGATTGTTGGCCACATTGTGACCGCAGTTGGCATAGCTGATCAGGATGCGGTCCGATTGCTCCGCATGCTGCCAGAAGCGGCGGACGGCTTGATAGTGCACCGTGTTGTCCGCAGTGCCGCAGAACCAGATGGTCGGAATATCCAGATCCTGCAGGCGGGTTTCGTCCAGCCAGAAAGTGGCCGGGGCAAAGAACGCCGCCGCGCGGACCGCCTTGAGGCCGTGAAAGGACGGGGCTTCCGCCAGCTCATCACGGATGGATTCAAACTGATCCAGGGCTTCCCGGCTGAGCCGGGCGCCGACGGTACGAAGCGCGCCGTATCCGCCCATCGAAAAACCAACCAGGCCGACGTTTTCCGGCTGAAGCAGACCCTTCAGGAAGCCCTCCCGGTTCAGGAGGGGGAGCTCGGAAATCACGAAGCGCTGATCCAGGGAACGGTGAACGACGGCGCTTTCCAGGGAACGCTGCGGGGCAAAATCCTCATAGGTGTTTTCCTTATGACCGACGGACAGGACCACATATCCTCTCGAGGAGAGGCTTTCCGCAAGATTGGAAAGCAGGAAGCGGGATCCCGGATAGCCATGGGAAATGACGATGACAGGCCTCGGCCCGGCGGAAGAATCCGGCGCGGCATCGCGCAGGGCGCGGCCGGGCATGGAGAAGGGAACTAGATTGCCCGTATCCGTCCGGCCCATGTGATCCGTGTAAACCGCGGGTACGGCTCCTTCCTCCGGGCAGGCCGGATACCAGACCTCCACGGTCAGCTCCCGGCTGCAGAGGGGATATCCGCCTTCCGCCTTATCCCGGGTGACATCCGGCTGATCCGGATTCGTCAGACAGATGGTACGCACACCGGTCACCGTATCACCGCGGTGCGCCATCTCCGGCGCGCCGGGCAGCGGATCCCCGAAGAGTGTTCCCATGGGGTGCTCCCAGTGACCTGCTTCTCTCATGATGGTATTCCTCCGTTTTTCTGTTTTGGTTTATTGTTACAGTTCTTTCTGGCACTGTCCATCTTTCAGCATGAAGCTTCCCCGTTCAGAAGCCAGTCACATTCTGCTTCGGATAGATTCAGATCCAGCGCAGCCGTATTCTCCCGGATATGCTCTCTGCTGGAAGGCGCCACAATCGGGAATAGATTCATCGGCTGACGGAGAAGCCATGCCAGACAGACTGTGGATACGGCACAGCCTTTTTCTGCCGCCAGTTTCTCAGCCCGGGCCAGCCGGGCCCTGTTTTCCGGAGAGTCATATTCCAGAATGGAACCCTTGCCAATACAATCCTCAATCGGGACAGTCCCGCCCGTTCTGAATTTGCCGGAAAGATATCCGCGTCCAAGGGAAGAGTAGCAGAAGACCGGTGTACCGGTTTCCCGGAGCCATTGCCGGTACGGCTCCTGCAGCGCTCCCGAAAGTGCCACGCTGCCGCCCCAGGGATCGTGCATATATTCCGCCAGAGAGTAGGCAGGGCTCACGGCACTGAAAGGCTCCAGATCGTGTTTTTCCGCATAGGCATTGGCCGTCAGCAGTCTGTCCAGCGTCCAGTTTGACCCGCCGAACCGGAGGATCTTTCCCTCCCGATGAAGCCGGTTCAGCTCTTCAATGATTTCATCCGGGGGAACAGTCGGATCATCCCTGTGCAGAATATACAGCTCCACATGGTCCGTCTTCAGCCTGCGCAGGGATTCTTCCGTCTGCTCCCGGATCGTGTGGGCGGAAAAAACGTCCGTGCTGCCGCCCTGACCCGGGTTGCACCCTTTGTCAAGGATTACCGCTTCGTCCCGGAGATGCCGGAAAGCCAGCCACGCGCCGAGAGTTTCCTCTCCCAGACCGTAGCTGTGAGCAGTGTCAAAGGTACGGAACCCCGCTTCCCAGGCCAGATCGTAGCTGCGGAAGGCTTCTTCCCTCGTTTCCCGCCTGGTGGCGGTTCCCGGCGTTCCATAAGTCAGAACGGACAGCGGTTTGTCAATGCCGGCAATACGTCTGTACTTCATTTCTTTTCCTCCAGCAAACAATTATGCGAGTGTTTTGGGGCATTCATATGCAATTGCTGACTTCAGTTTCTGTCTGCTTCCTCAAGTAAATGCCGATGCTTTACACGGAGATCACGCTGTTGATTCCTGAATCAGCTTTCTTCCTGCGAGAATTGCATTTATACATTCTTCGATGCTCTCCGCTCTGCGCAGGAGCCTTTTCTTCCGGATATTATCCCCGCAGGGCCACTCGATCAGCTTTTTGATCCGGCCAAGCGCCAGCGAATGCTGAAAACGCTGCTTCCAGCCTTCATACAATCGGGTATACCAGCACCGCAGTTCATCCTCAGTTGCAGCTCCGCCGCCGCGCAGCTCCCTCGCCAGCGCAGGATCCGCCAGCAGGCCTCTGCCAATCATCACGGCATCCAGGTTGGGCCAGCGGTTCATGAGATCCGTCACATTTCCGACCGTTCGGAGGTCTCCGTTATATACCGGATGGCGGATTCCTTTTTGAAAAGCTGCTTCGAGTGCATCAGGATGGATTCCCCCCGTATACTGTTCGCGCATGGTTCGAACGTGAATTGTCACATGATCAAAAGGATAATCCGCAAGAATGTCCGAGAGTCTGTCCCATTCCTCCGCCTGTTCATAACCTATTCGGGTTTTTACGGAAAGCCGGACAGGTAATTCATTTGAAAACACCCTGTCCAGAAAAGAGCGCAGGTATTCCGGATCCCGAAGCATTCCGCTGCCGCGCCCTCGCTTCGTCACCGTCGGCGACGGACAGCCAATGTTCAGATCCGCTTGGTCATAGCCAAGCGAAGCGATATATTCCATCCAGTTCAATAGCTGTCCGGAATCCCTGGTCAGCGCCTGGGGCAGAACGTTCATTCCCCGGTTTTCTTCCGGAGCCACATCCCGTTTTTCCCGGGTCAGAAGCGACATCGACTGGGTCAGCTTATGGAACGGCAGACAGTAGATATCCACACCGCCGAAGATCTCCTGATGAGCCCTTCTCAGGATCCCGTCTGTGATTCCCTCCATCGGGGCAAAATAGATCGTCATCATCCAATCTCCCGGCCGCATGATGTCCGGTCAAATCCAAATTCTTCCCAAACACAATCTGAGTCCTGCGATACAATGCAATCATACCATAACCGAAGGCTTTCAGCCAGTAAGCAAAAAGTCTTTTTTATCGAAGAAATCATTCCCGAGGCTTCTTCTTGACGAAGCTGCTTTCAGAACATACAATTCAGCTGAACCGTGTTTCGTGATCCGAAAAGAATGAAGGGAATCAGAGATGGAGAAGACAAAAGAATCGTCCCGGTGTCTGTATCTGTACCATACGGGAAGCGTAGAAATCCGGGAGCCGAAGATCGACCGGGGCCGGAAAAACGCGGACTTCGGGCAGGGTTTTTACCTGACTCCGGATCGGGATTTCACCCTGCGGTGGGCCGGGCCGGACGCGTTGGTGAACGAATATGAGCTGGAGCTAAGCGAGCTGGAGGTTCACCGGTTCAGCCGCGAAGAGGCCTGGTTTGACTATCTCTTTCAGAACCGCAGGGGAAGGGATACGCTGAAAGCGGATGTGGTGATTGGGCCGATTGCCAATGATACGATATTCGATACCCTGGGGGTGATCAGCAGCGGTTTTCTGAGCCCGGAGGACGCGATCAGGCTGCTGAGGGTCGGGCCGGAATATACGCAGGTTGCGGTCAAAACCGAAAAGGCGGTCCGGCAGCTGAAGTGGCTGCGGTCGGAAAGGATCACAAAGCTGGATGCGGAGGTACGCAGGGCGGAAGCGGAAGCGTACAGCGAGGCTTTTGCAGCGGCGATGCAGGAAATCCTGGGAAGTGACTAACCAGGTTGACTGCGTTGGAGAGTCTGAATGCCGTTTTTTTAAAGAACCCTTCCCCGAGTCACAAGTAACAAGGCTGACTCCATTGATGAGCAGAATGCCTGACAATTTTGAAAATGAGACTAGGAACCGTCCCCTAGTCTCCATAGTCTCCATGTTCACTTCCTGTATCATGATTATACCGTTAAATGGAAATCCCGATCCCTCCGAAGAGAGACCGGGACGTTTAGTTTGACCGTTTGCTTCTAAATCCTTTGGAATTAGTCGTTCGCCTTACGACGGGCAACCAGAACGATCGCCGCAGCAACTACCAGCAGGCCGCCGATCACATAGAACAGCGTGGTACCGATACCACCGGTGCTGGGGAGTTCATAGCCCTGAGTATTCTGAACTTTGGCGTGAGCATCATCAGCGCTGGAGGAAGTGACAACCTCTTCATAACCAGATCCAGTATTGGACATGTTGAAGGTGGTGACTTCAGTCATCTGATCAACATCTGCAACTGTGCCCCACAGAATCTTATAGGAAGTCAGGATATCACCGGTATAGGTAGGAACAATCGCGATGTAGTAGGTTGTGGTATCCTTCACAAATCCATTGGGAGCGGTATTCTCAACCAGAGAATAGATACCAGCATCCAGGCCATTCCAAGTCAGAGTACCGTCACTGGCGGAGTTGATCGTAGCAACAGTGCCGGTACCAAAGCCAGCGCCTGTGTTGGCAACAGGAGCCAAGGTGAAGTTAGCGCCGGCCAGAGGAGAAACTGCCTCCGTATGGACAGTCTCCTTGGACTGCTCAATTACATTACCATTAGCATCAACACCAACCTTGATCAGCTCTTTAGTAATCTTACCAGTCTGTCCAAGCAAGTTACCGTCGATGGAGAAAGTGTAGTGACGGGTACGATCGTGCTTGTCACTGGTTTCACCAGGCTTATTGCTATAGGTTAAAGAAGCGGTGTTGTCCAGCGGATTTACGTTCATAGGAGCATTAGTAGTTACTTTGCCATAGTAGGTGATGGTTACATTAGTAACTCCACGAGAAGCACTCAGCAGATAATCTTCATCAAAAACAATTTCGAAAGAAGATCCATTGTTGGCTGCATTGCTAGTATAAACATCAGTTACTCCAGCCTGAGTGCCGGTGCCATCACCGTAGGTCACGGTAAAGGGATGATCATCATCAATCGCAAGCACCAAACCAGTGGAGAAACTATCGCTTACAGTGAATACTGCTTCATCATAAGCTGTGCCATAAGCAGGAATCTTGGTTGTGATCTTGTAGGGAATGTAATCACCTGGTTTGACATCATTGTAGGTATAGTCGTGGGTGCTTCCATGTCCAACCTGCTTATCAAATTCAACACTGGACTTCTTAACAACAGCAGAAGAGCCAATAGTCGTGCTGAAGTCAACGATGTTGCCGCCGGCATAATAGTCAGCAGAAACAAACGCAGGATTGTAGATCGTGTCATCAGATGTAGCAACAGCACGCAGATAATAGAGACCAGCGGGAACACTAGCAGTAGCAGAGGTTCCATCGGTGGTCATCTGTGTACCGCCAGAGGTGAAATGACTAGCAATCTCAGCAGCTTCTGCAGCGGTAATGCCGTTCAGTAGCTCAGCCAGAGAAACACCGCAAGAAGAACCGTCAGTTGTCAGTTTCCATCCACCTTCAACAGTAGGATCAAACTCAACCAACTGGGTGTAGTAGACTGCGTCGCCAGAGTCCAATCCAGAAGCAGTAATCGTGGTTTCAACACTCTGGGAGAAAGCACCATGAGTAAATTCACCAGATTCAGGTTGCGGATCGGTCGCGAACGCAGCGCCGACCATCATGATCATTGCCAGGGCCAGTACGAGAGAGATAATTTTCTTCATGTTTCACATTCCTCTTTTCTATATGTGTCGGTCGTAGAAGTATAAGACAACGGTTCAACCTTTGGAAGCCGCCAGCCGATGGGCGGCTGAAGGTTCAAGACTGCAGTTTTGCGTACGTCAGTCGCCCTCCTTTCTGCGACAACCTCGGGTCAGCGGTTGATGACTATCCTCCGTCAGGAAATCACGGGTGCCGGGGAGGAAACCCGGCTGAGTCTTTCCGTAACTCGTCAGACTCCCCTCTATGGTTAGAATTATACCGGTCAAACCCTTCCCTGTCAACGCTTCCAAGCCTCATTCATTGACTGATTTCAACCAAATGTTGAGCATTTTTTGCTATTTGACAATTTCTGATCAACTTTAATTGTTTTTGCGTAAAATTACCCTTGGCTAACACTCAAGGAGCCCGAATAGCGTTGAAACGTTTTAGTTTTCAAATACCCAGATCAGACATCTCTTTCCTGACCGTTTTCTTCTTTCTTTGTCTTTTTGACACATAATACCTTCAAACCTTATCAATGTTTGCCCGGGCCAAAGCAGGACACTCGGACCCACCCTGAGGCCTCCGGTGACCGGCGTTCGATCTCCTGAGAAAATCTGTTTTTTATGTTGCCGAAATAGATTTATTCATGTACAATATCATAGGTTAGAACTTTTCTGTCCGGTGTAACCGTCAGTAACCGCGGAGGTGCTGGTTCTATGTGGAACTACAGCTTCATCATCCCCAGCGTCCTGATCCTTCTTATTATACTATGTTATTATTTTTTACGTCCGAGGCTTCCGATCCGGATGAACCGGACTTTTTTGCGTATCCTTTTGATTGATTTGCTGACCATGTCCGTCGATGTCATCTCCAGCCGGCTGGATGAGCGGTATGCCACCACGCCGGCCTGGCTGCTCTGGGCAGCCAACATGCTCTATTTTCTGCTCTACTTTGCGCGGATTTACAGCTATTACATGTTCTCCCTGGAAGTTCTGGATCAGCATGAAGAAATCTCAACAAGACTTCGTCAGGTTTCCCTCCTTCCCTTCCTGCTCTGCGAGCTGATCGTCCTCTCCAGTCCTCTGACCGGGCTGATATTCAAAATTGACGGAGCCGGATATCACAGCGGCCCGTGGTATAATCTCCTCTATCTTTTCTCTTTTGTATATGTTGCGGGGACATACGTCCTGGTTTACTTCCTCGGAAAGCGCCTCTCCCGGTTCGACCGGCTGAGTCTTCTGGGATACAATACCGTGCTGGTGGTTGGCCTTCTGGCCCGCTTTCTGATGCCCACCTATCTGATCCTGAATACCTTCTGCAATTTAGCTGTCTTTGTCATTTTCATCTCCTTCCAGAATCAGGAGAGATATCTTTTCAGCCGTTTCACTGCCTACAACGCGGAGGCTTTCCGGACGATTCTGCACGAATGGCACGGCCGGCAAAAATATAGAATGCTTACCTTTTCCATCCTGAATTATACCGGCCTGCATGACACCTTCGGTGTCGAAAGAATGGACCTCTGTCTGGAGCAGATTCTCCAGTTAATCCGGAGAACGTCCTCCCGGGGGCTGACCTTCTATCTGGGCTCCGGGCGCTTTGCGGCCATCCAGCCCGATTCTCAGGCGGATGAAACGCTCACTACCGATCTGATCAATCGCCTTCATCAGCCCTGGCAGATTGGGAACGAGCAGGTGCATCTGGAAACCGCCTTCGTGCTGTCTCACTCTCCTCTGACGGAGTATACCGGAGACAAGGTTTATGAGGCGCTGATGACGGCCCTCAGCGATACCCATCTGCTGGATCAGAATCATCCATGGGAGCTTCGCGAGGTCATGGAGGAAAGCGACCGGATTCAGGTCGTCCGGCAGCATCTTCTGGCAGCCCTGGCGGACAATACCGCGGTGGTCTGTCTGCAGCCCATTGTCCGCACGGAAACCGGTGAACCCGTCGGCGCCGAGGCGCTTACGCGGCTCCCGGACGGTCAGGGCGGACTCCTTCCGCCCTCCGCGTTTATCTCGCTGGCCGAGCGGGAGGGGAAAATCGGCATTCTCGGAGACCAGGTGCTGCACAAAGTCTGCCGGTTCCTCCGGGATCATCACGCGGAACTTCCCTGGCTTAAGTGGATCAATGTCAATCTGTCCCCGGTGCAGTGTCTGCAGGACAATCTGGCGGACAGCCTGCATGCCATTCTGCAGCAGTACGGGATCTCTCCGGAAATGATTCACCTGGAAATCACGGAGCAAACCATGATCGATTCCTCAAAGTTCGCAAAACAGCTGCAGGCCCTGCAGAAATACGGCTTTCAGTTCTCCCTGGATGATTACGGCAGCGGGTATTCTAATCTGTATCGGCTGATCGAATATCCCTTCCGGAATATCAAGCTGGATCTGAGCATTGTCAGAAGCTATATGGAGCAGTCCAACCAGCTGCTTCCGGAAGTCATCCGGGCCTTCCGGGCCCAGCATTTTGAAATCACCGCGGAAGGCGTGGAGGACAAGGAAACCGTGCAGGCGATCAAGGAGCTGGGCTGCGAATACATGCAGGGCTTCTATTTCAGCAGACCGATTTCCATGGATCAGTTCCTGAGCAAATACGCCAAGCGGGAGTAGTGCCTCCCTGCATTTCCACCAAAAAGAAAAAACCCGGTTCTTCCGGGCTTTTTTCATATGAAGGAAACAGCTTTTCAGAATCCGAACCAGGTCAGCCCGTTGGCGGGCCAGACCCGGGCCAGGATTTTCCCGACCATTTCCTCCGTCGGAATGCAGCCGAAATTCATTACGCGGCTGTCCACGGAGTTGTCGCGGTTGTCCCCCAGCACAAAATAGGTTCCCACCGGCACCTCAAAGGGAAACTCGATATCGCACTGCCCCAGGGCGTACTCGGAGATATACTCCTGCTCCTCCAGCTGAACCCCGTTGACGGACACATGGCCTTCCTCGTCGATTTCCACCGTGTCCCCGCCCATGGCGATAATCCGCTTCAGAATCAGCTTGTTATTAAAATAGAAGGAGCAGATATCCCCCTGCTTGAAATCATTGGTCTTATAAACAACCAGGATATCTCCGGGCTGAAATCCGGGCTGCATGGAGGTTCCGGTGATGCGCAGCACGGGCAGCAGCAGCGTCGCGATCAGCACGGCCAGCGCCGCGACAACGATCACGGTCCCGGCGGTTCCCTTCAGGGCCTGATGATACTTCCCGCGGCTGCGCTCCTGGCTCATTTCCCGCTCGATGTCCGACAGCTCCGGAAATTGCCCCTGCTTCGGCCTTCTAGCCATTGACGTCGTTCTCCTCTAACTTCTCGCCGGTGGCGTTTTCGATCTCCTCCCGGGTCGGCAGCGCGTCCAGATCCACGTCCACCGAGGTCAGCCGCTGCATGACGCGCAGCTGCTCCTCGATCTTCTTCATGCGGATCTGCAGATCCTTCGCCGCGCCCTGCATGCGCAGCTCCTCGATGCGGCTTTCAAAATCCTTCCGGGCTTCCTCGAGGCGCCGCTCGGATTCCGCGCGGATTTCCTTCGCTTCCTTTTCCGCGGCCTCGCAGCGCTCCTTCAGCTCCAGGTTTTCCTTCCGCATATTGTAGATCAACTCCAGCAGCTCAAAGCGGCCGTAGTTTTTCAGCATGTTTTTTGCCATCGTTCACGCCCTGCCTGTCCGTCCGCCGGGCGACGGTTCCCCGTTCCCGCCCGGATTATTCAAATTCCTCGAATTCCTCTTCGTCCCCGTCTCCGGAGTCCTCATCGCCGAATTCGTCTTCGCCGGCTTCCTCTCCTGCTTCTTCCTCTTCTCCGCCGATCAGCCCGGCCGCCTCCTCGGGCGAGACCATATAGGAGGGCACGATCGCGTCGCCCCAGGTCACATAGTACAGGATGTCGTAATTCCGCAGCTGGGAGGTATAGAAGTCAAAATAGACGTTGGAATAAACCGGCACCAGGGGCACCAGATCGCTCAGCTCCTCCTGGAACGCGATCCACTTCTGCATGAATTCCAGCACGGCGTGGGGCTCTGTCCGGGTCATGTCATAGGCCATGTCGAACATCTCGGCATGCGCCCATGCCATCGTATCCTCCTCTTCCCGCTCCTCTCTCGGGGTTTCCCCGGGCAGGAAGAACAGCTGGGGATCGAACTCGATGTTGAAATCGTCGCCCAGATAGAACATGTCGATCTCCTCGATATCCCGGTCGTTGTAGGACCGGAGCAGGGTCTTCATGTCCATGGGGATCAGGGTCAGCCGGATGCCGGCCTCCGCGAGATACGGGATGAACAGGTCCTCCATGCTCTTCGCGGTGACGTTGGTTTCCGGATAGGCGCAGGTCAGATCCAGGCCCACCAGCTCGCCGTCCACCATGCCGTAGCGAACGTCGTCCTTCTCCGGATCGAAGGGCTCTCCGGCCGCGTTCAGCGTCCATCCGGCCTCCTCGAGCAGCTGAATGGCCTTTTCCACGTTCAGCTCGTAGTGCTTCACGTTGTCCAGGTTCAGCGCGTCCCAGGCCTCGACTTCCTCCTCGTAGGCCTTCTGCTGCGCCCGGGTGGGATTCTCCGCCACCTCGATGGGATAAGGCAGGCTGCCCATCACCATCTCGTACATCCACTGTCCCAGGCCGATCAGCCCGTCCATCTGCAGGCCGAAGGAGTTGGTATATTCCTGGGTGATCTTTTCCTTGTCGAAGCAGTAGTCGATAGCCTGCCGGACATTTTTCTGCTGCAGCGCGGGCCGGTCCGGGGTAAACACCAGGAAGGTCAGTCCGATCCGGGGATAGTTGGACAGGGAGATGGGACCGCTGCCCATCGCCTGAATCCCCTTCAGGATGGTGTCCCCGCGGGTCACCTTGTTCAGCAGCTGGAAATCGCCTTCCTGCAGCTTCTCGATCATATCCTCGTTGACCGCGAGCTTGTAGCGCAGCTTCGGAATCGTCGGCTTGTATCCCAGCTCGTTTCCCTTGAAATAGGGGTTGATCTCGAAGGTGCATTCCTTTCCGTCCCAGCTGGTCAGCACATAAGGCCCGCTGCCCACGGTGGGATGGGAAAGATACCCTTCCTCGGGGTCCATGACCGTGACCTGGAGCAGCTCCTTCGTGAACAGCGGCTCCTTCACGCTCGGGTCCTCGTTTCCGATATAGACGCCCTCCCCGTCGTCGTAAACCTTGCAGCCGGGAGCGATTTCATGAATCGGATACGGCAGAAATCCGACGCGGTACAGTTCAAAGAAATAGGGCAGATATTCATGTTTGACCGTAATGGTGAAAAGATGATCCGAGATCACGCGGACGCCGCTGATCGCTTTCGCCTCGCCGGCGATGTATTCCGAAACGCCGTCGATATAGGAAGCTTCGAGCGGCACCCCGCCCAGCTCGGCAATCACCGGATCCACCTGGAACAGGATGGAAAACGCATAGTCCCAGGCGGTGATGGGCGTGCCGTCGGAGTAGTACAGATCGTCATACAGGGCAAAGGTGTAGACGCGGTTTCCCTCCGGATCCTCCTGCATCGCCATGCCGGAGACCACCGCCCGGTTCTCCCGGAAGAGCCCGGTGTCGTATCCCCAGAGGGTCAGGAAGTAGCTGTTCACCAGCGTCCGGACATCGATGTCGCTGGTCGCGTTTCCCCACATGCCGGTGAAGAACTTGCCGTCCATGGGCGTCGGGTTTCCGACGACAAACTCGCCCTCGTAGACATAGGGCTCCGGAGTCTGCGTGGGAACCGCCTCGGTTTCCTCAGACCCTTCCTCCGTGATTTCCATGTCGTCCGGAATCTCCGCCAGTGCGGGCAGCCAGGCGCCAAGGATCAGCAGTGCCGCAAGCCAGACCGAAAGAATTCTTTTCATCATGCCAGCCCTCTTCCCCCTGCGGACCGGGCATTCTTTCCCGGTCCGCGCGTCGTTCTCCTTCCTTACTCGTAGCACACACCGACATGAATCTGGATCTCACCCAGGCCCAACGGGGTCTCGTAGTCATCCAGATTGATCAGCCTGCGCCTGGAGTTCCTCGGGATATAGACCACTGTGTAAACCACGTCGTGATGCGGCATGGTGCCGGAGACGCGGAGAATGGTCGCGACATATCCGGGAATCACCGGGGAGACCACATCATAGGGCGTTCCGGGCCAGAGGCCGGGCTCGTAATGGGTCGGCCAGGCGGGGGAACCGTTCTCGTAGATGTAGATCACCGTGAGATTATAGGGATTGGCGGGCGTCGGCGTCGGCGGCGGTGTCGGCGTCGGGTCCGGCAGATAGGTCCGGACGATCTCCTCCCACGGATGGGGCACGGTAGGCGTCGGCGTCGGGCTCGGACTCGGCGAGGGCGTCGGCGGGGTGTAGGTCATCTTCGGACGGACCGTCGCAGAATACTGATAGCGTCCGTTCTCGAAATAAGGCACGGAGATCAGGAAATTCTGCATGGTCAGCTCTTCCCGGTCGTCCGCCTTCTGGCCGAAGTAGATGCCGGGATCCAACCTCGTGAAGACAAGCGTGCCTTCCGCGTCCGTGGTCCCGTTGACGGTCACAGGGGCTGCGGAATCTCTCAGAATATCCGCCACCTGGTTCGCGGCGGCGTCAATCTGGGCGGTCGTCTGTGCGCCGAGAATATCAATCCCCGAGAAGGCACTGTTGATCCACCAGGTGTTGTCCTCCCGCATCTCTCCGATCTTGTACAGATTGATGCCGATGCCTCCCCGGTCATAGGCGGAGTTCTCCTCACCCACGCGAACGGTCAGCGTCCCCTGCTCCGCCGATGCGAAAGCAGCGGCCATGGTCAGCGCCGCCAGAAGCAGCAGGGCCAGCAGCCATCTGGTATGTTTGCTTTGCCGCATGTTCTTTCCCTCCGAACCTTTCGTGTTTCTGTCGGGTATTATTCCTTCTCCGGATCCTCCTCCGGCGCAGGAAGCCGATACGCCCGCTTCATGAACCGCTCAATCACCCACAGGATGAACAGCCCCAGCAGCAGCACCGGAGACCCCAGTGCAAGAATGTTCAGCCAATCCGGCGGCATGTCGCTCTGATCCGCCGCCGTGAGGCTCTCCGTCTCCTCGGGAATTGAGGTCTGCCGCCCCTGAACCAGCAGCCGGCGGCCGCCTTCCCGCTCCGTCATGACGGTGAGCCAGTTTTCATCCGGGTTTCCCGGAGGCTCCAGCCGCTCCAGTCCGTCGGCCGAAAGCGTCTGTACCTCCTCAACCTGGAATACCATCGTCCGGTCCAGCACCAGCAGGATCATCTGATCCCCGGGCTTGACCAGCTCCATCTCCTGCAGCATCCGGGGCCCCTTCAGGCCCAGGCTGCCGCGAAAATCCGTTTCCTTCTGCTGTCCCGGCCCGGCCAGCACCATGTGCAGGCCCGACCCCGCCGCCGGCAGCGACGTCCCCGCGACATGGATCAGCTTCTTCTCCGGGCTGTTGGCCTGGGAGGTATGGTACACCGGCAGCTTCACCCCGATCCGGGGAATCTGCAGCTGCCCGATGATCCCCTCCGGCCCCTTCAGCAGGTTCTGATACCGGTTGTTCGCACGGCTGTTCTTCCGGGTAAACACATCTCCGATGGGTTCGGTTTCCAGCTCCGCGTTATACTCCCCGGCCGCCTGCAGCATCCCGGAGATCTCGGCCGCGGGCATCCCATGCACCTGGCTGCAATACCGGCCCATCAGCTCAGCGTTTTCCTTCGCGCTCCACTGCTCGACCCCTGTGGGATAAAGCAGCCACGCGGCTCCAGCGGCCAGCAGCAGGAGGATCAGGAACCACAGAATGAATTTTTTCATTCTCCCGCCCCCTTTTCCGCCGTGGGGCTTTCCATCGGCGCCTGAGTCTCAGAGGCTCCGTCCGCCGATTTTGCCGTTCCCGGCGCGGCTGTTTCAGAGGCGACCTCCGGTTTCTTCGAGGCTTCCGGTTCACCCGAAGCGGCAGCTTCTGCCGCGGGGTCTGCATCAGCCGGCCTGTCCGTTTCAGACGAAACGCCGTTTCCCGCTGCTGCGTCCGTTTCCGCCGGAGCATCCGTTTCCGCGGGAGCTGCGGTCTCTTCCGGTGTGCCTGTCTCCTCAGCTTCCGTTTCCGTGCTCTCCGTGCCCTCCGACGTCTCCGGAGAAGCACTGCCGCCCTCGTAATTCGGCAGGTACTCCCCGCCGTTGACCTCTCCGATCAGATAGATCGGCCAGAGGATAAAATCAGCCCGGCCGACGATGCTTTCCTTCGCGATCGTACCGTAGTCCCGGTTCCGGCTGTCCACGGAGAGGCTGCGCTGATCTCCCGCCACAAAATATTCGTTTGACTCCAGCGTCAGCCTCCGGGTGCTGACTCCGGCGTCCGCCGTCCGCCCGACGGTGTAGGGCTCCTGCAGCTCCTCGCCGTTGACGCGGATCGGGTTTTCGCTGTAGGGGCTCAGAACGACCCTGTCCTCCGGCCCGGCCAGCATCCTTTTCATCTGCCAGCCTTCGTCCCGTTCATAAAGCAGAATATCACCCCGGCGGTATCCCTCCTCCGGCGTCCGCCGAACCAGCACGAGCGCCCCGTCAGGCAGCGTCTCGCCCATGGCGGGGCCGTGCATGGAGGCCAGCGTGTAATACCGGTTAAAGACGAACCATCCGGCAGCGAGGCTCAGAACCAGAAAAATCCCAAGCCCCCAGAGCAGGCGGTTGCGTTTCTTTTCCCGCCGGACTCTGCGCATCTCCCGCAGCAGTTCGTCAAATTTCGGGTGATAGATCTCCATCGTTTCACTCCATCACGAAAAGAGTCTGGAAACTCATTTCAATTATACCGCAGAAAGGGGCCTATTTCAATCCTCATCTTAAGCGTTGACCGATCGATTATTGCTCTGCAGGGCTCAGAAATGCATGCTTTCCGCGCGGCGTTATCTTCTCTTTTTCCGCCCGCTGGTCATCAGGACCACCCAGAACACCATCAGGATCAGTACAGGGCCCGCGATAAACGGCGCCACATAGGCCGGCTCGATCTTCAGCGCGTCCGCCGTAATACGGACGTTCAGCCGCTGCTTCTCGTTCTCGATCCGGCTTCCCCGGACCAGCAGCCGGTGGGTGTTGATGCCGTAGGGCGTACAGGTCATCAGCGTACACAGATCCCGGCCGGGAACGATTTCCAGCTCCGTCAGGTCCTCCGGCTCGATGACCGTGATCTTGTCGACCTCATAGGTCAGCGTCTGGTCCAGAATGGTCAGATAAAAAACATCCCCGACTTCCATGGCGTCCAGGTCGCTGAAGAGCCGGGCGCTGGGAAGGCCCCGGTGCCCGCTCAGCACCGAATGGGAGGCGAAATCCGGGGTCAAAAAGTTCTCCTCATCGCTGTGGCTGCTTCCCGCGGGCAGCGAGGTCCCCGCGATATGCCCGATGGAGGTCTGCAGCACGGCATCGCTCGTGCCGTGATAGATCGGGAGGTTCACGTCGATCTTGGGAATCGAAATGAACCCCATGTTGCCTGTCGCCTCAATGTTCAGCTGCGCGTTGTAATCCTCCGCCAGCTCCTCGTCCACGTCGACGACCCAGCGGTTCGGCAGTTCAAGAAGCCGCCGGTTGTATTCGACGGCCGAATCCCAGATGACTTCATATTCCTCGTTGGTCATCTCGGCGACGCGCTCCGCGTAGCCCATGATGGCCCGGGACTGATGCATGCTGTTCCAGTATTCGCTGAAGGCCGGATAGGCCGCGATTCCGGCTCCGACGAGAAGGATCATGACCAGCAGGAAATTGGACACCCGGTGGCTCTTTTTCTTTTTCCCGGAGCCTTTCCCGGCTGTCCCCTCCGGAGCGCCGCCGGCCTGCTTCCCGCCTGCCGCGTTCCGCTCCTCCGGCCCGGCCTTTTTCTCCGGCGCCTCTGCCCTGTCCTTCTTCCGTGCCATGCTTCCCTTTCCGTTCCTTTTCCGGTCTCTTTTCTTTCATTTTACTGCCTTGGCGTGTTTTCCGCAAGAGGTTTCCGCCTTCCGTTCCTGTTCTTCCCGCCTTCCCGGCCTCAGCATTTTCGTTATTTCCGGGGATCAGCCTGGAGCAGGCGTTTCTGAAAGAACCTGTTGACGGCTCCGATCAGATACTGCTAAGATGTCCACAGTAAAACGGTTAAGGCGGAGCGATGAGGAATTTTGCTGTTGTACTGCCTGCACTGATGCCGGCGGCCGGATGTGCCGCCGCGGACATTTCGGATCTGGGCGTTTCGGTGCTGAAGCTGGCGGAGCCTTGTTGCACCGCGGCGGGCGCGGTCGCCATAGCCAGTCCCGACTTCGGAAGGAGTGGAACCTCATGAAATGGTTTATCGCCTCGGATATCCACGGTTCAGCCCTTTACTGCCGGCAGATGCTGGAAGCCTGTGACCGCGAGAAGGCGGACCGTCTTCTGCTGCTCGGGGATCTGCTGTATCACGGTCCGCGCAATGATTTGCCGGACGGCTATGCCCCGAAGGAGGTCATCGCGCTCCTGAATGCCCGCAGCGATGAAATCTACTGCGTCCGCGGAAACTGTGAGGCGGAGGTGGATCAGATGGTGCTCTCCTTCCCCGTGATGGCGGATTATCTGCTCCTGCCCGAGGGAGACCGCTGCATCTTTGTCACGCATGGCCACCTGTACAACGAGGATCATCTCCCGCCCCTGAAAACAGGGGATATCCTTCTGCACGGCCATACCCATGTCTCCTTCTGCCATCCGCACGAAACCTTTATCTGCTGCAATCCGGGCTCCGTTTCCCTGCCGAAGGAAAATACGCCTCGCGGCTATATGGTTCTGGAGAACGGCCGGTTTATCTGGAAAACCCTTTCCGGTGAAGCTTACCGCACCCTGGATCTCTGACATTCCGATCGGCTTTTCCTTTCGAAGGGCATGAAAAAAACGCCGTTCAGAGTGGCTGTGTTACAGTCGTCAGAGCCCATAGAAAACCGGTTGGGGATCAGTTTTGTAATCTGAAATAGCATATACCTCTGTTTTCGAGATGCGAATTTGGGAGCAATGCTGGGAGCAACGTGGGAGCAACCCACCCAAATTTGCCAAAACGTGGTAAAATTTTTTCTCGTTTGGTACATCATCCCAAAGGGTAAAGAAAAACCCCGGAGCCTTGAATTATAAGGCATCCGGGGCTTTTGTCATGTCTGGGTGAGAAGATTCGAACTTCCGGCCTCTTGAACCCCATTCAAGCACGCTACCAAACTGCGCCACACCCAGTCATCTCTGCCGTCCTGACCAAACCTGATCTCTGACAGCGGAATGAAGTATAGCACCGCTGTCCATTTCTGTCAATCTTTTTTTTATTCTTTTGGACCAAATCGCTCATGAGATGTGAGACTGGGGGACGGTTCCTTGTCTCATTTTTTCTTTCTGACTTTTCTCCGGTACCAGTAAAGCCAGGGCAGGCCCCAGATAAGCATTGCGCTCCAGCCGCATACGCAGGCGAGCCCCACCCCGGTGATCCCCATGGTATTCACCGTCAGCAGCGTCACCGCGACCCGGACGGAAATCTGGGTCAGGCTCCCCAGCAGCGAAGCGCGCATCGCCCCGAACCCGCGGTATCCGCCCTGAAGCCCGTTGGTCAGGCTGGGCAGCCAGTAGAAGAACCCGATGATATCGAAATACTGGATCCCCGCGGCCACAATCGCGCCGTCCGTGCTGAACAGGGACATCAGCGGCGCCCGGAGCAGCAGCACGATGGCGCAGACGCAGACGCCCGCCATGATTTCCAGCAGCATCCCCTTCCGGTATCCCTCGTCGGACCGGCTGTGGTCTCCGGCGCCCTCGTTCTGGGCGAGAAACGCGGTCATCGCGACGGAGATGCTGCGCCCGGGCAGCAGCCCGATATCCTCGATCTTGCGGACCGCGCTGAACGCCGCGGCCGTCGCCACGCCCAGGGTGTTCACGCTGCCCTGGATGATGATGTTGCCGATCGGCTGGCTGCACTGCTGCAGCGCGGTAAAGACACCGTAGGAAAGCGTCTTCCCGGCCAGGGTTCGTTTGATCCCCAGCCTTCGCCAGGGAAAGCACAGCTCGGGAACGTTCCGAACCACGTACCGGATGCACAGCACGGCGCTGATTCCCTGGGCCAGCGCCGTAGCCAGCGCCGCACCCAGCACGCCCATCCCGAATCCGGCAACCAGCGCCAGATCCATCACCATGTTGATGATGCAGGAAACAACCAGATACCGGACCGGCGTTCTGGAATCCCCGATGCTTCTCAGCGCCGCGGCGTAGATATTGTACAGGCTGGTAAAAGGCATGCTCAGGAAGATGACCCGCAGATAGGTGTTCGCATCGGCGAGCGCTTCGGGCTGAACATGCATCAGGCGGAAGATGGTGCCGGAGAGCGGAATCCCCGCAGCCATGACCGCCAGCGCGAAGATCAGCCCCATGGTCACGGTCGTCCGGACCTCCTCCTGCAGGTTCTCCCGGTCCCCCGCGCCGAAGAAATTGCCCATCAGCACGGAAGCCCCGACGCAGACGCCGGATACGCCGAGGATCAGCAGCGTCATAATCTGGTCGCAGGTTCCGACGGCAGCCAGGCTCGCGCTGCCGGCGAACCGGCCGATCACAATCGTATCCACCATGTTGTAGGAGAGCTGAAATAGGTTGCCCAGCATCAGAGGTATCGAGAAGCGTATCAGCTGCCTGATGATCCCGCCGTGCGTCATATCCGTCACATGATTTGCCAACGTCAGAATCCTCCCGCAGCTGATCTCCCGATCTGTTCCGGAAGGATTATACCTTCCCGTATTTTGGAATGCAAGCTCCGTTTCGTCAATAACCGACAGCACCTTCACACATAAAAGAGAGCCGGCCGAAGCCGGCTCCCGAAGCGAGTCTTACCTGTCGGTTTTCCGTTTCCTGCTGATCATCAGCACACCTGCCAGAATCATCAGCGCCAGCCCGAAGGACGTGAAGATCAGGGTACCTGGCCCGCCGGTGGCCGGGAGTTCGACGCCCGGCGTGTTGCCGACGGTGAATGTCGCAGGCTCTGCGGGTTTTGATTCATCCGTGTCCGCGGTTTCCGGATCATCCTCAACGGGCTTTGCCGCAGGCGTATAGATCACGGTATCGATGTTGCCGGTATTCTGTGTTGTCACCGCTCCCCCGCTGATCGTAAACTCAATTGGCTGCGTCAGAGCAATATAGCCGGCAGGAGCCTGGGTCTCAACGATCTGATAGGAACCATTGGTGAGATTGAGGAATGTGTAGTTACCCTCCACGGTGATTTCTTCGCCTTCGTTCACAAACTCTGTTCCGTTAGACTTCTTCAGCTGGAATTTGGCCCCACTCAGCTCTGTTTCTGTTCCCTGTATGACCTTTACAATCTTGATATCTGTCCTGTTCGGCTGATACCTGTTGGTAATCGTTCCGGTATAGTTCTGTGCGAGGGACGCCAGAACACTGGCTTCGACCGTACTGCCGCCCGTTTCGGAAGAAGGTACGAATGAATATCCGTCGATCTCCACCATTCCAGTTCCTGTATCCTCCACGGCCGTGTATGTATAGCCGAGATCCAGACCGGTGAAGCTGACGGTGCCGTCCTTGCTGAAGGTCCAGGTGGTAGCTGAGGCTTCCTCGCCCCAGGAATAATGGGTGCTGTCCGTATAGCTCAGCCATTTGGTCGTATCATTCTTCTCCCGCTTCAGGCGGACGGTGAACTGGCGATCCGTTTCGATGTCTGCTTCCGAATCCTTCTGCTGCACCTGCTTGGTCACGGCGAAGGAAGCATAGCTGGGATGCACCACCGGCGTGTTGTGGATGGTCACCGCAGTTCCGTTCTCTTCTGTCCTGGTATAGGCCACACTTGCGGTATCAGCAGGAGTTTCCTCAATTACATAGTAGTGGTATATTACGCCGGTTTCAGAATTATGCGTTGGCAGATTTTCCCATTCGTAATGCCAGCCGTTTCCTGCATTGAGTTCCTGAGTATCATACGGCAAATTGGAGAAGTCAGGATAATCATCCGTGCCCGAGATAATCAGTTCCTGCACAGGAGTTGTATGATCAAGTACAACGGTAGTCGAAACGGTCGATGCAGGCGTTGATCTGAGCATCAGAGGAGAACTCTGCTTTTTCTTTCCCTGTGCGGACATAGACCTGAGAGCTGCAGAGTTAACTGTAATTGTGCGTGCTTCGCCTGCTGTAAGTGTGATATGGATATTAACATTGGGCCTCTGTTCATCTCCCCACTGATCAACTGAATCTGCTCCCGAAATCTGGTCAGACTTCACGTCTCCAATCTGGACTGTGTATTCTCCAGCAGCCAATTGTCCGATCGTACCCTGTGCTCCGTTATTTAGCCATCCGCCGCCAATCTTTCCGTATTCAGTACCATCTTTTTTCAGTGGATTAATCCAAACGCCGTCTCCAGACTGGTTCAATAGTATTATGCTTGCAGTTCCGCCTGGAATAATCTCCTTCTTTGTAATGGTTACACTGATGGAAATACTATCCTGTTCGGCCGGGATACCGGTAATCAGCAGTTCGCTAGTATTGTTGATAGAATACGACGACGCGCCGATTAACTCAATGGTATAGTTGCTCATCGTTTTTCCGCTGTAACCCAACTGGACGAACAGATTGCTTCCGGATGTCGGAGCATTATTCCAAACGTAGGTTCTGGTCGTTCCTGTACTGGACTTCGCTGCTGTTATGTTTGTGTTTGTCCACCCGTCATAGAACAGATTATTGTAACTATAATCAGGGTAACTTTCATCCGCCCAGTTCACAGTCACCGTGATCGTTCTTCCCGCTTCCGAGGCGGAAACGCTCCCGGTAAAGCTGCAACTGTACGTTTCGCTTTCCGGCACATTGATTGTGGTATTGTCCAGCGAAACGGTGTAGTTTCCTTCCGTAGCGGTGACAGGATTGAAATTGACTGCCACATTCTGTGCGCCCTGAATCAAAGCAACCGTGCCGCTCCAGACATCTCCGTTTTTGTTCAGCGTAAAGGCCTGGCCACCCGCCGTACCGGTAATCGTCCCCGGGACCTTGGAAGCATCGCCTGTAAAGCTCACATTCAGGGTCACCGTGCAATCGCCGGGTTCAGGCGGAGTCACGACATCCTCAACGCGGTACAGCTTCACGGTGACGCTTTCAGCGTAGGGACTTTCCTCCCAGGTCTTGGTCACCTCCACGTCCGTCAGATCATTGATAAGGACATACTTGCCCAGATCCGCGTCCTGTTCATCCGTCACCAGCTGAGCTGTCAAAGCACTGTATTCATAGTTGCTGCCTGTCGGCGGAACGGACGCAGTGCTTTCAGTAATCACATACTGATATTTCACCGGATAAGTACCGGCTGCCAGATCATCCCTGGCCTCCGTCAGTGTGACCGAGCCGGAGCCGGGCAGTTCTCTAATCGTATGTTCCTGTTTCGACGCAGTCAGGGCATATTCACTGTGATCCCTGTCTACGGTAAGGATTGCGGTCCTCTCAAGCTCAATGGGTTCTCCCCCTTCGGGGGTATAAACACCAATCCGCTCAACAGTATAGTAAATCACCGCACCTTCCGGCCATTCCGTATCCCCGCCGTTTCTGGTCCACTTTTTCTTCACCGTCAGTTCGATTTCATCCAGCACATTGGTGATCGTCGCCTCATAAAGAGGGCTGCCGGAATCGCGCACAAAGCTCACCGGATCTGTAGGCGCTGCCAGAATATTCACCCCGTTTTTCTTGACAGCCGTTTCCTTCGCGCTGTAGGTATACAGCACCGGATAAACTGTTCCTTCAGTCAGGGATATGCCCGCCTCAGCCGCCAAAGTCACGTCCGCGGCAGTTGCGGTGTAGTAGCCAAATTGCGGAAGGTCACTGATGCTGGCGATGATATCCGTACCGTCTGTCGGCTTGCCGATATTGAGTCCGGTCGCCTGCGGATGCACCTGATCGGCAGACTGGGAGCCTGCAGGAGATGTGGTCATATCCACCGACTTGAAACACGTGCCCATACTGTAGCCGGGATGCTCGGGATCGCTCAGATCGGCCTGAGCCAGATGAATGTTCTGCACCAGCTGATAATCAATCGTATAGCCTTCCGGCCAGTTCACGGAAGAACCGGTCAGACTGGTCCACTCTTTGGAAAGAACCAGATCCACAGTCGTCCGTTCATTCAGAATGCTGTTCTTTTCCGTGAGAATCTGCTGCTGTGTCTGAGAAGCATCGTTGATCGCCTTGTGTCCGTTTTGATCCTCGGCGGAGATCACCGCGTTGAACCACTCAGGTGTTCCGTGCTCAACTGCGCGGTAATAGAGCTGTGCGTACACCGCATCTCCGGATTCATCGGAACCGGAGATAAGCTTCTTGACGTCCAGACCCTCCCAGGTGCAGGTCCAGGCAGCTGCACTTCCGTACCATTCGCTGTCCGACAGAATGGAACCGGCTGGCTTGGGCCGCGGCAGCGTCACATAGAGCGGGCTGGCGCTTTCCGCATCCTGCCAGTCCGCGATCCAGACTGACGAAGCTTCCGGACTGTCTGCCTGTACCCAGGCAGTATTGTCAGCGGATACATACTCCGTGCCGTTTTCGGTCTTCTCATAGCGGTAGCGCTGCTGCAGCTTCAGAACAATCTGCACGGAGCCGTCCGTCGGATACCCGTTGACGGAGCTCTGGCCACCGGTGGAGCCCTGCGATCCAGAGAATGTCTTGACCGCCGTATAGCTGGTGGACTCCGTATTCCGGTTGGTAACCTTCAGCCTGTTCTGGCCTTTTTCGCCGATCTGGATGCTGTTGTCCGCATAGTCATTCATCTGAACCGGACTGGCCGTCCATTCACCGTCAACCCAGTGATTGTACAGAGGCCGATAGACGGCGTTCGCATTGGTTTTGTACGCGCCGTTCGCATCCCGGTATCCGATTTCCTGGATATAGTACCTGTATTTTCCGGTCTCGGCCAGTGATCCAAGAAGCGCCCGACCGACCTTGAGAGAAGTTTCCCAGTTGCCGCTGGCATTGGGCTTAATAACAAGACATTTATGAGTCAGATCGATCAAACCCGTGTCGGAGACATAATTCTGCCAGTTATGATTGTTTTGAATATCATCTGCGATGACCGCGGTAAAGTCCTCCGGAACTCCGCTGCCGGACGTACGCCAGATCTTTACATATACCGCCCTGGCGGTCGACTCTCCGATCCAGTCCTTGTTGATGATCAGATCAGAGGCCTGGAAATTGGCAATGCGGGCTCCGTCCTGTCCATGGAATGCTTTGGGGAAAGCTTCCATCTTTCCACTCTTTCCGTAAGCGTTGACCGGGCTAATTGAGCTGTACCAGTCCCATTCAGGATATGGAGTTCTGTTAAGATCTTTATATACTCCTGTCTCTCGGAAGGAATACCAGTATTCAACCGTCAGTTCCTCGCCGTTACGGATGTAATAACCGTAGCACGGCAGTCCGCTTCCGCCGGCGCTGACATTAGTTGCGTCACCCTGGTTGTCTTCAATTCGGAAATGCCAGTCGCCGCCCGCATTATGAAGCCAGAAAATATCATGCTCTCCTCTGGAAACAACGGCGTCTCCATTTGCATCGTAGCCGCAGAGCATTTCCTCGCCATAATCCATCCAGACCGGGGAATCGAATTCATCCCCCCGCTCATTCAGCCATTTCCCGTCCGGCGCTTTAACAGCGCGTATCACCTGGAATCCCAGCACCGCATTCTTTTTCATCTCAGCCGAGGCTGTCACATTATTCCAGGAGCCGTTCGCTTCCAGCTTGAAGAACTGCTTCTGAATATCGAGCTGCATATATTCATTCATTTTGTTGCAGATCGTGATGGAGCCGCCGCTTCTGCGAAGATCGCTGCCGGGTACGGAAGCAAAGTATCCCTGATGTCCGGCATTGGTCTGATTTGTCTTATCCTTTTCTTCTCCCTGTATCAGTTCATGATACGCGGACAGGTAATAATAGAACTGCCAGGAAGTAGTGATGTCATTCTGAGTCAAGGATCCCGCCCTGTCATTTTCCACAACATAATACTTTACATTCCTGGACCTGTTGCCATCCAGTTTTGTTTCCGGCAGAACCTCCGGGCAGACCCACTCCAGGGAATTTCCTGAAAGCTCAATATTTTCATATCTGGTGTGTGTCTCGGGATTCTCATAAATCCATCCATCGTTGCCATCAGCCCAAGCCTGATACAGCGTAAAGGTAATCGCCGGGAAGCCGGTTGTATCCGGAACGCCGCGCCAGAGCTTCCTGACGATCAGTCGGTTGCTGGGACCGTTGACCGCGACGATATCATCGTTCGTCTCGATCTGATGATCCGAGTCACCGGAAAGGATGGACGTGGGATTGCCGTTCGCATCCGCACGGTAGAGCTGAGCATATCCGTCGGGATGGCTGTTCTTTTCAACGAAATAGTATTCGTAGCAGGTAACGTTCTCATTGTCATCATCGCCGCCGGTGGTTTCGTTCAGCAGGAGACCTGACAATTCCGTCTCCCAGTTGTTCGAGCTGTCCAGCAGAATGGTCCGGCTGAAGGAGCGGTCCGGAAGCGGGTTGGTCCCCGCGCCTGTGTCCAGAACGCGGGCCGGGTTGCCCACCACGAGATTCTCCTCACCGCTGTTCAGCGTGAACGTCGTATCCGTCGTCACGAAGAATTCCTGCGACCGGACCAGCGCGTTGGACATATTCTGTCCGCTGGCGGTGATGTTCAGCGTCGTGGGTCTGCTTCCGTTTACCAGGGTCACGGGGTGATCAGCCGTAAAGGATGCGGCCGCAGCGCTGCTGTGCGGTTTAAAGTTTCCTCCCAGATAAAGTCCCGTATTGGGCTGAACTTGGATCTCGGAAATCACGCTGTCTCCGCTCACAATCTTCACCGTGATTGGCTCCGCGGCTCTGTCCGCGTCGGTCATGTGGGACAGATCCCTGTACTCGGTATGCTCAAAGCGGCGAAGCTCAAACTCCGCTCTCCAGTCATCGGCCCGAGTGCCGAAGGTGGAATCCCACTGCTTGGAAAGGGACACGTTGATGTATTCATTTTCGCGCGGGATCTTCCTTTTGTTGCTGACATGGACGAAGTAGTTCGCGTCTTCCGCGGCAGCCTCCGCGTTGTTTTCTTCCATCTCTCCCGCGTCGTGCGGATAGAAGGGCTGATAATGCGTGCTCTCCTCCGGATCGTTGTATCCGTCTTCTTTGGACCAGGAGTGCACCACCACGCCTGTTGTCAGGTGGATCACCCGGTAGGAGGTCTCCTCCAGCGAGTACTGGTATCTGAATGTGTTTCCGTTCGAGTCCGTACCGAACTTGGGAAGATTCTTGAACGTGATCAGGTCGATCTGATCCTTTTGCTCCTGTGTCAGCGTTTCATCCCCGGCCAGGTACTGCTGAATCAGCTCCTGATTCACGCCGGTCATCATTTCTTTCGTGACCGTCATGTTCCGCTCGGGAGCAACATCCCGGAACGCAGTGGTCGGTTTCGTTTCGTCCGGATAAACAGGCGCCCACTGAAGCTTGAAGGAAGCCTCCCAGCTGTAAGCATCATCCCCGTCAAAGTCCGGCCAGCTCTTGATCACCGGCACATCCACCTTCGGGGATTCATAGACGTTGTAGACAAAGAATTCCAGGAAGTCGTTGCTATAGGGGCCGTCCGTTCCGTTATATCCGTAATGGTTTCCGAGGATTTCGGGAACGCTTTTGTATCCTCCCGCAGCCGGCTTTTCTGTGTAGGTCCGGCCAACGTGCATGTAATTGTCGTTCTCATGATTGCGCCAGGCATACTCTGTCCAGATGTAGGTTTCCTTGTAATCCCACCTCTTGCCTGTAACATCCGTAATACTTTCCCGGACGGAGTCGGGATCCTCCTCCACATAGTAGAGGGCGGGATTCACGTCATAATCGTAGACCAGGCCAAATCCTTCGCTTCCAACCTGTATGGTTTTTTCATGGAGGGGCTTATAATCTGAATCTCTGACATATTCGGCATCGTCGGAAAAGGAACCGATGTTCAGATCCTTTACGCTGTCAGCATCGGGGACGACAACGTCAAGAAGCTCTCCTCCCGCCTGGGTATCTGCCTGCTTTCGGTAAATCCTGAACCTGGTCGTACCAATGTTGTCTGACTTGATTCGATTGCCCTGTTCGTCCACAACAAGCTTGGTGATTTCGATGGCGTAGACTCTTGTGCCGGCTGCAGTTCCCTGGCCGCCCAGCTTGAAGTCCATTCCGCTGAAATCACATCTGGCGACGTCTCCGGCTTCCCAGTCTTCCTTCGCCCACGAATACAGACTGTTTCTATTATCAGGATAATTCTTGTAATAGTACCATCTGTTAGTATCCCTGAATACCGGACACTCATTTTCCTGATTCCAGTAATCAAAGCTGTCGGAGAAGGATACATCAGCCCTGATTTTCAGCGGCTTTCCTTCCGCATCATACAGTTGCTGCCAGGTCTTCTCTCCATTGCTCTCCCCAACAGGAATCTGCAGGTAGAATTCGATCGACTTGACAACGGACACGCTGTATTCAATTCTGTTGGCGAGATGCTCCTGTCTGATGGCATTTCGGTAAGACCGATTGCTATCATACTGCGAAGTATCTATCTCCTTGTGCACTTCAGGCATCTTGGCCACCAGGAAGGAACCTTCAATCCGAATCTGCGGGCTGGTAGTGTAATTCCCTCCGCCAGTCTGAGTTCCCCCATGTTCCGCATTGCCGGTATAGCCGGTAACATAGAAGGCGTTGTCCAGCTCTGATCCTTGATATGAGGCAGTTATGCGGGCCCGCTTCATATCCTCTGCCGTGATGTTCAGATCGGTCGGATTCACGACCTGGGCTGCGGAAAGATGAAGCTTTTCGAATCTGTTCTGCTGAACCTCCTTCACCACATTGCCGTTCTCATCGTAGTATTTCCCGTTGGCCAGGGGCACGTCCACCTCGACAGTGCCGTTGATGGAAATATCAATATGGTTGACTGTATGCTTCTTCCAATTGTTTTCCGCAACCAACGGATCAGCCAGGAAAACCTCCACCGCCTCATCTGCGCTGACCTGGCCCTTCAGCCTCATCTGGCTCTGCCCTTCGATGCCAAGATAGAATTCCGGATGGGATCTGCTTTGCAGCTTATGACCAGAGACGTAGTTTAATGATACAGTATTCCACAGGTTTCGGCCAGTGATATGTACATCTCGTCCGTTCTGATCTGACGTGCTGCTCGTATTGTTCTCATTATCCTCGCTCAGGCCGGTAGCAGAATTAGGATCAATATACCGATAGTACTTGTCAGAAGCGATATCATCTCCGGTAAAACCAGCCTCCCTGGTCGGATGGTAGAGCCGCTCGCCGTCGTATTTCCACATCATCGGATCATCCACCGCGACAGTGTTGTCCTCCGGATTGTACGCCGCGGGAGAGAGCGTTCCATCGTTCAGAACAGTGTAGTAGGCATCCCCCTGTTTCACAACCACGATGTAACTTCTATCAATCACCGATGCCGGAGTATTGAAATTGAATGAAAGAGTATTGTTTTCTCCCGTTATATACCATCCGGCATACCCAGGACCGCCTGCACCATTATGTTCATCCAGATAATAGGTTATCCCGTCAATTACAATTGAAATACGATATCCATTGCTTAGCTTCTCAACCTTAAGCACTGATCCTGTCTCTGACAGCTCAACATGAGCTCTGGTGTTATATGGTCCCTGAGCATCAGGATTCTTTGAAAAAATCAGATATTTCCCACTCTGTGTGTTTCTTATCCTGTAATATGCACCGTTTACCTGTTCAAATTGCCATTCTGCCGCTTCTGATGCCGCTGTCGTTTTTCCCAGGCCTCTTGTATTGCTTGAATCAGAGAGGACGCTTACATCATCTGTTATATAATAATTGCCTCTGCTGATAGTAAAGGTTCGTCCATTCAGGTCAGCAGCCGAAGTCGGCGCGGGTGCAGTAATCACGCCGTACACGGAGAATCCCTCTGCTTCAAAGGTGACCTGAACCGAAGTCTCACCTTTCCGCTCCGCCTCGGCTTTGTCAATGTTCTCCACTTCTTCTCCGAAATGGATCACTCTCAGGTCTGCAGGATCGATATCCGCCGGAGTATCGGTCAGGTTGACCGTCACCTGCACTGGAGCCTGCGGATTGACCTTGTTACCATCCTTCACGATCGTGATATCAAAGAAGCGTGCAAAACTGATCTCAGCGCTGTCCGCACCAATGCTTTCCGCGGAATTACGGAGATATTCCCCAAATTCGGCCTCTCCGGCGATTTCCGTCACCTGCAGATCCGCATCTACCGGAATACCCGCGTCATCCTCATAGATCACGGAGATTTCATAGGTATCTCCCCTGGAGTCGATGTAATACCTTACGATCTGGCCGTCCGTAACGGCGATCACATACCTGTCACCGTTCACCAGGGTGATGACCAGTTCTTCATCGGTTTTGAACGGGGCAAGACTGATCAGCGCCCAGTCGGGGGCAGTCAGAACCAGGGCGTCCATCTCCGCGATGCTTTCCTCTGTCAGCTCCGCGGAATAGGAGGGCTGAAGGCCCAGCCGGTTCTTCAGTTCTCCTGCGGTCGTATTCTCTTCCACCTTGACCGGCAGAACCAGCTCCTCGCTGGAGAAATGAACCTCTGTAATTTCATCCGCCGCAAAATCCCGGATGTTCAGCGCAGCGAGCAGCGTCTTCAGGCTGATGACACCGCCGCCCAGGATGCTGTATTCATATTTCTCGCCCGTGGCTTCGTTGCCATAATGGAAATCCACGGTATATGCCAGGGCATACACAGAGAAGCCATCGGTCTCAAAGGTCACGGTCTGTTCGCTGACTTCAGGAGAAATGACCTCCACGGCGACAACGGGCTTCTCCACAGCCTCCGGAGTTTCCTCCGTGACGCGTTTCTCCTCTTCTTCCGTCTCCCCGGCCGCTCCGTCCGCCTCTGTTCTGGCCGCCTCTATGCCCTCCGGAAAGTGAACCACCTTGATGTCTTCCGATTCCAGCCCGTTCTCCAGCGTAATGCTGACGGATACAGGGCCCCGAGGCTGAACCTTCTGTCCCTCCGCGTCCAGGATGCTGATATCGTACAAGCCGGGCATCTCCACATGTCCTGCCTCCAGGGCCGCGGCCGCCTGTGCCCGATACAGCTCATAGTCCTCGTCCCCGTCCTTGATCTCGCTTGCGGAAAGCACGGCGCCCTCGGGAATCCCGGCATCCTGCCCGTAGGTCACCTCCACGCGGTAGGTCTGCCCGCCCGCGGTGATGACTCTCGTGGTAATGACCACCCTCTGGAAGAAGCCGTAAACCGAGAAACTGTCGACGGTGAAGTTCACCGTATCCACCGCGTCCGGATCAGAAGCAGCGGCTTCGACGGAATCCGTGCTGGATTCAATCACATTCGCGCCGTCCTCCGAGAAGTGGATCGCCTGAACATCTGCGTCCTCCGCCACAGGGATCGCTTCCCGGAAGGTGATCTGTACATCGATGAAGGCCTGAGGCTCCACCTCAGCTCCCCCGCTCAGGAAGGTAATATCGAAGAAGCGGGCGAACTCGCCTATCTCGCTCCATTCATCCGTCGCCGCGTCCGCGGTCTGTCCGCTGTACATCCGGTACTCATCGGTGCCGGGCAGGATTTCCCGGACAGCCAGCTCGATGTCCTCCGGGAAGCAGGCGTCCGCGCCGATCGTTGCAGTGACGGTATAGTCCAGCCCTTCGAAAACCTTCGTGCCCTCAAAGAACTTCACGGGCTCCTCGACCGGCTCCGTTTCCTCGTCCGCGTTCTCTCCGTCTGAAGGATCACCGTCGGGATTCACTTCGTCGGGATGCTTTCCTTCGTCCGCAACTTCCTGTTCGTCGGACTGCTTTTCTTCGTCCTCAGTTTCCTGTTCTTCAGGCTGTTTCTTTTCGTCCGCAGGCTCCTGTTCGGCAGCCTGCTTCTCTTTGTCCGCAGGCTCCTGTTTGTCAGGATTCTGTTCCGGCGAAGCTTCGGGATTCTCCTTCCCCTGGTTTTCGATCTTTTCGATCTCCTGCTCCGCGTTTTCCTCCGGAGTCTGCACCTGTTCCACAGGCTGCCCCTCCGGATTCTGCTCCGTTTCAATGATGTCGGCTCCGTCCGTCGGAGTAGGATTCAACGGATTGACTTCATCTCCGTCGGCTGAAGGCTCTTCCTTCCCAGTTTCCTCCCCGGGCTCCCCGGACCCAGGCTCTTCGCTCCCAGTCACTTTGTCCTCAGGCTCTACGCCTACAGGTTCACCCTCACCCGTCACTCCGTCTCCGGATTCTTTCTCTTTGGGTTCTTCCTCTTTGGGCTCTTTCTCCCGTTCTTCTTCCTGGCCGTTTTCCTGAGGAACAGTCGGTTCTTCGTCCGTCTCAGCCTTATCCTTCACCGGATTGTTATTTTCGACTTCGGTCTGTTCCAGCTCTTCGCTTGATTTTCCAGCATTCTCAGGGTTCTGATCCGCATCATTATGATCCTCTTCGTGCCCGGAAATGAAGTCAACAACCTCTTCCACGGTCTTTTCCAGACCCACTTCTATCTTTTCGAGATCGGTCTCTTCATTTTCCCCTGAATCATCCCCTTCGGGTTTCGTCTGATCCTTATTTTCTTCCTGCAGCTCGTCAGAGACAGCACTGACAGGCATAACGGTCTCATAGCATTCGTCCGTATGCGTATGCTCCTCCAACCCGCAGATCAGCTTCGTCTCATAGCAGGCTTCCGTATGCTGATGGCCCGGATCCTTGACGGTTTCCTTCCAGTTTTCCGCAGAGGTGGTAAACACAGGCCAGTCAGGATTCAGCCCGCAGATCAGATTCCCCTCGCCGTCGCGGCAATCCTCCGTGTGACTGTGCTTCGGCTGACTCTGCAGCCCGCAGACCAGATTCCCCTCCGTGTCGCGGCAGAACTCGCCGTGCGTATGGTAGTACTCCTTCTCCACCATGCCGCAGATCAGCTTTCCCTCGCTGTCGTAGCAATCGGCCTTATGCACATGCACCGGGAAGGTTCCTGTGAACTCACGGACAATCTCCGGCTGTCTCTCTTCCTCGCCGCAGATCACCGCAGTCTCGTAACAGGCTTCGCTGTGCGTATGCTCCGGGAGGATGCATTTCAGTTTCCCCTGATTTGTCCCCTCTGAAGCCAAGCCTCCGGAAGGCATCAGCATGGACGCCACGGTCAGCATCGCGAGGCCGCGGCGCAGCTTGTCCCTGAGGTTCGTTATTTCAGCAAATTGCCGGGTATTGCTCATCTTTTTCCCCTCGCATTCATCATCGCGGTTCATATCGGTTAAATCTATGTCAAGGGCTGCTCTGCCGGTCGGATCAGAGAATATTCTGATTATCCAGTTCGCGTCCTGTAGACCAACCCAGTAAAATTATATCTTATTTGTTTCCTGCCGTCAAATATTTCCCCTGCGCAATAATTGCCCTCACAATGCGCAATTATACATCTTTTCTCCCTTTTTATTCATTC